>NZ_RDQE01000009.1 GCF_003697845.1 Halobellus captivus | reverse complement strand
TCCGGACAGCGGATGAATCAGGTTCCTGATTCACCCGCTTCCTTCACTACAACGTGTCAGCTTGTGAGCTGCTGAGCCAGAGTGGACAACTAGCGAAAGTTGCCGGTGCAATAGATTCGCTGGAGAACCTGAGTATCAACGGAACTGAAGTGAATTCATTCTCTAAGTTCTTTGGTCGGCTATATTCACTTCGCCACGACGAGAGTATAGCCTCGCAAGAAGAAACCCGCAGAGAGATTGCCTTTGATACGGCCATGGACAGTCTCGAAGGGGTTCACACATTTCGGCGGCTCCAAGCATTCGACTGGCTGGAGGTAGTGATACGCGCACACTCGGTATCGTGGCTGACTCCTCCCCGGCTCAAGATTAGATACATCAACTCAACGAAACCGAAAGAAGGCTTCAATTCAATCTTTCCGGTAGATACCACTGACCCAGAGGCATCTACCTACCTTCGTCTGCTCGAATCACATGGTCGAGCCGAACAAAACATGGATGACGTTGACGCCGTCTTCGACATAGAATCGTGCCTGTGCACCTACATGAGTGACCTTGATGACTGCGATTGGCCGTAGGGGCTTCTACACGTCCACGAGGTAGTCTACCTGTTGTTCCATCCGCTTCTCTTTCGTCGCATGGTCGTAGTACTTGTCCAAGACCTCCGTGGTTATTTCCACCCGGTCAGCGGTCACGTCGTGCGGTTGGCCCGCGTATAGTACCTCAATGACGTAGTCCAGTCCAAGCGCGTGAGAGCGGCCGAACTAAGCTTCTAAACTTTCCGTTCTACATAAAACAGAGTATGAATCCTGCCTCCTCATCGGTGCATTAGCTGGACATCTCAAACGCTTGGCGACGCAACTCCCGCTTCTCCTCTTCAGTGCGTTCGTCGTAGTGCTT
This sequence comes from Halobellus captivus, assembly GCF_003697845.1. GTDB lineage: Archaea > Halobacteriota > Halobacteria > Halobacteriales > Haloferacaceae > Halorubrum > Halorubrum glutamatedens. Next base: position 191,259 of record NZ_RDQE01000009.1, on the reverse strand, counting down.
GTCAAGCACCTTCTTCGAGACGTTCATCCGGTCACTGACGAGTTCCTTCGGATGTCCCTGATTAAGCCAGTAGGTAATTGCACTCCGCCGAATCGGGTGCGGTGTCACCGATGACGGACAACGCTGTGCGTGGTTAAACGTCGTCGCCTCACAATCACTGATGTCGCGGTCGTGAGGACACTTATCAGTATAGTAGCAGGGTCTGGTGAGTGCGTTGATGTGCATCCGGAGGTTACCCTTCGTTGTTCGCCCTCTCGTGCTGGCAAACAGTGGTTCCCGGTCGTACTCGTCGCTGGTATCCTCTCGATTGTGCTTGATATAGTCGTCGAGGATATCGCAGACCCATCGATGAAGATTCACTTCTCGCTCGCCACCCTCGTCGTTCTTCAGTGGCGTGCCTGTCGCGGGCCGGTGATGAAGTGCAGCGTACGCCTCATCGCTGTAGTAATCGTCGACATCAAGCGCACGAGCAGCACCGAGGCGTATACCCGTATCCCACAGGAGAGCGAACAGCGCGTGCCTGAGGGTTGCATACTCGAAATCGTCTAAGTATCCCAGTATATCGCTGACTCGTTCGGGAGCAATCGTCTCATGGCGCACTCCCTTCGCCTCGGGCAGAATCATATCTTCGGAGATAGACTCCTTGACCAAGCCGAGCGATTCACACCACTGAAGGAACACCCGGAGGACACATAGGTTGTTGTAGAGTGTCTGTTCACTGATATCGTCCTCGCGGCGGTCTATCTTGAACTCGTGGACGGAGAACCCGTCCAAGCTGTTGATGTTCTCGATGTCCTCATCGGTGCAGAACTCCACGAACCGTTGGAGCGTGTAGGAATGGTTTTGCCAGGTTGCCTGAGAGACCTCTGGCTTTCGTTCTTTGAGATACCGTTCGACTGCTTCGTTCGGCGTTAGGTTCCGTGTCATGGTTTGGTAGCCGTGACACGGCGACCGGTAATCCGAGAAGTAGCAGGTTCCAAGGGTGGTATCGAGGTAGGCGGTTACCACAACTTCTTCCCCTCGCGGTCCGCCCGGAGGCGATGAAAATCGCCGGAGGGCGGGAGCAGGTCGGCGGTTCGAATCCGCCCCGACCCACTCGTTCTCCTGCCGTATCTGAAGTAGACGATCTCGTTTCTACCATGCGATCGGGGTGCCTGTCCACTTCAAATATGTACGCCCGCGACACTAACGACCGGTCTCATCTCCGGCGGCGTGCCGCGTCGACCGGGAAACCCTCGTGGCGGGCGGTCGCCTGCGCGGCGACGAGCGGGTCGCGTTCGCGACCGGATGTGACGTGCCTGGGTTCTCCGCGCGGTCATCGCTCCCAGTCGGGAGTACTCGGGCGGGGACTGAGGGCACGCGGCTGGTCTTACACGGTGGGAGGTGTTAAACCGTCGGTCGCCGGCGGGCCGACTGCCACGTCGACCGTCGCGTATCCGAACGCACTTATGCGACTGACTCTCAGGGTCATCCAATGTCTGTACGAGTCGGCATCCTCGGTGCGACCGGTGCGGTCGGTCAGCGATTCATCCAACTGCTCGACGACCACCCGACCTTCGAACTGGCGGCGGTCACCGCGAGTCCCTCGAGCGCGGGCCTGACCTACCGGGAGGCCGCGAAGTGGCGCGTCGACACCCCGATCCCCGACGACGTCGCCGGGATGGAGGTCGTCGCGACGGATCCGGAAGCGATCGCCGACGCCGACGTCGACCTGCTCTTCTCGTCGCTTCCCTCCTCGGTCGCCGCGGAGGTCGAGCCGCCGTTCCTCGAGGCCGGATACGTCGTCTCCTCGAACTCCTCGAACGACCGGATGGCGGCGGACGTCCCCCTGACGATCCCCGAGATCAATCCGGACCACCTCGGTCTCATCGACGTCCAGCGTGACGAGCGGGGCTGGGACGGCGCGCTGGTGAAGAACCCGAACTGCTCGACGATCACGATGGTGCCCACGCTGGCGGCGCTCGACGAGTTCGGGCTCGAGACGGTCCACGTCTCCACGCTCCAGGCCGTCTCCGGGGCGGGTTACTCCGGCGTCACGTCGATGGAGATCCTCGACAACGCGATCCCGCACATCGGCGGCGAGGAGGACAAGATGGAGACGGAGTCGCGCAAGCTGCTCGGCTCGTTCGACGGTGCCGAACTGAGCCTCCACGACGCCGACGTGGCGGCCTCGTGTAACCGGATCCCGACGCTCGACGGCCACCTCGAGAACGTGTTCGCCGCGCTGACGGAGGACCCGGAACCGGAGGCGGTCCGCGACGCCATGCGCGCGTTCGAGAGCGCGGACCTCCCCAGCTCGCCCGATCAGCTCATCAAGGTGTTCGGCCCCGACGAGCCGGACCGGCCACAGCCCCGGCTCGACCGGACGTACGCCGACGGGATGGGGATCGTCGCCGGCGGCGTCGAGACGACGACCGACGGGATCCAGTACAACTGTCTCGCACACAACACGATCCGCGGTGCGGCCGGCGCGTCGATCCTGAACGGCGAGCTGCTCGTCGAGGAAGGGTACGTGTAACGCTCCGGAGACGATCGCGTCCTTCGTTCCGGCGGTACGTTCCCCCGGCCGCGGACGCCTATTCTCGGTCGATCTCGACCCTCGCTCCTCCGTCGAGCGACCGGAGCGGGCTCACGTCGTCGAGCGAAGCGACCACGTTTACCGGGCTCGCGGCGCGCGGCTCCCCGTCCGTGCTGGCGGGCGTCGGTCCCCAGAACAGACAGAGCGCGTTCCCGCGCGGCCAGTAGGCGACCGCCCCGACCGGCACCGTTCCCGCGCGTTCTCCGCCGGGACGTCGACGGGAACGTCGAAGTACAGCTCGTCGCCCCACCGCGTCGCGTCGCCGGAAAGGGGGAGCTCGTCGTCGATCGCCTCGACGGTCTCGGGGGCGTCGTCCGTCCACGTCGCCGGCAGTTCGCGGTCGCCGACACGGACCCGAAAGTCGCTCATTTCCCCTCGAACTCCGGCTCCTCGTCGCTCATGAACGCCGTGATCCCCTCCATGAGGTCGTCGGTGTTCATCGCGTGGCCGAACGCCTGCGACTCGGCCTCGAGGCCGGCCTCGCCGTCGTCCCGCCCGGCGTGGATGACCCGCTTCGTGTACTTCTGGGCGACCGGCGGGCCGGCCGCGAGCTCCTCGGCGAGCTCCCATGCCCGGTCGTCGAGCGCGTCGTTCTCGACGACCTCGTTGACGAAGCCGTAGTCGTACATCGTCTCGGCGTCGTAGCGGTCGGCGGTGAGGATGATCTCCTTCGCGCGTCCCTCGCCGACGATCCGGGCGAGCCGCTGCGTCCCGCCCCACCCCGGGAGCAGCCCGAGGTCGTGTTCGGGCTGGCCGAGCTCGGAGCGCTCGGAGGCGACACGGAGGTCGGCCGCGGTCGCGAGCTCCATCCCGCCGCCCAGACAGTAGCCGTCGATCCCGGCGACGACGGGCTTGTCGGACTCCTCCAGCTTCCCGAAGGTACGCTGTCCCGTCCGGGAGAGTTCGACGCCCTTGAGCGGGTCCGTGCCGCTCGCGGCCATGCTCTGGAAGTCGGCTCCCGCCGAGAAGGCCCGGTCGCCCGCGCCGGTCACCAGGATCGCCCGAACCTCGTCGTCGCCGTCGAGCCGGTCGACCGCCGACTCGAACTCCGCGAGCAGCTCGTGACTTATCGTGTTCATCCGGTGGGGACGATCGATCTCGACGTGCCCGACCCGACCGTCGACGGCGACGGAGAGGGTATCGTAGTCGGGCGTCCCGCCGCCCGTTCCGTCGCCGTCGGCTTCGTCCCCGTGGAATCCACCCGCCTCGGCCGCCTCCCTGAGGTACTCGGTCGCCCGGTAGCGTTCCTCGCCGGTCTCCTCGTGGAGGTCGTCGAGGGCGTCACACAGGGCGTCGAGCCCCTCGTCGTCGGCGAGCTTCGCCGGACCGTCCGGGAAGCCGGCACCGAGCATCATCGCCCGGTCTATCGCCTCGGCGTCGGCCACGTCGTTCCCGACCAGTCCGGCGACCTCGTTTGCCATCACGGCGAGCAGCCGGCGCCGAACGCCCTCGTCGCCCTCGCCGGTGGGGATCTCGGCGCCGCCGCCCTCGTAGTCGTAAAAGCCCGCGCCGGTCTTCCTCCCGAGTTCCTCGTTTTCGACCTTCTCGACGAGCAGCGGGCAGGGGCGGTACGCCTCGCCGAGGACCTCGTGCATGTACTCGAGGACGTGATACCCTACGTCGATCCCGACCTGGTCCGCGAGCTCGAACGAGCCCATCGGCAGTCCCATGTCGTACTTCGTCGTGGAGTCGACCGTCTCGATCGTCGCGTCGCCGGACTCGACGATCCACGCCGCCTCGTTCATCAGCGGGACGAGGACGCGGTTGACGATGAAGCCCGGACTGTCCTTGCGGACGCGGACCGGCGTCTTGTCCATCTCCTCGGCGAGTCCCTCGATGAGTTCGAGCGTGTCCTCGCTCGTGTGTTTCCCGGAGATGACCTCGACGAGGTCCATCCGCACCGGCGGGTTGAAGAAGTGCATCCCGCAGAAGCGTTCGGGCCGGTCGGTGACTTCCGAGAGCTCGGTGATCGAGAGGCTGGAGGTGTTCGTGACGAAGACGGCCTCCTCGGGGGCGTGTTCGACCACCTGGCCGTACACGTCCTTCTTGATGTCCATCCTCTCGGGGACGACCTCGATCACGACGTCGGCGTCCGCGAGCGAGTCCGCGAGGTCGACGAACGTCTCGACGCGGTCGAGCGCGGCCTCCGCCGCCTCCTCGTCGATGCGGTCCTTCTCGGCGAGCTTACCGAGCGACCACTCGATCTGGTCGTAGCCGTCCCGGACGAACTCCTCCTCGATGTCGCGTAGCGCCACGTCGTAGCCGGCGAGCGCGGCGACCTCGGCGATGCCGTGACCCATGTTTCCGGCCCCGAGTACCGCGATCCGCTGAACGTCTTCGAGTCGCATACGGGAGGGTCGCAAGCGCTCCGGTTCAACGTTTCCATTTCCGAAACGAGAAACGAGAGGTAAGTTTATTTCGGGCGGAACGTCGGACGGACGACCGCGCCCGCCCCGACGCCCGCACCCGCGACCGGAAACGTACACGTGGCCTCGGGCCCAACGTCGGGACGATGGAGGACCGAATCGCGGCGACCTTACGGGAGGACCCGACGATGGCGACGCTCGTCGACCGACACGGACGGCTCGCGATCGAGCCCGCGGACGACGAGTTCACGCGCCTCTGTACTTCGATCGTGAACCAGCAGCTCTCGACGGCCTCCGCGGCGGCCATCCACGAGCGGTTCGTCGGCGTCCTCGGCGGCGATCCGACTCCCGACCGCGTGCTGGCCGCGGACGAGGACGCCCTTCGGGGGGCCGGGCTCAGCCGCACGAAGGTCGAGTACCTGCGGTCGGCCGCGGAGGCGTTCCGTGACGGGGACGGCGACCTCACTCGCGAAGGATTCGCCGGCCACGACGACGACGCGGTCGTCGACCGGCTCACCGAGATCCGCGGGGTCGGCGAGTGGACCGCCCGGATGTACCTCATCTTCGCGCTCGGCCGCGAGGACGTGTTGCCGCTCGGCGATCTCGCGGTACGGAAGGGGATAGAACAGGTGTACAACGGCGGCGACGACCTGACTCGCGACGAGATGCGCGCGATCGCCGAGCCGTGGCGGCCCTATCGGAGCTACGGGACGCGATACGTCTGGGCGGAGTACGAATCGTAGGTCGTGCTGGACACGGGTCCGGCGGCTCCCGAACGGTTCCGGGGCCGGTCACCACGGACCGTTTTCCGTGTCCGGCCCCCCGAGTCTGACGTGCACCACGACCTCAGCCAGCCGATCGAGACCGGCATGCAGACGTACCCGGGCGATCCCCCCGTGACGGTCGAGCCCGCCGCGACCCACGAGACCGACGGATTCCACGTCGAGTCCGTCGAGTGCGGGAGCCACTCCGGGACGCACGTCGACGCGCCCGCACACACTGAACCCGAGGGACGAACGCTCGACGCGTATCCGGTCGAGCGGTTCGTCCTCGACGCGATCCGCGTCGACTGTCGGGACGTCGGCGCCCGCGAACCGATCCCCGCCGAACGCGTTCCGGACGCCGACGCGGACCTCCTCGCGTTCCGGACCGGCTGGGACGCCGCCTGGGGGACGGACCGCTACCTCGACCATCCGTACCTCTCGCCGGCGGCCGCCGAGGCGTGTGCCGAACGCGGGTTCGACGTAGCCGTGGACGCGCTGAGCCCGGACCCGACCCCGTCATCGAACGCGAGCGACGAGGAGCCGACGGGATTCGAGGCCCACCACGCACTGCTCGGTAACGACTCGCTGATCCTCGAGAACCTCGCCGGCCTCGGTGCCGTCGACGAGCGGTTCGAGCTCCGCGCGTACCCGCTCGCGCTCCGGAGCGACGGTGCGCCGGTGCGGGCCGTGGGCGTCGACACGGCGTAATAGCGCGACTCGTGCCCCGCCGTGACACGGTCAAAGCGACAGATGGGAGGTGGATCCCGGCTCGTCGTCGTCGATCCCGCCCTCGTGGAGGAACGCGTACCGGTCGTCGGCCAGGTGAACCGCGCCGTCCTCGACGACGACGTCGACGCCGGGCAGCGTCGTCCCCGCGGCCGGGCCGTTGTCGCACTCGCCCGAACAGGCGTCGAAGAGCGACCCGTGGCGCGGACAGACGATCTCGCCGTTTCGTATCGCCGCGCCGTCACCGGTGTCGAGCCGCTGGCTCTCGTGCGGGCAGGTGTTGATCCACGCGCGGACGCCGGGGTCCTCGGTACAGCGGACGAGGACCAGTTCCGTCTCGTTCGTGAACGGGTCCTCCGCGGTGCAGAGGTACGACCCGTTCTCGGGGACGGCCTCGAGGTCGACGATACGCGTCCCGTCTTCCATCGGCGGGGGAAACGGCGTCCCGGATCAAAAACCCCACGACCGGAACGCTCCCTCGTGCCGGGGATCCGACTACTCCTCCTCTAGGATCTCGCCGTCCTCGCCGCGCTCGGCCTCGTCGACGTCGGCGCGTTTCCGGACGTTGACTCGGTAGTCGCTGAGGATGTCGCGGCCGAGCAAAAGCGGGTACTCCATGTGTCCGCGGTCCTCGACGCTCGCGGTGACGGTGTGTTGGTTGCCGCCGATGCCGATCACGAGGTCGACGACGGGACGGGCCTTCCCGCCCTTGACGCTTCCCGACTTCACCCGGGTCATGCTCTTTATCGGTCCCGCGCCGATCTCCGCGGCCAACGAGGTGTCGATACTGGTCCTGGTCGCGCCGGTGTCGGACTTCGCGAACGCCTGGACCGACCCGGAGGTTCCGGTGGCGACGACCTCCTCGATGTAGCCGATGACCGGCGGTTCGGTCGGTCGCGTCTGGGGCTTCGGTGCACACGAGGGTCGGGAGTCGTCGAGCGTGCCCGCGAGCCGTTTCACGTCGTCGTCGTCGACCTCGCCGTCGACGGTCTCGATGGCGAGCTTCGCGATGTGGGGCGCGGGGCTCGTGCCGGTCGCCTCGAAGAGCCCCTTGAACCCCGCCGTCGGATTGACCTCGAGGACGTACCAGCCGTCGTATCCCTCGACGAGATCGACGCCGGCGTAGTCGAGGCCCATCACCTCCGCGGCGTACAGCGCGGTGTCGGCGGCCTCCTTGGGCATGTCGTCGGTGGCGTCCTCGACCGCGCCGCCGAGCGCGACGTTGGTCCGCCAGTCCCCCTCGGGAGCGTAGCGGTACATCGAGCCGACGATCTCGTCGCCGACGATGTACACCCGGAGGTCGCGGTGTTTCTCGTCGTCGCGGTCGATGAGCTGCTGGAGGAACGCCTGGCGGTTGCCCACCTTCGGGTTCACTCGTTCGGTGAGGTCGACCTTCCAGGTGCCGCCGCCGTGGGTGCCGATCGCGGTCTTGTAGACGCCGACCTCGCCGAAGCGCTCGCGGTCCTCGTTGAGCCGGTCGTTCGAGAGCGCGAGCAGGGCGTCGGGCACGCGGATGTTCCAGTCGGCGAGCGTCGCGGCGGTGGCGAACTTGTGGATCGACGCGAGCACCGCGTTCGGCTCGTTCAACATCGGCCGGATCCGCTCGAAGGTGGCCGCGAGCCCGAGCAGCTCCGCGGGCTGGTCGGTGTTCGACAACAGGAGACGGTTCGCGATCACGTCGACGGCGGGCTCGACCGACACGTCGCCGTCCTCGACGCTTATCGCCGCGTTCTCCTCCCGGAGCCACACCGGCTCGTGCCCGAGGTCCTCGACCGCGTTGCAGATCGCCTTCGTCTCCTTGCTGTTGTGTAACGATAACACCCCGACCCGTACCGGATCCGTGGTCATGCAGATGAGTGTGACGGCCGGGATGAAAACTGGTCCGATCGTTTCACGATCTCGACGGAACCATCAACGGATCGATGGGTTTCGTCCCCGTGGCGTCACGTATATACCCCGCCCGCGGCTCGCGTGTGACATGGGAAGCGACCGGGCGTTCACGTACAACGGCGGCGCGGTCCCGCCCGGCGAGACGCAGAACATCCGTTACGGGATAAGCGAGACGTACCTCGGAGATCCCGTCCGGATCCCGGTGACGATCGTCAACGGCGAGCGCGACGGGCCGACCGCGTTCCTCTGCGCGGCCTCCCACGGCGACGAGCTCAACGGGATCGAGGTCGTCCGGGAGGTCGCACACGAGTGGGACCTCTCGGATCTCGCCGGCACGCTCGTCTGTCTCCCCGTTCTCAACGTCCCCGGCTTCCTCGCCCAACAGCGGTACCTTCCCGTCTACGACCGGGACCTGAACCGGTCGTTCCCCGGCAAGCCCGGCTCGACGAGCTCGAAACGGATGGCCCACCGGATCTACTCGAACTTCGTCGAGCCGTGCGACTTCGGGATCGACTTTCACACCTCGACGCGGGGTCGCACGAACATGCTTCACGCCCGCGGCGACATGACCGACGAGGGAGTCTACCGCCTCGCGATGGCGTTCGGCTCGAGCGTGATAATCGACAGCGACGGCCCGAGCGGGACCCTCCGCGGGGAGGCGACCGCGGACGGTATCCCGACCATCACGATCGAGATGGGCGAGGCACACCGGTTCCAGCGGCGGCTCATCGACGACGCGCTCGCGGGCGTCCGGTCCGTGTTCGCGGAGTACGGCATGCTGGAGACCGAGCCGGTCCGTTGGCCCGGCTGGCGCACGGTCGTCGCGGGCTCCGGCGAGAAGACGTGGCTCCGGGCCGACTCCGGGGGGATCGTCGACACGCACTACGAGAGCGGCTCGCTGGTCCACGAGGGCGACCGGATCGCGACGATCACCAATCCCTTCAAGGAGGACGCGGTCGGCGTGAAGGCGCCGTTCACCGGGCTGCTGATCGGCGTCCTCGAGAACCCCGTCGTCTATCCCGGAAACCCGCTCTGTCACCTCGTCGAGGTCGACGAGTCGACGGAACGAGTCCTCGAATCCGAGGGGTCGTCGGCCCCGACTGACTCACGCTGACTCCCGATCCCGACCGTCCACGACCGCGTGGCCCACGTATCCCTCCGACGAAACGATCGGTATTACCCGCTGGGATACGAAGGGACGGACGAAACTAATGACCGGACCCATCGAGACGCTCGGAGGGGAAAGACGGTGAACCCCAACCGGGTCGATTTCGTCGTCGATCTGGCGTACGGCCTCATGATATTCGTCGCCGTCGTCCTCTTCTCCGTCGTCGGCAACCAGGTCGGGATCGCCTTCGGGCTCGGCGTGCTCGTCTCGTACGCCATCCACGTCTTCTGGAAGATGGCTCGATTCGACCCCGACTGGATGACCCAGGAAGTCACCGAGAACGTCGAGGAGACGCTGAAAACTGAAGTCGATGCGGTCATCGAACGCCTCGAGGAGGTGAACGAGCGCGTCGACCGCCGTCCCCGCGCCGACGAGGTCGAGGAGGCGGTCGACGAGAGCGTCGGAAAGGTGTCCGAGGACGTCGAGAAGACCGTCGAGGAGAAGGTCGGCGAGGTGACCAAGGACGTCGAGGAGACCGTCGAGAAGGTGTCCGAGGACGTCGAGAAGACCGTCGAGGAGACGGTGGGCGAGACGGTCGAGAAGACCGTCGAGGAAACCGTGGGTGAGACGGTCGAGAAGACCGTCGAAGAACAAGTCGGCGAGACCGTAGAGGACACGATGGAAGGGACCGTCGAGGAGACGGTCGAGGAAACGGTTGAAGAGACGGTCGAGAAAACCGTGGAGGAGACGGTCGAAGAAACGGTGGGTGACACCGTCGAGGAGACCGTCGAGAAACGGATCGACGAGGTCGTAGACGACGATGTCGACGGCGACGAGACGGGCGACGACGATGCTGACGGCGACGAGACGGGCGACGACGATGCTGACGGCGACGAGACGACCGACCGCTAACGGCTATCCTCCACGGGCTCGCCTTCGGTCCGATCCCGCGCCGGTCGATCGATCAGAGCCGGTCGTCGGCCGCGACCGCGACCGCCGCGACGACGGCGAGAAACCCGACGAGGAACCCGACCGGCTGAACGACGACGCGTTGCGTGACCACGGAACCGGGCTCACGCTCGACGGATCGGGTCCAGAACTCGTAGTGTGTCCCGCCGTGGGCGACGACGAGCAGCCCGTCGCCGAGCGTCGGCGCTCGAGGGTAGGACAACGACTCGATCCGCTCGTCGGAGTCCTCGACGGTGAATCCGGCCTCGGACGACTCCCGTGCTCGATCGAAGGCCTCGCGGGCGTCCGCGGAGAGTTCGCTCCGATCGATCACGTCCGATTCCCCGTAGCTGGGCGTCTCCGGTCCGACCGGCTGGACCGCGTGGGCGTAGACGGTCGTCGTCTCCGCGGTCGCGACCGGGAGGTACAGCGGGTTCGCCATCAGCAGGCCGCCGACGGCGAGGAGGACGAGGACGGTGGCGGGCCGGGACATGGGATGGACATCGGCGGGCCGCGATAAGAGGGTTTCCGCCCGAGGACGGACTCCGCCCGGCGGCACGGCCGCGACCATACGGAACGTCTATCCGATCCGGACCCGCGATCCGAGACATGACCGTCGACCTCGACACGCCGGTGCTCGACGACCACCTCCACCTCGATCCCCGACACGGACGCGGCATCGACGCCGTCGACGACTTCGTTCGCCTCGGCGGTACCCACCTCCTCGTCGTCAACAAGCCCTCGTGGCTCCTCGGCGTCGAGGCGGAGGAGCCCGAGGACTTCCGACCCGTCTTCGAGGAGACGATCGACGCCGTCGCCGACGCGACGGAGGCCCTCCCCGGCCGCGCGTGGCCCGTCCTCGGCGTCCATCCGGGACTCGTGAGCCGACTGGTCGACGACCGCGGCTTCACGCCCGGGGAGGCGCGCGATCTGATGTGCGGCGGCATCGACGCCGCGAGCGAGTACGTCACCGACGGGCGCGCGCTGGCGCTGAAGTCCGGCCGCCCCCACTACGACGTGAGCGACGCGGTGTGGGACGCCTCGAACGCGGTGACCCGCCACGCGTTCGAGCGGGCCGCCGCGGTCGACTGCGCGGTCCAGCTCCACACCGAGGCGAGCGAGGACCTCACCGACCTCGCGGCCGTCGCCGAGTCGGTCGGGCTCGACCCGAACAGGGTGGTGAAACACTACGCGGCCGGGCGGCTCGCGGGCCCGACCCCGAGCGTGATGAGCGAGAAGGACAGACTCGAGCGCGCCGCGGAGTCTGGCGAGCCGTTCCTGATGGAGACGGACTTCGTCGACGACCCCGACAGGCCGGGGATGGTGCTCGGCCCGAAGACCGTTCCGCGGCGGGTTCGCTGGCTGCTCGAATCGGGATACGAGGAGGCCGTCCGGCGCGCACACGTCGAGACGCCCGCCGCGGTGTACGGGATCGACACCGAGGCGACGTTGGACGACTGAGAGCAGTTCTCAGGCGGATGTGACGGCGTCTCTCGGGGGCACAGATAAGAAAGGCCTTTGAGTAGTCCGGGTGAGGTATGGGGTATGACCGAGGACGAGGCGGTTGAGACGTTCTACTCCGAGGAGCGCTGGCAGAACTGGCTCGACAGGCTCGCCGACGAGGAGCTCGATCCGGAAAACGAGGACTCCGCGCGGCTGCTCTTGAACCTCCAGGACGACGCCGCGATCGCGGTCGCGAAGGTCCTCGCGGCGCTGGAGGAGGACCGCATCGACGAGGAGCGCGCGGTCGAGGAGATCCGGGACGTCAGCGACATCGTCCTCGCGGAGGTCTCCTTCGACGACGAGGACAAGACCATGCTCATCGACGGGGTCCAGACCTCGCTCGTCCCCGTCTTCTACGCCGCGGAGGAGTTCGTCGTCGGCGGCGTCGTCGAGGGGGACGTCGACGAGTTCGTCCACGCGGCCGCCGACGCCGAGGCCGACGAGGACCTCGACGCTGCGTTGGGGTACGTCGTCCAGGCCGGAACCCGCGTGATCGACGGCGAGCGTCTCGACATGGACCTCGTCGAGGAGCTGGAGTACGGGCTCGTCTCCGAGTGGGTCAACGGGCTCGACTCGCTTCAGTCCGCCATCGAGGACCCCGAGGTCGTCGAGGAGGACTGAGCCGCCGCGATTCTCACGCGATCGAGCCACTCGGAGCCGTCTCGTTTTCCTTCGGCGCTGATCGACTCACCACGCGTCGACGATCCGTGACCGTCCCGTCAGTCTCGGTTTCGACCTCACGCGGTGACCGTGAACAGAAGCAGGTTGTGGGCGGCCGGGCCGAGTCCGACGGCGGCGACGAACCCCAAGAGGAGTAGCCCCTCCGCCGGCTCCTCGCGAACGTACGGGACGAAGAGCGAGACGACGGCGCTCGCGACCGCCAGCTTGACGAGGAGGAAGGGCCAGCCCGTGCCGAGAACCGGCACCGACGGCACGCCGCCCAGATCGAGGATGACCCGTGAGAGCGGACTGCGCTCGCCGAAGCCGAGTTGCGTCACCCCGATCGCCGTCGAGACGCCGTCGAGCGCGTGTCCGTACACGGCGAGCGCGCCGACGCCCCCGGTCACGGCGATCCTCGGTTCGATCCGACCGAGCGTTCGCCAGACGATCGCCGCGATCGGAGCCGACGCGAGCACCGCGGCCGCCGACCACGACGCCCCCGCTCCGGAGACGCCGGTGGCGACCGCGGCGGCGACCGCCGGCACGACGAGGAGCGCCCCGGTGGCGGCGACGACGACCGGGACTCGTTCGCCGTCGGCGACGACCGAGTCAGCGGCCAGCCAGGCCCCGCCCGCGAGCGTACCCGTCGTCAGATACACCGTCGGAGATCCACCGAACGGAGCGAGAGGAGCTGGAAGCGCCTCCACGACGTACAGGACGTGGAGCGCGGACCCCAGAACGACCCACGGAGTCAACGCGAGCACGTGTGCGGCGGCGACCGCGGGTCGGCGGCGACGGATCGAGACCGCGACCACCCCGCTCACGAGCAGGAGGACGAGGAGGTACGGGAGCGGGGGAAGCGTCGTCCCCGCCGGGAGAAACGGGAGATCGCCGAGCGTCGCGGGAACCGGAACCGCGGCCGTCGCCGCCGAGCGCGTCGGGATCACACCGAGAGGACCGGCTGGCTCGCGTACAGCAGGACGTACTCCGCGGCCTTCTCGAGCACCTGTCCCGGCTCGCCGGTGACCGGCTCGCGGGGGACGACGATGAAGTCCGACTCGAGCTCCTCTGCGGTGTCGAGGACGACGCTCCCGGGATGGACCGTCTTCACCTCGGTGGAGAACCCGTACGCCATGGAGTTGCTGTGACCAATGCCGGCCGCCTCGGCGCGCTCCGCGACCGACTCGGTGAATGCCGCGGTGTCCTCGGCGACGTCGCGCTCGTCTATCGAGCCGGACTCCAACGCCCGGACGACCTCCTCGTCGAGGACGTACAACGCGTGGACGCTCGCGCCGTACTCGCTCGCGATCCCGATCGCGTAATCGACGGCCTCGTGGGACGCCTCGCTGCCGTCGACGGGCACGAGAACGAGGTCGATGTCGAGCTTCGTCATACCCGACCCGACGGCGGGGAAGGTCAAAAAGCCCGTCGAATGGTGGTGCTCGCCCGACTCATCGGTTTCCAGGGAGTTCGAGAGGGGAGGAAGCTTACCCGTCATCGAACGTCGACAACGCGCGCTGGCCGGCGTCGAGGCGGGCGGATTCTGGAACGTTCGTCGCGATCACCTCGTCGACCGCGTCCCGACCGTCGCCGTCGCTGTTGATCGCGCGGGTCGCGTCCACGGTGTCGACGTGGAAGCCGGCCTCGACGTACCGGTCGTACGTCACGCCGCTGTTCGAGATGAGGACGCTCACGCCCCGGTCGTCGAGCGTCGTCGCGGCCTCGATCAGGCGTTCCTGGTCCTCGCGGTCGAAGCCGTCCGCGCTGTAGGACGTGAAATCGGCCGTGGGGCTCATCGGCTCGTACGGCGGGTCGAAGTACACCAGATCGCCCGATTCGGCAGCCTCGAGGACGTACTCGAAGTCGCTGTTGTATATCTCGACGTTCTCGAGCACCTCGCTCGCCCGGCGGATCCGGCCGCGTTTGACCCAGTCCGGGTCCGCGTATCGACCGATCGGGACGTTGAACCCGCCGTCGGCGTTCTCGCGGTAGAGCCCGTTATAGCAGGTGCGGTTCAGGTACACGAGGAGTGCGGCCTCCTCCAAGGGGTCGTACTCGCCCGTGTACGGGCGGTCGTTGAACCGGGCGCGTTGCTGGTAGTAGTAGCTCTCCACCTCGCGGCCGCGCTGGGTCGTCTCCGCGTACGGGAGCGTCGGGTCGGGGTCGGACTCGGGGTCCGCGAACGACTCCAGTCGCTCGACGAGCCGGTCGGGCTCGTCACGGACCCGCTCGTACAGCGAGACGAGCCGAGGGTTCGCGTCGTTGATCGTGCCCGACTCGGGCTCGAGGTCGAAGAAGAGCGCGCCGCCGCCAACGAAGGGCTCGTGATACCGGTCGAACGACTCGGGGAACCGCGCGTACAGCGCGTCGAGGAGCTGTCGTTTCCCGCCGGCCCACTTGAGTATCGGCTCGACCATGCGACACCGACCGTCGACTCCCGCGAAAAATAAACGTCCCGGGACCGCTCCCGCCAGCGCCTTCGAGACCGCCCACGAGGGATACGTTCATATCGTCTCCCGACGTCTCGGGCGTAATGACACGAACGATCAGGTTAAATCGGATCGGCGGCGTCCTCTCGGAACTCGAGTATCCCGTCGATCCCTCGACGGTCGCGACGGAGTGTGAGGACGTGACGATCCGGCTCGCGGACGGCGAAGTCAACCTCGGTGCGACCGTGAGCGGATCGGCCGCGGCCGAGTTCGCCTCCGCCGAGGAACTCAGGACGGAACTGATGAGTCTGCTTCCTCGACGGGCGGTCGGCGAGCCGTTCCAGTCCGACGGCGACGCCTGAGCGTTTCGAGCGGAGAACCGGTCGTTCCGCCCCGGCCTCAGATCGCCACGATATTGTCCCCGATGAAGTAGAGATACGCCCACCAGACGTAGCCGATGGCGAGAACGATCGCCGTGAGTGCTTCGAGAACCGTCACGTAGGTGTCCCCGTGCGTCTCCCGGAACTCCTGGATCAACTCGATCCGTTTCCACAGGGGCATGAGCGGTTCCGGAACTATCTCCTCGAGACCGCCGACGTTCGACGTGTCGATCTGGTCCTCGGTGGAGTCCTTCGTCGAGCTCATTGGTTCACCCCCGACCCGAACGGAAGAGTCATTCCGCGCACCATCACCTTCTCCCCGATGAAGACGGCGACGAAGACGGCGATCCCGGCGAGCTTGACGGCGAGCATCGGGTACGTCATTATCAGGGTACCGAGCACCGCCAGTCCGGTTCGAACGAGCGTGATCCGCCCGATTGACAGCTCGAACGGGTAGTTCAACCCGTAGATGATCGCGATCGCACCCAACATGACCAACGCGCCGAGGAACATCGTGTTCCCGTCCGGCGACATCGAGATCAGTCCCGGGTTGTAGACGAACGCGACGGGTAACACGAAGAGCGGCGCGGCGATCTTCAGGGCGGCCCCGCAGGTCCGCCAGAAGTTCGCCTCCGCTATCCCGGCCGCGACCACCGCCGCGGTCGCCACCGGCGGCGTGATCCCGGCGAGGATCGCCGCGTAGAACATGGTGTAGTGAGCCGTCACCTCGGCGATCCCGAAGTCGGAGACGAACGTCGGAACGATGAGGATGGCCACGATGACGTACGCGGCGACCGTCGGCATGCCGACGCCCATCACGATGGCGACCGCCATCCCGAGCAGCACGGCGAACAGCAGGACGCCGCCCGAGAGATTGATCATCAGGAGCGCGATCTTCGCGGGGACGCCGGTCGTCGAGAAGAGGTTCACGACCCCGCTCACCATCACGAGGATGATCGCGATCGGCGCGAGGATGATGGCCCCGCGACGGAACCCGTGTATCGTGTTCTTGACCTGCGTCACGAACTCCGCGCCGAACGAGGTCCCCGAATCGTCGAAGAGCCGCTGTACCGGCGGCGTCAGGACGCCGGTGAAGACCATCGCGATGACGGTGTACAGCGCCGAGGTCATCACCGTGTACTGTGCGATGCCGAGGTAGTAGATCAGGACGCCGAACGGGATCCCGAACCGGAATCCCTCGATGACCTTCTCGGTCGATGTCATCTCCTCGTCGAAGAACTCGGAGAACTCCATGTCCTGATCGCTCGCGTCGCTGATGGCGGTGTAGTGGACCGCGATCGCGATGGAGGCGACCAGGATCGCGGCGGGAACGATCCCGGCGACGACGATGTTGAGGTACGCGACGCCGAGGTACGACGCCATCACGAACGCGGACGCCCCCATCACCGGCGGGAGGACCTGGCCGGCGGTCGAGGCGACCGCCTCGATGCCGGCCGCACGGTGGCCGGCCATCCCGCTCTCTTTCATCGTGGGGATAGTGAACGATCCGGTCATCGCCGCGTTGGCGGTATAGGAACCGTTGATAGAGCCGATGACCGCCGAGGAGAGCACGGCCGTCTGGGCCACGCCCGACCGGATCCGGCCGGCCGCGACGATCGCGAGCCGGAGGATCAGATCGAACGCGCCGTACGCGAACAGCAGCCCCGCGTACAGGAGGAACGGCGCGATCCACGACGCGGTCAGCTGCGTGAGCGACCCGTAGAACCCGTACAGGTCGGTGACGAGGGCCTGGAGCAGCGTCAACTCGGTCATCCCCGCGTGTCCGAGGACGCCGGGGACGCTGTCCCCGAAGATCGCGTATATCATCACGCCGATGACGAGCCCCAGGAACAGGTTCCCGAACTCGCGCCAGGTGAGGTACAGAAGCGACACGATGACGAGTCGCGCCAGCATGTACTCGTGGGGCGTGGCGAACCCCTGTCGCAGCAGGTAGACGGTGTCGAAGTTCGCGAAGAAGTACGCCGACGCCGTGATCAACACGCCCGCCGACGGAAGCAGGACCAGGGCATCGACCCAGCTTCCCGCCTCGAGCGATTCCTTCGTTTCGTTGAGCGCGTACACCGTCATGATGCCGCCGACGAAGATCACGCCGTACTTGACGGGAGACCACGTCTGCGTGTATATCCAGCCGAGCGCGATCGCCCAGAAGAGGACGGCGGCGAGCGTGACGGTGACGTCGAGGCCACGAACCCAACTCGACGGTCCGGTCGTGTGTTCCGCTTGTGTATCCATTTGTTGTATCGTATAGAAATGCAGTGTCGGTCGTCGGCTACGCGATCGAAGCGGGGGGAATCACCCCGAGAGGTCTACTCGCCTTCCTCGAGACTGTCGTCCCACGCGTCGTTGTCCCGGTAGTACTGCGCCGCACCGGGGTGGACGGGGATCCGTTCCTGGGCGTATCCGAGCATGTCGGCTGCCGACTCGAAGTCGTTGAACTGGGCTTCGCCCTCGTTCACGACGTCGTTGTGCTCGTTGACGACGCGGCACAGCTCGTAGACGGCGTCGTTATTCGCTTCGGGGTTGAACGTGTAGAGCACCTCGAGGTCCCAGGTGAACACTTCGTCGGTGCCGATGTCCGTGTCCGCGATGGACCAGTCGTCGTAGCTCGTGGTGGTCGTCCCCGCGCCGCCGAACGATTCGGCGGACTCGATGAGCGCGTCGGTCGGCTCGACGTAGTGGAGGTCGACACGGGAGGCCATCTCCTGGACGAATCCGGTGTACCGAACGCCCGGCGTCCCGTACGCGATGCTGGCGTCGATGGTCCCCTCCTCCATCGCACCGGGGGCGTCGCCGACGCCCATGTCCTGGATGTTCATCTGCTCGTAGACGTCCGCGGTCGGGTCCTGTGACCAGACGTCGAGAGTGGTTCCACGGGTCGAGTACCCCGGCTCCGCGGGGTAGACGTTCGCACCCGCGAGGTCGTCGAACGTCTCGATGCCCGTGCCGTCACGAGCCACGATGTAGATGCTGTACGGGAACGCCGAGAAGCCGTAGTACGGGATGCGCGACACCGGCTGCTCCGCGAACTGCCCCTGCTCGTCGAGCGCCTTGTTGAGCGAGTTGTTGTCGGTGATGCCGGCGTTGAACTGCTCCTGGGCCATCCGATAGATGGTTCCGATGTACCCCGGACTCTCGATCGTCGAGTACTCGAGGGTGTCGCTCTCCTGGCTGACGGCCCGCTCGACCGCCAGACCGACGTCCTGGGTCCCGCCGGCGGACGTCCCGACGCGGAGTTCGAGGCTCGCCTCGCTTCCGTCGTCGCCGGAGCCGTCGTCACCGCTGGAGCCGTCGTCGCCGCCGGAACCGTCGCCGGAGCCGTCGTCGCCGCCGGAACCGTCGCCGGAGCCGTCGTCGCCGCCCCCGCCGCCACCGCTACACCCGGCGAGACCGGTGATTCCGGCCGCAGCCGTGCCGTACAGGAACTTGCGTCTGTTAACGTCTTTGTCAGCCATGTTCGAATATGATGATCACTTCGATGCATAATAATGTATCTGTTTGTTCCAATATCCATTGGTTAATCAGCAATACGGACACGCGGGAGAGCGGTCGTCCGATCGAACCCGAACGTTCCACGAATACGGTCGAACGACCCGCTCGAGCGGTACGAAACTCGTCGATCGTCGGACGCGTCACGACGGAGCGTCTCCGACGTGGTTATACGGTGACGAAACTGTCAGACCTGTATATTACTCGGTGAGCGCGACCGTCACGGGACAGTCCGCCGAGAGCATCACCGACTGGGTGGTGCTCCCGAACAGGACCTTTCCCGTCGGGCTTCGCCTGCGTCCGCCCATCACGATCCCGTCGGCGTCGATCTCGTCGGCGACGGCGAGTATACGCTTCGTCACGTCGCCGTGTTCGCGGCGCTTCGAGACCGTCACGCCGGACGATTCGAGGCGTTCGACGACCGCGTCCACGCTCTCGGGGAAGTTCGTCTCGTCCCAGACGTCCTCGGAGTCCACCTTCCCGCCCTCGCCCGTGACGTCGAACTCCTCGAAGACGTTCACCACGACCGCCTCTACCGACCCGCCGGCGTTCGGGAGTCCGACCACGGCCTCCGCCGCGGCCATGGACCGTTCCGTGTCGTCTCCGACGGGGATGAGAACCCGATACATGTAGGTAGATGGCATGGGTTCCGGAATAAAGCTTCCTGCGGCGTCCGGGATCGGCGCCGTGGCCCGCTACCGAGTCACCGGCAGCGTGACGGTCGGACCGAAGCGCTACCGAGTCACCGGCAGCGTGACGGTCGGACCGAAGCGCTACCGCGTCACCGGTGCGTCGACCGATCCGATCGACTCGACGGACGCGCGCACGTGATCGCCGGGCTCGATGGGCGCGGCACCGGGGGTTCCGGTGCTGAACAGGTCGCCGGGTTCGAGCGTCATCACGCCCGAGTGGAACGAGACGATCTCTCTCGGCGGAAACAGCATGTTCCGGATCTCGTTTTCGGCCTCGACCTCCCCGTTGACCTCGGTCCGGACGGACAGTGACGACAGATCGAGCGGCTCCTCGGGGACGACGAGCACCGGACCGGGAACGAGGAACGTGTCGAAGCTCTTCGCCCGGGTGAGAAAGCGCGGGTTCCGCTGGAGCACGTCCTCGGCGGTCATGTCGATCACCGGCAGGTAGCCGGCGACGACGTCGTCGACGTCGGCCTCCGCGACGTTCCGGCACGTCCGACCCATCACGACCGCGAGTTCGGCCTCCGCGGTCACCCGGTCGCTCCGGTCGGCCGGCGGCAACCGGATCGGGCCGCCGGGACCGGTGAGCGCCGTCGACGGCTTCATGAAGCTCGCCGGCTCCTCCGGACGGTCCTCGTCCAGGTCGCCCGCGTGTTCCTCGTAGTTCAAGCCGATCCCCCAGAGCTTGCCGAACCGCTCGAGCGGCGCGGCGAGCGTCAGGTCCGCCGCCGGGACCCGGTCGGCCGTCGCGTCGCCGACGTCCCCGAGCGTCCCGGCGGCCGCCCGCGGGAGCGCCTCGCGGACGCTTTCCAGGTCGGGCTCGATCGAACGGAGCGGCACGAAGCCGTCGTCGTCGCCGATCAGGGGCTCTCCCGTCGAGGTGCGTGCGAGGTACTTCATCGTGTTCGATGGCTCCGGTTCATTCCTCACGGTCCGTCCAGAAGTCGAACGACCGCCCCGGCGCGAACACGTCGAGGCCGACCGCGCGCTCGTCGCCCGTGTTCTCGACCCGGTGGGCCTCGTTCGACTCGAGCAACACCGAGTCGTTCGGGGCCAGCGTGACCGAGTCGTCCTCCGTCGCCACGGTGAGTTCGCCCTCGAGGCAGAGACACACCTGCTCGTTCTCGTGGTCGTGCATCGGCGAGCTGTGTCCCGGCGGCTTCTCGAACCACTCGAAGGAGAACCGGTCGCTTCCCGCCATCGCGACCCGGCGCCACCCCTCGTCCGGCTCGTACGTCTCGGCCTCGTCGAAGGCGACCGGCTTCATCGTGACTCCCCCGTCGGTGCGTCCGCGATATGGCGCGTCTGTCGACCCATGATATGGCCGAACACGACGCGAGTGATAACGTTTGCCGTCCCGGTCGATCGCGGGGATCACCACAGTCGCCGTCGGCCTCGGGCCGTCCCGTGTTTCGCGAGCTACGATTCCGGGATCCGCGCGGTTCCGTCCTCGAAGGTCACCGTGACGTCGCGCTCCCGCACCGTCGCCGCCTCGGGCAGATCGTCGACGACCGCCTCGGAGACGTGGAGCTCGCCGAGGTCCTCGGTGTTCCGGATCCAGACGATCCGGACCGTTTCGGGGTCGTACCCGCCGAGCGCGGCGAGCCCGGTCCGGATCGCGAACTCGTCGTCGGGCGCGACCACCGGGAGCTTCGACTTCGCGAGCGACCCGCTCGTGAGCGCGTTCGCGTACGTCTTCCTCGTGTCCAGCTGGTCGATCGCCGCCTGCCGGGTGAGGTCCGCGAGCCCGATCCCGTTGCCGTTCCCCTTCGTCGCCTCGGTGAGCCCGCGCACGTAGATGAGGTCGATGTCGGGCGTCTCCGGGTCGGGCGCGTTGAGGACGCGATAGCGACCGATCACGTTCGTGTCCATCCCTGCGCCCGAGATCTCCTTGCCGATCTCGTCGACGACGAGGAGATCGACCTCCTCGACGGGGAGCGTCGCCATCTCGTCGTAGGCGCGTTCCAGCAGCTCGGGTTCCCGGTCGAGGAACGCTCCCGCCGGAACGGCCTCGACGTGGCCGAGTTCCTCCTCGAAGTTCTCGACGAGGGCGAGCCCGCCGAGGAGCGGCACCGCGGACTCGATGACGTCGAGGGCGGCCGTCAGCGTCTCGACGTACCCCTCCGCGATGGCGGTCGAGTGGAACGACTTCGCGCCGCGCTGTTTGCCGAGGCCGACGACGGTCATCTTCGCGAGCCCGCTCTCTATCGGCCCGCTGAAGTTGGTGTGTGCCTTCACGCGGTTCACCACGACGACGCCGTCGGCGTCGAGCGCCGCCGTCGAGAAGTACACCGGCACGTCGGTGTCGCCGACCGTCACCGTCGCCAGCGCCTCCGCGTCCATCCGGGCGTCGATGGGGGCTCCCACGCGCTCCTCGTCGATCCCGAGCGCCGAGAGCACCTCCCGCTGTCCCTCCGGGGTCGCCCCGCCGTGGCTCCCCATCGCGGGCACGACGACGGGGTCGTATCCCCGCGCCTCCGCCCAGTCGACGGCCGCGGCGGCGATCTCGTCGATCCGGTCTATCCCCCGGCTCCCGACGCCGATGGCGACCGTATCGCCGGGTTCCAGGTCGTCGGCGTCGATCCGATCGAGCTCCGCGCGGGCCGCGCCGAGCGGGTCCGCGAGCGTCTCGCTCGGCGGGTCGTACTCGACCCGGGCGAACGAGGGGAGCGGCTGTGCGTCGATGAGGTGATCGACGTCGTCGCGGTCGGGAAACTCCATGGGCGAACGCTCGTCGGCGAGACTGAAATACTGTTCGCGTGTCGCGGTCCGTTCGGTCCCCCATCGTCG
This sequence comes from Halobellus captivus, assembly GCF_003697845.1. GTDB lineage: Archaea > Halobacteriota > Halobacteria > Halobacteriales > Haloferacaceae > Halorubrum > Halorubrum glutamatedens. Next base: position 168,915 of record NZ_RDQE01000009.1, on the reverse strand, counting down.
AGACCGGGTCGTCGAGATCACGTGGTCGGGGACGGGTCGTACTTGCCCGTATACAGAATTATTTATCGCCGGGGTTACGCGGGCACCCATGGAGATAACAGAAGTCGAGTCGTTCCCGATCGAGCTCCCGTTGGAGTCGCCCGTCTCCTTCTCCAACCGGACGCTCACCTACCGGGACCACGCGATCACGTACGTTCGAACCGCCGACGGCCTCGAGGGAGTCGGCTACTCGCTGGGCTACGAGGGTGCCCACCTCGTCGCGGACGCGGTCGAGTCGATGCTCGAGCCGATCGTGGCCGGCGAGGACCCGCGCGACACCACCCGGCTCTGGCGCGAGATGTACGAGGGCAACGTCCAGATCGGTCGGATGGGCGTCATGTTGCGCGCCATCTCCACCGTCGACATGGCGCTCTGGGACCTGAAGGCGAAGGACGCCGGCCAGCCGTTGTACAAGCTGCTCGGCGGCAACAGCGAGTCGGTTCCCTCCTACGGCAGCGGGGGATACTACCGCGACGAGAAGGGACACGAGGCCCTGCGGAGCGAGGTTCGGCGATACGTCGACGAGGGGCACGACGTCGTGAAAATGAAGGTCGGCCGCCTCTCGATCGACGAGGAGGTCGAGCGCGTCGCCGCCGTCCGCGACGAGGTGGGCTCGGAGACGACGCTGCTTCTCGACGCCAACGGCGTCTGGGAGTCGACGACCGAGGCGGTCCGCGCCTGCCGCGCCTTCGAACCGTACGACCCGTACTTCATCGAGGAGCCGGTGATGATCGACCGCGTGGAGACGATGGCGGAGGTGAACGACGCCATCGACTACCCGGTCGCCACCGGCGAGCTCGAGGGGAGCCGCCACAACTTCGCGCGGCTCCACGACACGGGCGCGGCGACGATCCTCCAGCCGGACGTGACCGTCTGCGGCGGGATCACGGAGTGGCTCCGGATCGCGAACTACGCCGCCGCCTACGACGTCCCGATCGCGCCCCACTACAACTGGAACATCCACACGTCGCTACTCGGGGCGATCGACAACGGGCTGTGGATCGAGTACTTCTATCGCGACATGGACGTGAAGGCGTTCGACGACGTCGTCGCGGAGCCGCTCGCGCCCGGCGACGACGGCCGGATCGCGATGCCCGACGAGCCGGGCCACGGCGTGACGCTCGACGAGGACGCACTGGAGGAGTTCAGCGCATGAGGGACTTCTCCGATCGGATCAACGTTCGCGACGCGGACCGGGACGTCGAGATCACGAGCATCGACGCCTGCGTCGTCGAGGGCAACTTCGAGTGGAACCTGATCAAGGTGGAGACCGACGCCGGGGTCACCGGGATCGGCGAGTCGTACCGCGGCGGCGGGATCCCCGAACTCGTCGAGTACACGAACCGGTTCCTCGTGGGTGAGAACCCGCTCGACGTGGAGCGGCTCGTCCGCTATGTCTTCCAGGAGATGTCCGGCCACGGCGGCACCACCGGCAAGGTCGTGACCGCCGCGTCCGGCATCGAGGTCGCGCTCCTGGACGCCGCCGGGAAGATCCTCGGCCTCCCCGTCTACCAGCTCCTCGGATCGAAGTACCGCGACGAGGTCAGGCTCTACTGCGACTGTCACGCGGGCGAGGCGTACGCGGTCGAGGACGGCGCGACGGCCTACGCCGACGCCGAGGCGTACTCCCCGGAGGCGTACGCCGCCGAGGCGGCCCGCGTCGTCGACATGGGCTTTTCGGCGCTCAAGTTCGACCTCGACCTGCCCGCCGACAACGAGAACGACCCGTACAACGGGCGGCTGACGAACGCGGCCATCCGCGAGAAACGCGAGATCGTCGAGGCGGTGCGCTCGGAGATCGGCTACGACGTCGACCTCGCGTTCGACTGCCACTGGGACTACTCCGTGGAGAGCGCGAAGCGGCTGGCCTACGAGCTGGAGGAGTTCGACCTGATGTGGCTCGAGGACCTCGTCCCGCCGGAGAACATGGACGCACAGAAGGAGGTGACGAAGGCCACGCGGACGCCGGTCGCGACCGGCGAGAACCGGTTCCGCGTGTTCGAGCTCTCGGACCTGATCTACGACCACGGCGTCGACGTCGTCACGCCCGACCCGACGACGGTCGGCGGGCTCCACGAGACGATGCGGATCGCCGACCGGGCCGAGGAGAACTACATGCCGATGTCGCCGCACAACGTCTGTAGCCCGGTCGGGACGATGGCCTGCGTCCACCTCGGCGCGGCGACCCCGAACTTCGACCTCCTGGAGTACCACGCGCTGGAGGTCGACTGGTGGGACGACCTCCTCGTCCGGGACGAGCCGCTGATCGACGAGGGCCGGATCGCGGTCCCCGAGGAGCCGGGACTGGGGATCGAACTCGACATGGACGTCGTCGACGAGCACCTCCTCGAGGGAACGACCGGGTTCTGAGGGACGGATCGGCCGCCTCCTCGATTCGTCGGCATCCTTCTCGACTCGTCGGCATCCCCGAGACCGACGATCCGGAGCGTTTCCCCGACCGCGTCGTTCCGGGAAGTAGGGTTATTTATTCGTGGATACGTAACGCCGTACATGATCGATTATTTCGATTTGGAGGCGTCACTCACCCAAGAGGAGCGACTGCTCGTCGACTCCGCGCGCTCGTTCGTCGAGGGGGAGGTCGACGACATGGGGGAACACTGGATCGAGGGCACGTTCCCGACCGAACTCATCCCGAAGATGGGCGAGATGGGGTTTTACGCGCCGAACCTCGAGGGATACGGGCTACCGGGCGTGAGCGAGACCTCCTACGGACTCCTGATGCGCGAGCTGGAGGCGTGTGACTCGGGGCTCCGCTCGATGGCGAGCGTCCAGGGCGCGCTCGTGATGTACCCGATCCACGCGTTCGGCAGCGACGAGCAGAAGGAGGAGTGGCTGCCCGCCCTCGGCGAGGGCGAGGCGGTCGGCTGTTTCGGCCTCACCGAGCCCGAACACGGGTCGAACCCGTCCGCGATGGAGACGCGCGCCGAGAAGGACGGCGACGAGTACGTCCTGAACGGCACGAAGACGTGGATCACGAACTCACCGATCGCGGACGTCGCCGTCGTCTGGGCGAAGGACCACAGCGAGGAGGGGACGCCCGTCCGCGGGTTCCTCGTCGAGACCGATCGCGACGGCGTGACGACCAACAAGATCGACGAGAAGCTCAGCCTCCGCGCGTCGATCACCGGCGAGGTCAGCCTCCAGGACGCCCGGATCCCCGAGGAGAACCGCCTTCCGGGCGTCTCCGGGATGAAGGGCCCGCTGTCGTGTCTGACGCAGGCACGGTACGGCATCGCGTGGGGCGCGGTCGGCGCGGCCCAGGACTGCTTCGAGACCGCCCGCGAGTACGCGACCGACCGCGAGCAGTTCGGGAGGCCCATCGGCGGCTTCCAGCTCCAACAGCGCAAGCTCGCGGAGATGGCCACCCAGATCACGCTCGCGCAACTCCTCGCCCACCGACTCGCCGAGCTCAAGGAGGCGGGCGAGATGCGCCCGCAACACGTCTCGATGGCCAAACGGAACAACGTCCGGACCGCCCGCGACCAGTCGCGGATCGCCCGCGAGATGCTCGGCGGCAACGGGATCACGGCTGACTACTCCCCGATGCGGCACATGGCCAACATGGAGACCGTCTACACGTACGAGGGAACCCACGACATCCACACGCTCATCCTCGGCGAGGACCTCACCGGGCTCCAGGCGTATCAGTGAGCCGGTAGCTACCGGCTGGCGATCGAATCGGACGCCGGCGGACCGGAAGTGGGACGTCTCGACGGGACCGGGGAGGACTCAGGCGACTCGGTTGCGGAGGTCCTCGTACTCGCCCGTTTCGGCCACCCGCTCGACGTTCGCCACGAGCACGTCGGCCCGCCGCTCCCAGTACTTCGGGGTGTGACCGGAGACGTGCGGCGTGAGGAAGACGTTCTCGAAGCCCCAGAGCGGATGGTCCTCGGGGAGCGGCTCGGGGTCGGTCACGTCGAGGCCCGCCCCGTGGATCCCGTTGTTGCGTATCGCGGACACCAGCGCCTCGGTGTCGACGACGCCGCCGCGCGCGACGTTGACCACGATCGCGTCGTTCGGGAGCGCCTCGAACTCGTCCTCGCCGATCAGCCCCGTCGTCGTTTCGGTCAGCGGACACGAGAGGACGAGGACGTCGGTCCGAACCAGCGCCTCCGGGAGGTCGTCGTACCCGAGGACCTCGTCGGTGGGTCCGCCCTTCGAGGGAGTGTGTCGGATCCCGATCGTCTCCACGTCGAACCCCTCGAGTCGTTCGACGATCGTCTCGCCGATCGCGCCGAGGCCGACGACGGTGACGGTGCTCCCCGTCAGCTCGGTGAACGACTGGAACCGACGCCACTCGCGGCGTCGCTGTCGTCGGCGTCCCTCGTCGAGGCGGCGGACGAACGTCAGGATCCACCCGAGCACGTGTTCGGCGATGTTCGGTCCGTGGACGCCGGAGGCGTTCGTGACCGCGACGCCGCGTTCGGCGAGCTCCTCGAGCGGCAGGTGGTCGACGCCCGCGGCGTTACACGCGAACAGTTGCATGTCCTCCGCGATCCCCAGGTCCTCGTCGGTCAGACGCACTCCGGCGACGACGGGTGCCTCGGCGAGGTATCGACGCCGCTCCGCGTCGGTCCGAACCAGACGGACCGTGTGGTCGGGGAGTCGCTCGCGCAGGATCGAGACGTAGTCGGCGGCCGGGATCCCGTGTGCGCCGTGGTCGAGCACCGCGATGTCGGTGGTGGTCGGCTCCGCGTTCATCGTCCGGGGGTCGCCGCGGGGGGACTAAGTACCCGCGGTCGGAGCGGGGAGGGGATCAGCCGTCCACCCGGATCGGCGGCGCCCGGCTCATCAACACCAGACAGCCGATCCCGCCGACCGCGCCGACGACGCCGGTCGCGACGCCGACGGCGCGGACGGCGGGAACGAACCCGAGCCACGAGCCGGTGACCGCGATGGCGCCGCCCATGAGGATCGGCGTCAGCGTCGCGCTCGCCCGTCCGGTCCCCTCGCTCAGGCTCACGAGCCCGCCGCGCAGCGCCGGCGGGGCCAGATCGGTGACGATGCTCCGGTAGATCGACAACACGACCCCGAAGCCCGCTCCCATCAGGACGACTCCGAGCGCGGCGAGCGGGAGCGCGGTCGCGAGGAAGACGAGCCCGATCCCGGCACCCATCGAGGCGTTCGCCGCGATGAGCGGGTAGAGTCGGTCGTCGAAGGCCGCCGAGATCCGGCCCGTCTGGGTCGCCGCGAGCGCGTACGTGAGGCTGGCGAGCGCCGCGAGCACCCCGGCCTGTGCGGGCGTTCCGCCGAGCACGTCGACGACGACGATCGAGTTGTACGTGAGGAAGCCGAACCACGCGAGGTTCGCCGTCCCGCGGGCGACGACGATGCTCCACGCGCGTCGGTGAGCCACGAGGGACCGGAGGTCCGCGAGCTGCGTCCGGAGGTCGTCCCCGGATCCGCCCTTCGCGTCGTCGTCCATCGGCTCCTCGAACCGGAGGTACACCACCGCCGCGATGGGGAACGCGAGCGCGTAGAGGAGGAACGGGTACTGCCACGCGAACCCGACAAGGACGCCCGCGATGAGCGGGAAGACCGTCTGTGAGAGGCCCGACCCGGTGAAACGGAGTCCCTGTGCGGTCGCCTCCTTCGTGCCCGCGTAGAGGTCGCCGAGGCTCGTGATGATGATCGGCGTGAGCGCGGCGAACCCGATCCCCTGGAGCAGCCGAAGGGCGAGCGCCGCGGCGAACGTCGAGACGAACGCGATCGCGGTCCCGGTCAGTCCGAACCACACCAGCCCGAAGATCAGGACCGGCCGTCGGCCGTACCGGTCGGCTATCACCCCGGCGATCGGGATGACGACCACGGCCGGGCCGGTGAACGCCGACATCAACAGCCCGACGTTCGCCGCCGACGCGCCGAGCGGCTCGACGAGCGACCCCAACACCGGCGAGAGGAGGGCGGTGCCGAGCGGCGGGAGCACGTTGATCAACAACAGGAGCTGGAACGGGCGCTCCCGGACGATGCCCGACTCGCTCCCCGCTATCGACGGCGTCGAGACCACGGATACTCTCCCGGAAGGCGGTGGGGTACATGGGACTGCGTCTTCCGGCAGAGATCGTTGCGATCGACGGCGTTCACCGAACCGCGAGACGCTCGCCACGGACCTCGATCGTCCCTCGGTCACCGCCACCGTCGCGTCGACTCCGCGGCGGCGACGGTGACACGCGAAGCGGACCGCGACCACCCTTGCGTTCCCGTGTCACCGGAAAAACTGACCCGAGCGAGACTCGCTAACTCTCGTCTCGCGTGGTTCGATCTCGCCTTCCGGCTTTCCTCGTCACTACGCTACTCGGAAGGTCCGGGTGCGAGAATCGAACCCGCGTCTCAGCCTCCACAAGGCTGAAGGATAGTCCACTACCCTAACCCGGACACGCACCCTCACGTACCCCGTTTCGATTGATAACCGTTACGACTCGGGACAGGCCGTGCGAGCGAGTCGCGCGCGGCTACTCGGCGTCGTTTTCCCCGTCTCCTCCGTCCTCCTGACGGATCCGGACCGTGGAGACGCGGGCACCGTCGACCGCCAGCACTTCGATCGTGTAGCCGTCCTCCGAGACGGCGTCACCGACCTCGGGCGGGCGGCCGAGCCGGTCGAACACCAGGCCGCCGAGGGTGTCGAAGCCGACGCCCTCGAAGTCGACGCCGAGCGTGTCGTTGACCGTCGAGAGGGGAACGCCCCCGTCGATCTCGTATCCCTCGTCGCCGTGCCGGCGGATCGAGGGTTCTCCCCCCTCGATGTCGAAGCCGTCCCGGAGGTCGCCGACGATCGTCTCGACCGCGTCCTCGACGGTGACGAGCCCCTCGAACGCGCCCCACTCGTCGATCACGACCGCCAACTGACGACGTTCGTCCTGGAAGCGGACGAGCAGTTCCGCGACCGTCGTCGTCTCGGGGACGACGAGCACCTCGCGCGCGAGGTCGCCGGCCGTCGCGGTCCCGCCGCCGTCCGGATCGACGGCGCCGAGGACGTCCTTGGCGTCGAGGTAGCCGACCACGCGACCCTCGTCGTCGGCTTCGACGACCGGATAGCGCGTGTGTCCGGCCTCGCGGATCGTCGCCCTGATCGCCGACAGGGAGGCGTCCGTCGGGACGCTCACCACGTCCGGGCCGGGGACCATGACCTCGGTGACGTCCGTGTCGTCGGTCTCGAAGACGCGATCGATCATCTCCACCTCCGCCTCGGCGACGTGACCGGCCTCGCCGGCGCGTGCCAACACCCGTCGGATCTCGCGCTCGTCCAGGGTCTCGTCGGTCTCGGAGGCCGGCGGGACGCCGATGAGTCGCGTGAACGCGTTGGCCGTCCCGTTGAACACGACGAGTCCGGGGTAGAACAGCAGATAACAGAGCTTCATCGGCGGCGCGACGAAAAGCGAGAGCCGCTCGGCCTCCGCGATGGCGATCGTCTTCGGCGCGAGCTCGCCGAAGACGACGTGGAGGAACGTGATGAAGCCGAACCCGACCGCGAACGCGACGAGGTGGATCAGATTCGCCGGGAGCAGCGGCTCCAGAACGGGCTCGATGAGCGACGCGATCGCGGGCTCGCCGGCCCACCCCAGACCGAGGGACGCGAGCGTGATTCCGAGCTGTGTCACCGCGAGGTAGTTGTCGAGGTTCGCCATCACCTCCTGGAGGGTTTCCGCGCCCGGACGCCCCTCCTCCGCGAGCTGCTCGACCGACGTCGACCGGATCCGGACGAACGCGAACTCCGAGGCGACGAAGAAGCCGTTCAGGACGACCAGCACCAACGCGAGGAGGAGCCGCGACCCGGAGACGACGAGGTCCGTCATCGGTGCCTCCGCGTCGCGTCGCCGTTCGATCGAGTCGTGATCATACCGGTACGTCACGACGGGGGCTTAAAACGGTGACCGAGGGTTCGGGACGCGAGACGGACGACGGGGGATCGGCCGCCCTCGGTCCGAGCGCCAAGAGAGTACGACGCTGAGGAAGGTAATTATACCCCGCTCGCGTATTCCGTGAGAGATTCGAGATGTCGAACACGAACGGAGGTGACGACGAGGGTGTGACCGATGGGGACGGAACCGACCGCGACGCGGCGGACGAAGGGACGACCGACGGGCGACGCCGTCGGCTCCTGGCGTACGCGGGGCTCGCGACGCTGGGCGCGGGCGGGCTTCTCGGGGCGTGGACCCGCTCCGACTCGGAGGAGCCGACGGTTCCGGAGCCGCCGACGTCCGAACCGCCGGAGAGCGACGGGAACGGATCCGAGGATCCCTCGGACGGCGAGGATCCGCTGGACGAGATCCCCGCGGTCGTCGAGCGGTACGCCCCCGACCTCTACTTCGGAGCCCTCGAGAAGTGGTTCCCCACCGATCCTCGTCCGTACGTCGTCGACTCCGGCGACGGTCCGGTCGTCGACGGCTTTCGCGCGCTCGAGGAGTACTCGCGACGGTTCCGCGAGACGGGGTCGCCGCCGGCACCGACGGTGTTCTACCGGGTCGTCGAGGCGGCCGACGGCGTCGACGCGATCCAGTACTGGTTCTACTCCGTCTTCGACCAGTTCACGGTGAACTTCCACTGGCACGACTGGGAGCTGCTCCAGGTGTTCCTCGACCGCGAGACGGGCGAACCGCTGTTGTTGTCGGCGAGCGCTCACGCGCGTGGCACCCCGAACAACGAGTTCCTCGAACCCGATCTCGCGGCCGGCCGTCGGCCGGGGATCCTCTCGGAGGTCGGCTCACACTCGAGCGCCAGCGAGGTCAACGGGGTCCGACCGAGCTTCGAGCGGCTGCCGGGTGACGACTGGCAGTCGGACGTGACCAACGACGCCCTGGAGGTCGCCGAGAGCCTGGCAGCCCCGTTCGCGTACGGACTCCCCCGCGGCGAGGGAGCCAGGCTCCCGTTCGTCATGCCGGAGCTCGACGGGTATCCGCTCCACGAACACCCGTCGCTGTCGGTCGACCGCGAGGACTTCGTCGACGAGCGGGTGACCGTCGGGGGCTGGCACGGGTTGCCCCGCCCGCCCGATGCGATCCCCCTCCGGGAGCCGGGGCTCGTATTGACCCATCCCGACAGCGCCACTCCCGCGGACGCGACGTACGCCCTCGAGCCGATGGAGTCGCTTCCGGAGGCGATAGCGGATTTCGTCGGTCCGCAACTCAGTTTCGAGTTCGCGATCCCGGGATTCGCCGAGGATCGCCTCGCGGACCACATCACGTCCGTCGGGATCCCGTGGGAACAACCGCGGTACGCCGACCCGCTCGCCGACGTCACGGACCCCGCGCACCGACGCCGGATCGACGGCGAGTCGCCGTCGGGACTCACGAACCGGGTCGTCGGCCGGGTCCGTTACCTGGGTTCCGGAGCGGACGGCGCGCTCGACGGGATCGGCGACGACGCGCGCGACGCGCTCGGGTCCGCGATCGCCGTGTCGCGATACCCGTTGCCGGTGGAGCTCGCCGTGCGGCTCGCGAGCGAGGACCCGACCGCGACGGTGACTCGCGGGGGCGTCTTCGGGTACCTCGACGTCGACCCCGGCGAGCACCTCCTCGTCGTCGACGGACCGGGGTTCGCCCCGGTCGCCCGGCGGTTCGTCCATGAGGGTGGAACGTACCGGGCCGCCGGGGACGGCGAACTCACTGTCGTCCCGACCGAGGACGCGGGATGGATCCGCGGCGACGGCCGCGAGACCGGGGGGATCGCTCACGTCCGCGTGACCGAGGACTACGCCGGCGTCGTCCACGACGGAGCGCCGACCGAGGCGGACCGGTTCGCCGTCGCGGTCCACCGGGAGGGACGCTACACCGTCGAGGTGGTCGATTCGGAGGGGCGCCCCGGCGCGTACCGGGTGACGCCGGAGACGTTCGGCGACGGCACCGAAGCGACGCGCCGGGCCGTCGAAACCGGGAAGGCGTCGCTCGCCGGAGCGCTCCGCGACGAGTTGGCCGACGTCATCGACCTGGCGCGGTCGCTGCGGGAGGACGGCGACGCCGACGGCGGGACGGACGCCGACGGGAACGACGACACCGACGCCGTACTCGATCGACTGTCGCGTGCCCGCGAGGAGGCCGCGGCGGCGGCACGGACCGCCGAACGCGGCGACGGGGAGGCGGCGAACGAACACCTCGCGGCCGCCGTCTCGTCGCTCGAGGAGGCGATCGAACTCCTCGCGAGCGGGAGGGTTCGGGAGTACGACGACGCCGACGCGGCGGCGCTCGAGCCGCGGATCGAGGGCACGATCGCTCGGGGCGAGACCGCGATCGAGACGGAACTGTGAGCCGGGAAACGCGGGCAGGGGAGGGTCCGAGCGATCCGATCGATCTCCGGCGCGTCGCCCGAGGGCTTTATCGATCGTCGCTCGCGAATGGTGGACGATGACCACATGCGATCCACCGACTGCGGCGACGACGCTCGAGCGATGCGGCCGAACGCGACGGCCGCCGAAGAGCCGTCGGCTTCGGATCGAGGGGTTGCCGGCTTCTGATCGGTCCGCGACGTCCGCGCGGGTGATGACCCGTGAGTGAGGGAGCCGCCTCGGAGCGTTCGACGGAGATCGAGGATCTCGCCCGCGACCTCGTGCGGATCCCCACGGAGAACCCGCCCGGGAACGAGGGGGCTGCAGCGGAGTTCGTGTACGACTGGTTCCGCGAGGCGGGGATCGACGCGACGCTGCTCAAGGAACCCGATCCCGACCGGCCGCAGGTCGGCGCCCGCGTGGGCGAGGACGGGCCGACGGTGGTGTTGAACGGGCACCTCGACGTGGTCCCCGCCGGCGACCCGGACGCGTGGTCCGCCGACCCCTACGCGGGCGTCGTCGAGGACGGCCGGCTCTACGGCCGCGGGAGCGCGGACATGAAGACGGGGGTCGCGATCGCGATGCTCGTCGCCCGCGATCTCGCACCCGAGATCCGGTCGGGCGAGCTGTCGGGTTCCGTCGTCGTCCACGCGGCGATGGGCGAGGAGACGGCGGATCCCGGCACCCGAACCCTCCTCGAACGCGGGTTCGACGGCGACTACGGGATCGTCCTCGAGCCCACCGACTTCCGCGTCGCGACGAGCACCAAGGGGCTCTCGGTCTACCGCGTCGCCGTCGAGGGCGTGGCGACGCACGCGAGCCAGCCCGACGCCGGGAGGAACGCGATCGACGAGGCGCGGCCGTTGCTCGACGCGATCGACGAGTACGACGCCGAACTCCGCGAACGCGAGGGGTCGCTGTGTGGCGGCGCGTTCGCGACGGTGACCGAGATCGAGGCGGGGACCGGCTCGAACCTCGCGGTGATCCCGGACCGCGCCGAACTCGTCCTCGACAGACGGGTGCTCCCCGGCGAGGACCCGGACGCGGTCGACGCCGAGGTCGAGGCGTTACTCGAACGGGTTCGGGAGGAACACGGCCTCAAGGCGTCGTGGACGCGGATCCAGACCTACGCCTCCTCGTCGATCCCGGTCGATCATCCGCTGGCGACGATCCTTCGCGATCGGTCCGTCGAGGTGGTCGGCGCGGGCGGGGACGTCGGCGCGGGTGGGGAGGTCGGCGATCCATGGGGTATCGAGGCCGCCACCGACGCGCGGAACTTCGTCAACGACGCCGGGGTTCCGGCGGTGACGTGGGGACCGGGCGACCTCGATCAGGCGCACACGGTCGACGAGTCGATCGACCTCGGGGACGCCGGGATCGCGAGGAACGTCCTCGAGGGCGTGGTTCGAGAGTTCCTCGAGTAGCGGAAGTGCTCACCCGCCGATCCGTCGGGAGCGGCGGGTCGAGACGGGGCGGCCCGGGAACGTCCGACGGGACGCCGCCGACGTGACGGGTGGTTTTCGGCGCGATCGGGTCGTTTCGTGTGGGTCACACGAGTACGACGCCGACGTTAGATGACGCGGTTCTGGAGGTAATCGAGGTGTTTCGCGTTGTAGACGATCTTGACCTCGTCGGCGGCCGGGCTCCCGATACAGGTGAGCCGGACGTTCTTCTCTTCGACCTCCTCGTCGGAGAGGATCTGTTGCATGTCCATCTCGATCTCGCCCTCCTTGACGATGGACGCGCAGTTCGCACACGCGCCGGCACGACACGAGAAGGGCCAGTCGTAGCCCTGCGCCTCGGCCGCTTCGAGGATGTACTCGCCCTGGTTGACCTCGAGGGAGCCGTAGTCCTCCGCGTCGAGGTCGGCGGCGGCGGCCTCCTCGAAGAGGTCGTCGTCGTCCATCGACCAACCGTGGTCGTCGAGCACTTCGTAGTTGAGGTATTCTACAGTGGGCATCAGCCGTGATTTCATCCCCCACCTCATTAGGCTTTGCTGTTCCTCCCGTGGTCCGGCAACGAACGATCCGGCATCCGTCCGCCGGAATCGTGGTGCGCGGAGACCGTGAGCACCGCGGGAACCGGGACGACCGACGGCTATCAGTTCCGAGAGAGGACGGGTAAGCCTAAAGACGGCGCTCGCCCAACCTCGGCCGATGGAGGAGTCGGTGGTGGCGGATTTCGTCGGCCGGATACACACGTCCGACGTCGAGAGCGACGATCCGGTCCGCGGACGGGTGCTGTTGAGCCAGCGCAGACTGGTGCTCGCGACGGCGGACGTGCGGACGACGGTTCCGCTCTCGCGAGTGTTCGACGTGGTGGTCGGAACCGTTCCCGGGGACCTCCAGTCGTTCTTCAGCGACAGCGTGACCGTCGCGTACGAGCGCGGCGGGAGGCGATCGACCGCTCTCGTGGAGGGCGAGTCGGACGACATGGAGCGGTTCACCCGCGTGCTGTTCAAGACACTGTTGCGGGACGTGACGGTGACCGTCCGACACCCGGCGAAGGTCGGCGGCCGGGTCACGGACGCGATCGATCGGACGGCGAAGGTGTCGCTGTCGCCCGGCGTGATCGGCTTCGTCGGAGCCGACGACTCGTTCTCGGTGGACCTCTCGACGGTCATCGACTACGACCGAACCGACCGGACGCTCGCTGGGGAACGGCGACCGGCGCTCGTCTTCCGACACGTCCCGGAGAACCGGACCGTCACGTCGATCGTCACGGTCCCCGACGAGCGGACCCTCAACGTGCTCGGCCGGTACCTCAGACTCGAGTACGAGGAGGTCCGGACCGAAGTCGAGAAGCTCGACCCGACCGGGGACGAACTGGAGGTTCTCGTATCCATCTACTCCGCCGGCGGCGAGGCGTCGGTCTCCCAGGTCGTCACCGGCGACGCCACGCGAACGTCGATGATCCTCGATTCGCTCCGGGAATCCGAACTCGTCGTCGACGGCGAGACGGGCGCGACGCTGACCCGAAAGGGACGGATGGTCGTCACGACGTACCTCGAGTCGGTCAATTCCTGACCGGTTGACCGCTCGCGGAACGACCCACGGCCTCACCGGGTGGTCCGTTGTCTCGCGATTCGACCCATAAGTATTTCCCACGCAGCGGCGACGTATATCGTCACATGGACGCGTCGCGCTCGGACGGCCGGATCCCGGTCCCGTTCGAACGGGACGCCCCGATCCCGATCGCGCTCGGCGTCTCCGGCGGGCTCCTCCTCCTCGTCGGAGCGGTGCTGGCTGCCGCCGCGATCCGTGACGGCGGGTCCCTCCTGATCGCGGTCCTCGACATCGTCTTCTTCTGGATCCCGGGGTTCTCCTTCGTCTACGCCGGCTACTGGCTGCCGCGCTCCGACCTCCCCGACCGCTCTCACCCGCGGATCGTCGCGTGGACGGGAGGTGGCGTCATCGTGATGTACGGGTTCATCGCGCTCCGTGACCTCCACCCGGCGGTCACCGTCGAGTGGTCGATCGGGACCCAGGCGATCGGGCTGACGCTCGGCTCCGTGATCGGACTCGTGATGGGTATTCAGCGAGCCAAAGCGACGGTCCGGACGGCCACGCTCGAGGAACGAACCCGCGAACTCGAGGCGAACGAACGCGAACTCGAGCGCCAGAACGCCCAGTTGGAGCGGTTCGCGAGCGTCGTCTCACACGACCTCCGGAACCCGCTCTCCGTCGCGCGTGGAAACCTCGAGCTGGCCCGTGACGACTGTGAATCCGACCGGCTCGAGGCGGTCGACGACGCTCACGCCCGGATGGAGGCGCTCATCGACGACCTGTTGACGCTCGCGCGTCAGGGCGAGTCGGTCGAATCGATGCAGACGGTCGGGCTCGCCGAGGTAAGTCGGCTCTGCTGGAGGCAGGTATCGACCGGGGACGCGACCCTCTCGGTCGAGGACGCGCCGCCGATCGTGGCCGACCGGGACCGACTCAGACAGCTCCTCGAGAACCTGTTCAGGAACGCAATCGAACACGGCGCCGTCGACGGTTCGTCCGTCGCGATCCGCGTCGGCATCCTCGACGACGGCGAGGGCTTCTACGTCGCCGACGACGGCCCCGGGATCCCCGATGGCGAACGCGACCGCGTCTTCGAGAGCGGCTACTCGACCGCCGACTCGGGGACGGGGTTCGGACTCGCGATCGTCGCCGAGATCGCCGGCGCGCACGGCTGGGAGGTCCGCGCCGTCGAGGGCGCCGACGGCGGTGCCCGCATCGAGGTCACCGGCGTCGAGTTCGCGTGAGTCGACGGGAGCCGCACGAGGCGTGGTCGCTCCGGGACGGGTGACGGGATCGCCGCCCTTGAAACGCCCGCGTCCCGTCGAGCGGATATGGACCGGATATACGCCCCCTGGCGGATCGAGTGGGTCGAACGCGACGCGGACCCGATCGAGGGCTGCCCGTTCTGCGTCCTGCCGGAGCGCGCGGACGCCCGGGAGGCCCGCGTCGTCGCACGAAGCGACCACAACTACGTCCTGTTGAACAACGCGCCGTACAACCCCGGACACGCGATGGTGATCCCCGACGCCCACGTCGAGGACTGGACCGACCTCGACGGCGAGACGATGCTGGATCACGCCCGGCTGAAGGCGGCGACGCTCGCGGCCTCGCGCCGTGGGATCGATCCGGACGGCTTCAACACCGGGCTCAACCTCGGCGGCGGGGCCGCCGGCGGCTCGATCGACCACCTCCACACCCACGTCGTTCCACGGTGGGGCGGCGACACCAACTTCATGCCGGTCGTCGGCGACACGAAGGTGATCGTCGAGGCGGTCGACCGGAGCTACGAACACCTCCACGAGGGGTTCGCCGCGGACGACGACGTCGTCGATCCCGGCGACCTCGAGACTGGCGAGGCGGTTCGGCTCTCCTTCGATCCGGCGTGATCGGCCGGCGGTTCACCCGTCGATTCGGCCATCGATTCGCCCGTCGACTCGGTTGTTGCTTCGACCGTCGGTTCACTCCCCGCCGAGTTTCGTCTCGCCGACCGCGTCGTGACCCTCGATGACCGCCGTGCCGCCCATGTACGGCCGGAGCGGCTCGGGGACGGTCACCGTACCGTCGTCGTTCTGGTAGTACTCCAGGATCGCGACGACGATCCGCGGGACCGCGAGCCCGGAGCCGTTGAGCGTGTGAAGGTGCTCGGCGGACTCGTGGTGCTCCTCGCGGAAGCGGATCCCGGCGCGGCGCGCCTGGAAGTCCTCGAAGTTCGAGACCGAGGAGACCTCCAGCCAGCGGCCGCCCTCGGCGGGACCCTCCTCCATGTCGTCGGCGGGAGCCCACACCTCGAGGTCGTACTTCTTCGCCTGCGTGAACCCGAGGTCGCCGGTACACATCTCCAACACCCGGTAGGGGAGTTCGAGCCGACGGAGCACCTCCTCGGCCTCGTCGACGAGCCCCTCGAAGCGCTCGTAGCTCTCCTCCGGTCGCACGAAGTTCACCATCTCCACCTTGTTGAACTGGTGGACGCGGACGATCCCGCGCGTCTCCGTGCCGTGTTCGCCCGCCTCCTGTCGGAAGTTCGGCGTGTACGCCTGGTACTTCAGGGGCAGGTCCTCGCCCAGCAGTATCTCCTCGCGGTGGAGGTTCGTGACGGGGACCTCCGCGGTCGGGAGCAGCCAGAGGTCCTCGTCGTCGTACGCCTCCTCGTTTCGTCCCTCGAGCCGGTAGGCGTCCTCGGTGAACTTGGGGAACTGTCCGGTGCCCCGCATCGACGCGGAGTTGACCGGGATCGGGGGGAACACGTCGGTGTACCCCTGCTCGCGGTGGACCTCGAGCATGAACTGGATCAGCGCGTGCTCCAGGCGCGCGCCGTCGCCCTTCGCGACGTAGAAGCCGCCCCCGGCGACCTTCGCGCCGCGCTCGAAGTCGAGTATCTCCAGGTCCTCGCCCAGGTCGTAGTGGGGTTCGACCGACTCGGGGAGCTCTCGCGGGTCGTCGAACCCCTCCCGGCGCACCTCCTCGTTCTCGGAATCGTCCTCGCCGACCGGCACCGACTCGTGGGGGATCTGCGGCAGCTCGAGCAGCGACTCCTCGAGTTCGGTCTCCAGCGTTTCGGCGCGCTCTTCGACCTCCTGGAGCTCCGATTTGAGCTCTCCGGACCGTTCGATGGCCTCCTGGGCCGCCTCCTCCTCGCCGTCGGCCTTGAGATCGCCGATCCGCGAGGAGACCTGGTTGCGCTCGTGACGCAGGTCGTCGCCGCGTCGCTTGAGCTCGCGCCACTCCTCGTCGACCTCGAGTATCCGGTCGAGGTCCACGTCGACGCCCTTGTTCTCGAGCGCCTCGCGGACCGTCTCGGGGTTCTCCCGGACGAACTGTCGGGAAAGCATTTACGGGCCGTTCCGCGGGACGGCCCAAAACCGTATCGGAGCGCCGGCGTCCCGACGCGACTTCCCCGTCCGACTAGATGAACTCGGACGGGCGCGGTCCGTTCGTGACGTGGACCTCGAACGGCTGCGTGCCGACGTCGTCCCGCTCGACGAGGTGCCAGTACGTCTCGGCCAGCTCGTCGGGGTCGAGGAACGTCTCCTCCTCGCGGTCCGGCTGCCGCTCGCGGACCTCCGGCGAGTCGATCTGCCCGTCGATGACGACGTGCGCGACGTGAACTCCCTCCGGGCCGAACTCCTGGGCGATGTCCATCGCCATCCCGCGGGCGGCGAACTTCGCGGCCGTGAACCCGATCGCCCCGCCGCGGCTCCGCACCGCGGACGTCGCGCCGGTGAACAGCACGGTCCCGCCGCCCGTCCCGAGCATGTCGGAGACGGCCTCCCGCGAACAGACGAACGCGCCGCGTCCGTTGACCGCCCACGCCTCCTCGAACTCCTCGACGGTCGTGTCGAGGAGCCCCGTCCAGGAGGCCGCGCTCGCGTGGTTGACGAGGACGTCCACCGGGCCGAACGCCTCACGGACCGCGTCGAACCCGTCCCGGATCGCGTCGACGTCGGTGAGATCGACCGGGACCGCGAGTCCCTCGCCCGGCTCCGGAAGGTCGGCCGCGAGCTCCTCGATGTACCCCGCGGATCGAGCGAACAACGCGACCCGACACCCCTCGGCGGCGAACCGCCGTGCGATCGACGCTCCGAGCCCCGGACCGACGCCGGCGACGACGACTGTGCGCGTCATGGGTGCGCGTACGGGCCGGCGGCTCAAAAGTACGATCCGCCGTTCGACGGACGCTCCGCCCGAGCCCCCGGTTCGACGAACGATTCGACCGTTCTTCGGCCGGGCGTTCGTCGGCCGAACCCTCGTTCCTCGGCCGGGCGTTCCGAGGCCCAAACGGTTTTTTCGGTCCGGCGAGTCGCTTCGAGCATGACCGTTACCGGGGCTGAATATCTGGCCGACGCGTTGGAGAGGTACGGCGTGGAACACGTCTTCGGGAACCCCGGAACGACGGAGCTTCCGACCGTTCAGGCGGTCGCCGACAGCTCGATCGAGTACGTCCTCGCCCTCCACGAGGACGTCGCGACCGGGATGGCGGCCGGCTACGCGACGGCGCGACGATACCACTCGCACCACGACGACTCGGTGAACCCGCTCGGCGTCACGAACCTCCACGTCGCGCCGGGGCTCGCACACGGTATCGGAAACGTCATCGGCGCGGCCTTCTCCGGTTCGCCGCTTCTCGTCACCGCCGGCAACTACAGCACGGACTTCCAACACGAGGAACCCATCCTCCACGGCGACCTCGAGGCGCTCGTCGACCAGTACACGAAGTGGAGCGCGTCGGTCCCGTCGGTCGAGGCGCTCCCGGCGATGCTGCGCCGGGCGGTCAGGCAGGCGCTCACCCCGCCGACCGGTCCCGTCTTCCTCGAGCTACCGGTCGACGTGATGACGGACGAGACCGACGTCGACGTCCAGCGTCTCGGTCCGATCCCCGACGCGGGCCGGGGCGATCCCGACGCCGTCGCGGCCGCGGCGCGGCTCGTGGCGGCGGCCGACGAGCCCGTGATGGTGATCGGCGACGAGGTCGCCCGGTCGGGCGCCGACGCGGTACGGGCCGCCGTCGACTTCGCGGAGGCGGCCGGCGTCCGGGTCCACGGCGAGTTCATCACCGCGGAGTCGAACTTCCCGACCGACCACGACCTGTGGGGCGGGGCGGTTCCGGGGACCGAGCCCGGGTTCGTCGAGACCGTCGACGGCGACACGGTCGTCTTCGTCGGCTGCGGATCGGCGACGACGTCGCTCGCGCACGACGAGGAGCTCCTCCCGGACGCGACGATCGTTCAGATCGGCCCGAACGGCTGGGAGCTCGGGAAGAACTGGCCCGCGGACGCGTCGGTGCTCGGCGACCCGGAACACGTGTTCCGCGAGCTCACGGAACTCGTCTCCGGCGAGCTCTCCGGGAGCGAGCGCGACGCGAGGCTCGAACGGGCCCGCGAGCGGGTCGCCGAGTTCCGCGAGGCCCGACGCCCCGCCGATCCCGACCCGGACGATCCCCGGGCCTCCAAGGGCCAGCTCGGGGAGGCGATGGCGGAAGCGGCCTCGGACGCGCTCATCGTCAACGAGGGAGTCACGTCCGGACGCTCCGTCCAGTACAACGTCCCGCTCGGCCCCGAACAGTGGATCGGGAACAAGAGCGGCGGGCTCGGCTACGGGCTCCCCGCGGCGATCGGAGCCGCCATCGCCGAGCGCGAGCGTCCCGATCCCCGCGACGTCGTCGCGTTCATCGGCGACGGCTCGTACTTCTACTACCCGCAGGCGATATACTCGGCCGTGCGACACGACGTGGGGCTCACCACGGTCGTCGCCGACAACCGTAACTACCGGATCCTGAAGGACAACACGCTCCGAGTGCTCGGCGGCGAGGAGCGGGACCACGACTTCACCGCGATGGACTTCGAGCCGCCGATGGACATCCCCGCCAACGCGGAGAGCTACGGTGCGACGGGCAAACTCGTCGACGACCCCGAGGCGATCGCGGACGCCATCACGGAGGCTCGAGGGCGGGACGGGCCGACGGTCCTCGACGTCGCGATCCACGACTGAGGACCGACTCGCGGTCGAATCCGATCCACGATCGGGACCCGACCCGCAGCTCGGTTCGCCGGCCGCTGGATTTAGTTGCCCCTTCGACGAGTGGACGACATGGTCACCATCGACCCCGAGCGGTTCAGGGAGACGTTCGAACGGTACTCCGAGATCGGCCGCACCGAGAACGACGGCCTCCACCGGCTGGCGCTCTCCGAGGAGGACCGGGAGGTACGCGACCTGTTCGTCTCGGACCTGGAGGACCTCGGGCTCGACGTCCGGATCGACGGGATCGGAAACACCTTCGGACGCGCGGAGGGGACCGACCCCGACGCCGAGCCGGTGTTGATCGCGTCACACCTCGACTCACAGCCGTACGGCGGCCGGTTCGACGGCCAGCTCGGCGTCCTCTCCGCGCTGGAGACGCTCCGCGCGTTCGACGACGAGGGCGTCGAGCATCGCCGACCGATCGAGATCGTGAACTGGACCAACGAGGAGGGTTCGCGGTTCAAGCCGGCGCTGATGGGAAGCGGGGCGTTCACCGGCGAACTCGACCTCGAGGAGGTGCTCGGCCACGCGGACGCCGACGGCGTGACGGTCGCCGAGGCGCTCGACGAGATCGGCTACCGGGGCGACGAGCCGGTCGGCCCCCGCGAGGAGTACCACTCGTCGCTGGAGCTCCACGTCGAACAGGGGCCGAAACTCGAGGAGGAGGGGCTCTCGGTCGGCATCGTCGAGGGCGTGTTCGGGATGGCGTGGCTGGAGGTGACGGTCCACGGCGACGCCGACCACGCCGGTCCCTCCCCGATGTACTCCCGGAAGGACGCGCTGGTCGCGGCCGCGGACGTCGTCACGGCGGTCCGGCGGCTGTCGAACCGCTTCGCCGACGACGTGGTCACGACCGTCGGGGAACTCGAGGTGGAGCCGAACTCCATCAACGTCATCCCCTCGGAGGCCCGCTTCACCGTCGACGTGCGCAGCTACGACGACGCGGTCGTCGCCGAACTCGTCGAGGCGGTCGAACGCGAGGTCGCGACCGCCTGCGAGCGCGAGGGCGTCGAGTACGACCTCGAGGAGATCTGGCGGATCCCGCACACCGAGTTCTCCCCGACCGTCGCCGAGACGGCACTTTCCGCCGCCGACGCGGTCGACGCGTCCCACCGCGCGATGGTGAGCGGGGCCGGCCACGACGCGAGCTACGTGAACGAGATAACGGACACCGCCATGCTGTTCGTGCCGAGCGTCGACGGGAAGACCCACAACGAGGTCGAGTTCACGGAGTGGGCCGACGCCGTCGAGGGCGCACGCGTGTACGCCGAGACGGTGAGACGACTGGCGGACGCGGAGTGAACCTGAGGCGGCCGGTGAACGCGGCGTGAATCAACCGCCGCTCAGAGCGCGATCAATCCCACGCCGATCACCGCGAGCAGCGCCGCGATCAGGCGGACGCGGAAGTAGCGCTCCCCGAGCAGGACGCCCCCGAGAACGACCGCGACGATCGCCTGGGTGTTGATCACCGGCGAGGCGATGCTGGCGGGCAACAGCGCGAACGCGAGCGTCGTGACGTGCTCGCCGACCGCGACGATCCCGCCCGCGGCGGCCAGCTTCGGGAGGTCCGCACGGACCCCCGTGGGTGGGTGACGAACAGCGCTCGGCAACAGGACGAGCGCGACGCCGATCAGGAGGAGCGGAACCCACAGCGTCCCGGGGAGCGCGAGCTCCTGGAGCGCGACGCGTTTGCCCAGGTCGCTCACGGCGTAACACATCGCGCTCACCAGCGCGAGCTGGGCCGGTCGCGACGCGGCCGCCTTGCGGAACGGCTCGAGCAGTCCGCCCGGCTCGTAGTTGGCGACGTACACCGCGAACGTCGCGACCAGGACGCCGAGGACCTGAACCGGACGCAACACCTCCCCGAGGAGCAGCACCTCGAGCGGGAGGACGAACATCGGCACGACCTTGTTTATCGGCGCCACGTACGAGACCTGTCCCTCCGCGATCGCCCGCAGGAAGAGGACGAACGCGAGCGCGGTCGCCGCGACGGTGAGCGCGACGATCCCGATCTCGGCGGCCCCGAACTCGCCGAGCGCGGAGAGGGAGCTCCCGCGGTCGGCGAGGGTGAGCGGGGCGTACCAAACTAGCGCGAACGCGTTGATACAGACGGTGAGCGCGGCCGCGGAGTAGCCCTCGAACCAGTGTTTCAGGACGAACAGGTAGACGCCCCAGACGACGGCGGCGACGACCGCGAACCCGAGACCGAGATCCATCGCTCGCCCGGACGACCGGCCGGTGCAAGAGGCGTTCGATCGGGCGACGGACGGGACGACCCGGCCGAGCGGAACCTTTTTCCGAGTCGTCGGTTCCCGTTATCGCATGGCCGAGCCCTCCATCCACGAGTCGCGAACGAACCCGTACGACATCTCGACGATCGATCTCTCCGACGACCGCTACGAGGTCAAACAGTCCGCCGTCCGGAACAAGTACGCCGTCCGCGACGGCGCCGGAAACGTCGTTCTCCGCGGGAAACAGAAGATGTTCAAGATGAAAGAGGAGTTCCCGTTCGTCACCGGCGACGGCGCGGACGCGTTCACGGTCAAGGCGGGCGGGATCCTGGACGTCGCGGGGAACTACGCGATCGTCGACGCGGGTACCGGCGAGGAGGTCGTCGTCCTCGACGAGGACTTCTCGCTTTTCGTCGAGAACTGGACGATCCGTGACCCCGAGACTGGGACGCCGCTGGCGACGATCCGATCGAAGAACAAACTCCTCTCGGCACTTCGACACCTCGTCTCAGTCGCCAACCTCGTCCCGAACAAGTACGAGATATTCGACGCCGACGGCGACCACGTCGGCGACATCGAGGGGAAGTTCTCGCTCCGGGACGCCTACACGGTCAGCATCGACGACGCCGGCGACGTGCCGAGGGAGGCGGTGATCGCCGCCGCGTGCGTCCTCGACGCGCTCGAGAACCAGTGACACACGACGCCGACGCTCGCACCCCGGATCCTCCGGGACGGTACCGTCCCGGAGGATCCGAAATCTGTTATGGGTGGTGGTGGTATCGCCGGTAGAATGGACGTCCGCGAAGACGAGCTGCGGGAGACGATCCGGGAACTGGTTTCATTCGAGAGCTATCCGGGCGAGGAGGCCGAGGTTCAAGCCTGGTTCCGCGAGCACCTCGCGGACCTCGGATTCGAGACGTACGAGTGGGAACCCGATCCGGCCGTCCTGGAGGCGAACCCCTCGTTCCCGCCGGTCGAGACGCTCGATCTGGAGGACCGACCGAGCGTCGGGGGCGTCCTGGAGCTCGGCGACCCCGACGCCGGGCCGACGGTCGTGTTGGGCGGCCACCTCGACGTGGTCCCGGTCGACGAGGGCTCCTGGACGGTGGACCCCTTCGACCCCCGCTGGGAGGACGGTCGCCTCTACGGCCGCGGGTCGCTCGACATGAAGTCGGGAGTCGCCGCCTGCGTCTTCGCCGCGCTCGCGGTCGAGGCGCACGCGGACGAGCTCGGCCTCGACGGCCGGATCGTCGTCGAGGGCGTCGCCGGCGAGGAGGAGGGCGGGATCGGCGCGGCGACCGCCGCCGGAAAGAATCCGTATCCCTTCGAATGCGACGCGGCGATCATCGCCGAACCGACCGACTTCGCGCTCGTCGTCGCCGCCGAGGGGAGCCTGATGAAGCGGCTCGAGGTCTTCGGTAAATCGGCGCACGCCGCACGGACCTGGGAGGGAGAGTCGGTGCTGCCGCATTTCGAGCGGATCCGCCACGCCTTCGAGGACCTCGAGCGCGAGCGCGCCGAGCGCGTCGCCCATCCCCTCTACGCGGCGTACGACAACCCGTGGCCGATCAACTTCGGCACCGTCGAGGCGGGCGGCTGGGCCTCATCCGTTCCCGCCCACCTCACCTCGGAGATCCGGATCGGCGTCGCCCCACAGGAGACGGTCGCCGAGGTCGAAGCCGAGTATCAGAAGCGGCTCGACGAGGTCGTCGCCGAAAGCGAGTGGCTGACCGAACACCCGCCCACGTTCGAGCGCTTCTCCGTTCAGTTCGAGGGGTCGGAAGTGGACCCGGACGAGCCCGTCGTCGAACGCGTGGCCGAGGCCGCGACCGCCAACGGGATCGAGGAGCCCGCGTACGAGGGGTTCACCGCGGGCACCGACGCCCGCCACTACCTCGAGGCGGGGATCCCGACCGTCGTCTTCGGGCCCGGGTCCGTCGACCTCGCACACCAACCCGACGAGCACGTCGAGTGGGAGGACGTCCGGCTCGCGTCCGAGATCATCGCCGACGCGACCGCCTCGACGCTCGAGTCGTACTGAGCTCGCGGTCTGCCGACGGATCAACGCTTAAGCGATCCCTCCGCCAACCCGCCTCCGTGAACTCGAAATCGAAGTCCCGACTGGTCGAGTTGCGTCGCGACCTCCACGAGCGTCCGGAGATCGGCTGGCGCGAGTTCTACACCACCGGACGGATCGTCGAGGAACTGGAGGCGATCGGTCCCGACGAGCTGTACGTCGGTCGCGAGATCCACCGCGAGGAGCGGCTCCGGCCGCCGACGGACGAGCAGCTGGCGAGCGCACGCGAGCGGGCCCGCGAGACCGGCGTCGACGAGGGCCTACTCTCGAAGGTCGAGGACGGCTACACCGGCGCGCTGGCGGTTCTCCGGAAGGGAGAGGGTCCGACGGTCCTCCTCCGCGTCGACATCGACGGCCTCCCCCAGTCGGAGTCGGACGGCCCCGACCACCAGCCGGCGGCCGAGGGGTTCCGATCGCGCTACGAGAAGCGTATGCACGCCTGTGGCCACGACGCACACGCCGCCATCGGCGTCGGCGTCCTCGAGGCGGTGAAGGAGAGCGACTTCGAGGGGACGTTCAAGGTGCTGTTCCAACCCGCCGAGGAGCTGGGCGCGGGCGCGGCGAGCGTCGTCGGCAGCGGCCATGTCGAGGACGTCGACTCGCTCCTTGCCGTCCACGTCGGTCTCGACGTGGAGACCGGAGTCGTGATCCCCGGCATCGAGTCGTTTCTCGCGATCAACGGCTTCGAGGCGACGTTCGAGGGGGCTCCGGCTCACGCCGGCAACAGCCCGCAGGAGGGCGCACACGCCATCCAGGCCATGTCGACCGCGGTCGGGAACCTCCACGCGATACCTCGCCACGCCGACGGCGCGACCCGAGTCAACGTGGGGCGCGTCGAGGGCGGGACGGCGACGAACATCGTGCCCGAGTCGGCCTCCCTCGAGGGGGAGGTCCGGGGGACGACGACCGAACTCCGGGAGTACCTCGAGGAGCACGCCGTTCGCGTGCTCGAGAGCGCGGCCGAGCTCCACGACTGCGAGGTCGACGTGGCGTTCCGCGACGGGGCTCCGAGCGCCGAGTGTGACGACGCGCTCGTCGACGCCGTCTCCGCGGCCGCCGCGGGACACGACGCAACCGTCACGCCCGACGAGGGCGACGCGCTCGGCGGCAGCGAGGACGCGACGCGGCTGATGCGGGCGGTCCAGCGGAACGGCGGCGACGCGACCTACGTCGGCTTCGGCGCGAGCAACCCCACCGGCCACCACACCGCGACGTTCGACGTCGACGAGGCGGTCATCCCCCTCGCGGTCGACGTGCTGACCGACGCGGTCCGATCGGTGGCGACGGCGGAGTAATGGGTTCCCTCTCCGCTACTTGGTCCGTCCAGTCGAAGCGCTTATCGACATCGATTGAGAGGGCATAGCAAGGTGTATCCATGAGATGTGACGACACGAGACATGTGGAACCCGCATCGGACGGGGAAGCCGAGTCGGACGGGGGGTCTCTCGCCGGGGAACAAGGGGTGCGGCGAGCGTGAGCCGGTACGAACCGGTCGACTCGCCCGACGAGACGACGATCTTCCCGTACCACGACCTCGCGCCGCCGGAGCCGGGCGACGTGTACGAGGCCCGCGAGGTCGTCCGCCGGTACCTCCCGCGGACGCCGCTGGTCCGGAGCGAGGCGCTCTCCGCGGAGACCGGCGCGGACGTCTACTTCAAGCGCGAGGACACGCTCCCGACGGGCGCGTTCAAGGTGCGCGGCGGCGTCACGCTCGGTCACCGGCTCCCCGAGGAGTTCCGCGAGGCGGGGCTCGTCGCCGCGTCGACGGGGAACCACGGGCAGTCGGTCGCCTACGCCGGACGGGAGTTCGGCGTCCCGGTGACGATCGCCGTCCCCGCCGACCCGAACCCGGAGAAGGTGGCCGCGATGGAGCGGTTCGGCGCGGACGTCGTTCCGACCGGCGCCGACTACGACGAGGCGCGCGAGTGGGCCGAGAGCCGGGCCGCGGAGGAGGGACTCCGGTACGTCCACTCGGCGAACGAGCCCGACCTCGTCGCCGGCGTCGGCACGGCCGGGCTGGAGGTGCTGGAGTCGCTCCCGGCGGTCGATCGGCTCGTGTGCCCGATCGGCGGCGGGAGCGGCGCGGCGGGGTACTGTCTCACGGTCGGAGCGATCGGCGGTGCCGACGTCGTCGGCGTCCAGTCGGCGGCCGCGGACGCGACCTACCGGGCGTACCACGAGGGTCACCTCGACGCGGGGGAGGAGGCGACGACGGAGGCGGAGGGGATCTCCTCGCGAGCCCCGTTCGCGCTCACGGTCGGGATCCTCCGCGACCGGCTGGACGAGCTGATCACCGTTCCGGAGGAGGCGATCTGGGACGGCGTCCGGGACGTGCTGGCGACCGAACGGGTCCTCATCGAGGGGGCATCAGCGGCGGCCGTCGCGGCGGTGCGATCGATGGACGACGTCGCGGGCGAGACCGTCGTCGTCCCGGTTACCGGCCGAAACCTCTCGACCGAGAAACTCCGGCGGGCGGTCGCCTCCGCGTGAGGCGAACCGCGTCGAGCGCTCCGCTTCGACGTCGCGATTCCGCCCGACAGAATTAATTGGGACGCCCGTCGTTGGTTTAGGTTAGTTGTCAATAGACGACGATCACCATGATACGGAACGCGACCGCGGCCACGACGCACACCGCACCGGCGCGTGAACGCGAACGGGGTACATCGGGGTTCGCCGATGCCGGATAGACACGGACCCTACCGGCGGATCAGATACCTGCTCGAGATCGACGGGATCGCGAAGGCGGGGTTCAGCCGCTGTTCGCTCCCGACCGCCCGGACTGACGTCGTCGAGTACCGCGAGGGGAACGAACCGCCCACTCCGCGGCAGCTCGGCGGACTCGGCCGACACGGCCCGCTCGTGTTGGAGAGCGGCGCGACCGACGACTCCATCGCGCTCTACGAGTGGCGGAAGCTGGTCGAACAGGGGAAACTCGACGAAGCCCGGCGGCCGATCGCGGTCGTCGTCCTCGACGAGGAGGGCGAGGCCGGGCCGCGGTGGGAGTTCAGGGACGCGTGGCCCCGCAGCTACACCGCCCCGGACCTCTCCGCGGACCGGTCCGACGTCGCGATCGAACGGCTCGGGATCGTCCACGAGGGAATGGAACGGACCGCATAGCATGTGGTTCGACCGAACGCGGCGCGTTCGGAGACACGCCGCTTCCGGCGCGGACGTTTCGAGCCCGAACGGGGTAGCACCGGACGGGACCGTACCGAACGCGACCGCGGACGGGGACGGGGGATGACCGACGCGGAGACGAGACCCGACGGCGAGACCCGATCCGAGGGGCGAGTCCGATCCGAGGAGGGAGTCCGGACGGACCCGTACCCGAATCACCGGTTCGTCGTCGAGATCGACGCGATCGGTGCTGCGGGGTTCAGCGAGGTCCGCGGCATTTCGGCGCGCGTCGACGACGGTCCGGAGGCGGACGGACCGCTCTGGCGACGGCTCCTGGAACGCGACGCGTCGTGGGGCGGTGGCGGTCTCGAAGCGGCGGGCTCCGAGGCGACGCACCGAAGCCGGGTATCCCCGCGACTCGAGCTCCGGCGCGGCGTGACGGACCGGACGGAGCTGTGGGAGTGGTTCCGCGAGTGGACCGAGGGACGCGGCACGGTGCGGACCGCCCGGGTGACCCTCCTGGACGAACACGGCGATCCCGCCCGCGCCTGGCGATGTGAGCGCGCACGCCCGGTGCGATGGGACGGTCCGACGCTCTCCGCCGTCGGCTCGGGCGTCGCGACGGAGACGTTCGAGCTGGCACACGCCGGGATCACGGAGGTGTCCGTGGAATGACGCGACCGCCGGCCGCCCCCGGCGCTCCGGCACCTCGGAGGTGTCGTCCGTGAGTTCGCTCGAGGACCTCTACGGGGTCGGGGAGGTCCGCGCAGCGAGACTCCGCGAGCACGGACTCGCGTCGGTCGAGGAGGTCGCGAACGCCCCGATCGACGGCCTCGCGGACCTGCTCGACGGGGTCGGCCGCCAGCGGGCACGACAGATCCGCTCCTCAGCGAGACGGGCCGTCGCCGAAGGTGATCCCGACCGACGGTGCCGGGACCGGGGGAGCGGCCGGGAGAAACCGCCGAAACGACCGTCGGGAGCCGACGGCGTCTACGTGACGACGAGGCGAGTTCCCGCCGCGGACGCCGTCGTCGTCGTCCCCGGACGCGCGTTCCTGACGCGCGCCGGCGGGACCGACCACCGACGACCCTGGCGGCGCGCGCTCGTGTCGGTTCCCGGCCACGCACTCCTCGAGTCGGAAGCGATCGACGGAACCATCGTGTTGTGCCCGCCCGAGCGGGCGGCCGCGACGGCACCCGGCCTCTACGGAGCGCTCGCCGCCGACGCCGGGAGCGGCTCGGGGCGCGAGGACGACCCCGACGCCGATATCGCTCCTCCCGCCTCGTTCCTGGCCGACGTCCTCCGGCCGGGAACCCTGATCCCCGGCGACGTGGTCCGTGACCTGTACGAGCGACGTCCGGAACTCGAATCCGAGCTCGACGCGGTCCTGCGGAACGGGACGGTGCTCCGTCGCGGCGAGTCGTTCGACCTCGAGGACGCCGCACAGGCCGAGCTGCTCGCCTCGGCCGGTGCGTATCTCCCCGGCGAGCGCGTCCTCCCGGAGGGCGCGGCGTTCGACGCCGGGTCGACGGTTCCGGGCGACGAACTCCCCGAGTCCGCGTCGTTCCTCTCGGCCGGCGTCGTGGCCGTTCCGGGCTCCCGTGCCATCGGACGTCTCGCCGCCGACGTCGACGACGACCCGGCGCTCCCGCTGCTCCGTTCGGGCGGCGTGTTGCTCCCGCCCGACGCCGTCCGGGAGCGATAGGTCGACGGGGCCCGACGCGGCGGCGTCGCCGTCCGTTCTCAAGCGACGCTGCGCTCGGTGAGCGTCTCGCCGCGCTCGAACCGGTCGCCGGCGAGCGGTGAGATGTCGACGAGATCGGTCCCGCCGTCGAAGGCGAGGTCGGCGACGATCCGACCCGAGGCGGGCGCGTGCTGGAACCCGTGTCCGGAGAACCCCGCGACGGTCACCAGGCCGGGGACCGTCTCCTCGAGGATCGGATGGTGATCGGGAGTGACCGCGTACAGCCCGGCCCACCCCCGTTGTATCCGGGTGTCGAGCCCGAAGTACTCGGCGTAGTCGGCAGCGTGCTCGACCGCGCGCGCGGCCCACTCGACGTCCATCCCCTCGTCGTAGGCGTCGGGGTTCTGGTCCGGGTCGTCGTCCTCGTCGAAGTGCCCCCCGACGAGCGCCACCCCGTCCCGCTCGGGCCGGAAGTACGACCCCGTCTCGAGGTCGATCGTCAGCGGAACCGACTCCGGGACCGCGGGGGTCGGATCGACCACCGCGATCTGCCGCCGTCGCGGGGCGATCGGCAGGTCGACGCCGGCCATCTCGCCGATCGACGCGGCCCACGCGCCCGCGGCGTTGACGACGTAATCGACCTCGTGGCGCTCCGTCTCCGCCGCGTCGTCGACGCCGCGGACGTCGGCCGCGACGACGCGATCGTCCTCGCGATGGAGGTCGATAACGGCCGTCTTCGTCCGAACGTCGACGCCCCGCTCGCGGGCGGCCTCGGCGTATCCCTGGACGGCGAGGTTCGGGTCCGCGATCCCGTCGTCCGGGTTGTACGTCGCCGCGACGAACGGATCGGGATCGAGGCCCGGACAGTGCTCGGTCGCCTCCGCGGGCGTGAGCAGCTCGCTTTCCGCGCCGAGCTCGCGCTGCATCTCGACGTTCTCGCGGAACTGCTCCGCGGTCTCGTCCGAGCGGGCGAGGAACAGGTAGCCGTTCTTTCGGAGCCCGATGTCCACACCGAAGCGGTCCTCGAAGGAGTTCCAGACCTCCTTGCTGGCGAGCGACAGCTCGACGTTCACGCGCGTGGAGAACTGCGACCGGATCCCGCCGGCAGCGCGGGCGGTGCTCCCGTTCCCGAGCGATCCCTTCTCGACGAGCGTCACGTCCGCGCCGCGGTCGGAAAGCGAGTACGCGGCGGAGAGCCCGACGACTCCCCCGCCGACGACGAGTACGTCCATGTCTGGCGATCGCCCTCCCGGCATATAAACGTACGACGCCGCCGGTCGAGTCGGCGGCCGTCCAGTCGGGTCGCCGTCGGGGTGGTGGGTCGAGTCGCCGTCGTAGCGATCGGTCGGGTCGCCGCCGTGGCGGTCGGTCGGCTCGACGATCAGGCTAAGTCGCCGGGGGGCGACGCCCCGGACATGGTGCTCGTACTCTCCGCGGAGGAGGTCGAACGGAGCCTCGATCTGGCGGGACTCGTCGACGTGGTGGACGACGCGCTGGTCAAACAGGCCGCCGGCGAGGTCGAGCGGCCACACCGACCGCACTTCCCCGTCGGGGCGGGTCTCGACGGCGACGAACCCGCGGGAACCGGGATCGCGATGCCGGCGTACGTCCACGGCGCGGAACACTACGCGACGAAGCTCGTCGGCGTTCACGAGGGGAACGCGGATCGCGGACTGCCGACGATCAACGCCCAGATCGCCCTCACGGACGCCCGGACGGGACTCCCGAGGGCGTTCATGGCGGGGACGACGATCACGAACGCCCGGACGGGCTGTATCGGGGCGGTCTCGGTACGGGAGCTGGCGCCGAAGGCGGGCCGGGAACCGGGTTCGGAGTCGGACGACGAGGGACTCACGCTCGGCGTTCTCGGTGCGGGCGCGCAGGCGCGCTGGCAGACTCGCGCGATCGCGACCGTGGCGGCCCTCTCGGAGGTGCGGATCCACTCGCCGAGCGACTCGCGGGAGGCGTGTGCCGCCGACCTGAGCGAGAGGGGGATCCCGGCTCGCGCGGTCGACACGCCGCGGTCGGCCGTCGAGGGGGCCGACGTCGTCGTGACCGCGACGACCGCGACCGAGCCCGTCTTCCCGCCGGACGCCCTCGGGGCGGGAACCCTCGTCGTCGCCGTCGGCGCCTTCACCGAGGGGATGCAGGAGCTGCACCCGGCCGTCCTCGACCGGGCCGAACGGGTGTTCGCTGACGTGCCCGAGGAGGTCGCGGGGACCGGCGACCTCCTCGCGAGCGATCTCGGTGCGGACGACCTGGTCGAACTCGGCGTCCCCCTCGGGGACGAATACGTCCGGCAGTCGCCCGACGGCGTGTTGGTGGTCGTGAGCGTCGGGTCCGCGACGCTGGACGCCGCGGCGGGCGAGACGGTCTACCGGGACGCGCTGGAGGCGGGCGACGGGACCGAGGTCTCGCTGTAGCGGTCGCCGCGGAACTCCGCCGTGAGAACGCGGTCGAACCGTTCGGTGCGCCCGCCGCGAGAGACGAGACGAGTCACAGGATCGCGACGGCTGTCCGCCCGAGGCCCAGGTGAGTTGGCGATCTCTCTCACCCGACCGACCATGGTCGGCCCCTCTTTTAATAGCTGGTGTGTGAGAGGCTGTATCGGAATGCCATCCAATACCAACGAACGTGTGAACCGGCGAGCGTTCCTTACCGTCGCCGGGAGCGGTGGGATCGTCGGGCTCTCGGGCTGTGTGAGCTTCGGCGGCGGCGAGGAGAGCGGTGGCGACGACGGGAGCGGGGACGGCTCGAGCGGCGACGGTTCGAGCGATGACGACGGAAGCGGCGACGATTCGACCGACGACGGTTCGAGTGACGGGGGTGGCGGACCCGACACCATCGCCCTCGGTCAGCCCGCATCGCTGAGCGGGCAGTGGGACTTCCTCCAGCCGGGCGTCTCACAGGCGACGGACGCCGCGGTCGCCCACATCAACGAGGCGGGCGGGCCGCTCGACGCGGAGTTGGAGGTGATCCGTCGGGACACCGCAGTCGACCCCCAGGAGGCGCGTACCGTCACGACCCAACTCATCGAGAACGACGGCGTGCCGGCGATCCTCGGCCTCTACTCCAGCGAGATCAACCCGCTGTGGGACTTCCTCCAGGACTTCGAGGTCCCGATCGTCACCCCGTGGCCGGGGTCGACGTTCCTCGACACCCGCGGCGGCGACAAGGCGACGCCGGAGGACCTCTCGGACGACGAGTGGGTCTGGCGGACCGTCGTCGGCGACACCGTCCACACCAGCGGGAGCGCCGTCTACGCGCTCGAGAACGACCTCGACACGCTGGGCGTGCTCAACGGGACGACCGAGGGCGAGCGCAGCTACGTCGAGGGGTTCCTCTCCGTCTACGAGGACAACGGCGGAACCGTCGCCGAGCGGGTGGAGGTCGAGATCGGTAACTCGAGCTACCAGTCGGCGCTCAGTCGGCTCTTCGACGCGGACTTCGACGCCTTCCTCGTCAGTCTCCCCCAGGAGTCGGCGATCACGGCGCTCAACGACTGGTCCGACGCCGGCTACGGTCGACAGCCGATCCTCTCCGATCCGCTGGCCCAGCAGGCGGTCATCGACCAGGTCGGCAGCGACATCCACGGCGCGTGGGCCGGCTCCCCCGGCCAGTCCGGGCCGAGCTACGACACGTTCGAGGAGGCGTACTCCGGACGGGACGGCGACGCGGAGATCAACGCCTGGACGCCGCCGGCGTGGGACGCGACCATCGTGACCGCGCTGGCGATCCAGCGGGCGGGCGAGGCGACCCCCGAGGCGATCCAGCGGAACCTCGGTCCGGTCAGCCGGGACGGCGGAACGGAGGTCCACACCTTCGCCGAGGGGAAGGAGGCGCTCGAGAACGGCGAGGAGATCTCCTATCAGGGCTCGGCGACCCCCGTCAACTTCACCCAGCACGGCAACGTCTTCGGCAGCGTCACGATCAGTACCGCCGGCGAGAACGGCTTCGAGGCGACGAGCGAGGTTCCGGCGGAGGACATCCGGGAGTACGTCGCCGAAGGCGAATACTGATCCCGATGGGGTTGCTCCAGGAGGCCATCTTCGGGGTCGTCACGGGGTCGTACATCGCGATCGCCGCGATCGGGTTCACGCTGATCTACGGGATCGTGAACATGATCAACTTCGCGTACGGCGAGTACCTCACCCTCGGCGCGTTCGTCGGGTTCTTCGCCGCGAGCGCGGTTCCCGGTCCGCTGCCGGTCGCCGTCGTCGCCGCGATGATCGGCGGCGGCGTCGTCAGCATCGCGCTCGCCCGCGGCTTCTTCACGCCGATCAACCACACGGGCCCGGTGCCGATGCTGTTGACGTCGATCGGTCTCGGGATCGCCATCCGCAACGCGATCCGTCTCTTCGGTGGCCGGAGCGCCCGCTACATCGAGACCGAGACCGCGACGTTCCGGTTCGACGCGGTCCCCGACGTGCCGATCGGGTCGGTGGACCTCCTCGGCGGGTTCTTCGTGACGTCCGAACACCTGACCGTGTTCGGGTCCGCGGTGGCGGTCTTCCTCGCCGTCCACCTCCTCCTGACCCGGACCGACGTGGGGATCGCGATGCGGGCCATGGGCGACGACGAGAGCCTGGCTCGCGTCCGCGGCATCGACACTCAGCTGATCCGCGACAGCGTCTGGGTGCTCGCCGGCGTTCTCGCCGGACTCGCGGGGGTGTTGATGGCGATACAGACGAACGTCAGCTCCACCACGGGATACAGCCACATCCTCCAGATCCTCTCGGCCGCCATCCTCGGCGGGGCCGGGAGTCCGTACGGAGCGATCGTCGGCGCGTACGTCATCGGACTCGCGCTCGCTATCTCCACGGCGTTCCTGCCGTCGTCGATGACCGGCCTGTCCTCGGCGGTCGCGTTCGCGATCCTGATCGCCGTGCTGCTCGTCAAGCCGAGCGGCATCGCCGGAACGGAGGTGCGTGAGGCATGAGTGCCCTCGACCGCCTCCCGTCCGGACGCGGGGACACGGCCCTGCTCGCCGGGATCGCCTGCCTGCTCGTGGGCGGGCTGTTCGCGCTGACGCCGCTTCGGGCGGAGCTTCCCAGCGCGCTGTACGTCTTCGTCGAGGTCGGGATCACCTTCGTGATCTACGGGATGCTCGTGCTCGGGCTCGACCTCCAGTACGGCCACACCGGCCTGGTCAACTTCGGGCACGTCGTCTTCTTCGCGGTCGGCGCGTACGCGACCGCGATGCTGGCCGCACAGGACACGTTCTCGGGGATCGGACTGGGATACCCTTGGCCGCTCGCGCTCCTCGTGGGCGTGATCGCGGCCGCGCTCCTCGGCGTCGCCGTGAGCGCCACCTCGATCCGTCTCCGCGACGACTTCCTCGCGATCGTCACGCTCGCGACCGCCGAGATATTCCACTCGATCTTCGTCAACTTCGAGGGGATCTTCGGCGGCAACGTCGGGATCCTCGGCGTGCCGCGGCCGCTCGCCGCGATCGTCGGGGACGCCGACACCCGGATGCTCGCCACCCTGCTCGTGTTGGGCGGGTTCACGCTGATCACGCTCGCGGCCGTCACCCGCCTCACCGACGCGCCGTACGGGCGCGTCCTGCGGGCGATCCGGGCCGACGAGCTGGTGACGCGCTCGGTGGGCAAGTCCACCATCACCTACAAGACGCAGGCGTTCGTCTACGGCGCGGCGCTGGCCGGGCTCGCCGGCGGGCTGTTCGCGCTCTACAACGGCGCGGTCGCGCCCGGTTTCTTCACCATCCAGGTGACGGTCACCGTCTGGATCGGGATGCTGCTCGGCGGCGCGGCGAACCACCGTGCGGTGCTCGCCGGGCTGGCGATCATCATGGGCCTGCGGCTCGTCTCGCGGTTCGGACTGAGCGTGACGCCGGTTTCGGGGGACGTCTTCGCCGCCTTCCGGCTGCTCGTCGTCGGTCTGATCCTCGTCGCGGTGATCCGCTTCCGCCCCGCGGGGATCTGGGGCGACCCGCAGGAGCTTGGGGTGGACCAATGAGCCTCCTCTCCGCGGACGGGCTCGTCAAGGATTTCGGCGGCCTGCGGGCGATAGACGGCCTGTCCGTCTCGATCGACGAGGGGGAGCTCGTCGGCGTCATGGGGCCGAACGGCGCGGGCAAATCGACCTTCTTCAACTGCGTCAGCGGGGTCATCCCCCCGGACGAGGGGACCGTCGCCCTGAACGGAACCGACGTGACCGGCGATCCGCCCGAGTCGTTGGCACACCGCGGACTGGTGCGGACCTTCCAGGACACGCGCGAACTGGAGACGATGACCGTCCGCGACAACGTCCGGCTCGCCGCGCCCGACCAGTCGGGCGAGCGGACGCTTCCCGCGCTGCTCCGAACCGACGGAATGAGACGCGAGGAGGCGGCCGTCCGGGAGCGTGCGGACGAGCTGATCGAGACGTTCGAGCTTGACCACCTCGCCGACGAGTACAGCAGCAACCTCTCGGGCGGCCAGCGGAAGCTGCTCGAACTCGCGCGCACGCTGATGCTCGACCCCGACGTGCTCATGCTCGACGAGCCCTTCGCGGGCGTGAACCCGACGCTGACCCGCGAGATCGCCGATCGTATCCGCGACCTCAACGCGGACGGCATGACCGTCGTGATCATCGAACACGAGCTCGAGACCCTGACCGAGCTCGTCGACCGGCTGGTCGTCCTCCAGCAGGGACGGCTGCTCGTCGAGGGCGACCCGGAGACGGTGCTCGAGGACGAACGCGTCATCGAGGCGTACCTCGGGGGTGACGCCGAATGAGCCTGCTCGAGGTCGTCGACCTCGACGCGGGCTACGGCGACCTCCAGGTCCTCTCCGGGGTCGACATCCACGTCGACGACGGCGAGTACGTCACCATCGTCGGCCCGAACGGCGCGGGCAAGTCGACGGTGATGAAGGCGATCGTCGGGATCGCGACGTGTCTCGGCGGCTCGATCGCGTACCAGGGGACCGACATCACGGGGCTGTCTCCCGAGGAGGTCGCCCACGAGCGGGTCGGCTACGTCCCGCAGTCGAACAACGTCTTCCCGACGCTTTCCGTCGAGGAGAACCTCCGGCTCGGCGCGTACGTGCTCGACGAGGTGCCGGAGGAGCGGAAGCGCGACGTGTACGACCGGTTCCCGGCTCTCGCCGACCGTACCGACGAGGACGCCGGCTCGCTCTCCGGCGGCCAACAGCAGATGCTCGCGATGGGGTGTGCGCTGATGCTCGACCCCGACGTGCTGCTCCTGGACGAGCCGAGCGCGGGGCTCGCCCCCGACCTCGTCGACGACATGTTCGACCGGATCGACGAGATCAACGACGCCGGCACCACGGTCCTGATGGTCGAACAGAACGCCAAGGAGGCGCTCAGACGCTGTGACCGCGGCTACGTGCTCGCGAACGGCCAGAACCGCTACGAGGACGAGGGAACCGCGCTGTTGAACGACGAGGAGGTCCGCCGGGAGTTCCTCGGCGGCTAGATCTCCGATCTCCACCTTTTCGCCTCCACGTTTTTCTCGTCCTCGGAAATCGGAGATCTCCGGCTAGCAGTCAGAACACGGGGCATTCCGACGACATCTCCGGAACGCTTGCGTTCGGGTTCGCGGCCAGAACCCATGTGATTCCGGCAACATCACCAAAGACCTCCGGTCTTTCGAACGACTTCGTCGCCGGCGCTCCGCGCCGGCTACCAGTGGCGCGTCGCGCCACGCTGCTCCCGTATGCTTAAGACGGGAGGTTCATCCCGGAATCGCCGATTATTCCGTCCCATCAGAACACTAAACCAGCATATATTTCCGACATTAATCGATCGTTAGATCGGAATGGTTCCCACACCCGTGCTTAACGAGGATGACCTTGACCTCTTAATATCTCATCCAAGGAGCGGTGAAAGTATATCTGAAGAGATAATAAATGCTTTTCGCACCGCCAATATCGATGTGTCTGAGAAGTCGACGCGACTCTTCGACTGGATCAACAGTGACGTGTTAGAGAGCATTAGGTGGGACTCCATTTCTCCAGTGTATCTGAGTAAGCGGATTTGGGGGCAGAGAGTCGTGATCACTGGAGAAGAGATACGGATCTACGAGCCCATGAACCTCCAAGAGTCTGACTAACGGGGATCCGGTTAGAAGACGGTGAAGACGACTCCCGATAGCGACCTCCCTCGTCTTCTATGAGTCCACCCCGACGAACCCGAGATAGCGCCGGGCGACAGGGTGCGTCACGGGAGCCCATTCGACGGACTGGCCGCCGATCGACCCGGTCTCGAGGTCGGCGAACTCCGGCTCCTCGCCCTCGTACCCGAGCAGATATGCCGCCGGGCGCGGTCCGAACGCGGCGAGACGGTCGGCGAGCCACCCCTCACCGCGCGGCTCCGCCAGTGCGACCGGCGCGTCCGGGTACGTCGCGACCGCGGCGTCGAGTTCCGGACTCTCGCCTCGCTTCGGGTCCGCCAGCCCGAACGCCGCCTCGAACCGCCCGATCGCGGCGTCGAGATCGGGGACCCCGAGCACGACCGTGTCGACGCCGACGATCGGCGACGACGCCAGGTCCCCGGTCGGCCGGACCCGGCGATCCCGCGGGGTTCGGTCGCCGATGAGGAACGGGAGCGTCGATCCCGGATCGCCCTCGCCCAGATAGGTGAGGTCCCACTCGACGAGCGTGCCGTCCTCGCGCGTCCGCTCGTAGCCCGAGGGGCCGTCGACGCGGATGCCGCGCTCGCGGAGGTCGGCGCTCACGGCCGCGATGTCGTCGGCCCTGACCGCCCACGCGCACGGGCCGCCGTCCCCGTGGATGGGGTCGTCCCACCAGGGCGAGTCGGCTTCGGGCTCCACGGTCGAGATGAGCTCGAGGTAGCTCCCGTCGCGAAACCCGACGATCGCCATGTGCGTGACGCCGTTCGAGTGGCGACCGCCGTACTCGACCGGGAATCCGGCCGCCTCGAAGGCGTCCGCGAGGCGGTCCAGGTCCCGTCCCGCGACCGTGACGTGATCGATGTGGAGATCCATACCGGGGAGTCGAGCGCTCGGATCAAAGGAGTTCCGGGGCGTTCACAGGACCGTGAACAGGCCGCCGACGAACGCGACCGTGACGACGAGCCGGCCGAGGCTCCCGAGGAACGTCGCCACGGCGAACCGGGTGTAGTCGCGCTCGAGGACCGCGAACGCGTAGATCGAGATGGTGTCGGGGAAGAAGGGCACCGAAAGCGCCATCGCGAGGCCGCCGTAGCCGTACTGCTGGGCGAGCTCGACCGAACGTTTCTCGGACCACTCCATGACGTTCCACCGGGACCGTCGGAGCCACCGGGTGACGGGCCCCGACTGTTTGACCTCCTGCCCGATGTGGAACGCGAACAGGCTGCCGACCGCCTTCCCGGTCGCGCTGACGAGCATGATGCTCCCGAGGTGCGCCCACGGCGGGAACCCGAGGTCGATCGGCGCGACGAGCACGACCTCGCTCGGGCCGGGGAGCGCGAACGCGATCAGAAACGAGTACACGAAGATGATCCCCATGCCGGGCCAGCCGGTGGCGGACTCGACGAGCGACTCGAAGCCGCCACCGAGGGAGGAAAGCGTTCCGTCGACGGCGAGGGGAACGAGCGGCGTCACGGAGCTCACGTGTCACCCCATGTCCAGCGAGCGTCAAGGACGTATCGGTAGAGCCCGCTGAGGAAGATCGCGACCGCGTTCGCGACGAGGTACAACAGCCCGATCCACTCGACGAGCGCGAAGAGTATGGCGAGCTGGATCGGGATCGCGGTCCCCCGAACCAGGTTGGTCTTGAGCAGTCCCGAGAAGTAGTCGATCCGACCGGTGTTTCGCGAGGCGCGGAAGGTCCAGGCGTTGTTGAGCACGTACGAGAGGACGATCGTGAACTCGATGGCGACCGTCGCGCCGAGCAGGTAGTTCAGTCCCCCGACGTCGACGAACAGCCACAACAGGCCCATCTGGACCGCCGACGCGACGAGCCCGACCGTGACGAAGCGCCGGAGCTGGACGGCGAGCGGCCCGTACACCAGGCCGCGGAGAAGCGACCGAACCATCTATCGGTAGCCGAGCGCCTCCAGACGAGCGTTGAGGTCCTCGTCCACGGACCCGTCGGCGTCCCCCTCCTCCCCGGCCGTCTCCCCCGCCCCGCCGGCACGGATCGACTCGGCGTGCGCCTCGACGAGGGGAGCGAACCGGTCGATCACCGCCCGCTCCTCCTCGGACGGATCCGTCGATCGATCGTTCGTCTGAAGGGGGTCCGACGGCCGGTGATACAGCTCGGTCGTTCCGTCGTCGACGTTCTCGATGTACGTCCACTCGCGGTCACGAACGCTCACGTACAGCTCGCCGTCGTCGAGCGATCGGGGGATCGGCTGTGCGGTCACGTCCTCGTCGCGAACGGTGACCGATATCACGGGCTCGTCAGCCGGCTCGTCGCCCGAGAGCACGGTCGAGGCGAGGCTCTCTCCCGTCCATTCCGCCGGCAGGTCGACATCGAGGAGGTCGGCCACGGTCGGTGGGATCGCGTCGAGGCCGACCTGTCGGTCGATTCGTCGCCCCGACGATCCGGGGACGTCGACGACGAACGGGACGTGGATCAGCTCGTCGTACAGCTTCGGATAGTGTGCGAGATGGCCGTGTTCCTGGAACTCCTCACCGTGATCCCCCGCGAGAACGACCGCGGTGTCGTCGTCGACTCCCGCGGCCGAGAGCGTCTCGAGGACCCGGCCGATGCTGGCGTCGATCTGGCGAACCGCCGCCTGATACAGCGTGCGAAGCTCCTCGAGGGTCCGCTCGTCGACCTCCAGGCCGAGGCCGGTTCGAGTGTGCGCATGGAGCATCCGGTGGGTCCCCAGCCAGTTCGAGGACACCTCCCGGATGTACCTGGGTGCCGGGACGTACGGGGTGTGTGCATCCATGTAGTGGATCCAGAGGAAGAACGGTCCGTCGGTCCCCTCGATGAAGTCCGTCGCGGCGTGTTCGACGTCGAACATCCGGGACGTGTCGAGGAACGGCCGGTCGTCGGTCTCGCCGCGGACCCACGACCCCGCACGTCGAAGCGGCGACGCCGCGAGCTGGATCCACGCCTCGACGGTCGGATGGGTCGCGAGATACCGGCTGTAGATGCTCGAACCGACGCTGGCGACGAACGGCTCGAACTCGTCGAAGCCGTCGTCGTATCCCCAATGCGAGGTGAGAAAGCCGTTCGCCGCGTTGAACCCGGCGGTCGAGAGTTCGGCGTCGGAGAGCGTCCCCGCCAGCGTCGACGACCCCTCGACGCCGATGTCGCCGGTACCGGTGAACACGTCCTTCGAGGCCAGGATCGACGGGAACGAGAAGGGCGTCCAGTTGCCCGTCGCGAAGGCGTGATCGAAGACCGTCCCTCGCTCTGCGATCCCGTCGATGACGGGCGTGTGTCGCGTCCCGTCGTAGGCTCCGACCGCGTCCGCCCGGAGCGAGTCGACCGTGACGAGGACGACGTTCGAGACGTCGGCGTCACCCACGGGTCGATGACACCCCTGTCGCGGTTCCGGTCGAGAACGCGGTCATGATGGCTGTACTATGGACAGTTTCGCGTTTTACCCTTTCGGTACCGTGGGCGTCCGCCGTGACGTCCCGGTGGCTCACCGGGTTTTTATCGCGACCCGTCGAAGTCTCGACCGTGCCCGATCTCCATCCGATCGCCAAGCGGATCCACAACGTCCAGCCCGAACCGGTCCGTCTCGAACTCGATTCCGGCGAGACCGGAACGTACGAGTTCTCCTCGACGGAGTTCTTCCAGCGGGAGTTCCGCGGCGAGGGCGTCCGGACCGACGCGGACGCGGACGCCGCCTTCCGTCTCGTCACCTCCGAGGACCACGAACGGGTCCTCCTCGGACGGTCCGGCCCCGACGAGGACGGGTGGTCGATGCTCGGAGAGGTCGTCGCCGCGGAGCGTGCCGGTGACGTGTCGGGCGATGACGGCGGGCCGTCGTAGCTCACCGCACGACCGTCACCGGGACCTCCGCCCGCCGAACGACGCCCTCGGCGACGCTTCCGAGGACGACCCGTGAGAGCCCGGTTCGTCCACGGCTCGCGAGCACGACGTGATCGAACGGCTCGCCGTCCTCGCCCTCGCCGTCCCCGTCGCCGGCGGCGACGTCGAGGATCGTCGCCGTCGGCCGGCCGACCTCCAGGCGCGTCTCGACGTCGCGGTCGACCCGGTCGGTCGCGTCCGAGAGGATCCGCTCGCCCCGTTTCCTCGCGCTCTCGTACCACTGGTCGACCGCGCCCGGGAACCCGCCCTCCGCGCCAGTCGTCGAGTCGGCCGGGTTGATCACGTGAAGCGCCGTCAGGTCGGCGTCCGGCCACTCCTCGGCCGCGAACCGGAGCGCTTCGGCCGCCTCCTCCGAGCCGTCGACCGCCACGAGTATCCGTCCGGTCATGCGTGAGGGTTCTCGCGGTCGTCTCAAAAACGCGTCGGCGGTTTCTCGCGCGTGGAAAGTCCAAAAGCGTGCAGGCGCCGATCAGTCCCCGTGGCGAGTGACGCACGTCGACAGCCCGATCAGTTCGACCGGCTCGGAGTTGTCGGGCGAGTAAACGGCCATCTGGCCCTTCTCCATGTACGGGACCTTCCCCGCGAGCGCCGAGGGGATGTTCACGCTCGCTATCGCGTCCTCGTCGCCGAGGTTCAACACGACCTTGGTGTTCACCTGCTTGAACACGGACTCGGCCACGTCTTGGGGGTCCTGCGTGATGAGAAACAGGCCGAGCCGTTCCTTGCGCCCCTGTTTGGCGGCCTCGGTGAAGGTGTCGAGCACCTTGCGCGCCTGGACGTTGTCGGCGTCCGCGAGGAAGTTGTGCGCCTCGTCCATCCCGACGAGAAGCGGAGTCTCCTTGATCCGGTCGCTTCGCGGGTCGTTCGAGAGCTTGTCCCCGACGAGCATCGTCGAGACCGCGAGCACGACGATCTCCTTCTGTCTCGAGGTCGGGAGGTGATAGGTCGGGACGACGCTGAGGCCCCCCGAGCGCACGAGAGTGTGGTCGAGCTCGGTGATCGGCTTGGCGTCGCCGTCGAAGACGCCGCCGGGAACGCCGCGAACCCGACGCATGACGGCCTCGAACGTCTTCTCGTGGACGCGTCCGGACTCGTCGAGCTCCGCCTTGAGCGCGGGGTCGTCGAGGTACGAGAGGAACTGCCGGTAGGTCCCGGACTCGCCGTGATCGGCGAAGAACCGGTTCAGGAGCGTCAACAGTGCGGGGTACTGGTTCTCGTTGAGCCCGGAGCCGGCGACGAGCCACGGCATGTCGTACTCGTCGACCATCGAGAACGGGATCGTGAACTCGACCTGCTCGGCGCGGTGCCCCTCGCCGGGATACGTCGCGTTCGGGACGCTCGGCACCAGCGCGACCGTGTCGTCGTGGCCGCCGTGGGCGATCCCCTCGCGCTCGAACCGCCGGGCCGTCGAGGGGTCCATCGCGGGGTTGTCGTCGTGCATCTGGGCGTACTCGTCCTGTGGGTCGAACTGGACCACGGCCATCCGGGCCTCCCGGCCGTCGTCCATCGGGTACGTCCGGTCGGTGTCGAGGTACTGGCGGAGCACGTTCTTCGAGGCGTGGGTCTTGCCCGAACCCGTCCCGCCGGCGACGAGCGTGTGTCTGAACGCGAGGGGGTCGCCGTCGCCGTAGTCGTCCTTGATCCGGTAGTCGACCGTCGGCGGCTCGGCGGCGGTCCTCACCTTCTCGCCGCCGACCGAGAGGTGACCGAGGAAGACGCCCTCCTCGGGGATCTTCAGCCCCGTCTTGATCTCCGCGTCGTCCGCGGCCTCCTCGACTATCGCGCCGGGTTTCGGGACCCGGTCGGTCATCCGGCGGCTCAGCCCGTCGGCGTCGTCGTACACCACGGACATGGGCTCGAGCTCGGCCATGAACTTGTAGTCGCGCTCCGTGAAGTCGTCGCGGCGCATCTGTCGGCGGGCGTGGATCTCGGTGGCGTCGTCCGACTGGAACTCCTGGGCGTACTCCAGGGCCGTGATCCGCGAGAAGAGCCGCTCGCCGTCCGGATACGGGACCACGAGGTACTTCCCCAGCCGCACCGAGTCGCGGTTGCCGGTCGTGACGAACGCCTTCAGCGCCGTGTCGTCGTCCTCCTCCGACACGCGGAGCCCCTGTGAGACCGAGACGACGCCGAGCCCGACGTCGTCGCCGGCGGGGTCGACGTCGTAGGTCGCGAAGTCGTCGCTCGCGGCGTCC
Source organism: Halobellus captivus (assembly GCF_003697845.1). Lineage (GTDB taxonomy): Archaea > Halobacteriota > Halobacteria > Halobacteriales > Haloferacaceae > Halorubrum > Halorubrum glutamatedens. Next base: position 126,286 of record NZ_RDQE01000009.1, on the reverse strand, counting down.
GTCGTCCCGGCCGCCGAGCCGCCGTCGGATCCGGTGAGCGCGGACCCGTCGGCGGCGGATCCGTCCGCGGATCCGGGAGCAGATCCGGCAGCGGCCTCCCTCGCCTCGTCCTCGGTCGCGTCGCGGTCGGCATCACCGCCGCCCTCGTCGGTGTACTCGGTGAAGTCCTCGAGAGTCATGCTCGAGTCACCGTCGCGCAGGCCGAAAGCGTTTCGCCCCGCGTCGGGGCACGGCCGCGAACCGGGATCGCGATCCGACGAGTCGACCACGGACGGCTTTTAGGCGTCGGTCACCTATCGTCGGTATGATACTCGTTCGCGGCAGCGCCGGGGGGACCGACCTCACCGGGACGGTGTTCGAACGCGGGGAGGACCCGCCGACCTACAAGGGCGCGCCCGACGAGGACGCCGCGTACGTCTGGGTGTGCGACTCCTTCTATCAGGTCGAGAGCGGCGGGTCCGCGCTGCTCGTCGACGGGTCGGAGATCCGCGTCGCGTTCGAGGAACCGATGCCCCGCGGCTTCGACACCCGCGATCAGGCGGTGGCCGCGGCCCGCGAACACGTCCGGACCCAGTTCGCCCGGATCGGCGTCGATCCCGACGACGTCGAGGTCGAGGTGACGAAGGCGGACCCGGCCTGACCGGCCCTCGGACTCTGGAGTCGATGCCGGTCAGTCCGTCTCCGCGCGCATCGCCTCGACGTCCGACCGGCCCGGGAGCGCCGTCATCGCGCCCTTCGCGGTCGTCGACCGCGCCGCCACCGCGTTCGCGAACGCCAGCGCCTCCGAGAGGGGTTCGCCGGTCGATAGCGCCGCGATGGCGCCCGCGGTGAACGCGTCGCCCGCGCCGGTCGTGTCGACGGGCTCGACGGGATAGCCCTCGTGTTCGACCACGAGCGGCTCGTCCGTGTGGTTCCACGGCGCCTCCGGCGTCGCTCGCGCGAGCGCGCCGTCGGGACCGCGGGTGAGGAGCGCGGTGTGCGGTCCCCGGTCGCAGACGGCGCTGGCGAGCGCGGGCGCGTCGTCGTCGTCCGCGCTGGGGTCCGCGATCCCCGCCGCGACGAGGTCCTCGGCGGTAGCCTTCACCACGTCCGCCAGTCCGAAGGCTCGCCGACAGGTGTCGACGAAGTCGGTCCCCTCGAACAGCTCCGGGCGGGCGTTCGGGTCGAAGGAGACGACCGCGTCGTCGACGTCGTTCGCCCGCGACAGCAGGTCGAACGTCGCCGTCCGGCTCGGTTCGTCCGCGAGGACGACGCCGCCGGCGTGGACCCACTCGGTCTCCGCGAGGGTGTCATCGCCGACGCTTCCCGGCCGCATCCGCGTGTCGGCGGTCCCGTTCCGATGGAAGCTGAACGCCCGCTCGGCGTCGGGGTCGAGACTGACGAAGACGAGCGTCGTGTCGGCGTCGGGGTCCCGCTCGATCAGGTCCTCGCGGACGCCCGCCTCCGCGAGCGTCCGGACGAGGTAGTCGCCGAACGGCCCGTCGCCGACACGGGTCCAGAACAGCGGCGGGTCCCCCAGACGCGCCAGTCCGACCGCGACGTTTGCCGGCGCGCCGCCGGCTCGGCGGTGGAACGTCTCCGTCGCGTCGAGCGGGCCGTGACCCTCCGGAACGAGGTCGATGAGCGTCTCGCCGGCGACGAGGAGTCCGGTCATGCCTCCCCGTGCGACCGGGCGGGCAAAGTCGGTTCGGGTTCCGACGGCGGACCGAAGGTCACAGCTCGTCGATGACTTCCTCGGCGAACGTCGTCATCGCGGCCTCCGGATCGTCGGCCTGCAGGCCGACGATCGCGTGGTCGAGGCCGTACTCCTCGAGGTCACGGAAGTACTCCCGGAACCACTCGACGCCGGCGCGGAACCCGAGATGGAGGTGCTCGGGGTCGGCGTCCGGGTCGTCGGCGAGTTCGACCCTGACGGCGATGGCGAACGGCTTCTCCCCCGCGAGACCGCGCCACCGGTCGAGGTACGACCGGAGCGTCTTCTCCGGGAGGTGATAGAACAGCCAACCGTCGCCGTGCTCGGCGATCCACTCGGTCGACTGGCGGGCGTTGCCCGTCGGCAGGAGCGGAAGCGTGTCGGTCGTCGGCTTCGGCAACACGTCGAGCTCGCCCTCGAGTGCCCCCCACTCGCCGGCGATCGACCGGTACTCCTCGCGCCAGATCGACCGGATCGCGCCGACGCGCTCCCGGAACGCGGTCCCGCGCTCCTCGGGATCGACGCCGAACGCCGAGTACTCGGGGTCGCGGTCGCCGGAGGCGACGCCGAGGACGAGCCGGCCGTCCGAGAGCCGGTCGACGGTCGCCGCGGACTTCGCGACGTGGATCGGATGCCGAAGCGGGAGGACGACGCTCGACGTGCCGAGCGCGACGGCGTCCGTGTGGGCGGCGACGTGCGAGAGCAGCGGCCAGGGGTCGAACGCCCCGCCGGCGTCGCCGAACCGGGGCCAGTAGGTCGGCACGTCCCGCGCCCAGAGGCCGTCGAAGCCGACCGACTCGGCGTGGCTCGCGAGCCGCACCTCCTCGTCGACTGCCGGGGTCGACTCTCGAACGCCGGTGAGCGGAAAGCCGATCCCGAAGGTCAGCCCGTCGGAACCGAACAGCCTCCGATACCCCCGGTTCTCGTGGTCCGGACCGGTCATCGGCGGAGTTTCGCGGCGGGGACGTATCCCCCCTTCGGAGGCGGAAGCAGGACGCTCGCGAAGGGTACGGAAGGGTTACGCGGCGTCGAAACCCGGTGAGAAAGCGTCGGAAGCGTGAGAGCGACCGGGGGAACCGGAGCGTTACGCCTCGAGGACGTCGTCGTAGTCGCCGGCGTCGACGCGGTCGTCGAACGTCCGGGCGTCCTCGCCCTCGATGGTGACGCCGAGGGAGGCGCAGGTGCCGCCGACCTCCTTGGCGGCGTTCTTCGTGTCGTACGCCAGCAGGTCGCTCGACTTCTGTTCGGCGACCTTCTTCACCTGTTCGACGGACATGTCGGCGACGAAGTCCTTCTGGGGCTCGCCGGAGCCCGTCTCGAACCCGGCCTCGTCCTTGATCAGCTCCGCGGTCGGCGGGACGCCGACGTCGATCGTGAAGGAGCCGTCGTCGTCGTACTCGACGGTGACGGGGACCTCCATCCCGTCGAACGCGGCGGTCTCCTCGTTGATCCGGTTCACGACGTCCTGCACGTCCACCGGCGTCGGGCCGAGCTCCGGGCCGAGCGGCGGACCGGGGTTGGCCTGCCCGCCGGGGACGAGCGCTTCGATGGTTCCAGCCATGTCCGTACGAACCCGCCGATGACTTTTAACGGTTGTTCTTTCGTCCAGCGGGCGCGAGCGGTTCGCATACGGCGTTCCGACGGACGCGGCCGACGGTCCGATGGGATGCGGTCGACGGTCCGACGACGTGCGGCTCACGCCTCCGTCGACGCCGCCTCCCCGCGGGCCGACTCGCCGGCGTCGCGGCCGGGAACGAACGTCCCCGTCTCCCGACGGACGCCGACGAGCAGCGCGATCCCGGCCGCCAGCGGCACGGCCGCACACGCCGCGTACACCGGCGTGAACCCGACCGTCTCGACGAGCGGGAGCGACACCATCGGACCCAGACCGCCGCCGACGTCGCCGAGGACGTTGTTGGTGCCCGAGGCCCGACCCATCCGATCGTCGGGGGTCAGATCGGCCAAAAGCGCCATCATCGGACCGCTCGTCCCGCCCTGTCCCGCGCCGATGGCGACGCAGGCGACTCCCAACTCGAGCGTCGAGCCCGCTCGCGCCAGAAGCAGGAAGCCGACGAACGAGACGACGAGAAAGCCCAGCAGGATCGGCGTCCGCGATTCGCGGGAGTCCGAGACTCGACCGCCGGCGAACATGAACACCGCCGCGGAGACCACGGTTCCGGCCATGAACAACCCCGACGTTCCCTGCGGGTCGAGCCCCAGAAGCGAGATGTCCGTCTCGCCGAGGAACAGGACGAGGGTGGCGAAAAGCGCCCCGATGTACGCGAACATCAGCCCGAAGTTCACGAGCCCGACCGTCACCGCCGGCGTCGAGGTGTCGACGTCCCACGGCTTGACGGACTGCTTCTCGCCGGCGGTCGTCACGTGCGTCTCGGGAACGAGCCGGTGCGCGACGACGCTGGCGAGGAGCGCGAACGCGGCGGCGACGACGAACGCCGCGACGTTGCCCGCGAGCGAGGAGACGACGCCGCCGAGCACGAGGCCCGCGGGGAAGCCCATCGTGATGCCGCCGCGCACCACGCCCATGTTCGTCCCCCGCGAGCCGCTGTCGGAGACGTCCGCGGCGATGGTGTAGGCGGTCGCGAACACCGCGGCGGACCCGATCCCCCAGAGGACCCGCGCGAGCAGGAACCACGCCTCGGGCGCGACGACGAACTCGAGCACCGCGAACCACTCGGTCGGACCGACCGCGACCGGCCCGATCGATCCCGCGGGCAGTCCCGCCAGGGCCGACCGGAGCGATTCGGCCGGCGGCAACGCGATCGCGACGACGTAGCCGAGGGTGGCGATCCCCTCGATGAGCAGCCCGAGCACGAAGGGTTTCCGCGTGCCGTATCGGTCGACGAGCGCGCCCGCGGGCGCGTTGGCGACGAGCCGGACCCAGCGGTTCGCGGAGAGGATCACGCCGACCATGAACGCGGAGATGCCGAGGACCGCGCCGAGGTTCGGGAGGATGGGGAAGACCACGCCGCCGCCGAACCCGACGAAGAACGTGCTGGCGATCACCGCGAGCAACACGGTCGGGAATCGGGAGAGACCGATCGAGGGAGGCCGGATCACCGGTCACCCCCTCCGCCCGGCCGACGGTACGTGACGCGCCCGAAGTGTCGAGGGCGTCGGGCGTCCTCGCCACGGCGGTCCGAACGTACCGGCGTCATTCCGGCGTCTCGCTCGCCGGACCGGAGCCGGCGGGGTTCTCCCCGGTCCGGGCCGTGAGTTTCCCGAGCGTTTCGTCGAGCGACGGAAGCGTCGTTCCCTCGGCGAGCAGCGGTTCGACGATCCGTCGGAGCGTCGCCTCCGCGACCGTCCGGGTGTACGCGATGTCGGCCTCGGCGTCGGGCTGACCGGGTCCGGGATCGCCCTGTCCGCCGAGCCCGGTTCCGAGCGTGATCTGTCTGGTTCGCGCGCCGTCGAGCGTCGCCACGAGGAGCGCGGCCGTCTCGTCGACGTCGACGTCCCGGAAGACGCCGGCGTCGATCCCGTCCGAGAGGACGTCCGCGGCGGTCTCACGGAGGAGCCGGTCGCTCCGGAGCAGCTGTTCGCGGATCCGGTCGTTGAATGGCCCCTGTGAACGCATCTCGAGGAGCCCGATGTGGAACGACTCGCGCTCGGTCTCGGCCGGCTCGAAGACGAACCAGCCGACGAACGCGACGAGCCGCTCGACCGGCGGCGCGTCCGCGCCGCGGCTCATGCGACGCTCGAAGTCGGAGATCACCCGTGCGAGGAACGCCACGAGGAGGTCCTCCTTCGTGTCGTAGTGGTAGTGGAGGAGCGACTTGCTCTTCGAGCACTCGTCGGCGATGTCCTGCATCGTCAGCCCCGCGTAGCCGTGTTTACACAGCGCCCGGTAGACGCCGTCCATGATCTCGTCGGCCGCGCCCGGCTGCTCGCTCATTGACTGACCGGTCAGTCAGCAAGGCCCAAAGCCCTATCGGTGAGCGGTACGCCTCGCCGGAAGCTCTCGATCCAGGTTACGTTTGCCGAGAACTGGTCCGCGGTTCCCACGGCGCGGTGGCTACCGAGCGTGGGACGTTCGAAAAGCCGATACAACGGAACGGTCTGACGCCTTACAGACGCGTGACGTTCGTCGCGCGCGGACCCTTGTCCGCCTCCTCGATGTCGAACTCGACTTCCTGACCTTCCTCCAGGTCCGGGCCGCCGACGTCCTCCATGTGGAAGAACACGTCCTCGTCCGCGTCGTCAGTCTCGATGAATCCGTAGCCGCCAGTGTCGTTGAAGAAGTCAACTTCGCCTTTCGCCATTGCATTCGTACGGCCGGGAGGAGTACATAAAAGGCTTCCGCGAGCGAGCCGAGCGCGACAACGGCTGGCACACGGAGACGTCCGGACAGGGAGAAGGTACGGTACGAGAGGGTCCGGGCAGGGGGTGGTACGATACGAAAGAATACGATGCGAGAGAGTACGGAGGGAGGGTCGATCGCGGTCCCGGGATCGACGGGTCCGTCCCGCTCGTCGTCGATCGGTATCGGCCGTGGTAGTAACTACTATACGACCCCAGTACCGAGCCCCTACGTATGAGTCAGTCGTACAATCGAGGCCTCATCGAGGACTTCAGCCGTTGGCGGGAGTTCGAGGCCGGCATGTGGGCGTGGATATTTCATAAGTTTACGGGGTGGGTACTCATCGGGTACCTCTTCACCCACATCGCCGTCCTGAGTACGGCGATCCCCGCGTCGGGCGCGGAGACCGCCGTGCTGCAGGCGGGCAACGACGTGTACACCCAGACGATCGTCTCGCTCGAGGGCCTGCTTTTGGTTCGGGTCCTCGAGGTCGGGCTGCTCGCCGTCGCGGTGTTCCACATGCTCAACGGCGCGCGCCTGCTGTTGGTCGACCTCGGCGTCGGACTGGAGTCACAGGACAAGAGCTTCTACGCGTCGCTGATCCTGACGGGGGCCATCACGGTCGCGTCGGTTCCGACGTTCATCGCGGGGGCCTTCTGAGATGGCACAGCGCTACTCCTCGTTCGACAAGGGCGGGCGGATGTGGCTGCTCCAGCGCGTCACGGCCGCGTTCCTCCTCGTCGTGTTGGCGTTCCACTTCTTCCTCCTGCACTTCGTCCATCACGCGGACGAGGTGTCCTTCCTGATGAGCGCCGGCCGGATGGAGACCATGAGCTACTACTCGCTCATGGTGTTGTTCCTCCTGACGGCGACGTTCCACGGCGTCAACGGCGTCTACAACGCCCTCGTCAACCAGGGGCTCACGGGTACGAAACGCACCGTCATCAAGTGGACGCTCGTCGCCGCGAGCGTCGTGTTGGTCGTCCAGGGGATCCGGACCGCGAACGCGTGGGCGGGGATCCCGCTTTACTGATCGAACCATGAGCACGCAGATACCCAAACAGACCGAGAAAGCGGACGAGACGGCGGCCGAAACCGAGACGGACGCCCCCTCGAAGGGGGACGAACGCCGGGCCGAGAAGCGCCGGCGGGCGGACGAGCGACGCCGGCAGCGCGAGGCCGAGGAGGCCGAGCGGGCGGCGGCCGACGAGAACACGGTCGAACTGCGGGTGTTCCGGTACGACCCGGACGTCGAGGGCAAACAGGAGCCCCGGTTCGACACCTTCCACGTCCCGTTCACCAAGGGGATGACCGTCCTCGACGCGCTGATGTACGCCCGGGACAGCTACGACTCCTCTCTCACCTTCCGACACTCCTGCCGGCAGGCGGTCTGCGGCTCGGACGCGATGTTCGTCAACGGCGGGCAGAAGCTCGCCTGTAAGACCCAGATCGACGAGCTCGAGGAGCCGATCCGCGTGGAGCCGCTGCCACACGCCGAGGTGACGAAGGACCTCGTCGTCGACATGGAGCACTTCTACGACCAGATGGAGGCGGTCGAGCCGTACTTCCAGACGAACGAGTACCCCGACGGCGAGCTCGAGGAACAGCGCCAGACCAGGGAGAACCGCGAGAAGATCAAGATGTCGACCCGGTGTATCTGGTGTAGCGCGTGTATGTCCTCGTGCAACATCGCCGCCGGCGACAACGAGTACCTCGGACCGGCCGCGATCAACAAGGCGTACCGGTTCGCGATGGACGAGCGGGAGGGCGAGGACGTCAAGCAGAAGCGCCTGGAGATAATCGAGCAGGAGCACGGCGTCTGGCGGTGTCAGACCCAGTTCTCCTGTACGGAGGTGTGTCCCAAGGACATCCCGCTCACCGAACACATCCAGGAGCTGAAACGCGAGGCGGTCAAGAACAACCTGAAGTTCTGGTGACGACCGGAGACGCCAGGGACACGCTCAAGCGACACCACCACTAACCACACACCACACCACAAACCATGCACGAACACGACGTCGTCGTCGTCGGCGCGGGCGGAGCGGGCCTCCGCGCGGCGATAGCGGCACAAGAGGAGGGAGCCGACGTGGCCATCGTCTCGAAGCTGCACCCGGTGCGATCGCACACGGGCGCGGCGGAGGGCGGGATCAACGCGGCGCTTCGGGACGCGGACTCCTGGGAGGACCACGCGTACGACACGATGAAGGGATCCGACTACCTCGGGGACGCGCCCGCGGTCGAGGCGCTCTGTAAGGAGAGCCCCGAGGAAGTGATCCAGCTCGAACACTGGGGAATGCCGTTCTCGCGCGAGGAGGACGGCCGCGTCTCCCAGCGCCCCTTCGGGGGGCTCTCGTTCCCGCGGACGACGTACGCGGGCGCGGAGACGGGCCACCAGATGCTCCACACGATGTACGAACAGGTGGTCAAACGGGGGATCACGGTGTACGACGAGTGGCACGTGATGGACCTCGTCGTCACCGACGAGGACGACCCCGCCGACCGGACCTGCCACGGCGTCGTCGCCTACGACATCCAGCGCGGCGAGGTCGACGGGTTCCGCGCGAGCGGCGGCGTCATCCTGGCCACCGGCGGGATGGGACAGGTGTTCGACCACACCACGAACGCGGTGGCGAACACCGGCGACGGGGTCGCGATGGCCTACCGCGCCGGCGTCCCGATGGAGGACATGGAGTTCATCCAGTTCCACCCGACGACGCTGCCGTCGACGGGCGTGTTGATCTCGGAGGGCGTCCGCGGCGAGGGGGGCATCCTCTACAACGAGAAGGGCGAGCGGTTCATGTTCGAGCACGGGTACGCGAACAACGACGGGGAGCTCGCCTCCCGCGACGTGGTCTCGCGCGCCGAGCTGACCGAGGTCAACGAGGGTCGCGGCATCGAGGACGAGTACGTTCACCTCGACATGCGACACCTGGGCGAGGAGCGTATCCTCGACCGCCTGGAGAACATCCTCCATCTCGCGGAGGACTTCGAGGGAGCGGACGGCCTCACGGAGCCGATGCCGGTCAAGCCCGGACAACACTACGCGATGGGCGGCATCGAGACGAACGAGCACGGCGAGACGGTCATCGACGGCCTCTACGCCGCCGGCGAGTGTGCCTGCGCGTCGGTTCACGGCGCGAACCGCCTCGGCGGGAACGCGCTCCCGGAGCTCATCGTCTTCGGCAAGCGCGCGGGCCACCACGCGGCCGGCAGGGAGATGGGCGAGGCGGAGATCCCGACCGGCAAGCGCGGCGAGTGGGAGCCAGCCGAGTACGAGTTCGAGGTCGACGTGGGCGCGGTCGGCGATCGCGGCCCGGCGGCGGCCGACGGCGGCGCGGTGGCGGCGGACGCCGAGGGACTGATGGAGGCGGAGATCGAGCGCGCTCGAGAGCGCGTCGAGGACCTCCTCGCACGCAAGGGTCGCAACCACGCGGAGATCCGCTCCGCGGTCCAGGAGACGATGACGGCCAACGTAAACGTGTTCCGCGAGGAGGAGGGGCTCAAGGAGTCGCTCTCGGACCTCCGCGAGGCACGCGAGGCGTACACGGAGGTCGCCGTCTCGGACCCGTCGCGGACGTTCAACACGGACCTCATCCACACGATGGAGACGCGGAACGTCCTCGACATCGCGGAGGCGCTGGCGATGGGCGCGCTCGCCCGTCGGGAGTTCCGGGGCGCACACTGGCGCAAGGAGCGCCAGGAACGTGACGACGAGAACTGGCTGAAACACACGCTCGTCTCGTGGAACGACGGCGAACCCGAACTCTGGTACAAGCCCGCCATCCTCGAGGGCGAGGCCAAGACGTACGAGCCGAAGGTCCGGTCGTACTGACGCCGGAGTCGGCTCCGACTTTCGGCGCGAATCGTTCACGGTTCTCTATGCGTCGTCGGTCGAAAGTGCCGACGGAATACGGCCGATTCCGTCATACGGTACTTCCCTCGACGAGGGCGATATCCGGCGTGAAACGGCTCGATGCGGGCTACGTCGTCGGTCCCGGTTATTTCGACGATCGTTGAAATAGGGATTTATTATCGTCGAAGGAATGGGATCGAGTGAGATGTTAGAGACAGAGACGGCGCACGCGGCGGCTCCCGCGCTGCCGCCGGAGCTGCAGTCTCCGCGCGCGAAGCTGGTGTACCTCTATCTGACGACCAACGGGCACGCGACGGTCTCGGAGATGGGCGACTCGCTCGGCATGAAGAAGATGTCGCTGTACAGCATCCTGAAGACGCTTCGGGAACAGGACATGGTCGTCCGCGAGGGCGACGCCTACACGCCGGCCTGATACGATCCGTCCCTCCCGTGTCCACCGTACCGGCCCTGTCGAGATCCCGTCCTTCAGACATAACCTCGTGTGAAACGGCTGGTCGGTGAGGACTGCACATCCATCTTTTTCATCGTCGGATTCCCTTCGGGAACCGCTCCTCGAAAACCCTGGAGGGAAAAAGCTAACTCCCCCGTCTTCGACGCCGTCGGTGAAACGCCTCACCGTGCTCGGCGTATGCTGGCATCGTCTCCAGTCGATCTGTGAATCCGCTCCTCAACCCGCACGGCTCCGCACCTCAGGCCTCCCCAACCTCGTCGCTGGCGCGGTTCCGCGCCAGCGACTCCCTCGCGGGCTCCTCGTGCCCGTCAAGGCACTCGGAGGCGCGCCGGCCGCTCCGGCGATCGTTCGTTCCTCCGCCTGTATCGACTACAGCCGGGTCAGAAAATATCACCTGTTGAGGATTTCAACAGAGCCCGACGACCCAATTATCTCGCCGACCTTCCGGAACACGCGGATCGAACGCCCTCGTGAAAACAGTTAACTGTACGACGGGCACACTGTGAAACATGGCTACTGATGGAGAGACCCCGAATTCACCGGCTGAGGACGAGATGTTGCCGGACGAGCGGGAGGTACTCTCCGAGCGCGGTAAAGCGCTCGACGAAGCCGATGAAGACGATCTCCTCACAGTAGATGAGGTAGCGGCCGATCTCGGAATCGACCTCGACGAGTAACGTGCCGCGTTCACCGAGCAAACTCCGTATTCTCCCGGAAGCGGCTGACGATATCGAAGAGATCCAGCAGGATGACTCGGAGGGTGCGACACGGATTCTGAAGAAGATCAACGAGTGGAAAGACCAGATCCAGTGGGGCCGCGTCCCACAAAGACACCTGACGTATCTCTCTGGGTCAAAGTCCTATAATTTCTACCGACAGCGAGTCGGGAACAGCAAGTACCGCGTCGTGTACGAGATCAGTGACGACCTGATGACCGCGGTGGCCGTCTTCCCGAAAGACGACAACGCCTACGACCTCGACGACTACCGAAGTCGAATGGATCGGCAGTGACCAAGAGCGCTCCGCCCCACCGCTATACGACAGCCGGTCGATGAGAACTGCATATCCACCTTTTTCTCGTCGGGTTCCCGAGGTGAACCCAGTGAGCGAGGGAATCCGACGTTCACGAGAGCAGAGCTCTCGTGCAGCCCAGCAGAAATCTCCGATTCTGAGGCGATGAAAAAGGCGGTCGTATTGACCGCAACCGGATCAAAACTCATCACCTGCGACGGGTTTTTCGGAGCTACCGATCCGGTCCCCGCTCGCGACGCCCCGGAGGATTTAGGTCGCGGAACGCCCCAGTACGGTCGTGGACGCAACCCAGGAGGAGTTCGCGAACCCGTTCGGGATGGACGTCGACTGCGAGAACTGTGAGGGGCTGTGCGACGCCCGCGATCGCGTGATCCACGGCTACGGGGACGTGGGAGCCGAGTTCCTCGTCGTCGGCGAGCGACCCACGGCGGCCGCCGAAGGGAACGGGGTCCCCTTCACCGGCGCGGGCGGCGGAGAGCGCGTCCAGTCGATCTTCGCCGACCTCGGCTTCGTCAGGTCGTCACCGGGCGCGGCCGAACCCGACGTTCAGAACGTCTTCTTCACGAACCTCACGCGCTGTCGACACCCGGATCGGGCCCCGACCGACGAGGAGGTGACGACCTGCGAGCCGTTCCTCAACGCGGAGATCCGGATGATCAACCCGCAGATCATCGTCGCCGTCGGCGATCGGGCGCTCCGCGAGCTCGCGGTGGCGTACACGACCCGGCAGCCGGACTCCTTCGACGTCGAGAGCGAGCACGCGACGACGATCCGCGGGCGCGGCTTCGAGATCGTCCCGATGCGCGAGCCGGACTCGATGACCGACGACGAGGCGGCGGCGTTTCTCGATCACATGCGCGAGAACGTGTTGAGCCGGGACTACCGGCAGACGAAGGGTCGACGGAGTCGGTGAGTTCGGGTCGGACCCGATCGAACCGCACCGGATCGGACCGACCAGATCGAACCGGACCGGCCAAACCGGACTGACCGCTATCCCTCTCCGGAGTCGAACGCGTCGTCGAGAGCCCCTTCCATCGCGTCGTCGATGGCTCCCTCCATCGCGTCGCCGTCCGTCTCGAACGCACAGTCGATCAGGATGTGGCCGCCGAGCGTCGTCGGCGAGATCACCTGGTCCGCGCCGGCCCGCCGGAGCTTGTCGATGTTCTCCCGTTGGGTCGCGGCCGCGACGATCCGCACGTCGGGGTTGAGCTGGCGGGCGGTGAGGATCGCCAGCGCGTCGCGGGCGTCGTCCTCGGTCGCGACCACGACCGCGCGGGCGTCCTCGACGTGGGCGCGGTGGAGCGGCTCCACGTCGCTCGGGTCCGCGGTGAGTACGGGAATCGACTGCTCGTCGAGCCGCCGTGCGGCGGTCTCGTCGGTCGTCACGACGGCGTAAGTGACACCGTCCCGCTTTTCGAGTTCTTCGAGTATCGGTTCCGTCAGGTCCCCGTATCCCAACACGAGGACGTGGCCGTCGAGGAGGTCGAACTGTTTCTCTGTCATCTTTCCGAGCGCCTTGGAGAGCTGTGCCTCGATCGCGGGCGTGAGCAGGACCCCGAGGGCGACCGCGAACGCGGCGACGTTCATCACGAGCGCGGAGAGCACGAACAGCTTGGCGATCCCCGTGTCGGGGGTCACGTCGCCGTACCCGACCGTCGAGGCGGTGACGACGGTGAAGTAGAACGCGTCGACGATCGTGTCGACGCCGCCGAACTCGTCGCGGAGCGCGTAGGATCCGACGGTCCCGTACGAGATGGCCGCCGCGAGCGACGCCGCGGCGGCCAGCTGCGTCGGCGACGGGGTGAAGTCCCGGTCGAACCGCCCCCGGTTGATCACGAGCGCCGGGACGGAGACGAGCGAGAGCACGACGAGCGGCAGCGAGAACACCGACACCTGTAACAGTCCCTGGATCGCGGTCAGCGGCAGCAGGATCGCGGTGGAGTGCCAGCCGACGCGGTACCCGCGCCCCAGCGCGAACCCGCTCCCGAGCATCGCGAAGCCGGTGATCGTGCCGGTGAACCCGACGGTGCGTCGGACGATGTCGGGAATGTGCGGCGAGAGGGGTCCCTGAACGCTGAAGCCGCTGATGTGTAACAGTCCGACGATGATGGAGAGCAGCGCCACGGCGAACGTGAGAAGCACCGACGCTCGAACCGAGACCCACTCGCGGCTCCGCTCCATGGGCTTCCGGTGGCCGACACCGGACTTAAATCCCTCGTGGACGGCGCGGGGGTTCGACCGGCCGAACCCACCGTCGACCGCGGCGGTACTGGTTTAAGTGCTCCGGGGATCATCCGCGTATGGCTCTGCCCGTCGAGATCCTGTTCGGCATCTACCTCGGCGTCCTCACGGGGATCATCCCCGCGTTGGTCGCCGGGGTGTTGGGGTTCATCTTCAAGTACTTCACCGGAGTGACGATCCCCGGGCTCGGGGTCGTGGCGCTCGCGCTCGCGCTCGCGGGAGTGAACGGCGGACTGCTCGCGTTGAACGACCAGACGATCCGTAGCTCCGATCGCGCACCGGCGATCCTCACGGCGATCCTCGTCGTGTTGATGCTCTCGCTGTACGCTCACGCGCAGGGGGACAAGCTCGGCGCGGCCGTCCCTAAGCGCGTCTCCTTCCGGAAGCTCCGGGAACGCACGCTCTCGACGGACGTCGTCGATCTCGTCGGCGGACGCGGCCAAGTGCGGGTCACCGTCGCGGGCGAGGTCGGCGACATGGAGGGATATCCGCCGCTGCCGACCGAGACGCGCCGGGCGATCGCCGACGGCGAGTGGACGTTCCCCGCGGACGTACCGATCACCGAGTTGGAGACGCGGTTCGCGGAGCGGCTGAAGACGGAGCTCGAACTCGCCGACGTCAGCGTCCGGATCGACGAGGAGGCGCGCGCGACGGTGACGGCCGCCCCGCCGACCGGCGGGCTCTCGAAGCGCGTTCCGAAGGGCAAACGGGGCGTCTCGGTCCCGGCGCTCGTCCCGACCGGACTGGCTCGCGGCGACCTCGTCAGGATCGTCACGGCCGATCTCACCGTAGAGGGAACGCTTCTGGCGGCGAAGTCCGGCGGGAAGCTCGTCGAGGGGGGCGGTGCCAGCGCCGTGACGTCCGCGGCGGGCGGCGATACTCCGGAGGCAGAGCCACGCCCGGAGGACGGCCGATCGGAGGATCCCAGAACCGACGGGGGAGAGCCGGCGTCGCTCCCCGAATCGGCTCCGAAGACGGGGACCACGACCGGCGGCGAGGGTCGCGTGACCGTCGCGGTCGACCGCTCCGAGGCGGGACCCCTGTTGCGGGCCGGGCGCGGGCGGGTGCTCGTGTGCTCGCGCGGGACGCGCCGGGAGTTCGAGCTGACGACGCTGTTGCGCCGGGCGGGCAAGCGGTTCCGGAAGGTGACCGTCGTCGCCGGCGGCGCGCTCGACGGCCACACCATCGGCGAGGTGGGCGTCCGGGAGGCGTACGACGTCGCGGTGTTGGCGGCGCGGCACGACGCGAAGTGGACCGTCGCCCCGAGCGGAAACCAGTCGCTCTCGGCGGGCGACGAACTGTTCGTCGTCGGCACCCGCGAGGCGCTCGATCGCTTCGGGGAGGTGGCGTCGTGACGCCGACCACCGCAGGCGTTTCGAGGATGGTTGCTGCCGCGAGCGTGGGGTTCGGCGATCCGCGGGCCGCGGCGATCACGCTCGTCACGTTCGCGGTCCTCGCGGTGATCGTGTCGGCGTCGGGCGCGCTCGTCTACCGGTGGTACTTCCGATCGGAGATACCGGAGGGCGTCGCGGTCCTGCTCGGCGTCTCGATCGTCGCGTTGTACCTCAACACCACGTCGCTCGGGGCGCTCGTCAGCGCGGAGACGGCCGAACTGCTCACCGTCGAGACCGTCGTGTTCAACGTGACCGCGCTCGGGCTCGCGGCCGTCGTCTCTCCGGTGGGTCGGTACGCGGGCGATCGCCTCGCAGTCGACGTCTTCGCGCTGTCGGGGATGAAGGGTATCGAGGGCGAGATGAGCCGGTTCGTCAGGACCGTGGGTCGGATGACGCCGGTGACGCTGCCGCCCGCCGAGGCGATCGAGGACATGGACACCTACGAGTCGGTCTCCTCGGAAAAGAAGGCCGAGATGGCCGACCGGACGCTGATGTTCGCCCGCGGTCTCACGGTCGAACAGCTCCGCGAGCGGCTCGTCGAGCGCGTGAAGACGGACTACGGAGTCGGCTACGTCGACGTCGACGTCACCGAGGACGGGACGCTCGAGTACTTCGCGGTCGGCTCGCGGGTGACCGGGCTCGGCCCGACGCTCGCGCCCGGCCGGGTCGCGGTCGCGCTCTCCGCGGACCCGCCGAACAACGCGACCGCCGGCGACATGGTCCAGATCTGGCGGGCGGCTCCCGACCCGGAACGCGTCGCCACCGGGGAGCTCCGGGGCGTCGCCGGCGACGCCGCCACGGTCGCGCTCGACGAGTCGGACGCCGAGGCGCTCTCTCTCGAGGGTGGCTACCGGTTGGTGACGCTCCCGGCGGAGCCGCAGGCCGACCGCGAGTTCGCCTCGCTGCTCCGGAACGCCGACGAGACGATGGCGACGGTGACGGTCGAGGAAGGGAGCGAACTCGTCGGCACGACCGTCGGCGAGGTGAGCGCGGTCGTCGCCGCGGTTCGTCCCGTCGACGGGTCCGTCCAGCCGATCCCGCGGCGAGCGTACGCGTTCGCGGCCGGCGACACGGCGTTTCTGGTCGGCCGGCCCGACGCGATCCGGCGGTTCGAGACGGGCGCGAAACGCGCCGAGAGGGAAGAAAGCGGGGACGGAACCCCCGTCGACGAGCCGGGTACCTCGGCGGACGTCGAGACCGCGGCGGACGCCGGAGACGCGGCCGATACCGGAAACGCGGCCGGTGCCGCGGATCGGTCGACGGACGGTGACGGCTCGAGGGACGGGGACGGCTCGAGAGGTAGGGACGGCTCGAAGGGTAGTGACGGCTCGGGAGGTGGGGACGGGACACAACGCTAATGGCGCGTCCCCGCGGGGATCGGGTATGGAGTGGAAGCTGTTCGCGGACCTCGCGGAGATCGCCGGCGACCGCGTCATCGCGGTCGACGCCGAGCCGGGCGACACGGTCGGAGACGCGCTCGAGGACCTACTCGAGGCGCATCCGGCGCTGCGCGACCGCGTCCTCGACGACGGCGAGGTGGCGGACCACATCAACGTGCTCCGTAACGGGAGCAACGTCCACCACGAGGACGGGATGGGGACGAGACTGGAGGCCGGCGACGAGCTCGCGCTGTTCCCGCCGGTGAGCGGCGGATAGCGCGCGGACTCCGACCGCCGTCCGCGATCCCGGGAACCGATCGGTCGTTTAAACCGATCGCGCGCCGGAGTGGCGGACATGAGCGACGACGAGACGGACGCCGCGGACCACCAAGGAGACGCCGCGGACCACGAGACGGACGGGCCGGAACACGGCGCTCACCCCCATCGCGAGGAGTTCGGCGAGGATCCCGTCGGGCACGCGCGCGTCGGCGCGGGGATGACCGTCGGCGAGCTCCTCGAGACGTACGGCGAGGCCGGGATCGGCGCGGCCGACGTCCACGAGGCGGGCGACGTGCTCGCCGAGATGTTCGGGAACGACGACTGTACCGTCTTCTGTTCGCTCGCGGGCGCGATGGTCCCCGCGGGGATGCGCGGGATCGTCTCGGAGCTGATCCGCGACGGCTACGTCGACGCGCTGGTGACGACGGGCGCGAACCTCACCCACGACACCATCGAGGCGATCGGCGGGAAACACCACCACGGCCGCACGCACGACCCCGAGAAGACGGCTCGCGAACACGACGAGACCCTGCGGGAGGAGGGCGTCGACCGCATCTACAACGTCTATCTCCCCCAGGAGCACTTCGCCGAGTTCGAGGGGCACCTCCGCGAGGAGGTGTTCCCGGCGCTCGACGGCGAGGGATCCGTGTCGATAGCGGAGCTGTGTGCGGAGCTCGGCCGGGCGAACGCCGCAGTGAACGAACGGGAGAGCGTCGCGGAGGACGCCGGCGTCGCCGCCGCCGCCTACGAGTCGGACGTCCCCGTCTACTGTCCGGCCGTCCAGGACTCGGTGTTGGGCCTTCAGGCGTGGATGTACGGCCAGACGGCCGACTTCACGCTCGACGCGCTGGCCGACATGACCGAACTGACCGACCTCGCGTTCGACGCCGACGACGCGGGCTGCCTGCTCGTCGGCGGGGGCGTCCCGAAGAACTTCACGCTCCAAACGATGCTCGTGACCCCGCGGGCGTACGACTACGCGGTCCAGATAACGATGGACCCGCCGTCGACCGGCGGGCTCTCGGGCGCGACGTTGGAGGAGGCCCGGTCGTGGGGAAAGCTGGAGACGGACGCGCGCAACGCCTCCGTCTACGGCGACGCGACCGTGCTGTTGCCGCTCCTCGTCGCCGCGGCTCGCGAGCGTGTCGAATGACCTGTAATTAGATGTAATTAAATTTTAGTGGCCGGCCGTCGTTCCCCGGGACGTGAGCGAGTACACGACGATCTCGTTGCGCAAGGAGTTCGTCGCGGACGTCGAGTCGTACATCGAGGACGAGCCGTTCGGCTCGGTCAAGGAGTTCGTGAAACACGTCGTCGTCCGGGAGATGGAGTCGGACGACGAGATCGGCGAGGAGGAAGCCCGGCAGATCGCCCGGAAGCTCCGGGAGTTGGGGTACATGGAGTGACCCGAACCGTCGAGGAACGCTTCGGCGAGTTCTTCGAACGAGTCTCGCGGGCGGACCTGATCCTCCTCTGTATGCCGCTTCTGTTTCTCGGCGGATACGGCGCCGGCACGCTGGCGTTCGACGCCCGGTCCGTCGCCGTCGCGATCGCGTCGATCGCCTGTGCCCCGTTGATGTTCGATGGGCTCTTCGTGAACCCGCCGAGCGACGGGTGAGCGGCGACCGATCTTTCTCCTCGAACCGATCCGCGTGACGGACCGCTCACGATTCGAGATCCACGGCCTCCGCCAGCAGCTCGTGTGACCGCAGCGCGCCCCCGTGGTCGGGGACGACGTGCTGGATCATGACCTCGTCGACGCCGACGCGGTCGGCCAATTGGGACAGCAGGCCGTCGATCGTCTCCGGACTCCCGGAGATCGCCCGCGGCCACTCGCCGGGATCGAGCGTCGCGGGGGTCGGCTCCGGGACGCCGCCCAGATCGTCGATCGCCTCCTCGACCGACGGCGTCGGCCCGAGCACGCCGCGCCGCATCCGCTCGTACGTCGCCTCCGCGGGCGCGCGCCGACGGGCCGCGGCCTCGTCGCTCTCGGCGGCGACCGCGTTGACCGCGAGCATCCCGTGCGGCTCGTCGGGACCGTCCGTCAGCTCGGAGGGCTCGAACCGCTCCCGGTACGTCTCGAAGGCTGACTCGGCGTGGTTCGGGCGGATGAAGGCCGCGAAGCAGTACCGCGCACCGAGTTCCCCGGCGATCGCCGCGCTCGACGGGCTCGACCCGAGCACCCAGGGGACCGGCGGGGCGGCTCCGGATCGCGGGATCTCGAGGTCGGCGTACGCGTGATCCGCGGGAAAGGCGTCGTACAGGTGGTTGATGACCGCACGTATCTTCTCCGTGTGGTCGCCGTCGGGATCGTTCGTCCGCCGGTCCGTGCCGAGCGCGCGGTCGGCCGCGGGCGACCCGTTGGCTCGACCCAGTCCGGCGTCGATCCGCCCCGGCGCGAGGCCGTCGAGCGCGCCGAAGACCTCGGCGACCTTGAACGGGCTGTAGTGGTTGAGAAGGACGGCGCCCGACCCGATCCGGATCGAGTCCGTGGCGGCAGCGAGGCGTCCGAGGAGCACTTCGGGGGTCGTTCCCGCGAGCCGGTCGCCCATTCCGTGGTGCTCGGCGACCCAGAATCGCGAGTAGCCGAGCCGTTCCGCCTGCTCCGCGGTCTCGACGGTGTCGGCGTAGGCGTCGGCGGCGGTCCCGCCCTCGGGGATCGGCGAGAGGTCGACGATGGAGAGGTCCATGTCCGACCTCGGGGAGTCCCGCCGTTAACCGTTCGGCTCGCGGCGGAGTAGTCCGCCGATCCGGGACGAAACGCCGGTCGAGTCGGGATGAAGTGGTCGTCGGTCCGGGACGAAGCGCCGGTCGGCTCGCGACGGAGCGGTGGCTGTCGCGGAGCGGATCCGTCCGGAGAAACGGCGGAGGTTCAGTTGTCGCCGGCCTTCGACTGCCAGGCGTAGTCGCGGCGCTTCGCGGACTTCCCGAAGCCGCACGAGGAGCAGCGCTCCTTCGTGAGGTGGTAGGACTTCTCGCCGCAGCGGCGGCACTTCACGTGAACCGTCTTGTTCTTTTTCCCTTGAGAGGGCGTACCGGAGCCGGTCATGCTTTGATGGAAACGACGTTATCGCCGCGTATAATCGTTGTGTCTTCGATCGCGACCGCGAACTCCCCGTCGATATCGCCGTCGACGCGGTCGCTCACGCTCTCCTCGGGGTCGATGACGACGTTCATGTGCTGGTCGTAGCCGGCCAGAACGCCGTAGTAGGTCGTCCCGTCCTTGAGATGTACCGTCACCGGATCCTCGAGCGACGCTTCGAGCACGTCGAGGGGTCGTCCACTCATTGTGCCTACCGCCTCCCGTCGCACTATTAAAAATACCGGGAGGCGGACGCCTTCGCCCGGCCGTAGAACGGTCGAACCCGCGTTCCCGGGTCTCCGTTTCCACGCTGCGCCGTCGAACCCGGACGTTTTTAACACGCCACGGTGTATCGGCGAACACCACACTCCCGCGGGACACGGTGAGCCGACGCCGGCTCGGCCGTAGCGGGGCCTTCACCGACACGCGGTTAGACGCCGGGGCTGACGGCTCCTTTGCGGGGAACCAGTGAGAGACGCCGGACGACGGCGTCGAACTACCACACCATGGAAATCGAAATCGCGACAATCGGCGGATACGAAGAGGTCGGTCGACAGATGACGGCGGTCCGTGCGGGCGAGGACATCGTCATCTTCGACATGGGTCTGAACCTCAGTAAGGTCCTCATCCACGACAACGTGGAGACCGAGAAGATGCACAGCCTCGACCTGATCGACATGGGCGCGATCCCGGACGACCGGATCATGAGCGACCTGGAGGGCGACGTCCAGGCGATCGTCCCGACGCACGGTCACCTCGACCACATCGCGGCGATCCCGAAGCTCGCACACCGGTACGACGCGCCGGTCGTCGCCTCCCCGTACACGATCGAGCTGGTCAAACAGCAGATCGCGGACGAGGGCAAGTTCCAGGTCGACAACGACCTCGTGAAGATGGAGGCCGGCGGCACGATGGCCATCGGCGACTCCGAGCAGGTCGAGATGGAGTTCGTCAACGTCACCCACTCGATCATCGACGCGATCAACCCGGTGATCCACACGCCCGAGGGCGCCATCGTCTACGGGCTCGACAAGCGGATGGACCACACGCCCGTCATCGGCGACCCGATCGACATGGACCGCTTCGCCGAGATCGGCCGCCAGGACGAGGGCGTCCTCTGCTACGTCGAGGACTGTACGAACGCGGGCCGAAAGGGCCGAACGCCCTCCGAGTCGGTCGCGCGCAAGCACCTCCACGACACGCTCAAGTCGGTCGAGGACTACTCCGGCGGGATCGTCGCCACGACGTTCTCCTCCCACATCGCTCGGGTGAAGTCGCTCGTCGAGTTCGCCCGCGAGATCGGCCGCCAGCCGGTTCTACTCGGCCGCTCGATGGAGAAGTACTCGGGCACCGCGGAACGCCTCGACTTCGTCGACTTCCAGGGCGACGTCGGCATGTACGGCCACCGGAAGTCCGTCGACCGCGCGTTCAAGCGGATCATGAAGGAGGGGAAGGGCAACTTCCTCCCCATCGTGACGGGCCACCAGGGCGAGCCGCGCGCGATGCTCACCCGGATGGGTCGCGGCGAGACTCCCTACGAACTGGAGGACGGCGACAAGGTCGTCTTCAGCGCGGGTATCATTCCGGAGCCGACCAACGAGGGACAGCGCTACCAGTCCGAGCAGCTGCTCCGGATGCAGGGCGCTCGAATCTTCGACGACATCCACGTCTCCGGTCACCTCCGCGAGGAGGGCCACTACGAGATGCTCGACACCCTCCAGCCGCAACACGTCATCCCCGGCCACCAGGACCTCAAGGGCCGGTCGCCGTACGTGGACCTCGCCAAGTCGCAGGGGTACAAGCTCGGCCGTGACCTCCACGTCACGCAGAACGGCAACACCGTCCAGATAGTCGAATGACGACCGAGACGACGGAGGCGCGGGTGCTCGACGCCATCCGCGAGCGGCGCGATCTGGTCAACGCCGCTATCGACGAGGAGCTACCCGTCCAGCATCCGGAGCGGCTCTACGAGGCGTCCCGATACATCCTCGAGGCGGGCGGCAAGCGACTCCGGCCGACGGTCACGACGCTCGCGGCGGAAGCCGTCGCCGGGATCGAGCCGATGAGCGCCGACTTCCGCGAGTTCGACGCGCTCGACGGCGAGCCCGTCGACGTCATGCGCGCGGCCGTCTCGATCGAGGTGATCCAGTCGTTCACGCTGATCCACGACGACATCATGGACGAGGACGACCTGCGGCGCGGCGTCCCGGCCGTCCACGAGAAGTACGACGTGTCGACGGCGATCCTCGCCGGCGACACGCTCTACTCGAAGGCGTTCGAGATCATGACCGAGACCGGCGCGGATCCGGCCGACGGGCTGGAGGCGATGCGGCTGCTCGCCTCGACGTGTACGGAGATATGCGAGGGACAGGCGCTCGACGTCGCCTTCGAGTCACGCGACGACATCCTCCCCGAGGAGTACCTCGAGATGGTCGAGTTGAAGACCGCCGTGTTGTACGGGACGGCGGCCTCGACCGCGGCGGTCCTGCTCGGTGCGGACGGCGGGATCTCGGACGCGCTGTATCAGTACGGGATCGACTCGGGCAGGGCCTTCCAGATCCAGGACGACGTGCTCGATCTCACCGTCCCCTCCGAGGAGCTGGGCAAACAGCGTGGTTCGGACCTCGTCGAGGGAAAGGAGACGCTGATCACGCTTCACGCCCGCCAGGAGGGCGTCGACGTCGACGGGCTCGTCGACGCCGAGACGCCCGCCGAGGTCACGGAGGCGGAGGTCGACGAGGCGGTCGCCGTCCTCGAGGAGGCCGGATCGATCGAGTACGCCCGCGAGACCGCGGCGGACCTCACCGCCCGCTCGAAGGAGCACCTCCAGGTGTTGCCCGAGAGCGACTCGCGCGCGCTCCTCGAGGACCTCGCTGACTACCTCATCACGCGCGGATACTGAGCCGCGGTCCACTTCTCCCGCGGCCCGCGCCCTCTCGAGTCGGAACACAAGAGAGTTGAGCGTTCCCCGGCGAGGGGACGTATGACCGACCACTTCGAGGTCCACGAGCGGGACGGCGCGGCCCGGATCGGGGAGCTTCGGCTCGCCGATCCCGTGACCACGCCGGCGCTCGCGGACCCCTTCCTCGTCGACGCGGGCAGCCTCTGGACCGCAGACCGCGAGGTGCCCGAGGGGGACGAGGCCGCGCTCACCGTGTTACCGCACCGCTCGTTCCCCGCGGGGACCCGCGAGGAGGTTCGCGAGTCGTTCCGGGTGGACCATCCCGCGGTCGACGCGCCGACCGCCGCGGTCGTCGACACCGAGGCCCCGCGTGACGTGGGTGCCGACGCCTACGTCCTCGCGGACGCGTCCGGGTTCGTCGGCCACGGCGAGGCGTTCCGCGACGCGATCCTGTCTGCGAAGTCGGCGCTGCCGGCCGACACGGCGCTTCTCCTCGCCGGCGTCGCCACGCCGCTGAACGTCGCGACGCTCGCGTACGTCGGGGTCGACCTCGTCGACGCGTCGCTCGCGCGAACGAAGGGAGCGCAGGGGATGTACCTCACCGCGGACGCCGAGCACTTCCTCGAGGACCTCGAGGAGCTTCCGTGTGCCTGCCCGGCCTGCGCGAAGCCCCGCGGGGAGTTCACTTGCGCTGACTGTGCCGACCACAACGTGAACGCGCTCCGCGCCGAGCTTCGTCGGGTCCGCGAGCGGATCCGGTCCGGACGGCTCCGCGACTATCTCGAGGGGCAGGCCCGCCACGACCAGTGGCTCACCGCCGCGTTTCGCGAGTTCGACGACCAGTGGGGCTACCTCGAGGAACGGACGCCGCTGATGCGCGACGCCGAGGTGACGGCGGCGACCGCCGAGACGCTCGACCGCGTCGAGATACGGCGGTTCGCGGACCGCGTGACGAGCCGCTACCGCAACCGCTTTTCCGACCAGCCGCTGGTGTTGGTTCCCTGTTCGGCGACGAAGCCGTACAGCGACTCCCAGAGCCACCGCCAGTTCCACGACGCCGTGAAGTGGCGCGGCCACACCGTCTCGATGACCTCGCCGATCGGGGTCGTTCCCCAGGAGCTGGAGACGACCTACCCCGCCCAGCACTACGACGCCGTCGTGACCGGCGACTGGAGCGAGGACGAGATCGGCTTCGTCGCCGAGGTGCTCCGCCGCTACCTGGTCCGCAACGAGTACTCGCGCGTCATCGCTCACGTCCCGGAACACGGCTACCGCGAGGTCTGTGAACGGGTCGAGGCCGACCCCGGGATCGACGTCGACTTCGAGTACACCTGTGTCGACCACCCCACGACCGACGAGTCGCTCGGGGAGTTGAACGCGGCGCTGTCGGGCGAGCCCGCCTACAGCAAACGCGAGCGCGAGCACAACACGGTCCGTGCGATCGCCGACTACCTGCTCGGGGACGGCGCGGGCGACGAGGTGTTCGGCGGACGGGCTGACGGGTCGGGCAACGGCGGGACGAACGACTCCGGCTTCGCCGAGATCCGCACCACGGGTCGCTATCCCAAGCTTCAGGTGTGGGGCGACGACCCCGACGCCGGTCGCGAGGGGGAACCGGGCGAACAGCTCGCGACCATGGTCCCGCAGTACGGCACGCTCTCGTTCACGCTCGCGGGCGCGAGGCGATGGGTGGAGAGCGACGCCCCGACGAAGCGCGTCGAGATCGACGGGTTCGTCCCGCACGGCTCCGTGCTCGCGCCGGGGGTCGTCGACGCCGACGACGGGATCCGCGTCGGCGACGAGGTCGTCATCGAGGGGCCGAGGGCGTTCGCCGTCGGCCGCGCGGAGATGTCCGGGCCCGAGATGGTCGACTCGACCCGCGGCGTCGCCAGCGAAGTACGCCACGTCGACGAGAAGTAGGCCGACGGCTCCGAACCGCTTCGGTGGGCGGTCGCGAACTACCCGTCGGTCCGCACGTACGTCTTCAGCCCGGCCAGCCGACCGTCCTCGACCGCGAAGACGTCGACGAACGCGAACAGCTCCTCGCCGTCGGCGTCGAGGAGCCGTCCCCGGACCGCCACGCCGGGGTCGCTCTCGTAGAGCGCGTCGACGACGTGTTCGGTGTCGGTCAGCGGCCGCTCGTCGCGCATGAACGCGACGAACCGGTCGCGTCCCTCGAGGGTTCGGTCGGATCGCTCGTGGACGAACCCCGGGTCGAGGAGGTCCGCGAGCCGGTCGTAGTCGCCGTCGTCTATCGCCTCGTAGTAGGCGCGGGCCGGTCGGCTCACGACGCCAGCTCCGCGAACTCCGCGGCGGAGGTCCGCGTCCCCTTCGCGATGATCACGTCGCCGGCGCGGATCGTCGTGTCGAGGTCGGGCCCGACGAGCCAGCCCTCGTCCGGACGGCGGATCGCGAGCACGCTGGTGGCTATCTCGGTGGCGGGGACGCCGGCCTCGATCGGCGTTCCGACGAGGTCGCTTCCCGGCGCGACCCGCGTGCGGGCGATGATCTCGTCGGACTCCCTGACGGCCATCTCGACGACGGGATGGACGCCGATGTCTCGCAACACGCCCTCCGTGATCTCGAGGGCGGCGTCGGATATCTCCTCGGTCGCGACGCCGAGGTGGATGAGTCCCCGGAGCGCGACGGGGTCGTCGGCCTCCTTCGCGGCCCGGAGGGTCCACGCCTCGAACCGGGACTGGAGGGCGTCGACCTCGATCTCCAGGTTGCTCACCTCCTCCGCGAGTTCCTCGTTGTCGAAGAGCACCGAGCCGTACGCGAGGTCGACGGCGAGCTCCGAGAGGTTCTTCATCAGGACGATGGAGTCGACCGCCCGTTCGAGGTCGTCGATCGCGGGCTCGACCGGGTCGTCCGCCTCGAACGGCTCGCCGGCAAGCGTCGGGTACGCCTCCGCGACGCCGGTCTCCGGCCCGCGAAGCAGCGTCACGTCCCCGCGTTTCAGCCGCGTCTTCGGTCCGGGATTGAGTATCCAGTCGTCGTCCCGGCGGATCGCGATGACCCGAACGCCCGTCACGGACTCCAGGTCGATGTCCTTCAGCGTCCGACCGTGGTAGGCGGAGTCGTCGGCGACGGTGCCGCGGACGAGCGTCTCGACGCCCTCGGTGAGCGCGCCGCGCATCGCGTCCGGGAGCCCGATCTCCTCGAGCACGATCTTCGCGATGTCGCCGGCGGCGTCGGACACCTTGTCGGCGGCGCCGACGACCCCGAGCACGGGCGCGAGCGTCTCCGCCTCCTTCGGGTTGCGGGCGGCGAGCATGAGGCTCATCCGGGCGCGCATCTGGAGGACGTCCATCCGGTGTTCGAGCTCGACGACCTCCCGCGCGACGGAGGGGCTGCCGTGGAGCACCGCGGAGTACGAGAGGTCGATGAGGAGCTCTGCCGTGTCCTTCATCTCCACGAGGAGGTCCTTCACGCTCGCGGGCTCGTAGGAGACCGTCTCCGGCGGCCGTCGCCCGTCGAATCGTCCCATACCGAACCGTCTCCGGCTCCGGGCAAAAGGCTTACCACGGGGTCGAACCGCGGGATGCGGATCGGAAGCTCGAGGACGGACCCGTCCGCCTCACGCGTCCTCGAGGGCGCCGCCGGCGACGTAGCCTCCGTGGTTCCCGTCCGCGGACCTCGGCCCGTCGCCTTCGATCGGCGCGGCCAGAGCGACGAGCGCGAGCCACCGGAGCAGCCGGTCCGCGCGATCGCGCCAGGTCCGCTCCCAGTCGGCGTCGCGCGCACGGTCGTGACGCGGAACCGACTCCCGGGTCGCCTCGAAGAGCGTGTCGGCCGTCACCGGCTCCGCCGGCGTCGCGGACCGCAGCAACGAAAGCGCCTCGGGGACGAACAGGACGCCGTCGCGAAGGCCCTCACGGACGCGTTCGGGCGTCGGATCGGCGTCGGTTCGGACGAATCCTCGGGGCGTCTCCCGGACGAGCCCGAGCGTCCGGAGGAACGCGAGCCAGTCGTTCGCGCGCTGGCGGTTCGGGAGGTCACGTCGGTCGCGTAGGCGGGCACAGCAGTCGTCGGTGCTCCCCGGGACGAGCGGGACCGCCCGCTGGAACTCCGCGATCTCCGCGAGCGCCGCCGGCGGCTCGGGGACCGGTTTGAGCCGCATCAGCGGTAGCCGAACGACTCCGCGAGCAGCTCCTCGTCGGTCTCGCCGACCGTGTAGACCGGGCCGTCGACCACGTCGACGGTGACCTTCGCCGGGGCGAACACGCTCTCGGGGACCTCGTAGAAGTCCCAGTCGGCGTCCTCGAACACCTCGACGAACGGGGTGCCGTAGTCGTCGCGCACGGTGGAGACGATCTCGTCGAACCGGTCGTCGTCGCGCGCGACCTGGAGGTGGACCTCCCCGCCGTACGCCAGCGCGTCGTTCGTCCGGCCCATCGCGAGGTCCTCGTCGCGGGTGACGGGGGCGATCGGCGCGCTTCCGGAGGCGTAGAGCACGTCGGTCGGCTCGTAGCCGATCTCGAGCAGGCGAAAGACCGCGAGCTCGGCCGCCCGCGCCGCGGTCGAGACGGAGCCCGCCGTGGAGCCGGTGGCGTACGTCGGGAGGAAGACGCCCTCGGGGTCCACCTCGGCGAGGTCGGCGACGTGCTCGGAGACCGTCTCGTCGGGAAGCGACGTGGACTCGATCGTGAGGGTGGCGAACTCCGAGGAGTCGTAGTAGCCGACCCGCTCGAACTCCGTCTCCTGGCCGACGAGCGCGCGGGCGGGCCCGGAACCGAGCCCCTCGAAGCCGTTCTCGAACGCCAGCTCCCAACCGGCCTTCTGTGAACACAACAGCGCGACTGCGGGGTGGTCGGTCGACAGCTCGACGTACCCGCGGGGCGCGTCCGCGACCTCGCCCATGCGGGTATTCACGCTCGCCAGTCCGGCCGTCTGGATCTCGGTCAACAGCAGGCCGGCCTCGACCCCGCCGTTGGCCTCGACGCCGAAGTCGACGACCGTCGCCCCGTTCTCCAACTCGTAACCCGCCACGTCGAGCTCGCCCGCGAAGTCGAGCGCCTCGTCGACGAGCTCGATCGCGGTCCGGTTGATGCTCTCCATACGTCCCCTTTCGCGTCCGGGCGTAAGGGGCTTGCCGGTTGGAGCCGGATCGTGCGAGCTCCGAGCCGTTACCGGAAGCCGCCGCCGGGACCGCACGGACCGTCGGGACCCTTCGGCCCCGACGGACGCGGATCCGGGTCGATCCGCACGAACTCGCTTTCGGCACGCGGATCGATCTCTCGACCCTCCTCGTAGCGGACGAACGAGAGATAGAAGGGTTCGCCACATCCCGGGGTCGACGCCGTAGATCCTTTTCGGCCGTCGGCGTGCGGGTCCCAGACGACCTCGTCGCTCTCGCCACAGACGAACCGGACGCCGTCGGCCGCGTCGTCCTCGAAGGGCTCGCCGGGGCCGACGTACGTCCACCCCTCGAAGGGGTACGGCGTCACCGCCTTGTCCGCGAGATAGCCCTCGCGCTCGATCTCGACGATCGTCTCACAGCGCGGACAGTGGTAGGTGACCGGATAACCCATACCGTCGGGAGGAGCGGTACGAATAAACACCCGTCGCCGGCCGGCCTCAGTCGTCGGCGGCCTCGGCGGCCGGCAGTTCCGCGCGCGTCGCCCGGGCGAGCGCCGCGATCGCCTCCTCGATCTCGTCGGGCGCGGCGTAGCTGAACGAGATCCGGGCGTGACCGTCCCCGCGGCCGTCGTGGTAGAAGTACGATCCGGGGAGGTACGTCACGCCCTCGTCGGCCGCGGTCGGGAGCAGCTCCTCCGCGTCGATCCCCTCCGGGAAGTCGATCCAGACGAAGAAGCCGCCCTCGGGCTCGCTCCAGTTCGTCCCCGACGGCATCCGCTCCTCGAGCGTCTCGAGCATGCGGTCCCGGCGCTCGCGGTAGCCCGCACACAGCTCCTCGAGGTTCGCCTCGAAATCGATCGCCTCGCAGTAGCGGGCGACGAGCCCCAGCGTCAGCACGTTCTCGCCGCCGGCGTTGATCCGGTCGAGCTCCCTGATTATCGCCTCGTCGGCGACGATCCAGCCCGTCCGGATGCCGGGGGCGATCGTCTTCGAGAACGTGTCGACCCGGATCACTCTGCCGTCCTCGTCGAGCGACCTGAGCGGCGGCGGCGTCGAGCCCTCGTAGCGGAGCTGGCCGTACGGGTCGTCCTCGACGATCAGGAAGTCGTACGTCTCCGCCAGCTCGAGGAGCCGCTCGCGACGCTCCGTCGACAGCGTCACGCCGGTCGGGTTCTGGAAGTCGGGGATCGTGTACAGCAGCTTCGGGAGCGGGTCGCCCGCCTCCTCGCGGGCCGCGAGGTCGTCGGCGAACGCGTCGACGTCGAGGCCGTTCGCGTCCATCGCGTACCCCTCGATGTCGGGGTCGTAGTTGCGGAACAGCCGTATCGCGCCCATGAACGTGGGCGCCTCGACCGCGATGGTGTCGCCCGGGTCGAGGAAGGTCTGTGCGACCGTATCGAGCGCGTGCGTCGCGCCGTTCGCCACGTGGACCTCCTCGGCCGAACAGTCGATCCCGCGGGCACGGGTCCGTTCGACGACCGTCTCCGTGATCGCGTCCGCGTAGTCGCCGCCGGCGTACTGGAGCGCGTCCTCGTGGTCGACCTCCAGGACCGTGTCGACGGCGTCGCCGACCGCCCCGTTCGGCAACGCGTCCGGGTACGGGAACCCGAACGCGAGCGACACCGCGTCCGGCGCCGTGATCGCCCGCCACGTCCCGTAGGCGGCACCTTCCATCGTCTCTCGAACTGGATCGGCGAACAGGTGCGCGTACCCGTCCGACCCGTCGCTCTCGTTCATTTCGTGTATGAACACGTTCGTTCTCCGATATAAGCCTGCTGGCGGGGGAACGAAACCCCGCAACCCCTTTTAGCGGGGCCGTCGACTCTCCGGACATGATCGACGAGACGGTCGCCGAGATCCGGGCGATGCGGACCCACAGCACCTCCGCGGTGGCCGTGAAGGCGACGGAGTCGCTCGCGGAACTGCTCGACCGCGAGTACATCACCGTCGACGAGTTCGAGCGCGACCTCGAACACAACGCGGGCGTTTTGCGCCGGTCGAACCCCTCGCACGCCGCGCTGCACAACGCGATGCGCGAGGTCGAACGCTCGATCGTCGGCGAGCCGACCACGGTCGAGGGCGCGAAACAGCTCCTCGAGGACGTGATCGACCGTGTCGTCGAGGACGTCGAGACGTCGAAGGCGGCCGCCGCGGCCAACGCCGCCGAGCGGATCGTCGACGGCGACACCCTTCTGGTCCACGACTACTCCACGACCGTCCTCGAGTCGATCGAGACCGCCGCCAGCGAGGGGGCACACCTGACGGTGTACGTGACCGAGGCG
This sequence comes from Halobellus captivus, assembly GCF_003697845.1. Taxonomy (GTDB): domain Archaea; phylum Halobacteriota; class Halobacteria; order Halobacteriales; family Haloferacaceae; genus Halorubrum; species Halorubrum glutamatedens. Next base: position 96,277 of record NZ_RDQE01000009.1, on the reverse strand, counting down.
CGCCCGCGGACCCTCGGCCGGAAGACGGCGCGCGCGCTGGCCGGGATGGACCGCGTCGACGTGCGGATGGTCGTCGACAGTGCGATGGGATACGCGCTCCGCGACTGCGACCGCGTCCTGCTCGGGATCACGTGTATCACCGGCGGCACCTACTACAACCGCGTCGGGACGTTCCCGCTCGTCGTGACCGCCCGCGAGCTCGGCGTCCCGGTCACCGCGGTCGGATCCGGCGCGAAGACCATAGAGGAGTTCCGGTTCGAGAACGAGTTCCGCGACGCCGTGGAAGTGATGCGCGAGCCGGTCGAGGGCGTCGAGATCGAGAACCCGAGCTACGACGCCACTCCCGTCGGGATGATCGACACCGTGATCACCGACGACGGCGTCATGGAGTGAGCGCGTCGAGCGTCACGGAACGAGCGAGTCGACCCGGTCGCCGATCCGCGAGAGCGTCGCGTCCGAGAGCCCGTGACCCGACCCGGAGTCGATCCGGACGTAGACGGCCGCGCCGGCCGCCTCGAGGATCCGACCCGTCTCCCGCACTCGAGTGGACGAGACGTACGGGTCCGCCTCGCTCGACTCGAGCGAGACGGGCGTCCCGGAGAGCGGGCCGTCGCGGTCGGCCCCGCGTCCGGCACCGTCACCGTCGTCCTCGCCGTCCCCGTCCCAATCGGCCTCCTCATCCCTGCCCTCCCCGCCGTCAGCGACCCGACACGTACCGAGATCGTCGCCCGGGAGCGCCGCCGACGCGACGACCGCCCCGCCGAACCGCCGCGGGCGACGACACAGGAACGCCGCGAGGACGCACCCGCCCTGAGACACCCCGACGAGGAGCGTCCGCTCGGGGAGGATCCCCACGTCGCCCGCGGCCGCGACCGCGCCGGCGACGCAGTCGACCGCCGAGGAGAGGGCGGACTCGTTGGACTCGATCGGGGCGTCGTGGCTCGCCGGGAACCAGTTCGACCGGCGAGCCTGGGGGGCGAGAAACGTCACGCCCGGCCGGTAGAACTCGTCGGCGAGCCGCACGATCCCGTCCGCGGTTCCTCCCCGTCCGTGAAGGAGCACGACCGCGACCTCGGCGGCCGCGGCGGGCGCGCCCCCGACGACGAGCCGGGCGGCGGCGTGCGGACCCTCGACCTCCGACAGCGTCCGGGTCATCCCTCGTCCGCCGGCGGCTCGATCGGCGGCAGCTGTCCCTCGATCAGGTCCCGGTCCTCGGCGAACCGGCCAGGAAGGTAGCGGTCGGTCGCGTGGCCGTCCGCGTCGGGATCGGCGAATCCCGGCCCTCGCGGGCCGTCCGGGGTCGGCTCCTCCGTCGCGAGCTCGACGAGGAGCCCGCCGGGACCGCGGACGTACAGCGAGTGAAAGAAGTGCCGGTCCTTCACGCGTGAGACCTCGTATTCCCGATCGCGGAACAGGTCGTGCCAGCCGAGGAGGGCCTCGCGGTCCGGGGCCCGCACCGCGACGTGGTGGAGCGTGCCGGGGCCCTCGCGAAGATAGGGTGCGTCCCGATCGAGGAGGTCGACGGCGGTCGCCCGCTCGCCCGGCGCGCGGTACCGGACCCGATCGTTCATCTCGGCCTCGTATTCGAATCCAAGCGTCTCAAGCACGCTCGCGGCACCGTACGGGTCCGTCGGCGTCGCGGTCGCGCCGTACAGTCCCCGGATCGCCGCCGATTCGGGGACCGGCCCGTCGGTCCACGGATCGCCAGAATCGTCCGTCTCGAGGAGTTCGACCGCGGTCCCGGCGGGGTCGGAAACCCGGAGTCCACGGTCGCCGAACCGTTCCTCCGGACGGATCCGGTCGACGTCGACGCCGCGGTCGGTCAGTCGGTCGCGCCAGTACTCGGACGAACCGGATGGGACGGCGAGCGAGACCGACTCGTACCCCGGCTTCCCGGGTCTCCCCGGAACTCCCTCCGGGTCGGGAAAGACGGTGAGGACCGATCCCGGACGGCCGGCGCCCGTTCCGAAGTAGAGGTGATACTGGAGGAGGTCCTCGTAGTTCACCGTCGTCCGGAGCAGCCGGAGCCCGAGCGTCCCCGCGTAGAAGTCGACGCTCGCCTGCGCGTCGCCGACGATCCCGGTCACGTGGTGGATGCCCGGCGTCTGCGTGGTCACGCGTGGCGGTTCGGCGCGGGGGATCAAATCGGTGTCGCCCGCCGTCCGCGACTCGCCTATCGGTCGGCGGGATCCGGCCCGACCGCGTCCGGACCGGGGATCCGATGTATGCCGCGTGACACCTGCCAAAACGGTTTTGAATGTGCGATGTGTTAACGAAATTATGAGCGTCAATCGGGGCGGCGACGTCGCCTTCCGGATCCCGAGCGAGCCCGCCCTGGAACCCGAGTGCACGAGCCTCTCGTGTGAGCTGTCGGCGGCGGCGACCGACCCCGGCGTCGTCACCGCCGTCGCGCTCGGGGGGCTGCTCGCGCTCCTCACCTTCGCGTACGTCCGCGACGCGGAGACGGTCTGCCGCCGCGAACGCCGCCGCGTCATGGACGAACACGACGCGTTCGAGGAGTTCGCCGACCGCGTCGCGGCGCTCGATCCCTGTCCCGCGGAGACGACGGAACCGTCCGCGTTCGCCGCCACCCAGGCGGTCGGGAGGCGTCGGGGAGCCGGGCAGCGCGCGGTCGGCGATAAACGCCTCAGACGCGTCCTCGACACGTACCGGGACACCGTGATGTCGTTACCTCACTACACCGAGGAGTACGACGAGAGCGTCGCCGAGAGCCTCGCGGCGGAGCTCGGCCCGGACACCACCGTGTCCCTGGCGTCGAACGGGACGCTCTCGCCGGGGTTACAGTCCGCGCTGGTCGACCGGAGCCGCCGGGCGGCGGCCGCGAGGCGGTCGCTCGGGGACGCGATCGGCGTCGAACTCGACGCGCTCGACGACGCCGACGCGACCCTCTCGGGGATCGACCGCCGCCGGAGGCGGTTGGACCAGCATCTCGAGGGGATCCCGCGGGGGAGACGAGCCGACGCCTCGATCGACGTCTGGGAGCGGCTCGGCGACCTCGAGGCGGAGTGTGACGACCTCGCTGACGACCGACAGTCGACGCTTCGGAACCCACCGATGTCCCCGGAACGCGTCGCCGGCGGCGTCGAGGCCGGCTTCTACGAGTACCTCTACGAGCCGATGGACGGTCCCGACCACCCGGTGTTGGCGTCGGTCGCGACGCTCGTCGACCGGATCCGCGAGGACCGCGACCGCGTCGCTCGCCGGATCGCGGACGGCGTCTGAGTTCCGCGTGTTCGACAGCACCAGCGCGACGACCGACGAATCGACCGTGGATCACTTCCGGAGGCGGTCGAGCACCGCTCGCCGGAGCCGCTCGACCACTCCCGCGTCGGCATCGCTCCCGGACGGTTCCCGTTCGCCGAGCTCCCACTCGGCCTTTCCGGCCGCCTCGCGCACCGTGCGGAACTGCCAGCCGACCGTCTCGGCGAGCCGGCGGTCCTCCGGGGAGGTCCCGACGAACACGTGCCGGGGCGTGTCGGTCGCCTCCCGGACGTCGGCCAGCGTCCCCCACTTGTCCCAGTCCCGGAGCGCGTAGTCGTTCTCGAGGCCGTGTCGATCGAGGAAGGCCTCGACGGCGTCCGTGTCGTTGGCGACGACCCCGACGCGCGCGCTCCACCGGCGCGCGTCCGCGAACGCGGCGGCGGGGTCGGCGAGCGACCGGGCAGCCGAGAGCGTGAAGACGAGCGTCATCTCGCCCTCGGGGCCGTCGTCGCCTCGGCCGTCGGCGTTTCCGTCGTCTGCGGACATGGTTCTATCCGGACCGGATCGGCAGCTCCACGTGCGTCGGGCGGTCGGCGTCGTGGTGGATCGTGTTCGTCGCGGTCTCGTACTCCCGGTCGCCGTAGAGGTCGCCGCCCGTGTTGTGGTTGACGTCGTATCGCGGGTAGTTCGACGACGAGACGTCGAGCCGGATCCGGTGGCCCGGCTTGAACAGGTTCGCCGTCGGGTACAGCTCCAGCTCGAACTCGTACACCTCGCCGGGGTCGAGGAGGTCCGGCTCCGTGCGGTAGTTCCGGTAGCGACCCCGACAGATCGAGTCGGTGAGGTTGAGCGCGAAGCCGGAAGGGAACTCCTCGCTCGCCGGATGCTCGTCGATCAGCTTCGCGGTGAAGTCGGTGTCGAGGGCGTCGGTCGAGGCGTGAAGGCGCACGCGGATCGGGCCCGCGACCTCGACGGCCTCCTCCAGCGGCGGCGTCCGGAAGACGACGACGTCGTTCCGCTCCTCCAACGGCCCGTAGGGCGGGTCGGCTCCGAAGGTGTCCGGGCGGGTCCGCTGGTCGTAGCCGCCGCGGCCGGTGATGCTCAAGGTCGGCCGATCCGCGAGCGGGAGGTCCTCGATCCGCTCCTCGCGCGGCTCGAAGGTGTAGTACGACGAGCAGTTCCCGCCGAGCGTCGGGACCGGGTCCCGCGGGTCGAACTCGTAGGTCGTCGAGGAGTCGGCGTCGTCGGGCGGATCGGTCGCGAGGCTGCCGTCGCCGTGCGCGTAGTACGCGGTGGACTCGGCGTCCGGGAGCGGCCAGTCGGTCGCCTCCTTCCACTCGCCGCCGTGACGGAGTCGCCCGTCCCCGGTCGCGGAGCCGTCGCCGGATCCCATCCGGAAGTACTGGACCCGCGGCTCCTCCCAGGTGTCCCGTCCCTTGAGGTAGTGATCGAAGAACCGCAGCTTCGTCCGGAGGTAGTCGCGGGTCATCGCGTCGCCGAAGGCGGTCTCGCCCGAGTACGGCTTGGTCCACGTCGACTGCCCGCCGTGGGTCCACGCGCCCATGAGCAGGAAGTGGTCGCTCTCCTTCCGGTCCGCGAGCCCCTCGAAGTTGTCGCAGGTCGCCTTCGCGTAGGAGTCGTACCACGAGCCGGCGTAGACGGTCGGCACGTCGGCGCTCTCGTCGTAGTGCGCCTCGAAGTTGATGCTGGGATCCGTCCAGAACTCGTCGTCGCCGGGGGTCCGCGCGAAGTCGAGGACGTACTCCTCGTAGTTCGGGAGGTGTGAGAGCGGCGACTGGCCGGGGAGTACCGGTTCGTTCGCGAGCATGTCGCGCGTGTCGACCTCGGCGATCCGTCGGCGGAGGTCCTCGTTCTCGAGGACGCGCTTCGCGAACCCGCCGCCGATAGTCAGCGACCACGTGAGCCACCGCAGCTCGAAGGCCCCGTGGTGTCGCAGCGTCGCCTTCCACGCGTTCGCCGCCCCCTGGTTGACGAACATCGCCGCCAGCCCCCGCGGCCGCTGTGTCGCCAGCGCGTTCTGGACCCACGCCATGTAGGAGATGCCCATCGTCCCGACCTGGCCGTCACAGTACGGCCGGTCGGCGAGCCATTCGACCGTGTCCGCGCCGTCCTCGGCCTCGTTGACGAGGAGGTAGAACTCGCCCTCGCTCGCGTATCGGCCGCGGACGTCCTGAAGCGCGACGACGTAGCCGCGCTCGGCGTACCAGTTACCCGCCTGCTCGACGCGCTCGCGGGCGCGCTTGTCGTAGGGCGTTCGCACGAGCAGGGCCGGCTTCGGCTCCTCGATCGGCTCGCCGGTCTCCGGGTCGGCCGGGCGATAGACGTCGGTCGCGAGCGCGGTCCCGTCACGGGTCTCCACCGTCGCGTCGTGGCGTACCGTCACTCCGTATTCGGGCGGTGATACCATACGTCACGCTATCGGACGAGGATCTTGAACCTTGCCCCGGCTCACGCGTCCGGCCAGCGCTCGATGTAGACCGTCTCGTCGGTGTAAAAGCGGATCATGTCGTCACCCTGCGCGTGGAGGTCGCCGAAGAAGGAGTCCTTCCGTCCGCCGAAGTGGAAGAACGCCATCGGCGCGGCGGTCCCGGCGTTCACGCCGACGTTCCCGACGTCGGCCTCGTGGCGGAACCGCCGGGCGTCGCCCCCGCTGGCCGTGAAGAGGCTCGCCGCGTTGCCGAAGTCGCTCCGGTTCACCACGTCGATCGCCTCGTCGAGGTCGGCGACCGACCGCAGTCCGAGGACGGGACCGAACATCTCCTCTCTGACGATCCGCATCTCCGGCTCGACGTCCCCGAACACGGTCGGTCCGAGGAAGTTGCCGCCCTCGTAGCCCTCGACCTCGACGTCGCGGCCGTCCAAGAGCAGGTCCGCCCCCTCGTCTATCCCGCTCGCGATCAGCTCGCGGACGCGCTCCTCGTGGTCGGGCGTGATCAGCGCGCCAATGTCGGTGTCGTCGTCGAGACCGTAGCCGACGGTTCGGGACTCCGCCTCCGCCAGGACGCGGTCGACGAACTCGTCGTAGACGTCCGCCTCGACGACGACGACGTCGTTCGCGAGACAGCGCTCTCCGCCGCACGCGAACGCCGAGGAGACGGTCTTCTTCGCGGCGAAGTCGAGGTCGGCGGTCTCCGTGACGACGACGTGGTTCTTCGCGCCGCCCTGCGCCTGGACGCGCTTCCCGTTCGCGGCGGCGCGCTCGTAGACGTGTCTCGCGACGGGCGTGCTGCCGACGAACGAGACGCCCTCGATCCCGTCGTGGTCGAGGATCGCGTTCACCGTGTCGGCGCTCCCGTGGACGAGCTGGACGACCCCGTCGGGAAAGCCCGCCTCGTCGATCAGTTCGAAGAGCCGTTCGGCGACGACGGGGTCGCGCTCGCTGGGTTTGAGAACGAACGCGTTCCCGGTCGCGACCGCGTACGGGAGGAACCACAGCGGGATCATTCCGGGGAAGTTGAACGGGGTGATCGCCGCGAAGACGCCGAGCGGCTTGCGGACCGCGGTCTCGTCGATGTCCGGCGCGGCGTTCGGCAGGTGGCCCGCCTGCATCATCGAGGGAATGCCGCAGGCGACCTCGACGTTCTCGATGCCGCGGCGAAGCTCGCCACGGGCCTCCGCGAGCGTCTTGCCGTGTTCGCGGACCAACACCTCCGCGAGCTCGTCTTGATGCTCCTCGAGGAGTCGCTTGAGCTCGAAGAGCGGCTGGATGCGGGCCTCGACGGGCGTTCGCGACCACTCGTCGAACGCGTCCCGTCCCGCCCGGACGGCCGCGTCGACGTCCTCCTCGGCGCTGAATCCGACGCGCGTGAGCGTCTCTCCGGTTCCCGGATCGACCACGTCCTGCCCGTCGGTTCCGGTCGGCGCCCGCCAGGAGCCGTCGACGTAGTTCCGCACGTCCCCCCACGGTGGTGTGGTATCGAGTGCCATCTCTCGGGCGACGATTCTCGCCCCTTCGGTAAGTCCTTTCGGAGGGATCCTCCGCCGGTCGTGTCACCGAGAGTGCCTACGACCCGTGTTCGAAGAGAAGGTACCCCAGAGCACCCGCCACGAACGCAACGCCGATATTGGTTACCACACCGAGCAACCCGATCCCGATCGTGAGCGGCAGGTGATCCGTGTCGAGGCCCGCTCGTCCGAGCTCGACGGCGATCAGCCCGAGGACGACGCCGAGCATCGGCAGGGGGAACGCCGACACGATACCGACCGCCAGTACGGCGGCGATCGCGTAGATCGCGCCGAGAACGACGTTCGATCCGGCGGTTCGCGCACCGAAGGCGTACTTTCCGGCGACACCCCCGCTCCCGTGGCACATCGGCATCGCCCCGAGCGGGACGGCGACCAGGTTCATCACGCCCATGCTCGTGGAGAGCTCGTCGGCGGAGACGTCCGCGTCGTAGTAGTCCGAGAGCAGCAACGAGGTGGCGACGGCGGCGTTGCCGACCGTCATGGCGAGTTGCGCGACCGTCCCTTCGAGCGCCGCCACGGAGACGGACGAAGGGCTCGGAAGACCCACGGTAAACGCGGGAAGCTGCGGCGTCGGGACGCCGACCCGAGTGACGGTAAAGACGACGCCGACGCAGAGAACGACGAGTGCGCTCGCCTTCCGGTAGCCCGCGAGGATCACGACCGCCGCGACGCCCATCGAGACGAGTGCGAGCGTCAGCCCGTCGAGACTCAATCGAATACCGGTTTCGAGAAGGATGAGCCCGACTCCGAGTTGAACGCCTCGGATCACCGGTTGGCCCACGTACCGCTCGATCCGACCGAGCGTTCCGGTGGACCCGACGACGAGAAGAACGACGCCGGCGAGGAGACCGGCGACCGCGAGTTCACTCGCCGTGAGCGCGCCCGCGATCACGAGCGCCGCGAGCGCTTTCATCGGCTCGACGGAGATGGGAAGCCCGTAGTGGAGCCCCCAGACGATCTGGAACGCCGCGAACCCGAGAAGGAGACGTGTCAGCGAGAGCTCCGTGAGGGCGGCAATGGCGACCACCACCGGAAACACCGTAACCGAATCACCTATCGCACCGGTGAACTCATCAATGGAGAACTCAACCGAATCCCCGTCCCAGTACTCGGTTGAAAACGCCACTATACTGGGAGAAAACGTCGAGAGACATTAACCTGTTCAGAAACCATATCCAGCTATTCTCCGGAGATACGTGCCCAATTTCGGTTACCAAGGCTCCGTGAATGGAAACGACGAGACTGACTCGTCTCCGCTTTTCGACGCCGAAGCGTTCGACGACCCGTCCGCGTCCGTCTGGGGTTGGAGGTATCACGAACGACTTATTGTCGTTAGCGAGTATCCCGATCCGTGGTGGCAGTGACGATTCAGTTACCCCCACTGAGCCCCTTGTGACGACGGGTTTCCACCGAGCCACCACGTCCACTTCCCGTCGAGCCGCGCACGTCCCTCGTCGACGGATCGGTTCGCGTGGACCGACGCGCGGCCGTCCACGCCGGATCGTCCCCACAGGTACCACCGGTGTCGCCCGTTTTTAAGCCGCCACGTCCCGATCGGTGGGTATGGAACTGGAGTTGCGGTTCTTCGCGACGTTTCGGGAGGCCGCCGGCGGAAAGACCGTCGTCCGCGAGTTCGAGGACGGCTCCGACGTCGGAGACGTACTTCGCGCGCTGGAAGCGGAGTACGAGGGGATGGACGGTCGGCTGATCGTCGACGGCGACCTCGCCCCCCAGATCAACGTGTTGAAGAACGGCCGTGAGGTGTTACACCTCCAGGGACTCGACACCGAACTCGCCGACGGCGACCGGCTGTCCGTCTTTCCGCCCGTCGCCGGCGGGACGATCGAGGGTGACGCCGCCGACGAAGAAGCGGAGGCTCCGCCGGAGCCGACGACCGAGCCCGGGTGGGTCCGCCGCGAGGTCGCGTATCGCGGGATCTCCCGGCGGCTCGCGGCCCACTACCTCGAGAACCTCGGCGGCGAGCTCGTCGGCACCGACGACCCCGCGGCGGCGACGCGCGTGGACGGCGAGGGCTGGCGCGCGACGCTCGACGCGGCGACGGTGACCGCGGCGGCGTCGATCACGCTCACGGAGGTGACCGTCTCGTTCGCGGGCGAGGAGTCGGTTCTGGACGAGTTGCTCCCGAAGTTCGAGCGGAAGGCGATGCGGGCCGGCGGCTGATGGGTGCGGGATCCGCCGGAAACGGTACCGGGAACGGCGACGGGGGCCACCCGATCGACGGGACGGCGCTCCTGAAGGCCGCGGCGCTCGCGAGCGTCCCCGCCGATCGACTCCCGACGCTCCTCTCGTCCGTCCAGGCCGATCTCGGACCGCGCCTCGACGACTATCGCCGACGGTACGAGCGGATCGAGGCGGCCCCCGACCGCGAGACGTTCCTCGTCGAGCCCGACCATTGGGACGGGATCGGCGCGCGTCTGGGCCTGTCGGACCGCGAGCGCGACGCGGTCGCCCGCGCACACGAGACCGCGGTCGAGCGGTGGGGGTCGACGACGGACCGACGCGCGGAGTTCGAGGCCGCCCTCGAGATCCGGTCGGCGGTCGTGATCGGCGTCGGGAACGCGGAAGGGGAGTGAGAGCTCCCCACCGACGGACGAGTGAGAGCTCTCCACCGACGGACGAGTGAGAGCTCTCCACCGACGGACCTTTCTCGCCCGCGCGAGGACGGATCGGCATGCGACTCGCTCGCCTGTTGACGCCCGAGGGCCCGGTTGCCGGTCGATACGACGACGGAGCCGTCGTCGCCGAGGACGGCCGATACGAGGTCGGCCGCGACGGCCGGCTTCTCCCGCCGTGTGAGCCCGGCGCGCTCTACTGCGTCGGCAGGAACTACGCGGAGACGCTCGACCAGATGGAGTACGAGCGACCCGAGGAACCGGACTTCTTCATCAAACCGCCGACGAGCCTCCTCGCACACGGTCGGTCGGTTCGCTATCCCGAGTGGACCGACGAGCTGACCTACGCTGGCGAGCTCGTCGCCGTGATCGACGAGCGATGCCGCGACCTCGATCCCGAGGACGTGCCCGAAGCCGTCCGCGGGTACACGGTGATGAACGACCTCGACGCCCTCGACCAGGGCGGCCGGACCGCACGGAAGGCGTTCGACGGCTCCGCCCCGCTCGGTCCCTGGATCGAGACGGACGTCGATCCGACGGCGATCGACGTGACCACGACGGTCGGCGGCGAGCGCCGACAGGACGCGAACACCGAACTCATGCTGTTCGATCCGTACGAGATCGTCTCGTATCTCTCCCGGCGGTTCACCCTCCGTCCGGGCGACTGTATCGCGTTCGGGAGCCCCGCGAACCCCGGCCTCGTCGAGCCGGGCGAGCGCGTCGAGATAACCTACGAGGGCGTCGGAACCCTCTCGAATCGGGTCGTGGCCGGCTCGGACCCGGCGGACTCGGCGGACTCGACGGAGGACGCGGTCACATCGGCTGACGCTCGCCGTAGGTGAGCGTCCGCCAGAGCCACTCGACGGGACCGAACCGGTACCGCCGGAGCCACGCGACCGAGAGGGCGACCTGTATCGCCCAGAAGGCGACGACCATCCCGAGCGCCTCGACGCGGGAGACGGATCCGAACAGCCCGAGTCCGTGTCCGTAGAAGACGGTGGTCGCGACCACCGTCTGGAGCAGGTAGTTGGTGAACGCGGTCCGGCCGACCGCCGCGAACGCCCGCGTGGCCGGCCCCTCCGGCCGCCACCGTGCGTAGAGAGTGACGATCCCGACGTAGCCGCCGGCGACGAGGAGGCTGCCGACGTAGTTGAACTGCCGCCAGAACAGCGCCGCGCCCGCGCTCCAGTCGTTGGCCTCGATGTACCAGACGCCCGCGAGGACGATCCCGACGCCGACGATCCCGACGCCGACGAGCCGGCGGTAGAACGCCGAGGAGCGCTCGCCGGTCAACACGCCCCGCTTGTACAGCGACATCCCGAGCAGGACGGTTCCGCCGACCCGCCAGAACGTCCCGCCGAGGAAGCCGACCGTCTGCCGCTCGAAGGACGTCGGGGCGCGGTGGTCGAACTGGGCGAGCCAGCCGCTCCGGTAGGTCTCGACCTCCGCGCGCAGCGCGGACTCCGCGGGAGCCCACTGGCCCGCGATCGCCTCGCCGCCGACGGTGAGGCCCGCGAACACCTCCAGCAGGGGCGTGACGAGCAGGAAGACCAGTGCGAGTCCGGCCAGCGCCCGCGGCTCCCAGTCGTACGCGAAGACGAGCGCCAGTCCGCAGAAGCCGTAGGCGACGAGGATGTCCCCGTACCAGAGCAGGTACGCGTGTGCCAGGCCGATGGCGATCAGCCAGGCGGTCCGCCGGTAGTGAAGCGGCATGGCGGGCTGGTCCTTCCGCTCCTTGCTCTCGATGAAGAGGACCATTCCCGCCCCGAACAGCGCCGAGAAGAGGGTGATGAACTTCTGTTCGGCGAGGACGTGGCCGACGAGCCACGCCCAGTAGTTCGCCCCGGTGAAATCGCCGAAAACCGTGGGGTTGAGAAGCGTCGTCTCGGGCATCGAGAAGACCCGAACGTTGATCACGAGGATGCCGAGGACGGCCACGCCGCGGAGCGCGTCGAGGCTGACGATGCGTTCGGAGGGCGGCGTCGGTCCGGGCGAGTCGCTCACGATACGCGGGTCCACGGACTACAGCGACGAATAGGTTCGTGATCCGGTCGGAAGCCGCTCCGCGCTCTCCCGTTCAATCGAGTCGGACCGCGCGGCCGGTCTGGGAGGAGCGATAGATCGCGTCGATCACGTGCTGGACGGCCAGTCCCTCCTCGACCGTGTTGATCGCGGGGGGCTCGCCCGCCGCGACGGCCTCGAGGAAGACGTCCTGTTCGGCCCCGTGGCTGTTGTCGTCGCGAGTCTCCACTTCGGTGTCCGAGAGGTGGTGCCCGCCGCCGACGCTCGCCTCGTGGAGCGTGAGTTCGTCCCGGCCGCGGTCGAACGTCGCGCCCGCCTCGCTGCCCCGGATCACGAACTCGTCCGTCGTCGGTCGGTTCGTGGCCCACGCGACCTCCAGCGAGACGGTGCTGCCGTCGGCTCCCCGAACGAACGCCGAGGCGGAGTCGTCGACGTCGAACCCCTCCGGTCCCTCGTCTTCCCCCCACGTGTCGATGTACGCGTAGTCGTCGCGACCGCCGAACTCCGAGCGCGTCTCGCCGGTGACCTCGACGATCTCGGGGTGGTCGAGGAAGTACAGCGCCAGGTCGATGGCGTGGACGCCGATGTCGATGAGCGCGCCGCCGCCGGCGACCGCCTTCGAGGTGAACCAGGAGCCGCGACCCGGCACGCCCCGACGCCGGACGTAGTTCGCCTCGACGTGTTTCGTCTCGCCGAAGCGCCCCTCGTCCTGGTAGTGTTTGATCACCTGTACCGGCTTCCGGAACCGGTTGTTGAACCCGACCATACAGAACCCCTCCGCGTCGGCCGCGGCGTCGGCGATGCGTTCCGCGCTCTCGAGGGTGTGTGCGAGCGGCTTCTCCAGGAGCACGTCGAGGCCGGCCTCCAGCGCCCCCGTCGCGTACTCCTCGTGGAACCGGTTCGGCGTGGTGATCAGGACGGCCTCGCAGTCGTCGTAGAGGTCCGTCGCCTCCTCGTAGGCGTGAACCCCGAACTCCTCGTGGAAGCGGCGTCGGGCGTCCGCGTCGATGTCCATCCCGCCGACGAGGTTCGCGTCCCGATCGAGGAACTGTCTCGCGTGGTGGGTGCCGATCCCGCCGAGGCCGACGATCCCGACGGCGACGTCGTTGGCGCTGGTCATGTCCCGGAATTCACAACGGGTGTTGTTAAGATTCACGCTCCATCGAGAAACCGGGTCGCTCCCCGACGTATCACTCCGCGGTGTTCGTCTCCCGCACCCGCACTCCCTTGCGCGCGAGGTGGCGCATCTGCCGCTGGGCGAACTCCTCCTCGCTCGTCCCGCGGGTCGCGAGCACGTACACGAGCGCCGAGCCCGCGGGGCGCATCGTCCGTCCCGCGCGCTGGGAGCCCTGCCGACGGGAGCCGCCGAGGCCGCTCGCGACGACCGCGAGCTCCGCGTTCGGCAGGTCGATCCCCTCGTCGCCGACCCGGGAGACGACGAGCGTGTCGAGGTCGCTCTCCTCGTCTCGGAACCGCCGAAACAGCTCCGCGCGCTCGTGATGGGGAGTCTCCCCGCTGATGAAGGGCGCGTCGATGGCCTCGGCGATCGCCTCGCCGTGGTCGAGGTACTCGATGAACACGAGCGCCTTCCTGTCGCGGTGGGCCGCGAGCAGGTAGCGGACCTCCTCGACCTTCGCCGGGTTCTCCGCGGCGAGCCGCCGACGTTCCCGACCGTCCGCGCTGGCGTACTCGTTTCGTGCCAGCTCCTCACGCCAGGGGACGTACCGGATCTCGACTTCCGGCTCCTGGACGAACCCCGCCTCGAACAGCGCGTCCCAGTCGGCCCCGATCGGCTGGCCGATCAGGGTGTAGATCTCCTCCTCGCTGCCCGTCTCGCGGACCGGCGTCGCCGAGAGGCCGAGCCGATGCTTGCTCTGGAGCTCGGCGGTCCGGGAGTACACCGGCGCGGTGACGTGGTGCGCCTCGTCGAAACAGATCAGGCCCCACTCCCTCGAGTCGAACAGGCTCCGGTGCCGGTCCATCCCCGCGATCTGGTAGGTCGCGATCGTGACCGGCCGGATCTCCTTTTCCCCCCCGTGGTACAGCCCCACGTCGGCGGGGTCGACCGTCGAGTGGGCCAGCAGCTCCTCGCGCCACTGCCCGGCGAGCTCGCGGGACGGGACCAGGATCAGGGTCTCGCCGCCCACGGCCGCGATCGTCGCGATGGCGGCGACCGTCTTGCCCGACCCCGGCGGCCCGACGTACACCCCCGACCGCGACTCGAGGAACGTCTCGACCCACGTCTCCTGGTAGTCCCGGAGATCGGTCGTGAGGTCGACGTCGACCGGGTCGCCCGTCTCGAGGTCGCGGTCGTCCTCGACCGGGTAGCCCGCGTCGTACAGCGCGCGCTTGACGCTCGCGACGGCGTCCTCGTTCACCCACGCTTCCGTCTCGGAGATCGGCGCGCGGAGCTGGCCGTCCTCGAGGTGGTTCTCGGCGACGTTGCCCATCAGGCTCTCGTTGGCGGCCTCGAGGACGACGTAGCCGTCCTCGTGGGTGTACAACCGGAAGCGGTGCGCGCGCCGCCACTGGTCGCGGATCCACTCCTCGAGGTGCTCGAACCGACGCGGAAGGACGGACCGCAGGCTCGCGATCAGCGCGTCGGCGTCCTCGAACGGGGCGGCCCACACGTCCTCCTGGCGGATCCGGTAGAGGTACCCCCGCGTGCCGGGCTCGGTGCCGGTCGTGTCGACGAGGTACGCGAACTGTGAGAGCCGCGCCCGGGTGAACTGCGTCGGTCGGTCGACGACGATCTCCCGGCGGCTCGGGAAGGCGACCACACGCTCGCGGGTAGCCAGCGCGCCCCAGTCGCTCGGGTAGAAGACGACGGGGTCGCTCTCGACGTCGAGGCGGTCCACGTCGCCGCGCTCGACGAGGTCGGCGAGGGCGTCGCGGGCGGCGGCCTGCGTCGTCCCCAGCCGCCGCGCGACCTCGCTGGCGGTCGCGACGGGACGCTCCTCGGCCTCGAGTGCTTCATGGAACCGGTCGAGCGGAACGTCGGTGGGGGTTTCGGGGTCAGCGTCAGGCATCTCGGAGTCGTCACTCGAGTGCGTCTCGGAATCGTCGCCGGAGGACGTTTCAGGATCGTCGCCGGCGGCGGGAGCGCCGGTGTCGTCGGTCATCACTCCCGGTTCGACCGCGACGCGGAAATGGGTAGCGTCCGCGGGCGACTGGAGCGAAGCGATGAACGACGTGAACACGTCCAAAGCCCCGGTCACGAGGACTCCCGCGGCTCGCTTCAGTTCTCGCTCGCGTTGCTCGCTGTGGTCCTTGTGTCGCCGGGATTCGTCCTTCCGGGAGACTCCGTCTCCCGACTTCCCGCTCACTTCGTTCGCGGGAATCGCGACTGTCTCTCTGAGTCCCGACCACACCGCACGGTCCCGCACCTCACGCCTCCCCAGCCTCGTCGCTGGCGCGGAACCGCGCCAGCGACTCCCTCGCGTTCGGTTCGCGCCCTCCCGGACGCTCACCGGTCGCGCCACCGCGGAACGTGGGTTCGGATACGGGCCTCAAGGGTCTCGGTTCCGGCCGTTTCGGTGGATCACGACGCGGACGCGACGTCTACCGTCCGGACGACGGTCCGCGACAGCGGCGGGAGGTGATCGCTTCCTTCGATCGGAACCGGCAGCCGCACTCGACACAGCGGACGAACGGCTCGCCGGGGTCGGTCTCCAGCCGGTGTCCCCCGACGACGAACGGACGCGTGACTGCACGCGGGCGGATCCGGTCGGGGATCGCCGTCTCGGACGCCTCGCTGAGCGCGGCCCGGAGCGCGATGGTGTCGACGTCGACCGGGTCGAACCGCCCCGCCTCCAGGGCGGCCTCGCGGTCCGCGACCTCGGTCCAGCCGGTGACGACGACCGGCGAGTCGGTCTCGGTGTCGCCCACGACGACGACGAACCGGATCCCGCCCTCGACGAGCGCGAACCGCCAGCCGTCGGTCCGGTTCCAGCGGAGCTGCCCGCGGCGGATCGCGTCGGTGACGGTCCGCGTGGAGACGTACCTCCCGGGCTGTTCGAGTCGCTTCCGGAAGTGGTCCGTGAGCGCGTACAAACCCGGGTCCCGGAGCGGAGGGTCCTCCGGCGATCGGGCGACCGCGCGTCGAGGGCTCCGCGGCTCCGGCGGGAGGGAGCCGGCCGTCGTCGCCCGCCGGCTCCGACCCGGCGGCGCGGTCGTGGACGCGGTGCGACGCTCCGTCGATCCGGGACGGGGTGTCTCGGCGCCCCCCGGCCCGCCCTGTCGGGATGCCACTGGGTGTGGATATAGAGCGGGTTCTTATGATTGTTACGGCGACACACGGTCCCGTCGTGGGGATCGAAGCGGACCGCCGGTCCTCGTTCGTCCGGAACCGCTCACTCGTGGCCGGAGACGCGGACCGGCTCGTAGGGCTCCTCCAGCCACTCCACGTCGGAGTCCGAGAGGTCGACGTCGAGCGCCTCGACCGCGTCCTCGAGGTGTTCGACGCTCGAGGTTCCCACGATCGGCGCGTCGACGACGTCCTTCTCCAGTACCCACGCGAGCGCGATCTGTGCCATCTCCATCCCCTTCTCGTCCGCGAGTTCCTCGACGCGGGCGTTGATCTCCTCGCCGCCGCCCTCGCGGTACGGTCGGCCGACGTCCGTCTCGTGTTCCCCGCGCGTGGTCGCGTCGTCCGCCTCGTAGGGACGCGTCAGGTAGCCCGCGCCGACCGGGCTCCAGGGCATCACGCCGATCCCCTCCCGATCGCAGAGCGGGAGCATCTCGCGTTCCTCCTCGCGGTACGCGAGGTTGTAGAGGTTCTGCATGGTGGCGAACCGCTCGTATCCTTCGCGGTCGCTGGTGTGGAGCGCCTCGGCGAACTGGTGGGCCCACATCGACGACGCCCCGACGTGGCGGACCTGCCCGCGACGGACCGCGTCGTCGAGGGCGGCGAGCGTCTCCTCGATCGGGGTGTCGTAGTCCCAGCGATGGATCTGGTAGAGGTCGACCGTCTCCATCCCGAGCCGATCGAGGCTGTGCTCGAGCTCCTGTTCTATCGCCTTCCGGGAGAGCCCGCCGGAGTTCGGGTTCGACTCGTCCATCTCGCCGTACACCTTGGTGGCGACGACCTGACGGTCCCGGTCGTACTCGCCGAGCACGTCCCCGAGGACCTCCTCGCTCTCTCCGTTCGAATAGACGTTCGCGGTGTCGAAGAAGGTGATCCCGAGGTCGAGCGCGCGCTCGATCAGCTCCCGTCCCTCCCCGGGATCGAGCATCCAGTCGTGTCCGCTCCCGAAGCTCATACAGCCGAGGCAGAGCCGGCTCACGGTCGTTCCCGTGCTCCCGAGCGTCGTGTACTCCATACGTTCGGTCTCCACGCCCGAGGGATAAGTCCCGTGGCGGGCCGGCGATCCGGGAACCGGGACGCGTCGGGACCGTTCCCCTCGCCGTCGAGTCGGCGGCCGCCGGCTCGTCGCGGCGCACCCTTTATACGACCGGCTGCGTTACCGTCGCGTATGCCCCAGTGTGAAATGTGTGGTGCCGAGCAGGCCTCGCTGACGACGACGAAGGTCGAAGGCGCCGAGTTGGAGCTGTGTAGCTCCTGTACGGACTTCGGCACGGAGGTCCGCGAGGAGCCGAGCAGTTCGGCCGGGAGCAAGTACTCGACGAGCTCCAGTTCGGGGACCCCCTCGTCGTCCTCCTCGTCCTCCGGATCCGGCGGTTCGTCGGGCGGTTCGCAGCGGCCTCGCGACATGTTCGACGACATGGAGGAGATCGCCACCGACTACGACGACCGGATCCGGAAGGCGCGGGAGTCGAAGGGACTGAGTCAGGAGGAGCTCGCCGACGACCTCAACGAGAAGGCGAGCCTGATCCGGAAGCTCGAGCGCGGCGACACGCTTCCCACCGACGAGATCCAGCGGAAACTCGAGCGCGCGCTCGACGTCTCGCTCGTCGAGGGCGAGGAGGTCGACGCCGACTGGGAGTCGAACGACGCGGGCACGATGACGCTCGGCGACGTGGTCAAACGGAAGGACTGAGCGCTTACTCGAGCGGCGTCCCGCGGTTCCGCATCGTGCTCCCGCACTCGGGACAGGTTCCCGGATTCGTCCCGTCGACGACGTTCCCGCAATCGAAACACTCGTAGGCGGCCTCTCTACCGACTCCTTGGGTCACGTCTCTCATTGTGATACGCGAGCACCGTTCGGTCCGGATGCTCTACCGGACGGTAGCGGCGGAAGCCACGAGTAGCGTGCGGTTCAATGTTCAACCCGATCTCGTTTGGGTAGTTGGATATTGAACCTACAGGGGCCCTTAGGCCGACTCGACGACGTCGGCGTTCCGGTCCTCGAAGAGCGCGGAGAACAGTTTTCGCTGGACTGCACGGGCGTGCTGGTAGAACGCGGACGAGGAGACGTCGAGCGTCTCGGCGATCTCCTCGCCGGAGCGCTCCCGCGGCGACTCGAAGAACCCGGCGTAGTACGCGGTCTGGATCACCTCGAGCTGTCGGTCGGTCAGCTCGCCGAGGAACCGCGAGTGGAGGTCGTCCTCGGCCGTGCGATCCCGGGTCCGCTTCGAGACGAGCCGGGTCCCCTCGAAGGTCTGCTCCAGAAGTCGGCCGATCCGCGAGACGTCGACGCCCTCGGGAACGTCGACGACGACGCTCGTCGACGACGGCGTGGCGGACGCGCTGTGAAACACGACCCCGTGGTCGGCCAGCTCCTGTGCGAGGAAGGGTCGCGAGAGCCGCAACCGCAACACGCCCCCCGCCTCCGTCGCGTTGATCTCCCGGACGGACTCCACCACGAGGAGCTCCCGTGCGACCGCCGCAACCGTCTCGACTGCCGCCCCGTCCACGTCGACGAAGACGTAGCTACCCTTCTCCGTCTGACGTGCGCCGCCCTGATAGGCCACCGTACACGAGGCGTCACGCGCCAGCCGCGAGAGGAGGAACGACGGGTCGTCGACGGCGAACTCGACGCGCGTCGTCGACGTCGTCACCAGCGCGTTCTTCCGCTCGATCGCGCCCATCGCGGAGGCGATCGTCTCGCCGAGCTCGGTGAAGACCTCCCGGACCATTCCGGAGAAGGCCTCCCGCTCCCCGGCGTAGACGGTGAGCACGCCGTACGTCAGTTCGTTATAGACGAGCGGCACGCTGATCGCGGAGAGGTAGTCCCGCGAGACCGCGGCCTTGCGCCACTCCTCCTCGCGGAGTCCGCCCGGGACGTTCCCGATCACGGTCACCTCGCCCGTCGCCGCGGTCCGCCCGGCGGGTTCGCCGTCGTCGTCGGCCACCGGGACGGACTGCTCGTCGAGGTATCCCCGCCCAGTGCCGGCCCACGCACGCGGGGTGAGACTCCCGCCGGCGGCCTCCGCCGACCCGATCCACGCGAACCGGAACCGGTCGTCGCCGGTCAACAGCTCACAGACCGCGTGTTCGATCTCCTCGCGGGTCTCCGCGCGAACGAGCGCGCCGTCGACCTCCCGGATCGTCTCGTTGATGCGGTTCAACGCCGTGAGCCGATCGTTTCGTCGCTGCAGCTCCCGATCCTGTTCGCGGAGCCGCTCCTCCCGATCGATGCGGTCGAACGCGGCCTCGGCGGTCGCCGCGAGCAGGTCGGCGAGCTCCCGCGTCACTTCGTCGAACGCGCCGACCGCGGCCGTCCCGGCGACGAACACGCCGTTCTCCCCGAGCGGGATGAACGCGGCACTTCGGAGGTCCGTCGACCGGTCCGCGAGCCGATCGTCGGCGTGGACGTCGTCGAGGAACAGCCGCTCGTTCTCGACGAACGCGTGCCCCACGAGCGTCTCCCCGTCCGCATCGACCGGCGATGGCGGTCCGTGGACCTCCCGCATCCCGTCGGAGTACGCGATCGGACGGAGCACGTTGGCGTCGGGATCGAACCGGTACACCGCCCCCGCGTCGAGGCCGAGCACGTCCGGGGCGTCCGCCGTGACGCGCCGGGCGATCTCCGCGTCGGTTCCGGCGTACAGGAACTCGCGTGCCGTCTCCTGGAGGGTTGCGAGCGCCCGTTCACGCTGTTTGCGCTTGGTGATGTCACGACAGCTGTACAGCAGGGTCCCGTCGTGGATGGACACCTCCCGGACGTTGACCAGGAGCGTGTGCTCGCGTCCCGCCTCGTCTTTCACCGTACACTCGATGTTCTTCAACACGCCCTCCGCGGCGAGGGCCTCCCGGTCGAAGAGGTCCTCGCCCAGGAGGTCGTCGATGGTCCCGAGTTCGCGTATCTCCTCGGCGGTATATCCGAAGATGAAGTGGACGTTGGGACAGACGTAGGTGTACTCGCCGTCCTCGTCGGTGATGAGGACCGTGTCGGTCATGTTGTTGAGCGTGACCCGATGGAGCTCCTCGGACCGGCGGAGGTCGCGCTCCACGTCGGCGTGGTCCGTGACGTCGACCCCCTCGACGACGACGGAGATCAACTCGCCGCGGTCGTCCGTGACCGGACGCGCGGACAGTTCGATCACGGCTCGGTCGTCGCCGTCGGGCTCGTGGATGACGACGGCGCGACCGAAACCGCCGTCGAGCGCGGTCTCGACCACCCCCCTCACGTCCTCCCGGACGTGATCGGCGTCCGCCCAGCGCGGAAGGTCCCAGAGGGGTTCGGCGGCGGTTTCGGCCGCCTCGCCCGGACCGTCGGCGGCGGCCGTTCCCGACGTGATGCGGGCGCGCGACAACTCGCGAGCGGTCCCGTTCATCCGATCGACCGATCCGTCGGCGTCGAGCACCCACGTCGCGGTCCGCGCGTCGTGGAATATCGCGTCGAACTGCCTGGCGCGGTCGTGTCGGGCGCGCTCGCGTCGCGCAGTCTCGAGCGCGCTCCCGATCCGATCGAGAAGTTTCGGAACCGGGTCGTCGTCGAGATCGAGGCGGACGTAGTCGCTGACGCCGGCGGCGACGGCGTCGCTCGCGACCGCCTCGCTTCCGTACGCGGTCGCCAGAACCACGGGAAGCGTCGAGTCGCGGTCCCGGATCGAACGGACCAGGTCGGCCCCGGAGCTCTCGGGCAGTCGGTTCGTGGTGACGACGGCGTCGGGCCACCGAGTTCGGATCGCTTCGAGCGCGCGTGCGCCCGTCGAAACCGTCCGCACCGTCGCTTCGAGCTCCGTCTCCAACGCGTCCGCGAACGGCTCCGTCCACGTCGCGTCCCCGACCAAAAGCAGCCGCGAGCGGGGAGCCGCGCTCGACTCGAGGATCATTGTCCACCCTTGAACGTCGGTACGGTTCAAGACACCGCCCATCGCCGCGAGGGATCCGACGACCGGAGTGACGGGTTCAGGCCGTTGCGTCGTCTTCGTCCCGCGGTTCGGACCCCCAGTACCGGTCCGTCAGGTAGTCGATGACCCGATCGACCGTGTCGGGATCGTAGCTCCAGAAGCCGTAGAACCGGCCCGGTTCGCGCTCCTCGGCGAGCAGCACGCACTTCGCGCCGTCGAAGCTGCCGCCGTCGTAGGCGACGAACCACGTCTCGCGGATCTCCGCTGTGCGGCCGATGTGAACCTCGTACTGGTCGGTTTCCGGCGCGTTGCCCTCGGCGGCCGCGTACGCGTGAACGTCGAGACGGTCCCTTCCGCCGAGGCGGTCGTACGTGTTCGACTCGCCGGTCAGGACGTCGAGGGTCTGGAACCCCGCGTGGAGCTCCCCGTCGCCGACGCGCCAGGCACGGTCCTCGATCTCGCGGGAGGCGGCGACCATGTCCGCATGCGAGTAGGAGGTGAAGAGCGTCTCGTCGAGGTGATCGAGGATCGGCCGGCCGACCCGTCGGGGGGTGGCGTCGTCGTCGTCGCGAGGTCCGTCATCAACGGGATCGTCGTCGGGAGCGTCGTCGCCGGCGGGAAGGAGCTCGCCGATCGCGGTCGCGGTCACGAACTCGCCGCCGCGCTCGAGCACGGCGTACCCCGTCGGACCCTCCGCCGGCCGCTCCGCGACCACCCGGAGGTTGCGGTCGGCGAAGTGCTCCGCGAGCGTCTCGGCGACGGTCGGGTCCGGATCGAACACCGTCAGCGTGGCTTCGCGGGCCTCCACCCCGGAGATGATCTCGATGAGCGACATGCGATATCGGACCCGTCGAAACGCGGGTTCGTGTGTCGGTCTCCCCCGCGGGTTAATAGTGTTACTCCGGGAGGCCGCACCGACCACGAAACTCCACGGACCACGAAGGTATTTGCGGCCCCGCCCGTTACCGCGAGTATGTTCATCCTGGTGAACCTCAAGGCGTATCCCTGTGATCCGATCGAGGTCGCGACCGCGGCTCGCGACGTCGCCGAGGCGTCCGGCGCGCGGATCGGCGTCGCCCCGCAGGCGGCCGACCTCGCTCGCGTCGCGGAGACGGGCGTGGAGACGTGGGCCCAGCACGTCTCGCCGAACGCGCACGGCTCCCACACCGGCTCGACGCTGGCGGAGGCGGTCGCCGACAACGGAGCCGAGGGGACGCTCATCAACCACTCGGAGAACCGGCTCAAGCTCGCCGACGTCGACGGCTCGGTCCGGGCGGCAGAGCGGGCCGACCTGGAGACGGTCGTCTGTGCGAACAACCCGGCGCAGATCGGCGCGGCCGCGGCGCTCTCTCCCGACGCGGTCGCCGTCGAGCCTCCGGAGCTCATCGGCGGCGACGTCTCCGTCGCGACGGCCGACCCCGGGATCGTCGAGGACGCGGTCGCGGCGGCCGAGGACGTCGACCCCGCGGTCGACGTGTTCTGCGGGGCCGGCGTCTCCACCGGCGACGACGTGGACGCCGCGGGCGACCTCGGCGCGTCCGGCGTCCTCCTCGCGTCCGGCGTCGCCAAGGCCGACGACCCGGCGGCGGTGCTCGAGGACCTCGTCTCCGGGATCTGAAACCTCGGGCCCGCGCGTTCGGGACCTGGACCTTCGGAGTCCGAGCGTTCGGGACGTTCCGGCCGCGTTTCTCGGATGGGCTTGCGGGTCAGTATAAAGACATCGATGTGAGTGGATAACACGATCGAGGAAACCGCACGACGGAGACGGGATCGGATCGATCCCGATATCGGGGCGTCTAGTAACCTTTAACCGACACAAGCCGGTATTTGTGGGCAAGATGGCGACCAACAAGATCCTGGGTATCGACCTCGGTACCACCAACTCCGCCTTCGCGGTGATGGAGGGCGACGAGCCCGAGATCATCGCGAACGCGGAGGGCGACCGGACGACGCCGTCCGTCGTCGCCTTCTCCGACGACGGCGAGCGGCTCGTCGGGAAGCCGGCGAAGAACCAGGCCGTCCAGAACCCCGACCGGACGATCCAGTCGATCAAACGGCACATGGGCGAGGAGGACTACACGGTCGAGATCGGGGACGACGAGTACAGCCCCGAGCAGATCTCGGCGATGATCCTCCAGAAGATCAAACGCGACGCCGAGGAGTACCTCGGCGACGACGTCGAGAAGGCCGTGATCACGGTCCCCGCCTACTTCAACGACAAGCAGCGCCAGGCGACGAAGGACGCCGGCGAGATCGCCGGCTTCGACGTCGAGCGCATCGTCAACGAGCCGACCGCCGCCTCCATGGCGTACGGGCTCGACGACGAGTCGGACCAGACCGTCCTCGTGTACGACCTCGGGGGCGGCACGTTCGACGTGTCGGTGCTGGACCTGGGCGGCGGCGTCTACGAGGTCGTCGCCACGAACGGGGACAACGACCTCGGCGGCGACGACTGGGACGAGGCGCTCATCGACCACATCGCCGAGGAGTTCGAGAACGACCACGGGATCGACCTACGCGGCGACCGGCAGGCGCTCCAGCGGCTGAAGGACGCCGCCGAGGAGGCGAAGATCGAGCTGTCGAACAAGAAGGAGACCACGGTCAATCTCCCCTTCATCACCGCGACCGACAGCGGCCCGGTCCACCTCGAACAGTCCGTCACGCGCGCGACCTTCGAGAACCTCACCTCCGACCTCCTCGAGCGCACCGTCGATCCGACCGAGCAGGCCCTCTCCGACGCCGGCTACGACAAGGGCGACATCGACGAGGTCATCCTCGTCGGCGGCTCCACCCGGATGCCGCAGGTCCAGTCGAAGGTCGAGGAGCTCGTCGGCCAGGAGCCGAAGAAGAACGTCAACCCCGACGAGGCGGTCGCGCTCGGCGCGGCGGTCCAGGGTGGCGTGCTCTCCGGCGACGTCGACGACATCGTGCTGCTGGACGTGACCCCGCTCTCGCTCGGGATCGAGGTGAAGGGCGGCCTCTTCGAGCGGCTCATCGAGAAGAACACCACGATCCCCACCGAGGAGTCGAAGGTGTTCACCACGGCCGCGGACAACCAGACCTCCGTCAACGTCCGCGTCTTCCAGGGCGAACGCGAGATCGCCGACGAGAACGAGCTTCTCGGCGCCTTCCAGCTGTCGGGCATCCCGCCGGCGCCCGCGGGGACCCCGCAGATCGAGGTCTCCTTCAACATCGACGAGAACGGCATCGTCAACGTCGAGGCCGAGGACCAGGGCTCGGGCAACGCCGAGTCGATCACCATCGAGGGCGGCGTCGGCCTCTCCGACGAGGAGATCGAGGAGATGCAGGAGGAAGCCGAGAAACACGCCGAGGAGGACGAGGCCCGTCGCGAGCGCATCGAGGCCCGAAACGAGGCCGAGACGTCGATCCAGCGCGCGGAGACGCTCCTCGAGGAGAACGAGGAGAACGTCGACGACGACCTCGTCGCCGACATCGAGGCGGCGATCGAGGACGTCGAGGAGACGCTGGAGGACGAGGACGCCGAGACCGAGGAGATCGAGGAGGTCACCGAGGCGCTCTCCGAACAGCTTCAGGAGATCGGCAAGCAGATGTACCAGGAACAGCAGGCCGCACAGGCCGGTCCGGGCGGCGCGGGGGGCGCCGGCCCCGGCGGCATGGGCGGCATGGGCGGTGCCGGTCCGGGCGGCATGGGCGGTGCGGGCCCCGGCGCCGCCGGCGCGAACGGTACGGGGGACGACGAGGAGTACGTCGACGCCGACTTCGAGGACGTCGACGACGAGGACGACGAGGAGTAACTCGGCGTTCCGCCCTCGGCCACGCCGCTTAACACGACCCAGCTACGACCACTCCAACAACGTAACGCATGAGCGAGAACTTCTACGACGTCTTGGGTGTCTCCCGGGACGCCGGCGAGGACGAGATCAAGAAGGCGTACCGGAAGAAGGCCGCGAAACACCACCCCGACGTCAGCGACGACGACGACGCCGAGGAGCGGTTCAAGCGGATACAGAAGGCCAAGGAGGTGCTCACGGACGAAGGGAAGCGCCAGCAGTACGACCAGCTCGGCCACGAGCGGTTCACCGAGGCGGACAAACGCGGCGCGACCGGCGGCGGAGCCGGCCCCGGCGGCGCGGGCGGTCCGTTCGGCGGCGCCGGCGGCGCCGGCGGCTTCGAGGACATCTTCAACCAGTTCTTCGGCGGTGGCGGGGGTTCGGGCGGCCGCGGCGGTCGCCGCGACGACCGGCCGCGCCAGGGCAGCGACCTCCGGACGGGCCTCACGGTCGACCTCGAGGAGGCGTTCGAGGGGACCGAAAAGCAGTTCACGATCACGCGCCCGACGCGGTGTGACACCTGCGGCGGCGACGGACACCCGCCGGACGCCGACGTGAGCACGTGTTCGCAGTGTAACGGCCAGGGGCAGGTCCGGCAGGTCCAGCAGACGCCGCTCGGGCGCGTCCAGCAGACCTCCACCTGCCCGCGGTGTGAGGGAACGGGTGAGGTGTACAGCGAGGACTGTGCCGACTGCGGCGGCGACGGGGTCGTCCGCGAGGAGGCCACGCTCACCGTCGAGGTGCCGGCGGGCATCCAGTCGGGTCAGAGCCTCCGGATGGAACGCGAGGGCGCGCCCGGCGAGAACGGCGGTCCGAACGGCGACCTCCTGATCGAGGTCGACGTCGACGTCGGCGACCGGTTCGAGCGCGACGGCGACGACCTCCGCGTCAACGAGGCGGTCTCGTTCCCGCAGGCGGTCTTCGGCGACACGGTCGACGTGGAGACGGTCGACGGCACCGTCGAGATGGACGTGCCCGCGGGTACCCAGAGCGGCGAGACGTTCCGGCTGAAGGGGAAGGGAATGCCCCACCTCCGGCGTCGCGGACGCGGGGACCTCTACGTCCAGGTGGCCGTCGTCGTCCCCGAGTCGCTCAACGAGGAGCAGCGCGAGGCGCTGGAGGCGTTCGCGGAGGCCGGCGGCGAGGACATCGACGTCGGCGGCGGCTTCTTCGAGAAGCTGAAGAGCTCGTTCTGAGGGGTTGCGATCGCGGGACCGAGCCGCGACCTGCGACGGCGACCCCGATTCCGAGGGTAGCTTTTTCGGGATGGCGACCCCATCGTACGGTATGGGCTACGACGAAGTCAGCTACACGGCCGTCGAACCGAAAGCGCCCGGCATGTACTTCCTGCGCGAGGCGCTCGACTGTGCCGAACTCGGCGTCACCGTCGTCGAGGGCGACGCCGACTGGGACGGCATGGAACACGACCACGCCGAGGACGGCCAGGAGGAGGTGTACGTCCTCCTCGAGGGCGAGGCGACGATGGAGGTCGACGACGAGTCCGTCGCGCTCGCCGCCGGCGACGCGGTCCGCGTCGACCCCGAGTCGAGCCGCACGCTCTCGTTCGAGGCGGACGGCTCCCGGATGGTGGTGGCGGGCGCGCCCTGACGTGGTGACGCTCGACGTCGTCG
The DNA here is from genome assembly GCF_003697845.1 of Halobellus captivus. Classification (GTDB taxonomy): domain Archaea; phylum Halobacteriota; class Halobacteria; order Halobacteriales; family Haloferacaceae; genus Halorubrum; species Halorubrum glutamatedens. Next base: position 69,772 of record NZ_RDQE01000009.1, on the reverse strand, counting down.
GCGACCTGCTCGTGCGCGACCGGCGGAGCCGCGATCCCGCGCTCGTCACGGCGGACGGCCGCGAACGAACCGCTCACGATCTGATCACCAACGCGTACAAGGCGGCGAACGTGCTTCGCTATCTCGGCGCGCGCGAGGGGTCGACGGTCGCGGTCGACCCGACGCCGGGACTTCACACCACGCTGGCGTTCCTCGGTGCGGCGGGCCTCGGCGCGGCGGTCCGGTTCGATCCGGCTGCGGGTGTCGACGCCGGCGACCGGGTCGTGGTGGCCCCCGTCGCGGCCGAGCCGACGGTCGACCCGCCGCCCGGAACGAACCTCGCCGTCTTCGACGGGCCGCCCGAGCGTCCCGAGACGACGCACTGGGAGCAGGAGCTCTGGAGCGAGAACCCCGCGATGCCGCCGTCGACGGTCTCGCCGGACGACCCCGTCGTCCGCGGCGATCACGGGACCGTCTCGCACGGTCGGCTCGTCGACGCAGCGGAGGCCGCGGCCGCGGACCACGGGATCGACGCCGGCACGCGGGTCGTCGTCCGGACGACGTTCGCGGACCCGCGGGCGCTCGCGGCGGGCGTGATCGCGCCGCTCGCCCGCGGGGGCGTGGTCGTCCTCGGGGACCGAGTGGAGGAAACGGGGACGGGCGCGCGGCCGGGATCGGGCCCGGAGCCGGGATCGAAACCTCGCGGGGACCTGGCCGTCGTCGACGACGTGGACGCGGAGCCGCCCGAAGCCGCCCGGGTCGACGTGACGTCGCTGCCGGCGCTCGACGGCTGAAACGGAAGGGAAGAGGAACAGCGAGGATCTCGACCGACTACGACCGATAGGAACCGCCGTCCCGATCCGTCCCGCGCGGTCGGCCGCCGCGGTCGACGGGAGAGAGCTCCTCGGACGGGAGCGGGAGGGACCCGTGCCGAAGGGTTCCGATCAGTTCGGTCCGGTCTCCGTCGAGGCCGACCCGGAGGGTCGGCGCGAGTGTTCCGCCGAACCGGCGGCGCTGCTCGCTCTCGGGGAGGTCCGCGATCCCGTCGAGGCTCTCGCCGACGTACTCGTAGTAGTTGAAGAAACTGACCACGAGCACCTCGTCGCCGTGGTCGTAGACGGTCCAGGAGTACGACTGGAACGGCGCGTTCGCGGGGTTGGTCGCCACCATGCCGTGCCCGTTCAGCGGCCGGTACTCGCCGCGGAGGTCGTCGGCGACGAAGCCGTACAGCGCGTCGTAGCCGACGATACCCGGCGCGAACGTGTGCTGGTGGCTCGAGACGAACAGGTAGTAGGTGCCGTCGCGGACGACGAGATGGGGGCGCTCCAGCTCCTGGTTGACGCAGACGGCGTCGAGAAGCGGCGGCTCCAGCTCCCACTCGGTCGGATCGCCGGTCGGCGAGCGCGCGATCCCGACGCTTCCGTTGAACGACGCGGCCTCGGCGTCGCCCCCACAGGGAGCCGCCCCCTCCGGTATCGGGGTGTTCGCCTCGAAGAGGAGGTACGTCTCGCCGCTCTCGGGGTCCTCGAAGAACCACGGGTCGCGGAACGTGTAGGTCATGCCCCGCGACTGGTCCTCGCGTTCGTAGTACTCGCCGTCGGGCTCCAGGAGGACCTCGTGGTCCCACTCGCCTCCGATCCGGAGTCCGTCGTCGTCGACGCTGACCGTTCCGCTGGTCGCGCCCGCGATCCGCTGGGTGTACGCGAGTTCGCCCTCGTCGCGCTCGCCCGCGGCGGTGTAGAAGGCGTAGACGTCACCGTCGTCGTACGTCGTGGAGCCGGCCCACTGTCGGGACCCGAGCGCGTCGCCGGAGAAGAGCGGGCCGCCGTGGCTCCACGACTCGCCGTCCGGCGAGGTGAAGTAGTGGATCGACGCCACGTCGTGACGCTTGCCCGGAAGCAGGTCGTCGGTCGCCGTGAGTGCACAGACGACGCGGTAGCCGTCGATCTCAGCGAGGCTCCCGTCGCGGTTCCGCATCGGCCACGTGTCCCAGACGTGGAACCCCTCGAATCGATCCGTCTCCGGCGGGTAGATGATCGGCGCGACGGCGTCGTCGGAGCGCTCGATCCGGCCGGCGGCCTCCCGCGTCCAGGCGGCGCGGCCGTCACGGTCGTCGCGGTCGTCGCGGTCGTTCGCCATACCGGCCGTTCGACGGTCGGATAAAAAACGGTTACTACACCCGTTAAAAATCGGCTGGGCGGGACGGGCTCGACACGCGCTCGCGCCGGATCCCAAGACCCTAATCGATGCCGACGGTCGGTCACGTATGGTCGACACTCATCCCGCACAGCGCGTCGGCGTCCTCGCCGACTCACAGAACCTCTATCACTCCGCACAGAGTCGATACTCCCGGAACATCGACTACTCGGCGCTGCTCGAGGAGGCGGTCCGCGACCGGTCTCTGGTCCGGGCCATCGCCTACGTGATCCGTGCGGACTCGCCGGAGGAGGAGAGCTTCTTCGAGGCGTTACGCGACATCGGTTTCGAGGCCAAGATCAAGGACATCAAGACGTTCGCCGACGGCTCGAAGAAGGCCGACTGGGACGTGGGGATGAGCCTCGACGCGGTGACGCTCGCGAACCACGTCGACACCGTGGTGTTGTGTACCGGCGACGGCGACTTCGCCAGGCTCTGTTCGCACCTCAGACACGAGGGCGTCCGCGTGGAAGCGATCGGCCTCGGCAGCTCCACGGCCGACGAACTCGTCGCCGCCGTCGACGACTTCGTCGACATCGACGAGCACGAGGACCGCTTCCTGCTGTAGCGTCGTCGGACCGCCGTGAGCCGCGTCGCCGGAAAACCTTTATCGACGACGGTTCAGCGTCGGATCGATGCCCTCCGACGAGAGCGACACGAACTACTCCGTCTTCGGTGACGACCCGACTGACGACGAATCAGCGGACGGCAGCCCCGCTGATGACGGTCCCACGGACGACAACTCGACCGACGACGGACCCGGACCCGGCCGCGCGGAGTACGACGACGGGAACCGCGCCTGGAACGAGAGCCGTGCGGACGCCGACCCGGAGACCCTCGGATCCGACGGCGACGCCGGCTGTCCGAAGTGCGGCGGCGAGGAGACGGAGACCGACGAGATCGCGACGAGCGGGACCGGTCTCACGAAGCTGTTCGACGTCCAGAACCGCCGGTTCGTCGTCGTCTCGTGTGCGAACTGCGGCTACTCGGAGCTGTACAAGGGCCAGTCGACCGGCGACGCGATCGACTTCTTCATCGGATAGCTCGCGGCGACCCGCGGCCGTCCGACCCGGCCGATCCGTCCCTCACGCCGGCGTCTCACCCGAGCACGCGATCGAGGACGCTCGCGACCGTCGCGGCCGCGGCCTCGACCTCGCGGACCCTGACGTACTCGCGTTCGGCGTGGGCCACCGCGCCGGCGTCGTCCGCGAGGTCACCCGGCCCGAAGACGACCGTGGGAGCCGGCGCGAAGTACGACGCCTCCGTGGCCGCGCCGAACGGGCGGACCTCGCCGCCGCGGCTCCCCGGGAGCCCCACGGTCGCGGTCCGCGCCGCCGTCGCGACGAGATGGACGAACTCGTGGTCCGGATCGGTCGAGAACGCCTCGAAGAACGGGGACTCGCGGTCGGTGAGGGAGACGTCGACGTCGACGTTCGCCGCGCTCCCGTCCGTCGCGCCGACCGCCGTTCGGACCGCGTCCGCGAGGCCGCTGCGGAACCCTTCCGCGGTCTCCGGCGGGACGCTCCGCCGGTCGACCGTGATCGCGCAGTCGGCGGGCACCTGGTTCGTCGCCCCGCCGCCCTCGACGACGGTCGGCGTGAGCTTCGGCGCGCCGAGTTGCGGGTGGTCCTCCGCGTCCTCGTCGAACCGACGGATGGCGGCGAGCGCACCCTCGGCGGCCGCGACCGCGTTCGCGCCGGCGAACTCGGCGGCGTGTGCCGCCTCGCCCGAGAGCTCGACGCGTCCCTGGAACCGTCCCTTCGCGGCCGTACAGACGTCGAGACCCGTGGGCTCGCCGACGAGGTACAGGTCGCCGTCGAGGCGGTCCTCGCCTCCCGAAAGCTTCCCGGAAAGCGCCGCGGCCCCGAGAGAGAGCGTCTCCTCGTCGGGCGTCACCGCCAGCGTGAGCCGACCTCGATCCGGATCGGCCGCGAGGAACCCGTACAGGAGCGCCGCCAGCGGTCCCTTGGCGTCACACGCCCCGCGACCCCGGATCACGTCGGTCCCGTCCGTTTCCGCGTCGTTCGCGGTTCTCTCGTCGTCCGCCGTCGTCCCGGCCTCCGGACCGGTCGCGGCCCGATCACGTTCGAACGCGACGTGTGGTGTGACGGTGTCGATGTGGGTGTTCGCGACGACGTGCGGGCCGTTTTCGGGGTTCGGGGAGGCCTTCTCGGCGACGACGCAGCCGGCCTCGTCGACGGCGACGTCGACGCCGAACCCCTCGAGCGTCTCCACGAGCAGTCGACGCATCTCCGCGACGTCCTCGTGTGAGGGGGTCGAGACGGCCGCCTCGAGGAACCCGATCGGGTCGAAGCCGCTCCCAGCGAGGTCGTCGCCGGGGTCGGCGGCGTCGGTCATCGCGGATCGGCCGCGACCCGTCCCGAGAACTCGCGGGCGACCGGACCGGTCAGCGTCGCGTGGTCGTCGTCCGGGACCGTAATGCGCAACTCGCCGCCCGGCGGCCGGGTCACCGCCGTGTCGCCGTCGATCAGGCCCAACCGGCGGGCGACCGCGACGACGGCGACCGCTCCGGTGCCGCACGAGCGCGTCTCACCCTCGACGCCGCGCTCGAAGGTGCGCTGATCGATGACGGCCGGGTGATCGTCTCCCTCCGCGTCGCCGGCGACCGTCCCCTCGTCGACGACCGCGGCCAGGTTCACGTTCGCGCCCTGCGGGAAGACGTCCGCGTGTCTGACCGGCGGCGCGACCGTGTCGATGTCGACCGCGTCGATCCCGTCGGGGGCGTCGCGTCCACCCTCGAGGAACGCCACGGCGTGTGGAACGCCGGTGTCGACGGCGGTGACGGTGAGTCCCTCGATCTCCTCCTCGACGAGCGGCTCGTCGCGGTCGACGGGCATCGCGGCCGGGTCGAATCGCGGCGTCCCCATCTCGATGGTCGCCGAAGCGGAGTCGGGACTCACGGTCGCCCGGCGGGTCCCCGCCTGCGTGTCGATCATGAACTCGTGCTCGCCGGTTCGGTCGTGCGCCCAGCGGGCGACGACGCGCGCCCCGTTGCCGCACATGGCGGCCGTCGAGCCGTCCGGCTGGACGAGCGTCATCACGACGCGGGTCGGCCGATAGCGCTCGCCGATCTCCAGGAAGAGGACGCCGTCGGCGCCGCGACGGCCGGCGTGGTCGTCGCTCGAGTCCTTCGAATCGGTCCGGCCGTCCGTCCTCGAGCCGCTCTCATCGACCGTGTCGGCCGAGATCCCCGTCTCGCGGTCGCAGTACGCCCGGGCGAACGCCGCCCGGTCGCCGACGCCCTCGGCGGCGTCGACCACGAGGAAGTCGTTGCCCGTGCCGTGGTACTTCTCGACCGGAACGGCGTGGGTGCTCATCGCTCCACCTCCGCCGACTCCCGCTCGACCGTCGTGAGGTCCGCGAGCCGCTCGCGCCGCCGGACGACGGTCGCCTCCCCGTCCGCCAGCGCGACCTCCGCGGGCCGCGGCCGCGAGTTGTACTGGTTCGCCATCTCGTATCCGTACGCGCCCGCGATCCCGACCGCGAGGAGGTCCCCGCGGGCCGGCCGCGCGCTCGCGCGGTTCGTACAGAAGGTATCGCCGGTCTCACAGATAGGTCCTGCGACGGTGACGGCGGTCTCCTCCCGATCCGCCGGGGCCGGCTCGCCGTCGGCCCCGCCGAGGTTCCGGATCGGGTGGTAGGCGTCGTACATCGCGGGACGGAGGAGGTCCGTCATCCCGGCGTCGACGCCGACGACGGTCCCTCCCGGCGTCGGCTTCACCGTGTTCACCCGCGTCAGGAGGACGCCCGCGTCGGCGACGACGTACCGGCCGGGCTCGATCGCGAGCGCGAGCCCCGGGAGGTCGCCGACCGCGTCCCGCGTCGCCTCCGCGACGGCGGGCAGGTCGAGCGGTTCGTCGTCCTCGTGGTACGGGACGCCGAAGCCGCCGCCGACGTCGACGTACTCGAGATCGAGGGGATCCGATTCCCGTGCGCTCGCGTCGCCGTCCGACTCCGCGTCGATCAGCTCCCGCGCGAGCTCTCCCATCCGCGAGACGAGCTCCCGGTGGCTGTCGAGCTGGTCGGGGTCGATCCCGGAGCCAGCGTGCGCGTGGATCCCGACCACGTCGAACCGCCCGGCCGCCTCGCGGGCGATTCGCGCGGCCCGGTCGTAGGGGACGCCGAACTTCGGGGCCGCGCCGGTCCGGACCTTCTCGTGGTGGCCCGCGCCGACGCCGGGGTTCACCCGGAGACAGAGCCGGCCGTCGTAGCCCCGCTCGGCCAGCCGGTCGAGCGTGTCGACCGCGCCGGCCGTTATCGTGAGGTCCGGCTCCCGGTCCGCGACGTCGACGACGTGGTCGAGGTCGCGGGCGGGCGGGTTGACCGCGGTGTAGTGGAGCCGATCGCCGCCGAAGCCGGCCGCGAGCGCGCGGTCGAGTTCGCCGGCGGAGGCACATTCGGCGTCGAGTCCCGCCTCGCGAACGGTCTCCAACACCGCGCGGCCGGTGTGTGCCTTGACCGCGTACCGCACGTCCGCGTCGGGGAACGCGGCGAGCAGGCGCTCGCAGTTCTCGCGAACCCGATCGAGGTCCTGGACGTACAGCGGCGTGTCGTGCTCGGCGGCGAGTTCGTGGAGTCGGTCGGCGTCCCAGTCGTCCGTGCGTCGGACGACGGGATCCGCACTCGAACCGTCGCCACCGGGGGCGCTCGCGTCGGATCCGTCCGGCGTCCTCGCCGTCATTCCCGGAGCGCCCCCTCGCGCCGGGTCGCCTCGAGCGTCTCCTCCTCGACGTGGGTGGCGACGACCGCGGGCTTGTAGGCGCCGCCCTCGAAGAGGTCGTGGTCGCCGACGGACGATTCCACCATCCGCGTGAACGCCCGCCGCTCACCGGGGAGGTGGCCGTATATCACTTCCTCCTCGACGAGGTCGTAGACGGGGATCCGCGGCGTGAGGAGCGTGTTCTCGCCGACGATCGAGCCCTCGCCGACGCGGAACCCGCTCGTGACCCGACAGCCCGCCCCGAGCGAGACGCCGTCCTCGATCACGACGGGCGCGTCCTCGATCGGCTCCAGCACGCCGCCGATCAGGGTGTTCGCGCCGAGTTTCACGTCCGCGCCGATCTGCGCGCAGGAGCCGACCGTGTCACAGGAGTCGACGAGCGTCCCGTCGCCGACGTACGCGCCCATGTTGAGGAACGACGGGCTCATCAGGATACAGTCGCTCCCGAGGTAGGCCCCGCGGCGGAGCACGGTCCCGTCCGGGGTGTTCCGGGTGCCGCGTTCCGCGAGGTCGTCGGTGTTCCGCAGCGGCAACACGTCGTAGTAGGTCACGCCGCCGTACTCGCGTGGCTCGGTCTCTCGCAGCCCGAAGTTGAGCAGGATCCCCCGTTTGACCCACTCGTTCGCCTCCCAACTCGTCACGTCGTCGCCGGTCTTCTCGGCGGCGCGTACCTCGCCGGCCTCCAGCGCCGCGAGGAAGTCGTCGAGGACCGCCACGTCGTCGGCGGTCGTCTCCGCGGCCGAGAGCCCGCCCTCGTATCGTCGCCAGAGGTCGGACACGTCGGATTCGAGCGTCATTGTTCCCCCTGATGCCGACCGACGGTATTTATTCGTCGATGTGTGTTCACGGATGACTCACCCGCTCGTTCGCTCGCTCCCGATCGAGCCCGTCGGTCGCTCATGCTCGGTCCGCCCCTCAGTCGGCCGATCACGCTCCGTCCCCCTTTCCGCCGAGGACGTCGTCGAAGTCGTACCAGCCGGGGTCGCGACCGGCCAGCCACGTCGCGGCGTCGAGCGCCCCCTCCGCGAACACGCCGCGGTCGCCGGCGCGGTGCGTGAGCGCGAGCGTCTCGCGGTTGCCCGCGAGCAACACCTCGTGTTCGCCGGTCACGTCGCCGGCGCGTCTCGCGTGGACGCCGATCTCGTCGGGCTCGCGGGGCGCGTCGTCCTCGCGGCCGTGAACTCGACGGTCGAGGTCCTCGCGAACCCCCTCCACGTCGGCGAGGAGCGTCTTCGCCGTTCCCGACGGAGCGTCCCGCTTCCCGTGGTGATGGGTCTCGGTCAGCTCCACGTCATATCCCGGGACGGCCGCGACCGCCTCGCGGACCGCCCGGCGGAGCGCGGCGACCCCCCGGGCGAAGTTCGACGCCTTCAGCAGGGGGACGGTCTCGCTCGCGGCCCGGAGCCGCGCCGTCCCCCCGGAGTCGAAACCGGTCGTCCCGGTGACGACCGCCACGCCGGCGTCCGCGGCGGTCTCGGCGTAGTCGGCGGCCGACGCCGGTCCCGTGAAGTCGACGAGCACGTCGGGATCGGTTTCGGCGAGCAGGTCGGCGAGCCGTGTCGCGTCCGCGACGTCGACGCCCGCGACCGAGTCCGTGGCGGTGCGGTTGACCGCGACCGCGACCGTCACGCCCTCCCGGGCCGTCGCGGCCTCGATGACCTCCCGGCCCATTCGGCCGCCCGCACCCGTGACCGCGATCCGGAGGTCGGCGTCGGTCATTCGGTCCCTCCCTCCGTCGCCGTCGGCGTCCCCTCCTCGTACTCCGCGAGCAGCTCCCGGAGGTCCTCACGGCGCTCCTCGGAGAGTCGGGTGAGCGGCGACCGGACGTGCGGGCCGCCGCGGCCGCGGACGTGCATCGCCTCCGTCACCGGGATCGGGTTGGTCTCGGCGAACAGCGCGCGGACCAGCGGCGCGAGCTCGTGGTGGAGCTCCCGCGCGCGGTCGTAGTCGCCCGAGAGCGCCGAGCCGACCATCGCACACGCACGCTCCGGCTCGACGTTCGCGACGACGCTTATCGTGCCCGTCCCGCCGACCGAGAGCGTCGGGAGCGTGAGCCCGTCGTCGCCCGAGAGCACGGAGAACTCCTCCTCGCGGGTCCGCTCGATTATCTCGCTGATCCGGTTCAGGTCGCCCGAGGCGGCCTTGTATCCCTGAACGTTGGGATGGCTCGCGAGCTCGACCGCGACGTCGACGGGGATCGACTGCCCCGTCCGCGAGGGGACGTTGTAGACGATCTGCGGGAGGTCCACTTCGTCGGCGATCGCCCGGTAGTGTTCGAGGAAGCCCTCGGGCTCCGGCTTGTTGTAGTACGGCGAGATGAGGAGGAGCCCGTCCGCGCCCGCCTCCGCGGCCCGGCGGGAGAGCGAGAGCGCCTCGGCGGTGTTGTTCGAGCCCGTGCCCGCGATCACGGGCACGTCGTCGACGGCGTCGCGAACGGTCTCGACCACCTCGATGTGCTCGTCGTGGGTCATCGTCGCGGACTCCCCCGTGGAGCCGGCGGGGACCACCCCGTCGACGCCCGCCCGCTCGAGGTGGCGGGCGTTCTCGGCGAGCCGGTCGTGGTCGATCCCGTTCTCGTCGGTGAACGGGGTCGTCATCGCGGGGTAGACCCCCTCGAACGGTTCGTCGGTCGGTACTCGGTCGGTGCCGTCATCGGTCGTGTAGGGCGTCGTTGTCGTCGTAGTGTTCGTCATCGGTGTCGTGGTGTGGCGTCGGTCGCGTCGTTGCTGACGGTCGTTTGCTGACGGGTCGTTGCGGATCGTCGTTACGGACGGTTCATCGGAACGAACGCGTTCGTCGCGGAACGGTCGCGCGCGGGTCGGGGGTCGTCCGGGACGGGGTCGCCACTCCCGCCTGTGGACGCGTCACGCGCGTTTCTTCGAGAAGGGCCGCGTCGCTGCCGGCGATCGCGAGCCGAGCGGCGACGCGGTTCGAGTCACGTTCCCTCGTACATCGATGAGCCGCTTATAGGTTTTGTCTCCGACGGAATCTGCCGCCCCGCCGGGGTCCGCGGGTTCGTCGACGGGGGCGGGCGACGACGAGGATCGTGCGACGTCGGCAGAACGGTTTTTACTACCAGCGTGGTAATCCTGCGTCATGACCGCGATCGAGCCCCGGCTCGGGTTCCTCATCGAGGGATCGACGGACGGGGGAGGGGCGGATACGGGGAAATCGGGACACGGAGCGGCGAGCGGGGAGCCGCCGGAAGGGACCGAGGCGTCGGCCGCGCTCGCGTTCGCCCGCGACGTGGTGGGGGAGGTGGAGACGGTGACGCTCGCAGCGGTCGCCGCCGGCGACGTCGACCTCGACCGGTTCGACGCGCTCTGGTGGCACGCGTACGATCCCGTGAGCGACCCCGCGACCGTCGCCGACTGTGCGGAGCCGATCCGGGCGTTCCTCGCCGACGGCGGCGGGATCTTCTGCTCCGCGCGGGCGCTCGCGCAGGTGAGCGCGCTCGGGATCGACCCCGTTCCGCCGGACGCGACGGGGACCGAGGAGGTGACCGACCCGGTCGGCCCGCTGTGGCACCCGCTGTACGACGGCCACCCCGCCGTCGACGGTCTCGACGGGCTCCGCCACCACATCCGTCCCGCGGGGTCGACCGCACCGTACGCCCGGTACGAGGACGTGCTCCCGGAGCGCGCGGACGTGCTGGCGTCGACGTACCGCGGCGTCGAGGACGTTCCCCGGGAGGTGACCGTGCTTCAGTGGCGGATCGGATCGGGGACCGCCATCGGCGTCGGCGTCGGGATGGAGTTCGCCCAGCACGACGACGAGACGACGGAGGCGACCCGCGAGCGCTTCGCGGCCGACGTGATCCGGTGGCTGGCCGGTGCCAACGAGTACGACACCGCGCTCGCGACCGGCCGCCCCAAGAGCGGTCGCGAGTTCGAACGCTACCGCGACGCGCTCTCGGGAGACCGGGACCGCCCGTCCTACCACGTCACCGCGCCGGTCAACTGGCTCAACGACCCGAACGGAATGCTCCATCACGACGGAACCTACCACCTCTTCTATCAGTACAACCCCGCCGGTCCGTATCACCACTCGGTTCACTGGGGCCACGCCGCCAGCGAGGACCTCGTCCACTGGGAGGACCGTCCGGTGGCGATGTCCCCCGAACCGGGCGGACCCGACCGCGACGGCTGCTGGTCCGGGTGTGCGGTCGCCGTGGACGTGGTCGAGGGGTCGGACGGCGAGACGGATCGAGTCGTCCCCGCCGGCGACGTCGACGATGCCGGCGATGCCGGCGATGCCGTCACCGCGACCGACGTCCCCGTCGCCGAGGCCGACGCCGACGCGGTCCACGCGCTCTACACCGGCGGGCGGGACGGGTGGCAGCGCCCGTGTCTCGCGACCGCGACCGACGCCGATCTGACGGGGTTCGAGACCGCCGAGACGAACCCGGTCGTCCGGTCGCCGCCGCCCGAACTGGACCTGTCGTCGACGCCCGGCGAGCCGGCGCACTTCCGGGACCACTGCCTGTGGTACGAGGACGACCGCTGGCACCAGCTGATCGGCGCGGGGCTCCAGGACCGCGGCGGCGCGGCGGTGTTGTACACCAGCCGCGACCTCCGCGAGTGGACCTACGAGGGACCCGCCCTCGTGACCGAGGAGGCGGACTCCGGCGTCGTCTGGGAGTGTCCGGAGCTGTTGCGGTTTCCCGAGGCCGACCTGCTCCACGTCTCCGACTACGAGGACGTGCGGTACTTCGTCGGGGCGTTCGACGCCGACGACGGTCGGTTCCGCGTCGACGACGAGGGAGTCCTCGATCCCGGCGCGTTCTACGCGCCGCAGTCGCTCTCGACGCCCGACGGCCGGACGATAACCGTCGGCTGGCTCCGCGAGGAACGGTCGGCCGCGAGCCAGTGGGACGCCGGCTGGTCGGGCGCGATGAGCCTTCCGCGCGAGATCGAGGTCGTCGACGGCGAACTCCGACAGCGACCCGCCCGCGAGGTCGACCGCCTCCGCGGGCCCCGGCTGATCGACGGGACGCGGACCGCGGGGTCGACGCCCCACCGACTCGACGCGACCGGCGAGGCGTTCGAGGTCCGCGCTCGCCTCGACCCGGGCGACGGAGTCGTCGCGCTCCGGGTCCGCGAGTCACCCGACGGCACGGAGCGGACGACGGTCCGGATCGGCGGCGACCGCGCCGTCGTCGACCGCTCGGAGAGCAGCCTCGACCGCGACGCGCGGGACTCGGCGGTCGGCGTGTGCGTCGACGACCTGGAGCGCCCCCTCGACGTCCGCGTCTTCGTCGACGCCTCCGTCCTCGAACTGTTCGTGAACGGGCGTCGAGCGCTCGCGACCCGGATCTATCCGACGCGCCACGACGCAACGGGGATCTCGCTTTCGACCGTTCCGAGCGGGACGGTGGACACTGACGACGCCAGTGACGAGAACGAGGTCGGCAGGGCCGACGCCGATTCATCGGGAGACTGCGTCGGATCCCGGAACCGCGTCGAGGTCGACCTCTCCGTGTGGCGAATGAAGAACGCGTGGCCGATCGGCGTCGACGAGCCCCGACGAGTCGACCCCGAGTAAGTCACGGGGGTGAACCGATTCCGACCGGCTCCTCGGTCGGGGCGTGGGTCCGGACGCCCGCCGGCATCCTCGGGCCCCGTCGACCGGTCACCGACGGTCCAGGGCGGTCAGCGCGCCTCCGGTGACCACGATCACGACGGCACCGGCCGCGAGCAGTCCGAACCCGGGGTCGTACGACCCGGTCGCGTCGTACAGCGTTCCGACGAGAACCGGCCCGGCGAACCCGCCGATCTCGCCGACCGCGAAGATGAACCCCACCGCAGTCCCCGTCAGCCTGGCACCGATCCCCTCGAGCTCCGGCGGGATCGTCCGAACGAGCGGGGAGAGCCCGCCGGTTCCCAGTCCGGCGGCCGCGATGCCGACGACCGCCGCACCTCCGGTGTCGCCCGCGATCAGCGCCGCGATCCCGAGGAAGGCCACGCCGCCGGACGCGGTGAGCGCCGGCCGCTTGACCTCGAACCGATCCGCCAGCTCCGGGATCCCGAGGACGCCGACGACGTAGGCGACGACGAACAGGCTCGTCGCCCGTCCGGCGAGGGCCGCCGGGAGCCCGCGCGACTCCAGGAGCGTCGGGAGCCATCCCTGTATCCCGTGGTTGATCAGCAGGTACATCGCCCCGACCACGACGACCAGCCGGAGCTCGCGGTGCGTGAGCACGAACCGGAGGTCCGCGGTCAGCGATCCCGGATCGAACGCCTCCCCGTCGCCGTTCTTGCCGTCTCTTCCGTCGGTATCCGCGTCGGCGTTTCGGTCGCCTCCCGCGTCGTCGATGCCGGTTCGGAGCGCGACGAGGAGCCAGATCGCCCCGTAGGCGACCGCGACGACGCCGCTCCAGAGGAACAGCGGCCGCCACCCGCCGAGGGCTGGGCCCAGAACGGGGCGGCCGACGGCGAAGACGCCCGCCGATCCCGCCGAGGCGGCGACGAGGTAGAGCGCCGTCGGTCGGCCGGTCCGCGCGGGGGGAAACAACACCGAAACGAGCTTCGGGAGCCCGAACGTGATGGCCGTCGCGCCGACGCCCATCGCCAGCGTGAACGCCAGGAGGGAGGCGAACCCGGGCGCGACGCTCCGCCCGACCTGTCCGCCGCCGTAGACCAGGACGCCCACGCCGATGATCCTCCCCGGGCCGATCCGATCCACGGCGAGCCCGGAGAACAGCGCGACCGGGATGTACGTCAGCGGGATCGCTCCCGCCAGGACGCCGGCCTGCGTGTTCGTCAACCCGACGTCGTCGATGATCGTCGGCAGGTACGCCGGCAACGAGAACCAGACGAACATGAGACAGGTGTAGCTCGCGCTCGCGGCGAGGGTCAACCCGTACTTGCGGCGACCGACGACTCGTCGCGCTCCCATCGATGGACCGTCCTCTCGCCGGGAGGATGGTATAGGTTGTCGTACCGGAACGGACGGACGGGACGTGTTCCGACGACCCGCTCGCACCCTGACGACTACGTGAGGCCGACCGGACCACACCCTTTTGTCGCCCCGCCGCGTCGGGATCACCCCATGACGAAGGCGGCCGACGACGGACACGTCGAGAGACAGGAGTACGACCCCGACGCCGAGCACCCGTTCCCGGACGAGCGGCTCAACGAGATGCTCGATCGACTCAAGGACGACCCGGAAGTCACGACGTACCTCGAGGCGCAGAACGTCAACGCGGTCGACCGGAAGGGGTACAACGACCACGGGACGAAACACGTCGAGATCGTCCGCAACCGCGCCCTCAAGCTCTACGAGCTGCTCAAGGCATGTAACGTCGAGTTCAACGGGGCCCGCCAGCAGGGCCTCGATGAGGCCGACGAGCCGGTGATACTCGTGCTCGCGGCGACGCTTCACGACGTCGGCCACGTCGTCCACCGCGACGACCACTCCTACTACTCGATCCCGCTGGCCGCGGACGTGCTCGACCGACTCCTTCCCGACTTCTACGACGTTCCCGAGCAGGTCCGCGTGAAGGCCGAGGTGCTCCACGCGATCCTCTGTCACCACACCGAGGAGGAGCCGCTGACGCGGGAGGCGGGCGTCATCCGGATCGCCGACGGTCTCGACATGGAACGCGGTCGTTCCCGGGTCCCCTACGAGAAGGGCGGACGCGGCATCAACACCGTCTCCTCGCAGGCGATCGAGTCCGTGGTCCTCCATCCCGACGAGGAGGTCCCCGTCCAGGTGGAGATCCGAATGAACAACGCCGCCGGCGTCTACCAGGTCGACTCGCTCCTACAGGCCAAAGTCGAGGGGTCGCTACTCGAGGACCTGGTCCGGATCGTCGCGATCAACACGAAGGAGAACGGCGGGGGCTCGCTCGTCGAACGGATCGAACTGTAGTCGCCTTTTCGGGTACATCGGCGACAGTCGCCGGGATCCTCTCCGTGATCGGGGGCTGCGACGGAACCCAGCAGGGACCGCCGGGTCGCTCGTTCTTTAATACGTGGACCACCTCGGCCGAGTCGGTATCCAGTCGTGGCCCGCTTCGGCAACTCGGTACGGCTCCTCGGAAACGCGGAGTTCGCGTCCCTCGCGGGGACCGCCTTCGCGCGGAGCCAGGCGTACTCGACGATCCTCATCGCGATCGCGCTGTACGCCGACCTGTTCGGCACCACCGGCTTCGTCGAGGGGCTGTTCGGCACCGCCTTCGCGGCCGTCCAACTGCTCGTCGTCCTCCCGCTCGGCCGGGCGGTCGACACGGGCAACGCCAAGCGCTACCTGCTCGTCGGCTTCCTGATCAACGTCGGGGTCTTCGTCGGGTTCGCGTTCGTCTCGAGCCCGGTCCACGTGATCCTCGTGCGGATGGCCCAGGGCCTCGGCGCGAGCGTTCTCTGGATCACGGGCGCGACGATAATCGGCGAGATCAGCCCCGACGACGAACAGGGCCTCTGGCTCGGGTCGTACAACCAGTTCGCGTCGGTGTCCTCGCTCATGGGGGACCTGCTCGGCGGCTACCTCCTGTACGCGTACGGGTTCACCGAGACGTACGCGGTCCTCTCTCTGATCACGCTCGTGAGCTTCCTCCTCGTCTACCGGTTCCTCCGGGACGATCCCGGCGGGAGGACCGACGCCGAGGCGGTCGACGGGATCGAGACGTTCCGGTCGCTTCTGGCGCTGCCGATGCTTCGCTCGCTCGTCGTCTTCCGGTTCACCTTCAGCGTCGGCAAGATGGCCGTCATCATCTTCCTCCCGATCTACGCCCGGACGACGTTCGGCATCTCCGCGTTCGCGATCGGGTGGATCATGGCCGGCGGGAAGGCGACGAAGGCGGTCACGCAGGGGTTCGTCGGCGACCTGACCGACCGGTACGGGAGGCGACACGCCTTCGTCGCGATCGGCGCCCTGCTGTACGGGGTCGGCACCGCCGCGATCCCGCTGGCGACCTACTTCGAGGGAACCGTCGATCCGGTCACCGTCTCGTATCTCGGCGACTCACAGACGCTCGGCGGGGCCTTCTTCGCGCTCTTCGCCGCCTACTCGCTGCTCGGGATAGCCGACTCGATCCGGCTGCCCGCCAGCATGTCTCTCTTCGTCGACGAGGGGGAGCGACACGACTCCGTCGCCAGCGCGATGTCGCTTCGTTCCATCTCCTGGAAGGTCGGACAGGTCGTCGGGCCGGTGATCGTCGGCACGACGATGGACTTCACCACGACCGAGACGGGGTTTCTGCTCGCCGCCGGGTTCATCGGGTTCGCCACGACGCTCTTTGCCGTCCAGGCGCGGCGGGCGGCGGCGAAGCGTCCGGACGGCGGCGGAGCGTGACGACCGAGTGTGTTGCGGACGCGTGGAGCGGCGGCCTGAGCGACATCCGTACCGGAACCGATTTGCGCGCGGCGGCGGTACCGCGGCCATGAGCGACAGCGAGGACCTCGCCGACCTGCGGACCGGCGCGAACTACCAGTTCGGGTCGGGGGCCGGGAGGGCGCTCTTTCCCCCCGACGAGCCGGTCACGATCCGCCGTTCCAGTGGCGGACGACCCCGGCAGGTGATCGCCGGCGACGTGGACGACACCCCCGGGAGCAGCGAGGGCGACCGGATCGTCACCTACGGGACCGACGGGCGGGTCACGCTCGGCGAACTCGGCGCGAGACGGATACGGGAGGCCTTCGCCGACCCCGCCCACCGGGTCGTCGTCGGCGAGGAGAGCGAGCCGTTCGTCCGCGACGGGCGGAACGCCTTCGCGAAGTTCGTGACGGCGGCGGACGACGGGATCCGCCCGGGCGACGAGGTCCTCGTCGTCGACGGCGACGACGCCCTGTTCGCGGCCGGGCGCGCGGAACTCTCGGGCGCGGAGGCGCTCGCGTTCGACAGCGGCGTCGCGGTGAAGGTCCGTCACGGGATCGCGGACGGCGGGGAGTGAGCGACGGTCACGACCGGGAAAGCGAGACGACCCACGCCGCCAGCGCGACCGCGAGGAGGAGTCCCGTGACGACCAGCAGGTCGACGAACGTCGGGAGCGTCTTCGGGACCAGGGGAACCAGACCGGCGTAGTACGCCGCGGTCGAGACGAACGCGAGGAGGAACGCGACCGTCGCGAGGCTCGCGACCGGATACCGTCGGGGGAGGGTTCCGACGCGCATACGCGTGGCGTCCGACGCCGCCGACAAGTTCTTTGTGGCCGCCGGAGTCGGGTCTCGATGACTAGCTAGAACACGACGCCGAGCCCGAGCGCCTCGACGAGCGGGACGCCGGCGACGAGCGCTCCGAGCAGGTAGCCGCCGATCGCCCCGCCGTTGAGCAGGGGCAAGCCGGCGTGGGGCCGCCCCTTCATCACCCAGCGCAACAGGACGAGCAGGCCGGCGAGCGTGCCGCCCATCGCGAGGAGCGCCGGGAGGTTGAGCCCGATGAACGGGACCGAGAGCGCCGGGGCCGACGAGAAGGTCGCGGCGCTGGCGACCATCACCGCCGGGATGACGGCGTCGCCGAGTCCGATGAAGAAGGCGTCGCGTTCCTCGATGTCGGGGACGTCCGCTGCGTGGTCGGCCTCGTCGCCGGCAACCCCGTCGGTCTCGTCGTCGATCTCGCCGCCGTCGACCCCGTCACCGTCAGCGGGATCGTTGCCGTCGGCGGGATCGTTTCCGTCGGCGGGATCGTCCTCCTCGAGGAGCGAGTAGGAGAGCGAGAGCGGGATCACGAGGACGACCGGGATGTTCAGGTCCATCACGCCCTCCGCGAGCGAGAGCATGTGTTCGGTTCCGTACACCGAGATCGCGTCGTAGACGGCGAGGAACGTCAGGAGGACGAGCGCGGGCAGGATTCCGAAGGAGATCCCGAAGAGGCCGGCCGCCCCCGCGCCCATCAACACCCCCGCGGCGTCGATCACGTACCACTCGGGGTGGACGAGGAGGCCGACGGCCACCGCGATCGCGGGGACGGCGGCGAGAAGCGGCGGGGCGAACGCGGCGAACACGTACCACGAGAGCCACGCGGAGACGCCGACGATGAGGAGCCGGATGGCCCAGTCGAACTCGTAGCGGAACGCCGCGAGCATCAGTCCCGTCATGGCGACGATGGCGACGATGTACACGAGACTGTTCGTCGGGTCCTGCGGGTCCTCGACGGGTTGATAGCCGCTCTCCGTGAACTCGGGGACCAACGCCAGCGCGCCCAGCTGGACGACGAGGAAGAGGCCGACCGCGAAGACGACGCCGCGGTACTCGCGGGGGAACATTCGAACGCACGTTCTCCACAGAGGCCTATCGTCCTTGCGTTTCGACGACGAGGCCGTGACTCGCGGTTCGTGTCGACTCGAAGAGGGGGATCCGTGCTTCCACGCCTCGAACGGGTCCGGGTGGTGGTGGGAGCGGGTGGCCCGAACCCACGCCGACGGACGACGGACGGTGGAAGCGAGTGGTGGGCCGACCATGCCCGAAACGGGTGGTCGACCGAGTTCGTCCGCGGCGTTCGGATCCATGGCGAAACGGTTGAAGAACGTGTCGACCGAATTATCCTCGTTGATACTCCCAGCGCGGATGGATGGGCACGTCGACGCGACGTGAGGGCGACGAACGGCCAAGGATGGCGAAAGGCGGGAAGCCGTGAAAGACGGGAGGCGGGTGGACGGGAGACGGCACCGAACAGCGGACCCCCAGGCTGTATCGGGCCGTCGCCCGAGGTGGGACGGGCGCGGGTCGTTGTCGCCGAACTTCGACGAGAAAAGCGTCGAACTCCGGCAACGCCAGGTACGGTTCCCTCGCGTATAAATCCACGGAGACCGGATGGAGACGGATCGCCTCCGACCCGAGAGCGTTCGAACGTCGATCCGGCTCAGGCGTCGAGCGTCAGCGACTCGCGGAGCGCCTCCTCCAAGTTGTCGAGCTCCGCGTCGAAGTTTCGCTTGAAGAAGGACTCGACGCCGGGAAGTTTCCCCTCGACGACGAACTCGTTCGCGAGCCGACAACCCCTCTCGGTCTCCGTGATGACGTGTTCGCCGGTCACCCGGAACGCGCTCGATCTGCCGACGAACTTCACTCGGTTCGGCGGGTCGCGTTCGACCTCCTCGGTGTCGACCGTGATCGTCGACCGGATCATCGGGATCGGGAGCGCGACGTGCCACGTCGCCGTCCCGTCCCCGTGGACCTCGAAGGTGTCGACCACGCTGATCGCTCCTGCACGCTTCTCCGCGTCCGAGATGAACGCCCACACGTCCTCGACGGGGGCATCGAACTCGAACGTCCGGGAGACTCGGACGGTCATGGACCCGGATACGAACGGGGGGTGAATAAAAGGGTGGAGTCGCGGATCCGGCCGCCGGCTCCGGACGCGTCCGTTCGAAGCCTCGCGGTCGGATCGCTCCCCGCGTGACCCGTCACCCCCGCGTCACGCGCCACGTGGTCGATCGGGCGCGGCCCCACTTCTCGATCTCGACGTCGTCGGCCTTCTCGGCGAGCCGCGGGAGCCTGGAGCCGACCTGCTTGGCGGTGAGATCGATCGCGTCGGCGATCGTCTTCGAGCGGACGTACCGCTCGCCACGGGTGACGCTGTCCGTGAGGTACGCGAGGATCCGCCGCTCCTCCTCGGTGTACTCGGTCATCGTTGGAGGTTGGTGTCAGACACGCTTAACGGTTTCTCGTCGGGGCGTCCGGTTACCGTCGCGACGCCTCACTCGAACGCCTGGACGGCGACGACCGCCAACAGAGCGAAGACGAACGCCGCCGCGAACCCCCAGGCCTTGCCGTACTGGGTCGGGTGGCCGTACATCACGACTGCGCCGACGGCCGCGACGGCCGACAGTGCGAGCGTCACGCCGATCCCCTTGTCGGACGCGATGGATCCCTCGGTCATACGAGTCGCTTCGCGGGTGGACACTTAGTTCATGCGAACCTGGCGATCCGCGCGCGAGCGGGAAGGCGAGAAAGCGGAGACGTGGCGAGGACGCGTCGGAGACGTGGCCCCGACGGCTAGACGATGTCGACGTGGTCGGACGCCTCGTTGAGCGCGAGGTTCGCGGCGATCTCGGCGTTCCGCATGGCGTACTCCGCGGTGTGCTGGAGGCTGACGAGCACCTCCCGGGTCATCAACAGCACGTCGTTGTCGAGGTCGTCGGGCAGTTCGCCGAGGATCTCCTGTTCGCGGTCCTCGAGTCGCGCGAAGAGGTCGCGGCACTCGACGGTGAGGTCGTAGTCGCGCTCGACGACGGCCCGGACCGCCAGCGCGGTGAGCTCGTCCACCTGGTCCGTGAACTCGCGGATCTGCCGCATCGTGGCGTTGTCGACGTCGAGCGTGTGGCCGTCGGCTTCCATCACGATGTCGGCGATGTCCTCGGCGTTGTCGGCGGTGAGCTCGAGGTTCTTCGCGACCGAGCGGTACCCGATGAGGGGGAACCCCTCCTCCAGTCCGACCGCCCGGGCGAGGTTCGGGTTCTGGTAGGCCGTGAAGATCAGCCGCAACAGGAGCACGAAGATCTTGTTCGCCTGCCGCTCGCGGTTGAGCGCGCGCTGAGCGAGGTCGGCGTTGCCGTGGGCGAGCGCCTTGACGGCCTCGCCGCGCATCGTCGAGCCGGTGTTCTCCAACCGTTCGAGGAGGTTGTCCAGCGTGAAGTCCTCGGGGTCGACGGAACAGCGGATCGAGATGTCCTCCGGCGTCTCCTCTATCACGCCGAGTCCCATGAGCTGGGTCTCGGCCTTGTACACCGCGTTGATGTGTTCGCTGTCGAGGGTCCCCTCGCTCCGGACGTGGATCACGCGCCGGCCGAGCACGTACTGGGCGACGACGGCCCGCTCGAGCGCCCGTGCATCGAGTCCGTCCGCGTTGATCACCGCCTCCGATTCCTCCGAGCTCACCGACTCGGGCAGCACCGTCAGCGTCCCCTTTCCTCCCATCCGCAGGGAGACCTCGTCACCCTTGTTCACGCCGTGTTCCTGTGCCCACTCGGCGGGGAGCGTCATCGCCAGCGTCGACGGTCCCAGCCGCTGGACCTTCCGCGTTTCCATATCCGTTGGTATCGCGTGAGATACCTTAACCTTGTTCCTATGTTCATTATACGCTCGAGCGAATATACAAGGTGATCGGTCATAGCAGTGTGCGGTTGGGTATCGATCCGTGAGAACCCGACCGCGACCAAAGCGACGACGGAAGGGCATCGACAGCAGGAAGAAGCCGATGGAGCCGGTTCAAGGCGGCACGAACGCTGACGTGACGAAGCCGGCCCACGCCGACCGGCTGGTCTCGAAACGGAAGACCGAGCTAGACTGAGAGGAACTCTCCGAGGTCACTCCTCGTCGATCGCGGCGGGATCGAACGAGCGGAGGATCTCCGCGAGCGCGCTGGCGAGCTCCTCGAAGCGATCGATCTCCATCGAATCGGTCGTCACCCAGACGCCGTGGCCGTTGGCGATCACCCGGGTGAGGTAGCCGTTCTCGAACACCCGGACGGTGAAGAAGTAGTTCCCGAGCTGCGTGTTGGCGTACAGCGACTGCGCGTGGAACCCGTGTCGTTCGCTCTCGGCGAACCCGACGAGGTCGGCGGTCCGGCTCAGATCGCTCCGCAGGTAGAGCTGTTCGACCTCCTCTTCGGTGAAGTACGTGAGGCTCCGCAGCTCGTCCCCCGTTGCGGTCCGCGCCGCGCTGAGTAGCGCCTCGGCGTGTTCTTCGAGTGCCTGTGACATGCCACCACATACGTCGGTGGGATACATGAGCGTGTGGGTCTCCCGTCGTTTTGCGACCGGAGGGACAGAGTTTAGCGACTCGGCCGATATCGCCCGGACGATGAGCGACTTCGACGACGTCTGCGTCCTGTTGCCGGCCTACGAGGAGGCCGAGACCGTCGGGACCGTCGTCTCCTCGTTCCGGGAGGAGGGCCTCGCGAACGTCCTCGTCGTCGACGGGGGGTCGACCGACGACACCCGCGAGATCGCCCGCGAGGCCGGCGCACGCGTCGTCGAACAGTCCGGCGAGGGAAAGGGTCAGGCGATCCGCGAGGGCGTCCGCGAGCACGTCGACGCCCCGTACGTCCTGATGGCCGACGCGGACGCCACCTACGACGCCGGGGACGCGGAGGCGATGTTGACCCCGCTTCTCGAGGGCGAGGCCGAACACGTGATCGGGGACCGCTTCGCGGACATGCGTCCGGGCGCGATGACGCGGCTGAACCGCGTCGGTAACCGCCTCATCAACGGGGCGTTTCGCGCGATCCACGGCGAGGACTACGGCGACATCCTCTCCGGCTATCGGGCGTTTACCCGCGAGTCGTTCCGCCGGCTCACCCTCACCGCCGACGGGTTCGGCGTCGAGACCGAGATGGCCGTCGAGTGCGTGAAACAGCGGGTGACCGTGACGGTCGTCCCGGTCACGTACCGGCCGCGCCCCGACGGCTCCTCGACGAACCTCCACCCGGTCCGCGACGGCGGCGTGATCTTCCTGGAGCTGTACCGGAAGGCGAAGACCAACAACCCGCTCTTTTACTTCGGGAGCGTCGGCACGATCTCGACGGTCGCCGGGGCGGTCATGGCCGCGTTCGTCCTCTACCGGTGGATCGTCTTCGACGTCGGCCACGAGATAGTCGCGGTGGCCGCGACCGGCGCGATCATCCTCGGCATGCAACTGCTCGTGTTCGGCGTCCTCGCCGACATGATCCTCTCGTTACACCGCGAGCAACTGGACCGGCAGGACCGCGTCGTCGCGGAGCGGTTGGGGTCGTCCGTCCGCGACGACGCTGGCGGGCATCGAGACGAGGTAAACGGGTCTCCTCGATCGGGGAACGACGATCGATCCGACGGGACGGGCGATCGAGCTGAGGAGACGAGAGACCGGACCGAGGAGGCGAACGACGGTTTCACCACGGGCTCGGCGGGAAACTGAACCGGACCTCGAACCTTCCACATCATTTATGTTCCGGGTCGAACACGTCCGCGCATGGACGAGAAGCGCTTCGTCGTCGCCCTCTTCGGTCTCACGGTCTCGCTGATCGCCGGCTACATCGCCTATCGGTTCGTCGCCGCCCTCACCGTCTCCGTCTTCCTCTATTACTCCACTCGGCGGTTCTACCACGACCTCGAACGGCTGCGGCTCCCCGCGCGAGTCCGGGCGGTGACGGCCCTCTCGGTGATCGCCGTCCCGCTCATACTGCTCTTGAGTTCGGCCGTGGTGCTGTTGGTGGTCGAGATGCGGCGATTCATCGAGGAGTTCCCGCTCGCCGAGACGCTCGGATCGGGAAACCAGTGGCTACAGCGCCTGACGGAGCTTTCGAACCTCTCCGTCGGGAACGTCATCGAGGCGTATCAGTCGGGGCAGTTCGACCCGTTGATCGACTTCCTCGTCGACAACGCCGCGCTGTTGACGAACACGGTGTCCGGGCTGCTCCTCAACCTGCTCATCACCGTCGTGGTCACCTACTACCTGCTCCTCGACGGCTCGAAGTTCCACGAGTGGGTGCTCCGGTTCGACGACGACGCGATCGTCCGCGAGTACTTCGAGGCGGCCGACGCGGAGCTCGAGGCGGTGCTGTACGGAAACCTCCTCAACGTCATCGCGATATCGATCATCGCGATCGCGACGTACACCGGCTACAACGTGGTCGCACCCGACGCCGTCGCGGTTCCGTACCCGACGCTCGCGGGCGCGCTCACGGGTGTCGCGAGCCTGATACCGGTCATCGGAATGAAGGTCGTCTACCTCCCTTTGGCCGCGGCGACCGCCGTTCCGGCGGTCATGGGAAACGACACCGGACTGTTGGTGTACGTCGTCGGGTTCCTCCTCGTGGCGGTCGTCGTCGTCGACACGATCCCCGACATCGTGTTGCGGCCGTACTTCAGCGGGAAGACGACGCACGTCGGGCTGTTGATGCTCGCGTACATCTTCGGCCCGGTCGTGTTCGGCTTTCACGGACTGTTCCTCGCGCCGATCGTGTTGGTGCTCGTCCTGACGTTCGCGGACACCGCGTTGCCCCGCCTGCTCGGCGTGGAGCCGGATCCCGCCGAACGGCTCCCCGACGGACAGTGCCGCCTCGACGAGTTCGAGTGGACGGTCCCCGGCGACGACGGGGGCGGCACGTCGGGTCCCGATGACGACGACAACTGGCCCGGCGTCCCGGGCGACCGCTCCGCGACCGGCCGAAGACGATAAATCCCCGTTCGCCGACCGGGAGAACGTATGCGCGTACACGTCATCGGCCTCGGCGGGGCGGGCGGGCGGATCGTCGACCGGCTCACGGCCGAACGCGACGGAGACCGATTCCTCCACGGCGTCTCCGCGTTCGACACGGACATGGAGGCGCTCGACCGCCTCGAGTCGATCGGCGAGGACCGGCGATATCGGTTCGGAGACGCCGCGGGCGGTGACGGGCTCGACGGCGACCTCCACGCGGGCCGGGAGCTCGGGGAGGTCCACGCGAGCGAGCTCGGCCGCGCCCTCGACGACCAGCGCCCGTCGCTCGCGGAGGCGTTCGTTCTCGTCGTCGGCGTCGGCGGCGCCGCCGGCGGCGGGGTCGCCCCCGCGCTCGCCGCGGAGATCGAAACGCTGTACGACGCGCCGGTGTACTCGGTCGCGATCCTTCCGACGCCCGCCGAGAGCGACGCCGAGTCGAGCTCGAAGGACGGCGGCGACGGCGGGTCGCGACCGAACGACGGATCGAGCCCGCGACGACCGCTCGCGGAGCGGAACGCGGCTCGAACGCTCGGGGCGCTCTCGGAGCGGACGGCCGCGGTCATCCCCTTCGACACCGACGCGTGGCTGCGCCCGGGCGAGACGATCGCGGACGCCCGCGACCGACTGAACGGGATCGTCGCCGATCGGATCGCGGCGCTTTTCGGGGCGGGCGAGAGCGACGCCGACGCCGTCACGCCTCAGCAGGTGCTCGACGCGAGCGATATCGCTCGGGCGGTCGGCGACGAGGGCGACGTCGCGGCGCTGGGGTACGCGACGCAGGCGGTCGAACCCCCGGAAACCGAGTCGCGGTTCGGTCTGGGTCTGTTCGGTTCCTCGGAGCCGGAGAAGGTGGACGCGAGCGCCGCGGTGTCGGCCGTCGAGACGGTGATCCGGAAGGCGACCCGCGGAAAGAACACGGTCGAGGTGCCCGAGGGACGTGCCGACCGAACCCTGCTCGTCGTCGGCGGTCCGCCCGCCTGGCTCAATCGCGAGGCGATCGCCGACGGTCGGCGGTGGCTCGCCGAGGAGACCGGCTCGGGGGCGATCCTGAGCGGGGACGCGCCCGTCCCCGACGGCGAGGAGGTGTTCGCGCTCGTGCTCCGGTCGGGGATCGACGAGCCGAGACGGATACGCGAGATCCGCGAGTCGATCCCCGGTGGGGGCGAATGACTTCCGGCCGAATCGATCGGTTCCGGTAGCCCGCGACCGAACCGGTCGCTCCCGACCGTCCCCGACCGAACCGGTTAACGTCGTTCGTCGCCCGGTTCCGGACGTGAGTTCCCCTTCCGAGACTTCCGGGCTCGGCATCGACCTCGACGTGTCCGACGTCGAGGCGGTGGCCGACCGACGCGACGAGCTGGTCGCGGCCGTCCGCGACCACGCCGGCGGGATCGCCTACCGGCTCGCGAAGCTCCAGGGCGGCGACTACGGCCGAACGGCGCTGTCGACGGCGGGCGGCGAGTGGACCGTCAAACACGAGGCCGGCGAGCTGGAGTTCCTCCGCTTCTCGCCGAAGAGCGGCTCCGACACCTACGTCGTCTCGACGAAACAGCCGCCCGATCCCTCGGGGTTGGCGACCGCGCTGGCGGACTACCCGAACATGGTGTCCGCCTGGAACGCGTACGTCGGCTCGCTTTCGGGCGTGCTCGACGGCGTCTCCGCGGAGTTCCCGGAGCCCGCCTCGACCGACGGCGTCGTCGCCGAGCGTGACCGGGTGCTCGACTCGATCCGCGAGACCTGCGGCGTCATCGCCGGCGAGGTGTACCGGTACGAGGGCGACGACTACGGGACGTTCACCGCCCGCGTCGACGGCGACCGCTGGGAGCTCAAGTGGGAGGAGGGGACGGTCTCGTACCTCCGCGTCGGCGGGTCCGGCGGCCTCTATCTCCTCTCGCAGTACGGGGCCCCCTCGGCGGCCGACGTCCGCGAGTACGCCGAGCCGTTCGCGGGCTTCGTCGAGGCGTACAACGAGTTCGTGGAGGGGCTCGAAAGCGACCTCGCGACGGTCTCGATGTAGACGCGGGTCATCGGGGTCAGCTTTATGCCGTGTTCCTCGACACTGGGAGTATGCCGACAGCAACAGCCGGATTCGTCGGACTCGGGATCATGGGCCTGCCGATGGCGAAGAACCTTCTCGACGCGGGGTACGACGTCGTCGGGCACAACCGCTCGGACGAGCCGGTCGACGAGCTCGTGGAACACGGCGGCGAGGACGGCGGATCGCCCGCGGGCGTCGCCGAGCGGAGCGACGTCGTCTTCCTGTGTCTTCCCGACTCGCCGGCCGTGGCGGACGTCGTGCTCGGCGAGGACGGCGAGCCCGACCCGGTGATCGACGGCGTGAGCGCGGGGATGACGGTCGTCGATCACTCGACGATCTCGCCGACGGTCGCGGAAGCGGTCGCCGAACGCCTCGCGGAGGAGGGGGTCGACGCCCTCGACGCGCCGATCTCGGGCGGCGAGTCGGGCGCGATCGAGGGGACGCTCTCGATCATGGTCGGCGGCGACGAGGACGTCCTCGCGGAGCACGCGGACGCCCTCGAGGTCATGGGCGAGACGGTGACGCACTGCGGGCCGAGCGGGGCCGGCCAGACGACGAAGGCGTGTAACCAGATCGTCGTCGCCGCCCAGATGGTCGGGGTGAGCGAGGCGCTGGTGTTCGCACACAACGCGGGCGCGAACCTCGAGGCCGTCGTGGACGCGATAAGCGGCGGCGCGGCCGGCTGTTGGACGCTCGACAACCGCGCCCCGTCGATGATCCGCGGCGACTTCGACCCGGGCTTCTTCGCGGAGTACCAGTACAAGGACCTCCGGATCGCGACGGACGCCGGCGAGACGTTCGGCTCGCCGATGCCCCAGACCGAACTCGCCCACGAACTGTACAAGTCGATGGTCCAGAACGACATGGGCCGAGACGACAACTCGGGCGTGATGCAGGTCCTCGAGATGCTTGCGGGCGAGGAGGCGCGGATCGACGGAGCCGACTGACCGTCCCCTGAAGATCCACGTTCGTGCACATGGATCGGCGAATTCAGCAACGTTTATTCGTCGACGTGCGATATCCCGGCGTAGATGTCGATCACGCTTCCCGGCCCGACCCTGGGCGTCGTCGGCGGCGGACAGCTCGGACGGATGCTCGCGGAGGCGGCCTCGCCCCTCGGCGTCGACGTGGTCGTCCTGGACCCCACGCCGGCGTGTCCCGCGTCGGGGGTCGCCCGCGACCAGATCGTCGCCGGCTTCGACGATCCCGACGGGATCCACGCGCTCGCCGAACGCGTCGACGCGCTCACCTTCGAGATCGAGCTCGCGGATCCCGAGGTGTTGGCGGCGGCGAGCGAGGAACACGACGTGCCGGTCCACCCGGACCCGGGAACCCTCGAGACGATCCAGGACAAGCTGGTACAGACGGAGGCGCTGTCGGACGCCGGGATCCCCGTCCCCGAGTTCGCCGCGGTCGCGACCGCCGAGGGGCTCGAGCGCGTCGTCGAGGAGTTCGACGGCGTCATGCTCAAGGCCCGCCGCGGCGGGTACGACGGCCGCGGGAACGTCCCGGTCCACGAGCCGAGCGAGGCGGCCGACGCGCTCGCGGCGGTCGGCGGCGACGCGATGGCCGAGCGGTTCGTCGACTTCGAGCGCGAGATCGCCGTGATGGGGCTGAAGGGCGCCGACGGCGCGACGCGGACCTATCCCGTGACGGAGACGATCCACCGCGAGGAGATCCTCCGCGAGAGCGTGGCTCCCGCCCGCGCGAGCGACGAGGCCATCGCCCGCGCCGAGGCGGTCGCGGAGGACGTCCTCGAGTTCCTCGACGGACGCGGCGTCTACGGGATCGAACTCTTCGAGACCCACGAGGGCGACGTCCTCGTCAACGAGATCGCGCCGCGCCCGCACAACTCCGGGCACTGGACCATCGAGGGAACGCGGACCTCGCAGTTCGAGAACCACGTCCGCGCCGTCCTCGGGTGGCCGCTCGGCCCGACCGACCTCGTCGCGCCCGCGGTCACCGCGAACGTACTCGGGGACACCGAGGAGACCCGTCCCGCGACCCTCCGGGGGGTCGAGGCGGTCCTCGACGCGCCGGAGGCCGATCTCCACTGGTACGGCAAGGAGGACGCGCGCCCGCTCCGGAAGATGGGGCATCTGACGCTGACCGACGAAACCGTCGATGCCGAGGCGACCGCTCGCGCCGCGCTGTTGTCGCGGGCCCGGGAGCTTCGCGACGGGCTGACGTTCCGCGAGACGTAGGAGGCCGACCCCCTTCCCGATCGGCCGATCCCTCACCGGGCTTCCGGAGGCGATCCGATCGGATCCTCGATCGGTTCGTCACCCCTTCCGGGCTCGTCGAACTCGACGCCGGTGATCTCGAACCGGGTGCCGCCCTCCTCGCTCTCGGTCACCTCGATCGACCAGCCGTGGGCCTCGACGACGTCGCGGACGATCGTCAGGCCGAGTCCCGTCCCCGACTCGCGGGTCGTGAAGCCGACGTCGAAGACGTTCTCGCGCTCGGATTCGGGGATCCCGGGCCCGTCGTCCGCGAGGTAGAAGCCGTCCGACGGGCGGCCGACGGCAACCGTCACGGGCTCGTCGGCGTGATCGCGTGCGTTCCGCAGGAGGTTGTCGAGAACCTGTCCCAGTCGGGCCCGATCGGCGAGTACGACCGCGTCGTCGACTCCGTCCTCGACGACCACGGTCAGGTCGTCGTCCGCGATCCCGGTCTCGACCGCCTCGAGGACCTCCCGTAGCGGGACCGGCTCGAACTCGGTCACGGTCTCGCCCTGTCTCGAGAGTTGCAACAGGTCCTCGAGGAACTCGGTCATGCGGTCGACGGTGTCGTCGATCCGTTCGAAGTGCTCCGGATCGCCCGTCTCTCTCGCGATCTCCGCGTAGCCCGAGATGACCGAGAGCGGGTTTCGGAGGTCGTGTGAGACGATCCCCGCGAAGGCGTCCAACCGCTCGTTCCGTTCCGCCAGGGCCCGACGCTGCTCCTCGATCGTGGTCACGTCCCCGATCAGGACCACCCAGCCGTACGTCTCGCCGCCCCGCCGCAGCGGCGACCGGCTCAACCGGAGGAACCGCCTCCCCTCTGGCCCTTCGCGGGTCGCGAGCACCTCGTCGTCCGCTCCGGTCTCGAGGGCGTCGTACTCCGGGAGCCGCGTCGAGACCGGTGCGCCGACCGCCGTCTCCCGGTCCCCGACGACGCCCTCCGCGGCCGGGTTGACGTCGACTATCGTCCCGGCGGCGTCGAGGACGACCACGCCGTCGTCCATCTCCGAGAGGACGACCCGCGAGGCGATGGGCGTCAGATCGAAGAGCCGGTACCGGAACACGGCCACCCCGAAACACGCCGTCGAGAGCGACAGCGAGACGGGAGTCAGGTTCACGGTCGCCGTCCCGAACGGCGGCACCGAGAGGACCTCGAACACGTTCAACGCGAGGGGAACTAGCGCCCCGACGATCAGAAGCGCCGCCTGCCGTCTGACCTGCTCACCGGAGCCGAGAGCGTGATCGACGACGAGCCACGCGCCCCCGACGACTGCGACGTACGAGAAGGCGAGATGGAGGTGATAGACCGGGCCGAGCGTCGTCTCGAGCCGCGTCAACGATCCGGTCGTGACCAGTTCGGCGTCGACCAGCACCAGCGAGTACGGGTTCGTGGCCAGCAGTGCGACCAGCGCGGCGGGGAGCGCCGCGAGTGCCGCGACGACCGTCGGCGTGAGCCGGTCCCCTCGACCGGTGTAGGCCAAGGCGAACGCCAGCCAGGCCGACGGGGTCGCGGCTGCGCCGACGTGTAGCAACCGGTGGGCGAGCAGCTTCGCCTCGAGACCGGTGCTCGCGAGCTGGACGCCGTACGTCGCGGCCCATACCGCCGCCGAGAGACAGAGGACGACGAACGCGGTGACCGTGTGGTTCCGCCTCTCCGCCGGGACCGACACGATGCCGTACCCCGCCCACAGCGACGCCACCAGCGCCGACAGAAAGAGCAGAAGCACGTACGGGGTCGACTGCCAGGGCATGTACTCGGATCTATCCAACGATACGGCGAGTATCACTTAAATGGGCCGACCACACGCCGATCGCGGCCGATCCGGAAGGTCGATCTAGTCCGCGTCACCGATCCGGACCCGTCCGTGTCACCACTCGGAGAACCCGCCGTCGATGAGGGTCTCGGCCTGTCGTTCGATGTACGCCCGCTGAGTATTGTGGACCGCGTCGTCGAACGACTCGCCGTCCGACAGCCGGGACCGGACGCCGGCCCGCTTCCAGCCGGCCGGGGTGATCCCGCCGTCGATCCGGTACCTGAGCGGGGCGAGCCACGACTCCGCCTCGGCCTCCGAGCAGCCGGCCGTCCGGAGGCCGGCGGCCGCGTGGTCGAGGAGGTCCTCGTACATCTCCGTCGCGTCCGTGGTGTGTTCGCCGTCGTAGCCGATCCACTCCATCTCGGCGTCGAGTCCGTCCGCGACCGCGGCGTAGAAGTTGGCGCGCGCGGTCTCCCACTCCAGGCCGATGACGGGGTGTTCGTGTCGCGGGAGCGCGCCCATCAGTCCCGCGAACGCGGCCTGGAACGCGATCGAGTCCCGGACGGTCGGTTGTGCGGGGACCGGACGGAACTCGATCCGGGCGTTCGCGCTCGACCGGCTCGCGCCCTCGAACACCGGGCGGACCCACCGCCAGTAGGTGCCGTGTTTCGTCCGGAACGTGGCGAAATCGTCGTCGAAGCGGTCGGTACCGTCCGACTCGGGCATGGGAACCATCGTCTCGTCGCCCGCGATCCGGTCGACGGCGGTCTCGACGTCGTGGAAGTCGTGTGGGAATCGAACCTTCTCGGCGTCGGTCCGGGCGTTGAGCACGGACTCGAACACGTGGACCCGGTTCTCCGTCGCCCCCTCCTCGAGGACCTGTTCCGCGTCCCAGTCGTCGTCGTAGAGGTCGGGCGGGAGGAACGGCGAGTTCACGCCGAGCGCCAGGAGCGGTCCCGCGATCCGGAGCGCGTACCGGAAGTGGACCGGTAGCGTGTCGGCCTGTGCGACCTGGTAGTGCGGCTGGATGGAGGTGATGAGGCTCTCCGGCATCACGGTGTCCGCTCGCAGCGTGACGCCGGGTGCCTCCAGGGCGACGGGCGCGTCGCCGCCGGCGTTCGCCATCGCGTGGTAGCGGACGGCGTCGCTCATGTTGGCCGCGACGGTCACGCCGTCGAGGTCGACGCTGTCGGTGAGGTATCCGCGTGCCGTCTCGCCCGCCGGCGGAATCGTCCAGACGCCGTCGGAGACGAGCCGCATTCCCTCGACGCCGGCCGTGTTCTCGGCGGCCTCCAGCCGGGCGCGGACCTCCGCGAGCTGGGCGCGTAGGCCGTGGTCGGAGAGGGGCTGCGGGCTCGTCGACATCTCCGCGTTGTGGAGCCCGAGCTCCTTCTCGAACCCCATCAGCTCCAGGAGGCGTCGCGGCACGCGCATCAGCGCGTACTCGCCGGCGCGGGACTCCTCGCTCCAGCGGCCGTCGGCGACCGCGTAGAACTCGTACTCGAAGCCGACGATCGACTGGTGGTTGTCGAACGCCCCGTCGTGTAGCCCCTGTTTGACGACCTCCGCCTCCTCCTCGGCGCGCGCGGCGAACTCGTCCGCGTCGACGGCGAGCGCCTCACGGACGCCGTCGGCGAGGGCCGACTCGGTGCTCATGCGATGGCCGGACGGACTCCGACGATAAAAGGGCCCCGACCCGGATCGAAACGAGGATCGAGAACGGTCCGTTCCGCATCGGCGCGCTTTTGAGCGCCGATCGCCGATCCGGGGCATGGAGTTCGCCGCGTTCGCCGAGCGGGTGGAGCGACTGGAGGCCGAGCCGGCCGACCTCGAGACGACGGCGATCGTCGCGGACCTGCTCGCCGACGCCGGAGACGACCTCGGGACGGTGACTCGCCTCCTGCTCGGGCGGACGTATCCCGCACACGACGACCGGACCCTCGACGTCGGTCCCGCGTCGTGTCGCGAGGCGATCGCCCGCGCCGCCGGGCCGAACGTCGCCGCCGCCGACGTGGAGGACCGACTCGCGAGCCGCGGGGAGATCGGCGCGGTCGCCGCCGGATTCGACTTCGGCGGACAGCGGGGACTATCGGCGTTCGGCGACGGGAGCGACCCGCTCTCGGTCGCCGAAGTAGACGGAACGCTCCGGGAGCTCGCGGCCGCCACGGGTGAGGGGAGCGAGTCCCGGAAGGTCGACGCGCTGTTCGGGTTGTTCAATCGATGTGACCCGGCGGAGGCGAAGACGCTCGCTCGCCTGGTGCTCGGCGAGATGCGGATCGGCGTCGGCGAGGGGACCGTCCGGGACGCGGTCGCCGAGGCGTTCCTCGCGGAGGACGGTCCCGGATCCGGGACCGAGGCCGGCAACGGGGAACGAGACGCGACGACCCAGACCGACGACGGAACTGACGGATCCGACGGGGACGGCGGAGATGACGCCGAGAATCGGGCGACCGACGAGGCCTACGCGGCCGTCGAGCGCGCCCTCCAAGTGACGAACGATTACGGGCGGGTCGCGCGCCTGGCTCGGGAGGCAGGGATCGAGGGACTGAACGCCGAGCGGATCCGGGTCGGCAGGCCGGTCCAGGCGATGCTGGCACAGGCGGGGACCGCCGCCGACGCCGTCGACTCGTTCGGCGAGGTCGCGGTCGAGACGAAGTTCGACGGGGCCCGCGTCCAGGTCCACTACGCCCCGGGACCCGACGGGTTCGGGCCGCGGCTCTACTCGCGGAACATGGACGACGTGACCGACGCGCTGCCGGAGATCGTCGAGTACGTCGCCGACCGAATCGAGGTACCCGTCGTCCTCGACGGGGAGATCGTCGCCGTCGACGACGACGGCTCGCCGCTGCCGTTCCAGGAGATGCTCCGCCGGTTCCGCCGAAAACACGACGTGGACCGGATGCGCGAGACGGTGACCTGCCGGCTCCACGCGTTCGACTGCCTGCTCGCTGGCGACGGCGACGCCGAGAGCGACCGCGACAGCGACGGTGACGGCGACGAGGACGCCCCCGGCGACCTCCTCGAGGAACCCCTTCGCGTCCGCCACGACCGCCTCGTCGACGTCCTCCCCGACGCGGCCGCGGAGCTGCGGGTCGTCGACGACACGGAGGCGATCGCCGGGATCGAGTCCGCGGCCCTCGAGGCCGGCCATGAAGGCGTCATGCTGAAGGACCCGACGTCGGCGTACACGCCGGGAAACCGCGGCCGCGACTGGCTGAAACGGAAGCCGGACGTGGAGACCCTCGACGCGGTCGTGGTCGGCGCGGAGTGGGGCGAGGGGCGTCGTGCGGAGCTGTTCGGGACGTTCCTGCTCGCCGTCGCGGACGGCGACGAGTACGAACCCATCGGAAAGGTCGCGACGGGCCTCTCGGACGAGGAACTCGAGGAACTCACGGAGCGGCTGGAGCCGCACGTCGTCGCCGAATCGGGGACGGAGCTACGGATCCGTCCCGAGGTCGTCCTCGAGGTCGGCTACGAGGAGATCCAGACGTCCCCGACGTACGGATCCGGGTACGCCCTTCGGTTCCCCCGGTTCGTCGGCGTCCGCGAGGACAAGTCCGTCGAGGACGTCGACACCCTCGAACGGGTCTCGGGACTCGCCGACGGCCGCGGTCGGGCGGGCGACGACGAGGCGAACGACGGGACCGGAGACGAGGCGAACGACGGGACCGGAGACGAGGCGAACGACGAGACGGACGCCGGCAACCCGAGTTGAGCGCGGCGGACGCGAAAGTCGCTTCCGGATCGGACCCGTACCGAGTACCATGTCCGACCCCCTCGGCGACGCTGCGCGGCGGCGGCTGACGGAGGCGGCGACGAGCCGGCTCGCGGCGCAGGGATACGACGTCTCCCGGCCGGGAACTCGAGCGGAGCCGCCGGCGCTCGTCACACGAGGCGGGGAGACGCTCGGGATCGAGCCGCTCACCGAGTCGGACGCGACGCCGACGACGGTCGTCTCCCGGCTCGGTCACGCGATCGATCGGGACCGACGGGCCCTGTTCGTCGTCGCCGACGTCGAGGTCGCGTCCGCGGTTCGATCGGTCCTCACCGACCCGCCGCTCGTCGTCGACGAGTCGGACGGCCACCGGACGTTCCACTCGGGACCCGACCGGATCCCCGTCGACACCGGAGAGATTCCGGGATCCACCGGCGGCTACGCCTGCGTTCGCGTCGACGGTTCCATCGGTCGGGGAACGGGGTCCGACGCGGATCCGACGTTCCGCTGGCGGGAGACGGACACGCCGTCCGGTCCGGTTCCGTCCGTGGACGGGGTCGATGCGGCCGCGAGCGAACCGGACGGTCGTCCGATCGTTCCGCGACTCGTCTGTGAGGCCGACGACCGGGTCGTCGCCGTGCTCGCGGGGACGGGGAGCCTTCGAACGCCGCCCGCCCCGGCGTTCCCGTACGTCTATCGCCGCGATCCGGCGGACAAGCGGTTCCGCGTGCGTCGCGGCGACGACGGGACCGTCGTCGAGACGGTGAGCGGTTTCGCCGCGATGCGTGCCGCCGGGTTCGTGCCGGTTCCGATGCCGCTCGTTCCCGAACACGTCCTCGGTCCGGACGTCGAGGGCGAGTGGGACCTCGTCGTCGAGGGTGCAGACCGGGGTCCCGTCGAGGGAACGGACCCCGGTAGCGATCACGACGAAGCGAGGAGATAGCCACGCTCATGGGTCGCCGGGGCGGAGGAGGAAACATGGCCGTCAAATACGACGATCTCTCCGTGGAGTGGCTCGGATACGCGACCGCCCGCGTCGACGCCGACGGCGGTCCCGTGGTGTACACGGATCCGGGTCGATACGGGGTCCTCGACGACTACTGGGCCCGCGACGGCGACGTCGTCGTGGTGACTCACGACCACCACTACGACCCCGCGGGGATCCGCTCCGTCGCCGACGCGGACGCGACGCTCGTGATCTACGACGCCGTCGACTCCGATCGGATCGACCGCGACGTGGAGCCGGTCGAGGCGCTCTCGGCCGACTACGACGTGATCCGTGTCGACGACGAGGCCCGCGTCGACGTCGAGACCGACGACGGGACCGTCACCGTCTGGACGGTCGCCGCGCACAACGAGCCGGACGGTCCCTGCGCGAACGACGACGGGACGGTCCCGCACCCGGAGGGGTTCGGCTGCGGGTTCCTGTTCTCGATCGGCGGCCGGACCGTGCTCTGGCCGGGCGACGGCGACGCGCTCGAGGGGCTCGCCGAGCTCGACGTCGGCGTCCTCCTCGCGAACGTCGGCGGCGGCGGGATCGTCTCGAACCGTCACGCCGCAGCCGACCTCGCCGAACGCATGGAGCCCGGACTGGTCGTCCCGATCCACTACGACACCTTCGACGACCTGGAGGCGGACGGGGAGGCGTTCGCCGGCGACGTCGCGTCCCGGTCGATCCCGGTCGCGCTCGACGAGCGCTCGATCGACGGGTGACGAATGAAAGCTGAAGGCGGTCGGGAGACTTACTCCTCGGTCTCGTAGGGCTCGCCGACGACCGCCGGGATCCGGGTCTTCCCGTAGACCGTGAGCACCACGAGCACCGCGACGTACGGCAGCAGGTTGACGAGCCGAGCGGATATCTCGATCCCGACCGTCTGGAACTGGACGTTCAGCATGTCCAACGCGCCGAAGAGCAGCGCGGCCGCAGCCGCTCCGACCGGGTTGTAGTTGCCGAACAGGTACGCCACGATGGCGATCCAGCCACGGCCGTCCACCATCGTCGAGCCGGTTCCCACGAAGTTCCCGGCGTGGGCGAGCAGCACGGCCCCGCCGAATCCGGCCATCGCGCCGGAGAAGATCACCGTCGCGTAGCGGACTCGATCGACGTCGACGCCGGCGGTGTCGAGCGCCTCCGGGTTCTCCCCGGCGGCCTGTACCCAGTACCCGTATCGGGTACGGAAGAGGACCACCCAGGCGACGCCGACGAGGACGACCGTGAGGAACACCAGCGGCGACTGACCGAACGCCAGCCTGTCGATGCTGGTGAGTCCCGGACTCGACCGGCTCCCCCAGACGAGCGCGGCCGCGAACGGGGCGAACCCGAGGCCGACGAACCAGACCGCCAGTCCGGCGACGATCTGGTCGGCCTTGTATCGGATCAACAGGACGGCGAAAGCCGCCGTCAGAAGCGTCGAGACGACGACCGCGACGAGGATCGCGACCCAGACGTCTCCCTGCGTCGGCGAGGTGCCGCCGAGCGCGAACATCGTGCCGGCCGTGGTGAACGCGCCGACGATCATGAAGCCCTCGAGACCGATGTTGAACACGCCGCTCTTCTCGGCGTACAGCCCGCCGACGGCCGCGAGCGTGATCGGCGTCGCCATCTCCAGCGACCGGGTCACGAACCCCCTGGTGATGAGTCGCGAGAGGTCCACGTCGAATATCCCGGAGAGGACCGCACCGAGAACTGCCAGGACGCCGATCGTGATCCCGACGAGCCGGAGTCGAGCGACGGTCAGGACGTCGGTGACGCTCATTCGACGTCACCTCCGAGTCCCGTGCGCGCCGCGATCATCCGGAACAGCTCCGGTGCCGCGACGAAGAGGACCACGAGCCCCACGATCCCGTCGATCAGTTGGACGGGGACGTCGCTGTTGATCTGGACGTGGGAGCCCGCCGATTCGAGGCCGCCGAAGAGCAGCCCGGCCGGGAGCACGCCGAGCGGGTTGTTGGCGGCGAGCAGACTCACGGCGATCGCGTCGAACCCGTAGTTGCCGATGCCCGATGGATCGGTGTAGTATCCTTGGATCATGATCACGAAGAGCGCGCCCGTCAGCCCGGCGATCATCCCGGAGAACGCCATCGTCGAGATGACCATCCGTTTCGCGTCGACGCCGGAGTACGTCGCCGCCGTGTCCTGGTATCCGCTCGTCACCATGTCGTATCCGAACCGGGTCCGCGTCATGATCACCGCGACGAGCGCGACCACGCCGAGCATGAGTACGATACCCACGATCGACAGGTTGGGGTCGCCGAAGACGGCCTGGGGGAGCTCGACGTTATCGGGGAGTCGACGGGTCCGAGTCGCCGTCGCCTCGGGGTCGCCGAACGGACCCGCGACGAGCC
Organism: Halobellus captivus; assembly: GCF_003697845.1. Lineage (GTDB taxonomy): Archaea > Halobacteriota > Halobacteria > Halobacteriales > Haloferacaceae > Halorubrum > Halorubrum glutamatedens. Next base: position 32,668 of record NZ_RDQE01000009.1, on the reverse strand, counting down.
AGCCGACGAAGCCGGTGGCGATGAAGTTCAACATGATCGTCGTGATGATCTCGTTCGCGTCGCCGTACGCCTTCATCACGCCGGGGAGCGCGCCGTACAGTCCGCCGGCAACGACGCCGACCGCCGTCCCGAACAGCAGCAGGACGACCCCGCCGACCGTGCCGGAGGGCACGAACGCGGCCAGCCAAATGATCGAGACGACGGTGGAGAACCCGCCGACGACGAACTGGCCCTGGACCCCGATGTTGAACACGCCGGCGCGGAACGCGATCGCGACCGCGACGCCGGTCAACACGAAGAGCGTCGTGCTCCGAAGGGTGCGGGCGATCGCCCGCTCGCTCCCGAAGGCGCCGACGAGAAGCTGGCTGGCGAACCGAACCGGGTCGTATCCGGTGGCCGCGGCGACGACGAGCCCGATGAGGATCGCGAGCGTCGTCGACGCGACCGCGATCCCGATCCGCTCGAGTACCGACGCATCCAGCAAGCGGGCCGCGACCGCGTCGAGCACCCCGCCGCCGTTCGAGGCGGCCTCGGAGTCGCTCACGACGAGACACCCCCGTCGACGTCGGCGGACCCCGACTCGTCGTCCGATCCCTCGGCCAGCGTCCCTCCGGCCATCAGGAGACCGAGGTCGGACTCCGTGACCTCCTCGGGGTCGACGACGTCGACGAACTCGCCCTCGTACATCACCGCGATGCGGTCGGAGAGCTTCTGTATCTCCTCGAGCTTCGAGGAGACCATCAAGATTCCGACGCCCTGATCACGGAGCTCCATCAGCCGCTCGTGGATGAACTCGATCGATCCGATGTCGACGCCGCGCGTCGGATGCGACGCGACGAGGACGTCCGGGTCGTGGCCGATCTCGCGGCCGACGATGAACTTCTGCTGGTTCCCGCCGGAGAGCGAATCGGCGTCCGTCTCCGGGTTCGGCGGCTGAACGTCGTACTCCTCGATGACGTCCGCGGCGTGTTCCTCGATCGCCTCCCAGTTCAGGATCCCGTTCTCGGCGTACGGTTCGATCGTCTGATTGCCGAGGAGGGCGTTTCGCTGGAGGCTGTACTCCTGGACGAGCCCCTCGGTCTGACGGTCCTCGGGAATGTAGGCGATCCCGTCCTCGATCCGGTCGCGGCGGCTCCGGTCCGCGATGTCGGTCCCGCCCAGTCGGACGACGCCGTCGTCCGGCCGACGCAGGCCAGTGATGCCCTCGATGAGCTCGCTCTGTCCGTTCCCCTGAACGCCCGCGATGCCGAGGATCTCGCCCTCGTGAACGGTGAGATCGACGCCCTCGACCCGTTCGCGGCCGCGGTCGCCGACCACCCGGAGTTCCTCGACCTCGAGAACGGGAGCGCCCGTGCCGGGGTCACGCTCCAGTCGATCGAAGAGGACCTCCCGGCCGACCATCATGCGGGCGAGATCGCTTTCGGTCGTCTCCGCGGCGGGAACCGTTCCCATCGCCTTCCCGTCCCGGAGAACGGTGATGTCGTCGGCTATCTCGAGCGCCTCGTCCAGCTTGTGCGAGATGAAGATCAGCGAGCGGCCGTCCTCGCGGAGGTCGTTCATGACCTCCATCAGGCCGTCGACCTCCTGGGGAGTGAGCACCGCGGTCGGCTCGTCGAGGATGAGGACCTCCGCGCCCCGATAGAGGCTCTTGACGATCTCAACGCGCTGTTGCGCGCCGAGGTCGAGTTCCTCGATCGGGGTGTCGAGCTCCCGGTCGATGTCGAACCCGTACCGGTCGCAGATCGCCTCGATCTCGGCGCGTGCGCTCGCCTCGTCGACGGTTCCGCCCTCGGTCGGCTCGTGGCCCAGAATGACGTTCTGGAGGACCGTCATCGGCTTCACCAGCTGGAAGTGCTGGTGGATCATGCCGATCCCGGCGTCCATCGCGTCACGTGGCGACTCGAACGTCCGCTCCTCGCCGTCGACGTGGATCGTTCCGTCGTTCTGGTCGTAGAGGCCGTACAGGACGCTCATCAGCGTCGTCTTACCCGAACCGTTCTCCCCGAGGAGGGCGTGGATCGACCCCTGCTCGAGCGTGAAGTCGACCGCGTCGTTGGCGACCACGTCGCCGAACCGCTTCGTGATCCCCTCGAGACGGACCGCAGGTGCGTTACGCGTCATCGTGTTCTCATGGTGGATTTTTATAAATCGGGACGGAACCGTGGGGAGTCGTTCAGCAGCTGGTCGGGCCGCAGGTCAGCTCGATCTCGTCGTTCTCGAACCCTTCCTTCGCGTCCTGGATGTTCTCGTTCAGCGCGTCGGGGAGTTCGCCCTCGAAGGCCTGGCCGACGACGAAGTCGATGCTGCCCTGTGCGACGGAGAGGTTCTGTTCGCCGACGTACTCGGAGAAGTTCCCGTTAACGACGGCCTCGGAGACGGTGTACGTCGCCTCGTTGAGCGCCTTGACGGCGGATCCGAGGATGACGTCCTGGTACTGCTCTTCGGCGACCGACTGGTCGACGTCGACCCCGAGCGCGAATCGCCCGTTGTCCTGTGCGGCCGAGAAGACGCCGCCGCCGGCCGCGGACGCGGCGTGCCAGACGATGTCGGCCCCGTCGTCGATCTGTGACTCGGCCACGTCGTTGGCCGCGCCCGTGTCGGAGAAGCTCCCGCCGTAGCCGGTTAGGACTTCGATACCGTCGTCGACCCATTCGACGCCCTCGATGTAGGACTGCTCGAACGCGTTGATGAGCGGGATGTCCTCGCCGCCGACGAAGCCGACCGTCGACCCGTCGGGGTCGGTGGAGCTGCCCTCGTACTCGAAGTCCTCCTGGGTCATCACGCCCGCGGCGACGCCCGCGAGGAACGACATCTCGTTGTTCATCTCGATCCAGCCCGAGACGTTGTCGGCGCCCTCGATGACGTTGTTGATGAGCATCCAGTTCTGGTCGGGATACTCCTCGGCGTTCGTCGACAGCGGGTCGGTGTGGTTGTCGCCGACGCAGATGATGAGGTCGTAGCCGCTCTCGGCGGTGTCGGCCTGAACGGACTCGTACTGTGCCTCCTGGGTCTCCTCGACCGTCGTGTACTCGAGATCGAACTCCTCGGACGCCTGTTCGAGTCCTTCGACCGCGTTGTCGTTGAACGCGTTGTCGTCGAAGCCGGCCGGGCTCGAGATGATCGCGACCTGCGTGGTGGAGCCGCCCGAGCCGCCGTCGTCGCTTCCGCCGCCCCCGCCGAGACACCCGGCGAAGACGGTGCCCGTCGCGAGCGCGCCGCCGGACGCGAGCAGCATCCGACGATCGATCCCGGACGTCCCGTCGACTTCCGCCTGTCTATCTGTCATGGATGTATCCTGTAATCTCGCATCGCACATTATAAATTTACTTATTAGTGAGTTGCTGTCTCCGTTCCGGTCGAACGAATTCGGTATAAAACATATTTGATATCGTTCATCACTCGTTTACACCACCAGTAGTACTCCGTAATTATAGGAGATACTCACCGAATCGGGATCTGGAATGTGTCAGTGGACATGACGGAAAACGTATGAATTTTCCCGATGTTTCGGCAGAACGGCGACCCTCGAGTCGACGCTCGAATTCTTTACTGACGGTCGATCTAACTCCATCTCGACCGATGTTTTTCGACTCACTTTCCGTAAATGACAGACTCGGATCGTTTCTAGTATCGATCCGTCGTCGATCGAACGGCCCAGCGAGGTGGAGCCGAGACGTCCCGCCGACCTCCCCGAGCGGCGAACCGTTTTTACCCTCGGCCTCGTAGGACGGCGTATGTACGTCCGCGACGCCAAGAACCGTGACGAGGCGTGGTTACTGGACGCGATCGAGCGATTGGGGCTCGACGACGTCGCCTTCCGGTCACGGGACTACGTGATCGCGGTCGACGAGGAGTCGGGTGACAGGGCCGGATTCGGGCGACTCCGGCTCCACCGGGGCGACGACGTGGAGCGGATCGAGCTCACCGGGATCGGCGTGCTCCCGGAGTGGCGGGGGCGGGGCGTCGGGGCACACGTCGTCGAGCGCCTCGTCGACACCGCGGCCGCCGAGGGGTTCGAGACGGTGTACGTGCTCACGGACCAGCCCGAGTACCTGACGCAGTTCGGCTTCGAGGCGGTCGACACCGACGACCTTCCGGCGGCGCTCTCGGACCGACTGACCGAGAAGCGCGAGTTCCTCGGCGGAGGCGTGGTCGGGCTCCACGTCGACGTCGACGACTTCGAGATGCCGGGTCGGCTCCGGGACGCGTTCAAGAACGCCGACGCCGGCGAGACCAGTGACGCCGACGGGGACGAAGGCGATACCGGGGAGCCCGCCGAATCCGCCGAGGACTTCGGGATCGACCCGGAATCCGCGACCTACAAGTACGACACCGGTCGGTGAACGGTACCGGCCGGGAACCGATGCCGGCCGGTGACCCGACCGCTTATCGGCCCGCCGGTCGAGTGACCGACATGGCAGTGAGCGACACGGACCTGATCGAGGCCGCCCGCGACGCGCTCGCGGACGCGCACGTCCCGTACTCCGAGTACCGCGTCGGTGCCGCGCTCCGGACCGCCGACGGGACCGTCTACACCGGCTGTAACATCGAGAACGCCAACTACTCCAACACCCTCCACGCCGAGGAGGTGGCGCTCGCCGAGGCGGTGAAGAACGGCCACCGGGAGTTCGACCGACTGGCCGTCGCCTCGGGCGTACGGGACGGCGTCACGCCCTGCGGGATGTGCCGACAGAGCCTCGCCGAGTTCGCGGACGACGACCTCCCGGTGGTCTGTGACGAGGGCGACGGCGAGACGAGCGAGTACACGCTCGGCGAACTGCTCCCGAACACGATCTCCGAAGGGACGCTCGATGACGCACGGAGTCCCTGAAAACGGGTCCGTCCCTCGATGCGGAACTACTTTTAAACGCCTCGCCGAAGGTCGAGGACATGACTGACGACATCGAGCGCTCGGCGGGCGACGCCGTCGGCGACAGCGAGGATCCGAACGACGAGGTCCAGTATCACGTCGAGGTCGGCACGGGCGACGTCGCCGACGCCGTGCTTCTCCCCGGGAACCCGGAGCGAGTCGACAAGATCACCGCGCTGTGGGACGACCACGAGGAGGTCGCCTCCCACCGCGAGTACCGCACCGCGACCGGGACGTACGAGGGTGCCCCCGTCTCGGTGACCTCCACGGGGATCGGGTCGCCGTCGGCGGCGATCGCCGTCGAGGAACTCGCCAGGGTCGGCGTCGGCACGTTCGTTCGGGTCGGTTCCTGCGGTGCCATCCAGCCCGGCATGGAGGTCGGCGATCTGGTGATCACGACCGGCGCGGTCCGCCAGGAGGGGACGAGCGACGAGTACGTTCGCGAGGACTATCCGGCGACCGCCGACGGGGAGGTCGTCTCCGCGCTCGTCGCCGCCGCCGAGCGGCTCGGCTACGACTACCACACCGGGATCACGATGAGCGCCGACTCCTTTTACGCCGGACAGGGTCGTCCGGGGTTCGAGGGGTTCGAGGCGGCCGGCTCCGACGAGCTGGTCGCGGCGCTTCGGGACGCGAACGTGAAGAACATCGAGATGGAGGCGTCGGCGATCCTCACGATCGCGAACGTGTACGGCCTGCGCGCGGGCGCCGTCTGTTCGGTGTACGCCAACCGGGTCACCGGCGAGTTCCGAACCGAGGGCGAGTCGCGGGCGGCCGAAACCGCGAGCCTCGCGGTGAAGCTCCTCGCGCGCATGGACGAGATCAAACGCGAGGCCGGTGCCGACCGCTGGCACGCCGGGCTCTCGCTCTGAGCGAGCGGGAAGGGCGCCGGGATCTCCCCGCGGCTCCACGTGAGAGCGGTTCCAAAGCGTCTTTACCCGCGGACCGCGGATCGGCATCCATGACAACTCAGGTCGTCGTCGTCGGCTCCGGATACGCCGGTGCCGGGGCAGTGAAGGCGTTCGAAGACGAGGTCGGCGAAGGTGAGGCGGAACTCACCTGGGTCTCGGAACACGACTACCACCTCGTCTTACACGAGGTCCACCGCGCGATCCGGAACCCCGCCGTCGAGGACAGCATCACCATCCCCGTCGGCGAGATCATGTCCGAGGACGGCGAGTTCGTTCAGGGCCGCGTCGTCGACGTCGACACGGAGGACCGGGTCGTCGAGACCGACGACGGCGAGGCCGTCGAGTACGACTACCTGCTCTTAGCGATCGGCTCCACCACCGCCTTCTTCGGCATCGACGGCCTGAAGGAGCACGCCCACCAGCTCAAGAGCCTGGCCGACGCGCGGGCGATCCACGAGGACGTCCGCGAGGCGGCGGGGAACGCGACCCGCTCCGAGCCCGCCACCGTCATCGTCGGCGGCGCGGGGCTCTCGGGGATCCAGACCGCCGGCGAGATCGCGGAGTACCGCGACAAACACCGGGCTCCCCTCGACATCAAACTCGTCGAGGGGTTGGACGAGGTGTTCCCCGGCAACGACCCGCAGATCCAGGGCGCGCTCCGCCAGCGACTCGAGGACGCGGACGTGGAGATCCTCACCGGCGACTTCATCTCGAAGGCCGACGAGGACGCGGTGTACCTCGGCGGCGGCGAGGACGAGGAGCCGGAGGAACTGGCCTACGACGTGTTGATCTGGACCGGCGGGATCACCGGCCAGGCGGAGCTCGACGCGGTCGACGTCGAGAAGGACGACCGATCGAACCGCGTGTTCGCGGAGTCCGACTTCACCACGAGCGACGACCGCGTGTTCGCCATCGGCGACACCGCCCTGGTCGACCAGGGCGGTGACGACGTCGCCCCGCCGACCGCCCAGGCCGCCTGGCAGGCCGCGGAGGTCGCCGGCGACAACCTCGCGCGAGCGGCCCGCGGCGCGCCGCTCCAGTCGTGGCAACACGAGGACAAGGGAACCGTGATCTCCGTGGGCGAGGAGGCGGTCGCCCACGACGTGGTCGGGATGCCGATCAAGACGTTCGGCGGGACCCCGGCGAAGCTGCTGAAGAAGGCGATCGCCTCGCGCTGGATCGCGAAGGTCTCCTCGACCGGACGCGGCATCGGCGCGTTCGGCGATATGTAACCGGCCGCCTTTCACTTCCACTTTTCCGCTCTCAGAAATCTGACACTTTCGTCATCACCGGGACGCTTGCGTTCCGGTTAGCAGTCAGAACGCAGAGTGTTCTGACGACATTGCCGGAAGTCGGAAACTTCCGGCTAGCGGCCGTGGTATTCTGTCAACGTCACGAAAGAGCTCCGGTCTTTCGAACGACTTCGCTCGCGGATGCTCGTACCGATCTAGATGAACTGTGAAGCCACTCTCATCCCGGTGAGATCGTGATGTAGGAATTATCTGGTGGTATTATGTGTGGAGCACAACGTTTTGTACGGGATCGATGACTGAGAGCGAACACCGGTATCAGCAGTTGATTCGGACGTCGCCCGCTCCGATCAATCTGTTTGACGCCTCGGGAGAGGTGATCTGGGGGAACGATGCCGTTGTAACGCTCCTCGATCTCGAATCCAGAGAGGAACTCGTCGGCCGGTCGATCTTCGAGTTCATTCACCCTGATGATCGATATACCGCCGAGGAGGAGTTGACGGCGGTCGTCGAAGAGAAGATCTCGACCGGCCCGACGACGCTGAAACTCGAACGGGACGACGGCGAGATACGGAAGATTCGGGTGGCGACAGCCCCGGGTCGCTATGCCGGGCGCGATATCGGGCAGGCCGTCGTCATCGATGTGACGGAGCTCAACCGGATCCAAGAGGAACTCAAGCGCGAGCGGACCTTCATCGAGAAGGCCCTGAACGGACTCGATGACGTGTTCTACGTCGTCGACACCGCGGGAGCTCTTGAACGGTGGAACGATGCGCTCACCGAAGTCTCCGGCTACAGCGAGGAGGAGGTGCGCGAGATGGACGTCGAGGAGTTCTTCGTCGCCGACGATGTCGAGCGCGTCTCGACGTCGATCTCACGAACGTTCGCTGAAGGCTCCGCCATGCTCGAGGCAACAGTTCGTACCAAGCGCGGGACGAAGATACCCTTCGAGTTCCGCAAGCAGCGCCTGAGCATCGACGACACCGTCATCGGGATCGTGGGCATCGGACGCGATATTTCGCATCGACGAACACGAGAACAACACCTCCAAGCCGTGGATCTGCTTCTCCAACACCAGCTGCGGAACCAGATGAACGTCATCCAAGGCCGGGTAAGCCTGCTCCAGGAACAGCTCGCGGATCCCGCCAACGAACACATCAAAAAGTTGTATGCCGCGACCAACGAGGTGCTCTCGAACTTCGACCACCACCGGCACCTCATCACGCAATTAACGGAGATTACGACCTCGGAACACGTTGACATCGCGGCGATACTCGACGCCCTCGTCGCGGAGTGTCGTGACGGGAATCCGGAGGCCACCGTCATCCAAGACGTTCCTGACACGGCGATGGTTGAGGTGACACCCGCCATCGAACAGGCCCTGCGTGGACTCTTCTGGACCGTCATCGAGCACGCGGAGACGGATACGCAGACTCTCGAGATCGAACTCGAGGAGACGGAGACGTCTGTCCGAATTACGATCACCACGATCGGCCCACCGATTCCGGAAATAGAGTATGCGTTCATGGATGATCCGACCGCTCTCAAATCGACCGCTCACCCCTCGAAACTCAGCCTTTGGTCGGTCTATATCGCGGTCACGGAATCCGGAGGCACCTTGACGATCGATGAGCGGGACGAACGGGGAAACGTCATTACGATCGATCTACCGACGACACCCTCGAAGTGGAAATGATCCCGTTCATGAACTAGTAGAGCAGGAATTCTCGGACCCCGTTCGATAGCGAAGGTACACAAACGAACCATCGGATAAACGGGAATAGAGTGTCATCGAACGGTTAGCATACTTGTATTGCTCCTCGAGGATCGCTCAATACAGGTGAGCAACGAGCGATCGCGGTGGTGTGCCTGCGAGCGCTCGAAAGAGCGCGAGCAGTCCGCGAGGCTGGGGAGGTGTGAGGTACGGTTGCGGGGACGGTTCGACGAGAGCATTCACGGATCGATCGGAGACGATGCCAGCATACGCCGAGCACGGCGGAACGTTTACCGTCGGCAAGGCGACAGCCGAGCCGGCGGCTTTTACCCTCCAGGATTTTCGAGGAATGGTTCCCGAAGCGAACGCAGGTTCAGTGTGCCGCTTCGCCGGCGGGTGCGTGCATGTCGTCGATCCGGAGGATGAGGACGTTCGCGGTGTCGTCCTTGCCGTCGACGGTCCCCTCGATGAGCAGCTTCGAGAGCGGCGTGGGCCCGACCGTCACCGAGTCGCCCTCGTGGAAGCCACGTACCGAGCCCTGGACGTGGATCTCCGCCCGACAGAGTTCGGGGTGGTGAACGCTCGAGAGGTCGATCCCGTCGACGTTCACGCCGTCGACGGTCTCGCCCTCGTGTTTGATCGGGACGTGTGCGGGCTCGTCCATCCGCTGGATGTCGAGCGCCTCGTAGGCGTTCGACGTCGGTTTGTAGCCGCCCTTCGGGCCCGGGACGCCCTCGACGAGCTGGAGTGCCTTCAGGCTCTGCATCTGGTTCCGGATGGTCCCCGGGTTGCGGTCGACCTCCTCGGCGATCGCTTCCCCCTTGACGGCGTCCTCCTCCTCCCCGTAGAGGTTGATGAGCGCCGAGAGGATGCTTTTCTGGCTCGACGTGAGTTCGATCGATGACATGGATCCGAGTAGATGGCGACCCCGCATAAAGGCGATGGAAGTCACTTATAAACGTGGTCGAGATCGGCGGGGCGCTTCGTTCGCCCTACGGGCGTTCAGCCGTAGAGCTGCCGGTATCGGAAGTACGCCGCGGGGCTCGCGAACACGACGAGGAGACCGATCGCGACGAGAACGAACCCGACGTCGCCGAGGAGGACGAGCAGCGCGAAGCCGACGAACGCGATCACGGACCCGGTGAACGCGACGGCGATCACCGCCCCGGCCGGACCGATGTCCTCCGGATCGACGGGTCCCGGCTCGCGGTCGCTTCCGTCCGTGTCCTTCCCGCCCATACGGGTTCGTTCGGCGGCGACGAGGAAACCGTGACGGATCCGGACGTTCGTGGACGGCCGTTCGTTCGTCAGTGGCGTTTCGTTCGTGAGTCCGACGTGTCGCGGATTCGTCTCTTGCGAGTTCGGGTCCTCGAGACACGGTTTCCCGTGGCTCCCGTTCTCCGCGGATCCGTTCCTTTCAAGCGGTGGGGGGTTCCCCTACCGATATGACGAGAGTCGAGATCATCGGCGCGCCGACCGACTACGGAGCCAACCGACGCGGGGTCGACATGGGACCGTCCGCGATCCGCTACGGCGGGCTCGCGGACGAGCTGGCGGGCGCGGGCGTCGACGTCGTCGACGCGGGCGACCTCTCGGTGCCCCGTGCCGAGGAGCGGGACCCGGACACGGACGCCCCGTCGGAGGGCGACGCGAAGTTCCTCCACGAGGTCGCCGACGTCTGCAGGCGCCTCGCCGACGAGGTGGAGGGGACGCTCGCCGAGGGGACGGTCCCGCTGGCGCTCGGCGGCGACCACTCGATCGCGATCGGATCCCTCGTCGGGGCCGCCCGCGACGCCGACATCGGCGCGGTGTGGTTCGACGCCCACGCCGATCTCAACACCCCGTCGACGACGCCCTCGGGCAACGTCCACGGGATGCCGCTCGCGGCCGCGCTCGGGATAGGCGAGTTCGCGGACACCCCGTGGGCGAACGCGTCCGGGCTCGACCCGGAGAACGTCGCGCTCGTCGGGCTCCGATCGGTCGACGGCGCGGAGGTCGAACTCCTGCGCGAGCACGGTTTCACCGCCTACACGATGTCCGACATCGACGAGCAGGGGATCACGGACGTGACGGAAGACGCGCTCGAGGCCGCCTCGTCGGGCGTCGACGGCGTCCACGTCAGCCTCGACCTCGATTGGCTCGACCCCAAGGAGGCACCGGGCGTCGGGACGCCGGTCCGCGGCGGGGTCACCTACCGGGAGGCCCACAGCGCGATGGAGATCGTCGACGACGCCGACTGCCTCCGATCGATGGAGCTCGTCGAGGTGAACCCGACGCTCGACCAGCACAACGAGACGGCGGAGCTGGCGACGGAACTGGCCGCCAGCGCGTTCGGCAAGCGCGTGATCTGAGGGTCCTTTCGGTACCGCTCGACCGTCGTTTCCGGAGCGTGAAACGATCCGATCCACCACGATTATGTGTCAGTCTCGGAGATCGCATCCATGGATCCCAGACGTCTCGTCGGCGCGCTCGTCATCAGCCTGACCGGGGTGGGATTGGCGGCGATCGCGGTTCGCGGGTTCGCGACCGGGACCACCGGAGTCGTCGACGCGGTCGTCACCGGCGTGACGCTACTGTTCGGCGTCGCGTTCACGGTCACGGGACCGTTGGCGTACCGGACCGATGTCGAGTCGGGACACCTCCTCCGGATCGCGGGCTGGAACGTCCTGGGAGTGGTGGCCACGAGTGCCGTCCTGGTGTTGGTGTACTCCTTCCAAGTCGACGCCGGCGCGAGCGTGGCCGAACCGCTCGTCTCGGGCGCGATAATCGTCGGCGTGAGCGCGTTCGCCCACGTCCTGATCGGGTTCAACGACGTGCGGCGGATCCGCGCGCGGCGGCTCGTGAAACAACAACAGAAGGCGGCGGTGATGAACCGGTTCGTTCGACACGACCTGCGACACGCCGCCCAACTGCTGATCGGGTACGGCGAACAGCTCTCCGCGGACGCCGGGAGCGACGCGGGCGGAACCGGGAACGGAGGCGACGGAGCCGACGGCGAGAGGGAGTCGGCCCACGACCTCGGCCGACGGATCGCGGAGATCGGTTCGGACCTCGGCGACACGCAGTCGAAGATCCGCGTCTTCGACGACGTCCTCGAGCGGGACGACGAGCGAACGGCGGTCGACGTCCCGGAGGTACTCGAGGATGGACGCGACGGCTGGGCGGAGGAGCATCCCGACGGAACCCTCGAGACCGACTTCGACGGGGAGTGTTCCGTCTCGGCCAGCGACCACGTGGACACGGCGCTCGCGGAGCTCATCGACAACGCGTTCGAGCACGGCGGCGACCCGCCCGCGGTGACCGTTCGCGGGGAGCGAACCGACGGGACCGTCCGCATCGACGTGCTCGACAACGGGGACGGTTTCCCCGACGACGAGATGGCGCTCATCAACGAGGACCGCACGGAGACGCAGCTTCAACACAGCAGCGGGCTCGGGCTGTGGCTCGCCAAGTGGGTGATCGAACACTACGACGGGAGCCTGTCACTCGGACGGCGGGGCGACGCCGACGGCGGGGTCGTCACGGTCCGATTGCCCGCGGCCTAGGCCGGATCGGACGGCTGTTCGTCCGTTCTTCCGTCCGCGGTCGTCCCGTATCGACCGACCCGGAGGAACGCGACAGCAGGTCAGTCGACGAGCCACCTGCGATCCGCCAACGGTCTGCTTCGGGGTCTTCGTCTCCCGTCCCGTCGTTCGTTCCCCGTCTCCCGTCCCGCGGTTCCTCTTCGTTTGCTCCCTCCCGTTCCCCTTCGTTCGCTTCCTCTGGTTCCTTCGCTCCCCCTCGTTCCTCTTCGTTCACTCCCCGTGTTCGACCGTCGCCCCCAGCTCCGCCATCGTCTCGAAGAACGTCGGGAACGAGACGTCGACGTGTTCGCCGCCGCGGATCGTGGTCGTTCCCTCCGCCGCGAGCCCCGCCACCGCGAGCGCCATCACGATCCGGTGGTCGGCCCGGCCGTCGACGGTCGCGCCGCGGAGGTCGCTCTCCGAGCCGTGGACGATCAGGACGTCCGGCTCCTCGGTCGTCGCCGCGCCGAGCCGCTCGAGCTCCTCGGCCATCGCCGAGACCCGGTCGGTCTCCTTGTAGCGGACGTGCTCGCAGTTCACGATCCGGGTGTCGCCGTCGGCGACCGCGCCGAGCGCTGCGATCGTGGGGAGCAGGTCGGGCGTATCGCCCACGTCGACCTCGACGCCGGAGAGCGCCGAGCGCTCGACCGTGATGACGCCCGCCTCGCGGTCCCAGTCGATGGCCGCGCCCATCCGCTCCGCGACGTCGACGATGGCGGCGTCACCCTGTGCGCTCGGTCGGGCTCCCTCGATCCGGACCGCGCCGTCGGGGGCGGCGGCGACCGCGCCCGCGGCGACGAGATAGGAGATCGACGAGAAGTCGCCGGGGACCTCGTATCGCCCGCTTTCCGGAGAATACGTCTGGCCGCCGGGGACGACGAACCCCTCCGCGCCGTCGGCGGTCTCGCTGCCGACCGGCTCGGCGGTGATCCCGAAGTCGGCGAGGAGTTCGAGCGTGATGTCGACGTAAGGCGCGGACTTGAGCTCCGTCGTCAGCGACACCTCGATCCCGTCGTCGGTGACCGCTCCGGCCATCAACAGGGCGGTGACGTACTGCGAGGAGACGTCGCCGGGGATCGCCACCTCCCCGCCCGAGAGCGGCCCGAAGACGACGAGGGGGGCCTGCCCGTTGCCGCGGGTCGATTCGGCGCGGACGCCGAGGTCGGAGAGGGCCTCGAGCAGCGGTCCCTGCGGACGCGAGCGAAGCGACGAGTCGCCGGTGAGGACGGTGCCGCCGTCGCCGAGCGCGGCGGTTCCGGTCACGAGGCGGGTCGTGGTCCCCGAGTTCCCGCAGTCGATGACGTCGTCGGGGACCGCCGGTCGGCCGTCGAAGCCGTCGACGGCGAGGGCGTCCTGATCGGGAACCCAGTCCTCGGGAGCGGGATCGACGGAGCCGCCGTAGGCGGTCACGGCGCGGGCGGTCGCTCGCGTGTCGGCCGAGACGAGCGGAGAGGCCACCGTCGCGCCGTCGCTGTACCCTGCCGCGAGCAGCGCGCGGTGCGTGTAGCTCTTCGAGGGCGGCGCACGAGCCGTCCCTTCGACCGCGGATCTGCTGACGTGAACGTCCATGTCGTCCCCTGTCGCGCGCGTCGGTAAGTGGGTACCGAATGCGATTCGTAACCACGAGAACACGTGTCCCGATAAGAGTTCGTTCGTAACACGGTCGCACGGAGCCTGCGAGCCGCTTATCTCTCTCCCGGCCGTACGTGCCGGCGTGTTCATCGGCCACGCGCTGCTCGCGTTCGCCCTCGCGGCCCTCCTCGCGGACCGACTGGGCTGGTCCGCCGACCGCGCGCTGGCGATCGGTGCGGTCGCCGGCGCGTTCGCCGCCCTCCCCGACGTCGACATGGCGTACGCGGCGGTCGCGATCGATCTCGGGAGCCTCTCCGCGGAGTCGCTGGCCCGGCCGAGCACGCTCTGGGACGCCACCCGCGAGGTCCATCGCGCGCTGACCCACTCGCTCGTCGTGTCCGTCCTTGCCGGCGGCGCGTTCGGCCTCTGGGCGATCGCGTGGGACCGCAGACGGTCGGTTCGGGCGATCGGATCGGTCCTCTCCGTCGCCGTGCTGGCCGCGCTCGTCGCGGTCGCTTCCGCGCAGAACGGCATGCTCGGGCTGGTGGTTCTCGGGACGTTCGTCATCGGCGGACTCGCGATCGCGACGCTCGCTCGACTACGGACCGACCTCTCCGGGCGGGCCGTCGCGGCCGCGGCCGTCTTCGGGCTGCTCTCGCATCCGTGGGGCGATCTCGTCACCGGCGAGCCGCCGAAGCTGTTCTACCCCTTCGCCGTCCGCCTCCTCGACGGGCGGGTGCTGCTCCACGGCGACCCGACGGTACACCTGCTCGGTGCGTTCGCGCTCGAGCTGGCCGCCATCTGGCTCGCGGCGGTCGCGGTCGCCACCGTCACGGGCCGCTCGTGGCGGAAGGCGATCGATCCGCGCGCCGCGGCCGGTCTGGCCTACGGCGTCGCCGCCGTCCTCATGACGCCGCCCACGCTCGAGGTCTCGTATCACTTCGTGTTCTCGATCCTCGCCGTCGGCGTCGTCTGCGGCGGATTATCCCTGACGCCCGGTTCGACCGGATGGCGGAGGTGGGCGGTCGGGTGGCGGAGCCGGATGGCGGGGCGGCGAAGGTGGACGCCCGGGATACCGAATTCACGGGGAGTCATCTCCGGATTCTCGCTTCCGGGCAGAGACGAGTTACGCCGACGGATCACCGTCCCGCCGTCGGCGCTCGCGCTTACGTTCACCGCGCTCGCCGGAGTCACGGCCGCGTTAGTCGGATACGCGGCCGTGTACGTCGTTGCCGACTTCCTCTGAGAACGATCCGATCCAACCCGATCCGACCCGATCTCTGGACGATCCCGATCAGATCTCGGGAGGCTCGTCGCGGCCGATGACGATCACCTGGCCCTCGACGTCCTCCAACGCGGCGACGCGACCGCCGATCTCGACCGGGCCGTCGTCGGTCTCGACGACGAGCGAGGCGACCTCCTCCGTGTCCTCGAACGCGACGTCGACCACTCGACCCCGGACCGTGACGGACCGTCCCGTTTCGATGTCGCGGCCCTCGACCGTCGCGTAGAACCGGTCGCCGTCGAACTCGCGGACGTCCTTGACCGCCCGCCGGATCGAGGCGTACCGGCGCGGGAACGGTCGGGCCTTTCCGTTCGAGGCAAGCGTCTCCGCTGTGGTCCAGAGGACGGTCCCGAAGAACCCGGAGACGAGGAACCCGAGCGCGGAGCGGTTGAAGATGACGCCGTACCGCTCGCGGTCGTCACGGAGGGCGTCCTGCGTCGCGTAGACGGAGTACTCCCCGTCGCCCACCGCGAGGACCGGGGTGGTTATTCCTCGACGTGCGCGCGCGATGGTCGCGACGTCGAGGTAGTCGAACTCCTCGGGGTCGGGCGCGCGGGAGGTCGGGGTCACGAGGAGTTCGACGCTGACGCCGTTTTCGACCTTCCGTTTCAGCTCCTCGCGGAACCGCCGGAGGAGGTCGGGCGTGAGCGAGACGGCGAGCTCGTACTCCGCGCCGGTAATCACCTCCTCGAGGTAGCGGAGGATCGTCGATCGGGACTTCACGAGCGACACCGCCTCGGTCTCGCGGGTCGGCGCGGTGTATCGTGCCTCGAGCTCGTCGACCATCTCCGTGAAGGACGAACGGAGTTCGTCGAACGCGTCGTCCGGATCGACGGCCACGATCTTCATCGGGCGTGACTCGCGAAGCTCGACGAGCCCGCGGTCCGCGAGGCTCCGCACCGTGTCGTACACCCGCGGCTGTGGGATCTCGGTCCGGTCGGCGATCTCGCTCGCGGTCAACTCGCCGTGTTCCAACACCGCGAGGTACGCGTCGATCTCGTACTCTCCCAGGTTGAATCGGTCCCCGACGTGATCGAGCGTCGCCCGGAGATCGTCTGCCATGGTCGGCTCGACGGTCCCATCCGGTATAGCTTTTTACTATGAGATGAGTTGTACGCGATTCCGGAGATGAGTCCGTCCGCGACGGCGTGAACGACGGATCACATGTACATCCGGTCGTAGCTTCCCTCCGGTTCGCGCTCCTCGATCCGTTCCGCGAGGTCCTCGTAGTGACGACGGATCTCGGCCGCGAACGCCTCGAGAGGGCCGGCATCCACGTCGAGTTCGTAGAGGTCGGTCACCGTCTCGACGAGCCTGACCGCCGCCTCGACGTCGGGAGCCTGGGCGTGGACCGGCGTGACGAACAGCCCGACGCCGAGCGGCGAGTCCATGCCGCGGTCGAGCAGCGCGGCGTTCACACCGTCGAGGAACCCCGACTCCATCGGCGGGACGTCCGCGTCCACGAGCCGGGTCTCCCGGTAGTCGTCGGTAGCGATGTAGAACGTCCGGTGGGCGTCGGGGCCGTGCGGGATCGGAACCCCGGAGAGGACGGCGATCTCGTCGACGTCGTTCGTGGCCGTCCAGTCGAGGATCGATCTCGCGATCGACTCGCCGAGGACCGGAGGAACGAACTGCTCGGCGACGAGGAGAGTCACGTCGACGTCGTCCGCGGAGTACAGTCGGGTCGGGTGACGCGGTCGACCCTTCTCGAAGGGTGTGATGGAGGGGAGGCCCTCCGCGATGACGTGCCCGCGGACCTCCAGCTCGAGGTGTTCGATCAGGTAGTCGACGGCCGTGAGCCCGGCGAGGCCGTACGCCGAGAATCCCGCGATGAGCGTCTCGCTCGGTGACGAATCGTGGGTGACGCTGAACGTCGGGAGGCGATCGGTCGACCCACGTAGAGGGGCAGGAGAACCGCGAGGATCGTCGATGTTCCCGGTTCGGCCGGATGTGTCATCGGGTCGGGCGGGCGTGTCCCCGGTTCGGTCGGGCGTATCGTCGGGTCGGGCGGGTGGATCGCTGGCGTCACGCATACCGGGACTTCGACGGGACCGGTGTTAGGATTTCCCACATCGATTTCGGTCGTCCGGAAGTCGGTACCACGGTCGCTTGCGATGCCATACGGTTTCCGTCTCCGCGGAGGAAACGCTTTTTCGGATGGACGACGCGGTGGAGGTATGGCACAATCGGCGGGGACCGCCCCGATCGTCGAGTGGTCCTCGTGGCTCGCCGCGATCCCGGGGGTCCGGTTGCTCGTCGTCGTCCTGTCCGTCGTCGTCGGCGCGGCGCTCGCGCGGGTCATCGTGCGGGTCATCGGTCGACCGGTCGCCAGGCGATTCTCGCGACAGAGCGTCGCACAGACCGTCGTCCGCGGCGTTCGTGTCGGCACGATCGTGGCCTCGTTCCTCACCGGTCTCTGGGTGGTCGGGTTCCAGTTCACCGACCTCCTGATCGGGACCGCCGTCCTCTCCGCGGTGGTCGGTATAATCCTCGCGCCGCTGGTCGGGAACTTCATCAACGGCGTGTTCGTGCTCGCGGACCAGCCGTTCGAGATCGGCGACATGGTCGAACTGGACGACGGGACCCAAGGGTTCGTCGAGGACATCACCATCCGATACACGAAGATATTCACCCTCGACAACACGTTTCGCGTCGTTCCGAACGGCGCGATGCGCGAGCGCGACGTGACGAACTACTCCGCCGAGGACGAGCGGACCCGTCGGAGCATCGATGTACTCGTCACCTACGAGTGCGACGTGACGGAGGCCCGCCGACTGATCGAGCGCGCCGCCCGGGACTGTGAGGCGGTCATCGACGGCGGGCCGGACATCCGGATCGGCGTGGCCCGCTACACCGCGAGCCCGGACTGCCGGATCCACGAGTTCGGCGACGACGGCGTCCTGTTGCGGCTTCGCTACTGGGTGAAGAAACCGTACAAGCTCGGGAAGGTCCAGTCCGACGTGAACATCCGGATCCGCGAGCGGCTCGCCGACGCCGACGTGGAGATGGCGTACCCGCACCGGCACCTCGTCTTCGACGACACCTCCGGCGTCGCCGAGGTCGGCGTCCGGGAGAGCGACGACGATCCCGACGTGGCGACCGGGCCCATGGTCCGGACCGACGAGTTCGACGACGCCACCGAAGAGGCCCCGACCGACGGACCGGTCGACGAGCCGACCGGGAGCGACGTCGACGCCGATGTCGATCGGGGCGGTCTCACCGGGGACGAGACGTCGGATCTCGACGAGCGTCCGGATCGGGACGAGCGGGAACGACCGTGACACGTCCGAAACCCTCCAGACTTCGGAAACCCTCCAGACTTCGGAAACCCTCCAGACTTCGGGATCGGAAGCCTGATACGCCGACTGGGCGTTTATAAGCTAGTGAGCGACGAGCCCTCCAGCCCGCCCAGTGACTCCCCTGACGACGAGAGGGTCCCCGGTAGCGACGCAGGGAGCGGAGCCACCGACGGACCGGACGACGATGCGCTGCACGACGGTGGACCGGACGATGACGGTGGTGACCCGTCTCCCGACTCGATCACGTCGGGGAGCCTCCTCCGGCCGCTGTTCGGGCTCGCGTGGCCCATCGTCGTCATCCAACTGCTCCAAGTCACCTACAACGTCGTCGACACGCTGTATCTCGGCCGGCTCTCGGCGGAGGCCGTCGGCGCGATCAGCCTCGCGTTCCCGCTGATATTCCTCCTCATCGCGGTCGCCGGCGGGTTCACCACCGCGGGCGCGATCCTCGTGGCGCAGTACACGGGGGCGAAAGGCGACGAGTCGGCCGGGCTCGTCGCCGGCCAGACGATCGTTACCGTGGCCGTCCTCTCGGTGTTCATCGGGATCGGCGGCTACTTCTACACCCGTCCGGCGCTGGAGCTGCTGCCGAGCGACGCCGAGACGGCGGCGACGGTGATCCCGCTCGCCGCCGACTACATGGAGATCATCTTCCTCGGGATCCCGCTGATGTTCGGGTTCTTCGTGTTCTCGGCGCTGATGCGCGGCTACGGCGACACCCGAACCCCGATGGCGGTGATGTTCGTCTCCGTGCTGTTGAACGTCGTCCTCGACCCGTTCCTCATCTTCGGGTTCGCCGACAACCCGCTCTTCGGCTGGCTCGCGGGGATCCCCGGGATCGCCACGCTCGATCCGGGCGCGATCGAAGGGGCGTTGTTCGCGGCGACCGGCTTCACCGGATACGGGATCGAGGGTGCCGCGCTGGCGACGATCCTCGCTCGGGGAGTCGCCACCGGGATCGGGGTCTGGGCGCTGTTCGCGACCGATCTCGGTCCCGACGTGGGACTCGCGGACCTGCGGCCGGACCTCGGGTTCATCGAGGACGTCTTCCGGCTGGGGCTGCCATCCAGCGTCGAGCAGACGACGAGCGCGATGGCGATGATCACGCTGACCGCGATGGTGGTCACGTTCTCGCCGCCCGTCGTCGCCGCCTACGGGCTCGGGAATCGACTCATCTCGCTGGTGTTCCTCCCGGCGATGGGGCTCGGTCGCGCTATCGACACCATGGTCGGACAGAACCTCGGCGCGAACCGCGCGGACCGAGCGAGCCGAGCCGTGCGGGTCGCCGCGACGACCGGAGCGGGCGTGATGTTCCTCGTCGCCGTGGTCGCGGTGGCGTTCACGGAGCCGATCGTCTCCGTCTTCCTCGGCGACGTTCCGGACGCGCCCGAGACCGTCTCGTACGCCGTGGAGTACGTCCGGATCCGGTCGGTGGAGTTCGCCTTCATCGGCGTCTCACAGGTGATCCTCGGGGCCTTCCGAGGGGCAGGAAACACCAAGACCGCGATGGTGATCTCCATTCTCACCCTCTGGGTCGGACGGGTCGCGAGCGTGGGGTATCTCGTGTTCGTCGCGGGATGGGGCGAGACCGGGATCTGGGTCGGCATGGCGCTCGGAAACGTCCTCGGCGCGATCGTCGGTATCGCGTGGTTCTCCCGCGGAACGTGGTCGAACCGCTACATCGAGGAGCCTACGCCCGACATCGATCCGGTCGCCGAGGACTGATCGGGGGTCGGCGTGGGAACGCGCGCACATCACGTCCTTCAGCGTCGGAATCGGGTGGATCCACGTGCCTTAGTGTCGGAACACGTGTATCGCGTCGTCCTCGCGCACGAGACAGAAGCGTGCCCCGTCGTTCTCGGGAAACCGCGTCGCCGGCCTGGCGGTCGTGAACAGACGGTCGAAGGGCTCCTCACAGACGGGACACGGTATTCCTTTCCGATTCTCCCAGAGACTCGTGTCGCCGGCGTCCCGGAGCTGTTTCAAGGCGTGCCGATGCTCGTGGACGTCGAAACCGGGCATGTCCGCTGATTCGAGCGCTCTCGCTTGAACGTGTGCACGTGAGTATCAGCCCTGAGACGTGAGGGGACGTCAGCCGTGAGGGGACGTCAGCCGTGAGGGGACGCCAACCGTGAGACGTGAGAGGGCGATATCGGACGGAGAACGACTCCTCGGAAGCGTCCGTCGGCGCACTACGATTCGCTTTCGTCGATCCGATCGCGGGCGCGATCGAGGGACGCGACGTTCCCGGTCCGGACGTAGTCGCCGAGGGCGTCGGCCGCCTCGATCAGGGCGTCGGCGGTTCCCGGATCGACCTCGCCGTTGAGCGCGTCGACCCGTTTCGTTCGGTCGCGGAGGCGTTCGAGGACCGCGCGCGCCGGTGCGACGCGGTCGACGGGGTTGACGACCGAGTCGGTGGCGGTCGGACCGGCGTCGACCGTCACCGTATCCCCGACCGCATCCTCGTCGCGTTTCGGTTCGGCACGTTCCGATTCGGCGTTTTCGGATCCGCGGCGCTCCAGTTCGTCCAGAAACGCCGTGAGGTCCTCGCGGTACTCGTCGACGGCGCGAGCGGCGGCCATTCCCCTCGCCTCGCGCATGCTCTCCGGAACGGCGCTCGATTCCGGTCGTTCACCGTCGTCGGCGCCGGCGAGCAGCGCGAGGAGGTACTCCCGGTCCGCGTCGGTCGGGTCGCGCAGGCGATCGTAGACGTCGACCGCCTCGAGCAACTCGCGCGCCGCGAGATACGTGGAGTCCAGCCAACGGAGCTCTCCGCCCCGGACGAATCCTCGCTTGCGGACGTACTCGCGGAGATCGCGTTTCAACTCGTCGACGCCTTCGGCGGGGAGCGTCGAGCGTGCCTCGCCGAACCGGGCACGATGACGGCTCAACTCGAGGGTGGCGGGTGCGTCGGTGTGAAGCGCTCGCTCCGCGGTTCCGACGCTCTTGAGGCTCCCGCAGTCGGGACACTCGACGCTTCCGGTCTCGTAGTACGACCAGCGGCTCCCACAGTCGCGACACTCTCGTTCGCCGCGGATGTTCATCGTCGGGCGTTCGTCGCCTTCGCGGTAAAGTCTGCGGGTCGGGTTGGAGGCCGGCGGCATAGGGACGCGATGTCGGCGTGGAGAGACTCACATCCGTGTGAAGATGATATATATGGGAGGCCCGTGAAACGGCCGGACATGAGTTGGAGTGCCGTCGACGCCGTGGACGACGCGGTCGAGGCCACCCGTAGGTTCCTGTTCCCGTTCAGCCTCGTTCGCTGGGCGAAGCTCGCCCTCCTCGTCCTCCTGATGGGAGGTGGCGTACGCACGAACGTCTCGGTCCCGTTCTTCCCGAACCCCGAGTTCACGACCGGTCCGGGTGGGCCGGGAGGACCGGAGGGAGGGTCGACGGAAGGCTCGAGCGGAGATCCGTTGTTCGGACCGAACGGACTCCAAGGAGACGTCGGGTTCGAGGCGGTCGACATGAGTCTCGTCATCGCGCTCGTGGCGGTCATCGTCGCCGTCGCGATCGCTTTCTCGATCGCGTCGATCTCGCTTCGCCTGGTGTTTTACGACGCGCTCCGTACGAACGAGGTCCGACTCTGGAGACCGTTCGTCGGCCGGTTGCGCCAGGCGCTCGGGCTGTTCGTCTTCTCGACGCTGGTCAGTCTGGTGATGGCGGTCCCCGTCGTCGTCGCCGTGCTGGCGGAGGTGGACGTCGGGTGGGGACCCGCCGACACGCTCGGCTCCGCCGTGGCTGGTCTTCCGACCTGGGGGATCGGGGTGCTCGTCGCGCTCGCGGTCCTGCTCGCGGTCGTCGTGCTCTTCGTGCTCCGGTTCACCTACGAGTTCGTCGTTCCGGTGATGGTCCTCCGCGACGTGGGCGTCCTCGCGGGCTGGAGGCGGTTCCGACCGACGCTCCGCGAGTCGTGGGTCGAGTTCCTTCTCTATCTCGTCGTTCACTTCTTCCTGGGCGTCGGCATCTCCGTGGCCGAGAGCTTCGTCTTCCTCTTCGTCGGCGGTCTCGTCGCGGTGTTCGCCGGCGTCGCCGTGTTGATCGCCGGAGGGCTGCTGGGCGGGTTACCGGCGGTGACCGGAACGACCGCCGGACTCGCGGTGCTTGCGGTCGTCGTCGTCATCGCGGTGCTCGCGCTCTTGATCCTGCTGCTTCCGGTCCGGATCCTCACGCGGACGTATCTGATCGCCTACGAGGTCTCGACGCTCGGCGGCATCGATCCGGAACTCGCGCTCCTGGATCCGGGGATCGATCCGAACGCGTCCGGCGGGCCCGGTGGGGGAGATACGTCTGGCGGGCCCGGTGGGGGAGATACGTCTGGCGGGCCCGGTGGGGGAGATACGTCTGGCGGTTCCGATGGGAATGACGGAGGAGGAGCCTCGAGCGGAGGGGGAGAAGTCGGTGGTGCCGGCGAAGCCGACGGAAGCGTGGACACGACCGACTCGGATCGGTGGGGTTCCGCGGGCGAGGGGGACGACCCGGAAGACCCGTCCGACGCCCAGTCCCGAGATGGGTCTCGAGACCGGTCCGACGACCTATTCGGAAACGATCGGTGAGGGGTGACGAACGGATCGGCGGAGACGGTCGCCGTCGTTGGGATCGGCTCTGATCGATCACGGGGATCGACCACGAGGGATCGATCACGGGGATCGGCCACGAGGGATCGACCACGAGGAGTCGGCCGCTTGGTGATGTTTGGGTTAGACGTCTGTCGAACCGAACTCTCGACGGGTACGGATAGATTTTTACTCCGTTCCCGAAAGGGGTAACCATGGGATTGGACGACGACGCACGCGAGTACCACCGGCAGGAGCCGCCGGGGAAGATCGAGATCTCGACGACGAAGCCCACGAACACCCAGCGAGACCTCTCGCTGGCGTACTCTCCGGGAGTCGCCGCGCCGTGCCGGGACATCGCGGCCGACCCGGAGTCGGTCTTCGAGTACACGGCGAAGGGGAACATGGTGGCGGTCGTCTCGAACGGGTCGGCCGTGCTCGGGCTCGGCGACATCGGCGCGGCCGCGTCGAAGCCCGTGATGGAGGGGAAGGGAGTTCTGTTCAAGCGCTTCGCCGACATCGACGTCTTCGACATCGAACTCGACATCGAGGAGGTCGACCCGTTCTGTACCGCGGTCTCCGCGATGGAGCCCACCTTCGGCGGGATCAATCTCGAGGACATCAAGGCGCCCGAGTGCTTCGAGATCGAGGAGCGCCTCCGCGAGGAGATGGACGTCCCCGTCTTCCACGACGACCAACACGGGACCGCGATCATCTCTGGGGCGGCGCTTCTGAACGCCACGGACATCGTCGACAAGGACCTTTCCGAGCTCGACATCGTCTTCTCGGGGGCGGGCGCGTCCGCGATCGCGAGCGCTCGCTTTTACGTCTCGCTCGGTGCGAAACGCGAGAACATCACGATGTGTGACTCCTCCGGGATCATCACGGAGGAGCGGGCCGAGGCGGGCGACGTCAACGAGTACAAACGGGAGTTCGCGAGCGACGTCGACGGCGGCGATCTCTCGGACGCGATGGAGGGCGCGGACGCGTTCGTCGGTCTCTCCGTCGGCGGCATCGTCTCACAGGAGATGGTCCGATCGATGGCGTCGGACCCGATCCTGTTCGCGATGGCGAACCCCGACCCGGAGATCACCTACGAGGACGCGAAGTCGGCTCGCGATGACACCGTGATCATGGCGACCGGTCGGTCCGACTACCCCAACATGGTGAACAACGTCCTCGGGTTCCCGTTCCTGTTCCGTGGGGCGCTCGACGTGCGCGCGACCGAGATCAACGAGGAGATGAAGCGGGCGGCGGCGACGGCGCTCGCGGAGCTGGCGCGCAAGGACGTCCCTGACGCGGTCGTGAAGGCGTACGGCGACGACCCGCTCCAGTTCGGTCCCGACTACGTCATCCCGAAGCCGCTCGATCCCCGCGTGCTCTTCGAGGTCGCTCCCGCGGTCGCACGGGCGGCCATGGAGTCCGGATCCGCACGGACCGAGATCGACCTCGAGCAGTACCGCGAGCGGCTCGAGGCGCGGCTCGGGAAGTCCCGCGAGATGATGCGAGTCGTGTTGAACAAGGCGAAAAGCGATCCGAAACGGATCGCGCTCGCCGAGGGGACCGACGAGAAGATGATCCGAGCGGCCTACCAGCTCTCCGAGCAGGGGATCGCCGAGCCGGTGTTGCTCGGCGACGCCGACGAGATCGCTCGCACGGCGGCCGATCTCGGGCTCTCGTTCCGTCCGGAGATCGTGGACCCCGACGAACGGGACGTCACCGCCTACGGGGACCGGCTGTACGAGCTTCGGAAACGGAAGGGGATCACTCGACGCGAGGCCAACGAGCTCGTTGAGCGGGACACCAACTACCTCGGGAGCGTCATGGTGAAGGCCGGCGACGCCGACGCGCTGTTGACCGGACTCACCCATCACTATCCCTCGGCGTTGCGGCCGCCGCTTCAGGTGATCGGCTCGGCGGCCGACACCGACACCGTCGCCGGCGTGTACATGCTGACGTTCAAGAACCGGGTGGTGTTCTGTGCGGACACGACCGTCAACCAGGACCCGGACCGGGAGACGCTCGCGGAGATCACTCGGCACACCGCCGATCTCGCTCGGCGGTTCAACGTCGAGCCGCGCGCGGCGGTCCTCTCGTACTCGAACTTCGGGAGCGTCGACAACGAGGGCACGCGAAAGCCGCGTGAGGCGGTCGACCTCCTCCACGAGGACCCCGAGGTCGACTTCCCGGTCGACGGGGAGATGCAGGCGGACACCGCGGTCGTCGACGAGATACTCAACGGAACCTACGAGTTCTCCGAACTCGACGAGGCCGCGAACGTGCTCGTGTTCCCGAACCTCGAAGCCGGCAACATCGGATACAAACTGCTTCAGCGGCTCGGCGGTGCGGAGGCGATCGGACCCATGCTGGTCGGAATGGACGAGCCGGTTCACGTCCTCCAGCGCGGCGACGAGGTGAAGGACATCGTCAACCTGGCCGGCGTCGCGGTCGTCGACGCACAGGAGTGAGCCTCTCGACGTGACGATGGTTTCGTCGGCGTGACGATGGTTTCGTCGGCGTGACGATGGTTTCGTCGGCGTGGTATCGCCATCGGGAACGCCGAAACACCAAACATACTTGTTTTCAACACCACGACTGTTGCTATGGACGACGAAGGAGCCGTCGCCCCGCGAGTGCTCGATAACAAGCGTGACGCCAGCAAGTATCGAGTGCTCGTCGAGATCGCGGCCCGTCAGCCGGCGGTGAGCCAGGGTGAGATCGCCGAGGTTCTCGGAGTCACCTCGCAGGCCGTGAGCGATTACGTTCGCGAGCTCGTCGAGCGAGGGTACGTGGAGAAAGGCGGACGGGGGAGATACGAGGTGACGAAGGAGGGCGTCGACTGGCTCATCACGCGGACCGACGCGCTCTCGGAGTTCGTCTCCCGGGTGTCCGAGGACGTCCTCGGAAGCGTCGACGTCGACGCCGCGATCGCCATCGATCCGGTTTCTGAAGATGATGAAGTCGGGCTGACCATGCGTGATGGGGTCCTTCATGCGACCGCTGAGCAGGCCGCCGAGACGTCGACTGGTGGAGAGGCATCGTCTGACGAGGAGACGTCCGCGACTGCGGTCGCCGTCACAGGTGGAGTGGCCGGAGAGGCGATCGGTGTCACCGAGTTTGAGGGTGTCGTCGAGTACGATCCCGGCGTCGTAACCGTGATCCCCGTTCCGGTCGTGACCGAGGAAAAACCGCCGTCCGTCGAAGTCGTGACCGAGCGTGTGAACGACGAGGGATTCGTCGCGATAGCCGGTACAGAGGCGTACGCGCTGGCGATGCGGGCCGGGATCCATCCCGAGATCCGCTTCGGGACGGTCGATGCCGTCCCGCAGGCCGCGCTTCGCGGCCTGGACGTGTTACTTCTCGTGTCCACCGACGAACTCTCGCGTCACACGACGCAACTCCGGGAAAGCGGCGTTCGATACGAGGTCCACGACCCCGTCGGAGATCAGCCCTGATCCGCTGTTCTCTTTTGTTCTCTCTTCGCTTTCCTTCCTTTCCTCCCGCTCTTCTCCGATCGAATACCGAATCGACACGACGACCCGGATCCGTTCTGATGTTGGTGAGGGACACACCGTGTTTCCGGTGAAATGGGGTCGTTTGCTCTGTCGTTTTGAGTGGGTTCCCTTCCAGCGTTGGAATATACGGTTCTATCTCGAATGAAAACCCGTACTACTTCGAATGAAAACCCGTACTACTAAATATACTACTTGAGAAAAGTTCGTCGAGTCAATTGTAGTCATTAGACGAACGTCGTGTAGTCATACTGTGAGATACAGCGGAAGGCCCGATCTGTTCACGTCGATGGTGTAACGGTACGGTGTGAGCGGTACGGTGTGAGCGGTACGGTGTAAATGACATGCCGTTGACAGCGTGATGCTGGCGTTTCTTCTCTCACGATTCGTTTTCTACGGTTTCACGATCGACGACGAGTTCGTGTTTCGTTGCCGTTTGTAGTTCGGTATCGGGCTGTCTCCGTTCCTTCCGTTTGATCCGTCCCGTTTGATTCGTTCGATTTGATACGTCTCGTCTGACTCGACTCTCTTCGTGCCTTCGTTTGGGGCCACACCTCGTTTCCGATGAATCCCCACCACCACCGCCCGACCCATTTCACCGGAAACCCGGTGTGTGTCCCCAATATCTATCAAATACACAACACGAATCCCGTAGCACGCGAACTCGACCGATCGGCCGCATATATTATTTGTTTTGGCTCCCAATCTCCCGAAAGCACGCGGCCCATGAGCTCATCTCCAGACGCCATCCGTGTCCTCCACGTCGATGACGAGCCGGAGCTCGCGGAGATGGCTGCGACCTTTCTCGAACGCGAGGACGACCGGATCGACGTCGAGATCGCGTCGAACGCGAGCAAGGGACTGGATCGCGTCGCCGACGGCGACGTCGACTGTGTGGTCTCCGACTACGACATGCCCGGTCGGAACGGTATCGAGTTCCTCGAGGCCGTCCGCGAGGAGAACCCGGGCCTCCCTTTCGTTCTCTATACGGGCAAGGGCAGCGAGGAGGTCGCAAGCGACGCGATCGCCTCCGGCGTCACGGACTACCTCCAGAAGGAGAGCGGAACGAGTCAGTACACGGTCCTCGCGAACCGCGTCACCAACGCGGTCGAGCAGTATCGGACGAGCCAGCGGGCCGCCGAACTCGACCGGATCCGTACACTCGCCAGCGACATCAACCAGGCGATCGTGCGTGCGGACTCGCGGGCGGCGGTGGAAACCCGCGTCTGTGAGATCTTCAGCGAATCGGACCCCTACCTGTTCGCGTGGATCGGGGAGATCGACCCCGAAACGAACCGCGTCGAACCGCAAACGTCCGCGGGCATGGAACGCGGGTACCTCGACGGGATCACCATCACCACCGACGAGAGCCCCACCGGGCAGGGACCCGCAGGGACGGCGATCCGTGAACGGCGGATCGCCGTCTCACAGAACATCGCCGAGGATCCCCGATTCGAACCGTGGAAAGCGGAAGCGATCGAACGCGGATTCCGCGCGGTTGCCGCCCTCCCGCTCGAATATCGGGACACGCTGTACGGCGTGCTGGTAGTCTACGCCGATCGTCCGAACGCCTTCGACGCGAACGAGCGCGATCTCCTCGACGAACTCGGGAGCGACATCGCTCACGTCCTCCATTCCTTCGAGGTGCGAGCGAGCCTTCGTGAGGAACGCGACTTCGTCGAGCAGGCCCTCGATTCGCTCAATGACGTCTTCTACGTCATCAACGCCGACGGGACGTTCCGCCGGTGGAACGACCACCTCGCCGCGGTCACCGGCTATACGGACGAAGCGCTCGGACGGATGCGAGCGACCGATCTCTTCCCCGAGGACGACCGGGAGCGGATCGCCGACGCGATCGAGGAGGCCCTCGTCACCGGAGAGACGACCGTCGAATCCGCGCTCCTGACGGCGGACGACGAACGCGTTCCCTACGAGTTCACCGGATCCCGCTTGACCGACCTCGACGGCGATCTGATCGGACTCATCGGGATCGGCCGGGACCTCACCGAGCGCAAGCGACGCGAACGACAGCTCAAACGGCTCGTGGATAACCTCCCGGGAATGGTCTACCGGTGTGGCAACAAACCCGGGTGGCCGATGGAGGACGTTCGAGGTGAGGTGACGGATCTGACGGGATATCAGCCCTCCGAACTGGTGGAGAGGGCCGGAATCTACGGCGAACGGATCATCCATCCCGACGACCGAGCGGCGGTCTGGAGTTCGATACAGGACGCACTCGACGGACGCGAACCGTTCGAGATCACCTACCGGATCCGCACCAAGGACGGGGACGTCAAGTGGGTGTGGGAGCGCGGTCAGGGGATCTACGACGACGGCCACGTAGAGGAACTGGAGGGCTTCATTACGGACGTTACCAGGCGGGAACAGCACAAGCGAGTCATCAACACGCTACACGAGACCGCACAGTCGGTCGTACGAGCCGAAACGGCCGAGAAAGCGGCCGAGATAGCCGTCGAGACCGTTCACGACGTCCTCGATATGCCGGCGAGTGCCATTCACCTCCACGACGAGGACGACGAGGAACTGGTGCCGGTCGCGTGGACGGATCTGACCGAGGAGCTCGTCGGTGAACCGCCGGCGTTCTCGCCCGGCGAAGGGCTCGCCTGGAAGGCGTTCGAGACGGGCCAACCCCTGATCTACGACGACATCTCGACGATCTCCGAACGGTTCAACCCGGAGACGTCCATCCGGAGCGAGATCGTCCTCCCGCTCGACGATCACGGCGTGCTCCTCATCGGATCGACCGCCCCCGACGCGTTCGACGATGTCGACGTCTCGCTCGCGGAGACCGTCGCCGCACACACGACGACCGCGCTCGGTCGGATCGAGCACCAGCGGGAGCTCGAACGACAGAACGAACAGTTAGCGGAGTTCGCAAGCATCGTCTCCCACGACCTGCGGAACCCGTTGAACGTGGCTGAGGGATATCTCGACCTGTCCCGAACGGAGTGTGACAGCGAACATCTCGACGCGGTGGCGAAGGCACACGACAGGATCGGGGTGTTGATCGACGACCTGTTGCAGGTAGCACGCGAAGGAGTCCACGTGACCGATTCGGCGCCGGTCGACCTGGCCGGGCTCATCGAAGAGTGTTGGGCGAACGTGGACACCGCCGCGGCGACGCTCGAAGTCCTCGTCGATCGCACGGTTCGGGCCGACCGGAACCGGCTCGCACGGCTGTTGGAGAACCTGTTCCGGAACAGCGTCGAGCACGGCTCGACGAGCAGCCGGACGCAGTCCGGCGACAGTGTGGAACACGGTTCCACTGGCAGCCGGGCGGAGCCCGGCGACGCCGTCGAACACGGCGGCGGCGAGGTGTCGATCACCGTCGGCGACTTGGATGACGGTTTCTACGTTGCGGACGACGGTCCCGGGATCCCGGAAGACGAGCGGGAGCGGGTCTTCGAGTCCGGCTACTCGACGCGCGAGGACGGAACCGGATTCGGCCTCGTGATCGTCCAGGAGATCGTCGACGCACACGGCTGGGAGGTCCGGGTAACCGAGAGCGAGGCCGGCGGGGCCCGCTTCGAGTTCACTGATATCGCACGTGGTGACGACTGATCTCGAACGTAGTGTATAGATCGAATACTCGTACGGATACCGTTCCTGTACCGACCGAACGGAGGTCACGACGAAGCCGCGATCACGGCCGCTCCATCCTCGTCTCCGTTCTCTCATCCCCGGAACGTCGGGGCGGAGAAACAGAACGTATTTCACCGGAAACGCGGTGTCTCTCCTATGGACGCAGCGGACGATCTCTTCACGAGGGAGGACCCGATCTTCGCCAACAAGGAACTCCTCGAGATAAGCCATCTCCCGGGCGAAGGCCGGATCGTCGGCCGCGACGACGAGATCTCCGATCTGGCCACCGCGGTCAACCCCGCGATATTCGGACAGAGTCCGAGTAACGTTCTCCTCTACGGAAAGACCGGGACGGGGAAGTCGCTCTGTGCGAAGTACGTCTCCAAGCGTCTGGTGTCGACGGCGGGGGAGGAGGGCGTCAACGCGACGTTCGCCTACGTCGACTGCGCACAGGACACGACCGAGACGCAGGCCGTCCAGACCATCGCCGAAGGCGTGAACGACCCCGAGACGACCGGGATCAACGTCCCGGACAAGGGACTCTCGACGTCGACGTACTACAAACGGCTCTGGCGGATCCTTGACCAGCGCTACGACGTGGTGTTGATCATCCTCGACGAGATCGACAAGCTCGACGACGACGCCATCCTCATGCAACTGTCCCGTGCCGGAGAGGCCGGGAAGATCACCGACTGTAAGCTCGGCGTCGTCGGGATCAGCAACAAGATACAGTACAAAGACCGGATGGACGAGCGGGTCAAATCGAGCCTCTGTGAACGCGAGTTCGTCTTTCCGCCCTACGACGCGAACCAGCTTCGAGCGATCATGCAGGCCCGGTCCGACGCGTTCCACGACGACGTCCTCGAGGCATCGACGATCCCACGGGCGGCCGCGCTCGCCGCCCGCGAGCACGGGGACGCCCGAAAGGCGATCGACATCCTCCGGTACGCCGGCGAGATCGCTCAGGCCAACGGCGAGCCAACGGTCAGAGAGGAGTTCGTCACGCAGGCGCGCGAGCGCGCCGAAACGGATCGATTCCGGGAACTCATCCGCGGATCGACGCCCCACTCGCGATACGTCCTCCAGGCTCTCGCGTTGCTCTCGCTTTCACACGAGCGAAACGACGGGTTTCGAACCAGCCGGGTGTACGAGATATACGAGAACATCTGTCGACAGGAGGGGTCCGATAGTCTCTCGTTGCGCCGCGTTCGCGACCTACTCAAGGAACACGCCTTTCTCGACATCATCGAACAGTCGAAACACAGCGGCGGCAGCGCTGAAGGAAGCTACACCAAACACCAACTCCTCGAGGACCCCGGCGTCGTCAAGGAGGTACTCGTCGAGGACTCCACGAGCAGCTGACGGACGTCCCGCGAACCGATTCAACCCAGCAGGCCGAGCCCTTCGATCCGTTCGACGATCTCCTCGACCGCTCCCTCCGCGTCGTCGGTCCGTTTCCCGCCGGTGATGACGATCTTCCCGCTGCCGAACAACAGGATCACCACCTCCGGCTCGTCCATCCGGTAGACGAGGCCGGGGAACTGCTCGGGTTCGTACTCGACGTCCTCCAACCCGAGCCCGATCGCGAGGGCGTTGAGGTTGAGGTTGTGGCCGAGGTCCGCGCTCGAGACGATGTTCTGGACCGTGATGTCGGGATCCTCCTCGACGGGGATCTGGAGCCCGCGAAGCTTCTCGAAGATGATCCCGAGCGCCTCGTGAACGTCGTCGATGCTCTTCGCGCCCGTACAGACGATCTTGCCCGACCGGAAGATGAGTGCCGCCGCCTTCGGCTCCTGGGTCCGGTAGACGAGTCCGGGGAAGTTGTCGGGGTTGAAGTCAGCCCCCGGGAGGTCCTCCGCAAGGGCCTCCAGGTCGAGCTCCTGGCCGATCCCCGTCGATGCAACTACGTTCTGGATCTCGATCGAGTCTGCAGGGTTCGTCATCGTTCGCTTTTATATGTGGCCCCCTCCCTTATAAACGCCCGTGGTATAAACGGCCCGGTGCGCGGTACCCCCGGGAGCCGAAGCGTGAGGTGACACGCTACGGGCCGGTATGCACACCACGACGCGGTCCCGTACACGACGGCTGACGATCGGATCGGACCGTGTTCGTGATCGGGACCGGCGACGGACTCGATACGGGCTCGAACGCTCCGGTGATCCGTCGTCGGTTTGCCATCTCCTCGGTTATCCGTCCCATGAAACCGCATGACGTGGCGGGTTCGGTTCGACGGGGTTAAGTGTACACCGCGATTCGAATGGAATGCGAAGCGCCCCCGGCGTGGGGGCAGCGGCCGGCCGCCCACGTGGCCGGTCGACGCGTTCCGACGGGGTTAAATGTCTACCCCGGTTCGGACGAAACGCGAAGAACGCATCGCGAACTCGGGCCGTTCAACTCGGCCCGGTTTCGCTGAGTCGGGACATCCCGACTCGACGCCATGAGGATTTCGCCCCCTGCGCTCCGGCGTAAGAGGAGATCTGATGTGAGCCGTGGACGTTCGGTGTCATCCGGGTCGCCGGGGAGACCGGACTCC
>NZ_RDQE01000008.1 GCF_003697845.1 Halobellus captivus | reverse complement strand
GAGGCCGTGCCGAGTGACCTCGATCGCCTTCTCGAGTTTGTGCTGGAGCGACGGATAGTCGCCCGGGTCCTCGCCCTCGCCGTCCGCGTAGTCGACCGCTACCGAGTTCGGGAAGTCTGCTGGCATGTATATCGGGGACTCTCGACGGCAACGAAAGTTAGTCCCTCGTTATCGGTTTCGAGCGCACGACAGCCCGGCAGATGCCCGTCACGAGCCGTCCGCGACGCTGGCGACGAGGGTTCATATACGATACCGGAACCAGAATCCCCACGACACGTCGACGGCTCACGGCAGGCCTGAGCGGACGTGCGGTCGACCGCCGTGAGGAGGAGAGGACCGCCTGTTCGCCACTCGACTTCCGCTCCGGTCTCGGCTCCTCTCGTTCGATCCGCTCCGAACTACTCGCGGAGTTCGGTCATGTGTTCGATCCGCTCCTCGAGCAGTTCCGGCTTCCCGATGTCGTGACGGATCCGGACGCGGTCGCCGGCCGCCGACAGCGCCGCGTCCGCCTCGGCCTCCGCGGCCGCGATGGAGTCGCCGAGACCGACGACCGCGAACGCCCGCGACGTGGTCGTGTAGAGTCCGTCCTCGCGCTCGTCGACGCTCGCGTAATAGAGCAGCGCGTCGCCGACGCTCCCCTCGTCGACCGCGATCCGTGCCCCGCTGTCCGGCTCGACCGGGTAGCCGTCGGGCACGGCGTACTTACACACCGTCGCCTCGCCCGAGAACTCGAGTTCGGGAAGCGACGTGTCGTCTCGAGCGGCGGTCAGCACGTCGATAAAGGGCGTATCGAGCACCGGAAGCGTGTTCATCGCCTCGGGGTCGCCGAAGCGCGCGTTGAACTCGACGACCTTCGGTCCGTCCGCGGTCAGCATGAACTGCCCGTAGAGGACGCCCTTGTAGTCCGGGAGCGCGTCGACGACGGCGTCGAGCACGTCGAGGGCGGCCTCGTAGTCGCCCGACCGCATGAACGGGAGCGAGGGCCCGGTGTCCGAGTACGATCCCATCCCGCCCGTGTTCGGCCCCTCGTCGCCCTCGTAGGCCCGTTTGTGGTCCTGAACGGCGGGCGTCGCGCGGAACTCCCCGTCGGCGACGAACGCCTGGACCGTGAACTCCTCGCCGACTAGCCGCTCCTCGAGGACGACCCGGTCGTAGTCGGCGTCGCGGAGGTACGCCTTCGCCTCCTCGGCGGTGACCTGATCGCCGATCACCTTCACGCCCTTGCCGCCGGTGAGACCGGCGGGCTTCACGGCGAGGTCGCCGTCGTACTCGTCGATGTACGTACAGGCGGCGTCCATGTCGTCGAACACCTCGAAGTCCGGACAGCCGGGTACGTCGGCCTCGCGCATGAACCGTCGCTGGTACGCCTTGTCCGTCTCCAGGCGTGCCTCCGCCTCCCGCGGACCGAACGCGTACACGCCGGCGTCGTCGAGCGCGTCCGCGACGCCGGCCGCCAACGCCGACTCGGGGCCGATGACCGCGAGGTCCGCGCCGATCTCGGTCGCGAACGCGACGATCGCGTCGGCGTCGGTCTCCTCGATCGTCTCGAACCCGTCGGCGAGTCGGCGGATGCCGGGGTTTCGGTTGCTGGCGCAGGCGTACAGCGAACAGTCGTCGGCGAGCGCGCGGGCGATGGCGTGCTCGCGACCGCCGCCGCCGACGAGGAGTACGGTCTCGGTCATGCGCGACGGATATCCGCATAGTAGTGTAAGCCTTACCCTCTCTGTTCGTCGTTCGATCCACACCGATGGATCGACTCGAAACAAACCGGGTACCACGCCGTTCGATCGGGTTCCGTGTAGCGGGGTTTTTCCGACACGCGGGCCAATCCGGCCCATGTCACAGCCGACCGACCGAAACCGGCTCGCCGACGAGGCGAGCCCGTACCTCCAGCAGCACGCCGACAACCCGGTCAACTGGCAGCCGTGGGGCGAGGAGGCGTTCGAGCGCGCCCGCGAGCACGACGTGCCGGTGTTCGTCTCCATCGGTTATTCCGCGTGTCACTGGTGTCACGTCATGGAGGAGGAGAGCTTCGCCGACGAGGAGACCGCGGCGCTGCTCAACGAGTCGTTCGTCCCGATCAAGGTCGACCGTGAGGAGCGTCCCGACGTCGACAGCACGTTCATGACGGTCTCACAGCTCGTCACGGGCGGCGGGGGCTGGCCGCTCTCGGCGTGGTGTACGCCGGACGGAAAGCCCTTCTACGTCGGGACGTACTTCCCGCCGGAGCCGCGCGGGAACCATCCCTCCTTCCCGGGGTTGTGTCGACGGATCGCCGACTCCTGGAGCGATCCCGAACAGCGCACGGAGATGGAACGTCGCGCCGAGCAGTGGACCGCGAGCGCACGGGACGAGCTCGAGTCCGTCCCGGAACCCGACGAGACGTCCAGGAACTCCGAGCCGCCCGGTTCGGGACTCCTCGACGATGCGGCCGCGACCGCGATGCGGAGCGTCGACGAGGAACACGGCGGGTTCGGCGCGAGCGGCCCGAAGTTCCCGATGCCGGGGCGGGTGGACCTCCTGTTGCGGGCGGCCGCCCGGAGCGGTCGCGAGGAGCTCCTGCGGGCGGCCACGCGGACCCTCGACGGGATGTCCACGGGCGGGATGTACGACCAGATCGGCGGCGGATTTCACCGCTACGCGGTCGACCGCGAGTGGACGATCCCCCACTTCGAGAAGATGCTGTACGACAACGCCGAGCTGCCGATGGTCTACATGGACGCCTCCCGGCTCACCGGCGACGCCGGATACGACCGGGTGGCCGCCGAGTCGTTGACGTTTCTCGAACGCGAACTGCGCCATCCCGACGGCGGGTTCTTCAGCACCCTCGACGCGCGGAGCCCCCCGCCCGCGACCCGGGGCGGAGACGACCCCGAGGGTTCCTCCGAACGGATCGAGGGGGCGTTCTACGCGTGGACGCCCGAGGAGGTCGACGCCGTCCTCGAGGAGCCCGCTGCGTCGATCGCTCGGTCCCGATACGGGATCGAACCCGGCGGGAACTTCGAGCGCGGGACGACGGTCCCGACGCTCGCGACCTCGGTGGCGGAACTCGCCGACGAGTACGATCGGTCCGAGGCGGGGATCGAGGAGGTCCTCCTCGAGTCCCGGACCGCCCTCTTCGAGGCCCGCGAGGAGCGCCCCCGGCCCGCCCGAGACGAGAAGGTGTTGGCCTCGTGGAACGGACGGGCGATATCGGCGTTCGCGGCCGCGGGAACCGTACTCGGCGAGTCGTACGCCGATCTGGCAGCTGACGCGCTCGAGTTCTGTCGGGAGCGTCTGTACGACGCCGAGGAGGACCGACTGGATCGGCGGTGGCTCGACGGCGACGTGGCCGGGTCTGGATACCTCGACGACTACGCGTTCCTCGCGCGCGGCGCGTTCGACGTGTACTCCGCCACGGGAGACGTCGACGCGCTCGCGTTCGCGCTGGAGCTGTCGGAGGCGCTCTTAGCGGAGTTCTACGATCCGGACGCGGGGACGATCTACTTCACCCGCGATCCCGACACGAACGCTGACGGGACGGCGGGCGACGGAACGCTCTTCGCCCGACCACAGGAGTTCACGGACCGCTCGACCCCGTCGAGTCTGGGGATCGCCGCGGAGACGCTCGCGGTCCTCGACGGGTTCCGAACCGACGACCGGTTCCGGTCGGTCGCCGAGGCGGTCGTGGGGACCCACGCCGACCGGATCCGCGCGAGCCCGCTCGAGCACGTGTCCCTGGTCCGCGCGGCCGAGCGTGTCGCGAGCGGCGGGATCGAGGTGACGATC
This sequence comes from Halobellus captivus, assembly GCF_003697845.1. Lineage (GTDB taxonomy): Archaea > Halobacteriota > Halobacteria > Halobacteriales > Haloferacaceae > Halorubrum > Halorubrum glutamatedens. Next base: position 190,188 of record NZ_RDQE01000008.1, on the reverse strand, counting down.
GCGGCGGACGAGACGCCCGCCGAGTGGCGGCAAACGCTCGGTGATCGATACCTTCCGGGCGCGATCGTCACGCGTCGGCCGACGACGGAATCCGGACTCGACGAGTGGCTCGACCGACTGGGTCTCGAGGACGCGCCGCCGGTCTGGAAGGGACGCGACGCCGAGGGCGACGAACCGACCGTCTACGTCTGTGAGGGGTTCGTCTGCTCGCCGCCCGAGACCGACCTCGACGCGGCGCTCGAGTGGCTCGCGAACCGCGAGTGACCGATGTCGGTAACCTCGGTCGATCGTCGCCAACGTCGATCGAGCGCCGGCGACGTCGGCCACCGATCGAACGCCCTTAGCGGGTCGAGCGCCTTGAGGGGAACATGAAGCGGTACGACCTCCTCTATCGGCTGTACGACGAGTTCGACGCCGCGGCGCTCCGGGAGCAACAGTCGTTCGTCGACCTGTTCCCGCCGGTCGATTCCCGCGTCGCGCTCGACCACTGGGAGGACGCGAGCGAGGAGTTGACGCGGCGACGGACGGCTATCGCCGACGCGATGCCGCACGGGGAGGCGTTCGCGGAGGTGGCGTCGTACGCCGACCGCGAGACCGCGTTCACGGCGCTCGACCTCCTGAACCGGTACGGTCGCGCAGTCAACGCGCTCGTGCTCGACGTCGACGAGACGCTGCGATCCGCGGGCGGGACGGACAACGATATCCCCCGCGAGACGCTCCACATGCTGGGAAAGCTCCATGAGTCCGGCGTCCCGATCGTCGTCTGTACCGGACAAACTCTCGAGAACGTCAAGGGGTTCACGATCCAGGGGCTCGGAAACGAGCTCGTTCACTCCGGGACGCTGTCCATCGTCTACGAGTCCGGAAACGGCGTGTTCACGCCCGGTCACGGCTCGCGCACGAAGCAGTTGCTCTACGAGGACCTCGACGAGGACGTTCGGACGGCCTTCGACGAGGTGCGGTCGCGCGTGTTGCCGGCGGCTCCGCGAAACGTGCGTCGGGGGTGTCACCTCCAGGGAAACGAGTTCAACGTCACCCTGAAGCCGAACTTCGAGACCGGCAGCGACGCCGCCGAGCGCGTGATCGACGACGCGGTCGTCCACCTGATCGACCTCCTCGGGACGGTCGTGGTCGAGACGAGCGACCGCGGACGGGACAGCGACTGCGGACGGGATGACGACCGTGGGCAAGGTAGCGAGTCCGTCGGAGACGGATACACGTGGGCGCGCGCCCACTACGCGGCGGCCGACCCGGAGATACGCGAGGTGTTGACGGCGAAAGACGCCGATCCGAGCGTCGACGTCGAGTCGATCCCCGAGGCGGTCCGGTCGCTTTTCGACGGGATCGACGTCGGGTATTACGAGGGTGACGCGGCCGAGATCGGCTCGCTGGAGTTGAACAAGGCCGCCGGCGTGGAGGCGGCGCTCGACGTGCTCGGCGTCGAGGACCCGTTCGTGTTCGTGATGGGCGACAGCAAGTCGGACCTGCGGGTCATGGAGTGGGCCGCCGAGAAGCGGGCGGGGATCGCGGCCGCGCCCGAACACGCCTCCGCGGACGTCCTCGCTCACGTCCGCGGAGGCGACGAACTCGTCTACGGACGCGGACGGGCGGCCGAGATGCTTCGAACCGTCCACGCGCTGAATCGGCTCGCGTTTCTCGGCGGCGATCGGTCGGTCGGGAGCGCACGGGACGAGGGAGTGCCGACCGCGACGCGCGATCGGTGACCGCCTAATTAAATACGCGGGCGACGTGCCCACGGACATGTACGACTTCGTCGTCGTCGGTGCGGGCCCGCCGGGGTCGCGGTTCGCCCGCCGGGCGGCCGAGAACGGGTACGACGTGGTCGCCTTCGAGAAGGGCGAGGTCGGCGCGCCGCTGGCCTGCTCCGGGCACGTCTCGACCGACATCTGGGAGTACGTCCCCGAGGACGCGCGAAACGACCTGTTCCAGAACCGGGTCTTCGGCGCGCGCTTCCACGTCGGCGGCCCGGGATCGCGGCCGTATCGGTTCTACAAGCGCGAGGCTGTCTCGAACGTCATCGATCGCGTCGGGCTCGACCGCGCGCTCGCCGAGTGCGCCCGCGACGCGGGCGCGGACGTCCGGGAGGACCACACCGTCACCGGAATCGAGGAGCGCGCGGACCGCGTCGTCGTCGAGGTCAGCGTCGCCGGCGGCGGAACCGAGACGGTCGAGGCGCGGATGGTCGCGGGCTGTGACGGGCCCACCTCGCGCGTCCGCCGCGAGGTCGGGATCGACGAGCCCGACGAGATCCTCCACGGCGTGCTCGCGTTCGATCCCGAGCCGGACGACCGCGACTACGTCGACGTCCACCTCACCGCACCGCGCTTCTTCGCGTGGCGGATCCCGCGCGGCGACGCCGGCGTCGAGTACGGGCTCGCCGCGCCGCCCGGCGACGACGTGTCGGCACGGTTCGACCGGTTGACCGACGCCTACGAGGTCGACACCGAGGACTTCTGTTCGGGGGCGATCCCGATCGGGCCGCCCGACTCCGTGACGACCGATCGGGTCTTCCTGATCGGCGACGCCGCGGCCCAGACGAAGCCGTTCACCGGGGGCGGGATCCTCTACGGGATGACCGCGGCGGACGTCGCCGTCCGGCGGATCGACCCGACCGACCCGTCGACGCTCGCCGACTACGAGGCGGGCTGGCGCGAGGAGCTGGCGACCGAGATCCGGCTCGGGAAGCTCGTCCGGGCGTGTTACTCGCTTCCCGAGCCGGTCCAACACCTCGGTCTGCGGGCGCTCTCTGGCGAGATCGGCGTCCACATGGACCGGCCGTCGTCGTTCTTCTCCCGCGATCACCTCCGCCAGCTGTTGTCCTAGCGTGTCGTCACCCCTTAGCGTGTCGTCATTCCCGACGTCGAGGAGACGTTACTCCGCGAGGACGGACGCGAACGAGACGTTCTCGCGGACGCTCGTGATCTCCACGGTGACCTCGTCGCCGAGCTCGGCGTCGGGGACGATGACGACGTAGCCACGCTCGATCTTGGCGATGCCGTCGCCCTTGTCGCCGAGCGTCTCGATGGTCACCTCGCGGACCTCCCCCTCCTCGACGGGTGGGCCGGAGGCGGCGTGGTTCGTTCCGGATCCGGCGTTTCCGTCGGCGGATCGAGCGGGACCGCTCGATCCCTTCGAAGTCCGCGTTCGAGTCCCATCGTCGGCTTCCCGCCCGTCGCGATCGATCATCGCGATCCGGTACGTCCCGCCGACGGCCACGGACTCGTGTTCGACCTCGCGTTTCGGCACCGAGATCACGTATCGGTCCTCGTCGTCGGTCTCCAGTTCGGCGGTGAACAGACAGGTGAGCGAATCGGTTACTTCGACCATGCCACCCCGTTCGAGGGGGGTCAAGGAAAACGCTCGCATCGGATCCGAGCATAAACGCTTACTGTGATCCGAATTAACGTCTCGGTATGAGCAGGAACTACGAGTCGCTTCACGACCCGAACGCGGAGTACACGATGCGTGAGCTCTCCGCCGAGACGATGGACGCAACCCGGTCACGCGGCGGCGGCCGCGACCTCGAGATCACGGACGTCCAGACGACGATGGTCGACGGCAACTTCCCGTGGACGCTCGTGCGCGTCTACACCGACGCGGGCGTGGTCGGCACCGGCGAGGCGTACTGGGGCGCGGGCGTTCCCGAGCTGATCGAGCGGATGAAGCCGTTCGTCGTCGGCGAGAACCCGCTCGACATCGACCGGCTGTACGAACACCTGATCCAGAAGATGTCCGGCGAGGGCTCCGTCGAGGGCGTCACCGTCACCGCCATCTCGGGGATCGAAGTCGCGCTCCACGACCTCGCGGGCAAGGTCCTCGAGGTGCCCGCCTACCAGCTGCTCGGCGGGAAGTACCGCGACCGGATGCGCGTCTACTGCGACTGTCACACCGAGGAGGAGGCCGACCCCGAGGCGTGTGCCGACGAGGCCGAACGCGTCGTCGACGAACTGGGCTACGACGCGCTCAAGTTCGACCTCGACGTTCCGTCGGGTCTCGAGAAGGACCGCGCGAACCGCCACCTCCGTCCCGGCGAGATCCGCCACAAGGCGGAGATCGTCGAGCGAGTCACGGAACGCGTGAAGGACGAGGCGGACGTCTCCTTCGACTGTCACTGGACGTTCTCGGGCGGCTCCGCGAAGCGACTGGCGGACGCCATCGAGGAGTACGACGTCTGGTGGCTCGAGGATCCCGTGCCGCCGGAGAACCTGGAGGTTCAAGAGGAGGTCACGAAGAACACGACCACGCCGATCGCGGTGGGCGAGAACCGGTACCGCGTCACCGAACTTCGCCGGCTGATCGAGAACCAGGCGGTCGACATCGTCGCGCCCGACCTGCCGAAGGTCGGCGGGATGCGCGAGACGCGGAAGATCGCGGACGTGGCGAACCAGTACTACGTGCCGGTCGCGATGCACAACGTCGCCTCCCCGGTCGCGACGATGGCGGCCGCCCACGTCGGGGCGTCCATCCCGAACTCGCTGGCCGTCGAGTACCACTCCTACGAGCTCGGCTGGTGGAGCGACCTCGTCGAGGAGGAGGTCATCGAGGACGGCTACATCGAGGTGCCCGAGGAGCCCGGCCTCGGCGTCACCCTCGACATGGACGCCGTCGAGGAACACATGGTCGAAGGCGAGGAGTTGTTCGACGAGGCTTAGCCTCGTCGAGCTCGGAAATCTCTGATTTCCGGCGTTCGACTGAGCGGTAGCGAAGTCGGGCTAGCGAATCTCCGATTCGCGCTGTTCGACTGAGCGGTAGCGAAGTCGGGCTAGCGAATCTCCGATTCGCGCTGTTCGACTGAGCGGTAGCGAAGTCAGTCCGGCCGCGTCCCCGGCGTCGGGACATCGATCTCGACCGACTCGAGCCCGCGCTCCGCGAGTTCCTCGCGGATCCCGGCCGCCCGCGGCTCGATCTCCGCCGGGTCGTGGCTGTCCGTTCCGACGGTCACTTCCACGCCGTGATCGACGAGCGCGTCGAGGAACGTCGGCGCGGGGTGGAACTCGCCGTAGTCGTCGAGCAGCCGACCGGCGTTGATCTCCGGGACCGTCCGAGACCGCTCGAACGCCGCCGCGGTCCGTTCGTAGTGCTCGCTCGTCGCGAACCCGCGGAGGTGCGGGTTCCGCTCGACCAGGTCCGGATGCGCGGCGATCGCGAACAGCTCGGAGTCGATCAGCGCGACCAACTTCTCGAAGTAGCGGTCGACGAGGTCGCGACGTTCCCCCTCCGAGCGCTCCGAGAAGTACGACCGCGCGTGGACGTTGACTCCTTCGAGGTCGTGGACGCTGCCGACCGCGTAGTCGAAGCTGGCCTCGGAGAGGAACGCCTCGATCGTCGCCTCGTGGTCGGGATGGTAATCCATCTCGATCGCGTCGAAGACGGAGATGTCGGCGCGCTCGCGGGCGACCCCGATCGCCTCCCGGCGTCGCTCGTAGGTCGCATCGAGGTTGAACCCGAGGAGTCGCTTCCGCCGTTCCGCGCTCTCGTCCGGGATCACGGAGCAGTGGTCGGCGATACCGACCCCGTCGAGGCCGGCGGTCTCCGCCGCCCCGACCATCGCTTCGAGGAACGACCCGTCCGAGTACGTCGAGTGGACGTGGTAGTCGTACACGTCGGGGATGGGCGCGCCGGGAACACGTACCTTGCGGTGACTCCGTCGTCGGACGGAGAACCGCGCGAGGAGTGCGGAGTCGGTCGATTTTAAGTCGGTCGGCGACTACCCGGTAGTGTATGACACGCACGGACGGTGGCGACGACGGGAGTGACGAACTACGGACCGACGGCGGAAGCGGCAAACGCGAGTACACGGTCGATCATCACCTCTCGGACGCGGAGCGGAACGTCCACCGCGCCTGGGACAACTCGCTCGACCCGATCCTGACGGTTGACGACGGCGACGTGGTCAGGTTCGAGTGCCGGGACGCGGTCGACCGCCAGCTCGACGCGGAGTCGACCGCCGAGGACTTCGCGAACGTGAGCTTCGACCCGGTTCACCCCCTCACCGGCCCCGTCGCCGTCGAGGGCGCGGAGCCGGGCGACACCATCCAGGTCGACCTCCTCGACTTCCAGCACAAGGGGTGGGGATACACCGGGTTCATGCCGGGCGAGATGGGGCTCGGTCTGCTGCCGGAGGACTTCCCCGAGGCCGACGTCCACGTCTGGGACCTCCAGGGCGACGTGGGCCGCTTCGTGAACGGGATCGAGGTGCCGCTCGACCCCTTCCCGGGCGTGATCGGGCTCGCACCGGGCGAGGACGGCGAACACGACACGCTCCCGCCGCGGTCAGTGGGCGGGAACATGGACGTGAAACACATGACCGCGGGGTCGACGGTGTACCTCCCCGTCGAGGTCGCCGGCGGGCTCTTCTCGACGGCGGACTGTCACGCCGCGCAGGGGGACGGCGAGGTGTGCGTCACCGGGATCGAGGCGCCGATGTTCGTCACCGCCCGCCTCTCCCTCCGGACGGACATGTCGATCGAACAGCCGCAGTTCGAGACGACCGGCCCGTTCACTCCGACCGGCCGCGACGAGCCGATGTACGGCACGACCGGGATCAGCGACGACCTGATGGAGGCGACGAAGAAGGCGACCCGACACATGATCGACCACCTGGCGGAGAACCGCGGGCTCACCCGCGGGGAGGCGTACATTCTCTGTTCGGCCGCGATGGACCTGAAGGTGAGCGAGGTGGTGGACGCGCCGAACTGGACCGTCTCGGCGTACATCCCGGAGAGCATCTTCCCGGAGGAGTAGTCGGGACGCCGCGCGGACAGAACCTCAGTAGCCGGTGCCGAGCGCCGCGTTGCCGGCGAGGACGAGGAACGCGACGCCGAAGAGGCCGGCGAGGACGGCGAAGGAGACGCCCCAGCCGAACAGGTCGGCGATGAGGCCGGCTCCGACCGATCCGGCCGAGCCGATGACGGTGTAGACGGTCCGGACGAGCCCGAAGCCGGCGCCGCGCTCGGACTCGCTCATCGCGTCCATGAACCGCGGATCGATGGCCGAAAAGAAGCTGGATCCGACGCCGGCGAGGAGCACCGCGACCGCGAGTCCGGCGAGACCGGGGAGGACGACGACGCCGGCGAGCCCGAGCGCCCCCGAGAGCATCGCTCCCCCGATCACGGCGTCGCGGCCGATCCGATCGGAGAGCCGGCCGATCCCGATCTGTGCGCCCGCGCGGACGACGAAGAACGCGGAGAAGACGCCGCCCGCGAACGACGGCGAGTAGCCACGGAAGTCGACGAGGAACGTCGGGAGAAACGAGATGACGCCCTGTGCGACGTAGGTTCCTATCGTCGCGATCGCGAGCGGGAGGAGGACGCTCGGACGCGAGAGGAGCTCGACGAGCGGCCCGAGCCGCAGCCGATCGCGCATCGGCTGGTCGGGGCGACGCGGCTCGGTGGGACGGATCCGCCACGCGAACAGCGCGAATATCGGGATCCCGACGACCGCGGCGAGCGCCACGCCCGGCCGCCAGCCGTACCGGACGCCGACCCACGCGGCGGCGACCGGGGCGACGAGCCCCGCCAGCGGGCCGCCGATCGAGTGGAGTCCGACGGCGGTCCCGAGGTCGTCGAACGTCCGCGAGAGCAGCGTCGTCGCCACCGCGTAGTGGAGCCCGGCGACGAGTCCGAGGAGGAACGCGATCAGGACGAACGCGGGGAACACCGGCGCGAACGCGAGCAGAAGGCTCGCCGCCGACGTGCCGCCGACCGCGACGAGGATCACCCGTCGTTCGCCGTATCGGTCGGCCAGGATCCCGCTCGGGAACTGCGAGACGCCGTACGCGAGCCACATTCCCGAGAGCGCCACCCCGACCGCGGTGTTCGAGACGGCGAAGTCCGCGGTGATGAACGGGACGACCGGACTGATCGCCAGCCGGGCGAAGTACGTCACGAAGAAGGCGAGCATACACAGCGTCAGGACCGTGTAACGGTACCGCCAGTTCACGTCGACCACCGCCCCCGGTGCGCTCCGTTCCGTCGGTCCGTGCGGCTCCGCCCGTTCGGTCGTCGTCGCCGATCCATCGGTCGATCGCGGTCGGGGAGGCGTCGGTTCGACGGTTCGAGTGTACGGTTCACGCTCTACGTTGGTCGTACCGAGACCCGGTAATAAACCGTCGTCTACCGGCCGAACCGACCGTCGCCTACTGGACAAACCGGCCGTCGCCTATCGGATCGTTTCGGGGTCGACACGGCTTCCGACCCACAACAGCGTGACGAGGAGGCCCGCCACCGCCAGCGGGAGGAACCACTGAAGGACCGCGAGCAGCCCCGCCGACGCCTGGACCCCGATCACGAGCAGTATCGTCGGTCCGCAGCAGACGAACCCCGAGACGAGACCGGGGATCCCGGCGGCCGCGCCCGCACCGGCGCCGATCCGGCACGCCGACGGACCGCGCCAGGCGACGACCGAGACCGCGAGGGTCACGCCGACGAGCGCCGCGAGACCGAGACCGATCGCGGCGTTGACGGGAGCGAACAGGTACTCGACCGGGCCGAGCGTGAGCAGCGCGACCGGTTCGTACTGGAACGGCGCGACCCGACGGATCGCGGTCGCGAACGGGTCGCTCACGACGAACAGGTCCACGGCCGGTTCGGCATCGCCCGCCCCGCTCCGGCCGGCCCCACCGCCGACCCGTCCGAGGTGTCCGAGGCCGACGACGTAGAGGACGAAGTAGGTCGCCGAGACGACCGAGAGGGTCGCCTGCCCGTCCCGACGCGAGACCGAGACGCGGGCGGCGAAGGCGGTCCGCCGGACGAGTCCGGACAGCCACGTCACCGGGTTCACGGTCGGCGGAGCGGTCTCAGCGGCCATACCCGGCCTCGGTGTGCGCGCCGACGAAGCCGGTCCCGGGGTAGAACCCCGCCCACGCGAACCACATCGCGTCGAACGCGAGCACCCGCTCGAGCGGCAGGTCGTCGGCGGGGAGTTCGTCCTCGGAACCGGCTTCGCCTCCCTCCACTCGGTAGCCGCTCCCGTCCGGTTCCACGGTCGCGTCCCGGGGGTTCCGGTACACGTATCCCGTCGAGAGGGCGGAGTCCGCGACGGCGACCACCCCGTCGCCGGACGGCTCGACGCTCCCTTCGAGGACCCGTTCCGCGAGCAGCGTCTCCTTGTCGAACGCGACCGCGCCGTCGGCGGTTCGCGCCCCGATCACCACGGACTTCGCGTGGCCCTCATCGGGAGTCGAGAGCGCGGGGAACATCGTCTCGTCGGTGGCGTAGTAGCCGCCGAGCGGCGCGTAGAGTCCGTACGGGTCGTTCTCGTATCGGCGCGCGTATCCCGTGTCGTCGGTCAGCAGTCCGGAGTTCGGATGTGCCGTACGCCACTCGCCGAGGGTCGTCCAGACGACGCGGAACTCCCGGAGGGGTTCGCCGCGCATCCGCCCGTCGATCCCCGTCGCGAGCATCTGCGGCCACCGGCTCTCCGTCTCCCGGTCGTACATGATCAGGTTCGAGTTGACCAGCTGCCCGGAGACGCCGAACGTCGTGTCACCGCGCTCGAACCCCTGTGCCGTGCCGGTCAGCGGACAGTACGTCACCGCGACCGGGTCGCCCCCGATCGTGTCGTTGACGATCTCGTGGTGGACGAGCACGTGTTGGGGGTACGCTTTCGCCTCGCCGCCGCGGACGACGCCGAAGACGGGTGCGTCGTCGACGAGCCCCGACTCGCCGATCGGGGCGAACGTCGGGTCGTCGATCGAGGGGATCCCGTCGACCCCGACGCCGCCGCTCAACGACTCCTCCCGGAGGCGTTCGAGTCCGTACGCCAGATACGGTGAACCGTCCGCGGTCGGCGGGGCGTTGTCGGCGATCGAGTCGTCGTCCCCGTCGGTCGAGGTGTCTTCCCCGTCGGTCGACGCCTCGGCGTTCTTGGTCTTCTCGCTCTCCCGGACGGAGCCGACGACCCCTCCGTCGAGACAGCCGCCGAGTCCGGCGATCCCGAGGACTGTGAGGGATCCGACGGTCGATCGTCGCGTGCGTTTCATGGCCTCCACTCGGGCCCCGACCGGGTAAAGGGCGAAGCGGCTATGCGAGGACTTCACACACCCGAGTCGGTCGAGCGGTCCCGCAGCCGCTCCGCGATCGCTTCCCCCGCCCGTCTCGGATCCGCGCGTTCGATCGTGACCGCGTCGCCGACGGCGACCGCTCCCGGTTCGAGCACGTCACAGCAGAGTCCGCCGCGGTTCCGCAGCGCGGTCGCGAGTCCCGCCTCGCCGGCGACGGCCTCGACGTGCGCACACGGCGGCCGCCGTCGGGTCGGCCGGAGGAGCGCGTCGCCGACGCGGACGCTCGCGTCGAGGAGGCCGTCCATGCCCGTCCCGAAGCCGCGGACGACGACGTTCCGCCGGTGGCGACCGTCCGAGACGTCGATCCCGGTCTCCCCGCGGACCGCGTCGATCGCCTCGTCGGCGACGAGCGTGACAGCGCAGGCGTCGAGTTGGAAGTGGCCCGACCCACGTCGGTAGCGGTCGCCTTCGATCCCGCCGTCGACGACCTCGACCGTCTCCCGCTCGATCGGCGGCGCGCCGCTCTCGGGGGCGGTGAACAGTGCCGCTACGACCCCCTCGCGGGTATCGTTCTCCGATCGGGCGTCCATACCGGCGAATCGTCGGAAGCGAGGTTAAAACCGACCCGACCGAATGGCCCGTAGCGATCGCCCCGGTCGACGCCTTCGAGCCCGTCGATCAATCGAACGTTCCGGCCGTGAGGTACCGCTCGCCGCTGTCCCAGAACACGGTGACGACGAGCGGCTCCTCGCCGACGTACTCCCCGGCGTCGCGGAGTTCGGCCGCGACCGCCTTCGCGGCGAGGTTCGACCCGCCGGAGGACTGCCCGACGAGGATCCCCTCCTCGCGCGCCAGCCGGCGACACTCCGCCTCGGCCTCGTCGAGGTCGACCACGTGGACGTCGTCGATCAGCTCGCGGTCGAGGTTCTCCGCGACGAATCCGGGGCCCATTCCCTGGAACTCGTCGCCGGTGACGTCCTCGCCCGAGAGGACGGCGCTGCCGGCGGGCTCGACCGCGTCGATCCGCACGTCGGGGAACGCCTCGCGGAGTCGGCGGCCGGTGCCGGAGAGCGTCCCGCCCGTGCCGACGCCGGCGACGAGCGCGTCGACGGTCCGGTCGCCGACCTGGTCGAGCACCTCCGGTCCGGTCGTCTCGTAGTGGGCCCGCGGGTTCGACGGATTCTCGAACTGGCGGAGCTGGACCATCCCCGCCTCGTGTTCGAGTTCGTCCGCACGCGCCTTCGCGTCGGAGATGTCGCCGTCTACCAGTTCGACGGTCGCGCCGTACGCCCTCGCGAGCCGACGGCGCTCGACGGACTTCCCCTCGGGGATCACGAGCGTCACGTCGTACCCCTTCACCGCGCCGACCATCGCCATGCCGATTCCCGTGTTTCCCGACGTGGGCTCGACGATTCCGTCCCCCGGGTCGAGTTCGCCGTCGCGCTCCGCGGCCTCGATCATGTACAGCGCCGGACGGTCCTTCGCGGACCCGCCCGGGTTGCGCGACTCGACCTTCGCGGCGACCGTCGTCCCCGGCGGCGAATCGACTCGGACCAACGGCGATCCGAGTCCCTCCAGGATGTCGTCTTCCATCGGTTCACAGGTGGCACCGGCGATTCAAATGCTCGGCGGACTCCGGCAAGGCCCGCGGGTCGTCGGGGACGGCCGTCCTCGCCGCCGCCGCGCCGTTCATTACCCTTGCCGCCCAAGACGCGGGCATGACGCTCGAAACGCTCTCGCCCGACCCGTCGTTCGACCCGGACTCGCTCGACCAGGCCGTCCTCGACGCGCTCGCCGGAGACTACCGATACAAGGTGTGGGGCGGCGACTGGTGTGTCGACTGCCAGCGACAGCTCCCGGCGTTCGGGGCCGCACTCGCCGCCGCGGGGGTCCCCGACGACCGGATCGAGTCGTTCCCCGTGACGAAGGGCCCGGACGGAAAGGAGGGTCCCGGCGTCGAGGCGTACGGGATCGAACTGATCCCCACGGTCGTCGTCGAGGACGCCGACGGCGAGGAGGTCGCCCGGTTCGTCGAGGACGCGGACGTCTCCCTCGCCGAGGCGCTCGCACGCCAGCTCGCGGACGTCGAAGCGACCGCGTAGGGAAGGGGTTCACCCGTCCGTGAGGCGGGACGAAACCTCTCTCACCGTGTCGGGGTCGTTGGTCCAGAACCCTTGATATCCGTCGGATCGCTCCCGCGCGACGAGCGCGCAGTTCTGGCTCCCGTCGTCGCCGTCCTCGAACGCGAGCACCCAGTACCGGTCGTCGGTCCGCCGATGGGAGGTGATCCCTTCGAGTTCCGGATCGATCCGTCCTCCGACGCCGTAGAGGTGGATACTGAGGTCGGTTTCGGCGGCCAACCGCCGGTAGCCGTCCGCCTGCGGGTCGAACGTCGAGGGGGTCTGGAACGCCACGCGGAGCGTCCCCCTCCCGACGCGGTGCGCCCGGTCCTCTATCTCCCGGGTGACGGCGAGGAGTCGACGGCGATCCATCGAGACGAACATCGTGTCGTCGAGCACCTCGAGGAGCACGCGGTATCCCCGGGAGACGTCCGCCCGCTCCACCGGCGGAAACGCCGGGGGATCGAGGAGTTCCTCGACGGCCTCGAGCCCGAGCACTCCGGCGAACTCTTCGTTCTCCCGGATCACCACGAACGGCTCCGGGCCCCCGGCCGGGATCGTCCGGCGGTCGAAGGTGACGTTGCGGGTCGTGAACACTCCCTCGGAACCGTCATCGTCCTCGGTTCGATACACTATCAGGCGGCGCCCACGGCCCGCGATCCGGGCGAACAGGTCGTCGAACACGGCTACGGGGACGGCTCTGACGCGGTCACGGTCGCGCCGACGGCTCGGATCCGACGCTCCGCCGGATCAGCTCCTCGACCGGCGGGTCGAGGGTCTCGAGTTCGACGATACCGTCCGTCCGGTCGTAGGAGACGATCCCCGAGTCCTCGAGGATCGGGAGGTGGACGTGGACGAGTTCGATGACGAGTCGTCGGCGATCGTCCGGGGTCCTCATCGTGTCGGCCTCGGCCGCGGCCCACCCGAGGAGGACGTTCACGGACTCCTCGACCGTACATCGTCCCTCCTCGAGCAGGAACCACGACAGCCGTCGCCGCCGCGTCGAGGCGAGCGCGCGGTAGAGACGGTCGTCGGACAGCCGCACCGCTCCCGCGGGCTTCGAACCGACGTCGAATTCCCTCGAGACGTCCCGCCCGTCGTTCATTCGAGCCCATTCGTACGTGTTGGATATTAAATCATTTTGTCAGCGATCGACTCTTTCTCACGTCACGGAACGTCACGACGATCGATACGAGCGGCGTTCGCGGTCGGGGTCGATCACCCGTCCAACTCGGCCACGATCCGCTCGCGGATCGGAGCGGCGTCGACCGAGGCCCACGCCTCGACGTCGTAGGTCACGTCCGCGAGGACCTCCAGCCGCTCCGCGTCGCTCTCGGTGATCGCGTCGACGGCGTCCGCGGAGAGCCGTTCGAGGACCGCTCCGGAGAGGACCTCCCGGTCGACGTCGCGGTCCGGCACGTCGAGGATGTGCGGGAGGTCCGCCGCGCCCTCCGGAAGGGAGGGGAACGCCGCCGGACCGACGGCGAGGAAGTCGTCGTCCTCTCCGAGTTCGTCACCCGCCCCCCCGGTCGAGACCGCCTCCACGGGGGCCGGGACCAGCGCGTACTCCGCGACCGCGACGTCGATGGCGTCGTCGATCGCGGCGGCATCCGCCTCGGCCCGCCGCTTGAACGCGAGTTCGGAGACCGCCCGCGAGAGTTCCTCACGGGTGAGCCAGCCGAAGAGGTCGACCACGCCCGCGAGGTCGTCGCGGGCGGCGACGCTCGGTCCGGCCCCCTCGGTCATCGGTCGCCACCGCCGGTTCGCGAGCCGTCGCGTCGCGGAGGAGTCGTGCCCAGCGTCGCGTCGGGGGGCGAATCCGTGACCCCCTCCGGATCCGTGCCTCCCTCGGAGTCCGCGACCGCCTCGAGGTCCGCACCGGCCGCCGTCGCCACCGCCGCGGGCGAGAGCGGGGCGTCGTCCCACGCCGGGAGACGGTCGTCCGGCCCGGGCTCCGAGACGGCGTCGGCGTAGGTTTCCACCTGGTCGCGCTCGTCGGCACGGTCGTACTCGAGTCCGTTGAACGCGGCGTCGGTCGCGTACCGGCGGATCAGCTCCTCCGCGGCCTCGCGGTAGCGCCCGACGAGCGCGTCGTACTCGACGTCGACGCCGGCGTCGTCGACGACGCGAAGCGTCGCCGCGCCGACCGCGCGGCTCATGTCGGCGAGCCCGGTCGGGCCGTCCACGGAGCGGTGGTCGTGTTCGTATCGACCGAGGTCGACCTGTGCGCTTCCCGCGAAGCCGGCGTGGTCGAACGCCTCGCCGAGCGTCCCGATCTCGAGGCCCCAGCCCCGCTGGATCCGGAGCCTCGAGACGAGGTCCGTCGTCGCCGCGAACTCGCCGGCGAGCGCGTAGCGGAAGGCTTCCAGGAACTGGACGACTGGCGCGTCGTGGGCGTCCGCGAGCGCGCGGACGAGCGGCCGGAAGAAGAGCCGGAACAGTCGACCGTACAGCGCGCCGTCCTCGACGCGGGCGTAGTACCCCTTCGCGAACTCGTGGCCGTGGGCGATCGGGAACAGGAGGCGGTTCACGAACGCGGGCGAGTACGTCGCCGTGTCGGCGTCGTGGACGACGACGAACTCCTCGCCGAGCGCCCTCCCGAGACCGAGCCACACGTCCCGGCCCTTGCCGCGGTCGCCGTCGAGGTCGTGTGCGGCGAGGAGGTCGGCGAGCCGCGGACCGTCACACCACAGCGTCTCCACGTCGAGGTCGAACCCGTCGAGCCAGGACGCGAACGACCCCGCCCGGTCCGGCGTGGCACGCAGGGGGACGATCACTCTCGCGGGATCGACGCTCTCGAGGGTGGAGAGGACCCGCTCGGCCGCGAGCGTCCCGTACTCGCGTTCCGTCATCGGCACCACGACGGCCGCACGCCCGGTCGGCGCGTCCGGGCGGTGGTCCGTCAGCGCGTGGAGCGTGGTCACGCGCTCTTGTACGTACTCCATTAGCCGATCAAAAGGGAACGAGCCCCTAAAGACGTACGATACCCGGGATCCGCGGCGACGACGTTCGGACCCGTTCGACGACCGCGTTCGGGCCCTCGAGCGTCAGGCGTGTGCGGTCCCGCCGGGAACCCTTCCGAACGCGTTCAGGACGGCGTAGACGACCACGAGGACGGCGACCCCGGCCGTCGAGACGAGGAAGACGGCGTCGTAGCTCGCGCCGGCCTCGATCGCCTCGCCGACGACCCACGACCCCGCCGCCTGCGTCGTCATCATGCCGGCGGAGTAGACGGCGTACGCCGACGCCCGCGACTCGTCCGGGAGCGACGCGAGCAGGTACGTGTCGCTGGCCGGAAACAGCATGTGAACCGAGAACCCCACGAGCAGGCTGGCGAGGACGATCGCGACGGTTCCCGACGCGAGGACCGCGAGGACGACGCTGACGAGGAAGGCGGTCACGATCCCGAGGAGGTACGGGACGTTCGGGAGCCGGTCCGCGATCTCGCCGGAGACGAGGAAGGCGGGAACGCCGGCCGCGAAGATCACGGTTAGCAGGTTGCGGGCGGTCGTCGGCGGGAGACCCTTGTCGATCATGTACAGCTCGTAGAAGTTGAACAGTCCCTGCCAAACGAAGGCCGTCGCCCCGACGAGCACGACGCCGGAGAGGATGATCTTCCACTCCGAGCGCGCGCCGCCGAAGAAGTCGGTGTCGCCGCGTCCGGCCTCGGGGAGGTCGGTCCGGCGGGCCAGAACGACGATCAGGACCGTCGTGAGCGCGGCCGCGACCGCGAGGCCGTAGAACGCGTAGCGCCAGTCGTACCACAGGGTGACGGTGACCACCGGCGCGGCGATGACGGCCGACAGCTGGCTCGCCATCCCGTGGATCCCCATGACGCGGCCGACTCGCTCGGGGAACAGCTCCGAGACGAACGGGTTGGCGGCGACGAAGTAGACGCCCGAGGCGCTCCCGACGACGAACGCGGCGAGCATCAGCGTCGGAACGCCGGGCGCGAGCGCGACGCCGAGCGCGCCGACGACGAGGGTCACGCCCGAGACGAGCACGACGCCCACGCGGGAGGTACGGGTGAGAACCCAGCCGGTCGGGATCCGTGGGGAGGCAGACCCGAGCCACGCGAGCGTGACGACGAGTCCGGCGGTCCCCTCGCGGATCGTGAACTCGTCGATGAACTCGCCGACGAGCGGCGCGAACACCACCCGCGCGAAGTTCGCGAGGAAGACCATCGCACACAGCGATCCGAACAGCCGGTTCCGAGACACGGTGACCGTTTCCGGGGGGCGAGTACAAACGTTGCGGAAGCGGCCGCTTGCTCCCGGTTCGGTCGCTATCCTCCCGACACGGTCCCTCACGGTGCGCCCGCCAGGGCGGAACCTCTCGAACGTCTGACGCCCGTCGGCCGCCGTGCGGGGTTTTTATACCCTCCGGCGACGAACGCCACCACATGAAATCCACGCGCAAGGCGCTACGCGACGGTGACCTGTTCAAGGACACCTACGAGCGGCTCAACTGCGCGACCTGTGAGAAGGTGTTGAAGAAGAAGAACGACCCCGACGAGGTGTTCTCGGTCCGGACCTGTCCGGAGTGCGGCGCCGAGTTCAAGGAACTGCGATAAACGCCGGTCGGGGACCGCCCTCCCGCCGTCTCTCGACCTTCTCCCGACCTCGCTCACTCGAAGACGGCGTCGAACGCCGACGCGCCGAGCGGGTCGAACGTCCCCGCGGCGACGTTCTCCCGCAGGTGGTCGGGATCCGTCGTGCCGACGAGCGAGCAGGTCACGGCCGGCGCGCTTCTGGCGAAGTTGAGCGCGCGCTGGGCCGGCGTGTCGCCGGAGAGCTTCGCGTCGATGCCCGCCGGGATCGACCCCGCCGCCGCCAGTTCGCCCTGTCCGATGCTCGCGCTCGTGACCACCGACAGGCCGGCCTCGTGGGCGAACGCCAGCGTCGAGACCGGCTCGCCGTCCGGATCATCGGGTGGACGCTGGTTCGCCCGGGTGAACGCGTCGGCCATGTGGACGTTGAAGGGGAGCTGGATCGCCGCGAAGCCGTGATCGTCGTCCGGACCGACCGCCTCGCCGGCCGCCTCCGCGCGTGAGAGGACCTCGCGGAGCGAGAGGAACGCGTCCGCGTCCTCGGCGACGCGAAACGCGTCCCACGTCGCGACCCCGTACGCCCCGAGGTCGCCCGCGGCCCGCCGGCGCTCGAGCGTCTCGAAGGCGGCCTCCAGGGCGTCGTAGACCGCCCCGTGCGACCGCTCCATGAGCTGCGTCTCCGGGTTGTGGACGTGGTAGCAGTCGATCGAACCGACGTCGAGCCGGTCGAGCGAGCGGTCGAGCGACCACTCGAGGAACGCCGGCGCGAGACAGTGTGCGCCGACGAGGTCGGCCGGGTCGACGATCCCCGGCTCGACGAACCGTTCACGGAGGTAGGCGGCCGGGTCGTCGGGGCGTTCCCCGTCGAACGGGAGGAACCCCCCCTTCGTCGACACCACGACCGCCTCGCGGTCGACGCTCGCGTCCCGGATCGCCTCGCCGACGACCCGCTCCGACCGCCCGCATCGATAGTTGGCGGCGGTGTCGATCTGGTTCGTTCCCGACTCGATCCCGAGCCGGACGGCCCTCCGGAGGGCGTCGTCGACGGCGTCGGTCGGCTCCCCGAGGTACGTCCCCAGCCCGACGCTGGAGGCGACACCCGGCCCGAACCGCCTGAAGTAGGTCCGCCCGAAGGCGTCGCCGAACGCGTCGCGGTAGCCCCAGAGGGCGTCGCGGGTGGCCATGGTCGTCCGGATCGACGACCGTGGCACCTAAAACGTGTGCGACCGCCGGCGGTGGCACCGACCCCGAGGAGTTCGTCGGCGCTTCGAGCGTCAGACGCCCGTACGACGCCGTCAAAACGATTTTACGTCCTCCCGGAGTCGTGACAGGACGATGGCGTCACTCACCGACCACCTGTCCGAACTCGTCGAGGACGCCGACGCGGTGCTCCTGTTCTCGCCGACCGCCTCGTTTCACGACCGCTTCACCGGAGACGAGGCGGGCGGTCGGAGCGACGAACGGACCGATATCGTCGTCGTCGCGCCCGACAACGACGTCGACGCGGACCCGTTCGTCGAGCTGCCGATCCCCTTCCGTGACGTTCGCGACCGGATCCGGTTCGGGGTCGAGGGGTCGATGGAGGCCGACCTCGTGGCCGAGGGCGACGAGGTCGTCTGCGTCGTCTCCGTCTTCGAGGGCGAGTCCGACGCGGTGATCCGCGTCACCGTCGACGAGACCGTCCACACCGGCATCTACGACCTCTTCGTCGAGTCCCGGGCCGACCCGGGCGTCATCCGCGACGTCCTCGAGGTCGCCATCGAGCTCGGCAAGAAGGGCCAGAAGGGCAAGCCGGTCGGCGCGCTGTTCGTCGTCGGCGACGCGGGCAAGGTGATGAACAAGTCCCGCTCGCTGTCGTACAACCCCTTCGAGAAGTCCCACGTCCACGTCGGCGACCCCATCGTGAACGTCATGTTGAAGGAGTTCTCCCGGCTCGACGGCGCGTTCGTGATCTCCGATTCGGGGAAGATCGTCTCCGCGTACCGCTACCTCGAGCCCGCCGCGGAGGGAGTCGACATTCCGAAGGGTCTCGGGGCCCGGCACATGGCCGGCGGCGCGATCACCCAGGACACCAACGCGACCGCGATCGTCCTCTCGGAGTCCGACGGCCTCGTTCGGGCGTTCAAGGGCGGGAGGCTCGTCCTGGAGATCGATCCGGAGGAGTACTGATGTCGTCGTCGACGACTCCCGCAGGGACCGTAAGCGGACTGATCGACGCGGTCCCCGATCGCGTCTGGCTCGCGCTGTTCGTGCTCGTGCTCGGACTCGTGCTGGCCGTCATCGTCGGGATCGTCAACCGCCGGCTGCTGATCCGGGCGGGCGTTCCGGAGGCGATAGAGGGGACGACCTTCGAGCGCACCGCACGCGAGTTCGACACCTCGACCGTCCGGATCGTCGCGAAGCTGTCGACGTACTTCATCGTCGCCGTCACCGTCCTCGTCGCGCTCACGGTCGCCGAGGTGCGGTACGTCGACCTCTTCTGGTCGGACGTGGCGGCGTTCGTCCCCCGCCTGTTCGTCGCGGTCCTCGTGCTCATCGTCGGCGTCGTGATCGGGGACAAGGCCGAACTGCTCGTCGCCGAGCGGCTCCGCGGAGTCAAGCTCCCCGAGGTGGGCGTGCTCCCGACGCTCGTGAAGTACAGCGTCGTCTACGTCGCCGCGCTCATCGCGCTCGGACAGGTGGGCGTCCAGACGCTCGCGCTCGTCGTGTTGCTCGCGGCGTACTCCTTCGCGGTCGTTCTCCTGACCGCGCTGGCGACGAAGGACCTCCTCGCGGCGGGCGCGGCCGGTATCTTCCTCCTGTTGCGCCAGCCGTACGGCATCGGCGACGAGGTTCGCGTCGCCGGCCGGCGCGGGATCGTCCAGGAGGTCGACCTGTTCGTCACCCACGTCGAGACCGACGACGGCGAACACGTCCTCCCGAACCACGCGGTCTTTCGCGACGGGATCGTGTTGATCCGGGAGTGACGCGCCCGTACGTCCGGATTCTCATGGCGTGAAAGTCGTTGTCACGCTTATGCGGGCGGGGAGTCGAGGGGAACGTATGAGCGCCGACGCCGACGACATCGACGACGTTCGAAACGTCGCCTGCGGGGGGTGGGACGGCAGCGAGTGTGAGGGGACGGTCCACTGCCCCCCGCGCTGTCCGCGCTTCGTCGACAAGCTCGGGGACCGGTGGACGGTCCGCTCGGTCGAGCCGGGCGACGCCGATCGGCTCGTCGAGATGTACGACGCGTTCACGATCGAGCACCGCGCACAGGGGCTCCCGCCGGCTGCTCGCGCGCGACGCGTCGAGTGGATCGAGTCGCTGTTCGACGGCGGCAACAACGTCGTGGCCGAACTCGGCGGCCGCCTGCTCGGTCACGCAGTGTACACCCCGACCGACGTCGCCCGCCCCGAGATCGCCGTCTTCGTCCACCCGGACGCGCAGGGTCGCGGGGTCGGAACGGAGCTCTGTCGACGCCTCATCGCGGACGCCGCCGCCGCCGGGCGCGAGGCGCTCGATCTGTACGTGACGGCCGGCAACAAGGCTGCCCGGCACGTCTATGGTACGCTCGGGTTCGAGACCGTCGAGCGCGACGGCGACCTTCACATGGTGCTCCCGCTCGACGATCCGATCGCGACCGAGGTCCGGTGGCCCCCGGTCGTCCGCGAGGGGCCGACCGATCTCCCGGAGGTGGATTCGAGACGGAGGGACTCCCCGCTTCACCCCGACCACAACGGTTAGGCCCGGCCGCGCCCACGGATCCGTATCCGTGGACGACGCCGTCGAGTGGCTCCGGAGCCGACCCTACTACGCGGGACAGATCGCCGAACACCGCCGGCTGCCGGCCCGCGAGCCCGAGTATCGCGACGTCGATCTCGAGCCGCGGCTCGCGGACGCGCTCGCCGATCGGGGAATCGACCGGCTCTACCGCCACCAGGCCGAGGCGATCGAGGCGGTCCGGGACGGCGACGACGTCGTCCTGGCGACCGAGACCGCGAGCGGGAAGTCGCTCGCGTACACCGTCCCGGCGTTCGAGACCGCGATGGAGGGAAGGGGACGGACCCTCTACGTCGGCCCGCAGAACGCGCTGATCGCGGACCAGGAGGAGTCGCTCTCGGAACTCGCACGCGGGCTCGGATTCGGCAGCCGGGTCTCCGTCGCGTCGTACACCGGACGGCTCTCGCGGGCGGAGAAACGCGAGGTGCGGGACGCCCGTCCGACGGTGTTGCTATCGAACCCCGACATGCTCCACTACGCGCTGTTGCCGCACGCCGGGCGGCTCTGGGAGTGGTTCCTCTCCTCGCTCGAGTACGTCGTGGTCGACGAGGTCCACGGCTACCGCGGCGTCTTCGGCACCGGGGTCGCGCTCGCGATGCGTCGACTCGTACGGACGTGCGAGCGCTTCGGATCGAGCCCGACGTTCGTCTGCTGTTCGGCGACGATCGGCAACCCGGTCGAACACGCCGCGACGGTGACCGGCCGCGACCCCTCGGGGATCACGCTCGTCGACGAGGACACCTCCGGGCGCGGCCCCCGCGACTGGGTCCTGTGGAACCCGCCGGAGTACGACGACGACTGGGCGGAGCGCGGGAGCGGTCGCCGGAAGTCGAGCCACACGGAAAGCAAACGCCTGTTCGTCGACCTGGTCGCGAGCGGCCGCCAGACGCTGGCGTTCACGCGGGCGAGACAGACCGCAGAGCAGTACGCCACGGACAGCGCGAGCGACCTCCGCGAGCGGGGCGAACACGACCTCGCCGCGAAGGTCGGCGCGTACCAGGCCGCACTGAAGGACGACCGGCGTCGCGAGATCGAGGCCGACCTCCACGCGGGCGACCTCCGCGGCGTCTGGTCGACGAACGCGCTCGAACTCGGCGTCGACGTCGGCGGGCTCGACGCCGTGGTCCTGGACGGCTACCCCGGAACGCGGATGTCGGCCCACCAGCGAGCCGGCCGCGCGGGCCGGGGGTCGGACCCCGCCCTCGTCGTCATGGTCGGCGGCGAGGACCAGCTGGACCAGTATCTGATGAATCACCCCGCGGACTTCTTCGAGGCCCCGCCGGAGGACGCGATCTGCGACCCCGAGAACGACCGGCTCCTCCCGCGACACGTCGCCTGTGCGGCCGACGAGGGCTGGCTCTCGCCCGCCGACGAGGCGTACTTCGGCGGGTCGTTCCCGGGAGTCGTCGCCGACCTCACGGCGGACGGAACGCTGGCCCGCCGCGAGGCCGCGGCCGGGACCCGCTGGACGTACGCGGGCTCGGAGAGCCCCCAACACGCGATGAACCTCCGAACCGCCGAGGAACGCGAGATCGAACTGGTCGACGGCTCGAACGGCGACTCGATCGCGTCGCTGGGGTTCGCCGACGCGCTCCGGGACGCTCACCCCGGCGCGATCTACCACCAGCAGGGACGCACCTACGAGGTCGCCGACCTCGACCTCGACCGGAACGTCGCGGAGCTTCGGTCGTCGTGGGCGGACTACTACACCCGGCCGCTCACCGAGAAGTCGATCGTCGTCGAGGAGGACCTCGCGGAGCGGACGCCGTCCGCGCGCCCGGACGTCCCGATCCGGTTCGCCGACGTGACCGTCACCGAGCGAGTCACCGGGTTCCTCAGGCGGGACGCGGCGACCGGCGACTCGCTCGGCGAGTCCGCACTCGACCTGCCGGAGACGACGCTCCGGACGCGAGCGCTGTACTTCCCGGTACCCGAGGACGTCGAGTCGGAGATGCGCACGATCGGGGCGGCCGACGACGCCGACGGTTCCGACGAAGCCGACGAGTCCGACGACGCCGCGGTACCGGGCGGCGAGTACGCGTTCAACGGCGGGATCCACGCGGCCGAACACGGGATCATCTCGCTCTTCCCGTTCCACCTGCTGTGTGACCGCGGCGACATCGGCGGCATCTCGACCCCGTATCACCCCCACGTCGAGGGTCCGGCGGTGTTCGTCTACGACGGCTACCCCGGCGGGGTCGGACTTGCCCGCCGAGGACACGCCCGGATCGAGGAGCTGATGGAGCGGACTGCGCGGCTCATCGACGGCTGTGGCTGCGCGGACGGCTGTCCCTCCTGCGTCCAGTCGCCCCACTGTGGCAACGCCAACGAGCCGCTCGCGAAGGCCCCGGCGATCCATCTATTGGAGTCGCTGACGGGCACGACGGCGGCGGACGCGAGCGAGGCCGAACCCGCGGAGTGAGGGACGGAGCACTTTCCTCCCACTTCCGGCGTTGCGACGTACCCTTTTGTGCTCTCGGCGGGAAGCGAACGTCATGGACCTGAAACTCGACGGCAACGCGGCGCTGGTGACGGCATCGAGCAGCGGCCTGGGAAAGGCCTCGGCGAAGGCGCTCGCCCGCGAGGGTGCGGACGTGCTCGTCAACGGCCGCGACCCCGAGCGGCTGGAGGAGGCCGTGAACGAGATCGGATCCGTCGCGAGCGGAGAGGTCGTCGGCCACGCTGCGGACGTCACCGAGAAAGCCGAGGTCGAGGGGCTCGTCGCGCGGGCCGTCGAGGAGTTCGACCGCCTCGATCACCTCGTGACGAGCGCGGGCGGTCCGGCGCCGTATCGACCCCTGGAGGCCGACGACGGGGAGTGGTACGACACGTACGACCTGCTGGTGATGAGCGTCGTCCGGGCGGTACGGGCCGCGGCCCCCCACCTCCGGGCGGACGGCGGCGGCACGATCGTCAACGTCACGTCCAGAACCGTCAAGGAGGCCTCGCCGAGCAACGTCCTCTCGAGTTCCGTCCGCATGGGCGTCATCGGTCTCGAGAAGACGCTCTCGAAGGAGCTGGCACCGGCGGTGCGGGCGAACGCCGTCCTCCCCGGCTCACACGAGACGCCCCGGATAGAGGACCTGATCGAGTACGCCGTCGACCGCGGCGAGATCGAGAGCTACGAGGCCGGCCTCGAGGAACGGGCGGAAGACGTTCCGCTCGGTCGGCTGGGCGACCCGATGGAACTCGGAAACCTCGTGGCGTACCTCTCCTCGCCCCTCTCGGGCTACGTCAACGGACAGGCCGTGACGATCGACGGTGGTTCGGGGTCCTCAACGCTCTGAACTCGGAGGAACCGCCGCGATCGTCGTACGTGCGACGCCGGGCGTTCGACGCGCTCGGAGCGGCCGGCTACGCCTCGGCGGCGCGTTCGAGCGCCGCGGGGTCGACGTCGGCCTCGAAGAGCCGCGCGCCGCAGGCGTCACACGTCGCGGCGAGCACGTCGTAGGTCCGGCAACACGACTCGACGACGGTCGTATCGAGCGTCACGGTCCCGTCGCAGGTCGGACACGTCTCGATGAACAGCCGGAGGCTACCGAGCAACTCGCTGCGCCGCGCGGTCGAGAGCTCGCTCCACCCGTCCCAGCGGTCGTCGAGGACGGCGGCGGCGGCGAGGTCCGCGAGGAACGCCTGTCTCGACTCCCATCGGCCCGCGGGTTCGTCCTCGATGTACGCGGCGTAGGCGCGGCCGCGGTCGACCAGGGCGACGGATTCGGGGTCGTCGACCTCGAGAAAGTCGGCGAGCACCTCCTCGTCGGCGTTGGCGTCGGCGAGAGTTCTCGCCTCCCGCCGCCACGCGTCGTGGAACCGTTCCTCGAGGACGAAGTCGTCGACCGCCGGGTCCTCGAGGAGGACCCCCGCCTCGACGAGGGCGGTCGCGGGGTCGAACGGCTCCCCGTCGTCGGCCACGATCCCGTGATCGGCCGCGCCGTTCGCGGCAGCCCCGCCGCTCGCGACTCCCCCGCGTTCCGGCCCCTTGTCGAACCGGGCAAGCACCCGATCCGGGAGGTATCGTTTCGTCAGCGTCGGCGTCCCGGGAACGAGGTAGCCCCGGACGCCGATCGTCACCGCGGCGGCGGCGAACGTCGCGATCGCCCAGCCGATCGAGACGGTCGCGACGACGAGCGCAAGCGCGGCGGCGATGACGAGGTTGACGATCGTACACGGAAGACAGCGGTTCGACCCCGTGTAACGCGGATCTCTGAGCCAGACGGGAAGTCGCGATAGCGCGTCCATACCCCCTGGGAGGCGCCGACGAGACATAGGTATGACATCCTTACCGTCCAGGATCCGTCCCCGATCGGGTCGACGGGTCGATCCCGACGACCGCTCCGCCGTCACCGAAAGTCGCCGATCCGGATCGAGGCTAACGGGTGATTGATCCGGAGAATCGCCCCGTCTCTCGGTCGACGTCGTCCGGTGATACGTCCCCGGCGTCGCGGCTGGGGCACACGACACGACCGACACGACGCCGGAGAAGGGATCGGCGGATCCGACTCACCCGAACAGCGCGTTGAGGTACACCCAGCGGTCCGTCCACAGCTGGTAGCCGAGCGAGGCCGCGAAGACGGCCAGGAAGACGGTAACCCAGAGGATCGGTTCGAGCGCGGAGACGAGCGGGACGTCGATGAGTGCCGCGAGAACGACGAACAACGAGAGCGTGCCGAGCATGCTGTAGTACTCGCTCCAGGTGATCCCGTAGGGAGTGACGACCTCCATGTAGACGTCGACCGAGCGGGCCTCCTCGGTGAGCCGGATGGTCTTCCGGTCGGACTCGTACTCGACTATTCCCCGTCTGTCGAGCTTCGGGAGGTGCGTCTGGTGGAGCGAGTTGTAGACGCTGTTGCGGATGTTCTTCGGCGGCGGCGACTGACCGGTCTCCGCCTCGGCGATGCTCTCCGCGAGGTCCCGCAGGGTGGTCGTCCCGACGGTGTCCTGTAAGTGTTTGAGTGTTTGGCGTCTGCGTTCGTTTCGAAGCAGGTCGTGTATCTCCGTTTCGGGGATTCCCCCGTATCGATCGGTTATCGCCATGTGTCGTGATCTCTCCCCCCACGTCCGAGGTCGTCGATACCCACACATCCCCCCCAGGTAAGTAATCACAGCCTGCAAACGGCCGGATCGCGTCAGGCACCCCTTGACAGACTACAAGCAAAGCTTGTCGCTTGATCGCGGTTCGAGTGCGATACCCGCGGCAGGCTTCCGTAGACGTTGCAGGTCACGGATCGATCCGTAACCGCCCGTTATGGCTGGATCCCGTGGAAGGACGAACGAATATCGGGGACGACGTTCCGCTCCGAAAACCGGCGTCTTCACGGAGTTTTCGCGATCGGACTCGGTTTCCGTCGGGGCCGTACTGTCACTCGTCCGAACGGAGGCTCAAACGCGGTTTTCACTTTACGAAACGATCCGTTTTCGAGATCGAATCCGGGGTTAGCGGCGTCAACGGCCACGTTTCGAGAGAAATGGTGTGATTGGCTAAGGGGGTGGCTGTTGTGGGCATCTACCACGCCCGACGGAAGCGTCGGGGACGATCCACGATGTCAGACAAGAGATTCGAACTGTCACGGCGGAACGCACTGATCGGGCTCGGGACCGTGGGGGCCGCCTCCGCGGGTGCGGGCCTCGGAACGAGCGCGTACTTCAGCGACGAGGAGGGCTTCGAGGACAACACGCTCGAGGCGGGCGAGTTGGACCTCTTCGTCGACTACTGGACGGACGCCAACTCCGAGGCGATCGCCGGAGGAACGACTGGAAGCGGCCAGAACGACGGCGGCGTGTCGGCGCAGTACGTCCTCAACGACGTCAAGCCCGGCGACTCGGGCAAGCTGGTGTTCTGTCCGAAGATCGTCGATAACCCCGCGTGGCTGTGGGCGGGGAGTACCGGGTTCACCCAGTACGAGAACGGCCTGACCGAGCCCGAGGAGGACGTCGACGACACGGGCGGTGACCCCGGCCCGGGCAACGGTGAACTCGCGGATAACATCCAAGTCACGGTCGCGTACTGTGAACCGACCGTTGACGAACCGAGCGCCCCCGACGATTTCGAGACGGTCCGCGAACTCAACAATCCGGAAGACTACACGCTCGCGGACCTCCTCCTGGAACTTCAGACGGGCTATCTGTTGGATGGGCTGGAGGAGGATGACGACCAGTGGGTGCCGACGGACGACGGCGCGTATCCGGCTAGTCCCGATTCTGACACCCAGACGGGACCGTGTCTCTGTATCGACTGGAACGTGCCGACCACCGTCGGCAACGTGATCCAGTCCGACTCGGTCGAGTTCGACATCGGATTCACGGCTCAGCAGTCCCGTCACAACGACGACCCGAACAACCCCTACGTCGATGCGGTCGCCACCGCGGATTACTACAATCCCAGTGGGCACGGTAACCCGACCAATGGGACTCTTGTGGCGAACGTTAGCTGGAGCGACGATACAGTGGCCCTCAGGTTCGACTTCCAAGACGACGACGACGGCGTCGATTTCGCCGACACGTCGGACTATTCGAGCACGAATCTCCCTGTGATGATCGATGCCGACGAGAACGGGTTCACTGATTTCCAACTCATCTGGAATACGAACTCTCCACAGAACGTCGATCCACTCGATAGCGCACCGTTTGCGAAGCGGGAGCACGACAACAGTGACGGCTCGCCCGGCGCGTACGTGGAGCTCCCGAATAACTGGAATGCTGTCAAAACCGGTGACAGTATAACGTGGGGAGTTCCGAGGAGCGAACTCGGATCGTCGTTCAAGCTATCCACTTGGGGTTCAACCGGAGGAGAAGGCCCCGTCGTGGAGATCTCGACCGATTCGGACAATAGTCCAAACTTCACGGAGAGCACCGAATACGTCGAAGTTAGCGAATCGTAGAGTCGGAATTTAACCCACTTGGAGCACGGCGGTTCGACTCCGCCGGTGGGTTTCCCCCTTGGGGGGTGACAAGCATGAGCGACAAAAACGGACTCGAAATATCACGGCGGAAGGCACTCGCCGGGATCGGCGGGATCGGCGTCGCGAGCGCCGGTGCCGGCCTCGGCACGAGCGCCTACTTCAGCGACGAGGAATCGTTCGAGGACAACTCGCTGACGGCTGGCGAGCTCGACCTAAAACTCGACTACAAGGCGACGTACGCGGGCGGTCCCGGGCGGCTCGACGAGATAGACGGCTGGTACAGCGACGAAGGACCCGGCGAGCCGTTCAATGTCACGGAGGTCGATGGTGAGGAAGGAACCTACCTTATCGGTGAAGTTCCGGACGCAACGGACGACATCTGGGAAGACGAGGTCCAAGAGACGGACCTCTGTGCGCCCGATCTCGGCCTGATCAACGGCGACGAGATCCCCGTCTTCACGCTAGACGACGTCAAACCCGGTGATTCCGGCGAAGTCACCGTCAGTCTCCACATCTGTGACAATCCCGCGTGGATGTACATGAACGGGGAGTTGACGGCCAACGATGAGAACACGGTGACGGAACCGGAGGCGGAATCGGACGAGGAGAATAACGACGAGACAGATACCTCGATCGACGGTGACGGCGAGCTCGCCGACAAGATCGAGACCACGCTCTGGTACGACGAGAACTGTAACAACGTCCTGGATGGCGGTGAGGAGTCGGGAGGAAACCCGCTCTGTGTACAGATGGTTCTCGATGAGTCCGGATCACTCGTGGTCGGTGGAAGTGACGCTGAAGACGACGTTGAAACTGGAGCCGATCAGTTAGCGAACACAGTACTGAACAATAACGACGATAGCAGCGTGGGTTACACTACGTTCCAAAGTACGGGTGAAGCAAACGTTGCCAACAGTGTCACTGACCCATATACGTCTGCTGATATTAGCCCAGTGAGTGGACAGCAGACGTACGCAGGTGAGGGCATCGAGCTTGCGAGGCAGGATCTTGAGAACTGTCCGGAAGGACATGACCGTATAATGGTCGTCTTCACTGATGGAGGGTTTGACGATCCGAGTGTAGCTGAATCACAAGCACAGACCGCAAAAGACAACGATATTGAGGTGTTCGCGATCGGGGTTGCTGGTGCTAATCAGAGTCAACTTGAAAATATTGCAAGTGAGCCTGTGGACTCTCACGTCTTCTCGGGTACTTCAACAGGTAATATTGAGTCGCTCTTCAGTCAGGTCAGTGAGACGATTACCGAAGGTGAAGAAGTGATCGAGTCGGGATCGCTCGCGGAGGTCATGGCTGAACTCGAGGAGGGGATCGCACTCGATGGGAATCGTTCCACCGAAGAAGACGAACCGTTCGCGGGCGGGATGACCCACTGTCTCGGCTTCGAGTGGGAGCTTCCGGCCGACGTCGGCAACGAGGTCCAGACGGACTCCGTCGCCTTCGATCTCGGGTTCTACGCGCTCCAGAGCCGGCACAACGACGACCCGCCGGCGGAGCCGTTCAACGGGACGTACCAGGACGACAACGGACTCCCGTCCAACGGGACCGCAAACGCATCCGACTGAACAGTGTATGCGACCTTCGGGTTTCGGCAGAGCCGGAACCCGAAACGCGGTCTCGACCCACATGGTGTACGGCGGTTCGACTCCGCCGGTGGGTTTCCCCGGACGGGGATGACAATCATGGAACGCAACGACGGATTTCAACTCTCGCGTCGGAAGGCGCTGGCGGCCCTCGGTGGGGTCGGCGTCGCGAGCGCCGGTGCCGGCCTCGGCACGAGCGCCTACTTCAGCGACGAGGAATCGTTCGAGAACAACTCGCTGTCCGCGGGGGAGTTGGACCTGAAGGTCGACTGGCAACAGACCTACAACGGGCCGATCCCGAACGGTGACGGCGAGGTCGGCGAACACCCGGTGAACGCCTACCCGGATACCGCGGTCGACGGCCAGAGCTACGGCGACGGACTCCAGGACCTCGACGGCGTCCGGTACTCCGGTGCCGGCGAGTTGGATCCCGTGTTCGACGCGGCCGACGTCCCCGCCTGCTGTGACTGTGCGGAGGACGAGTACTACGTCACGTACGGCGGCGAGTCGTACTGTGTCAGCGCTATCTCGGGGGACGAAAGCACGGATGAATTCTACGATTACGATACGGGGGAGTGGTCGTCACTGAATGATGACATTCAGCGACGGAACACGACCGTTCTCTTCCTGTATGAAGACGATGAGGGTGATATACACCTATTCATAATCAACAATGAACTCGACAACACCAGGAGCTCCGATAACGGATTCGTCGCTTCAGTCACTGTCGAAGGTGCTGAGGGTAGCCAGTGGTTAAACGCGGCGTGGATAGATCAGGACGAACCTGGTACCGACATCGACGCATATCAGGACGCCAATGGAAGCAACGTCGCGACGGCTGACTGGGCTTGGCAGAATAGGAAAACCGACGGCGGCGTTCTCGGTACATTAGATGAAGATTTCGCTCTACGGGTTACTCCGGCGTTGAACAACGCGGCTACGTATGATGGAAACTCGGTCTTCCAGGATCAGACCGATATCGAACGATTGGTGCTCCTTGATGGAGATACATCCACAGAGGTAGTCCTCGAGGATACTGTCGGAACAGACGGTGATCTCGACCCGATCGTCATCCACAGCTCCTGCGGCATCGACAGCGGTGCGGAACTTGACACGCCCGCCGTCTTCCGGAGTCAGAACTACCCGGATCAGGAACACCTGGTCGAGCTCGACGACGTCAAACCGGGAGACACGGGCGAGATAACGTTCTCGCTTCACCTGTGTGACAACCCCGGCTACGTCTGGTTCATGGCGGGCAACTTCTCGCAGGACGGTGGAACGCTGACCGAGCCGGAGCGCGTCGCGATGAACGAATCGGATCCGGGCTCGGTCACGGAGAGCGACGACACCGGAACCCTCGCCGACTACGTCGACGTGACGCTCTGGTACGACGACGACTGTGACAACACCTACGACGAGGAGATGGAGACGCCGATCTTCGAGGGCACGCTCGCCGGATTGATGGACGAACTCGGTGTCGCGGAGGGTGCCGACGAGGAATCCGACGACTTCTCGGGGATGCTCGGGTTGGACGCCGATCCGAACGACGGCGACGATGTCGAGTGTTTCCCCGCCCAGGAGGGCTTCTGTATCGGCTTCGAGTGGGAGGTCTCGACGGAAGTCGGGAACGTCATCCAGGGAGATTCCGTCGGGTTCGACCTCGGGTTCTACACCGAACAGTGCCGCCACAACGACGGAAGCGGCCCGGACGGCAACGGTACGAACTAGACGTCAGTGTAGCGGAGCGTTGACGACCCGCACCGGTACGGGGGCGGTCGATTCGCCCCTCCCTCGCCGAGCTAACCGGTGGATCCGGACGGGACGAAACACGGGAACGCATACGACATGACGAACACGCGGATATCGCGGCGACGACTGCTCGCGGCGGTCGGCGGCGGAGCGGCGACCTCCGTGGCCGGCCTCGCGCTGTCGACCGGGCGGAGCCGCGCGTACACCGACACGATACGGCTCCAGACGGAGACGGTCGAGGAACTCGTCGTCGACTGGCGGGAGACGTACAACGGCGCGGTGCTCGAGGACACGACCGGGACCGCGACGCCCACGCCGTCCGGACCGGCGATCTCGCTCGGCAACGTGCTTCCCGGCGACGCCGGATCGCTTAGCGTCCGTCTCCGCATCGAGACCGGCGGGTCGGACGGGTCGAGCGAGTCGGACACGCCGACCGTCGAGCCCACCCTCACGCTCTCGCTCGCCGACGGCGTGGACTCGAGCGCGATGCGGGAGTTCGTCGACGCCGCGGTGTGGTACGATACGGGGCTCCTCGACGTCGACGCGCTGGGATCGGACAACGCCGAGCGCGACCCGGGCGAGGGGCTCGTCCATCCAGACGCGGACGGGACGTTCGGGGAGGTCGCCGACGCGCTCGGGGACGGCGTCACTCTCGACGCCGCCCCGAACACCCCCGGAACGAGCTGTCTCGGGGGCGACGGCGCGGTGACGGTCACGTTCGGCTGGTCGTTCCCGCCGAACCGAGCGGGTATCAACGCGGCACAGGGCGAGACGATCGAGTTCGATCTGGAGTTCGATGTCGCCCAGTGTTAGCGCGGTCGGACGGAACGCGACCACGCTAGCGCCGCATAACGATCCGTTACACGTCGATAACGACCGATTCAACGCGATCGTCGATCGACGGGAGCTCCGGAGCGTCGAACAGCCGGCTCATACACAAGTGGGTGCTCGAGCGATCGGGAACCGACGACCCGACGGGGGGATCACGCATGTCCGATGACGAGGAGTACTCGCGCCGACGGCTGCTCCGGGCGGTCACGGGGACCGCCGCGGTCGGCACGGTCGGCGCGGTCGGGGGTGCCGCGACCGGCGCGTACCTCTCCGACTGGGAGCCGATCGGCGACGCACTCCTGCGAACGGGGTCGTTCGGCCTCGAGATCGCGGCCGTGCCGCGCGACGGTCGCGGAGATCCCCCCTCGGTCGCGGACGACGACTTCCGAACCGTCACCACGGTCCCGGTCGAGTTCCCCGAGGTCGAACCCGGGGACTCGGGCGTGCTCAGGGTCGGAACTCGGCTCTGTGAGAGCCCGGGATGGGTTCGGTTTCGGGCCGAGTCGTCGAACCAAACCGGACTCGGGTCGTGGCTCGACGTCAGGCTCATGCACCGCCCGACCTGTGACGGGGGCGGGATCGAGCTGTTCGCCGGAACGCTCGCCGGGCTGCTCGATCGATTCGACGAGGCGACGGTGCTCGGCGAGGACTGTCTCGGCTGTGAGCCGCCGTCGTGTCTCGACCTCGAGTGGGAACTCGATCCGGAAGTTCCCGCCGCGTACGCCGGAGAGGAGCTGTCCTGTCGGTTCGAGTTCACCGCCGTACAGTGTCGACACATCGAGAAACCCGACGAGCCATGAGACCGAACCCGACCACACCGAAACGACGTCGAGACCGCGTCGAGACGACGAGCAGAGGGGCGACGAGCAGAGGGGCGACGAGCAGAGGGGCGACGAGCAGAGGGACGACGATCGGAATGACGACGACTCGGGGAATGAGGAGCGGGAAGGCGGACGAGGTTTCCGGCCGACGTCCGGAGTCGAAGGGAGGTGAACGTCCGTCATGACGGTGGATCTTCCCGACCGCGGACGAATGCTCGACTGGGCCGGACTGCTGTTGCTGATCGCCCTCGTAGCTCCGTTCGTCGTCTACGCGGTCCCCGGAGTCGTCGGCGCGCAGGGGGGATACGTGGTGTTGTCCGGTAGCATGGAGCCGTCGATCGGCGTGGGTGACGTCGTCATCGTCGACGACGTGACCCCGGCCGAGATCGAGGAGGGTGACGTCATCACGTACCTCCGTACCGACGCGGAGACGCCCACGACCCACCGCGTCATCGACGTCACGGAACGGAGCGGGGAACGCGCCTTCATCACCCAGGGCGACGCCAACGACGATCCGGACTCCGCGCCCGTTCCGGAATCACAGGTCCTCGGCGAGGTCGCCGTCGTGATCCCGTACATGGGCTACGTGATCGAGTTCGTGAACACGCCGACGGGCTTCCTCGCGCTCGTCGTGGTCCCGTTCGTCCTGCTCGCGCTCTCGGAGGTTCGATCCGTGCTCGGGAACGACGGAGGTACCGGAGCGGCCGGAGCAGCCGAGGAGACCGATTCCGACCGCACGGCAGGGGACGGGGAGTCGGATCCGGACGCCGGTTCCACGGAGGCTCCACCGATGGGACCGTTCGAGGCCGCATCGGTCGACGACGAGGGGACCGACGATCGATCGAGTGCGAGGACGCCCGTCGACGCGAGCGAGGACGCGGAGCCGAGCGGAGAGCCGATCGCGATCACGCGAACGGACCTCCGCCTTTCGGGTCTCGTCCTCGTGGGAACCACCGCATACGCCGGCTGGGTCGTGTACCACGTCCAGACCGCGTGGTCGTTCGCGGTCGCGTTCGGATCCGGCTTCGGACTCCTGCTCGTGGGCGGGATGTACTACGCCGCGGGAGAAACTGATCCCGGCGACGACGACCGGACCACGGGACGGGAGACGGCCGCTCGCGTCGACGATCGACCGCAGGACGGCGACGACGGGGTTTCACGTGAGACGGGACGCCCGAAGCACATCGCCCGGGCCGACGGCGAGGGCGGATCGATCCCGGCGCCTGACGATCTGGGTATCGAGGAGGCACGGGGTCCGTCACTGAGCAGCGAGACGGAGGGAAACGAGGCACGGGGGGCTGACGATGAGTGACGACACCTCCTCGAAGTTCCTGGCGCTCGCCTCCGCGGCCGCGTTGGTGTTCGCCACGGTCTCGGGTGGAGCCGTGACGCACGCCACGTTCACGGACGCCGGAAACGTCGCCGTGACGGTCTCCGTCGGGAACGTTCCGGAAGACCCGGATCCGGACTTCGCGGGGGATGGAACGCCGACCGTGGAGACGACCGCGACCGGAACCGAGGTCGAAGGGGACGAGGGACCGGCCTCGGAGGCGGAGCGGAAAAACGGGGGGACACCCGACGACAGCGACCCCCACGACGGCGAAGTGACGGACGACGAAGCGGGCGACGACAAGGGGACGGACGACGAAGCGCCGACCGATCCGACGCCGGACGACACGGCACGGGAGACGCCAACGAACGAGACGGACGGAAACGACACGTCAACAAACGACACGTCGACACACGATCCATCAGTGAACGACGGATCGACCACCGGCCCGTCGGTGAGCGACGGATCGACCGTCGATCGAACCTCGGCCCGCGTTCGATCGGACTCGACGAGCCGACGTAGCGGTCACGTGGCTACGGTCCTCTCCGTCTCGAGGACCGCACGGGACGACGTCTCGGGTGAGGATCAACGATGACGCCGAAGGACCCGCCCGACGATCCGCGCCGCGCGGAGATCGGCCGTGCTCGAGTCGACGGCGGCCGGATCGGTCGACGGTTCGTGACGAAACGAAACGTGCTCCGGCTGTTGATCCTGCTCTTGATCCTCGTTCCCGTCGTCGATTACCTACTAAGTCTTTGAGTTCGACGCGGAGCCGACCGTCCCGTGTCGAACCGGATCGATGTGGATCGGAGAGGCGTCGCCGCTATCACTCCTCACCGAGGTCGGCACCCAGCCGGTTTCGGTTGGTTTCCCGGACGTAGACGGCCGACGATATCAGGAACGCTAAGACGACGAGCCCCAGGAAGGCGGCCACCGGGATCGAGTCGAAGGGCGGGAACGCGAGCGCCTCCATCACGAGGGCGGCGACACAGACGAGCGAGAGTCCGAGGAAGTAGTAACTCCAGGGGATCCGGCTCTCGGGAACGGGCTCGAGATAGAACTCCACCCGTCGGGCCATCGCCGTGAGTTCGATCCGTCGGCTCTCGTGATCGTGGTGGATCACGCCGCGCTCTTCGAGCATGGGGAGGTGGGTCTGCGTCAGTCCAGCGTACGCGCGTTTGCGTTGCGTCGCGGTGAGTTCCTCGACGTCCACGCCGTTCTCGCTCGCGGCCACGTACTCCACGAGGTCCTCGAACGCGACCGGGCCGCCGTCGTGCGCCTTCAGGTACCGGAGGACGTGTCGACGACGCTCGTTACGAAGGATCTCGAAGACCGTCTCGCGGGGCAACGTCCCCTCCGCAGCCGGGGACCGGTTCGGGCGGCGGAAGGTGCGCATCGTCGATCACTCAGGTCTCCCGAGGCGTTCCGTGGACGTCGTTTCGGCGGGTTCGATACGTGTGGATGCTCGAGGAGACGAGAAACGCCGCGACGACGACCGCCGCGGTAGACAAGGAGACGACGCCGAAGGTCGTCCCGACCAGTACCGACCCGAAAAAGAGCAGCGCCGCGAGCAGCGAGAGCCCGAGATAGTACTGTCCCCACGGGATCTCGTGTTCGGGGACGTAATCGAGATAGAGCCGGACGTCGTCCATGCGTTCGGTCGGTCGCAGTTCGCCGCGTCGACGGTCGTACTCGATCACCCCGGCCTCGTGGAGCTTCGGGAGGTGTGTCTGCCGGAGCGCCGTGTACACGCGCTTTCGGTCCGCGTACTCGGTCTCGACGAGTTCCTTGTCGTTCTCCCAGGCGGCGATCGTGTCGACCATCTCGCCGAGGTGGAGCGGTTCGTCCGTCGATTCCCGGAGATACTGGATCACGTATCGTCTCCGCTCGTTACAGAGGACGTCGAATATCTCGTCGCGCGTCGGCCCCTCCGGTTCGGTGGAATCGGCGTCTGAGGGGCCCGTCGTCTCCTCGATCGCGGTGAGTTCGGCAGATCCCCTCATCACGTCGAGGACTACAGAAGGCGGTTACAAAAACTTAATTAATTTCACATTTGTCTGACCATAAATAGTGTTAACGAGCCTCAATCGATGGCGAACCTCATGGATGACCGGCCATGAAAACGCCTCAAAGCACCGAAAACAGGCGATTGAGTCGATCGGGACGTCGAACGTCCATGAGCCGAACGCGAGGCGTCCCGTCTCCCGCCACCGTCCATCACATAAGAAAACAGGAATATAGGAAATGTTAATATGTCACGAGATGTCTGTCGGTACAACGACACTGCGTCGGATCCCGTGGACAGTGAGTGTCCGCGGATCCGTCGCCGAGTCATGCGGGGACGGAGACGCACCCGCCGACCGACGCTTTCCACAGCGAGCGATACCGAACGGCCGCGATGAAACGGGCTTTCCGCCTACCGGACGCAACCGATCCGACGTGCCGGACCGATCGATCCGACGGGCGAAAGGGAGACGAGTACCCCAAAATGGACCAGATATCCGCGAAACGGGAGGACGTACCGGAGGGTGATCACGACGGATCAACGGACTCGACGACGGACGGCGAGTCGAACCACATCTCGACCGACGAGGTGTTCGCGCTTTTGAGCAACGGACGGCGCAGACACGTCCTCCGGTTCCTCTCGGAGAACGGTGGCGAGATCAAGCTCCGCGAGCTGGCGACGACCATCGCCGCCGAGGAGAACGGGATCGAGCCGGTCGAGGTGACCTACACGCAGCGGAAGCGGCTCTACACCTCGTTGTACCAGTCACATCTCCCCCGAATGGAACGTAGCGGCGTGATCGAGTACGACCGGAACAGCGGGCTGGTGACGCTCGCGCCGGCCGCGGACGACTTCGACGCGTACCTGGAGGTGGTCGGCGAGAACGAGTTCACCTGGTCGGAGTTCTACCTCGGCCTGACGGGACTCTTCGCCGCCGTCACGCTCGCGTATGCCACGGGAACGCCTCCGTTCAGCGCGTTCGGTCCGGCCGTCGTGATGGCCACGATGACGCTCCTCCTGCTCGTCGCGGCGGTCGCTCACATCCGATACACGCGCGGCCGGCGGCTCTGACCGGCTGACGGTGACGGACGCCGAGTTCCGGGCGGGGGGAGCCGATCGGCGAGTAACGTGACGGTGGTTTCACGGTCCCGGCCGCCGTGGGATCTCCATGGAACTGTTCTGGCATCGACGGGACCTGCGGGTCGCCGACAACGTCGGGCTCGCCGCCGCGACCGATCGCGGCCCGGTCACGCCGATCTTCGTCCTCGATCCGGACGTGCTCGCGCACGCGAGCGACGTTCGCGTGCGACGCCTGCTCGACGGGCTGGCGGCGATTCGTGACGCCTACCGTGACCACGGGAGCGACCTCCTCGTCGCTCACGGCGACCCGGCGGCCGTCCTCCCGACCGTCGCGGACGGCCTCGACGCCGAGCGCGTGGTCTGGAACCGTGACTACTCGGGACTAGCCCGCGAGCGCGACGCAGCCGTGCGGCGCGCGCTCGCCGAGGCCGGGATCGCCCGTGAGGCTCACCACGACCGGGTGCTACACACGCCGGACTCGATCCGAACGAACGCGGGCGACCCCTACTCCGTGTACTCCTACTACTGGAAGAAGTGGCGGGATCGCGAGAAGGACCCGCCGGTCGGGACGCCCGACGAGGGGGATCTCGTCGACTCCTCGGTTCTCGCCGACTCCGCGATCCCTCTCGAATCCACGGAGTCCGATGAGACGGCAGGTCCCATCGACGTCGCCGTCGGCGACCTCCCGTCGCCCGACTCCCTCGGGTTCGCCGAGCCCGACGCCGCGGTCGGTCCCGCAGGCACCGAGGCGGCGAGAGAGCGGCTCGACGGCTTCCTCGGCGACGACGTGTTCGGCTATGAGGCGGACCGCGACTACCCTGCCCGACGGGCGACCTCCCGGCTCTCGACGTTCCTGAAGTACGGCGAGATCGGGATCCGGGAGGTGTACGCCGCCACGGAGGAGGCGATGGCGGCCGCGGCGGACCGGGCCGAGGACGACGCCGAGGGGAGCGTCGAGGAGTTCCAGGCGCAGCTCGCGTGGGGGGAGTTCTACACGCAGGTGCTGTTTCACAACCCCGAGGTCGTCACCGAGAACTACAAGGAGTACGAGGAGGGGATCGATTGGCGCGACGATCCCGAGGAGATCGAGGCCTGGAAGCGCGGCGAGACGGGGTACCCGATCGTCGACGCCGGGATGCGCCAGCTCCGGGAGGAGGCGTACGTGCACAACCGCGTTCGGATGATCGTCGCCTCCTTCCTCACGAAGGACCTCCTCGCGGACTGGCGACACGGCTACGACCACTTCCGCGAGAAACTGGCCGACCACGAGACCGGAAACGACAACGGCGGGTGGCAGTGGGCGGCCTCGACCGGGACCGACGCACAGCCGTACTTCCGGATCTTCAACCCGATGACGCAGGGCGAACGCTACGACCCGGACGCCGAGTACGTCGCCGAGTACGTCCCCGAACTGCGCGGGGTCGAACCGGAGGTCGTCCACGGCTGGCACGAGCTCTCGCCGACCCAGCGAGCGAACGCGGCACCCGACTACCCCGACCCGATCGTCGACCACTCGACGCGACGCGAGCAAGCACTGGCGATGTACAAGCGCGCCCGCGGCGAGGACCCCGACGAGTAGGGCGAGAGAGAAGGTCGACGGGGAGTGCCGCCGATTCGAACCGGGCGAACTCGAGTCCTCCCGCCGGTCGCCGGAGTTTATGGCGGCCGGGCGACAGTCGTAGTCATGAGCGACGAGCGACGATCCGAACCGAGTCGTGATCGACGGTTCGAGACGAGGGAGGTCCACGCGAGCGCGAGAACCGACCAGTACGGCGCGCTCGCGACGCCGATATACGCCAACTCGACCTACGAGTACGACACGATGGACGGGCCGCGCGGCGGCCACCGCTACTCGCGGATCTCGGGGCCGACGAGGGGCGAGTTGGAGCGGGCGTTCGCCGACCTGGAGGCCGCCGACCACGCGAGCGCGTTCGCCAGCGGCATGGCCGCCATCGACGCGGTGTGTTCGCTTCTGACCGCCGACGATCACGTCGTCGTGGGCGAGAGCGTCTACGCCGAGACCCACGAACTGCTGACGCGGATATACGCCGGCTACGGGATCGAGACGACCGTCGTCGACTCGACCGACCCCGACGCGATCGCCGACGCCATGCGGCCGGAGACCGCGATGGTCTACGCCGAGACGCCGACGAACCCGACGCTCCGGATCGTCGACGTCGAGGCGACCGCGGCCGTCGTCGACGACCACCCAGACGATCCCCTCCTCGTCGTCGACAACACCTTCGCGTCGCCGTACCTCCAGCGGCCGCTCGAGTGCGGGGCCGACCTGGTCGTCGAGTCGCTCACCAAGTACGTCGGCGGCCACTCGGATCTCGTCGCCGGCGCGGTCGCGACGCGCGACGACGACCTCGCCGAGGAGATCGCCTACTACGCGTACGCCCGCGGCGGGACGCCGGGACCCTTCGCGTGCTTCCTGGCGCTCCGCGGGATCAAGACGCTCTCGGCGCGGATGGAGCGACACTGCCGGAACGCGACGGCGATCGCGGCGCTTCTCGACGGCCACGACGCGGTCGAGCGGACCTACTATCCGGGCCTGGAGTCGCACCCGAACCACGCCGTCGCCCGCAGGCAGATGGCCGACTTCGGCGGGATGGTGAGCGTCGAACTCGCCGGCGGACGGGAGGCGGCGGCCACCTTCGCCGCCGACCTCGACGTGTTCGTCCTCGCGGAGAGCCTCGGCGGAGTCGAGAGCCTGGCCGAACACCCGGCGACGATGACCCACCAGGACTTCTCGCGGGAGCAGTTGGAGCGGGCGGGGATCCCGCCGGGACTCGTGCGGCTCAGTGTCGGCACCGAACACCGCGACGACCTGCTCCGTGACGTCGAGGACTCGCTCGCCGAGATCGACGGGTGAGGAGGTCACTGCGGGATCGGCCGGTCGCGGCTGCTCCCGTCGATCACAACCCCTCGAGCGTCCCGCGATCGACCGCCTCGGCGTCCAGCGGCTCGCCGCCGTGCTCGGTGACGAACGTCTCGACGTCGGCCGCCTCGCCGAACGGGATCAGGTCCGGACCCATCGACCCGACCACGTCGCTGCCGGCGACCACCGTCAGCTCGGTCGTCCGCGCGAACGCCGACGACTCGACGTGCGAGGAGAACGTGACGTCGGAGCCCTCCTCGAAGACCTCCTGGTCGACGCTCGAGTAGTCCGTGAGGAAGGTCGCAAGCGCGTCTCGACCCCCGTCCTCGGCGTCGAAGCGGTAGGTGTACGTACAGACGCTGCTACAGAACTGCGCCGGCCTGCCGCCCTCGGGTTCGTCGTCCGCGAAGTGGATCTGACCGACCGGTCCGGGATGGTCCCGGACGATCATCCCGCACTGGTCACAGGCCCGTTCCCCGTCGAGCGAGATCGGCGCGATCGATCCCTCGCCGCCGCCCGCACCGCCGCCCAGACACCCCGCGAGCGTGAGCAGGGCCCCGCCCGCGATCCCGTCCAGCACCCGTCGCCGCGACGCCGTCGATCCGGTACGTTCTTTCATCGGCTGAGCGTTCGAATCCGGCCGCCTTAGCCCCTGGGAACGGATCCACTCGCCCGTTCGAGGAACGAACCAGATCGGCTATACCCCGGCCGATCGAATCGACGACGTGGCGATCCTCGATCCCTTCGGCGACCGGTTCGGGCGGGTACTCGCCGCGGTCGCGGTCCTCGTGGTCGTCGCCGGGATCGCGACCGCCGGCGCGTTCGCGGCGGACCCCTCCGTGGCGACCCCCGACCCCGTCGCCTACGACGACACCGTCGAACTCGGGCTCTCCTCGGAGACGGACGAGCTGATGGCGGGATCGGCACGGGTTCCCCGCGTCCAGGTCTTCTACTCGCAGCTCCAGTACGTGGTCGGCTACAACGGGATCGAGTCGTTCGTGGCGAGCGTCGACGACGGCCGGACCGAACGCCAGTTCGGCTACCCGCTCGTCGTCCACGTCGAGACGTTCGACGGCGGCAACCCCGGAGTGACGGAGGACGGCCTCCTCGAAGCGGAGCGGTCGACCGACTGGGTCCCCGCCGACGAGGCGGCCTACGTCGTCGGAAGCACGGCCCGGAGCCCCGCTGGCGAGACGGTCGTGCCGTTCTCGGAGCGGACGAACGCCGAGACGTTCGCGGCGGAGCACGGGGGACACGTCCGCGACTGGACGGCCGCCCGGAACCGGTCGTTCGACGTCGACTCCGCGGCGACCGTGCGCTCGATGGCGCCGGCACGGTGGGCGGCGGCCGACCGGCGAGTGGCCGATGCGGAGGCATCCGCGGCCGAGCGCGCCGGCGAGGTGGTCGTCGTCGGCCGGGACGCGCCGACGATCGACGCGACGGTCGCGGCCGCGCCGCCGAACGGGACCGTCGTCGTCCCCTCGGGGACCTACGAGGAGACGGTCACGGTGAACGAGTCGGTCACGATCGCGGGGGACGACGCGCGCGTCCGCGGCGACGGGAACGGCTCGGTGGTCACGGTCCGCGCGCCGAACGTGACCGTCTCCGGACTAACCGTCGACGGGGTCGGCAACGAGACGCGCGATCCCGAGGCCGCACGCGAGTCGGCCGGCGGAGACGCCGAGGAGGGCTGGGACACGAACGTCCAGCTCGGGTACGGCCACGGCGACGCGGGGAT
Source organism: Halobellus captivus (assembly GCF_003697845.1). GTDB lineage: Archaea > Halobacteriota > Halobacteria > Halobacteriales > Haloferacaceae > Halorubrum > Halorubrum glutamatedens. The sequence goes on along the minus strand of NZ_RDQE01000008.1, from coordinate 148,798 downwards.
CCGCGCTATCGGCGCACCGGGCCTCCTCGTCGACGACGTCACGGTGGAGACGAACGCGAGCGGCGTCCTCCTCCGGGAGGGATCCGACGCGGTGATCCGTGACCTGCGCGTCGACGGCAGCGACGACTGGCGCGACGGCTTCATGGGCGTGATCGGAATGGAATCACGGGTGACGATCACTGAGGGCCGGTTCGAGGGGGGACGCGACGGGGTCTACCTCCACCGCGCCGACGGGTCGACGATCCGGAACTCGACGTTCGTCGGCAACCGGTACGGAACCCACCTCATGTACACCGGGGACGCCCTGATCGCGGACAACCGCTTTCGGGACGCCGAGTTCGGCGGGATAACCGTGATGACCCGTCCGTCCGGGAACGCGATCGTCGGCAACGACGTGCGCGACTCCAGTGCGGGGATCCAGGCGTCCGGCACGCGGTCGTACGTCGGCTACAACACCCTCGCGGACAACCGACTCGGCTTCTCGACCAGCTCCCGCGGCTCGCTGTACGAGCACAACGTCGCCGTCGACAACGAGGTGGGCGCGCACGCGACGACGGTGGTTCCCTCGAGCCGAGTGGTCGCGAACGACTTCGTCGGCAACGACCGCCACGCGAAGGCCGGCGCCGGCGCGCTGCGTATCTGGGCCGACGGCGACCGCGGGAACCACTGGGAGGGCGCGGACGTCGGGCTTCACGAGCCCGGCGAGCGAGCCTACCGGCCGACCGCTCCGGTCGACGCGGTGCTTCACCACGAAACCGCCGCGGCGGTGGTCCGGGAGTCGCCGGGTGCCGTCCTCCTCGACCGGCTCCACGGGACCGTTCCCGGGGCCCGGTCCGGGAGCATCGTCGACCCGTCGCCGGCCCCGGAACCGTACGCCCCCGACCGCGTCGCCGCGGCGAGGGAGCCGGATCCGTCACCGGTCCACCCGGAATGGCGAGTCGAGTCCGGCCTCGCCGGCGACGACTCGACCACCGCATCCACCGACACGATGAACACACACGATCTGAACGCGACGGACGGGACGAACGTGAGGAACGGGATGGAAGCTCGGAGACCGACCGAACGCCCCCGGACGTCGGCCGAACCGGAGGACCGCCGATGAGCGACGATCGGATCGCCGAACTGTCCGGCGTCACGCGGACCTACGGCGGCGTCGCGGTCCTCGAGGACGTCTCGTTCGACGTTCGTCCCGGCGTGACGGCCGTTATCGGGCCGAACGGGTCGGGAAAGTCGACCCTGCTCGGCGTCCTTTCCGGGGCGGTCGAGCCGACCGACGGGCACTCGCGGTACGTCGGACCCGACGCTTCCAGGCCGATCGGCTACCTCCCGCAACGGGTCCCGTTCCGCGAGGAGTTCACCGCGAGTGAGACGCTCGCGTTCTACGTCCGCCTCGCCGCAGTCGACGCCACGAGCCCCGAGGACGTGGCCGACCCCGAGGAGGCGCTCGAGCGGGTCGGTCTCGCGGACGCGGCCGACAGACGAGTCGGGGCGCTCTCCGGCGGGATGCGTCGGCTGCTCGGGATCGCACAGGCCACCGTCGGCGACCCTCCCCTCGTCGTGCTCGACGAGCCGGCGAGCGGGCTCGATCCGGGAACGCGCGAACGGGCGTTCCGGACCGCGGCCGACGCGTCCGGAACCGACACCGCCGTCGTCGTGAGTTCGCACGACCTCGAACTCGTGGACGAGCACGCGGACCGCGTCGTACTCCTCGACCGGGGTCGGGTCGTCGCGGCGGGTCCCCTGGATCGACTGTGTTCGGAACGCGGCGTCGACGACGTCTCCGGCCTCTATCGGGCGATCGTCGCCGGCGACGCGGCCGAAGATGACGGCGGGGACGGCCGAGACGGCGGGGAACCGACCGCGGTTCACGTAACGGGGGTCTCGGAGTGATGGACGCGGTCGGAGGGACGGGTCGTCCCGGAGTGATGGGCGGTCTCGGAGCGGTTCGAGGTCGCGTCCTCGTCGTCGCCACGGTGTTCCGTCGCGAACTTGCGACCGTTCTCCGAACGCCGGGGTACGGGGCCCTGGCGGTCGGACTCCTCGCCGTCCTCGGGGGAGTCGTCGCCGTCGGAGGCGGCGCGGCGACCGGATTCGTGCCCACGGTCGTCGATCTGCTTCTCGTGACGGAGGTCGTGGTCCCGCTCGTCGCGTTCGTGATCGGATACCGTGCGCTACTCACCGACGCCGAAACCGGCGAGCTCGCGGTGATCCGGACGTATCCCGTGAGCGTCGCCGGCTACGTCGTCGGGATCGTTCTCGCGCGCGGCCTCGCGTTCCTGGCGATCGTCGTCGTCCCGTACGCGACGATCGGCGTCGCCGTCTGGGCCACGGCCGCCCCCGACACGACGATCTTCGCGACGCACTCCGGGATCGACTCGCCGCTCCTGTACCTCCGGTTCCTCGGCCTGCTCGTCCCGTTCGGCGCGGCGTACCTCTCGCTCGCGACCGCCGTCTCGGCGGTCGCTTCGAGCCGGCGCGGCGCGGTCGCGGTCGGCGTCCTCGTGCTCGTCGTCGCCGTTCTCGGCGGCGATCTCGCGATCCTGCGGTCGCTTGCGACCGGCACCGCTCCCTCGACGGTCCCCGGACTGCTCCCGCTCACTCCAAACGGCGCGTTCCGCGGGCTCGTCTTCGAGGGGGTGGTCGGGGTGGCGTTCGCGCCGGAGGGCGGCTTCGTCGACGTCGGCCGGGCGGTCGGGTCGCTCCTCGTCTGGACCCTCGGCGGCGTCGCCGTCTCGTCAGCGACGCTGGCGTACGGCGACCGGCTGGAGGTCCTCCTCGAGGGCGCTCGGGCACGGACTGCCGAGTGAGTCGATCCACCCCGACGCGCTCGACGCCCTTGACGAGATCGGTCAGTCCGGCGCGCTCGAGAACGATCCGGGCGCGTACGCGTACACCGCGTAGAGCACGGTTGCCGCGATCAGGAAGTCGAGACTGTGAGCGAGGAAGTGGTGGATCGGCATCGGCACGTAACCGAGGACGGTTCCCGCGCCGACGACCGAGCGCGCCAGTAGCGCCCCCACGGCGACGCTTATCAGCAGGTGTCGCCCGGTTCGGCGGCGGCCGTACGCGACCAGGCTCACGAGGAAGAGGAGCCCCGTCCCGATCCCCGCCACGACGACGACGGCCAGTATCGGGAGCGAGCCCTCGACGCCCCACGCGGCGGTCAAGGGGGACGCGGTCGAGGGGGACGCGGTCGAGGGGGACGCGGTCGGCGGAACCATGTGTTCACGGTTGGGCGCGATCGGTTATAAAAAGCGAGGAGGTGACGGCTCGAGCTCGACCCCACGGCGACGGTCGGTCCCTCACAACTCGAGAACGTCGCCGCGCTCGGCGACGCGAAACCCCGCCGACTCCAGCTCCTCGCGTGCGTCCGATGCCGGATCACAGAGCGGATTCGTGTGGTTCAGGTGGGTGAACAGGACCTCGGTGTCGGCGTCGTCGAGGACCCGCATCGAGGACCGGACCGTCGGATGCGGGACGTCCTCGATGCGATCGATCTCGGTTCGACTCCAGAAGGTCCCGTCGACGAGGGCGACGTCGACGTCCCGAACGAGCGACTCGGCGCGCGGGGTCAACGCGTCGACGTCGCTCATGTACAGGAGCGACCGGTCCGGGCCGTCGATGCGATACGCCAGCGTTCCGGTCGGGAGCGATTCGCGGTGGTCGACGCGGATCGAGGTGACCGTGGTCGTCTCGAGGGAGATCGCGGAGCCGTCGGCGACCGAACGCAGGTCGACGTTCCGATCCGAAACGAGCGAGCGCAACGGGTCGTTGTCCCCGATCACGTCCCCGAGTCCGGGCGTGGCGTACGTCGGCAGTTCGTCCGTGTCGGCCGACTCGCGTCCGAAGTATAGGAGTCCGGTCAGATGTCCGAGATGGGCGTGGGTCAGGAACGCTCCGTCGGGGATCTCGGGTATCTGAAGGCGAACGTCGGGCGTCGCGTCGAACAGATACCGGCCGGCGTCCTCGAGCAGGACGGCGCTCGCGTAACGCGTCGGGCGAGTGCCTTCGCGTGCGGCCTCACAGTTCTCACACCGGCACCCGAGGTGGGGAACGCCGGCGTCCTGAGCGGTTCCGAGGATCTCGACGGTGCTCACGGTTCCGGTGTGCGAGCCGTCGGCGTATCAATGTGATGGCGGCGCCGCCGCGGCGGGGTAGTTCCCTCCGTTGAACGTGATCGGCATCCCGTTTCGGGTCCGGACCGTGTCCAGAATCCAGTGTCCCATATTGTCTGCTACCCAACAATTATCGCGCTCGGACCGCTTGAACCGGACATGTTCCGTCGTGATGCGCTCCGGGTAGGGGCAGGAGCAGCGATCGGCGTCGCCGGCATCGCCGGTTGTCTCGGGCGGAGCGAGAGTCCGAACTTCGCCGAGGGGTTCGAAGGGGGCCTCGGCGAATGGGGGCCCGAGGCGACCATCGGCCCGGAGGTCGATATTGCGGACTTCGAATGGGAGGTCGACGTCTCCGGGACGGAAGCGGCCGAAGGGGAACGGTCGCTCCGGGTGTGGAACGAGGGCGATCACGACGACGGGGTGACGTGGGTCTCCCATCCGATCTCGGTCGAGTCCGGACGGGCGTACGGGATCGAGGCCACGGGCCGGTTCTGGAGCGAATCGGAATCGTTCAACACGATCCGTCACGCGGTGATGCGACTCGGCCCCGAACCCGCCGAGGTCGAGGACGACTTCCCACAGCTCGGCGTCAACTCCACCGAGTTCGGAGAGACGCCCATCGGCGGGCTGCGCGAGCCGCTGTGGCTCGCCGACGGCTGGCGGGAGTACTCCTTCGAGTGGACGACGCCGGAACTGTCGACCGACACGCTCCACTTCGCGGTCGGAACCGCGGTCATCTGGGAGGCAGACGCCACGCACTACGTCGACGACCTGACGGTTACCGTCGAACCACGGTGAGCGCCGACACTCTCGGAGGCCACCGACGGTAGGGCCTCTCGTTACGTGGACGCCGATCGCGTGTTCACCGACGGGACGACACGCAGGCCCGAGCAATTAATTATTGGACGTGAGACACGACCGTATGGCATCGATCGGCGACAGTGACGCGGAGATGGTGCTCGCCGAGCTCGAACTGACGCGGGGGCTCACGGTCCAGATGGCGGCGCTGAGTACGTTGGGCGTCTTCGTCGCCGCGGCCGCGCTCGGCGGTCTCTTCCAAGTCGTCACCGGTCAGCCGGCCACGTTCCGGTTCGCGCCCGGCGTCGCTTGGTGGACGACCGCCCTGGACGGCCTCGTCATCCTCCTGTTAGTGACCGTGATCCTCGTCCCCCACGAGTGGCTCCACGGCCTCGCCATTCGGTATTACGGCGGCGAACCGAAGTACGGAGTCGGTGTCGCCCACTTCATCCTCCCGTACGCGTACGCCACGACCAACCACGAGTTCACCCGCGACCAGTTCGTCGTCGTGCTCGTGACGCCGCTGGTCGTGATGACCGGCGTCGGCGTGCCAGTAATGTTAGCCTTCGAGTGGGGCTGGCTGGTCATCCCGCTGGCTGCGAACGCCGCAGGGGCGATCGCCGACCTCTGGATGACGATGACGCTGCTCGCGTTCCCTGCGGACGTCCGTATCGAGGACCATCGGAACGGCGTCCGGATCGTGGGTCGGGAGAGCGACCGCCGTGGGACGCTCTCGATGACCGCCGTCGTCTGGGACGCGCTCGCTGGGGCGGCCGTCGCCGCGATCGGCGTGTTCGTCGTACTGGCGGTCGGCGGCCCGCTCGTCCTTGACGTCCTCGCGGTTGACTCCCTCACGATCGGGACGCCGGACACGCTCGGCTTCCTGTTCTCGTTCTCGTCGACGCCGGACGAGATCTCGATGAGCGTTGGTCCCGGCGTGCTCGGCATTGGTGCGGCCGTCGGATCGCTCTACGCGTTTCTCCGGAGCTACCGACGTGCTCGTTCTCGATCGGACGAGAAGCGAGCGGGAAGGGAATGAGCGGTTCGAGGGATGGACGGTGCGTCCCTCCAACGAGAGCGTCATCGATCGTCGGCGGTTTCGTTCGGGTAGGACGTGGGTTCAAGTGTCACTTCCGGGAATACACAGTATGAACCGTCGTCGTTTCCTCGCCGTCGCGGGCGCTACGTCGTTAGCCGGTTGTACGGGATCCTTCGGTCCCGAAGAGAGCAGCCGTCTCGATCTCACCGTTCGAAACGACCTACGAGGACGGATCCGATCGGATCGACGGCGGAGTGGCTCGTGCCTTCGAGGTGATCGGCGGCCAGGAGGGACGTCATGAAGTGACCGTCTCCGGTGACGGTTTTCGCGGACAGCTCGCGTGGAACGCCGCCACGTGCCGGCTGTTCGACGGACGGGTCGGGGTGACCGACGACCTCGTCGAGGTGGCCGGCGAGTGTGTCGATCAACGGTAGGCGCATCGGGAGTGTGAACGGGACGGCGTCTCAGGCGTCCTCGTCGCCCTGCGCCGCCTCGACGCGGTCCGCCGCCGACTCCAGCGCCTCGGCGAGCGTCCGTGCCTGCGCCGGCGAGAGCTCGATCTCGTCGGCGTGCGCCGGGATCGGGATCGCGGTGTCGTCGAGTTCGACCTGGAGATCGACGTGGTCCGGGTCCTCTCGTGAGGTGGTGACGTTCACCACGCTAGGCGCGTCCGCCTCGAAGTCGTGTCCCCTCGCCCGGGCGTCGACGAGGTCCAGTGTCGTGTACGCGTTCACGCGCAGCAGCCGGTCGCTCACGTCCCTCCCTCCGTGGTCGGGGCCCGCATCTCAGTCGTCCGCCGGCGCGGGCGGGGCGTCGTCCAACCCGTCGTCCTCGGCGTACGGGTACCAGGTACGCTTCGTGTTGTGCATCATCGGGTCCTCGTAGTCGGTCTCCTCGGGGTCGACGAACGCGTCGAGTTCCTCGTCGTCGTGGCGCGCGACGAACGCGCGGAACGACTCGCCCTCCTCGCGCTCGGCGGCGAAGCTCCCGATCAGGTTCGCGATCGCCCCCGGGATCTCGTCGGCCGGCACGCGCTGGGTGACCCAGCGGGCGAACCCCGGATCGTCGCCGAGGCCGCCGCCGAGCCCCACGTCGAGCGCCTCCACCGGCTCCCCGTCCTTCCGCGTCTTCATGCCCCGGAGGCTCACGTCCGCGATCTGCGGCTGTGCACAGGAGGCGGTACAGCCGGAGAGGTGGATATGGAACTCCTCGACGCCCTCGGGAAGCTCGACGTTCTCCTTCAGCCACCGGGCGAACCGCACCTGCCGGTTCTTGGTCTCGACGATGGAGAGCGAGCAGAACTCGGTGCCCGTACACGCGACGGACCCGCGCATGAACGGCGACGGGTCCGGCGAGTAGTGCTCCAAGAGGGGCTCGGCGAGGAAGTCGTCGAGCACGTCGTCGGGCACGTCGGTGACGATGACGTTCTGCCGCTGGGAGAGCCGCACCTCGCCGGAGCCGTACTCGTCGGCGAGGTCGGCGAGGTCGAGCACGTCGGCCGCGCCCATCCGGCCGACGAGCACGTTCAGGCCGACGAAGTTGGTCCCGTCCTTCTGGTCGTGGACGCCGACGAGGTCGTTGCGCTCGCCCTCGCCGGTGTTGTAGGTGTACTCCTCGCGGACGTCGCGGCCGGCGGTCTCGAGTTCGAAGTCGACGTACTCGGCCTGGAGCGTCTCGCGGACCTGCTCGGGCCCCCACTCGTCGACGAGGAACTTGATCCGGGCGTTGTAGCGGTCCTCGCGGTCGCCGTTGTCGCGGAACAGCGCGGAGAGGCCGCCGGCGACGTCGGAGACCCGCTCCGGGGGGACCCAGACGTCGATGTCACGGGCGAAGCGCGGCTCGTTGCGCGCGAGCCCGCCGCCGACCCGGACGTTGAAGCCGACGACGTCCTCACCCTCGACCTCCTTGTACGCGGGCTCGAACGCGAGGTCGTTGATGTCGCCCTGCCCGGAGCCGTCCGCGGAGCCGGTCACGGACACCTTCCACTTCCGCGGGAGGTTCGAGTGGTCGTCGTCGCCCTTGAACGTCTCGTTGAGCTCGCGGATGACGGGCCAGGCGTCGATCACCTCCTGGCCGTCCTTGCCCGCGACGGGGTTCCCGACGATGTTCCGCCAGGAGTCGCCACACGCCTGCTGGGTGGAGAGCCCGTTCGCCTCCAGCTTCTCGAAGATCGCGGGGACGTCCGACAGCTCGATCCAGTGGAGCTGGATCGACTGGCGGGTGGTGAAGTCGGCGTAGGCGTCGCCGAAGATCGGGTTCGTCCCCGGGCCGCGGGCGTACTCGTCGGCGATCTCGCCGACGACGCGGAGCTGTCCCGGCTCCAGGACGCCGTTCGGCGTCCCGATCCGCATCATGAAGTAGCCCTCCTGGCCGTTCCGCTGGTGGTACAGTCCCCACCACTTGAACCGCTCGAACCAGGCGTCCCGCTCGTCGTCCGGGATCGAGTCGAACCCCTCCTCGGCGAACCTGAAGAGGTGGTCTCGGATCTCGTTCCCGTAGACCTCGGACTTCCAGTTTTCGACGTCCGTTGGCATCGTGTCCCGATACACGCCCTCCGACCACATAGGGGACCCCGTGGAGTCAACGTTGCCCGGTGCCCCCTCGAACGGGTAACTTCTGCCGGTTTATTCGCGTCGCTCCCGACGAACGCAGGAACGGTCGAGTTCGACGAACTCGTCGGCCCGAACCCGGCCGACCGGGAGCCACCCCGTGATCCCGCTAGCGCCGCATTCGATACACTGGCCGTAGACGCGGACCTCGACCCGGGACCCGTCGACGCCGACCTCCTGGAAGTTCTCGACGACGAGATCGGCCAGATCACAGCCGCAGAAATCGGGCGCGTCGAGCCGCCAGAGTTCGCTCACGCGGACCTCGCGGTGGTCGTCGACCGATATCCATGCGCCGTCGTCGAGCACGCGCAGACGGGTCGTCACGCTCCCCGGTTGGGCGGCCACGACCCAATGGGTGACGCCCCCCGCAAACCGCGTCGGCTCCGGGGACGCCCCGATCCGCGACGATCGCCAGACTGAGGCCGGATCGAGGGCCGAAGGCGCGTCACTGGTACCGGAGGTCGGTTCCGGTACCCGGGAGTAGTGGTTCGATTTACTCGTGTGGCGTCCCTTATGATCGGCGCGACGGTAGGACGCGTCGATGACCGAGACGACACCCGAAACCGCGATCGATCGCCGCGGCGGCGGAGACGACGACCGACCGCATCGCCAGCACGCGTCCGCCGACGTCGCGCCCGAACTGTTCGAGTCCGTCCGGGGTCGGGAACCGACCCGGAGTCACGAACCGGTCCGGGACCGCGAACCGATCCGGAGCCAGCCATGACGGGAACGAGCGAGTCGCGATCGTTGGTCGCCGAGGACGACCGAGAGAACGAGTCGACCGCGGAGGGAACCGACTACGAGAACGGGGAGACCGATCCCAGGCCGAGCGAAGCTCCGACGGAGGAGTCCGACCATCTCGAGGACCTGAAGGACGGTGCCGGCTGTACGGAGATCTGGGAACACCTCTCCGAGAACCGCGACGGATGACGCCGCGGCGATCGAAACGGGACGAGGGGGGCGGTCGGGACGCCGATCCTCTCCCGATGTCGTCTACGAGAGGTGCGCGGCGATGTCGGCCTCGGTGATGATCCCGACGGTCTCGCCGCCGTCGGTCACCATCACCGCCTTGTAGTGGTCGAGCAGGTTCCGGATCTCGTCGACGGTTGCGGTCGGCGCGACGGTGGGGAACGACTCGCTCATCACCTCGCTGACCGGGTGGTCCCCGACGTTCTCGCCCGCGTGGACCACGTCTCCCTGGCTGATCGAGCCGACGGGGACGCCGTTCTGGAGGACCGGTAGCTGGGAGTACGCCTCCCGCTCCATCAGCTCGACCGCGTCGCTCACGGCGTCGTCGGGGGCGACGCTGATCACGGTCTCGTTCATGAGGTCGGTCGCGCGCACCACCTCCCCTTCGGCCTCCTGGAGGGCGTTCACGATCCGTCGCAGCGTCGAGAGCCGCGGGTCGACGTCGCCGCCCTCGATGCGGGCGATGAGCGGCTGTGAGACGCCCGCGGCGTCCGCGAGCGCGCTCTGGGTCAGCTCGAGCGACGTCCGTCGTTCGCGCAGGTCCTGTGGCGTCGGAAGCTCCATACGTCTAATAACCTCTGGTTATTAGAAAAGGTTTCGGCCCTTCGGTCGTTCAGCGCTCGTCGCCGTCCGTCTCCTCGTCGTCGGCCTCGGTCTCCATCACGTCGATGACCTCGAGCGGGACGTCCCGGAGCGCGCCGCCGACCTCGCTCTTCGCGATCCGCTCCGCGTGCTCCTCGCTGTCGGCGTTGAAGACGTCGATCTCCAGGAGGAGCCCGACGAGCGCCGTGTTCGCCGCGAGGAAGGCCGCGTCGAAGGGCTCCCCGCAGGCGGGACAGCCGGTGACGCCGGGTTCGACCTCGACGTACTGCTTGTCCGTCTCGTTGAGTCGCTTTCCTGCCTCGCTGACCGCGACGCCGATGGCGTCGTCGGTCTCCTCGACGTCACGAACCAACCAGGCCGCTTCCATCGCGACCGCGTAGTTGCTCATATCCGTTCGAGGGGCCGCAGGGTTTCGTCTCTTGTGGTTCGTCGGCCACGAGAGTCGGTCGGGAAGCGAGGCCTACAGCCGGTCGACGATCGCCGCGGTGACCTCCTCGGTCGTCGCGTCGCCGCCGAGGTCGCCCGTCCGCGGGCCGTCGGACAACACCGACTCGACTGCGGTCCGGACGCGCCCGCCCTCCTCGACGTGGCCGAGGTGCTCGAGAAGCATGGCCGCGGAGAGGACCGCGGCCGTCGGGTTCGCGATCCCCTCGCCGGCGATGTCGGGCGCGGTCCCGTGGACCGGCTCGAACAGGCCGTTCTCGTGGCCGACGTTCGCCGAGGGGAGCAGGCCGAGCCCGCCCACGAGTCCGGCGGCCAGGTCGGAGAGCACGTCGCCCGCGAGGTTCGGACAGACGACCACGCCGTACTGCGAGGGGTCCAGCGGGAGCTTCGTCGCGAACGCGTCCATCAGCTCCTCGTCCGCGTCGACGCCGCGCTCCTCGGCGACGGCGAGCACCTCCCGCCGGAAGCGTCCGTCCGTCTCGCGCATCACGTTCGACTTGTGCGCGACCGTGAACCCGTCGCGGCCGTCGGGGCCGCGGCCGTCCCCGACGAACTCGCAGGCGTACTCGGCGAGCTCGCGGGAGGCCGAGGCGGTGACGACGCGCGTCAGCGTGGAGAGGTCCTCGCTGAGCCGGTCCTCGTGGCCGGCGTAGACGCCCTCGGTGTTCTCACGGAGGAACACCACGTCCGTCTCCGGCCGCAGCGCGTCGACGCCGGGGTACGCCTTCGCGGGCCGGACGTTCACGAACGAGTCGACCGCGTCCCGTAACGGGAGGATGACGTCGGCGGCGGTCTCGCCGGCCGCACCGAACAGCGTCGCGTCGGCGTCCGCCACCGTTTCGTACGTCTCCGTCGGGAGCGCCTCGCCCGTCGCCTCCTTCACCGCGTCGCCGGCCTCGGCCTCGACGAACTCGAAGTCGATGTCGAACGCCTCGAGGACCTCCACGGCCGCGGGAACGACCTCCCGGCCGATACCGTCGCCCTCGATGACGACGACCTCGTCGGCCATTCAGTCGTCCCCCGCGGCGCCCTCGGCGGCGTCGTCGGCCGGCACGTGTTCGTCGGGAACGTACGGCAGCGAGCGCGCCGTCGCCTTCACCGCGTCGCCGTTCGCGCCCATCAGCGCGGTCGTGTCCCAGACGCCCTCGACGAGCGCCTTCCGCTGGGCCTCGCTGACGTCGGCGTCTATCGTCTCGTCGCCGTAGGTCACCGTCTCGGCCTCGACGTCGATGTCGATCTCGGCGTCGGGGTTCTCCTCGACGAAGTCCTGTAACGCCTCGATGGACTCGGTGCCGGCGGTGACCGTCGGGATCCCCAGCGCGAGGCAGTTGCCCGCGAAGATCTCCGCGAACGACTCGCCGACGACCGCGTCGATCCCCCAGCGCATCAGCGCCTGCGGGGCGTGTTCACGCGAGGACCCACAGCCGAAGTTGGCGTTGGCCACGAGGACGTTCGCCCCCTTGTACTTCTGCTCGTTGAACGGGTGGTCCTTCTCGTTGTCCTCGTCGTCGAACCGCTGGTCGAAGAAGGCGAACTGTCCGAGCCCGTCGAAGGTGACGACCTTCATGAACCGCGCCGGAATGATCTGGTCCGTGTCGATGTCGTTCCCGCGGACCGGGATCCCGGTTCCGGACACCTCCGTCACCCGCTCCGCCGGCGCCTCGCCGTCCGCGAAGCCGTCGTGGTCGACGTCGGCGTCGCTCACGCGACGGTCACCTCCTTCAGTTCACGGACGTCGGTGACCTCCCCGGTCACCGCCGCGGCCGCGACCATGATCGGACTCATCAGCACGGTCCGCCCGTCCTTCGACCCCTGGCGGCCGACGAAGTTCCGGTTCGAGGAGGAGGCGCTCGCCTCGTCGCCCTGGAGCTGGTCGTCGTTCATCCCGAGGCACATCGAGCAACCGGGGTCACGCCAGTCGAACCCGGCGTCCGTGAACACCTCGTCGAGCCCCTCGGCCTCCGCGGCCCGTTGGACGCGCTGGCTACCGGGGACGACCATCGCTCGGACGTCGTCGTCGACCTCTCGGCCCTTGACGAAGGCCGCGGCCTCCCGCAGGTCCTTCAGACGGGCGTTCGTACACGACCCGAGGAAGGCGACGTCGATCTCGTACCCCTCCATCGTGTCGCCGGGCTCGACGCGCATGTGCTCCTGTGCTCTACGCGCGGTGTCCGCCTTGTCGGCGGGCAGGTCGTCGGGATGCGGGATCGCCTCGGTGATGCCGATCCCCTGGCCGGGCGTGGTGCCCCAGGTGACGACCGGCTCGATCTCGGAGCCGTCGATCGTGACGACGTCGTCGTACTCGGCGTCGTTGTCGGAGGCGATGGACTCCCAGTAGGGCTTCAGTTCCTCGAACTTCTCGGGGTCGTCGGCGAAGGCGTCCGTCCCCTTCAGCCACTCGTAGGTCGTCTCGTCCGGGTTGACGTAGCCCGCGCGCGCGCCGCCCTCGATGGACATGTTACAGATGGACATCCGACCCTCCATGCCGAGGTTCTCGATCGCCTCGCCGGCGTACTCGTACACGTAGCCGACGCCCCCGTCGGTGCCGAGCTTCCGGATGATCGTGAGGATCACGTCCTTCGCGGTGACGCCCTCGCCGAGCTCGCCCGTGACCTCGATCTTCCGGACCTTCTGTTTCTCCATGGCGACGCAGCCGGTCGCCAGCACGTCGCGGATCTGGGAGGTGCCGATCCCGAACGCCAACGCGCCGAACGCGCCGTGCGTCGAGGTGTGTGAATCGCCACAGACGATCGTCATGCCGGGCTGGGTGAGCCCCTGCTCCGGACCGATGACGTGGACGATACCCTGGTTGCCGGAGTCGGGATCGGAGAAATCGATCCCGGACCCCCGGACGTTCTCCTCGAGTTCCGCCATCATGTTCTCCGCGGCCTCGTCCGCGTACGGTCGGTCGCGGTTCCCGGTCGGGACGATGTGATCCACCGTCGCGTGCGTCCGCTTCGGGAAGGCGACCTCGCGGCCGCGCTCCTGCAGCATGCCGAACGCCTGCGGACTCGTCACCTCGTGAACGAGGTGGAGCCCGACGAACAGCTGGTCCTGGCCGGTGGGCAGCTCCGTCACCTTGTGACGGTCCCAGACCTTGTCGTACAGCGTCCCCTCTCCCATCAGGCCTTCACCTCGGCCGACTCCTCTTCGTCCTCCTCCTCCTGCCAGGCGAACAGCCCGCGGAGCTCCTCGCCGACCTCCTCGATCTCGTGGTTCTTCTCGGCGGTCCGCAGCTGGGTGTACGACGGCCGACCCGCCTGGTTCTCCGCGATCCACTCGCGGGCGAACTGGCCGTTCTGGACCTTCTCGAGGATCTCCTCCATGTTCTCGCGGGCGTGTTCGTCGACGACGACGTCACCCTGCGTGAGCCCGCCGTACTCGGCGGTGTCGGAGACCGAGTCCCACATGCCGCCGAGCCCGTCCTCGTACATCAGGTCGACGATGAGCTTCAGCTCGTTGAGACACTCGAAGTACGCCATCTCGGGGGAGTAGCCGGCGTCGACGAGCGTCTCGTACCCCTGCTTCACGAGCGAGGTGACGCCGCCGCACAGCACCGCCTGCTCGCCGAACAGGTCCGTCTCCGTCTCCTCGCGGAAGGACGTCTCGACGACGCCGGCACGGGTACAGCCGATGGCGGCCGCGTACGCGAGCCCCTCGTCGTGCGCCTCGCCGGTGGCGTCCTGATAGACCGCCAGCAGGCCGGGCGTCCCCTGGTCGTTCTCGTAGTTCCGACGCACGAGGTGGCCCGGCGACTTCGGCGCGACCATCGTCACGTCGACGTCCTCGGGCGGCTGGATCTGGTTGTAGTGGATGTTGAACCCGTGCGCGAACTGGAGCGTGTCTCCGGCCTCCAGGTTCGGCTCGATCGCGTTCTCGTAGACGTCCGGCTGGACCGTGTCGGGGACGAGCACGCTCACGACGTCCGCCTCCGCGACCGCGTCCGCGGGGGTCGCCACGCGGAGCCCGTCGCCCTCCGCGGCCTCGCGGGAGGAACTGCCCTCGCGGAGGCCGACGACCACGTCGACCCCGCTGTCCGCGAGGTTCTGTGCGTGGGCGTGGCCCTGCGAACCGTAGCCGAGCACGGCGACCGTCTTGTGGGCGATCGCCTCGCTGTCGGCGTCGTCGTCGTAGTATACTGTCGAATCGAACGTCTGAGTGTCGTCTTCCGTCATTGTAGGTTACTGGGTGTTGGGTGTGGTCGGTTCGCCGGCCGTTCCGGGTTTCTCTCCTGGCGCGGTGGGGATGTTCCCCCGCGCGAGCGCGGTCTGACCGGTCCGGGCGATCTCGATGATCCCGAACTGGTCGAACGCATCGATCGCGTCGTCGATCTTCGACTCGTCGCCGGTGAGCTGCACGGTGATCGTTTCCGGCCCGGCGTCGAGCGCCTCGCCGTCGTACATCTCCGCGATCGCGTGGACTTTGTCCGGCTCCTCGCCGTGAACCTTCAGCAGGACGAGTTCGGACGTGACGGCGCTCCCGGAGACTTCGCCCACGGAGATAACGGGCTTCAGCTTCGCCATCTGTTTTTCGATCTGGTCGATCCCCGGATCGGTCTCCTCGACCACCATCGTGATCCGCGAGTGACCCTCGACCGTCGTCGGGCCGACGGTCAGGCTCTCGATGTTGAACTGTCGCCGGGAGACGAGCCCGGAGACGCGCGCGAGCACGCCCGGCTCGTCCTCGACCAGCGCGGAGATGACCGCGCGTCGCGAGTCGTGTTCCGCCTCCACGACGGGGTCGATCCGGTGGCCCTCCAGGTTCCGTCGCCCCTCCGGCTGCGGGCGCTCGTCCGGGGCCGGTCCCGGCATGCCGGCCGCGTCCTCGCCGCTCATAGCTGGTCCTCCGCGAGCGCGAACCGGCCGTTCGCTCCGCCGCTCGGCACCATCGGCAGCACGTTCTCCTCGGGGTCGACGTGGAAGTCGATCACGGCGGGACCGTCGTACGCGAGCGCCTCCTCGACCGCCGGGGCGACCTCGTCGTAGCCGTCGACGCGGATCCCGAGCGCGCCGAACGCCTCGGCGAGCTTGTCGAACTCGGGCATCCAGTTGTAGTCGGACGCCATGTGTCGTCCCTCGAAGAACGCGTCCTGCCACTGGCGGACCATCCCGATGTACTCGTTGTTGAGCACCGCGATGGTGATGTCGAGGTCCTCACGGACCGCGACCGACAGCTCCTGCATCGTCATCAGGAAGGAGCCGTCGCCGTCGAAACAGACCACGTCGCGGTCGGGCTCGCCCATCGCGTCGGCGGCGACGCGCGCGCCGACCGCGGCCGGAACGCCGTATCCCATCGTGCCCAGTCCGTGCGAGGAGACCCACGTCCGGGGCTCCGTGTACGTCCAGAACTGGGAGGCCCACATCTGGTGTTGGCCGACGCCCGTCGTGACGATGGTGTCGTCGTCGGTCGCCTCGTCGAACGCCTCGACGACGAACTGCGGTTTGAGCGGCTCGTCGTCGGGCGTCGCGTACGTCATCGGGTACGTCTCCTTCCACTCTTGACACCGCTCGCGCCACTCGTCCGCGTCGGGCGCGCGGTGAATCGCCTCGTGGAGCTGTTCGAGGACGGTCCCGGCGTCGCCGATGAGCGGATAGTCGGCGTACACGTTCTTCGAGATCTCCGCCGGGTCGATGTCGACGTGGACGACCTCGGCCTCCGGCGCGAACGTGTCGATCCCGCCGGTCAGCCGGTCGTCGAACCGGGTCCCGACCGCGATGAGACAGTCGGTGTGCGTGATCGCCATGTTGGCGTAGCCGGTTCCGTGCATGCCCGCCCACGACAGCGACAGCTCGTCGTCCTCCGGGAACGACCCGATCCCGGGCATGGTCGTCGTCACGGGGATCCCGTAGGCGCGCGCGAACTCCCGTGCGGCCTCGCTCGCCTCCCCCTTGATCACGCCGCCGCCGAACAGACACAGCGGCCGGTCGGCGTCCTCGATCGCACGGGCGGCCGCCTCGACCGCGTCCTGGCGGGCGCGCGGATCGGGGTCGGTCCCGGCGGGTGCCTCGGCCTCCCCCGGCGCCTCCTCGGTGTCGCTGAGGGTGACGTCCTTGGGGAGGTCGACGAGGGTCGGTCCCGGCCGACCGACCCTCGAGAGCTCGAACGCCTCGCCGACCACGTCGCCGACGGCGTCCGCGTCGCCCGCGAAGTAGTTGTGTTTCGTGATCGGGCGGGTGACGCCGACCGTGTCGGTCTCCTGGAACGCGTCGTTGCCGACGAACTCGGTCGGCACTTGGCCGGTCAGCGCCAACATCGCGTCGCTGTCCATGTCGGCGTCGGCGATGCCGGTGACGAGGTTCGTCGCGCCGGGGCCGGACGTGGCCAGACAGAGGCCCGGCTCGCCGGTGACGACGCCGTAGGCGTCGGCCGCGTGCGCGGCTCCCTGCTCGTGCGCCATCGTCAGGTGGCGGATCGACGAGCCGTACAGCGCGTCGTACACCGGCATGATCGCTCCGCCCTGCACGCCGAAGGCGGTCTCCGCGCCGGCGGCCTCGAGGGCGGCGACGACCGACTCCGCGCCGGTCGACACCTCGGTCGGCTCGCCGTCTGGTCGGTTCTCCTCGCCGGCCGGGTCCGCCGCGTCCGGGCCGTCCGCGTCGGCCGGACCTGACGCCGGCTCGGCGTCGGGGTCGTCCTCTCGTTGGTGTGCTGCTGAATCGCTCATCGTGTGTGGTGTGTGGGTGTCTCTCGGATGCGAGCGTCGATCGATCGGGACGCGGGTCGCGCCGTCGGGCCGCCGTCGGTGGTCGGCGGTTCGGGATCGGCGGCGCGCCGGCGTCCGTCGATACGTCGGGTCGGTGAGGAAGTAGTACTGTAGGGGATCAAACCCCTACGATCGCTACGGCGACGGCTCCCGTCCGACCGTCCTCCGCGACCGTGGGACGTGAGCGTCGCATTCGATCCGAACCCACGCGACCCGCCTATAAATTCCTGTCGACGCGAGCGATCGACGTGGCGACCCGTCGGCCCGTACCCCGCTTCCGGCGTGGATCCGTCAGACACCGGCCGGTCCTCGATGGGCCCGTCGGGTGAGGATCCTCCGAACGCCGGGGCGCCGAAACGCCGTCCGACGGTCGATCCCGTCGGCTCGATCGACGCGTTCGGCAGTCGCTGGCGGGTCTCGACGACCACGGAGGGGGCCATCAGATCCGGACCTCCTCCTCGCGCTCGATGCCGGCCTCGCGGGCGAACCGCTCGACGTCGCCGGCGGTAACCTGCCGCTTGCCGGCGCCGTACTCCTTGACCCGCTTCGTGATCTCGCGGACCTCCCCGTCGCTGGGGTCGAAGCCGGCCTCGACCAGGTGCTTCCGCACGCTGTGGGTGCCCGTGTGCTTGCCGAGCACGAACTCGCGTTCCGCACCGACCATCTCGGGCGTCATCACGCCCGTCTCGAACGTGTCCGCGTTCTCGATCACGCCCGCGGCGTGGATGCCCGACTCGTGGGCGAACGCGTTCCGGCCGGTGACGGGCTTGTTCGCCGGCACCGGGATGTCCGAGGCGTCCTCGACGATCCGGGCCAGCTTCGTGATCTGGGTCGTGTCGATGCCGGTGTCGACGCCGTACACCGACTCGACCGCCATCACGACCTCCTCGTAGGCCGCGTTGCCGGCGCGCTCGCCGATCCCGTTGACCGACACCTGCGCCTGCTCCGCGCCGTTCTCGAAGCCCATGACCGCGTTCGCCGCGGCCATCCCGAAGTCGTCGTGGGTGTGGACGTCGACGCGGGCGTCCGTCGCCTCGACGACCGCCTTCACGGTCTTCCCGAAGCTCGTCGGCATCGCGACGCCGCACGTGTCCGGGATGTTGATCCAGTCGGTGCCGGCATCGCTGACCGCCTCGACGATCTCCGTCAGGTAGTCGGGGTCGGTCCGCGTGGCGTCCATCGGGGAGAACATGCACTCGACGCCGGCGTCTTTCACCTGCTCGACGGCGTCGACCGCGCGTTCCTTCGCCTCCATGCGCGTCGCGTGCATGGAGTCCTCGAGTTGGACGTCGCTCGTCGAGACGAACACGTGGACCATCTCCACGCCCGAGTCGATGGCGGCGTCGATGTCGCCCTCGACGACGCGGGCGAGCCCACAGACGGTCGTGTCCGTCGCGGCGGCGATATCGCTCACGGCCTCGAACTCCGCCTCGGAGTTCACCGGGAACCCTGCCTCGATGACGTGGGTCCCCATGTCGTCCAGCGTCGCCGCTATCTCTCGTTTCTCGTCGTAGCTGAACGAAGTACGTGGTGACTGTTCGCCGTCTCGTAACGTCGTGTCGAAGATCCGTACAGGACCGATTTCGATGTTAGAAGCTATCGTGCCCTGGAAGAACTCGATCCGCCGGGGTGTCCGACGAAGCCTCCGTGATGTCTGTCATCGACTGACAGCAGAACGTTTGTCTACTTAAGGGTTACGTCCCGATCGGGATCCGATCGTTCGATCACTCACGCTCGCGTTCGGAGCGAATGGCGGGAGAATCCCGGCGAGAGGTGGTCGGTGCCGAAAACATCGAAGAGGGAGAAGGATCGACGAGGGAGGAGGATCGAAAGAGCGTGGTGTCGAGTTGCGGGCGAGTCACATGCCCATGTCGGCCGCGGCCTCCGGCACGGGGAGGTCGTGAACCGCGACGCCGAGCAGCTCGGCGGCGTGGTCGAGCGCCATGTCGAACCCGTAGTACCGCTCCAGTTCGTCGCCGTCCGGCCCGGTTCGGACCTTGAGCATGGCGTAGCCCTCGCGGTTCTGTGCCACGGTCGCCGTCCGCCCGTCCGCGGAGAACGTGAGCAGCCGCTCGGCCTCGGTCTCCTCGTAGCGGGCGGCGATCCCCGCCGACTCGGCGGTCGCCGTCGTGTCCGTCATACGCGACGTTGGACCCGAACCCTGTCGTATCTGTCGGTCCTCGATACGGACCGGGAACTCACCGCGGATCCCACCCGTGGAACGTCGTCCCCGACTCCAGCTCGAGGTCGAACGCGCGGATGAGCCCGCCGAGCGCGGCGTACCCCTGCGCGGTGGCGGCGATCCCGACGACCTCGTCGTCGTCGTACAGCGCCGCGATCGACTCGTGGGTGACGGCGTCGACGTCCGCCTCGACGACGGCGCGGACGTACTCGACGAGCGTCCGCTCGTCGCCGTCGAGCGCGGCCAGGTCGTCGGTCCCGATCCCGGCGATGGCCGCGTCGTCGATGCCGACGTCGCGCGCGATGTTGACGTGCTGGTGCCACTCGTAGCGGTTGTCGATCGCCGCCGCCGTCGTGAGGATCGTGAGCTCCCGCTCGCGGTCGGAGAGCCCGCTGTCGTGCCACAGCGAGCGCAGGAACGCCCGCATCCCCGCGAGCACCGCCGGGTTGTTGCCGAGCGAGCGGTACACGTTGAGCGGCTTTCCCTGAAGCACCGACTCCAGCAGCTCCTCGTGTTCGTCCGGGACGTCCGACGCCTCGACGTACGGAACGCGTGCCATGTCTCCGACGCCAGCTCCCGGCGAGTTAGCTGTACGTGATTCGGCCGCGTTGGCCGCGACCGTCGGCTCGTCGTTTCGGCGGAGAGAGATCGGCGGAGAGAGATCGGCCGCCGATGGGAAGCTTAAGGGGCGGCACGCTCCAAGCGTCGGCAATGGCTACGGAGGTGTCGCGTCGGCGGGCGTGGGTGATCGCCGCGCGACCACAGACGCTGCCCGCGGCGGCCGCCCCGGTGATCGTCGGCGTCGGGCTCGCGATCGGGGCCGGGACGTTCGCCCCGCTCCCGGCGCTCGCGGCGTTCGTCGGCGCGGCGCTGATCCAGATCGGGACCAACTTCGCGAACGACTACTACGACGCGATCCAGGGCGCGGACACCGACGATCGCGAGGGGTTCACCCGCGTCGTCGCCAGCGGCCTCATCGAGCCGACGGAGGTCAAACGCGCGATGTGGCTGACGTTCGCGGCCGCGATCGGCGTCGGCACGTACCTCGTCTACGTCGGCGGCGTTCCGATCCTCGTCATCGGGCTGGCGTCCGTCGCCGCGGGCATCGCCTACACCGGCGGCCCCTACCCGCTGGGGTATCACGGCCTCGGCGACGTCTTCGTCTTCGTCTTCTTCGGGCTGATCGCGGTCACGGGGACCTACTACGTCCAGGCGGCCTCGCTGGTGGGTGGAGCGTTCCCGCTGTGGGTCCCCGACGGAACCGTCACGCTCGCGGCCGCGGTCGCCAGCCTCCCGGTGGCCGCGCTCTCGACGAACATCCTCGTCGTCAACAACGTCCGCGACCGCGAGGAGGACGGCGAGACCGGCAAGCGGACCCTCGCCGTCCGGTTCGGCTACCGGTTCTCGCGGGCCCAGTACGTCGGCCTCCTCTCGCTCGCGTACGCGACCCCGTTCTGGTTCTACGCGAACGGGGACGGCCTCGCTTCGCTCCTCCCGCTCGTCACCCTCCCGCTCGCGGTCGCCGTCGCCCGAACCGTCCTGACCGAGACCTCCGGCGACGCGCTCAACCCGGCGCTGGAGTCGACGGGGAAACTGCTCGCGGCGTACGCGGTCGCGTTCGCCGTCGGCCTCGCGGTCTGATGCGGCTCCGCCCCTTCTCCCTCGCGCTCGCGAGTCCCCTGCGAACCGCCCGCGAGGAACTGACCGAACGGGAGGGGTTCCTCGTCGCGGTCGGGGGTCCCAAGGCCGACGGAGAGGCGTTCGGAGACGCACGCACGACCGGGATCGGCGAGGCGACGCCGCTGCCCGGCTGGACCGAGTCGCTCCCGGCGTGTGAGGCCGCCCTCCGCGAGGCGGCCGCGGAGCCGACCCGTCAGGGAGCCGTCCTCGCCGATCTCGATGCCCGCGAGACGCCCGCCGCCCGCCACGGACTCGCGCTCGCGCTCGACGACGCGGCCGCCCGCGACGCCGGCCGGTCGCTGGCCGCCCACCTCGCGGAGCGCGTTCGCCGCGTCGACCGATCGGAACTCCCGGAACCGGCCGGCTCCGTCCCGGTGAACGCCACGGTCGGAGACGGCGCTCCGGAGTCGACGGCGGCGGCCGCGGAGCGCGCGGTCGAGGACGGCTACCGCTGTCTGAAGGTGAAAGCGGGCGCACGCACGCTGGAGGAGGACCTCGACCGGCTTCGGTCCGTGCGGCAGGCGGTCGGTCCGGCGATCGCCCTCCGCGTGGACGCGAACGGCGCGTGGAACCGGTCGAGCGCCCGGCGCGCGCTCGACCGGCTGGAGCCGCTCGATCCCGCGTACGTCGAACAACCGCTGCCGGCGGCGGACCTCGCCGGGACCGCCGACCTTCGCGCGGCGAGCGACGTGCCGATCGCGCTCGACGAGTCGCTCGCGGAGCGGTCCGTCGAGGCCGTCCTCGATTCGGACGCCGCTGACGTGCTCGTTATCAAGCCGATGGCGCTCGGCGGGCCGGACCGCGCGCTCGACGCGGCGCTTCGGGCGCGAGAGAACGGGGTCGATCCGGTGGTCACGACGACGATCGACGCCGTCGTCGCGCGGACCGCGGCCGTCCACGTCGCGAGCGCGGTTCCGGACGTCCTCCCCTGTGGACTCGCGACCGCCGAGCTGCTCTCTTCGGACCTTGCGGCCGACCCCTGCGCGATCGACGGCGGCCGGATAGAGGTACCCGACGGTCCGGGACTCGCGGACGGCACGTTCGACGGGCTGCTCTGAGAGATGACCCGCCGTCGGGACCGGCGGGCGCTAGTGGAACCCGCGGTCCACGTCGTCCTCGTCGATCAGGTCGTCGAGCTCCACCGAGAGCAGCTCCTCGGCCTCCTCGAAGGTGTCGCCGAGCTCGTCGAGCTCCTCCGGACGCCCGTCGAACTCGTAGTCCATGGGGCCGAACGCGGGCGAGTCGATCGCCTCCATCACGTCCTCGAAGAGGTGGTCGGGCTTCGTGGGGGCCTCGGCGTGGACCTTCAGCGTCTCCTCCAGGCGGGTGGCCACGTCCTTCGCTTCGTCCTCGTCCTCGGGTGGCGACCGCACCGCGAACCGCCCCGGCGACCCCTCGTCGGGGAGCAGCGGGTCGAGGTCGTCGTCGACCTTCCGGGCGACACGGGCCCCCACTCCGCGGAGGTCGCGCGGGTTCTTCGCGTACGTCTTCAGGTGGTAGACGCCGACGCTCGGGTGGCCGAAGTAGAGGTCCTCGCCGAGCCCCCCGCGTCGGGAGCCGGCGACGGCGCGCCAGCCGTCCGGGTCGGTCGAGTCGCTCGCGACGTCCGCGAGGATCTCCTGCCAGTCGCGTACGCGCATGTCGGCGTCAGCTTGCGCCGGAGCCCGCATGAGCGTGTCGGTCGCGGCGACCGGGCCGGGGGGACGCGTCCGACCGTCCGGCCCGATATCGTCGCTCGTATCCGACCCGCTTCACCGCTCGTACACCGGCTTTCGACGCTCGCGCGTGTAGGAGTACGACTCCCAGGCGATCAACAGCGAACCGCCGATCAGGAAGAGGTACGCGAGCGGCGCGTCGGCCCCGGCGATCAGGTCGGCCGAGCCCCAGAGGACGAGGACGCCGTAGAGCGCGATCCGGAATCGGGGGGTGTCGTACCCCTCGCGGAACGTCCCCCAGAGCACGACCGCCGCGATGTAGAGGCTGACGATAGCGTCGCCGACGGCCGCGGTTCCCGCGGTCTCGACCCGGAGGTAGGCGCTCGCGACGGACAGCGCGGCCAGCACGACGACGAACCCGACGACGAGCGGTCGTCCGTATCGGTCGTACAACGAATCGCTCATGTCCGCCTCCACGCGGCGGGGGCTAAGGAACCCTCGGGTTCGGCTCGAGGGGCGTCGGTCGATCCCCCACACCGACAGCGTTTTTCGCCGCCGCCGAGGAGGGGTGTCGTGAACGTTCGGGGACCGATCGTCTCCGTCGGGGAGGCGCGGACGGTGTCGACGTCGTACGGCGAGCGCGAACTTCGCGAGCTTCGAGTCCGCCCGGAACGCGGTGCGGGCGACCCGGTCGACGTGACCCTGTGGGGCGACTGGACGGAGACGGCCGAGCACGCCGAGCCCGGCATGGACTTGCTCGTGGTCGACGCCGAGGAGGACGACTACGGCGGGGAGACGGGGTACGCGACCACGGGCGACTCGTGGGTCGTGCTCGAGCCGGACTTCCTCGTCGACGTGACCGGGATCCGGTCGTGGGTCCAGTGTCCGCGGATGTACTACCTCAACAAGCTCTCCGGGATCCCGCTCAACTACCCCGTCGTCAAGGGAACGGTCGTCCACGAGGTGTTCGGCGACCTGCTCCGCGGGATGGACCTCGAGGAGTCCGTGCGCGACCGCGTCGAGGAGGCGGGGCTCGAACTCGGCCTGCTCGGCTACGAGACCGCGGAGGTCGAGGACGAGGTCCGGCGCAACGCGGCCGCCATCGAGGGCTGGCTCGCGCAGGGCACGCTGACCGACGAGGACACCTGGCGGTCGGAGTTCACGCTCCTCTCGCCGAGGTTCGGGCTGAAGGGGCGCGCCGACGCGCTCCGACGCGGGACTCCCGTGGAGCTCAAGACGGGCAAGAACACGAACCGGGAGCCGCGGTTCCAGGACAAGATCCAGGCGGCCTGTTACGCCCTCATGCTCGACGAGCGCGGCGTCGACCCCGACATCGGAACCCTGCTGTACACCAAGAACACCGCCCTCGACCGCAACGAGGCGTCGGGCGATCTCGCGCCGGCAAAGGAGTTCACCGTCGGCGACGGACTGCTGAAGTTCGTCGTGCGCGAGCGCAACGCCCTCGCCGCGATGGAGTGGCGTGCGCTCAACGACCCCGGCGAGCGTCCGACCGTCCCGACCGGACACGAGGCCGACGCGAACTGCAACTACTGTTTCGAACAGGACACCTGTATGGTCGTCTCCGGTCGCCTCGACCAGGAGTCGAAGGCGGGGCAGGTCGGGTCGCCCGTCCCCGAGGAGGAACGCGGCTACTTCGACCGGTTCTACACCGCCATCGAGGAGGAACGTCGCGAGACCCACGCCGAGTACCGGAAGCTCTGGGAACAGTCCCCCGAGGAACGCGCGGCCGACGACCGCGCCCTGATCGACCTGGAGCCCGTCTCGCGGACCGAGATCGACGACAACCGCTGGGAGCTTCGGGCCCGGAAGCCGGACGACGCGGTCTCGAAGCTCCGCGAGGGCGACGTGGCGCTCGCGAGCGACGGCGACCCCGTGACCGGCCACGCGGAGCTCGGCCGGATCCGCGAGCTGGGGGACGAGGTCGTCGTCGAGACGGACGAGCCGGTCGACCTCCGGCGGCTCGACGTCTACCCCTCGGAGATATCGGTGGACCGAATGCTCACCGCCCTCCACGACGCGGTCCTCAAGGGCGACGAGCGACGGAAGGACGTGATCTTCGGGCGGAGGGAGCCGACGTTTGGAGGCCCGTCGGACCGTCCGGCTGAAGATTCCGGGTCCGATGATTCCGACGTTCCCGACGCCTACATCGACAACAACGCCGCCCAGAACGACGCGGTCGAGCTCGCCGTCGACGCCGAGGACTGTGCGCTGATCCACGGCCCGCCGGGGACGGGAAAGACGTACACCATCGCGCGGACGATCCGCGCGCTCGTCGCCGACGGCAACCGCGTGTTGCTCGCGGCGTTCACGAACCGCGCCGTCGACAACGCCCTCGAGGCGCTTCGTGACCAGGGATTCGGAGACGTCCTCCGCGTCGGCTCGGAGACCGGCGTTCGCGCCGACATGCAGGACGTGCGGCTGATCGAGCGCGGCGATCCGAACCGGAAGGCGGCGGAGCTTCGGGACGCGTCCGTCGTGGCGGCCACGACCGCGGCCTGCGGCTCCCGCGTCATGCGCGAGTGCGAGTTCGACGTGGCGCTCGTCGACGAGGCCTCACAGCTCACGGAGCCGAGCACGCACGCCGCGATCAACCTGGCCGACAGGTTCGTGCTCGTCGGGGACCACGAGCAGCTCCCGCCGGTCGTGCGGGCGGAGAACGACCTACGGACCTCGCTCTTTCAGCGGCTCATCG
Source organism: Halobellus captivus (assembly GCF_003697845.1). GTDB lineage: Archaea > Halobacteriota > Halobacteria > Halobacteriales > Haloferacaceae > Halorubrum > Halorubrum glutamatedens. Next base: position 123,288 of record NZ_RDQE01000008.1, on the reverse strand, counting down.
AGACGTACCCGAACGCGAGCGTCATGCTCGACCGCCAGTACCGGATGAGCCAGCGGATCCAGGCGTTCGCCTCGGCGGAGTTCTACGACGGCGCGTTGCGTCCGGCGACCCCGGCGGTGGCCGGCCAGCGGCTGAGCGATCTCGGCGTGGACCCGGACGCGCTCGCGCCCGAGTTGACCGGCGGCGTGGGATTCGTCGACCCCGACGGCGAGCGCGACGGCAACCGCAACGTCCGGGAGGCCGAGCGGGTCGCCGGGATCGTCGACGCCTACCTCGCCGCCGGCGTCGACCCGGACGAGATCGGCGTCATCGCCCCGTTCCGCGCGCAGGTCGCGGAGATCGGCCGGCGGACCGACGTGACCGTCGACACCGTCGACCGGTTTCAGGGCTCCTCGAAGGAGGTGATCGTGGTCTCGTTCGTCGCGACCGGCGACCTCGACGGCCCGATATTCGAGGACCACCGCCGGGTGAACGTCGCACTCACCCGCGCGAAAAAGCAGCTGACGCTCGTCGGCGACGCCGCGGCCCTCGCCTCCGATCCCTTCTACGGACGGATGCTCGAGTGGGCGCGGCGATAGGGTCGACCGCTGGAAGTGATGGCTGCCACGGTGTCGACCGTCACAACACCGCTTCGAGCGCGTCCATCGTCTCGTCCACGCGCTCGACGCGTGCGGCGTGGCCCATGTGCCCGACGCGCAACACGTCGTCGGCGAGCTCGCCGAGGCCGGTCGCGACGAGCACGTCGTGGTCCTCGCGGAGCCGACGCTGGAGCACCCCCGCCCGACCCGGGACCTCGAAGGCCGTCACCGTCGGCGACGCTCGCTCGGGGTCGGGAAACGGCTCGAGCCCGAGCTCCGCGCCGCGCTCGCGACAGCGCGCCGCGGCCGCCTCGTGACGGGCGTGGACGTCGTCGATCTCCTCCTCGAGCAGCAGCGAGAGGGCCTCCGACAGCGCCACGACGTTCGTCGTGAGGTGGGTGTAGGGAAATCCATCGTCCGTGTCGCGCCACGGGAGGAAGTTCGTGTACAGCGAGTGCGGGTCGCGGGCCTCCATCGCCGTCCACGCGCGGTCGCTGATCGCGGCGGTCGTGAGCCCCGGCGGCGCGCTGAAACACTTCTGTGAGGCCCCCAGACAGACGTCGATCCGCTCCGTGGGAACGGGCGTCCCGCCGAGCGAGGAGACGGCGTCGACGACGGTGAGTATCTCCCGATCGGCCGCCTCGAGCCGGTCGAGCACGGGTCCGAGGTCGTTGAGCGTCCCCGTGGGCGTCTCGCAGTGGACCATCGTCGCGACGTCGAACGCGGCGTCGTCGTCCGCGAGCGCGTCCTCGAGAGCCGCGATCGGGAGCGGCTCGTCGTAGGGGGCGTCGACCACGGTCGCCTCGCCGCCGTACGACTCGACGAAGTCGGCGAAGCCGTCGCCGTAGAGCCCGTTCGACAGACACAAGACCTCGGTTCCGGGCTCGACCAGGGAGGCGATCGCGGCCTCCAACCCCAGGATCCCCTCGCCGCCGGGGACGACGACGTCGTGTGAGTCAGTCCCGTCGACTCCGTACACCGCCGCCAATCGATCGACGAGGTCGGTGTAGATCCCCCGAAACGCGGGGTCCACGTCGGGGTTGATCAGCTCGCGGCTCATCGCGTCGCGGACGGACTCTGGGACCGCGGTCGGTCCCGGCGTCATGAGCATACGTCGTCACTCGTCGCCGCCGGGATAAACGCCCCGGCGGAAACGAGATCGAACGGACTCGGGGGTAGCGCCGCTCTCACGGCGTGGGTCCCGCCGAAAGCCAAAAGCCGGTCGCTCACGGAGGGAACCCATGAACGAGCCCGGAACCGAGGGCGTGCTGTTGGACCAGGCGGCGCTCCACGATCGGCTCGAGGACGCCCCTGCCTGGCTCGCGGAACACTACCGCACGTTCCGCGATTCGATGCTGGGGGAGCGCGACGGGTCGCCGTTCCCGTGTTACTTCGGGATCGAGGTCGAACGCGAGGGTGACCTGCTGTACGCGGCGTGTGAGTCCACGACCGATCCCGCCGCACTCCTCCGGCTCCGCGACGTCCTCTACGAGTACCTCGAGACGTATCCGGACCACGCGGATCGGGCACCGCTCGCGGTGTTCTTCGCTCCCCACGAGGACGACGCCACGGAGGCCGACTACCACGAGGCGCTCTGGCACGTCCTCGAGTTCCTCCACGTCCACGATCCGGACCCCTGGCCCGAGGAGATCCCGACCGATCCCGACGACCCGTACTGGGAGTTCTGTTTCGGCGGCGAACCGCTGTTCCCGACCTCCCGGGCCCCCTTCTACGACGAGCGAAGGAGCCGCTACTCGCCGGTCGGCCTGGAGATCACCTTCCAGCCGCGGGCGGTCTTCGATGGGATCACGGCGGACACCGAGGCCGGCGAGCGCGCCCGCGACGCGATCCGCTCCCGGATGGAGGCGTACGACGGGGTCTGTCCGCACGCCGACCTCGGCGACTGGGGCACGGAGGGCGACCGCGAGTGGAGACAGTACCTCTTCCGCGAGGACGACGCGGAGAGCCCCGACGAGTGCCCGCTCCGACCGACCCGCGAGCATCCGAAGGCCCCCGCGGAGCTGCTCGAACGCGGCGCTTGGCGTCGCTTTTCGGGTTCGAACGCCGGTTCCGACGAGGCCGGAGGGTCGCCGGCGACCGTCCTGGGGGTCGGCGATGACTGATGCGGTCGGCTCGGAGGGAGCCACCTCACCCCCCGACGATGCCGTCCTACTCCTCATCGATTTCCAGACGGGATTCGACGAACCCGGGTGGGGCGAGCGAAACAATCCGGACGCCGAGGCGGTCGCGGCCGGCCTGCTCTCGCGCTGGCGCGCCGGCGACCGCCCGGTCGCACACGTCCGACACGCCTCGACCGAGCCGGAGTCCCCGCTTCAGCGCGACGCGCCGGGGTTCGCCTGGAAGGCCGAGACCGCCCCGGCCGACGGCGAGGCGACCTTCGAGAAGTCGGTCAACGGCGCGTTCCTCGGGACCGACCTCGACGACTGGCTACGTGAACACGGTCACGACACCCTCGTCGTCTGCGGACTCACCACCGACCACTGCGTCTCGACGACCGTCCGGATGGCGGAGAACCGCGGGTACGACGTGTACCTCGTCGCCGACGCGACCGCGACTCACGAACGCGAGGGACACGACGGGGAACGGATAGACCCGGAGACCTCCCACCGGGTCGCGCTCGCGCACCTCTCCGACGAGTTCGCGACGGTTATCGACGCAGCCGATCTCGGGTGAACGCGGCCGGCGTCGCTCGACCGCCACCGGGTCCGGAGGCGTCTCGACTTCAGAGGTGTCGTAACCCCTGCTCCAGGTCGGCGATCAGGTCGTCGGCGTTCTCGGTACCGATCGGTGCCCGGATCAGCGAGTCCGTGATACCGGACGCCAGCCGCTCCTCCTCCGGCACGTACGAGGCCGACATGCTGGCCGGGTGTTCGATCAGCGACTCGACGCTACCCAGACTGACGGCCAGGGTGAAGAGGTCGAGCGACTCGACGAACGCCCTCGCCTCCGCGGCCCCGCCGGCGATCTCGAAGGAGACGACGCCGCCGAAGCCGTCCATCTGGCGTGCGGCGAGCTCGTGTTGGGGATGGGCGTCGAGACCCGGGTAGTGGACCGCGGTGACGTTCCCGTGTTCCGAGAGGTATCCCGCGACGCGCTTCGCGTTCGCCTCGTGTTGACGCATCCGGAGCGGGAGGGTCTTGCTCCCGCGGAGGACGAGGTAACAGTCGAACGGCGGCATCGTCGCGCCGAGGGCGTACTCCTGGACGAACCGAACCCGTTCGGCGAGGGCGTCGTCGTTCGTCACGACCGCGCCGCCGATCGAGTCGGTGTGGCCGTTGAGATACTTCGTCGTGCTGTGGACCGAGACGTCCGCACCCAGCGAGAGCGGCCGCTGGAAGTACGGCGTGGCGAAGGTGTTGTCCACGGCCAGGAGGACGTCGTGTCGGTCGGCGATCCCGGCGATGGCCCCGATGTCGCACAGCTTTAGAAGTGGATTCGTCGGCGACTCCATCCAGAACAGCGTCGTCTCGGGGGTGACCGCGGCGGCGACGGCGTCCGCGTCGGTCGCGTCGACGTACTCGACGCTCACGTCGAAGTGCTCGGCGAGGTAGTCGTCGAAGAACACCTTCGTTCCGCCGTAGACCCCGTCGAACGCCACGACGTGGTCGCCCGAGTCCAGCACGCTCAGACACGTCGTCGAGATGGCGGCCATGCCGGAGGCGAACGTCATCGCGTGGTCAGCATCGCTCAGCGTCGCCACGCGACGCTCGAGCGCCGCACGGGTCGGGTTCCCCAGCCGGGAGTACTTGTACCCGTGGCTCGGGTCGCCGGCCTCGTCCATCGCGAACGTCGACGACAGGTGGATCGGAGACACGAGGTCCCCGGTCCCGCCGGGGCCGAGGTCGGGTTCCTCGCCGGCGTGGATCGCTTTCGTCTCGAAGGCGTCGTTCGAACGCTCCGGAGGATCGTTCATACGTCCCAACCGTGGAGAGGTCGCATATAGGTTCTCCCGCTGTCGCCGGAGGGGCGTTCGGACGGACGGTCCCCGTCCGAGACGAACTCGTTTTCGGGGACGGGATCGTCGTCCGCTTTTTCGGGACGGGATCGCCGGCGGCGACGGACGCGCCGCGCGCGTCACGGTGTGGCGGTTCGATAGCTCCGACCCCGGTCGACCCGCACGTTTTTCTCCCTACCCTCCCGAGGGATCGGTATGCAACGCGGCCGGCGGAAACCGGACTGGCTGAAGTCGCGTCCCCCCTCCGGCAGCCGGTTCACGGAGATCAAGAAGACGCTCCGCGACCGTGACCTCCACACCGTCTGTGAGGAGGCCAACTGCCCGAACATGGGCGAGTGTTGGTCCGGGGGCGCGAACGCCGCCGAGGGTGGCGCGAACGGACCGGGCACGGCGACGTTCATGCTCATGGGCGACCGCTGCTCGCGCGGGTGTAACTTCTGTGACGTCGAGACCGGCGGGATGGAGCCGCTGGATCCCGAGGAACCCGAGAACGTCGCCGACGCGGTCGCTGAGATCGGACTCGGCTACGTCGTCCTCACGTCCGTCGACCGCGACGACCTCGCGGACGGGGGATCCGCGCACTTCGCCGAGACGATCCGCGCGATCAAGCGTCGCGACCCCGGGATCCTCGTCGAGACGCTGATCCCCGACTTCGGGGGCGACCCGGACGCCGTCGACCGGATCATCGACGCCGGCCCCGACGTGATCGCCCACAACGTCGAGACGGTCGAGCGGCTCCAGTGGCCCGTTCGCGACCGGCGGGCGAACTACGAGCAGTCGCTCTCCGTGCTCGACCGGGTCGACCGCGAGTCCGAGGTTCACACGAAGACGAGCCTCATGCTCGGCGTCGGCGAGTACGACCACGAAGTGTATCGGACGCTCGGCGACCTCCGGGAGGTCGGCGTCGACGTCGTCACCTTCGGACAGTACCTCCAGCCGTCGCGCTCGCACCTCGACGTCTTCGAGTACGTCCATCCGGACGTCTTCGAGACGTGGCGCGAGGTGGCCGAGACGGAGTTCGACTTCCTCTACTGTGCGTCCGGGCCCATGGTCCGCTCGTCGTACAAGGCCGGCGAGCTGTTCGTCGACGCGCTCGTGCGCGAGGGGCGGTCCGCCGAGGACGCCAGGCGACGAGCGCGGGCGGCCGGCGGAGACTGAGCCGGAGCGGCCCGGCTCGGATCCGGTCCCGGATCAGATCCAATCCGGATCCGGCCCCGGCAGGCCGAGAACCGGCCTAGTACCCCTGTGCGTTCCCGTCCTTTCGCGGCTCGGTGGCGGCCGAGAGGACGCCGTCGCGGTTGCGGGTGATCTGTGCGCCACCGAACATGACCGGCGAGAGCGTCCGCACGTCGTGGTCCTTCCGGACGAGTTTCGCCGCGACGTCGTCGTCGAAGTGCGGCTCCAGCGCCAGCTCGCCGCTCTCGCGGTACCGCCACCGCGGCTCGTCGAGCGCGCGCTGGAGCGGCATCCCGTAGTCGACCAGGTTCGAGATGACCTGGACGTGCCCCTGCGGCTGCATGTACCCGCCCATCACGCCGAAGGCGGCCCAGTCGTCCTCGTCGAATCGGACGAGCCCCGGGATGAGGGTGTGGAACGGCCGCTTGCCCGGCTCGATGTGGTTCGGGTGATCGGGGTCGAGCGAGAACGACGACCCGCGATTCTGGAGGGCGATCCCGGTGTCCCCGGCGACGAGTCCGGAGCCGAACCCGGCGAACCGCGAGTTGATGTACGAGACCACGTTCCCCGCCTCGTCGGCCACGGTGAGGAGCACGGTGTCCGCGTCCTCGGCGTTCGCGTCGGGCACGCCGAAGCTCACGTCGTGGTTCGCGGTCTCGCCCACTTCGGCAGCGCGCTTGGCCGCCCAGTCCTTGGACCCGAGCGGCGGGTGGTCCTCGTACTCGGGGTCGGTGATGTAGCGGTGGCCGTCGTGGAAGGCGACCTTCAGCGCCTCCGAGAGGTAGTGGACGCGCTCGGCGGAGTCGTAGTCGTACTCGCCGGCACCGAGCTCCTCAGCGACGTTGAGCGCTTCGAGCGCGATGAGCCCCTGGTTGTTCGGCGGCAGCTCGTACACCTCCGCGCCGTTGTAGGTGGTCGAGACCGGCTCGGGCCACTCGACCTCGAAGCCCGCGAGGTCGTCGACGGTCATGAATCCACCGTGTGACTGGACCTCCGCCGAGATCGCCTCCGCGATCTCCCCTTCATAGACCACGTCGGCACCCTCCTCGGCGATCAGCTTCATCGACTCGCCGAGCTTCGGGAGAGTCACCGTTTGGCCGGTCGAGGGCGACTCCCCGTCGAACAGGAAGGCCTCGCGGGCGTTTCCGTCGGTGAACAGCTCCTCGGCGCTCTCCCAGTAAGAGGCGATGACCTCGCTGACCGGATACCCTTCCGTCGCGTACCGGATCGCCGGGGCGAGCGCGTCGGCGAGAGTGAGGCGTCCAAGCTCCTCAACCGTCGCCTCCCATCCACGCGCCGTGCCGGGAACGGTGACCGCGTGCGGGCCGTAGAAGGGCATCCCGGCCTCCTCGGTGTCGTCGACGGCATACCCCCCGTCGTCGGGGTAGTACGCGGAGATGTCGTCGGTCTCCCGAAGAGAGGCTTGAACGTTCTCGATCGTCGCGTCAGCGGGCGCGCCGCCGCAGGCACGCATCGCGCCCACGTCGCCGTCGGCGGTCCGGTACAGCGCGAACACGTCGCCACCCAGGCCGGTCGAGGTCGGCTCCACGACGTTGAGCGCGGCGGCCGTCGCTACCGCAGCGTCGAAGGCGTTGCCGCCGTTTCGCAGCGTCTCTATCCCTGCCTCGCTCGCGAGCGGCTGGCTCGTGGCGACGACGCCCCGTTGGCCGTGGACGGTCGATCGACGCGAGGTGAACCGGTCAAGGTCTGGCTCCATACCAGCCGTTGGCGGACGACTGGGTTAAATACCCCCCCGAATTGTTCCCGGCGGCTCCGACCGGATAGTTTCGGAGTGACGGTTATACCGACGGCCGTCACAGAGGTTCGTATGACGTTTTCCATTTGCGTTCAAGAGGAGACCGACGCCGGCACGGTGTACGGGGTCGCCGTAACGACCGACGCACCCGCCGTGGGCGCGCTCGCCCCGTACGTTAGTCGTCGCGGTGCCGTCAGTACGCAGGCGTTCGTCAACGTGCGCCTGGGTCGCCGCGGCATCGCGCTCCTCGAGGACGTGCCGCTCGAGCAGGCACTTTCGGGCGTCCTCGTCCGTGACGAGCACGACGGACTCCGCCAGCTCCACGGCGTCGCCGACGACGATGTCTTCGCGTACACCGGCGACGAGACCGACCCGTGGTCGGGCGATGAGACGTATCCTGAGGAGGGCGTCTCCGTTGCCGGCAACATGCTCGCCGGTCCCGAGGCGCTGCCCGCCGCCGCCGACGCATTTCTCGCGACGGATCCAGCTAACACGGTCGACGCCGGGCTCGTCCCCCGGCTGATCGATGCGCTCGCGGCCGGCGTCGAAGTCGGCGGCGACAAGCGCGGGCACAGCTCCGCCGCGGTGTGTGTGTCCGCGCCGAAGACGACCGCGTACCACGATCTCCGCGTCGACCACGCCGACGACCCGATAGCCGAGATCCGACGGGTGTACGAGGCCGCATACGACGCCAGCGACGGATTCAGCGAGGACTCGAAGGAGCGGATCTTCGATTAGCCGAGATCGGTTGTTATCGGGAGTCTCGGACGTTGCGTCCCGCCGTGTTCCGCGAGGGGCAACTATATGCTTCGTCGCCCCTGTCGATTCACTCGAGCGATCCATGTCGACACATGACTATCTACGGAACCCGCACGCGGAGGGCTACCTCTCCGTCGATCACAAGGAACTGTACTTTCGCCGGTTCGGCGACGGCGACGATGTCATGCTCGCACTCCACGGGGGGCCCGGCATGCCGCACGATTACCTCCTCCCGCTCTCTCGACATGAGTCGGACGACCTGAGCGTCGTACTGTACGATCAGTTCGGTGTCGGACGGTCGAGCCGTCCTGCCCCGGGCGACTTCGACGGATACACGATCGAAGCGTACCGTGAGGAAGTGGAGGCGGTCCGTCGCGAACTCGATCCGGACCGGTTCCTGGTGTACGGACAGTCGTGGGGTGGGATGCTTGCGCTCGAGTACGCGATCAAGTACGGCGAGAAACTGTCGGGACTGGTCCTCGCTAACACGCTCGCGGACACCGCGTCCGCGTACCGATCGATGCGGAACCACGCCGAGGACCTCCCGTCGGAACGGCTCGACGTGATCGAGGAACACGAGGCGGATCGGGCCTACGACGCGCCCGCGTACCTCGACGCGCTCGACGACGTCTACCGGTCCCACGTCTGTCGCCTCGAGGAGTACCCGCGCGCGGTCGAACACACCCTGGAGAACGTCAACACCGACGTGTACGGGCTGATGTGGGGGCCGAACGAGTACGTCCTGACCGAGACGGCCCGGCTCCGCGGCTGGGACGTGCGGGACGAGCTCGGGAGGATCGACGTGCCGACGCTCGTGCTCACCGGGACACACGACGAGATCGATCCGGAGATCGCAGTAGGGATCGACGACCGACTCCCCGACTCGCGGTTGGTCGAGTTCGACTCGAGCAGCCACATGCCGTTCTGGGAGCAGCCGGAGGAACACTACGGGACGGTCGAGACGTACCTCACGGAACGGCTCGAGTGAGGTGCGTTTATATCGGATGTCATGCTCCGTGTTCGTATGGACCACCCGGACGAACCGGAGACGGAGTACGGCTTCCTGGCCGAGGTGCTGACCGACGCGGACGCCGCGGCGTTCGTTCACGTCGCCGACCGCTTCGACGACGACCTCAGGTACCTCACGCGCTTCTCGGGCCCCGACCGAGCGTACGCGTTCGCGTATCACGACGGCGACGCCCTGCTCTTCCCGCCGTCCCTCTTCGACGAGCAGGCGGAACGGGAGTTCCCGGGGACGGCCGTCGTCGGCTACGGCGACCGGGCTGAACCGGATCCGGTCGATGCCGTGCTCGCCGTCCTCGCGGACCGCGACGTCGACGGGGCGGTCGCGGTTCCCCCCGCGATCCGCCACGACGTGTACGCCCGGCTCTCGACGGCGGGACACGAGGTCGTCACCACGGGTGCGGTCGAGAGCGCGCGCGAGCGCAAGACCGAACGGGAGCAACGTTGCTTGGAATCGGTCGAGCACGCGGCACAACGAGGGCTGGAACGTGCCGAGGCCGTCCTCGCCGAAGCGACCGTCGACGGCGACGTGACCCGCTGGGACGGCAACGTGTTGACGACGGAGGTCCTGCGTCGCGAGATCAACGCCGAACTCTCCCGACGGGGCGTGGACCCGTCCGGGAACTCCGTCATCGGCGCGGGGTCGACCTGCGCCGATCTTCACTTCACGGGAACCGACGGGATCCGACCCGGTGAGTCCGTACTGATAGACCTCTCGCCGCGCGGTCCACACGGGTACTACGGGGACGTCACGCGGACGTTCACGGTCGGCTCACCCGACCCGTGGGTCGAGACCGCCTACGACGCGGTCCTCGAGGCCAGAGAGACAGCGATGTCCGTCCTCGATGCGGGGGCCGGCGTCCGCGCGGCCGCGGTTCACGAGGCCGCCTCGGACGTGCTCTCGGAGGCCGGATACGGCGTCGGAGACGTCTCGACCGGGTTCTATCACGGTGTCGGCCACGGGATAGGGGTCAGCCTCCACGAGGGGCCGGGACTGACCGACGACCGCGAGCTACGGCCAGGCCACGTGGTGACGGTCGAACCGGGCGTGTACGACCCCGACCGGGGCGGCGTTCGCCTCGAGGACCTCGTCGTCGTCACCCGTGACGGGTTCGAGAACCTGGTCGACTACCCGCTCTCGCTGACCCCGCGAGCCGCCGACCCGTCCTGACCGTCGTCCGGTCCTTCCCGACTGTCGTCCGATCTCTCTCAATCGTCGTCCGCGCCGATCCGCCGTGGCTGTCCCGGCGCCGACGGGTCGAGCCGATGACAGCGCACGGCGTGATCGCTCGCGTGCCGGTGTTCCGTCGGCGTCCGACGTTCACACGGGGAGGGGAACGCCTCGGAGACGATCGACGCTGCTTCCTCGTCGTCCCCTTTCGCGAGCGCGGTCGCCGCGGACTCGATCGCCTCTCGTTTCCCTCCGGGAAGGTCCTCCGGCGATCCGGGGTAGGTATCCGCGATCACCTCCTCCGCGACCGCTTCGGTCGTAGCGCGGCCGCTTCTCGCCTCGAGATGCGTCTCGATGTTTTCGATGTCGATATCCTCCGAGAGCAGTTGGTTCCGGAACCGGAAGGCGGATCGAAACGCCTCTTTGGTTCCGGACCAGCCCTCGGGCGGAATGACGACCGGGCACCGCGTGTGGAACCGACACCCGCTGGGCGGATCCATCGGCGACGGCACCACGCCACGAAGCGTGATCCGGTCGGACCGTTCCTCCGGGTCGATCCGCGGCACCGACGAGAGGAGCGACTGTGTGTAGGGATGTTGCGGGCTCTCGAACAGCTCGTCGACCGGCGCGGACTCGACGATCTCGCCTAAGTACATCACCAGGACCCGGTCCGCGATGTACCGGACCACGCTGAGGTCGTGGGTGATGAACAGGATCGACAGCCCGAACTCCTCCTGGAACGTGCTGAGGAGGTTGAGTATCTGCGCCTGGACCGAGACGTCCAGGGCGCTCACCGGTTCGTCGGCGATGAGGACCCGCGGTTCCAACGCGAGCGCTCGAGCGATCCCGATCCGCTGTTGTTGCCCGCCGCTGAACTGGTGCGGGTATCGTTCCAAGTAGTCGGGGGAGAGCCCGACCCGGTCGAGCAGCGACCGCACGCGTTCCGTCCGGTCCGCGTCGTCCTCGCCGATACCGTGGACCTCCAACGGCGCCTTGATGATGTCGCCGACGGTCTGTCGCGGGTTCAACGACGCGAGCGGGTCCTGGAAGATCATCTGGATCTCCTTGCGGTACGGGAGCATCTCCTTGTCGGAGAGGCCGCCGATCTCGGTCCCACCCAGTCGGACTTCCCCGCCCGTCGGGTCATGGAGGTTGAGGAGCGTTTTCCCGAGCGTACTTTTTCCACAGCCGGACTCGCCGACGACCGCGACCGTTTCCTGCCGGCCGAGTTCGAAATCGACGCCGTCGACGGCCTTGACTTTCGAGGCGGGGCCGAGAAGCCGGTCAAGCATCCCGTCGGACTGATCGAAGTACTTCTTCAGTCCGTCCGCTTGGAGCAGCGGACCCTCGCTCGAGTTCCGGTCAGTATCCTCCACTCCGACGTCCGTCATATCGGTTTCACTCATTCTCGATCACCTCGCCGTCCACCGGCTCACGGCGGATACACGCCGCCTCGTGATCCTCGCTGCCGACACGTCTGAACGCCGGATCGACCTCGAAACACTCCTCTTTCGCCTCCGGGCAGCGCGGCGCGAAGTGACACGCGTACGGGATGTCTATCGGTTCGGGAACGGTCCCCGGGATGGGTTCCAACTCCTCTACCGCCGTCTCGACCTGCGGAGTGCTCGCGAGAAGCGCCTGCGTGTAGGGGTGCTGGGGGTTCGAGAACAGCTCCCGGGTGGTCGCCCGTTCGACCATCTCCCCGGCATACATGACGTTCACCCGGTCGCACGTCTCAGCGACCACCGCCAAGTCGTGCGTGATGAGTAGGATGGACGTATCGAACACCTCGAGAATGCTATGTAATTCCTCGAGGATCTGCGCCTGAATGGTCACGTCGAGCGCCGTCGTCGGCTCGTCGGCGATCAGGAGGTCAGGCTCACACGAGAGCGCGATCGCGATCATCGCGCGCTGGCGCATTCCACCGCTGAACTCGTGGGGATAATCCGTCGCACGGCTCTCCGGATGCGGGATCTGAACCGACTCCAGCATCTCTATGGCCCGGCGCCACGATTCGCTAGCTTTCGAGGCGCCGATTATCTTCCGTTTCATCTCCGCCGGAAGCGAGATCGATTCGCCGATGTCCTGATGGAGTCGGACGGTCTCCGCGATCTGTTCTCCCACGGTTATCGTGGGATTCAGGCTGTTCATCGGGTCTTGAAACACCATCGAGATCTCGTTGCCGCGGATCGTCGTCATCTCCGCTTCCGACTTCTCGAGCAGCGGTTCGCCCTTGAACAGCAGTTCGTCCGCGGTGATCTCACCGGGGTCCTCTACGAGCCGCATGACGCTCTGTGCGAGGACGCTCTTTCCGCTCCCGCTCTCGCCGACGAGCCCGACTATCTCGCCGTTGTCGATGTGTAAGTCGACACCGTTGACCGCGGTGACCGTCCCTCGAGGCGTCTCGAACTCCGTCCGGAGGTTCTCTATCTGCAGCATCGTCATTTCTCCGACACCTCCGATTGCTTGACATCGAACGCGTCCCGGAGGCTGTCACCGAACATGTTAAACGCCAGCACGACGACCATGATCGCCAGGCCGGGGAAGACGCTGATCCACCACGCCTGGTTGATGTACTGGCGCCCCTCCGCGAGCAACAGCCCCCAGGTCGGCGTCGTAGGTTTGACCCCGAGACCGAGGAAGGAGAGGGCCGCCTCCGCGATGATCGCAAGGGGGATCATAAGCGTCATCTGGACGATGATCGGCGCGACGGCGTTGGGGAGTATCTCCTTGGTCATGATCCGTCGGTCGCTCGTCCCGATCGCTCGGGCGGCGAGGACGTACTCCTCCTCCCGTATCGACAACACCTCCCCCCGAACCAATCGGGCGAAGTCGTCGATAAAGGCGACCCCGATCGCGATCACCACGTTCGTCACTCCGAGCCCGCCGAGGAACGCGATCAACCCTGCGGCGAGGATGATCGAGGGGAACGCCCACTGGAAGTCGACGTATCGCATCAACAACTCGTCGATCAGGCCGCCGTAATAGCCGGCTATCAACCCGATCGCGGTCCCCACGGTAAACGCGAACGCCACGGTCGTCAGCGCGACCAGAAGCGAGATCCGCGCCCCGAAGACGATACGAGTGAACAAGTCATGACCGAACGAGTCGGTCCCGAGCACATGCCACACTCGGTCGATCTCACCGTTGCCGGTGTAGTCACCCTCGGAATAGCTGTTCGGCTCCTGGTTGATTCCGAACGTTTCGTCCTGTTCGTACGGGGCGATCATCGGCGCGAACATCGCCGTGAACACGAACAGTAGCACCATCGTCGCGCCGAAGATCGCCTTCTTGTCGGAGAGGATCTGATCGCGTATTCGGCGATACACTCCCCTGTTTTCGGTCGATTCGACCGGCGATTCGTCGCGATACCGTCGAGCGATCCGTTCCCGTTCGTCGGGGTCGAGCGCGTCCGAGTCCGACCGGCCGGACGTAGTGTGATCGTTGCTCATGACGCCTCATCCCCGTAGCGGATCCGCGGATCGAGGAACGTGTAAATGATGTCGACTGAGAGGTTCATGAATACCATGATCGACGCGACGAGGAGGATCACCGCCTGGGTGACGGGATAGTTGCGATCGAGGATCGCGTCGACGAGGAGCCGACCGATCCCCTGAATACCGAAGACGAGTTCCACAGTGACGCTTCCGACGAGCACGAGCGCGATCTGGATCCCGGCGACGGTAACCACTGGAATGAGCGCGTTCTGCATCGCGTGTTTGTACAGCCTCGTGGTTCGACCGACGCCCTTAGCCTTCGCCGTCCGCATGTACTCCGCGTCGAGTACCTCGAGCAGCGAGGATCGCGTCATCCGCATCACCACGGCCGCGTACGGAACGCCGACGGAGATCCCGGGGAGAAGGATCCGACGGAACCACTCGACGATCCCGTCCTCCTGTAGCGGGGCGTATCCGACGATCGGGAGGACGCCCCACCAGACGCCGAAGACGAGCGCCAACAGGATGCCGATGAAGAACGCCGGCATCGAGAGTCCGAGGAAGGCCGCGACGGTCGCGACGTAGTCCGAGCGCTGCCCCTTTCGGGTCGCGCTGATGATCCCGGTCGGAAGTGCGATCCCGAGGCCGACGACGACCCCGATCAGCGCGATCGAGAGCGTCCGTGGGACGGCGCTTGCCATCATCACGCTGATCTGTTCGCCTGAGGTGAGGCTCTGTCCGAGATCGAACGTCACCAGGTCGATCATCCATTCGACGTACTGGACGTAGAGTGGCTGATCGAGACCGAGTTCAGCACGCATCCGGTTTACCGCCTCCTCGGTGGCCTCGGCACCCAGCATCGTCCGAACGGGCCCGCCGGGGATGGCCCGTAGCCCGAAGAACACCACCGTCGCTACCAGCCAAACGACGAACAGTGCGTTGAGGACGCGTTTAGCGATGTACTTTTTCATTTAGCGGTCACCGCGCGTCCTATTCATCCAACCATACAGGCTCGAATTTCCGGACGAACGCGGGGATGTGGACGAAGCCGTTCACCTCGTTGCGGATCCCACAGACGTCCTCCTGGTGTCCGATGAATCCGGAGGCTGCCTCCTGGATGAGGATGTCCTCGACCTCCCAGAGCGTTTCACGACGCTCCTCCTGATCGATCTGACGGCGTTGTTCGCCGAGGAGGTCATGGACCTCCTGGTTGCGGTACTGCGCCCAGTTCCAGACGCCGTCCTCCTCTGGCAGCCGGAAGAAGTTCCAGACCGACTCCTCGGGGTCGGGCTTGTCGACGCTTCCGCTGAGCAGGATGTCGAAGTCGCCGTCGTAGTCGAACCGCTCCCAGAACGTCGCGGAGGTCACCTGCTCGACTTCGGAGTCGAGGCCGACCGCGTTCAACTGTTGGTTCAGGACCCGCGAGGCACGCAGGTTCTCCGGGTTCGCGAGGATGCTGATGGTGGTGTCCATCGCACCGCTCTCCTCCAACAGCTCCCGCGCTTCCTCGGGTGCGTAGGCCTGATCGTCCGGTTTCTCTTCGGGCTCCCGCCAGATCCACTCGGGGCTCGGCGAGAAGACGCCGGGGTTCGCGACGCCGTAGTTGAAGTACGCGGACTCGACGAACGCCTCGTTGTCGATGGCCTTGGCGATGCCGAGGCGCGTCTCGAGGGCGTCGAACGGCTCGCGGGCGTGATTGAAGATCACGCCGGCCCACGTGTTCCCTATCGTACTGCTGACCCCGGCGTCCGGGCTGTCCTCGACTTCGGAGATGTTGCCCAACGGGAGGAGGTTCGTGAACTGGATGTCTCCCGACTGGAGGGTGTTCACGACGGTTCCGGGCTCGGGAATCAGACTGACGTCGACGCCGTCGAGGTACGGAAGCGAGTTGCCGTCCTCGTCCTCCCTGAAGTAGTCGTCGAACTTGTCGAGGATTATCTCCGATCCCGTGTCGTGGTTACTGACCTGGAACGGACCGGTACCCACGGGTTCGAGGTTGTACGCGTCGGCACCCATCTCCTCGAACGCGGTCTCGTTCACGATCGTCGCCGCGCGACCCGGACCGGTGGTGAGGAGCGCGAGCGCG
This sequence comes from Halobellus captivus, assembly GCF_003697845.1. Classification (GTDB taxonomy): domain Archaea; phylum Halobacteriota; class Halobacteria; order Halobacteriales; family Haloferacaceae; genus Halorubrum; species Halorubrum glutamatedens. The sequence continues at coordinate 107,326 of NZ_RDQE01000008.1, read as the reverse complement.
GACGCGAGCGGTGCCTCCCAGTTCAACGCGACCGTGTAGTCGTCGATGACCTCGACGGCCCCGTCCTCGACCGCGATGAGTTCGTTCTCCAGGTTGTGGGGCGCCTCGCGTTCGATGTTCCGTTCGATCGTGTACTTGACGTCCTCGGCCGTGAAGTGGTCCCCGTTGTGGAACGACACGTCGTCGCGGAGGTCGAAGACCATCCTCGTCCCGTCGTTCTCGACGGTCCAATCCGTCGCTAGGTCCGGGACGATCTCCAGGTTCTCGTTGGCCATGACGAGCCCGTTGAAGATGTTGACCGAGAGCTGGAAGTAGATCCCCGTACTGATGTACGCCGGATCGAGGTTGCTGATGTCGCCGGTCCACCACGCTGCCTGAAGGCGCCCGCCGTACCGGTCCGATCCGCCGGACCCGTCGCCGGAGCCGTCGTCCCCGCTACCATCACCACCACTGCCCTCGTCGCCACCGCCCTCGCCGGCACAGCCCGCGAGTGCGCCCATCCCGGCCGCACCGAACACCTTCACCGCGGTCCGCCGGTCGACTTTAGGTCCTTCGAGATCTGCGGCGTCTATCCCGGCCTCCGAGATCGACGGACTGTTTGTGTTTTCTTCTGACATGAGTTTATGTGGTAAACGCCACCATACCCACCATTTAGGTAATATAAATTTAAACTTTTCGCTGAGGTCCGATCAACGAGTGTACTACCAGTTCTAAATCCGCTGCTGTCTTGCGGTTTTCATATTTGTACTCTCAATGGATCTACTACTTTCGACGTTATTTATATACCATTGCCCGAATTGATTTGGGCTCTGATCGCCTTCCACCGTCGATCGCGACGGGGTCGATCGGGTCGACGGGAAACACGTTATGTTCCTCCACCGACTCACCTCGACCATGCGCGAAGTGACGCTCCGGATCCGCCACCACGACACGCCCGAGTGCGGGGCCAGCGCTCGCTACCCGGAGGTGACGCTCCGCTCGGTCTCCTCGATGACTGGGCGGGGGACGGAGCGAAAGCGGATCATCGAGCTCCGCGGGCCGGGTGACGACATCGAGGGATTCCTCGAGGCGTTCCGAGAGGCGGAATCCGTCGTCGAGGCAGAGCCGCTCTCGCCGCTCGAAGGGTTCCACGTCTACGTGGCGCTCGTCGTCGACGCCGAACGCTGGGACAGCATCGCCGAACGTCTCTCGGATCTCGGGATCCACTACCGGATGGGGACGACGATCACCGCCGGGATCGAGCGGTGGACGCTGTATTTGGAGCCCGACGACGACCTTTCGGCCGTGATCCGCGCGCTGGAAGCGGGCGGCAACGATGTCGAACTTGCCCGAAACGTACCGCTGTCGGAGATAGAGCGGCCGCCACAGCTGGAGCTGTCCCGTTTTCTCGAGGATCTCACGCCACGACAGCGCGAGGTGCTGGCGGTCGCGATCGCGATGGGGTACTACGAACACGGCGGAGATGTCGGCATCGAGACGGTCGCCGACGAACTCGAACTCGGAACGACCACGGTCTGGGAGCACCTATCCCGTGCCGAAGCGAAGGTGATGGCTGGGGTCCTCGACCGACTCGAGACGTGAACCCGCCCGTCAGGCAAGCTACCACGTCCTCCGCCCGCCGCTTTTCGTCTCCCTATATATTGTTAATACATGTCATGATTCGTTAGATTTTTATTGAGCCGCCCATATACTACCGAACGGATTCGAGGTGGTAGACATGGCTCTTCCACGACCAGCCAGCACGTGGACCGGAGGCATGGACCTGCCAAGCAAACTGTTCGAACGAGGGAGCGACGACTACGAACTATACGAACAGGAGGACGAGTTCGTCCTCGCGGTCGAGCTCCCTGGGTTCGATCCGGCGGAACTCACCGTCTCGTGGAACGACGGCACGCTGAACGTCGCCGGCGAGCACGAGGACGAGTTCCGCAGCACGCGCCGGACGTACCATCGCCGGTTCCGGTTCCCGAAGACGATCGACGAGGACGCCATCGAGGCCGAGTATCAGAACGGTATTCTCACCGTCCGGCTCCCGATGGCGGTCGACGCCGCGATGACCGGAACCGAGATCGAGATCGAGAGCTGACGGGCTCGTCCGTCGGTCGCCCCGTTCCCTGAGCTCGATCGCGAAACGCTTTCTCCCGGAAACCCCGATCGCTGACCGGAACGGACACCGATATACGGGCGGACGTCGTCGTCTCGAACGTGTCCAGATACCGCGACTTCCTCCTGTTCGCGCTCCTCTCGGCTCTGTGGGGCGGCTCGTTCGTCGCCATCGAGGTCGGACTGGCGTACTATCCCCCCGTGTTGTACGCGGCCTACCGGTTCGACATCGCGGCGTTGGTCCTCGTTACCTACGTCCTCCTCACCGAACGGAACCCGTTTCCACGGACTCGTGGCGACCTCGCCGCGATCGGACTCAGCGGCGGGTTCAACGTGGCAGCCAACAACTCGCTGTTGTTCACGGGTCAGCAGTACACGACGAGCGGGATCGCCTCGATCACCTACAGCCTCGTTCCCATCGTCACTGCGGCCGTCGCGGCGATGTGGGTCGGCGAGTCGAGCCTCGACCTGCGAGGGGGGGTCGGCGTCGTGCTCGCGTTCGTCGGCGTCGGACTCGTCGCCCAGCCGGACCCCGCGAACCTGGCCGGCGGGGTGACGATCGGGGTGGCGCTCATCTTCGTCGGCGTGGTCTCGGTCTCGTTCAGCAGCGTCGGACTCCGCGTCGTGGAGACGACGTTCTCGAGCGTCGCGCTCACCGGCTGGGCGATGCTGTTCGGCGGACTCCTGATGCACGGGTTCAGCCTGGGGCTCGGCGAGGGACAGCGACTCCCCGCGACCGAGCTGCCGGCGCTCGTCGCGCTGGGATTCCTCGGCGTGCTCTCCTCGGCCGTGGCGTACACGATCTACTTCACGCTCCTCGACCGGCTCGGCGCGTTCGAGATCAACCTCGTCTCCTACGTCGTTCCCGTGGTCGCGACGGTCGCCGGCGCGGTGCTCCTCGCGGAGCCGGTGACGGCGACGACCGTCGCCGGATTCGTCGTCATCCTCGCCGGCTTCGGGCTGGTAAAACGCCACGCGATCGCCGAGGAGGTGCCGAAGCTCGTCTCGCAGGTCGGCGGGTTCTTCTGACCTCCGGAGCCGAACGTCCCGAACGATCCGTCGGCTCAGTTCGGTAGCGCCGCGACGTCCTCGAGGATCTCCACGGCGTGGTCCTCCGGCGAGACGCCCTCGTAGGCGAGCACGACCGTCCCCTCGCTATCGACCACGTACGTGTTCCGAAAGACGCCGTCGAAGACGTTCCCGAACATCTCCTTTTCGCCGTAGGAGTCGTACGCGCTCGCGACCTCGCCGTCGGGGTCCGAGAGGAGATCGAAGGGGAGATCGTAGTCGACCGCGAAGTCGGCGAGGTCGGAGACGGGGTCGTCGCTGATCCCGAGCACCCGTACGCCGGCGTCCTCGAAGGCGCCCCACTCGTCGCGGAAGCTACACGCCTCGGCCGTACAGCCCGGCGTGTCCGCCCGCGGGTAGAAGTAGACGACCGTGTAGGCGGCGTCGGTCCCGCCAAGCGAGACCGTCTCGCCGTGTTGGTTCTCGAGCGTGAACGTCGGAGCATCCGTCCCGGGGTCGAGCATACCGTCCGTCGAGCCGGTGGCGGCTTATCGGCACCGATCCGGTCGACTCCCGCGGTCTCCGCTCCGTTTTTATGGTCCACCCACATCCCTTCGGTATCGATGGTCTGGCAAACGACGCCGTACACGGTCCCGCTGCTCGTGGCCGGGGCGTCGTCGTTCGTCTTCGCCGCGTACGCCTTCTCGCGTCGGTTCCGGGGGTCGACGCTGCTCGTCCGGACCTTCCTCGGCGTCACCGTCGGGGCGGGGATATGGGCCACGGCCTACGCCGGCCAGCTGTCGGCGACCACCCTCCCCGGAACGCTACTCTGGAACCGGTTCGTCTGGATCGGCGTCGGAACGCTCGCCGCCGCGTGGCCGGCGTTCGTGTTGGCGTACACCGGGCGATCGACCTGGTTCCGGCCCCGGCGGCTGGCACTGATCTGTCTGGTCCCGGCGTCAGTCGTCGCCGCCGTGTGGTCGATCGGTGCCGTCCCTCTGTTCTATCGTTCCCCCGCGCTCGCGACGTCTGACGGCGGACACCTCGTGTTGGCGTACTCGCCGACGGTCGCGCTGCTGGCGTTCACCGCGTACAGCTACGCCGTGAACCTGCTCAGCTTCGCCGTGCTCGGATACGCCGCGATCGACCGGACCGGGATCTTCCGGCGGCAGGCCGGACTCCTGTTTCTCGCCGGTACGTTTCCGATGGCCGTCGGAGTTCTCGGCGCGTGGTCGTCCGTGGGGCCTCGGTTCGTCGACCTCACGCCGATATCCTTCGCCGTGACGGTGGGGGTCGTCGCCTGGGTGGTGTTTCGGTACCGGCTGCTCGACCTCTCGCCCGTCGCGCGGAAGACCGCGTTCGCGAACCTCTCGGACGGCGTGGTCGTTCTCGACGGTGCCGACCGAGTCGTCGACGCGAACGACCGTGCCCGCGAGCTGTTCGCCTCCCTCGAGTTCGGCCAGTCGGCCGAGGCGGCGTTTTCGGGAGTGCCGACGGTGTTCAATGCCGTCCGGAACGGTGGAACCGGAAAGGGCGGACGGGCGACGATCGAGACCGAGGACGGACCGCTGTTCCTCACGGTCACCGAACACGCGGTCTCCTCGGCCGTCTCGGGAGCCGAGCGGAGCGGCAGCGTGGTCCTCTTCCGCGACGTGACCGAACGCGAGACGCTCCAGCGTCGGTATCGAGCGCTCATCGAGAAGTCTCCGAACGTCATCGCGATCTGCGGAACCGACGGCCTGCTCCGGTACGTGAGCCCGTCGATCGACCGGCTCCTCGGCCGGCAGGCGGCGACCGTCGAGGGGCGGCCGATCCTCGATCTGGTCCATCCGGAGGACCGCGCCGAGAGCCAGCGTCGGTTCGAGGCCGCCCTCGAGACGGGCGAACCACAGGTGTTCGAACACCGGATCGCCCACGAAAACGGCGACTGGCGCGCCTTCGAGACGACGATCGAGCCGCTCTTCGAGAACGCCACGAAGGAGGTGGTGATCACCGCGACCGACGTGACGGAAAACAGACGACACGAACAGCGACTACAGGTACTCAACCGGGTTCTCAGACACGACCTGAAGAACGACGCGAACGTGATCGGCGGGTACGCCGACCTGCTCCGTGACCACGTCGACGCCGAGGGAAGCGAGCACCTCGACGTGATCGATCGGAAGGTGGAGACGCTGACGCATCTCAGCGAACAGGCCCGCGAGATCGACGTGGCGCTTCACGACGAGTTCGACCCGGCGGAGATCGACCTCGCGTCGCTGCTGCCGCGACTCTGTGACTCGCTGGAGACGGCGTTCCCCGACGCGTCGGTGTCCGTTTCGACGCCGGAGGTCGCGGTAGTGTCAGCCGACGAACTGCTCGAGTCCGCGGTGCGGAACGTGTTGGAGAACGCGGTGATCCACCACGACGGAGCCGTCGCGAACATCGAGGTGGCCGTCGGCCCCGACGAGGACGGGTATCGTGTCGAGATCGCCGACGACGGGCCGGGCATCCCGCCGGTCGAGCGGACGGTGTTCTCGGAGGGGCGCGAGACGCCCCTCGAGCACGCGAGCGGGCTCGGGCTCTGGCTCGTCCATTGGATCGTCACGGGCTCGGGCGGCGAGCTGGCGATCGAGACCCGCGAGCCAACCGGAACGCTCGTCTCGATGTGGTTCCCGGCCATGGACGGCGCGTGACCCGGTATCCGGCCCGGGCCCCGGCGAGCGGTACGTTCCCGCAACCTCTTTGCGGCCCCTCGACGAACCGGGTTACATGAGTCACGGACCCCTCGACGACGACGCGGTCGAGAGCTACCGGGAGGCCGGCGCGGTGCTGGTCGAGGCGATGAACGAGGCCAGGGAGATGGTCGAACCGGGTCGGAGCCAGCTCGAGGTCGCCGAATGGGTCGAGGACTTCGTTCGCGAGGAGGGCGCGGGGCTCGCGTTCCCCGTCAACCTGAGCGTCGACCCCGAGGCGTCCCACGCGACCCCGTCCCGCGACGACGACACCGAGTTCGGCGAGGAGATGGTGTGTCTCGACGTCGGCGTCCACGTCGACGGCTACATCGCCGACGCCGCGGTCACGGTGGACCACACCGGAAACGTCGAGCTCGTCGAGGCGGCCGAGATGGCGTTGGAGGCGGCCGTCGACGAGGCGGGACCGGGCGTCGAGGTCGGCGTCGTCGGACGGGCGATCGAGGACGTGATCCGCGGGTACGGCTACACGCCGGTTCTGAACCTCTCGGGACACGGCGTCCAGCAGTACGACGCGCACACCGAACCGAACGTCCCGAACCGCGGGGTCGACCGCTCCGTCGAACTCGAGCCCGGACAGGCGGTCGCCATCGAGCCGTTCGCGACCGACGGCCGCGGGAAGGTCGGCGAGGGAACCGACGAGGAGATCTACGAGCTCCAACGCGAGAAGAGCGTCCGCGACCGGCGGGCCAGACAGGTGTTGGAGGAGATCGCCGAGTTCGACGGCCTTCCCTTCGCCGCCCGGTGGCTCTCGAACGAGCGGGCCGGGATGGCGCTCCGGCGACTCAAACAGGCGGACGTAATCAAGGGATACCCCGTGCTCAAGGAGGCCGACGACGCGCTCGTGAGTCAGGCGGAACACACGCTCCTGGTCACCGACGAGGGCGTCGAGGTCATCACCGCGGGCATCCACGACTTCGACGGATAGGGTAGGTACCGAGTCGGGAGTCAGAGAGGCGTTTTATCAGATCTTTCCGATAAGACTCGTGTGAATCTCTCGATCGTTGGACCGTGCAAGTAGTACGGTTGTTTTGAGAGTGATCGGACTGATCGATGTGGGATCGTTTCCGGCGCGGTGAACACGTCCAAAGTCCCAGCCGCGAGGATTCCCGCGGCTCGTTGTGCGCTTTAGTCGCTCGCGTTGCTCGCTCCTTCCAGTGTCGCCGGCGCTTCGCGCCGGCTGCTGGAGGGATCGGAGGTCCCTCCCTGCTTACGTCGCCGGGGTTCATCCTTCCGGGAGACTCCGTCTCCCGACTTCCCGCTCACTTCGTTCGCGGGAATCGCGGCTGCCCCTTTGAATCCCACCCCGCCCCGCACAGCCCCGCGCCTCATGCCTCCCCAACCTCGCCGCTCGATCCGCGGCGTCCCTCGCGGGCTCCTCGTACCCTGACGGGCACTCGGAGGCGCGCCACCGCTCCGGCGATCGTTCGTTCCTCCGCCTGTATTGAGCATACGCCGAGCACGGCGAGGCGTTTCACCGACGAAGCCGTCGGAGACGACGGAGTCGGCTTTTTCCCTCCAGGTTTTTCGAGGAGTGGTTCCCGACGCGAACGCAGTGAGCGAGGGAACCCGACGATGAAAAAGGTGGTTGTCTAAACCGTCGCGGGAACCAGTCGATCGACGAGTCCGTCGAAGTCGTCGTCGAAGCTGAGCACCGTATCGATATCGTGACTCTCTACGAGCGCAACGGTCATCGCGTCAGTGAAACTGAGCCCGTGGTCGGCGTACTGCTCGAACCGTTCGACCGCTTTGCCGAAGAGCGGTTGTGACGTGTACAGGAGATCGATGGCGTCCGGGAAGGGATCGACACCACGGATGCGTCGACCGAGTTCGATCGCATCCGCCATCCGACCGGTACGGCGGTACGTGAGCGTCACCGATTCGTCGTAGACGTAGTCACTCGCCATCACGTGTCCGTAGTCGGCAGATCGAAGGACCTCGGTGAGCGCTTCCGTCGCGACGTCGTGCCGGCTCGCGTCGACGTCGTGATGGGCGTAGAACACGCCGGTATCCACGAAGACGCTCATCCGTAAAGGATCTCGTCGATGTCGTCCTCCTCGGTCTCGACGCCCGAGGAGATCGTACCCGAATCGAATCGGTCGATCTCGTCCGCGGACAGGGCATCCGTACCGCTACGGAAGCCATCGATGAACTCCGTTCGCGACCCGACGGCCGAGTCGACGAGACGTTCCAGGATCTCCTGCTGGGTAACCTTCTCTCCCGTTCTGAGTTTGATTTCGGCCTGTAACTCCTCGAGTTTGGACTTCGTTTCCTCGTCCATCTTGACTGCGGTCGCCATGCTAGTCAGTTGAGTAGCTAACTGAGTTAACCTTTCGATCAAATGAGTGAGCTACGAAGACGGTCCGACGAGTCACGACGGAACCGCTACACGATCTTCATCATCCGCGTCTCGAACTTCCCGACGCGGACGCGGACCCACCCGGCCAGCTCCGCGTCGAGGTCCGGGTCGTCGGTGTCGACCCGGAGGACTCTGACGTCGTCGAGTTTCGTCCGGGAGGCGACGATCGTGACGTCGCACTCGCGGATCACGGCCGGCGAGAGCTGCGGGTTCCCCCGGCCGAAGACGAACCCCTGCCCGCCGATGGGCGAGACGACGATCACGTTCTCCTCGCCGAGCGCGTTCAGGATCTCCGATTCCGTCGCGTCGCGGACGATCACCTCGCCGTCGCGCCAGACGTCGACGCCGATAGGCGAGGGTGAAAAGCCGAGTTCGGCCTTGATCGCGCCGACGGTCGATCCGGGTCCGAGCACGTAGGTGACTCCGTCGCCCTCGCGTGCCCGGACGTCGTCGGCGACGCCCTCGGCGAGTGACTCGACGGTGCCGCTCGCGGTCTGTTTCGACGACTGGAGGTCCTCGGCGACGGGGACGTGTGCGACCCCGCGGAGCTCGGGATGGACCTCGCCCTCCCGGTAAGCGTCCTCGTCGATGTCCATCACCTCGCGGCGCTCCGTCCGCGAGAACGTCGCCGCCACCTCCGCGGCGTCCTCCGGCGAGACCGCGAACACCGACGAGTACACCTTCACGCCCGCGGGCACGCCGAGCATCGGCGTGTCCGTGCCCTCGAGCGCCGTCGCCACGTCGGCCGCGGTGCCGTCGCCGCCGACGAACAACACGAGGTCGACGCCCGCCTCGAGGAAGTCGGCCACCGCGAGACGGGTGTGTTCGGCGGTCGTCTCGGGAGAATTCTCGCCGTCGGTCCCGGGATCTCCGCCGTCGTCGAACGGATCGACGACGCGAGCCGGCTCGAACCCCGCCCCGCGGACGACCGTCTCGCCCATGGGGTCCCCGACCGTCGAGACGGTCGTCTCGGGCGCGACCGCGGCGAGCCGCTCCATCGCTCGCGCCGCGCGGTCGGGCGCACGCGGCTCCGCGCCGCGCTCGCGTGCCTCCGCGACCTTCCCATCGGTTCCCTTCAGTCCGACGCGACCGCCCATTCCGGCGATCGGGTTCATCACGACGCCGACGTGCATACCCGACGTTGTGGCGTCGACCACTTAACGGGTCGTCGACGGCGGGCGGGTCGGGCCGTGCGCGCCACGGCCGACCGCCGAAGATCAAGCTTTAAGCCGGGACCCGGACAACCTCCGTACATGATCCTGTCCGCCGTTCAGCCCGAGCCGCTCCCGATCGAGGCGACTGCGCTCGCCGTGCTCGCCGTCAGCCTGGTCGTCACCGCCGTCTGGGTCGCCTATCTCGCGCGCTGACGACGACCGCCGGCTCGTCGCCCACTGACCGTCGGCCGTCGACCCGTCCCTCACTCGACCAGTTCCGCGCGCTCCCGCAACCACGCGGCGGCCCGTTCGGCCTCGGTCGCGTCGCCCGCGGTTATCTTCACCCTGACGTTCTCGCCCGGGTAGGACCCGACGCTCACGTCGAAGCGCTCTCTGAGCTCCGAGAACCGGCCGATGAGGGTACTCTCGGGCTCGTCGACGGCGACGACGACCGCGTGGATCGGGTCGCCGTCGAACTCGGACTCGACGCGCTCGAACATCGCCTTCATCTCCGTCGGGACGCCCGGAAGCACGTAGACCGACTCGACGACCGCGCCCGGCGCGACGCCGGCCTCGTTGGCGAGCGGCCGACAGCCCGCGGGCAGATGCGTCGTCTCCGCGGCGAGATCGTCCGCGCTGTACCCCTGCTCCTCGAGCCACGCGGCCGCCTCCTCGTTCTCGACGACGTCCCGGCCGAACGCGGCGGCGACCGCCTCCATCGTCACGTCGTCGTGGGTCGGACCGAGCCCGCCGGTGACGATCACGGCGTCGTACTCCGCGTGGTACTCGTTGACGACCCGGGCGATCTCCGAGACCTCGTCCGGGACGACCGTCACCCGTCGGACCGGGACGCCCCGGTCCGCGAGTCGGCCGCAGAGCCAGGTCGCGTTCGTGTTCTCGGTGTCGCCGACGAGGAGTTCGTCCCCGACGGTGACGATGGCGGCGTTCATGCTCGGACCCACGCGACGGCGAGTCAAAAGGTCGCCGGGGAGGGACGGTCGGATCCGGTCCGGCGGTCGCCGAGGACTCGGCCGCCGGTCAGAGGAAGCCGTCGTCGTCCTCGTCGTCGTACACGCCGAGGCCCATCTCGCGGCGGCGCTCGCGGAGCTCCTCGAGCTGCCGTTTGAACCTGAGCGTCCCCACGATCGCGACGAGGATCGCGATCGCGAGGATCCCGCCGAAGACGACGAGGTCTGTCTCACGGTACGCCTGGACGACGATCGAGCCCGTGACCTCCTCCCAGACGATCCGGTCGCGGTCGTCGACCGTCTCGACCTCGTAGCTCCGCGGCGAGACGTGTCCGACGAGCGGGAAGTCCGTGCTGAATCCGGGCGGCAGCGTCACGGCGTATGACCCCTCGACGTACGCCAACGACGTGAACCGTCGGGGCGACCCGTCGCTCGTGAACGCGACCTTCCCGCCCTCCATGTCGTCGCCGAGGCGGACCCACGTCTCGTCCGGCGTCCGCTCGACTTCCCCGCCGCGGGCGCGGAACTCGCTTCCGGTCACCACCTCGCCGTCGGGGTACTGATACCGGAACGCCTCGAACTCCAGGGGCTGGTCGCCGGCGTACGGAGTCTGGCGGTACAGACGGAGCTCGTCGCGCCCGGAGAGGTCGTAGACGACCGTGTACCGCGCGTCAGTCGAGAGGTCGAAGGCGGCGTCGCGGTCGACGTCGAAGTCGTAGTCGCGGGGCGGTTCGGCGTCGAGCGTCTCGTTCGCGACCTCCCCGCCGCCGGTCGCGTAGCCGAGACAGCCGGCGCTCGCGGCGAGGAGCGCGACGAGCGTCACGGCGAGGACGAGGCGTCGGTTCACGCGCTCGAACTCACCTCAGACGACACAGCGCATCTCCGCCGGGAGATACGAGCCGATCGCGGCCAGCAGCCCCGGCGGGTCGGTTCCCTCGGCACAGACGACGCTCTGTTCCAACAGCCCCAGCCGCTCGACGGTGACGATGTCCTGTGCGTGACCGGCGCGATTCACCGTCGCGCGTACCTCTCCACGCGTCGCGGAGTTGACGTTCAGCCGACCCGGTCCCCGCTGCCAGTCGTAGAGGCGGTCCCGCTCGGCGTCGGCGAGCCGGTGGGGGTCGGCGTCCGGATCGCCGATATCGCCGCCGTAGACGAACGCCATCGGGAGATGCTGGACGAGACCGAACCGCTCGACGACCTGTTCGGGCGCGCCGACGCCGAGGCCCAGCTCGTCGGCGGGAACGTGGACTTCCTCGCCCGCGTCGAGGACGAAGCCCTCGGCGTCCCACGACTCGAGGGTGCCGACGTACGTCTCGCCGGCGACGAACCCCTCGTCGTGGGCGACGATCGCTCCCCACGTCTCCGCGAGGACGTTGCGGGCGACGGTGGCGTCGTCGCCGGTCACGTCGACCTGGACGAAGTCGTCGTCGCGGACGCCGACGGTCCACTCGACCGCGAGTTCGCCCACGTCGTTGCCGACGAGCGAGTTCATCCCGTCGAGCGCGCGGTCGCGGGCGTCGCCCTCGACGTAGCACTTGGTCGCGAGGACGACCATCAGCCGGTCACGTCCGCGTTGAGCTCGTCCCGAAGCTCCTCGAGACGCATCGACAGCGCCTCCTGGAGCCGGTCGTTCTCCATCGCGTCGAGCGGCGAGCCGCACTCGGGACACTCGAAGCCGAAGTCCATCGCCTCGCCGAACTCGAAGCGGAGCGAACACACCTCACAGAGGTAGAACTCGTGGGTGCGCTCGTACTCCTCGCGGTCGTCCAACGCGTCGAGGAGTCGGTACATCTCCTCCTGGAGGTTCTCCGGAATGTTGTCGTAGTGGAACGTCCAGAGGTACGTGAGCCAGCCGGAGTCCTCGTCGCGGACCCGCCGATAGGTGGCGAGGTCGTTCTCGTAGAGGATGAACAGCGCGCGACGGACGTCGTTGAGCTCCAGTCCGAGCTCCTCGGCCAACTCCTCGTCGGTCACCTCGCCGTCCGGGGGCGCGGCCGCGACCGGCATCCCCGTCGGCCCCACGAGCTCGTGGAGGTACTTCTGGATGACGGGGTCGTTCAACAGGTCCTCAAAAGCCATTACCGTGACGTGGCGGTGCAGCGGGGTTAAAAGCTCCGGAAGGGACCACGACGGCGTTCCCGGGCGCCCTCCGGCTCCGGCAGAGCTATACGCCGCCCGACTCACGGGTTCCGCGTATGAACTCCGGTCCGATCGAGCGGGGGTCCACGGTCGTCGGCGCGCTCGCGCTCGCGACCGTCCCGGTCGTCATCGCGGCGGTCCCGTTCGTGCCCCTCGCGTGGCTCGTCGACGCCGTCGTCGGACTCGAGACCGTCCCCGGTCTCGGCGCCGTCCCTGGCGTCGGCGCGGTCGTCGTCGGCGTGCTCGCGGCCGCCGTCGTCGGACCCGCGACCTCGATCGCGCTCGGACCGATCCTCGTCGATCGGCGGATCGAGCGGCTCCCCGCGGCCGACCTCGACGACCGCCCGGCGGCGTTCATCGACTCGCGCGTCGATGCGATCGCGGAGTCGGTCGGGATCGATCCGCCGCCGGTCACGGCCGTCCGGGCGGAGGCGGCCAACGTCGCCGTCGCCGACGGCTACCGGGGGCCGCGGCTCGTCGTCTCCACGCGACTCCTCTCGTTGCCGGCGGCGGACCGCGACGCCGCGTTGCGTCACGCGCTGGTCCGGCTGCGCACGCGCGAGGCCGCGTTCACGACCGCCGTGTTGCCCGCCCTGGTCGTCGTCGAGTGGGTGACGCTGTTCGCGACGCTGCTCGTCGGTCGTCGGTCCGACCGCAGCCCGGCGGATCGCCGTGTCAACCGGATACACGGATACGAGCCGGACCGCGAGCGGATCCCGGCTCCCGCGTACGCCGCAGCCGGCCTGGTCGTCTGGCTGGTCGCGCTCCCGGCGTGGGTCCCGGCGGTCGTCGGCGACCGCCTGTTCGTCGCCGGTCGCCGGCGCGCCGCCGACGCCGCGGTGGCTCGGGTCGGCGAGGCGGAACGCGACGGACTCGCGAACGCGGTCGGATTCGCGGACGAGGCCGCCGGCGCGGCCGACTGGCCGCCGCTCCTGGACCGGCTCTCGCTCGTCTCGATGGCGGACGACGAGACCGGTCGCGTGCGCGGCACGAGCCGACAGGAGGCGCGGATCCGACTCGCGAGGCTTCGGTCGAAACGGACGCTGTAGGAGCCACGGAGCCGACGGCGACGGCCGGTCCTCACGAGTCCGTCGGGACGGACAACCGAAGGGTCGTTCCACGGCCGTCGCCGGTGGACACGGAGAAGTCGCCGCCGACCCTGCTCACGACCCAGTACATCAGCCAGAGCCCCAATCGGTCGGCGTGTTTCAACGAGGTCTCGCCGCCCTTGAGCACGTGCGTCTCGTGGTCCGGGATGCCGGGGCCGTCGTCGGCGATCTCGATCTCGATCCACTGCGGCTCCGGGCGCTCGACCCGGATCTCGACCGAGGGGTGCGGCTCGTCGTTGTGTTTGATCGCGTTCTCGACGGCCTCCTCGACCGCGGTCAGCAGTCCGGCGACGGTCACCTCGAGCGGGTCGTCCGCGGGAAGGGACAGGTCGACCCTCGCGTCCGGATACTGTCCCTCGAGCGCGCTCACGAGCTCCGAGAGCCGGTCGCGCAACCCGATCGGCGGTCCCGAGGGGTCGGTCGACGACAGCGTGTGGTCGATCTTCCGTACCGCCTCCGCGATCCGCATGAGATCGTCGGTCGTCTCCGATATCACCTCGAGCGGCTTCCGATACTCGTCGCCGAGGTCATCGCGGAGGAGCTCCGCGTACCCGTCGATGAGGTTCATCTTGTTTCGGAGGTTGTGATTGAGGACCCGATTCATCACCTCCAGTCTCCGCTCGCGGATCTTCCGGTCGGTGATGTCCGTCTGGAACCCGACGTAGTTCGTGACGGTTCCGTCCTCGCCGCGGATAGGCGCGACGGTGAGCCGGTTCCAGAAGCGGCGGCCGTTCGCCCGGTAGTTCAGGACGTCCACGGAGACCGGTTCCTCGGCGTCTATCGCCTTTCGGATCGTCGCTCTCGTCTCCTCGTCCGTTTCCTCCCCCTGGAGGAACCGACAGTCCTCGCCGAGCATCTCGGGTCCGTACCCGGTCAGCCGCTCGAACTCCGCGTTCACGTAGATCAGCGGGTTGTCTCCCGATCCCGGCTCAGCGAGCGTGATTCCGACCGGCGCCTCGTCCATCGCCCGCTCCTTCAGTTCGATCTCCCCGACGGCCTCCTCGAGCCGTCGCTCGCGCTCCGCGAGCCGCAGGGAAGTCTCCCGCCGTTCGACCAGGTTCGCGATCCGGGTAGCCAGTTCGGCGCGTCTCACCGGGAGGTCGATGACGTCGTCGACGCGTGGCCACGCGTTCTTCACGGACCGCTCGTTCGTCCCCTCGGGAATCAACAGGACGAACGGGAGGAAGACGGGGTCGGACCGCCTCCGTCTCGGCTCGATCGCGTCCGCCGCTCGCTCGAACCCGTCCACGTCGAGGACACAGCAGTCGTAGACCGAATCGAGAGCCTCGACGTCCGTCGCCGTCTCGATCCGGTATCGGTCGGACAGCGCCTCGGCCAGCAGCTCGCGGTCCCGACCCGGCCGCATGAACAACAGCAGGCTGGACGCGTCCTCGGGTCCGGAGGGGTCATGGCTCGCCTCCGTCTCGGCGTCCTCGAAACCCGGGACCATTTCCCATAAGAGGAGCGTCCACGTCCACTAAGCATTATCCCTTTATGGTACCACCCGCCCAAGGACCCAGGGAATGTCATCACCACTGCCCGAGCGACTCTCGACCGGCGTCGTCGGCCTCGACGAGATCCTCGCCGGCGGGCTCGTTCCGGAGCGGAGTTACATGATCAGCGGGCGGGCGGGAAGCGGAAAGACGATCCTCGGCTTTCACTTCCTCACCGAGGGCGTCGAGCGGGGCGAGACGGCCCTCTTCATCAACCTCGAGGAGGACCTCGACGACCTGAAGGCGAACGCCGAGTCCCTCGGGTTCGACACGGAAGCGATCGAGTTCCTCGACCTGAGCCCGAGCGCGGACGTCTTCACCGAGGAGCAGTCCTACGAGGTGTTCGCTCCGTCGGAGGTCGAACGGGAGACGCTCACGGAGCGGATCGTCGAGAGCGTCACGACGGTCGACCCGGACCGCGTCGTCGTCGACCCCCTGACGCAGCTGCGGTTCCTGACGGACGACGACTACCAGTTCCGCAAGCAGGTCGTCGGCTTCATGCGGTTTCTCAAGGACCGGAACGCGACCGTGCTGTTCACCGTCCAGAACACGTCGTCGATGCCGACCGACGACCTGGAGTTCATCACGGACGGGACGATCGTGTTGGGAACCGAGGCGCATGGGAAGTCGATCCGCGTGCCGAAGTTTCGCGGGTCCTCGACGCAGAGCGGGGATCACGCCTACCGGATCACCGACGGGGGGATCGAGGTCTATCCGGCCCTCCAGCCGGGCGAGCACGTCGGCGAGTACGACCCCGGGACGATCTCCTCGGGGATCCCCGAGGTCGACGAGTTGCTCGCCGGCGGGCTCGAGCGCGGGACCGTCAGCATCGTCAGCGGCCCGACCGGCGTCGGCAAGACGACGCTGTCCACGCAGTTCATGAAGGAGGCCGCCCGCCGCGGGGAGCGGTCGGTCATCTATCTCTTCGAGGAGACGAGGGGGACGTTTCTCACCCGGTCGCGAGCGGTGGACATTCCGGTCGACCGGATGATCGAGCGGGGAACCCTCCAGGTGAACGAGGTGGAGGCCCTGGAACGGTCGCCCCAGGAGTTCGCCCGGATGGTTCGCGAGGAGGTCGAGGAGCGGGACGCCGACATCGTGATGGTCGACGGGATCGCGGGATATCGCCTCACCCTCCGCGGGGAGGAGGACACGATGCTCCAGCAGATGCACGCGCTCGGGCGCTACCTCAAGAACATGGGAGCCACCGCCATCCTCGTCGACGAGACCCGGAACGTCACCGGGGAGTTCCGGGCGACGATGGAGAACATCAGCTACCTCGCGGACAACATCGTCTTCCTGCGGCATCTGGAGATACAGGGAGAGATGCGGAAGGCGATCGGCGTGTTGAAGAAGCGAACCAGCGACTTCGAGCGGACGATCCGCGAGTTCCGGATCACGGAACACGGGATCGAGGTCGGCGAGCCGATGTCGAACATGCGCGGACTGTTGAGCGGAACTCCGGAGATGGTGAGGAACCACGAGCGGCGGGAGGACGGGACGGGAGAGTAATCGGGGAGCTTTCGCGGC
This sequence comes from Halobellus captivus, assembly GCF_003697845.1. Classification (GTDB taxonomy): domain Archaea; phylum Halobacteriota; class Halobacteria; order Halobacteriales; family Haloferacaceae; genus Halorubrum; species Halorubrum glutamatedens. The sequence continues at coordinate 90,728 of NZ_RDQE01000008.1, read as the reverse complement.
TACGTCGACTCCGCGTCGCCGTCGTCGCGCTCGGTGTCTCCACGTCCGCGGTCGTCCGCGTCGACGACCGTCTTTCCGGTCGCTTCCGGCACCACGCGACGATCGGCGTCGACCCACTCGCGGTCGAGTTCTTCGCCCTCGAAGAGCCGGTCCAGGAAGACGGCGAGGCCGGCGACCTCCGAGTGCGGCTGGTTCGTCACGCCCACGTTGAAGTCGGCCCGCTCGTAGAGCGCCCACGGAACCTTCTCGCCGCCGACGACGACGAGGAGGTCCCGGGCGTCGCCGCCGCGGTCACCGACGGCCCTCCCGTCGTCGGCGCGGACCGCCGCACGGATCTCCCCTTCGACGTCCTGGATCCGCTCGCCGTACATGGTGAGGTGGACGACGACGCCCTCCCAGTTCCTCACGATCGCCTTCTGGTCCTCCCGGAGCTCGACGCCGAACGGGCCGCCGAACCGGTCCGTAACCCCCCGAACCGTCTCGGCGGACTGACCGGCGTTGTCCGGGAGGATCACTCGATCCGCACCGAATGCCCGTGCAGTGAGGCCCACGTGCGTCGTCATTCGGTCGTCCCGTCCGGGTCGGTGGCCGTACCGGAGGACGACGACCTCGCCCGTCTCGCGCGTCCCCTCGTCCGCTTCGCGCGTCTCCCCGTCCCCTTCACGCGTCTCGTTCATACTCCCTCCTGCGACTGGGAGGCGTGAGGGCCTTTCGATGCCGACGGTCGGTCCTCCTTCGAGACGGCTCCCGAGTACGATCCACAGATCTGGATCGATACGGTCGACGAGCCACCGAGGTGACCACGTAACTGAAAGATTCATTTGGGAGGCGGTCGCGGATCCGGTATGACGAGCGTCAAGGAGTTCCGCGTCGTCGAGCCCGCGACCGCCGCCGAACTCGGCCGCGGCCGGTTCGCGTTCACCGACGCCTATTCCGTGTTCGACTGGGGGCGGATGCCCGACGCGATCCCGCGGAAGGGCGCGAGCCTCTGTGTGATGGGCGCGTTCAACTTCGAGCGGCTGGCCGACGCCGGGATCGCCACGCACTACCGCGGCGTCGTCGATCCCGCCGCGGTCGAGTCGGGTGCCGACCCCGAGGACGCGGTCGTTCCCCTCGCGGAGGCCGACGCGCCGCCGACGGAGATGGCGATCGAGTTGACCCAGGTCCCCGACCTCCCGTATCGGGGCCCCGAGTCGGGATACGACTACGACACGTTCCACGAAGAGGGCGGGGCGAACTACCTCGTTCCCCTGGAGGTGGTCTTCCGGAACACGGTCCCCGTGGGATCCAGCCTTCGTCGCCGACGCGACCCGTCGGACTTCGATCTCCCCTTCGAGGAGTGGCCGGCCGAGTCGGTCGACCTCCCCGAGCCGGTCGTGGAGTTCTCGACGAAGTACGAGGAGCAGGACCGGTATCTCTCCCGCGAGGAGGCCGACCGGATCGCCGGTCGCGCCGACGTCGACGCGCTCGCCGATCTCGCCCGCGACGTGAACCGGGTCGTCACCGACCGCGCCGAGGAGGCCGGGTTCGTCCACGAGGACGGCAAGATCGAGTGTCTCTACGTCGACGGCGAGCTCCGCGTCGCCGACGTGGTCGGGACCTTCGACGAGAACCGGTTCTCCTACGACGGCCAGCAGGTCTCGAAGGAGGTCGTCCGCCAGTGGTACAAGCGCGCCGACCCCGAGTGGGTCGAGGCGGTCGGCGAGGCGAAGTCAGTGGTCGCCGACCGCGACACCGCCGACTGGCGAGAGCTCTGCGACGAGGAGCCGATCGACCTGCCCGAGGACGTCCTCGAAACGATCTCGGCGATGTACGCCGCCGGCGCGAACGCCTACACCGGGAGCGAGTGGTTCGACGCGCCCCCCGTCGACGAGGCGATCGCCGCCGTCCGATCGCTGGACGGGTAGGGACCCGTTCGTGGGGACGGGGTGGCTCGTTCCGGCGATTTCGACCCTCGGCGGTTCAGCGATCACGCTCGGTATTCGTACGAAACGGGAGCGTAACGGAGGATCCGGGAACCGATCCGGAACTAAGAGATTCCGGTATGTCAGAGGCTATCCCTGATCTCGGATGGCTTTTCATCTCATGTTCGGATATAATACAACAATTACTCATATTCTCACAAAGTTCTCCCCGATCGGCGCCCGGAACGCGGGAGATGAACGGCGTCAAACCGACGGTTCGTTTCGATCGCCGGAAGACGGCTGCTCGTGACGAACGTACGGCGTGTTCGATCCGCTGCTCACTCTCCGGGACGTTCGAAGACCTCGTCGAGGCCCCGTGCTGCGAGGCCGACTATCGTCCGGATGCGCGTCTTCTGAAGGTTCAGGTCGCTGTAGTAGCACCCGATCTCCTGGAGACTCTTCTCGCTTCCGCGAAAGCCGTAGGTGTCTCGAGCCAGACGGCCCTCGGGGCATCGCGTGGTCGCGACGATCGGGACGCCGTCCTCGGCGATGGCTCGCAACTCGGGGACGATCTTCGGCGGGACGTGGCCGGCACCCGTCGTCGCGAGACAGAGCGCGTCGCTTTCGCGAGCGGGAGCGAGCTGTTCCGGCGGCATGTCCGCGGTCACGAAGGCCGCGTACACGTCGTTCGTGAGGTCGTCGTACTCCACCGTGAGCGACGGGTCGGGCGACTCGGGCGTCCGACGCCACGTGACGCGCGATTCGTCGATGACCCCGAGCGGGCCGAACTCCGGAGATCTGAACGTATCGAGGTTCATCGAGTTCGTCTTCGTCACCTCCCGGGCCGCGTGAATGCGGTCGTTGAAGGCGACGAGAACGCGTCCGGTCGCGTGTTCGCTCGTCGTCGTTTTCACGCTCGCGAGGAGGTTGGCGGGCCCGTCCGGGCTCGGAAGCGAGGGATTCCGCATCGCGCCCGTAAACACGACCGGCGTCTCGCCGCGATAACAGAGGTCGACGAAGTACGCCGACTCCTCGAGCACGTCCGTCCCCTGCGTGACGACGATCCCGTCGACGTCCCCATCGTCGTCGAGTTCGGTCAGAGATCGCGCGAGTTCTCCCATCTGCTCGACGGTGAAGTGCGCGCTCGGCACGTTGGAGAACTCTCGCGTGTCGACGTCCGCGACGTCCGCCAGTTCGGGAACGGCGGAGACGAGGTCCTCGCCGGTGAGTTGCGGGCTCGCGTCCCCGCCGGAGTCCGGCGTCGAGGCGATCGTGCCGCCCGTAGAAACGACAGTCACTGTCATGGCATCTCCTGACTAGCGGATTCGCATAAGTATTCCTCCCCGAGGAGTGCGCCCACCGGGACGATCATAAACGGTTTCCGTAGTTCTGATACACGAAATATTTTACATCCACGCGAGAGATCTCCGATAGAGCCCGAACCATGCCAGGCGAGGTCTTCCCACGGTCGGAGTACGAATCCCGGGTCGAACGCACCAAAGAGCGGCTACACGAGCGCGACCTCGACGCCATCGTGGTCTCGGACCCGGCGAACATGAACTACCTCGCGGGCTACGACGGCTGGTCCTTCTACGTCCACCAGGCCGTCGTCGTCACCCGCGAGTACCCCGAGCCGGTCTGGGTCGGCCGCGACATGGACCGCAACGGCGCGCGCGCCACGACGTGGCTCGCCGAGGAGAACATGCGCGCGTACAGCGACGACCACGTCCACTCGCCGTACGACCTCCACCCGATGGACTTCCTCGCGGACGCCCTCGAGGACCTGGAGGTCGCGGACGGCCGGATCGGTCTCGAGATGGACGCCTCCTACTTCACGGCGAAGTCGTACACCCGGCTCCAGTCGCAGCTCCCGGACGCCGAGTTCGTCGACGCGGACCTGCTCGTCAACTGGCTCCGGATACACAAGTCCGACCGGGAGATCGAGTACATGGAGGAGGCCGCACGGATCTCCGAGGAGGCGATGCTCGCGGGGCTCGACGCGATCGAGCCGGGCGTCCCCGAGTACGAGGCCGCCGCCGCGATCTACGACCGGCTGGTCCGCGGCACCGACGAGTACGGCGGCGACTACCCCGCGATCGTCCCGCTCATGCCCTCCGGCGACCACACGGGGACGCCGCACCTCACCTGGTCCGACCGCGAGTTCGAGGACGGCGACCCCGTCCTCATCGAGCTGTCCGGATGTCGCCACCGATACCACTCGCCGCTCGCGCGGACGACCTTCGTCGGCGATCCGCCGGACGCCATCGAGGAGACGGCAGAGGTCGTCGTCGAGGGGATCGAGGCCGCCCTCGACGTCGTCGAGCCGGGCGTCACCTGCGAGCGCGTCGAGCGGGAGTGGCGCGAGACCATCGCGCAGTACGGCGTCGAGAAGGAGGACCGCATCGGCTACTCGATGGGGCTCGGCTACCCGCCGGACTGGGGCGAACACACCGCCAGCATCCGACCCGGCGACGAGACCGTCATGGAGGAGGGGATGACCTTCCACATGATCCCGGGACTGTGGGAGGACGAGTTCGGCGTCGAGCTCAGCGAGACGTTCCGAGTCACTTCGACGGGCGCGGAGACGCTCGCGGACTTCCCGCGCCGGCTGTTCACGGCCTGACGGACGTTATCGGGTTCTCACTCGTCGACGGTCCTCACTCCGCGTCGTCGGGCGCGGCGACGAGGTTCCGGAGGTCGTCGGGGTCGCCGCCGGCGTCGAGCGCGGCCACGTTGTCGGCGACGATGTCGGCGAGGCGATCCCAGTGTTTCGGCGTGTGGCCCCCGGTGTGGGGCGTGATCAGGCAGTTCTCGAGGTCCCAGAGCGGGTGGTCGGCCGGGAGCGGCTCCGGGTCGGTCACGTCGAGGGCGGCCCCGCGGAGCCCGCTCGACTGGAGCGCGGAGACCAGTGCGTCGGTGTCGACGATCCCGCCGCGGGCGGCGTTGACGACCACGGCGTGGGGCGGCAGCGTCGCGAGCTCCTCCTCGCCGATCAGTCCGCGCGTGAGGTCGTTGAGCGGGCAGGCGACGACGACGTAGTCGCTGCGGGCGAGCGCGTCGTGGATCGCGTCCGCCTCGAAGCCGACGACCTCGTCGGTCGGGCCGCCCTTCGAGGGCGTGTAGCGGACGCCGATCGTCTCCACGTCGAACCCCTCGAGTCGCTCGACGACGTGCTGGCCGATGGAGCCGAGCCCGATCACGGTGACGGTGCTGTCCGCGAACTCGTACGACTGGAAGTGCCGCCACTCCGCGTTCGACTTGCGCCGCCAGCCCTCGTGGAGGCGACGGGCGAACACGAGCATGTTGGCGATCGACTGCTCCGCGATCCCCGGCGCGTGGATCCCGCCGGCGTTGGTGACGGCCACGCCGCGGTCCGTGAGCGCCTCCACGGGCACGTGGTCGGTACCGGCGAAGGTACACGCGAACAGCTCCAGACGGTCCGCGTCGGCGATCGCCTCCTCCTCGACCGTGACCCCGGTGACGATCCGCGCGCGCGGAACGAGCTCGCGCTCATCGGCCGGCGTCCGCGCGAGCGCGACCTCGTGGTCGGGCAGGCGCTCGCGGAGCGTCTCGGCGTACGATCCCATCGACAGTCCCTCGGTCCCCTCGCGGAGGACGACGATATCTGGCTGGTCGCTCATGGTGGATCCGCCGCCGGGCGGCGGTAACGTCCCCGGGTTCGACGGTACGCTACTTACCTTTTTTGTAGTTCTTGTAGTCTTCGTACACGATCATCGTGTACGCTTAAGTAGGTCCGGGAGTCACGAGCTCACATGACACGCCCGGTCGCGGAGCGGCTCGTCGAGTTGCGTCGGGGCTTCCACGAACATCCCGAGCCCGGCTGGCGCGAGTACTACACGACGAGTCGGCTGGTCGAGGAGATCGAGGGGATCGGCGTCGACGAGCTCGCCGTCGGGCGGGAGGCGTACGACCCCGACGACCGGATGGCCGTCCCCGAGGACGCCAACGACGAGTGGGTCGAGCGGGCTCGCGAACGCGGCGCGCGCGAGGACGTGCTCGAGCGGACCGCGGGCGGCGTCACCGGCTGCGTGGCGGTTCTCGAGCGCGGCGAGGGGCCGACCGTCGGCCTCCGGGTCGACATCGACGGCCTGTTCATCGAGGAGTCGACCGACGACGACCACGAGCCGGTCCGCGAGGGATTCCGCTCCGACATCGACGGGAAGATGCACGCGTGCGGCCACGACGCCCACATGACGTTGGGACTCGCGACGCTCGAGGCGGTGAAGGAGGGCGACTTCTCCGGACGGTTCGTCGTCTTCTTCCAGCCCGCAGAGGAGATAAGCGGGGGCGGCCACCCGATGGCCGAGAGCCGGTTCATCGAGGGGATCGACCACCTCTTCGCGGTCCACGTCGGGCTCGACCACCCGACCGGCCGGGTCGTCGCCGGGATCGAACGGCCGCTCGCGATGGCACACGTCGACGCGTCCTTCGAGGGGACCTCGGCGCACGCGGGGAAGGCTCCCGAGGAGGGCGACAACGCGATGCAGGCGCTCGGGACCGCCATCTCGAACGCCTACGGGATCCCCAGACACAGCGAGGGGATGACCCGCGTGAACGTCGGGTACGCGGAGGCCGGCAGCGCGAGCAACGTGATCGCCGACCGTGCACGCGTCGAGGCCGAAGCCCGCGGGGAGACCACCGCGTTGAAGGAGTACGCGAAGTCCCGACTCGAGCGGGCGTTCCGCGGGGCGGCGGTGTCACACGGCTGTGAACTCGACTTCGACGTGGTCAGCGAGTCGCCGCGGGCGGACAGCGATCCCGCGCTCGTCGAACACGTCGCGTCCGTCGCGGAGGGCGTCGACGGCGTCACGGAGGTGCTGTCGACGGCCGACTTCGGCGCGAGCGAGGACGCGACGTTCCTGATGGAGCGCGTTCAGGCGGACGGCGGGCTCGCGACGTACCTGATCGTCGGCACCGACCACCCGACCGCCCACCACACGCCGACGTTCGACGTCGACGAGCGAAGCCTCCGGATCGGCGTCGACGTCCTGACGCGGGCGGTACTCGGCGTCGATGGCGTCGACGAGGACGACACCAACGCCGCCGACGGCGTCGAACCCGACGACTAAGGGCGGATCCGGTCTCCGTACGACCGGAATTGAGCAGCCGGACCCCTTGCGTGGGAGGCTGGTGCCGAACGCCGCCGTCGGCCGCGTCGCGGCGACGTCACATACGTTTCGGTGGAGGCACACGTGCGGTCGGCGTGAGAGATGGGGGTACGGAGGTTCGGTTCGGATGACGACCGACGGGGAAGTCACTCGTCCGCGGGTTCGGAGCCGACGTCCGTCCCGGTTCGCCGGCCGAACGCGACGGCCAGCCCACGACCGACGGCGTAGCCGACGCCGCCGACCGCGACCGCCCCGGCGACCGCGAGCGAGAGTGGCTCCACGACGGGGACGACGGTCACGACGGTTCCCCCCGTTCCCGGACCGATCGCGATCCCCTCGCCGGCGACGAGACGGATCTCGGGCCCGAGGGCGCCCAGGAGGACTCCGGCGGTCGGCCCATATGAAAGAAGAACGCCCGGAAGGAGCCCGCCGCCGACTCGGGCGAGGCTCGCGACGCCGATCACGGAGACGGCCATGCAGGCGGCCGCGACCGGCGTCGGGTCGAGCGATACGGCGGAAGCGAGGACGTCGACCGCGAGCAGGGAGAGCGCGAACCCCGTCGCGCTCCAGACGGCGGCCCGCTCGAACCCCGCCTCACCGAGGAGGGTCCGCGTGAGTCGCGTCATTCGGGTCGCGTCGCTCCCCGACCCTCGCGGTCAGGAGTGGGGTTCCCGTGCTCGTCTATCTCGCCGGCGACGATGCGCGTCGAGGAGATCCGTTCGCCGTCGGCGGCGGGGACGTGGTCCACGACGACGATCTCGAGGGGATCGTGGCCGCGGGACTCGCGGATCTCGTTGATCCGTTTCCCGCCCTCCTTCGTCTCGGGCGAGACGATCAGCGCGTCGAACTGCGGCTCGACGGCGATCCCCGTCGGCTCCTCGAGTTCCCGGACCGTGAAGTCGCGTCCGTGCTCCGCCGCGAGTGGCTCGATTTCGGCCACCAGATCGCGTTTCCGACCCTCGTAGGGACGGACGTACCGCTCGACGTGTCGGGTCTTCGGGGCGAGTTCGTCGGAGGTCAGGCCGACGGTCACGTCACCCAGCTCGAACGCCCGTTCGAACAGCTTCCGATGGCCGTCGTGGACGGGGTCGAACGTGCCGCCGAGCGCGACGTTCATGCCCGTGAGTTGCGCGGGCGGGACTTAAATCATCCCGAACCGACCGCGTCGGATCGGTCGCCGTCGTTCGGTCACCTTGGTCAGCGGTCGGTGTCGCCGTCGTCGGCAGCGTTCTCGCCGTCAGCGTCGTCACCGGACGGGTCGGTCTCCCCGTCCCCGTTCCCGTCCGCGCCGGCGACGGAGATCTGAACCGGCTCGTCGTCGCCCTCGGCCGACTCTCCGCCCAGTCGCCGGTCGAGGTTGAAGACGGCGTTGAGCTCGGCCTGGACGTCGCCGACGACGCCGCGGACCAGCTCGCTCGGCGCGATCGCCTCGTACTCGTACGGGTTGTTGCCCGCGCCGTCGGCCTCGCGTTTCCCGCGCGAGACGGTCCCCTCGTCGTGGAGCTCCGCGAGCGCCTCCCGGACGGTGCTCGGGTAGAGGCCGGTCCCGTCGGCCACCTCGTCGCTGGTGCTCCGGGGGTTCTCGCGGAGGTAGACGTATATCCGCGCCCGCGTCTCGGTGTCGAGCAGCCACGCCAGCAGGTCCACGACGTTGTCGTCGAAACCCTTGACGGCCTTGTCGGCACCCTCGCCGAGTCGTTCGCGCGTCCGTCGAAGCTCCTCTTTGGTCCGATCCGCGGGCGATCCGTCCTCGCCGTCGTCGACGAGGTCGTCCCCGCGGTCGGCGTCGTCCGTGGTCATGCCCGAAGGTTCGCTCCGTGCGCCCAAAAGGGTTTCTCGTCGCTTTCGTTCCGACGGAACCGGGTCAGGCGTCCTCCAACACGAGGTCCGCACACAGGTCGTCGAGCCCGTCCGCCTCGCGGATCCGCCGCTGTCGGTCCGTCCCGCTCTCGGCGTCGTACACGTCCCGGATCCCCGTCACCCCCAGCCGGTCACACTCCTCGTCGACGACCTCGCCGAGCGAGACCGTGTCCTCGCCGTCGCGCGTGACGAACGACGCGTCGTGGCCGTGTCGGATCGCGCGCCACTTGTTCTCGTCCAACAGTTCGCGTCGGAGCGGCGGGTCGGACGCTCCTGACTCGCCGTCGTCGTATCGCGCCGCGAGGTCGACGACGAGCGCGTGGACGAACTCGACGAACGCGAGCGTTCGCTCGGGGTCGCGCTGGGCGTCCGGCGCGCGGACCTCGACGGTACCGTGGCCGGTGTGCGGGCGCACGTCGAACCAGAGCTCGCCCCGGTCCTCGATCGACCCCTGCTCGACCATCCGTCGCTCGAAGCGGTCGAACGCCTCGAAGTCGTCGAACGCGGACGGGATCCCCGTGTTCGGGAGGTTCTCGAATATCTTCGCCCGCGCCGACGCCAGCCCGGTGTCGTAGCCGTTCCAGAACGGGGAGTTCGCCGACAGCGCGAGCATCACCGGACAGTACCAGCGGAGGCGGTTCGCGATCCACACCGCCTTGTCCGCGTCGTCGACGCCGACGTGGACGTGGAGACCCGCCGTCGTGTTCCGGTGTTGGGGGTACTGGATCCGATCGAGCTGTGAACGGTACCGCGGTTTCTCCGCGTGGTCCAGCTCGCGCCACTTCGCCGCCGGATGTAACCCCGCGACCGCGATCCGGTAGCCGTCCGCCGCGGCGTGCTCGACGAGCGCCTCCCGGACCGACCGGAGCGCGTCGCCCGCCCGACCCGGGTCCTCGATGAGCGGCGTCTGTGCCTCGATCGTACACTTGAACAGCTCGTGGTCGAACCCCTCGGGGACGGCCGTGGGCGGATCGCGGCCGTACACCAGGTCGTCGGTCCCGGAGGTCGGGCGACCGTCGGCGTCCACGATGAAGAACTCCTCCTCGATGCCGAGCGTTCCCGTCCGGGTGAACGCGTCCCGCGAACCGAGCTCCATTACGAGGCAATTAGCCCGGTCGTTCTTATATGGAGTGGATGGGGGAAATCGCCTCGTAGTGGATGGGGAAGATCGCTTCGTAGTGGATGGAAAATCGCCTCGTGACGGAACCGCAGTGTGTCGAAAACGTGTTCCGAACGGTGAAAACGAGTCGGGCCGAGGGTTCGGTTCGGCCGCCTCTTCGGCTCAGCCAAGGAGGTAGCGGGCCGCGGGGAAGCGCTCGACGAGGGGCATCCCGCCGACCTCGATCCGCTCGATGTAGGCGTCGAGGCCGAGGATCCGGCCCGCGCCGAAGGCGGCGACCGTGAGGAACACGGCCGCGTAGATCAGCGTCGAGTCGAACAGCGCGAGGAACTCCCCCGCCCAGCCGCCGAGGTAGAACATCGTCATCTGGATGGCCCCGCCGAGCGCGGCCAGCCGGACGAACGCCCCGGCGATGAGCGCGACGCCGATGAGCACCTGCGTGAACGGGACGACGACGTTGACGACCTCCATGAGCGCCGGCATCGACGCCATCGCGGCGTAGAGGCCGCTGACCGGGCTCGCGGGATCGACGTTCGCGAGGTATCCGGCCGCGTCGAACGGCCACTCCGTCACCTTCCCGAGACCCGCGAACAGGATCATCCCGCCGATGAGCGCCCGGAGCAGGACGATGAACAGCGCCGACAGCGAGTGCGCCTTCCCCAACAGCGTGATGCCGCCGAACTCCCCGCCGAACTCGTTGGTAGTTTTCGTGGACATTGTGTCTCTCTCCGGTTACGGATACGCCGGGTGAACACATAAGAGGGGAAGCGGGTTCCACGATCCGGGGAAGGAAATCGTCGACTCCCCCGGTGAGCGGGGTCTTTATAACCGAACGCCGATACCTCTCGCCGCCTACCACTCCTCGCCGCTCGCCAGGTCGACGGCGGCGTCGGGCTTCGCGGAGGGACACAGGTCGGCCAGCACGCACTCGTCGCAGTCCGGGTTGATCGCGGTACACGTCGCCCGGCCGTGGTCTATCATGAGGTGAGTGAACTGCTGCCAGTCCTCCTCCGGGACGATCCCGAGGAGGTCCTCCTCGATCGCCCCCGGTCGCTCCTCCTCCGTGATCCCCAGTCGGCGGGTGAGCCGCTGGACGTGCGTGTCGACGACGATCCCCTCGACGACGTCGTGGCCGTGCTGGAGGACGACGTTGGCGGTCTTGCGGCCCACGCCCATGAGGTCCGTGAGTTCCGACATGGTGTCCGGCACTTCGCCGTCGTGTTCCTCGACGATGTCCGCACACGCCGAGCGGATGTACTTCGCCTTGTTGTTGTAGTAGGTGATCGAGTTTATCGCCTCCGCGAGCTCCTCTTGGGAGGCGTTCGCGTAGTCCTCCGGCGTCTCGTACGTCTCGAAGAGGTCGGCACAGACCGCGTTGACGCGCTCGTCGGTACACTGTGCCGAGAGGATCACGGCGATAAGCAGCTCTAGCCGGTTCGAGTAGTTCAGCGAGATGGTGGAGTCGGGGTACTCCTCGTAGAGCCTCTCGAGAACCTCATCGACCTGCGACTCGCGCGTTTCGAGCGGCGTTCCCATACATGTTGCAGCCGTCGCCCGGCATAAAGCGATCCGGAAGCGGCCTCGAGTCCATCCGGAGGGGAATCCGGGACGAACCGGAACCGACTCCGAACGGACTCCGGCGCGACCGCGGAGCGATACTTTCAGGGTCCCTCCCGCGGAGGAACCGACGTGTCACGTTCCCGCGACCGGACCCGACGTCACCCGGCGTACCTCCGGCGGCCGGAGGAGTTCTACACCCTCTGGATCGCCGCGACGTCGACGTACGGGGTCGGCGACATCGTCTCGACGATAGCCTTCCTCGCGTACGTCCCCGCCGTCGAGGAGGCCAATCCGGTCGTCGCTCTGGCGCTGGACTCCTTCGGGCTCGCGGGGCTCGTCGGGCTCAAGATCGCGGTGTACCTCGTCATGCTGTGGATCAGCGTCCTCGGTGCCCGGGATGGCGACGGGCTCCTCTACTACTTCCCGCCCGTACTCCTGACCCTCGTCGGGCTCTACCTCACCGGCTCGAACGTCCGGCTGATGTGGATCGCGACGGGGTGAAACGAGACGGTCGATCGGTCTACGCCGACAGCGCCGCGACGACCTCGCTCACCCGGTCGACTGCCTCGTCGACGTCCTCGCCGCCGATCCCGAGGTGCGTCGTGAAGCGGGTCGTGTACGCGTCGAACTCGCCGCAGCCGACGCCGGCGTCGGTACAGGCCTCGACGAACTCGCCCGCCTCGATACCGGCGGCCTCGGTGTCGGCGACGACGATGTTCGTGTCGGGTTCGGGCACGGAGACGCCCGGGAGGTCGTCGAGCCCGGCGGCGAGGGCGGCGGCGTTGGCGTGGTCCTCGGCGAGTCGATCGACGTTCTCCAACGCGAGCAACCCGGGCGCGGCGATCATGCCGGCCTGTCGCATCCCGCCGCCGAACAGCTTTCGGACCCGGCGGGCCGCCTCGATGAACGCCTCGTCGCCGGCGAGGATCGACCCGACCGGCGCGCCGAGCCCCTTCGAGAGACAGAAGGTGACGCTGTCGATCTCCTCGACGAGGTCGGGCGCGGGTTCGTCGAGCGCGACGCTCGCGTTGAACACGCGCGCGCCGTCGAGGTGAACCGGGACTCCGGCGTCGCGCGCGGCGGTCGCGGCGGCGTCGAGGCGCTCCTTCGGCACGGCGATCCCGCCGCGGTAGTTGTGGGTGTTCTCGAGCGTCAGGAGACCGGTTCCGGGTCGGTGGAGGTCCTCCTCGACGATCCCCCGCTCGACCTCCTCGAGAGTCGGGACGCAGCGCTCGCCGGCGTCGATCGTCCGCGTCTGGAGCCCCGAGAGCGCGGACGCGCCCGCGAGTTCCCACCGGTAGACGTGTGACTCCCGCTCCAGGAGCACCTCCTGGCCGGGGTCGGTGTGGACGTTGATCGCGATCTGGTTGGCCATCGTTCCGCTCGGCGTGTAGAGGGCGGCCTCCATGCCGACGGCGTCGGCCGCGCGGCGTTCCAGTTCGTTGACCGTCGGGTCGTCGCGGTACACGTCGTCGCCGACGTCGGCGTCGCGGGCGGCGTCCCGCATCGCCTCCGAGGGGCGGGTGACGGTGTCCGAACGCATGTCGATGAAGTCGTCCGTGGACATCTCTGTCCCGGCGTTTCGCGGCCGGCATCAAATAGCTCGCGCTCTCGGGATCGTCCCGTCGGATCGCGACCTGCCGGGTCACGAAGGTCCCCGCCGATCGGATTCCGGGAGCGCGTCCTTCTTAACGCACCCGACCGTTCCACGCGGTATGGCAACGGAAGCCGCATCCGACGACGGGTCCGACGCGCCGGACGCGTACGACGCCCTCCTCGAGCGCGCGAAACGCTGGAACGCGGTCGGCAGCGCCGCCGGCGTCCTCGGCTGGGACCAACAGGTGATGATGCCCGAGGGCGGGACGCCCGCCCGCTCGAAACAGCTCTCGACGCTCTCGTCGGTCCGCCACGACATGCTGACCGACGACGAGACCGGCGAGCTCCTCGACGAACTCGAGGGGGCCGGGTTGACCGACGAGCGGGCGGCGGTCGTCCGCGAGATCCGCCGCGAGTACGACCGCGCCGACGCGGTCCCCGTCGAGCTCGTCGAGGAGATAAGCGAGACGAGTTCGGAGGCGCTCGCGGCCTGGGAGGAGGCGAGGGCCGAGGACGACTTCGAGGCGTTCGCGCCGCACCTGGAGAAGCACGTCGAACTCAAACGCGAGTACGCGGAGCACATCGACCCCGACCGCGACCCCTACGCGGTGCTCTTCGAGGACTACGAGCCGTGTCTGTCGATCGAGCGCGCCGAAGCGATCCTCGAGGAACTGCGCGAGACGCTCGTCCCCATGATCGACGAGATCCGCGAGTCCGACCGCGACCTCGCCGTCGACACCTTCGAGGGGACGTTCCCCGAGGAGGACCAGGAGGCGCTCGCGCGCGACGCCCTGGAACTCGTCGGCTACGACTTCGACCGCGGTCGGCTCGACGTCTCCTCGCACCCGTTCACCTCCGGAAACCAGTTCGACTGCCGGGTGACGACGCGCTTCGACGAGTCCGACCCGCTCGGCGCGATCGGCTCGACGATCCACGAGTTCGGCCACGCCCAGTACAACCTCGGGCTTCCCCGGGAGCACTGGGGGACCCCGCTCGGCGAGTCCCGCGACCTCTCGGTCCACGAGTCGCAGTCGCGGCTCTGGGAGAACCACGTCGGCCGGAGTCGAGCGTTCTGGAAGCTCTTCCTCCCCACGTTCCAGGAACGCTTCCCCGGGACGGCGGACGCCGCCGTCGAGGACGCCTACGAGGCCGCGAACCAGGTGTACGAGGACAACTTCATCCGCGTCGAGGCCGACGAGCTCACCTACCACCTCCACATCGTCGTTCGCTTCGAGATCGAGCGCGACCTGATCCGGGGCGACCTCGCCGTGGAGGACGTGCCCGAGGTCTGGAACGACAAGTACGAGGAGTACCTCGGGATCCGGCCCGAAACGGACGCGGAGGGATGTCTCCAGGACATCCACTGGAGCCACGGCAACTTCGGCTACTTCCCGACCTACTCGCTCGGGTCCGTCATGGCGGCCCAGCTGTACGCGGCCGCGGAGGACGACCTCGACGACCTCGAGGGCTCGATCGCCGACGGCGACTTCGACCCGCTCCGCGAGTGGCTCGGAGAGAACGTTCACCGCCACGGCTCCCGCTACGAGACGAACGAGCTGGTGAAGCGCGCGACCGGCGAGGACTTCTCGGCTGACGCGTTCCTCGCGTACGTCGAGGGGAAGTACGGCGAGCTGTACGACCTCTAGGAGGGGACGGACTCCCTCCGTTCAGCCCCGTTCAAACGTCCTCGGCGACCCGCTTACCCGCGTCGAGCCCGTTCGCGAGCGCGGCGTGGAGTCGACCCTCGCCGGCGACCCAGTCGCCGAGGACGTACAGTCCCTCACGCGCCGCCGCGTCGACCGGGTCCTCTCCGTGGGCCGGCTCGCGATCGAGTTCGCCCTCGGGGATCGCGTAACGCCAGCCCTGGTGGTCGGTCCAGTCGGGGTCCAGGAGCCGGTCGTCTCCCACGATGTCGGCGGCGTGGCCGGCGAGTTCGGCCACGTTGTCGGCGGGGTCGGCGTCGTAGCGCTCGGCCGACCACTCGCCGCCCGCCTGGACGACGAGCAGCGACTCGCCGTCGGGAACGTGGCCGTCCTTACACTCCTCGCGGGAGATCCAGCCGACCGCGTGCTCCTTGTCCGCGTTCACGAGCCCGTAGTACGGTCGATCGAGCGCGAAGGGGTAGTGGAGGATCGCGGTCCAGACGGTGCGGTAGGGCACGTCGGCGGCGGCCGCGCGGAGTCGCTCGCGGACCGGTGACTCCCACTCGGCGTCCGCGAGCAGTTCGGCGGTCTGGGGCGCCGGCGGATTCACGAGCAGGACGTCGCACGGTCCCCACGAGTCGCCGTCGGTGTCGACGAGGGTCCACGGGTGGTCTCCGCTTTCATCCCGTCGGATCGTCTCGACGCGGGTCCGCCGGTGGACCGTCGCGTCGGTCCCGCCGAACAGTCGTTTGGCGATCTGGGTGAGTCCCGTCCGGTAGCTCCACTTGTGGTCGTCGGCGTCGCGCCCGGGCGACACCTCGCCGGACTCGTCGAAGGTGTACACGGGCTCGGTCGCGTCGACCATCCCCTCGTCGTCGAGGGTCTCGGTGACGAGTTCGACGACTCGATCGTCGTCCGCCTTGAGGTAGTTCGCGCCGTAGTCGTACACGAGGTCACGGTCGTCGTTCCGTCGGGTCGCGGCCCGGCCACAGAGTCCGCCCGACTTCTCGAGGACGGTCACCTCGGCGTCCGGGACGGCCGAGTCGAGGACGTGCGTCGCCGCCGCCGCGGCCGCACCCGCGCCGACGATGCCGATGGTGGTCATCGTTGTCTCGGCTATGGACGCGACGGGCTAACACTTGTCGGGGGACGTGCGCGCTTCAAGGAACTATCTCGAACCGTGCGCCGCCGTCGACGCCCTCGGTCACGGAGACGTCCCAGCCGTGAGCGTCCGCGATCCGAGCCACGATCGAGAGGCCGTATCCGGTCCCGTCCTCCGTCGTCGAGTAGCCGTACTCGAACACCTCTCGACGGACGCTCTCGGGGATCCCGGGACCGTCGTCGGCGACGTACAAGGTGCCGTCCGGCGTCCGACCGACGCGGACCGTCACGTCCCTCCCGCCGTGTTCCATGCAGTTCCCGAAGAGGTTCTCGAGGAGTTCGCGAAAGCGGCTCTCGTCGGCCTCGACCGTCCCCAACTCCGAGTCGATCCGCAGGGTTGCTCCCCGCATGTCCACGTTCCGCCACGACTCGTGGACGCTCTCCTCGACCGCGACGGGTTCGGTCTCGCCGATCTCCCGGCCCTCCTTCGAGAGCGCCAACACGTCGTCGACGAGGTCGTCGATCCGGGCGAGCGACTCGGCGATGTTCTCGAGTTCGGGGGCATCGTGGTTCTCTCGAGCGATGTCGGTGTACCCGATGGCGACCGACAGCGGGTTCCGGATGTCGTGTGCGAGGATGTCCGCGAACTCGTCGAGGCGGTCCTTCTGGTCGCGGAGCTGCTCCTCCCGGCGCTTCCGTTCGGTGACGTCCCGGACGACCCCCGTGAAGTACTGTTCGCCGTCGTACTCGTGTTCCCGAAGGCTGACGAGCGTCGGCACCTCGTGGCCGTCCTTGTGTTGGGCGGGGAGTTCGATCCCGTCCCAGTCGATGTTCCGTTCTCCCGTCCGGACGTACGCCGCGAGCGCCGAGGCGTGGACCGGCTGGAGCCGCTCCGGGATGATCTTCATCTTCGAGCTCCCGATCAGCTCGTCGGGGGCGTATCCCAGAATGTCCTCGATCGCCGGATTGGCGTAGACGATCTCGCTTTCGGCGTCGATCGTCAACATCCCCTCCGAGGCGTTCTCGACGAGAGTCCGATAGAAATCGTCGGAGGCGACGGGTGGATCCGGCGATCTCATCGCTTCACGAGCACGTCCGGGGTCCCGATAGTTAACTGTTGATACCCGCCCACGCGGGAGTGTCGTCCGCGTCCGACCGTCACTCATCCACGTCCGACCGTCACTCGGTCGCGATCTCGAATCGAACGCCGTCCAGCACGTTCGCGTCGGCGACGGTCGGCTCCGTCTCGGTGCGCACGTCGATCCGGTGGCTCTCACCTTACGGAAACTCGGACGCGAGGTCGGCGAACGCCGGGTCGTCGTCGACGTGGAGCACCCGGATCGGTCACAGTGTCCGGGTTCGTGGAAGACGAAAAACAGGCGTCGTCCACTCGGTTCGCGGGCCGTCCGCTCGACTGGACCGGGGACCGGATCCGCCGTCACCGAGGGCGATCCGTCACTCTCGGTGAGGGATCACGTTACTTCTCGATGATGCTCTCCTCGACCGCCTCGCCGAAGTGGCGCGCGACGTCCTCGTAGTAGACGAGCGCCTCGTCGCCCTCCTCGAGGTCGGTGACGGCGGTCCGTCCCTCCTTCGTGGCGACCTTCACCGTCTCGGCGTTCTGGATCAGCGTCTCGATCCGGTCGACCCCGTCGTCGGTCTCGAGTTCGGCCTGGACCCGGAACATCGGGCGCTTCTCGATCTTCACGCGGCCGACGATCGCCTCGCGGGTGTCCCCGTCGGTGTCCACGATCTGGACCTCGTCGCCGCTCGACAGCTCCGCGAGGTAGTTGGTACCGCCCTCGGGGTTGCGAACGTACGCGTGGACCGCGCCGGCGTTCACGCGGAACGGGCGCGACTCGACGTACGGCGACTCCGCGGTCTCCGCGTGGACGAAGAAGAGCCCGCGGGACATCGATCCGACCAGCATCCCCTCGTCGCCGTCCATCAGCGAGCCGGTGTCGATACAGACGCGGTCCGCCATGCCGGTGGCCTCGACCGCGGTCACCTCGGCGTACCGGAGGTCGAGCGTCTCGCGGTCGGCGGCGTCCCGTGCCTCGACCGCGCCGCGGATCTCGTCGGGCGAGTCGGAATCCAGGAGCACCCCGTCCGCGCCGATCTCGAGCGTCTCGAAGGCGGTTCGCGCCTCCGCCGCGGTCGTCGCGCCCGCGATCAGGTGGGTCTCCTCGCCGACGCGCGCGATCAGGTTCTCGAGGGGGATGATGGACCAGTCCTCGCCGACGATCACCGTGAAGTCGGCCGCCTCCGCCGCCGCCTCGGCGAACGCCTCGTACTCCGTGCCGAGCACGCGGACGTACGCGCCCTGCGCGCGGTCGTCGCGTCGCCGGAGGGTCGTGAGGTCCGCCGACCCGGAGAAGTCCTCGGGGAGGTCGATGGTGCCGTCGCCCTCGCCGCCCTTCCCGACGAAGTAAGCGTCCGCCTCGGCGTTCTCGTCGTCGCCGTCGACGACGTCGGCGTCCGCGAGGAACGCCGCCACGTTCACGTCGCCGAGCTCCCTGACGCGACCGACGTCGGTCTCGTCGACGAGCACCCAGTCCGCGCCCGCCTCGATGGCGGTCGTGATCCGTCGCTTTCGCGTCTCCCAGTCGCCGACCGCGCCGTCGGCTTTGATCCAGACCGTGCGTGTCATTACCCGTATCTCACGGGCGCGTGGCTTGAAAACTGCGAAAGGGACATCCGGACGTGACCGTCCGGACACCGCCGGGAGGGGACCGCTCAGCGGAGCCGACCGAGCAGTTCGTAGTCGTGGTCGGGCGTGTACCGACGGAACAGCAGGCTGTTCGACAGCACCGACACGCTCGAGAACGCCATCGCGACGGCGGCGAGCACGGGCTGGAGCAACCCGAGCGAGGCCAGGGGGATCATCGCCGTGTTGTATCCCAGCGCCCACACGAGGTTCTGTCTGATCTTCGCGAGCGTCGCGTCCGAGATGCGGATCGCCTTCACGACGTCGACCGGGTCGTCGCGCATCAGCGTCACGTCGGCGGCCTCGATGGCGACGTCCGTGCCCGAGCCGATCGCCGTGCCGACGTAGGCGACCGCGAGCGCGGGGGCGTCGTTGACGCCGTCGCCCACCATCATGGCCTTTCGACCGCCCTCCTGGACGGATTCCACGGCGTCCGACTTGTCCTCGGGAAGGACCTCCGCGCGGACGTTCCGGGGTTCGATCCCGACCCGTTCGGCGACGGCACGTGCGGTCCGCTCGTTGTCGCCGGTGATCATCATCACGTCGATGCCGCGCTCTCGAAGCTGGCTCACGGCGTCCCTCGCGGTCTCCTTGACCGTGTCGGCGGCGGCGACCACGCCCACGATCTCACCCTCCGATGGCGGCTGATCGCCGTTCGACTCGGGGTTCCCGCTTCCATCCGAGCCGCGCAGCGCGACCAGCATCGCCGTCTTCCCCTCCTTTTCGAGACGCTCCATCGTCTCCAGGGCGGGCGAGGGGTCGATCCCGTCGTCACGGAGGAGCTTCCGATTGCCGACCAGCACCTCCCTGCCGTTCACGGTGGCTTTGATGCCGTGGCCGGGGACGTTCTCGAAGTCGTCGGGGTCGGCCGTATCGATGCCGCGCTCGACGGCGCCGTCGACGATCGCGCGGGCGAGCGGGTGTTCGCTCCCGCTCTCGGCGATGGCCGCGAGCCGAAGCACGTCGTCCTCGCCGAGCGGCTCACGGGCGGCGAGACGGCCGCCGTCGGCGGAGAGCGTCCCGCCGTCGCGGTCCCCGACGGGCCGCTCCCCGTCGTCGAGGACGACGACGTCGGTCAGTTCCATCTCGCCTCTCGTGAGCGTCCCGGTCTTGTCGAAGACGACGGTGTCGACGTCCTTCGCGCGTTCGAGGACGTCTCCCCCCTTGAACAGGACGCCGTTCCGCGCACCCAGGGTCGTTCCGACCATCGTCGCGGCGGGGGTCGCAAGGCCCAGCGCACAGGGACAGGCGATCAGTACCGCGGACGCGAACACGACGATCGAGAACTCGAAGACCGAGACGCCGCCGGTGGCGACGGGACCGCCCGCGACGAGCCCCCACAGCGGGAGGCCGTCGACGAAGCCCGCGAGGGCCTCGGGAAACAGGAACCAGACGACCCCCCAGAGGACGGCGTTGGCGATGACCGCGGGGACGAAGTACGCGGAGATGCGGTCGGCGAGGTTCTGGATGTCGGGCTGGCGCGACTGCGCCTCCTTCACCGTCCGAACGATCTGCTGGAGCGCCGTGTCCCTCCCGACCCTCGTCGCCTCCACGACGAGCACGCCGTTCTCGTTGATGGTCGAGCCGACCACCTCGTCGCCCTCGGACTTCTCGACGGGGACGGACTCGCCGGTCACCATCGACTCGTCGACGGCCGACTGGCCGTCGACGACGACCCCGTCGGTGGGGATCTGCTCGCCGGGCCGGATCTTCATCCGGTCGCCGACTTCGACGTCCTCGAGCGGGACCTCCACCTCGCTCCCGTCCTCGTCAACGACGGTGGCGGTGTCGGCCTCCATCTCCAGGAGCGTCCGGAGCGCCTCGCCGGCCTGTCCCTTCGAGCGGGCCTCGAGGTAGTTGCCGAGCGTGATGAACACGAGGATGAACGCCGCCGTGTCGAAGTACAGCCCGCCGGCGATCGTCCCGAGCAGGACCGCCACGGAGTAGACGTACGCGGTGGTCGAGCCCAGCGCGATCAGCACGTCCATGTTGGCGCGGCCGTTCGTGACGAGCGCCTTGTAGGAGTTCTCGTAGAACGGCTTGCCGAGCACCAGCTGGACGGGCGTCGCCAGCGCGAACGCGATCCATCCGGACGGAACGCCGACGAGTTCGTCCCCGACGAGGCCGAGCGCCAGCAGGTGATCGGTCATGAACACCAGCAGGGGCAGGGACAGGACTGCGCCGAACAGCGTCAGCCGGAGTTGCCGACGGATCTCCTCCTGCCGGGCGGTCTCCCGGGCGTCGCCGTCGGAGGCGTCGTCGGTCTCGCCCCCCTCCCGAACGGGCGAGTAGCCGGCGTCCTCGATCGCGTCGTGGAAGTCCCCCGGACTCGCTTCGGCCGGGTTGTACGTGACCCGTGCCTCGTCGGTCGCGAAGTTGGCATCGGCGTCGACGACGCCCGGCGTCCGTTCGAGCGCGTCCCGTATCGTCTCCGAGCAGTTCGCACACGACATGTCGGTGACCGCGATCGTGATCGTGTCGCTCACCGGCGAGTAGCCCGCCCCCTCGATCGCGTCGTATATCTCGCCGAGCGAGACCTCGTCGGGGTCGTACGTCACCGACCCCTCGTCGGTGGCGAAGTTGACGTTCGCCTCCGAGACCCCCTCGAGCGAGCGAACGGCGTCGGAGACGGACTGGGAGCAGTTCGCACAGCTCATCCCCTGAACGTCGATCCGGCTCTTTCGCGTACTCATCGTTCGTTCATACGGGCTCCCCATTCAGTGGTGTTTCCCTTTCGAAAGTTCGGATATTACGGGACGAAAGTTTCGAATACAAATCGGCCGCGTCACGACATAAGTCACTCGGCCGCCCTCGCCGCTGCCGGGCACGGACGCCTTTTCAGTCGGCGGGCCGAACGACGGGGCACCCATGACACGCGCGCTGTTCGTCGTGAGCGAGGAGGGGTACTGGGCCGAGGAGTGTCTCGAGCCGCTGACGACCCTCGAGAGCGAGGGCATCGACGTGACGGTCGCGACGCCGTCCGGCTCGCCGCCGGTCGTCGACGAGCGGTCACTGGAGCCGGACGCCGCCGGCGGCGAGGCGGTCGTCGAGGAGTACCGCGAGATCGACGAGACTCATCCCCGACTGAACGACCCGGAACCGATCGCGGCGGTCGACGCCGCCGACCACGACGCGGTCGTGTTCCCCGGCGGCCACGGGACGGTGTGGGACGTGAACCAGGACCGACACGCCCGCCAACTGCTTCTCGACGCGGTCGCCGGCGACGACGGCGTCGCGCTCGTCGTCTGTCACGCGGTCGGAATCTTATCCTTCACGCGCGAGGCCGACGGGACGCCGCTCGTCGAGGGGCGCTCCGTCACCGGGTTCCCCAACGAGTGGGAGGAGGGGATCGTCGACGACGATGACGTGTTGCCCGACGGACGGAAGCTCCCCTACTGGGTCGAGGACGAGGTCCGGCTTGCCGGCGCGGACTGGGACGCCGAGCTCGACGCCGACGAGAGCGTCACGGTCGACGGCGACCTGATCACCGCTCGCGGGCCGGGCTCGTCGTCGGCCGCGGCCGCGACGCTGCTCGAGCAGCTGTAATCCGTTACACGCACGTCAGCTATTTTTATTGTGAGCGTGAGACTGATGCGTGAGGCTTTCAGATCTCGATTTGGAAGTCGGTGAGAGATACACATCTGACAGGCTACAGTCGGTTTTCGACCGTGGGATGACAGGGAGAGGTATCGAGATCTGTTATGACTCGGACGACAGGCGATATCTCCGGCTGTTTGCACGGGGTGATGGTCCTTACGCTGATAAGCTCAGTGGAGACGAATTTACGTATGTCGGGGAAGGTCAGAGCGGAGATCAAGAGCTGACGGCCGGAAATCGATATCTCGCAGAAGCAGAAACGGCACCGCTCCCGATATTTTTCTTCTATAAACCGCCCGGAGGTGACGCCTGGGAGTATCGTGGACGGGTTGAGGTGTTAGAGTTCGATCGAGTTCGGCGGAACGGGCGTCGTGTGTTTGAATTCACGCTGACATACGACACAAAGGAACGGGTCGATCGATCCTCCCATGCTTCGGATATCTCTCCACCAAAGCGGGTCGAGACTCGTCGCTCTCGAGTAATCCGTGACACGCAGATCTCGTCTCGACTCAAAGAAGAATACAGATTCGAATGTCAAATCTGTGGAGACGTTCGCCGACAGTCGCCCAGTGAGCGATATGCCGAGGCACACCACGTTCGGCCACTCGGATCCCCGCATGACGGCCCGGATGTTCGTTCGAATCTCATCGTTGTGTGCCCTAACCATCACGCCGATTTCGATTACGGGATGCTCTCGATCGATCCAGAGAGCGGTCGAATCGCCCATGCGTACGATCAGAACGTGGACGGGACGACACTCGAAACCCGGCCGGATCACGAGATCGACACAGAGTTCCTACGCTATCACAACCACGAGATCGCTGATTTCTAGTCCGATCACCGGATCACGAACGCGGGCTCGTCGATCCGTTCGCATTTACACTCCGGACACCGCGAGGGGGCGTTGAGCGGGTCGTCGAAGCCGTCGAACCCGCAGTCGCGACACGTCGGCGGCGAGACGAGGAACGACTCCTCCCCGTCGACCGACCGAGAGACGTGTTCGAGATGCTCGTAGACGGTCGGCGTCGGCAGCGAGAGGTCGGCCGCGATCTCGCTCGCCGTCGCGGGCTCCTCGCGGAGGCGCTCGGCGATCCGCTGGCGGGTCGTCTCCATGTCTCCCGCTCGTCGGCACGGGAGAAAACGACGGCGAAGCGTCCCGCCGTTGACACAGGCACAAGAAGTATGACGACGGGGATAGAGGGTGTGCGTATGAAAGCAGTGGTACTTGCCGGCGGATACGCGACGAGGCTCTGGCCGATAACCAAGGACCGTCCCAAGATGTTCCTCCCGGTGGGCGAGCGGACGGTGATAGACGAGATCTTCGCCGACCTCGAGGCCGACGACCGGGTCGACGAGGTGTTCGTCTCCACCAACGAGCGCTTCGCCGACACGTTCGACGAGTACCTGGCCGATAGCGACTTCGAGAAGCCGACCCTCTCCATCGAGGAGACCGTCGAGGAGGACGAGAAGTTCGGCGTCGTCGGCGCGCTGGCCCAGCTGGTCGACCGGGAGGGAGTCGACGACGACCTGATGGTCGTCGCCGGCGACAACCTGATCAGCTTCGATCTGGCCGAGTTCGGCGACTTCTTCGAGGAGAAGGGAACGCCGGTGCTCGCCGCCTACGACGTGGGATCCCTGGAGCGCGCGAAGTCGTACGGGCTCGTCGACCTCGACGGCGATCAGGTGATCGACTTCCAGGAGAAGCCGGACGACCCCAAGAGCACGCTCGTCTCCATCGCGTGTTACGCGTTCCCCGTCGAGACGCTGCCGGACCTCGCGACGTACCTCGAGGACGGGAAGAACCCCGACGAGCCCGGCTGGTTCCTCCAGTGGCTCCAGTCGCGCGAGCCGGTCCACGCGTTCACCTTCGACGGCGCGTGGTTCGACATCGGCACCGCCGAGAGCTACCTCGACACCGTCGAGTACGCGCTCGACGGCGGAAGCCTCGTCGACGACGGGGCGACCGTCGAGGACGCCGAGATCGGCGACGTCGTTCACGTGATGGACGGCGCGGAAGTCACCGACAGCTCGCTCGAGCGCGCCGTCGTCTTCCCCGAGGCGACGATCACGGACAGCGACGTAAAGAACACCGTCGTCGACGAACACGCGACCCTCGAGGAGGTCGAACTCACCGGATCGCTGATCGGCGCGTACACCTCGATCACGAGCGGCGAGGGCTTCTAGGCGGGTCGACGTCGTCGGGCGATCGACGTCGTCGACGTAACCGTCGCGTCCGCGTCAGCCCCCACCTTCACCGCGAACCGCGTCGGCAACGCGCCGAATCGTCCCGTATTCGTCGCTCGAGTACGCGATGAAGCGTACGTCTCGCAGGCTTTCCGGGTCGTACTCGTGGATCGTCTCCGCGATGATCCGCGCACCCTCAGCGAGGTCGAACCCGGCCACGCCGCAGCCCAGCGCGGGGACGACGAGCGATCCACAGCCACGCTCGTCGGCCGCGGCGAGGGCGTTCCGGGTGGCGTCCCGGACGCTCTCGGCGGTCGCGCGGCCGTCCCCGTAGTGGGGCATCGCCGCCGCGTGGACCACGACCTCGGCGTCCAACTCGAACGCGTCGGTGACGGTGACGCCGCCGAGATCGACGGGGCCTCGCTCCATCGCCGCCTCGTTTATCGGGCCGTTCGCCGCGCGTCTGAGCGCGCCGGCGACGCCCGAACCCATCCGGAGGCTCGTCCCCGCGGCGTTCACCAGCGCGTCGGCCGACTGCTCCGCGATGTCGCCCTGGACGACCGTGAACTCCATGCGCGGGCGATCGGTCGCCGCGGTCAAGAGCGTTCCGCGGGAACGGTGGGACCGTCGCTCTCCTCTCCGGTCGTTTCCGCGTGCGCGTGGTGGTAACAGTCGAGCGCGGGTTCCCCGGCCGCGGTCGTCGCCGGGTGGAAACACACCCGCCGGTAGCGCTCGTTCTCGAGCAGGTTGACCGTGAACCCGTCGGCGTGTCGCGAGACCGACTCGTAGCGGTCACCGCAGGCGGGACAGACCTCGGGCGGATCGTCGGGCACGTACACGGGTCGTCTCGGAACGCGGTTACGGTCCGGCACGACAAAACGGGTTCGCCGACGGATGGACGCGCCGGAGCGCCGGCGGTCACCCCGAGTTCGTATCTCCGTCCTCGCTGCCCCCGGAGTTCTCTCCGTCTCCGGACTCCGCCGATCGAACGGGATCCGTCCGGTCGTCGCGGCTCTCCTCGAGCACTTCCGCGGTGAGGTCGGTCCGCGCTCGCCAGGGGTCGACGCCGTCGCCCGCCGACCCGTTCGAGTGCTCGGGTCGGTCGTGATCGGAGCCGGCGTCGCCGTCCTCGGCGTCAGCGCCTTGGACGTCAGCGCTCTCGCCGTCCTCGGGATCTCCGTCGGCCGGCTCGGGGTCGGCGGGTTCGAACCCGGCGCTCCCGAACCCGTCTCGCGGGTCGTGGCCCGTCTCGCGCAGCCGCTCCCGGACGGCGTCCCGGTCGATCGTTCCCGAGACGGTCCGCGGGAGCTCGTCGGTGTAGGCGATAGTCTTGGGGATCTTGAAGCCGGCGAGACGGTCGCGGGCGAACTCGAGGAGCGCGTCGTCGAGTTCGTTCCCTCCCGCCGTACCGATCTCTCGTTCCCCGTCGTCGGCTGCCGGACCGATTCCGAGGTCGTCGTCGCGCTCGCCGCCGGCCTCCGTTTCGTCACTCTCCGCTCCGCCGGTCTCCACCCCGTCGGTTTCGATCTCGTCGCCGTCGTCGACGGAGTCCACGTCGTCTTCGGTCGGACTCCGCATCGCGTCCGTCCGGTCGCCGACCGCGACGAGCGCCGCGACGCGTTCGCCCCACTCGTCGTCCGCGAGGCCGACGACGGCGACGTCGTCGACCGCGGGGTGGCCGGCCAACACGTCCGACACCTCGCCGGGCTCGACGTTCTCGCCGCCGGTGACGATCCGGTCGTCGAGCCGGTTGAACACGTACAGGTAGCCGTCCTCGTCGAGCGTTCCGACGTCGCCGGTGTGGAGGCCGTACGGCCCGAACTCCGAGCCGGTCGCGTCCGGTCCGAGGTATCCGGGGGTTATCGTCGGACCGTCGACGACGATCTCGCCGGTCTGGCCGGCGTCGACCGGGTCGCCCTCCTCGTCGACGACGACCACGTCGGTGCCGAAGATCGGGCGACCGACCGTGTCGGGACGGTCGCGAGTCGCCTTCGGCGTGGCGGTCGCGACCTGCGAGGCGGCCTCCGTCATCCCGTAGGTCGGATACACCGGGATCGAGTAGTCCCGACAGCGCTCGATCAGCTCCTCGGGGGCCGGCGCGCCGCCGAGGAGAACGACCCGCAGCGTGTCGGCGAGCGTCCCCCGCCGGTCGAGCATCCGCTCGAGCATCGTCGGGACGAGCGAGACGCCGGTGACGTCGTACCGGTCGATGTCGTCGGCGGTTCCGCCGGGGTCGAACCCCTCCCGGAGCACGAGCGTCGTTCCGTAGAGCACCGACCGGTACACCGGGGCGAGCCCGCCCATGTGGTGGAGCGCGAGCGAGACGAGCCAGCGGTCGTCCGGGTCGACGCCGAGCCGGAACGCGGAGGCGACGGCGGAGGAGTAGACGTTGCCCGCGGTGAGCGGGACGGGCTTCGGCACGCCGGTCGTCCCCGACGTGAAGAGGATACAGAGCGGGTCGTCGAACGTCCACTCGCCCGGATCGACCGGGTCGGGATCGGCGTCGTGGACGGCCGTGACCGCCGCGTCGGTCGGCTCGTCGACGGAGAGCACGGGAACGTCCTCGACCGCCGCGAGCGCGTCGGACTCCGTCGACTCCGAACAGACGACCGCGTCGAGGTCGGCCCGCTCGACCCGCTCGCCCAACTCGCGCGGGGTGAGTTCCTCACCCAGCGGGACGAAGGTCGCGCCGACGCGCATCGTCGCGTGGACGAGCCCGACCGTCCCGACGTACGGCGGGGTGAGCACCCCGAGTCGGTCGCCCTCGCGGATCCCGTGTGCGACGAGCCGGCCCGCGGTCTCCGAGACGAGTCGATCGAGGTCGGCGTACGTCCAGGCCTCCCCGTCCTCCGCGCGGATCAGTCCGATCTCGTCCGGGGAGGAGACGACGCGGTGTGTGAGCCAGTCGCGCATAGTCAGGCGTGTGAGACCCGGGGAGACGGTTCACTCATCGCTCGGCTGTCGGACGGTCAACACCGGCACGTCCGCGGTCCGGACCACCCGCTCGGTCACGCTGCCGAGCAGGTACCGATCGAGCCCCTTCCGTCCGTGCGTGCCCATCACGATCATGTCGATCCCGTGTTCGTCGACGTACTCGCGGATCGAGCGGTAGGCGGTTCCCGACGCCACCGTCGTCGTCGTCTCGACGCCCGCGTCGGCCGCGGCGTCGGCGACGCGCTTCGTCGCCTCCTCGCCCTCCGACTGCAGCGCGTCGACGACGATCTCGGACCCGGCCTCCAGCGTCGAGTACGCGGAGCCGTCGACGACGTAGAGCGCGTGGAGGCGGGCTCCGTATCGGTCCGCGAGGTCGATCGCGTGTTCGATCGCGGCGTCGGAGGCGGGGCTTCCGTCGGTCGGCACCAGAATCTCGTCGTACATCTCGTCGGTCGATACGCCGGGTGGCGATTAAAAACCCGATCCTCCGGTCGTCGGTGGTCGAGCCCGATGACGAATCAGCGGAAACCCATGGCCTCGATCTGCTCCTGATACCGGTTACGGATGGTGACTTCGGTGACCTGGGCGACGTCGGCGACCTCGCGTTGGGTCTTCTTCTCGTTACAGAGCAGCGACGCGGCGTAGATGGCGGCGGCGGCGAACCCCGTCGGGGACTTCCCCGAGAGCAGCCCCTGCTCGGCGGAGACGTCGATGATCTCGGTCGCCTTCGACTGGACCTCCTCGCTGAGTTCGAGCGAGGAGGCGAACCGCGGGACGAACTGTTTGGGATCGACTGGCTTGAGCTCCAATCCGAGCTCCTGGGAGATGTAGCGATACGTCCGGCCGATCTCCTTTTGCGGTACCCGGGACACCTCCGCGACCTCGTCGAGCGATCGGGGGATCCCCTCCTGTCGGCAGGCGGCGTAGAGGGCGGCGGTGGAGACGCCCTCGATCGAGCGGCCGCGGATGAGGTCCTCCGAGAGCGCGCGTCGATAGATGACCGAGGCGACCTCCCGAACCGACCGGGGGACGCCCAGCGCGCTCGCCATGCGGTCGATCTCCGAGAGCGCGAACTGGAGGTTGCGCTCGCCCGCGTCCTTCGTCCGGATCCGCTCCTGCCACTTGCGGAGCCGATGCATCTGCGAGCGCTTCTCCGAGGAGAGCGACCGCCCGTACGCGTCCTTGTCCTTCCAGTCGATCGTCGTCGTCAGCCCCTTGTCGTGCATCGTCTCCGTGATCGGCGCGCCGACGCGGGACTTCGACTGCCGCTCGGAGTGGTTGAACGCCCGCCACTCCGGACCGCGATCGATCGTCTGTTCGTCCAAGACCAGCCCGCAGTCCTCACAGACGAGCTCCTGGTCCGCGTCGGTGACGATCTCGTCGGAGTCACACTCGGGGCAGGTGATCGCCTCCTCGTCCGATTCTCGCTCGGTGTCCCGCTCCCTCTGGCGCTGGCGGCTCGGACGTTCCATTATAAGGTTTCTGGTCAGTGCCGTATTTAAGACTTTTTCACAGATGTTGGAGAGGAAACACGAACGATCGACGGGGTGAAATATCGAATACCCGCCCCTAACGGCTCCTACGACGCGTTCGGTGTCGATCACTGCGGGGGTCGAAGGGGAGTCGGCCGGGGGAAACCGCCCTTCGTCGATCGCGTCCGAACACGAAACGTGACCGACTCCGTCCGACGCAAGAGGTATTACTACTGAACATTCAAAAAAGCTTTTGTATAACTAGAAACTATGACGAGTATGAGCACCACGGAACCACGCGGGATCGACGCGGCGATAGACGGGTGTCGTCCCGCCGAGATAGACCCGATCGTCGTCGACGCGGCCGACCTCGAGAGTACCGCTCCCGAGTACCTCCGGGATCTCAAAGCCGGCCTCTCCGCCCGCGACTACCAGCCGGCGACGCTGGTCGTCGACGCCCGTTTCGCCGACGACTGTCCGCTCGCCACCGGCGAGGAGGCCGACAGGCTGCGCGGGTTCGTGCGCGCGGCCGCGTTCCTCGGGGCCGGCCGGATCGAGGTCCGTCTCGGTGAGGTCGCCGACGCCGACGCCGTCGACTCGACGCTCTCGGCGCTCGCCGAGCGCGCCCGCCGCGAGGGAGTCGAACTCGTTCGGATCGACGACGGCGTCGTGACGGACGGGAGCGATGCCGACCACACGACCGCCTGAACGCATGGCGACGAAGCGTTCGCTCGCGACGAAACTCGGCGTCGTCGCCGGGTTCGAGAACCCACGTGCGACCCTCGAACAGTACCCCACTCCCCCCGATCTCGCCGCGCACGTCGTCCATCTCGCCGACCTCCAGGGCGACGTCGACGGCCGAACGGTCCTCGACCTCGGTGCCGGGACGGGCATGTTCGCGCTCGCGGCCGCGCTTCGCGGGCCCGCACGCGTGGTCGGCGTCGAGCTCGACCGCACCGCCTTGACCACCGCTCGCAGAAACGAGCGCCGCATCGCCGCGAGCGCCCCCGTTCACTGGATACAGGGAGACGCGACGCGACCTCCGGTGACGTTCTCGGAACCGGTCACCGTCGTCATGAACCCGCCGTTCGGCGCGCAGGACGGCAACCGCAACGCGGACCGGTCGTTCCTCGCGACCGCGAGCGAGCTCGCGACCGTCTCCTACTCCGTCCACAACGCCGGAAGCCGGGAGTTCCTCGAGGCGTTCGCCGCCGACAACGGCGGCGAGGTGACCCACGCGTTCGCGGCCGACTTCGCGGTGGACGCCCAGTTCGAACACCACACTGAGGGGTCCCGCGAGCTCGACGTCGAGGTGTACCGGATCGAATGGGAGTCGGCCTCCCCGGCGTGAACCGTCGTCGGTTTACTCGACGACGATCGCGCCGCGGTGGCCGAGCCCGCGATGGGGTCGACAGGCGTACCGGAAGACGCCGGTCTCGTTGAACGTGTGCTCGAAGTGGACGCCGGGCTCGGCGTAGATCGTCTCGCTTCCGACGTCGGCGTCCTCGAAAGCGACGTCGTGTCCGCCCCCGCTGCCGGTCCACGACCACCGGATCGTCGTTTCGGTCGAGACCGTCACCGCGTGCGGGTCGAACGCGAGGTTCCCGCCGTTGCCGTCCGCCCCGGTCGTGATCTCGACGAGGTCCTCGTCCGTCCGGTCGGTGATACTCCCGTCGTACTCGTTCGTATCGACCAACCACTCGTCGACGGTGGGATAGCCGCTCGACGGCGCGGACTCGACCACCACGACGCCTTTCATCCCCGCCTCGGCCTGCGGTTCGCTGACGTACCGATACGTCCCCTCCGTCTCGAAGGTGTACTCGAACGTCGTCCCCGCCTCGCCGTCGGGCGCGCCGCTGTCGAACGTCCCGTCGGCGGCAACGACGTTGTGCTCGCGGTCGGTTCCGGTCCACTCCCACGTCACGGTCGTGTCGGGTGCGACCTTGATCGCGGGCGGCGAGAAGGACTTCGAGTTCGACACGTCGAGGTACACCGTCGGGGGGTCGTCGAACCGGAAGTCACGGATCCGGGGAGTCCGTGGGTCGTTAGCGGTCGCGAGCCAGTCGTCCAACGAGTCGTCGTTCTCGATCGCCGAAGTCTCCGTTCGGGCGTCCGCCGTCCGAAGGTTCTTGAAACCGGCCAGGGTACCGAGGCCGAGGACCGTGCTCGCTCCGAGGAACGCTCGTCGGTTGGTGGAGGGCATATGCGTGTCGGGATTCGTCCGTACGCCATACAAAAATGTGGACCTGTTCCAAGTTACTTAGAACCGTGTGAGGTCGTGTCACCAAGGCCCGAGACGGTTCGACGACACGACGCCCGTCGACGATTATCGGAATCCGAAACGACCGACCCGGTCAGAGCCGGGGCGTCCCCGAGGCGTCGACCGGCTCGGGCGAGTCGTGACCCGTCGGGTCGTCACGCAGTTGGAGATACGCCGACGCGATGATCGCGTAGTACGGCGTGAAGAACACGGCCGAGGCGGCGATCGTCACGGCGTCGCCGGCGACCGGAGCGCCGGCGAGATCGAAAAGCGGCGCGATGACGCCGATGAAGCCGCCGAACACGCCAGCCAGCACGACGATGCCGAACAGCTTGAGTCGCGAGCCACGGGCGAGCGCCCAGCTCCGTTTGAGACCGTCCACGAGCCCGCGCTCCTCGACGGCGATCGTGAAGACGAAGAACAGGAACGACACGGCGAAGAACAGCCCCGGAACGACGAGAAACGCCGTCCCGAGGAAGATCAGGACCGTCACGACTATCCCGCCGACCAAAAGCCGTACCGTGGTGCGGCCGAGCCGTCGCGTCGCGTCCGCGGGCAACGCCGACAGCTCCTCGAACGGCTGGACGAGCGCGCGGGCGACGACCGCGAAGAACGCCGCGGACAGGGGAAGCAGGGCACAGAACAGCGCGAGCGCGACCGGCCCCGAGACCGGCAGGGTGATCCCGACGTTCGCGCTGAACTGACCGGCCACGTCGGAGGGGAGGTATCCGAGGACTGCCGTGTTGACGGCCGCTTGCGTTGCGAACTGGATGAGGAGGAATCCGGCGAGGAGGGTCCCGCCAGTTCGAGTGAGGGTTCGTCGAAGCCCGTCGCTAACCGCATGGCTGAGGTGGAGGGCCATACTGGTTCACGTCCTCACATCTATGGTATAAATGGTCCGGAATTCGCACGAACTCAACCGGGTCGGCCGGAAGCATCGCCGTTCGCAGGCATCGCTCGGGCGAGGACGTCAGTTTCGGCTCCGTTCGCGCCCCTCGTACCGCTCCCGCTCGGCGACCCGGACCCGCGAGTCGCCACGCTCGGCGAAGATCGCCTCCTCCTCGCGGACGAACGCGACGCCGCGAAGCGTCACCGACTCGTTCTCCGGCGGGATCGGCGCCGTCGCGTTCGTCCCCTCGTGGGCGACCCGGAGTTCGAATCCCTCCTCGACGGCCGCGACCGTGACGTTCCGGCCATCGAGGCGTGGCTCCGCGTGGGCCGCATCGCTCACGAACAGCGTCGATCGGTTCCCCTCGCGAACCGCGTCGACGCGGTAGGTCGCGTTGCCGCCGACGGCGACCCACCCGGTGCGCTGTACCCAGACCGTCTCGCGCCAGCCCGTCCCGCCCACGTCGACGGCGCGGTATCCCCAGAACGCGAGGTTCCCCGTCGAGACCGCCCTGGTCCAGATCTCCCGGTCGGGGTTCGCGACGATCACCCCCGAGGTCCGCACCGACGTGGAGCGACCGAACGCCTCGACGTCGACGGCGCTCACCGTCCGATCCTCGACGTCCTCGGCGTAGGTCACCTGGTACCCCTCCACCTCGATCGAGTCGCCCGGGAGGTCACCCTCGTCGACCGCGACGAGGTTGGGGACGACCGCGGGGCCGGCGACCGCCGCGAACGCGGCGAGGAGACACAGAAGGCCAACCGCCGCGGGCGTCACGGAGGCGGCGCTCTCGCGGATCGTCCGCGGTTCCGGGACCGCGAGCGACGGCCGGATCGGGTCGTCACGACCCGCGACCGCGACCGCGACGATCGCGGCGAGCGCGAGGACGCCGGCGAGCCCCAGCGCGCGGTACAGCTCGTACCGATCGTTCCCGAGATACCAGTAGACCGCCCACAGTCGGCGTGACGCACCGAACAACAGTACGCCGGCGAAGACGACGAACGCCGACGTGCGCGACGGACCGGCATCGATCCCGAACGCGCGTCCGCTCGTCGGACCCGTTGCCCGCGCTCGTCGCCGCCGGAGAAGCCACGCACCGACGAGCGCGCCGGCGATCAGTCCGAGCGCGTGGCCCTGGACCGCGATGTTCGCCCAGCTCGGCGGCCCGAACGAGGGGGTCGCCTCGGCGATCTCCACCGGCGTTCGGACCGTCTCGTAGACGACGCTGACGAGCGTCGCCGCCGTCAACGACGCGATCGTTCCGACCGGATAGTGAACGAGCGCGAACCCCCACAGCGCGAAGACGACGCCAGAGAAACCGATCACCGGTCCCAAAGCGAAAAGCGAGGAGACGATCCCGAACGACAGGACCACGCCGGGGACCACACAGAACGCTCGAACGTACGGGTTCCGGCGGAGCGACCCGAACGTCTCGCTCCCGCGCTCGCGCGGGAAGTGCCCATAGGCGTACTCCGCGAGCGACCCCGCGACGAGCGTCGACAGCAGGTTGCCCGTGACGTGCCCGCGGCTCGCGTGGGAGAACCCCGCCCAGAGCATCCCCTCCGGGTAGAAGTACGACCACGCGCGAAACGGGATCACGACCGGGCGGTTCGGGTTCTCGAACCCGCTCTGGACGAACAGGTAGACGCCGATCACGAAGCCGACGGCGACGAGCGTTCCCCAGGGGACGCCCAGGAGCAGCCGCGAGCGGAGCCGCCGTCCCCATCTCCCGGCGGGCCGGTCCGTGGCGACCACCGCCGCGAGCGCGACGATCGACGCCGCACCCGCGACCAGCAGGTGAACGGCGTCGATCGGAAGCGCCTCGAGAGCCATATCCCCACTACAGCGACCGATCGCATATCAATTCGCGGGTCGACGTGGACGACGGACCGTCCCGAACGTGGGCGGCGGCCTCAGATCTTGTTTTCGGCGTCGTCGGCGAGCTCCTTCATCCGCTTGCCGACCCGGCCGGCGGGCGAGAACTCGTCCTCGCTCATCGCGTTCGCCAACGCATTCCCGAGCACGAACACGGCGTGTTTGTGCTCACTTTTGGATTTGTGGACGTGTGAGGGGTCGACCTCGAGCTCGTCGTACGGGTCGAACAGTCCCGCGTCGACCGTCTCCTGCTCCCGGAAGTGTTCCATGATCGTCACCATCTGTTCGTGAAGCTCGAGCAGTTCGTCCTTGTGCATGGACCCAAATACGGGTCGGAGCCGGTTTAAGCGTTGTTGAGGATGAGACGCACGGATCGACCACGAAACGGACGGGTCACGTCCCGGCCGTCGTTCAGAAGACGTACTCGTCTTCGTGGCCCATCATTCCCTCGTCCTCGAACCCGCCGGAGTCGTCGTCCTCCATGGGTCCGCTCGTCTTGTACGCCTTGATCCCGGTCGAGAGGAGCTCCTCGACGGCTTCCTCGCGGTTGAGGAACTCGCCCTGCTCTACCATCTGCGTGATCTGCATCTCCAGGTGTTCCGGGACGGTTATCTTCACCCGTGGCATTCTCTTGGCCGCGTCTAACAGGATAGTGTATATAAATGTAGCGTCGGGTGTCGGGTGATTCGAAACTCGATCTATTTGCTTTCGAAACAATACTTTCGAATTTGATATCCTCAGTACGCGGTTCTCCAAAACACTCGTTCGCGGCGGCCGAGACGTACCCATACGCGTCCGAACGGTACCCATACGTTCCCCGAGGTCGTATCACCGGTATGACCGAGACACGGACGGACGGGATCGAGGATCCCGAAACCGGGGAGATCGAGGATCTCACCGGGCTATACCACGAATACGGCGACGACCGGCTTCCCCCGGGACAGCGTGAGACGGACCGGTTTCCGGTGCTCTCGAAGAGCGGTACGCCATCGTGGGGGCCCGACGACGCCTTCGAGGTCTGGGGGGCCGTCGACGACCGACTCTCGTTGTCGCTCGAGGAGTTCAGGGACTTCCCCGCCGTCACCCAGCGACAGGACTTCCACTGTGTCACCGGCTGGAGTAAGCTCGACTGTGCGTTCACCGGCGTCGAGTTCGCCGAGATCGCGGAGCACGCGGGCGTTCACGACGACGCCGAGCACGTGATGTTCCACGCCCTCGACGGCTACACGACCGACCTCCCGCTCGAGGAGTGTACCCGCGAGGGCGTCCTCTTCGCCTACGGCTACGACGGCGAGGACCTCCCGTCCGACCACGGCGGTCCGCTCCGCGTCGTCACGCCCCACAAGTACGCCTACAAGGGCGCGAAGTGGGTCTCCGGCGTCGAGTTCCTGACGGATCGGGAGCTCGGGTACTGGGAGAAGCGCGGCTACAGCGACACGGCGAACCCGTGGAACGAGGAGCGGTACAGCTAGCTCGCGGACGGCGCCGGTCGTCCGTGCCGGTCGGATGAGTTGACACGCTTAAGAGCCTCCGGTCCCGAATCCTTTTCAATGGAACCGGCGCGTTCGACGTCGTCGCCGACGCTGGTCAGCCGCACGACCGCGATCGACCCGCCCGCGTTCGCCGCGGCGTTCGACGCGCTCCCGACGCCCAGGACGGTCTGGAGCGCCCCCGACGACGCGGTCGTGGTGGCGGGCGGCGCGGCCGCGACGCTAACCGCGAGCGGGGCCGACCGATTCGCCGCCGTCCGTCGGGCGACCGACGAGCTGTTCGACTCCGGCGACGTCCACGCCGGAACGGAGGCGGCCAGGCCGCGCGTGTTCGGCGGGTTCGCCTTCCACGAGGGGGCCTGTGCCGGCGATCCCTGGAAGCCGTTTCCGGAGGCGCGGTTCGTCCTGCCCCGCGTCCAGGTCACCTTCGCCGACAACGGGACCTGGCTCACGGCCACGGACGCCGGGTCGGACGCGTCGCCGGAGGCGGTCGAACGACGATTGGAACACGAGACCGAGCGGCTGGCGGGACGCTCGGTCGCCGGCCCCCGTCCCGCGCGGCCCGGGATCCGCGAGCAGCGACGGACGACGAGTCGGGACGCCTGGCGCGGGAGCGTCACCGCCGCGCTCGACCGGATCGGCGACGGCGAACTCCGCAAGGTCGTGCTCGCGCAGGCGCTCGAGGCGGACCTCGAGCGGGAGTTCCCGCGCGCGGCGACCCTCGAGCGCCTCGCCGGGAAGTACCCCGACTGTCACCGCTACTGTTTCGAACCCGACGACGGCGGGAGCGTCTTCTTCGGCGCGACGCCCGAGCGACTCGTCTCGCTTCGCGGGCGGACCGTCGAGACGGACGCGCTCGCCGGGACGACCGGTCGGGGAGAGACGCCGGCGGAGGACGAGTGGCTCGCCGAGGAGCTGCTCGCCGACGCCAAGAACGTCCACGAACACGAGCTCGTCGCCGAGACCGTGCGCGACCAGTTGGAGCCGTACGCCGCGTCCGTCTCGGCCGGCGACCGTCGCGTCCGCCGGCTCGCGACGGTACAGCACCTCCACACCCCGATCACGGCCGAGTTGGACGCGGATCGACACGTGCTCGAGCTGGTCGAGGCGCTCCACCCGACCCCGGCGGTGGGCGGGCTCCCCCCGGACCAAGCCCTGGAGACGATCCACGAGACCGAGCCGTTCGATCGCGGCTGGTACGCGGCCCCGGTCGGCTGGATCGACGCCGCCGGCAACGGCGCGTTCGCGGTCGCGATCCGTTCCGCGGTCGCGACGCCCACTCGAGCCACGCTCTTCGCCGGCGTCGGCCTCGTCGGCGACTCCGACCCCGACCGCGAGTGGGACGAGATCCAGCTCAAGTACCGGCCGATCCTCGACGAGCTGGAGGCGGACGGCGAGGACTGATCGGGCTACTGGAACATCTTCAGCGGCTCCGCCTGCGAGCTCTCCTCCGTGGCCTGTTGCATCCGCTCGGCGAGCTTCTGCTTCGCGTCCCGGATCTCCGTCGCCTGGTCCACGAGGCCGTCCGTCGGCGTCTCCGTGCCCGCGATCGGATCGATCCCGTCGAGGATGAGCCGCCGTGCGGCCTCCGGGTCGGGGAACTGCGGGTCCGACTCGACGACGAGGCCGACCGCGTCGCGACCGCGCTCCAACGCCTCGGCGAGCATCGCGCCGGTCGGGCCGGAGACGAGGCCGGCCTCGGGCGGGCTCGACAGCTCCGCGCGCGACAGCGCCTCGCCGCCCTCCCCCGTCGCGATCCCGTACAGCTCGGGCGGCTCCTCGTCCTTCTCCCGGCCGAGTCCCGAGAGGAACACCGGGAACGTACCGGTATCGTCGAACCAGGAGTCGAGACAGCCGGCGACCTCAGCCGCCGCGTTCGGGTGAACCGGCACGTCGCTGCGAAGGGCGACCAGGTCGCGGTCGGGATCGGCGTAGAGCCGAACCGGCGTCGTCACCGCCGGGTCGTCCTCCCGATAGACGGCCACCGGCGGGAGCCCGTCGCAGTGGACGTTGGCGTAGTGGGTCATCTCGTGCGCGTCGATCATGTGATCGGTCGCGATCTTGCCGACGAGCCCGACGCCCGGGAACCCCTCCACGAGCGTCGGCTCCTCGAGCGTCACGTCGCCGTCGAGAACGGATATTCGGGCCATACGCGGGCGTACGACGGCGGCGGACCTAAAGGTAGGGCCGTGGACGGATCGGACTGTCGATGGATCGGGCCGTGGCGCGCCTCCTCGCGCCCCGCAGGGCGGGAGGAGGCGGCGAGGTCGCCGGCGTTCCCGATCGCGACCACGTCCGGCCGGGAGACCGCCGACTGCCGACTGCAGACCATCGATCGTGTCCCGAAACCGACTAACCGACCGACACGAAAGAGCGCGCATGAACCCGCTCGACCGGTACGAGACGCTCGTCGACGACGTCGACGCGTTCCGGGCGGCCTGCGACCGACCCCTCCCCTCGGTCGTCCGCACGAACCGGATCAAGGCCTCGCCCGTCCGCGTCCGCGACGCGTTCGACGAGGCGGGCGTCGCATACGACCCGGTCGACTGGCACGACGGCCTGTTCCGGCTGCCGGACGGGAACCCCGGCGGGAACTGGCCACATCTCCACGGCTGGACGCACGGCCAGGAGGAGGTCTCCGTGCTCCCGGCGCTGGCGCTCGACCCGCAGCCCGGCGAACGCGTCTGGGACGCCTGTGCGGCCCCGGGCAGCAAGACGACCCAGATCGCCGACGCGATGGACGACACGGGGACGGTCGTCGCCAACGACAACAACCTCGGCCGGCTCTCGGCGCTCAGACACAACGCCGAGCGCCTCGGCGTGACGAACGCGATCGTCACGAACCAGGACGCGCGAAACTTCTCGACGAAGCCGCTCGCGTTCGACGAGTTCGACCGCGCGCTGGTCGACGCCCCCTGTTCGTGTGAGGGGACCTGTCGGAAGAACCCCGACGTGCTCGACGAGTGGACCCTCGACCACGTCCACGGCGTCGCCGGGATCCAGAAGGGGATCCTGACGCGGGCGATCCAGGCGACCCGCGCCGGCGGAACCGTGGTCTACTCGACCTGTACCTTCGCGCCCGAGGAGAACGAGGCGGTCCTCGACCACGCCCTCGCCAACGAGGCGTGCGAGGTCGTCCCGTTCGACCTCCCCCTCGAGACCGCGCCCGGCGTGACCGAGTGGGAGGGAGAGGAGTACGACGAGAGCGTGACTCGCGCCCGCCGGGTCTACCCCCACCACAACGACACGGGGGGGTTCTTCTGTGCGAAGCTGCGCGTCGGGGGGCCGGACGACCACGCCGGCGAAACGGAGGTGGCGCGATGAGCGATCCCGACCACGACCTCGAGCCCGACGCCGACCACGAACCCGCCAACGACGGCCAGCGGTTCGACCGGCTCCCGGCCACCCCCGCGGACCGCGAGGTCGCGGGACGCGCCAGCCGCGAGGAGGTCCTCGACTGGTGGGAGGAGCGGTTCGGGATCGGCCGCGACTTCCTCGACGGATACAGCTTCTGGGAGAAGGGGGCCGGGAAGGTGTGGGTCTTCAACGGGGAGGCGGACGACCCGAGCCGGGTGGAGGCGATCGGCATGACGTTCCTCCGGACCCGCCAGGAACACTGGAAGCCGACGACCCGTGCAGTCCAGCGGTTCGGCGGGCACGCGACCCGGAACGTCGTCGAACTCGACCCCGAGCGTGCGAGCCGGTTCGCGGCCGGCGAGGATCAGGACCTCCCCGACTGGGACGGCGACTGGGGCTACCTGATCGTGGCCCACCGGATCGCGGGCGGGACCGCCCCGATCGGCGTCGGTCTCTACCTCTACGACGAGCTGCGCTCCGTGGTGCCGAAGGGGAGCCGTGCGGACCTGCCGGTCGTCGATCGATGAGTCGGAGGCGGCGTACATACGGAAAAGGCGGGTGCTCGACCGGGGCGACCGTCCCGATCAGACCGACGTGTCGGTAGGCGGTTCGCGGGCCACGCTGGTGGCCGCGTACGCCCCCCAGAGCAGCAGGCCGAGGAGCATGATCGACGACCGGACCGTGAGCGGGACCAGCGTCTCGTGGACGATCTGGCCCTCCCCCGACACCGGATGCGGTGCCCCCGCGAGTATCTCGAGCAGCCCGATCCCGAGCGTTCCGATCAGGAGCAGGCCGCCGCCGCCGTACAACGCGATCCGTTCCGCCGTGGTGAGTTGAGTCATGTCTGGTTCCTCCGTTAGCCGATGAAGTGCCGCAGCCGCGGGTGGTCCCTCACGAGGTCCGTCCGGGCGAGGTAGGCGTCGATCCCGAGCACGCGGCCGGCCCCGAGCGTCGCGATCATCGCGAAGATCAACAGCCCGAGCAGGTCGCCGGTGATCACGCCGTGTGACCAGCCGCCCGTCTCGCCGTTGACGAAGTAGAAGAACGTCATGAGGAACGCGCCGAAGAAGGCGGCGAGTCTGGTCATCGCGCCGACGATCAGCCCGAGCCCGATCAGCGTCTGCCCGAGCGGCACCATCACGTTGGTGAACGAGAGCAGGATCCCGTCGGAGAACAGGACGAGTATCGGTCCCAGCGTCGTCTGTGCGGCCGCGCCGCCGACGAACCAACTCGCGTCGAAGGGCCACGCAAGGAACTTGTCCAGTCCCGCATGGAGGAACCACCAGCCGACGATCAGCCGCATCACGACCAGCCAGTAGGCCAGTCGCGACTCGTCGACCGGGAACGACACGTCCTGGCCGAGCAACCGCGTTCGGATGTCTGTAACCATATGTATCCCAGATTACACTGCGACCACCAGCTACATATATTTATTTCTGGATTACCACCATGCAGGAACGCCAATTCCGGAGCATGGCTCCGTTCGACGGGTTTCAGGCGTTGTCATCCCCGCGACCGTCGTGATCGTCATCGTCACCGTCGTCGTCACCGCCATCGTCGTCGGTTTCGTTCTCGGCCTTCCGACGGACGGTGCCGCCACCCAGTCCCTCCCATGCGACGCGGTAACCCAGCGCCGAGAGCGTCGCGCTCGCGTCGTCGATCCCGTACGCGTCGAGGCGTTCCTCGACCGCCGACAGCGACATCCCCGGCTCGATCTCGCCGCGGAGCCGCTCGAGGACGGCCGGCCGAACCAGCGTCCGTCCAACGAGCTCGTGGTCGGGGAACGGGCCGTCCTCGATCGCCGACTCGCTCACGCCGTGGCGATCCGCCAGCGCGTCGATCCGGATGACGTCGTCGTCGGGCGCGAACGAGTCCGGGAGCCCCGCACTCGCCTCGGCGACGAGGTCGGCCTCGTACTCGCGGAGGACGTCGACGACGTCCTTAACCCGGACGGTTCCCGTGTAGGTGAGCACGCGGTGGTCGCGCGCGGCGATCTCCTCGCCGACGCCGAGGCTCTCGTCGGCGGCGACGAGCAGGTCCACGTCCTCGACGCCCGCGAGCTGGTCGAGCTTCTTTGCGACGTACTCCGGCGTCCAGAATCCCATCACCTCGAAGTAGAGCCGGAAGTCCGCGTGGTCGTACTCGAACGCGAAGTCGGGGATCATCACCCGCGTTCCGGTCGCGAGGGGATCGGGCTCCCGAACCAGCGTCCAGTCGAGGTCGAGCCCGCGGAACCGTCCGGCGAAGTCGGCCTCGACGCCGCTGTCGAACTCCGGCTCGACGACGGGCTCGACGCCGGGGACGGTCACGTCGGCCTCGGAGAGCGTCATCGTCCGTTCGGTGCCCCGGTCGTCGATCGTCGCCTCGAACCGCCACTCGGCGGTGCCCGCGGCGGTCCGGAGGAGCCGGGCGAACGCGGTTCCATAGCGCCGGGTTCGCCGGAAGAGCGCGTCGGGGCCGGTGACGACGAGCTCCCGCCCGTCGTCGGTCCGTCGGAGCTCGTACATCAGCCGCAGCCGCTTGACCACGCTCACGAGCGCCTTTGGGTCGACGGACCGGACTCGGACCTCCGTGGCGTCGAACAGCGCGGTCTGGGCGAGCGAGAGGTTATACTGTTCGAGCAGGGTGTCGGGGGCGAAACGGACGTCGGCGTCGACGAGCACCTCGTTGACGTCGCGGTCGGCGTACAGGTCGGCGTCGACCGTTTCGGACTCGACGCCGAGGCGGTCGGCCGCGCGGCCGACCGCCCGGTCGCGGTCGCTTTCGCCGGCGACCCCGACGGCCTCGGCCGCCTCGAAGGCGGCACGACGGACCCGCGGCGGCGGGACGGTCGCACGCGTCTCGAAGGTACACTCGCGCTCGACCAGCGCCGCGAGCCCCCGGACGAGCTTGAAGTCGTCCGATCCGGCCTCCAGCGCGTCGAGCGCGTCCGTCAGGACCTCCCGTCGGTCGCCGACGCCGTCCGCGAACGTTCCGAGGACCTTCGCGGCGAGCGGGCGGTGCTCCCGGTCGACGAACTCGGGTCGGTAGCCGCCGCCGGCCCGGGAGACGCGCAGGAGGTCCTTCCGTAACACGCGACGTCGTAGGCGACGGGGGCGTTAATACCCGACGGAGACGATGCGGACGGGAGTAGACCCGAACGTGTTCGGACGTGTTTCCGAACCTCGAGATTCCGATCGCCCCTTAACCGAAAGCGGGGCCGAGGCCGATTCGTGATGAACGACGACGACGCCACCGGTCGGCGCATGGCTTCCAGACGCGGCTTCCTCTCAGTGGGGGCAGCCCTCGGAACCGCGGCGATCGCGGGGTGTGGGGCTCCGCGGTCGGACGCCAGCACGGCGAGCGCGGCGACCACGGACGAGGGAGGTGCGTCGGAGCCGGTCGAGCAGGCCGAGCGGAGCGAGTGGTCCGGGAGCGACTCGACGGCGGTCGAGACGGACCATCCCTACACGGCACCACGGACGACGATCGACCTCGACGAGACGGACGGCGCGATCACGATGTCCACGCGGGCGTGCCGTCACCAGTTGCTCGGAGACGACGCACGCGGTGGCCCGTGGGAGCTCCCGGAGGTCTGGGCGTGGGAGACGCCGGACACCGACCCGAGCGTCCCCGGACCGTTGCTCCGGGTCACGGAGGGGACCGACCTGGAGATCACCTACGACAACACCGAGCACAACCGGCCGCACACGTTCCACGTCCACGGGCTCTCCAAGGACTGGATGGACGACGGGGTCCCGACAACGACGGGACGGCAGGTCGCGCCGGGCGAGGAGTACACCTACGAGATCAGCGCGAACCAGCCGGGAACGCACCTCTACCACTGCCACTATCAGACGCAGAACCACCTCGACATGGGGATGTTCGGGATCCTCCGCGTCGACCCCGAAGGGTACGAGGCCCCGGACAAGGAGGCGTTCATGACGATCAAGGACTGGGACAGCCGGCTGTCGGCGTCGACCGCGGGCGGCGACGTCGACTTCAGTCACCGGAATCGAAACCCCGATGTCTTCACCGTGAACGGTCGCTGTGCGCCGTACACCTTCCACCCCGAGCAGGGATCTCCCCTCATCGTCGAGGAGGGCGATACGGTACGGGTCCATTTCGTCAACGCCGGCTACGAGTCGCACGCGATGCACACCCACAACCACGGCTTCACCGTCGTCGAGAAGGACGGCGGCGTGATCCCCGAGTCCGCCCGGCACCGCGAGGACGTGATCCCCATCGCGCCCGCGGAGCGGAAGACGATCGAGTTCACCGCCGACGCCGACCCCGGCGTCTACGCGCTCCACTGTCACAAGGTGAACCACGCGATGAACGGCGACACCTACCCCGGCGGCATGATCGGCGGGATGGTCTACGAGAGCGTCACGGACACGGAGCAGTTCGCCTCGGTGATGGAGATGGCCGGGTACGAGGGTAACTGACCGCGGGTCAGTCCGCTCCCTCGCCCGTCAGCCTCCGTTTCAGCTCGCCGCTCACGGTCGGGAGGTCCTCGACGAACTCGCGGACGATCGTCCGCTCGACGCGCTGGATCGTCTCGCTACACGTCGATTTCGCGATCCCGGCCGCCTCGGCGACCTCGGTGAGCGTGCTCTCGCGGGGGACGTCGTAGTAGCCGGCCTCGACGGCGATCAGGAGGAGTTCCAACTGGTTGTCGGTGAGCAGCTGGCTCGGATTCACGCGCTGTTGGACGAACTCGACCTCGTAGGACAGCCCCATTCCGGCGAGATGGTCGCCGAACGTCGAGAGGCGGTCGTGCGCGCCGGTCGCGTCGAGCGTGGCGATCCCGTTCGTTATCTCGACGGGCATCTCGATCGGGACGCCGGCACCCTGAGCGGCGAGGAGGAGGAGCGGGGAGGTCGCCTCGATCTGGACCGTCGTCTCGTCGGCCGAGCGCGTCATCACCGACGTCTCGGCGAGCCCGGAGTGGGCCTCCATCGCGGCGAGCACGTCCTCGACCTCGTCGGTCGTGATCCGGACGAGCGCGAACCCCGCCTCGTCCCCGGGCGTCGCGGTCAACACGCGGAAGACGGCGTCGGGAAACTCCCGGGAGACGTCGGCTATCCACGGGCCGTCCGGGAGGTCGACGAGGAGGCGTATCTGTGCCATGGTGATCACCCGAGCCGCCCGGCGTCGCGGGCGGTCGAACGACCGACGGTCGGAGCCGTCGGCGTATAAACGTGTCCGACCGTGTCGACGTACGGGCGTGTCCAACGGAGCGTCGGAGGTCCGGACCGACTCAACAGCAGAACATGAACGGGTAGACGAGCGCGACCCGGTCGCCCGCCTCCAGTTCGGTGTCGAACCCGCGTTCGTTCTCGTTGAACCGGCCGTTGACGAGGATCCGGGCGTACGCGATCGTCTGTTCGCCCACCGGGTTCTTCGTCCACGTCCCGGGAAGCTCCTCGGGCGTCGGGGCCCAGCCGCTGTGGGTGGCGTCCGCCTCGGTCTCCGCGATGAGCAGGTCCTGGAGCTCCGGATAGTCCTCGAAGAGCGCGTCGAGGAAGTCCCGGAGCGTGTCCCCCGCGAAGGTGTACTCGAACTCGTAGGTCCCGTCCAGTTCCGTGCGAACGTGGCCGGTACACCTGACCGTCACGGTCGTCTCCGGCGGCTCCTCGGCGGTCGCGGCGTCGTCCTCGGTCACCCGTTCGTCCGGGCGTTCCTCGGCGGTCGTGCTCATGCCGGAGGATGCGTTCGCCATCCGGGTAAACGACGACCCGAACACGTT
Organism: Halobellus captivus; assembly: GCF_003697845.1. Classification (GTDB taxonomy): domain Archaea; phylum Halobacteriota; class Halobacteria; order Halobacteriales; family Haloferacaceae; genus Halorubrum; species Halorubrum glutamatedens. Next base: position 46,319 of record NZ_RDQE01000008.1, on the reverse strand, counting down.
CGCCTCCCTGGCCACCGGTGTGGCTCGAGGCGATCTGAGGGGAGGTTCGTGGAGATCGTACGCGTGTTTCACGCCGATCCTCCCGGATCGATCGCTCTCACCTCCCCACGGATCGATGGGCTCCCACTGCGGCCGATCAGCCCTCGTCGGGACCGGCGTCCAGCCGCCGGAAGGACCGACCGGCGAGCCACACCGACGCTCCGGCGATCCCGAGCGTGGCGAGCGCCAACCCGCCGCCGGGTTCGTACAGAAGCGGCGGATGGTAGCCGGCCCAGTAGTCGACGACGACGTTCGCGACGCCGAGCACGGCGGCGAGCCCCAGCGCCCCGCGGGTGGTCCGCCCGAACGCCGGGAACGAGAGCGCGAGCCCGACGAAACACAGGTGCGTCCCCAACACCCCCCAGTAGTAGATCCACGCGTCGGGCGCGGTCACGTACGACCGGAACGCGAGGTTGAGCGAGACGACCGGCCAGAGTCCGAACTGGACGAGCCAGACGAACGAGACGGTGTGGAGGTACGCGAGCGGACGGTTCGTCGGGGTCTCAGTCACCGGATCCCCGGAGCCGACGGTCGGCAGCAGCGTCGCGAGCGAGAGGGTACCGAGCGCGACCGCCACCGCGGAGTCGGCGTACAGCGGCCACAGGACCGTCGGAACCTCCCCGAGAGTGCCGGCGTAGTAGTCGACGCCGATGAGGAACATGAACGCCGTCAGTCCGAACACGACGCCGAGGCTGCGAGCGTCCCCGAGCAGCTCCCCGGCGACCGCGTCACGAACTCGCCGACGAACCGTCGGATCGCGGAGCCGACGGAGACGAGTCACGTCCCCGTGTGAGCGGTGAGACGGCTAAAACCTCACGCTCCCGACACCGTGGTTATCAATCACGGGTATTTGCCAGACACCTTTTTCAACGGGCGAGGAGTGTTCCGACTCATGAACGGAGGCGGCACGGAGCGTTCGCCAGTTCCCCCGGAGGACGACGACGGGAGGGCGGGAGCGACGCCTCCGTCCGCCGACGTCGCCAGGGTCGGCCGGTACACCTGGCACGACTTCCTCGTGGGACGAGGTAGGGACGACGTCGCGTCCGTGCTGTACGAGTGGGTCCCCAACGTCCCCTCGGTGCCGGCGAGCGCGATCAAGGGGAGGTTCGACGGATTCGACGGGCCCGTCGTCCGTGCGGTCGGCGTCGTGGAGCCCTTCCTGGCGGACGGCTCGACCGCCGTCGACGGTCACGGCACCCCCGAGAAGGGGGCGCTCGTCGTCGGGGACCGCGACGTGGTCGTCGACGGTCGAGCCGTCTTCGACGACGGCTACGGCGGCTCCGACGAGGTGGATGACACGAACGGCGTCCCGGGCTCCGTCGTCGTCTCGGGAACGGACGTCGAACCCGCGCCGGCCGGCCCGCCGACCGAGCTCGACTGGGAGCGCGTCGCGTTCGACCCGACGGAGTTCCTCGGCTTCGACCCGACGGAGACGGACGATCGGGTCCGGGGGGCGGTCGCGGTCGGCGATCTCCTGTGGGACCGGTGTCACGCCCGGTATAACCTCTACGAAGTACCGGTGCTCAAGGGGTACTACACCTGGGACGACTACGCCGACGAGTACTTCTACGACGAGGAGGGGAACCCGCCCACGGACGAGGAGGGCGAGCCGCTGTCGTTTACCCAGCGGGACAAGGCCGACGCGCTGGGGTTCGATCCGGACCGGATCGACGAGGCGCTCTCCTCGGGCGGGGACGCGGCCGAGGACCTCGCCGAGCTGGTCGACGAGCGGACGGTCGACGTCGACCCCGAGATCGACGAGGACGCGTTCTTCTCGACGGCGGACGGGTCGACCACCCTCGTGAACCGCTACGACCTCGAGAAGGCGGTCCCGATGCCGAAGAAGACCCACTTCCGCGAGGAGGAGCGCTACTGGGTGAACGAGCCGTACGCGTTCGTGATCGTGTTCCGCTCGACGAAGGAGAACGAGCGGAAGTACTACGCGGTCCAGCCGTACCTGACGCGGATCGAGACGGACCTGACCGAGTTCCTCACGGGAAAGCTCCGCACCTCGATCAAGTACGCGGACGAGTCAATCGCGGGCGGCGACGAGGCGTTCCGCGAGGACGTCATCGCCGAGGAGACCAGAGCGCTGCTCGACCGATACGGCCTCTACGAGGAGACGGGAGGAGCCGACGAGTTCGTGACGGACCTCCTCGACCGACTCGACCGGTTCGGGATCGACTTCGACCGGCTCGGGATCGACCCGACCGAGGGTCTCCCGGGCCGACTCGCCGAGGCGATCGGATACCGTCCGGCGGACGACGGGGACCCCGCGAGCGACGGGGACGCTCCCGTAAGGATCAGCGTGCGTCCGGAGCCGGCGATACTCGAGGACGACGCACGGACCCTCTCGGCGTATCAGGTGGAGAAGCTGTTGTACTACCTCAAACGCGACTTCATCGGGTACGAGCGGATCGACCCGATCAAACACGACATCAACGTGGAGGACATCTCCTGTGACGGGTACGAGTCGCCGGTCTTCGTCTACCACGCCGACTACGAGCAGATCATCACCAACGTCTACCACGGCACGGACGAGCTCGACGACTTCGTGGTGAAGCTCGCCCAGCGGTCCGGCAAGGGGATCTCGAAGCGCCGTCCGCAGGTGGACGCGACCCTCCCCGACGGTTCGCGGGCACAGCTCACGCTCGGCCGGGAGGTCTCGGACCACGGAACCAACTACACCATCCGGCAGTTCAACGACATCCCGTTCACGCCGATCGACCTGATCAACTGGAAGACGTTCTCGCTCGACCAGATGGCGTTCCTCTGGCTCTGTATCGAGAACAACAAGAACCTGATCTTCGCCGGCGGGACCGCCTCCGGGAAGACGACGAGCCTGAACGCGGTGTCGCTCTTCATCCCCTCGAACGCGAAGATCGTCTCTATCGAGGACACCCGCGAGGTCGAGCTGCCCCAGCGCAACTGGATCGCGTCGGTGACGCGGCCCTCCTTCTCGGACGACGACAAGGGAGACGTCGACGAGTTCGACCTGCTCGAGGCCGCGCTCCGCCAGCGCCCGGACTACATCGTGATGGGCGAGATCCGCGGGGAGGAGGGCCGGACCGCGTTCCAGGTGATGTCGACGGGCCACACCACCTACACCACGTTCCACGCCGACTCCGTCGGCGAGGTGCTCAAGCGCTTCACCACCGACCCGATCAACGTCTCGAAGACGATGTTCACCGCCCTCGATCTGGTCTCCATCCAGACGTCGACGCGGGTCCAGGGGCGGAAGGTCCGCCGGAACAAGTCGATCACCGAGATCAACCACTACGACGCCGAGAACGACGAGATCAACGTCCAAGACGTCTTCCAGTGGCAGGCCGAGACCGACGAGTTCCTCCGGATGGGCGACTCGAACGTCCTCGAGGAGATCATGTTCGACCGCGGATGGAGCCGGGCGACGCTGGACGACGAGCTCCGAAAGCGCCGGATCGTGTTGGCGTACCTCATCGACCGCGGGCTCAACAGCTACGCGCAGGTGGCCGCGACGTTCCAGGCGTTCATCAACGACCCGGAGACGGTCCTCGCGCTGATGGCCAACGACGAACTGGAGCGGTCCCTGGAGGACCTCCGGGAGATGGAGTCGGTCCTGATCGACGTCGACCGCGACAAGGAGGCGATGGTCCCGCGACCGGACCCCGACGAGGCGGGTCGCGAGGAGGCGGCGGCGATCCTCGCGGACGCCGAGGAGGTGTTCGAGACCTACCGCGGCTCGGTCCCCGACTCGGTCGCCGGCGCGCTGCTCGCGGTCGACCCCGCCCCCGGCGTCGAGGCCCACCCCGACGACGAGCGTGAGGTCCTCGCGGAGATAGCGGAGGACGCGGCCGCGTTCGAGGCGAATGCAGCCGAGTTCGAGGCGGACGCAGCCGAGCCGTCGGCCGGGGGTGACGACCGCGTGGACGGCCCCAGTGACGGTTTCACGGTGGACCGGGAGGGGTCGAACGCAGATGCCAGCGGCGGGATCGACTTCGGACGATCCTTCGACGACGGGATCGACGTGGTCGGACCCGTGTCTGACCCGGAAACCGAGACGGACGGCCTCCTCGGAGACGTCGGGTCGTCCGAGAATCCTCCGACGGAGGCGATCGATCGCGAGTGGGACGAAAACGAGTCCACGCGGGAGGAGAGCGACGCGCGAGAAGCCGGCGACGGGGAAGTGGGCGGGCGAAACGGCGAGGAGGCGACTCACGATGAGGGTGAGGACGGGAGAGCCGTGGTAGAGGATGAGGGTTCGGACGAGGAAGGCATGGCCGACCATAACGTCGAGGACGAGGAGGACGCGACCGAGGATGAAGGCGAGGACGAGGGAGACGCGGCCGACGACGATGCCGAGCCCGTCGACGACGGGTGGGGATTCGAGGCCGTCGAGCCGGCCGAGGAGGGGGGATAGCGCCGTGAGATCCCGCCGAGGGCATCGATGAGCCTCGACGCAGGCGTCGGAGCCGATTCGGTCGACGGCGACCTCCTCGGACAGCTCTTCTATCCGGTCTTCGGCCTGCTCTTCGATCCGGACGGCGACCTCGTCGGCGACGTCGAGCGCAAACTCGCGGAGGCGCGGATGCCCGACCCCGTCGAGATGTACGTCTCGCGGGCGCTCGGCGTGGGCGTGCTGGTGGGCGTCGCCCTCGCCGTCGTCGGAACGCTTCTGGGGTACGGCGTGTTCGCGCTCGGAGCGCTCTCGCCGGAGGCGCTGTCGCTCGGGATCCCCGCACCCAACCCGGGCACTCGGGAGCTGATGCGGTCGCTCGTGGTCCCGACGGCGGTCCTCGTCAGCGGCGGCGTCTTCGGATCGATCGGGTTCGCCACGGGCTTCGGCGGACTGCTCGCGGTTCCGTACTCGCGGTCGGCGAGCCGGGAGCGGGAGATCAACATGCTGCTCGCCGACTCCGTCTCATTCATGTACGCGCTGTCGGTCGGCGGGCTCAACCAGCTCGAGATCCTGCGGGCGATGGCGACCGCTGAGGACACCTACGGGGAGGTGTCACGGGAGTTCCAGAGCATCATCAACGAGACGGAGTACTTCGGGACCGACTACCGGAACGCGCTTCGAAAACAGTCGATGGAGACGCCCTCCGAGGAACTGTCACAGTTCCTCGCCGACATGCTCTCGATCGTCAACTCCGGCGGCGAGATGGAGCCGTTCCTGAAGGACAAAAAGGAGAAACACCTCCGGACGTCCAAACAGGAGCGCGAGATGACCCTCGAGACGCTGGAGCTGTTCGGGGAGATGTACATGACGCTCTCGCTCTTCCCGTTGCTTCTCATCATCATCCTCGTGATCATGGGGATGATGGGCGAGTCCGACGATCGACTGCTGTACGCGACGGTGTACGTCCTCATCCCGTTGACCGGGATCGGTTTTCTCGTGCTGGTCTCGACCGTGAAACAGGACGAGCCGGGCGACGGCTTCCTCCGGCCGGACGGCGGCAGCGACCGGCTCCGACAGACGAGCCGCGAGGGACTGCTCCACTTCGGGCTGATCGAGGCGTTCGTCGGCCGCGGTAGCGTCTTCGACCGGATCCGCGACCGCGAGGGGACCCACAAGACCAAGCAGATCCTCGCGGCACCCCACCACTTCCTCCGGGACAACCCGCTTTACACCCTCGCGTTGACCGTCCCGGCCACGCTGGCGCTCCTGGCGATCGCGCTCGGGGCGGAGGCGGCCCCGACGACCTTCGACGGCTGGGTCGGTGCCCCGGTCTGGTCGGCGTTCCTCTGGGTATACGTCCCGGCGTACCTGACGCTGATCCCGCTCGCGACGTTCTACGAGTGGGACCAGCGCGCCAAGCGGTCGGTCACGGGGAAGCTCTCGGAGAACCTCCGGAAGCTGTCGTCGGCCAACGACACGGGACAGACGCTCCTCGAGTCCGTCCGGACCGTCGCGGACACCTCCTCGGGAACGCTCGCGGAGGAGTTCGAGGTGATCCACGCCAAGGTGAACTACGGGATGAGCCTGCGCGACGCGCTCGTCGAGTTCAACAACAAGTACGCGGTCCCGCGGCTCGCGCGGACGGTGAAGCTGATCGCCGAGGCACAGGAGGCCTCCTCACAGATCACGGACGTGTTGACCACCGCGGCACAGGCCTCCGAGAACCAGGACGACATCGAGCGGGAGCGGCGGTCGCGGACCCGGATGCAGGTGGCGATCATCATCATGACGTACGTCACGCTGCTCGGCGTGATGGCCATCCTCCAGACGCAGTTCATCGACGTGATGGGCGGGCTCGCACAGGGTGCGGAGGGAGCCTCCGGCGGTGCCGGGGCCGTCGCCGGCGGCGGGGGCGGGTTCGGCGGCGGCGGCGTCGATCCCGACACCCTCTCGATGCTGTTCTTCCACGCGGTGACGATCCAGGCCGTGCTCTCGGGGTTCATCGCCGGATACATCCGGAACGCGGAGCTCCTCTCCGGAGTGAAGTTCGCCGTCGCCCTGATGACGCTCGCGCTGGGGGTGTGGATCTATGTCGGGTGAGAGGCCCGACGGGAGCACAGTCGCCGACGGGGGCCGCCGGGACGACCGCGGCCAGACCCAGATCGACTTCGCGGTCGGTGCCGGCGTGTTCCTGGTGACGCTCGCGTTCGTGATCGCGTTCGTTCCGACGCTCTTCGAGCCGTTCGCCGTCGCCGATACCGCCTCGCCGCTCGTTTCGGACCGGATCGCCGACGGGACCCTCGACCTGCTCGGCGCTTCCACGAACGTCTCCGGCGAGGCCACCGCGGTCCACGCGCCGACCCGACCGGGCGTCCTCTCGCCGGCGTGTACCGTCGCGTTCTTCGCACCTGACGCACCGTTCGCGAACGACACCGGCTGCCCGTTCGACGCCGACACCGACCTCGCCGTGCTGTTCGGGACCGACGACGACGTCCAGATCGTCGTCCACGACCTCAACGAGACCGCGCCGACGGAAGGCGCCGACGGACTCGACGTCGAGACGCGGGCCGGAACCGTCGAGAACGTCAGCCTCCATCGGTCGACCGCCGATCCCGGGTCCGCCGTCGACGACGTCACCGTCTCCCGCCGGATCGTCTCGCTGAACGGGGCCCAGTACCGGCTGACGGTGCGGGTGTGGTGACGATGTCTCACCCCCGTTCCGTCCCGATCGGCCCCGACGACCGCGGACAGGCGCACACGCTGGAGGCGTTCGTGGCGGCGATGTTGCTCGTCGCGGGTCTCACCTTCGCGCTCCAGGCGACGGCCGTGACGCCTTTGTCCGCCAGCACGTCGAACCAGCACGTCGAGAACCAACAGCGGGCGGCCGCGACCGACCTTCTCGAGACGAGCGCCGCCAACGGAGACCTCCGCGAAGCCGTCCTCGACTGGCATCCCGGAAACGCCACTACCGACTCTCTCGGGTTCAATTCGGGGAGCGAGGATCGCGACTACTACGCGGCCGGCGGACCGCCGAACGCCTTCGGGGACGCCCTCGATCGAACGTTCCTCGATCGGCGGATCGCGTTCAACGTCCACGTCCGCTATCACGTCGACCCGGCGTCGTACGACGAGACGCCGATGAAACGACAGCAGATGGTGTACATGGGAACGCCGAGCGACAACGCCGTGATGGCGAGCCGAACGATCACCGTGTCGAACGACACTACGCTGACCGCCTCCGAAAACGAGACGCTCGCCGAAGTCCCGCCCGACTCTGACTCCGATAAGGGGTTCTACGCTCCGCCCGTCGACGACGGCCCGATCTACAATCATCTGGAGGTGCGCATCGTCGTATGGCGGATGTGATCCCCCATCGCCCGGACGGCCGACGGTTCCGTGAGGCCGACCGTGGGCAGATGTTGGTCGTCGCCGGACTCGTGATGGCGGTCTCGCTCGTGGCGCTCGTCGTCCTGTTGAACGCCACCATCTACAGCGAGAACCTCGCCACGCGCGGCGTCGAAGGGGCCGACCGTGAGGCGGCGGACGTCAGGGCGACCGCGGTCGGGGGGGTCGGGGAACTGATCGACGCGACGAACCGGGCAGGACCGGCCCCGAACGAAACCGTCGTCAAAGGGGTCGAAGCACTCGACCAACGGATGGCGCGGAGCTACGCGGAACGTGGCGGGGTGGTCCACCTCACCACCAACGAGTCACGGATCACGCGGGGGAAGTACGTCACAACCGACGGCAACGCCACGAAGCTGGCGAACGCAACGAACGCGACCACATACACGTTCGCGGGCGGCGTCGACCGGACGAGACGGTTCACCCTCGAGATCGAACTCGAATCACTCGCGAATACTACCAGATCGAACGCGACCGACGAGGCGTTTCACGTCGCGTTCAACGGCTCCGATCTCTCGGAGAGCCAGGAAGTGTACGTCTATCGGAACACGACGACCGATCGCGTGATCGTGGCGAACGCGACCGGCGGCGGCGATCCGACGGTTCGCTGTGAGATCGATCCCGGAACTGACGGGGAGGTGACTGTCGACCTCACCGACGAACGCCTCGACGATACGCCCTGTTTCGGCGTCTGGCCCTCGGCGCTTTTCGCCCCGTCCGCCACGTACACGATCGACTTCGGGAACGCGGACGCGGCCGAGGGAACCGCGACCGCGACGGTCAGGCCGCGACCGACGGGGACGGACGTCGACGCCGACCACGCGGGCGTCTCCCCCGCCGTCTACGACGCGACGATCGACCTCCGCTACCGAACGGCGAACTTCCGGTTCGAGACGACGGTCCGGGTCGCCCCGGGTGAGCCGCGTGCGTAACTCGAACGAACTCGCCGATCCGAGCGGGCCGAACGATCCGGACGATCCGAGCGATCCGAACGGATCGCTCCGTGGCGACGACCGGGCGGTGAGCACGACCGTCGGCTACGTGTTGACGCTCGCGATCGGGGCCGTGTTACTCTCGGGGGTCGTCATCGGCGTCGGCGGCGTGGTCGACTCCCAGACCGACCGTGCGGTCCGCGGCGACTTGACGGTCGTCGGCGAGAAGCTCGCGGCCGAACTCGAGGGTGCGGACCGACTCGCCAGGCTCGCGGAGGCGGGGCGGACCGACCCCGATATCGATCTCGACGACGCGAACGCGACCGCCACCGTCGACGTCGACCTTCCGGGGCGGGTGGCGGGAATACCTTACACCGTCGAGATCGTGGATGACCCGGATTCTGAGGTGATCCTCCGAACGACCCGACCTGACGTGATCCTTCGGATTCCGTACCGGTCGGACACGACGGTCGAGAACACGACGCTCCGAGGTGGTCCGGTCCGGATCACGTACGTCGCCAACGAAACCGACCCGAGTGACGGTACTCTGGAGGTGACGGAGCGGTGAGTCCAGACCGCTATACTGGGCCAAGCAAGATCCGTGGGTGGCTGTCCATCCTCGATGACCGGGGCGTCAGCGACGTGGTCGGGTACGTACTCGTGTTCGCGCTGGTCACGGCGACTATCACATCGGTGTTCGCCATCGGAATGGGTGGGATCGAGGACCGGCGGGACGCCGAACGCGTCGAGAACGTCGAGCGGGCGTTCGACGTCCTCGACGACAACCTCCGGGACCTCGAACGGTACGGTGACCCGAGCCGCGCGACCGAAGTCCGACTCAGCGGCGGCGAGCTCTCGCTGTCGTCGAAAACGAATGTCACGATCGAGCAAGTCGACGACAACGGGACGCGTATCAGCGAGAACGTAACCGAGGTGAACTCCAGCGCGGTGACGTACACTCGCGGGGAGACGACGATCGGCTACGACATGGGCGCGCGGTTCCGGACGGACGGGGACACGACGCTGTTCCGTTCGGAACCCCGGTTCGTCTCGGCCGAAGGCGAACCGAACCGGACGGTTATCCCCATCGTGCGGACCCGACCCGGCGACGGCCCGGAGACGGCGACCGGCGACGGGACGGTACAGATATCCGCCTCCGTGGGCGAAGTGAAGCGATTCGAGTACCCGGAGGACGGCATTGATCCGGACGAAATCGACGAGATCGACGAGATCGGCGAAATCCGGATCCGGATCCGGATCGAATCGCCGCGGGCCGACGCGTGGGAACGGTACCTGGACGACACCGAGGAGGTATTCAGCAACGTGTCGGCAGACGAGAACGAAGTAGTCGCGACGGTCGACCGCGACGAGGCGGTGTACGTGCGGGTGATCGTCGTGAACGTGTCGTACCGTCGATGAACGGTTGAGAGAGGAGTCGGCCGGAGTGGGGAGCGCGGTCGGCGTCATCTCACTGAACCGCGAGATCCCGTTCTCAGTCGAACCGTAGCTTGACCCTGTTCCGGCTCACGTGGAGATAGGTGATCGGGTTCTGTCCCGGTCCGCCGGTGATCGTCAGCGTGAGGTCGTTCAGGCTATCGTCTTCGTCGTCGTATTCCATTGCGGCCGCGCCGCCGAGGTCGAGCCGTTCGAACACGAACGCCCCTCTGAGCGTCGGGTTTCCGTTCGCCTCCACGTTCGCGTTCGGGGCGTAGATGATCGCATCGATCTCCGCGTTCCCCATCCCGTTGGTGTTCTCCGCGATCCCGCCGTTCACGTAGAACTGGGTTCGCCTCGCGTCCACCGTCGACGCCTCGGTTCCGATCGTGGGGTTGTTGAGATCGACGCTCCCGTTGACGTAGTATTTGACCACGTTATCCGTTCCGTCGGTGATCTGGAGGTCGTTGCCGCCGATGTCGAAGTCGCCGTCGATCGCGATCGTCACGTTACCACCGGTGGTGTCGAAGTCGACGTCCCCGTTCAACGCGGTGTCGCCGTCAGCGTAGTAGAGTCCGGACGAACACGACCCGCCGTCGAAACAGTCCTCGACCGACTGGCCGTTCGTCGAGGCGTTCTCGATCCGTTCGTCGATGATCGGCGACGGCGACGGGTGGGACGCGCCGAGTTCGTAGTCGTCCTCGTGAAGCGGGATGTCGGTGTCCGTGTCTGAACTGCCGAGAGACAGCGGCTTGTCCAACTCGACCTCACCCGGGACGACGAGCCGCGCGGTGGCCGTCCGGTTCGCGTCGTCCTTCGTGACCTCGCCCTCCGCCCGCTGACTGAAGAAGTCGTACCACCCCTCGTAGTAGTCGCTTTGAACCTCGACGACCACGGTCCCGTTCTCGAGCGGGTTCGACACGGTCGGGAAGACCTCCTCGCTGGTGGCGTTCGTAACGACGCCGGTTCCGCGGGACGGGGCGGTCTCGTCGCCGGTCAACTGAACGATCGGGAACGTGAGCGTCGAGTCGCGGTAGTGGTACTCCGGCGGCGACACCATCCGCCCGCGGGTGCCGTCGGTCGTCCAGACGCCGCCGCCCTGGACCGCGATCTCTCGGTTCTCGCCGGCGTACACCAGCGTCCCGAGACTGGACCTGTTTCTGGCCACGGTTCCGTTCTCACCCTCGATCCGGACCTCGACGTGCCCGGCGTCCTCGTCCAGCCGGAGGTCGCCGCCGTCGACCGAGCCCAGGTCGAACCGCTTGGCGTCCGTCTCGCCGAGGGCGACGAGGCTGGCTTGGGAGGTGAACTGGGACATCCCGTTCTCGACGCCCGCCGTCTGCGCCTCGTCGGTGACGGCCGCGAGCGCCGCGCTCCCCGTCGCCACCGTGACCGTCACGGCGGCGATGGTGATCCCCAGAAGGAGCACGGTCCCGAGGACCTCGCTCTGGGCGCGCTCGCTGCGGTACATGCCGGCCCTCGGCGCCCCGGACGGTTAAACGTCGACCCCCGGATATCGGATCTGATAGCGGATCGACTCGGATCCCGGCACGCCGTCGGCTTCGCGCCGGGGCGCACCACTTAACACCGATGGCGAGCGAGACACCGATATGACGGCTCCCCCGGTCGGCGACGAGAAGCGACGATTCAGGCGGGCCGCCGGGGTGAACGTCCTCGGCAACGCCGCGAAGATCCTCGTCGAGGGGGCTGCGGGGTTCGCGTTCGGCAGCGTCGCGCTCGTCGCCGACGCGGCCCACTCCGTCGCCGACCTCGTCGCGAGCGGCGTGGTGTTCGTCTGGGGCGGGGCCCGCTACGACGCCGCCGACGCGGAACACCCGCACGGCCACCAGCGGATCGAGCCGCTAACCGCGCTCTTCGTCGGCGCGGTGGTCGCCCTCCTCGGGCTCAACCTGCTGTGGAGTTCGATCGAGGGGATCCGGTTCGGGACCGACGTGCGGTTCAGCCGGCTGCTGCTCGCCGCCCTGGCGTTCGCGCTGGTCGACATGTACGTCCTCTACTGGTACACGATGCGGGTGAACGCGGACCTGGGGTCGACAGCGCTCTCGGCGCTCGCGGTCGACTGTCTCAACGACATCTACACCACCGTCGCCGCGGTGATCGGCGTGTTCGGCGTGTTCCTCGACGTTCCGATCCTGGACCCGATCGCGGGCGCGGTCGTGAGCCTGCTCGTCGTCTACCAGGGCGTCGACATCGGCCGCGAGAACGTCACGTATCTCGTCGGCGCGGCCCCGCCGTCGGGCGACCGCGAGCGGATCACCGAGGCACTCCGCGAGCATCCCGAAGTCGTCGGGGTTCACGACCTCCGCGTGTTCTACGACGGGACCGACCTGGAGGTGGAGGTCCACGTCGAGGTCGACGGCGAGATGACGCTCCGGCGGGCGCACGACATCGAGACGGAACTCGTCACGCGGCTTCGCGGGCTGGCGGACGTCGGGGACGTCCACGTCCACCTCGACCCCTCCGGCGTCGGCGAGTGGAAGGACGCGGACGACGGCGGCTCGGACACCGACCAGGACGCCGCAGGTCCGGTCGGGAGCGAGTGAGAACGGGACGCGGTTCGGGCCGGAGAGTAGGGCCGACCGCTACGGGAACAGTCCGCGGTACTCGTGGGCGCTGGCGGTGCGCTCGAGCGCGAGGGTGTACGCGGCGGTCCGGAGGTCGGGGACTTCCCCCTCGTCGTAGCGCTCGATGGTCTCGTCGAACGCGGAGCCGATGCGGCGCTCGAGCTCGACGTTTACGGTCTCGAGCGGCCAGGAGAACTCCTGGGAGTTCTGGACCCACTCGAGATACGAGACGATGATCCCGCCGGCGTTCGCGAGGATGTCCGGTACCACGGGAACGTCACGCTGGGTGAGCGTCTCGTCGGCCGCAACGGTCGTCGGGCCGTTGGCGGCCTCGACGATCGCGCTCGCGCAGAGGTCGTCGACGTTGTCGGCGGTGATCACGCCCTCGATGGCCGCGGGAATGAGCACGTCGACGTCGAGCGCCAGCAGCTCCGCGTTCGAGACGAGGTCGGCGTCGTCCCCGGCGGAACCGGCCCCCGTTCCGCGGACGTCGCCGGCGGTGTACTCCTCGATCATGCCGCCGGCCTCCACGTGTGCGCCCAGCGCGCCCACGTCGAGCCCGTCGGGGTCGTAGGCGGCGCCGGTCACGTCGGAGGTCGCGACGATCCGCGCGCCCGCGTCGTCCAGCAGGCGGGCCGCGTTCGAGCCGACGTTCCCGAAGCCCTGGATGGCGATGCTCGCGTCGGTCAGGTCCCGCTCGAGGTACTCGAAGAGCTTCTCGGTGATGATCGAGACGCCGCGGCCCGTCGCCTCGACGCGCCCCGGCGTCCCGCCGATCTCCAGCGGCTTCCCGGTGACGACCTTGGGGACCGTGTACCCCTCGTACATCGAGTAGGTGTCCATCATCCACGCCATCGTCTGCGGGTTCGTGTTCATGTCCGGCGCGGGCACGTCGATGTCGGGGCCGATCATGCGGCGGATGCCCTCCGTGTAGCGCCGGGTGAGCCGTTCGAGGTCACGCTCCGTGAGGTCCTTCGGCTCGCAGATGACGCCGCCCTTCGCGCCGCCGTACGGGAGGTCGACGAGTGCGGCCTTCCAGGTCATCCATCCCGCGAGCGCCTCGACCTCGCGCTGGGAGACCGTCGGGTGATACCGGACGCCGCCCTTGAACGGCCCGCGCGCGCCGTCGAACTGACACCGGAACCCCTCGAACACCTCCACCTCGCCCGACTCCAACTCAACGGGGAGCGTGACCTTCAGCGTCCGCTCGGGGTGTTTGAGCCGCTCGAAGACGCCGTGGTCGACGTCCGCGTACTCCTCGGCGCGGTCCATCTGTGCAAGCATGTTCTCGAACGGATCGTCGGCCATCATCGAGGAGTCCTCCATGATCGATTATATTCCTTTCGCAAATATTGCGAGGGCGTGTAAATAACACGCATGGGACGGGATCGAGACGAGGGGCCGAACGAACACGGCCGGGGCGACACGGCGGGTCGCCCGTTCCGCCGGATCTTATAAGTGGCCGTCGACAACGGTGGGCCATGAGCCCTCGACACGCGACGGAGGACGGCCGATGACGACCCAGCGACTCCATCCGCGCGTACGGATCGTCTGGATCCTTCGCGCCGTCCTCGCCGCCGCGATACTCACCGCCCCCGTCGCCGGCGGGTACTACTTCGGCTACCTCCCGGAGTGGGCTCCGGTCGCCGCAGGGGGAGTCCTCGTCGCTCTCGGCGTCGTCCACGCGGTCCTCCGCTACCGACGGTGGAGCTACGAGATCCGCGAGGACGCGCTCTACCTCGACCGCGGCGTGATCACGCAGGTCAGGACGACGGTCCCGCTCGTCCGCATCCAGCACGTGGACTCCCGACGCGGCCCCGTCGAGCGGGGCGTCGGGCTGGCCTCGTGTGTGGTGTACACCGCCGGTTCCCGTGGGGCCGACGTCCGCATCCCCGGGCTGACGCCCGACGGGGCGAGCGACCTCCGCGAGGAGTTGAAGCGACTGGCGATCCGCGCCGACGGGGAGGACGCGGTGTGAAACTCGCGCCCCAGTCGGTCCCGTACCGCGCGCTCCAGAAGGTGGCCGGGGTCGTCGTCGTCCTCTTCTTCGTCGTGAACGATAGCGGATGGGGGTTCCCGGCGGCCGCCGGCGCCGTGGGCGCGGTCCTCCTCGTCGCCGGCGGGTACGAGATCGCGTACTACCGACGGTTCGAGTACGAACTCACCGAGGACACCCTCGACATCCGGTCGGGCGTGATCTCGCGACGCGAGCGGGAGATCCCCTACCGCCGGATACAGAACGTCGACGTGAGCCGAAGCGTGATCCAGCGAGCGATCGGCGTCGCCGCCGTCGACCTGGAGACCGCGGGCGGATCGAGCACCGAGGGGTCGATCCGGTTCGTGACTCCCGAGGAGGCCACGCGACTCCAGCGCGAGGTCCAGCGGCGGAAGTCCGCGGACTCGGACGAAAGCGACTCGGCCGGCGACCCGACGGGACCCGTCGAGGAGGACCTGTTCGCCATCTCGCCGCGCGAACTCGCCCTGGTCGGGGCGTTATCGTTCGACGGCCGGCTCATCGGGCTCCTCGCGTTCGCGGGATCGGGGTCCGTTCCCGTGTTGTCCGGATACCTCCCGGAGACCTCGGCGCTGGCGCTCAGCGCGGCGGCGGTCGTCGCCGCCGGGGCGCTGTTCCTCGTCTCCTGGGCGATCGGCGCGGCGGTGTCCTTTTCGAACTACTACGGCTTCCGGCTCTCCCGTGCCGGCGACGAGCTCCGGTACGAACGCGGGCTGTTCCGCCGGTACAGCGGCTCGATCCCGACCGAGAAGGTCCAGACGTTGACCGTCTCGGACAACCCCGCGAAGCGCGCGCTCGGGTACGCGACCCTCTCGATCGAGACCGCCGGCTACGCGCCCGGACAGGGCGGCGAGTACGGAAGCGAGGCGGCTATCCCCATCGCGAAGGCCGGTCGCGTGTACGAGCTCGCACACGAGATCGAGTCGTTCGGCACGCCGTCGTTCCGGCGGCCGCCGCGACGGATCCGCTGGCGGTACGCGGTCCGGTACGCCCTCGTCGTCGCCCTCCTGGTCGGCGTCGCCTTCGCGGTCGACTGGTACGTCGCGGCCGACGTTCCGTGGTACGCGCCGGCTGCGCTGCTTCTCGCGGTCCCGGCGGCGGCACACCTGAAGTGGAAACACCGCGGCTACTGGCTCGGCGAGAACCACCTCGTGACTCGAAACGGGTTCTGGAGCCGCAGCGTGCGGGTGGTTCCGTACTACCGGATCCAGAACGTGATCGACAGCCGGTCCGTCTTCCAGCGACGGTGGGGCGTGGCGACCGTGGTCGCCGACACCGCCGGGACCAGTTCGCTCGTCGGAAGCGACGCCGCGGCGGTCGACTTCGACATCGACGAGGCTGCCGATCTCCGGGCGGAACTCGGCGAGCGGCTCCAGCGGGCGCTTCGCGACCGTCGAGAGCCGGCGGCGTCCTTCGAGTGGGTCGAGGGGAAACCCGCCGCGGGAGGCGAGACGGACGCGAAGCCCGACGGCGACGCCGCTCCCGACGGCTCGGATCGCGTCGCCGATGGACCCGACGCCTCCGGGAATCTCGAACCTGACGAGGATCCCGAACCCGACGGGGATCCCGAACCCGACGACCATCAGGACCTCGACGAGGACCTCGATGTCCCCGACGACGGCGTCGTCCGCCCCGACTTCTCGACGTCGGAGCGCGATTACTCCGAACCCGCCGAGCGCGTCGACACCGGCGAGTACGCCGTCGACCGGTTCCCCTCGGACGCGGACGTGGCCCACCGACCCGAGACGGAGAGGGACGCCAGCGACGACCCGGACGCCGGTGGCGACAGGGACGACAACAACGGAGATCCGGAGAAGAGCGGCGGCGACCCGAACGATCCCCCCCGGGACGACGTGACCGACAACTCGAAGTACTGAGAGGAACGCCGACTTCGGCGGCTGAAGGCGTTCTCCGCCTCGGCCGTCGACCGCGACTCCGCTCCGTCCGCTTCTCGAGACGTGTCCCGCGAGGCTTTTTTATGGGTCGTGCCGTAAGATCGGGTAACTGAATGAGCGGACGAGAACACGACACGGCGGATCCCGACCTCGAGTGGTGTCACGAGGCGGTTCAAGGCGTGTCCCGTACCTTCGCGTTGACCGTGGACGTGTTGGAGGAGCCGATGGCCTCACAGATCTGTCTCGGCTACCTCCTCTGTCGGGTCGCCGACACCGTCGAGGACGCGGGCCACATCCCGCCGGAGAGACAGACCGCGGTCCTCGAGACCTACCGGGAGGCGATCGACCCGGACGAGGAGACGGAGATCGGGGACTTCCGGTTGGCGGTCGACGAGTGGCTCCCGGCCCCCGAGGATCGAAACGAGGACTGGGAGGTCGTCGCCGAGTCGCCGACGATCGTGGCGACCTTCGAGGACTTGGAACCCGAGGCGCGCGCGGCGATCGTCCCGCCCGTCCTGGAGATGGTCGACGGGATGGCGATGTTCGTCGACCGCCACGCCGAGGAGGGAGGGCTCCGGATCGACGACCGCGACGAGCTCGAACAGTACTGCTACTACGCCGCCGGCACGGTCGGAAACCTCATCACGAACCTCCTCACGCGCGGCGAGGTCGGCGAGGCGCGCGCACGACGGCTCCGGGAGACCGCCGAGGAGTTCGGGCTCCTCTTACAGCTCGTGAACGTCTCGAAGGACGTCTACGACGACTTCACCGAGGAGAACAACGTCTACCTCCCCGCGCAGTGGCTCGAGGACGAGGGCGTCGACCAGGAGGCGGTGATCGACCCCGAGAACCGCGAGTCGTCCGCCCGCGTCGTCGACCGCACCGCCGAATACGCCCGGTCGTTCCTCGACGACGCGCAGGCGTACCTCGAGACCATGCCGCTTTCACACGGTAACACGATGGAGGCGTGGACCGTCCCGTACCTGCTCGCGGTCGGAACGCTCCGGGAGCTCCGATCCCGTCCGGAGGACGCGCTGACCGAGACCGGCGTGAAGGTGTCCAGACAGGAGGTGTTCGCGGTGATGGCCGTCGCCGGCGAGGCCGGCCGCGACTCGCTCGCGGACCTCAGAGAGACGATCGCGAACACCCCGTACCACCGAGCCGTCGAGCCCGCCGACTGACCCGTTCGGTCGTTCACCGTTCTCCCGTTCAGACCCGGCTTCGCGCCCGCGTCACCGCTGCCACGGAGATCCCGACCGTGTCCGCGAGCGCCTCCGCCGCGCTCAACAGCCACTCCGCGCGCTCGACTCGCGAATCGAGGTCCCCGGGGCCGATCCGATACGCTTCCACCAGTTCCTCGACGGTCGCACCGCGGATCCACTCCTCGAGGATCCGCGCGGTCTTCACCGACTCAAGCCATCCCTCGAAGTCCTCCGGCTCGTTCATTCCGGTCGTCAACCGCGCGGCGTTCGCCCGGGCGAACCGGTACATCTCCGCGCGCTCGCGGTTCCCGAGGTACGTGTCCTGCATGTCCGGCGTGTCACAGATGGTCTCGAAGACGGTGAGCGTCGTGGCGTGCTCCATCCCGGCCGCGGTCCGGAGCCCCTTGACGATCCGTGCGCCGGTCTCCGGACGAACGTACTGTTTCGAGGTCGTCTCGCCGACGGGCGTGGCGTCGATCCGGTAGGTCTCCGCGTCCCCTCGCCGCCGGACCATCCCCGCGTCGACGAGGTCGTCGACCGCGACGGCGACCGCGTCGGCCAGCCCGCCCGCGCCCGTCTCACGGGCGTAGAACGTCCCGTCGAACACGTCGAGGATCTCCGCTTCCGTCTCCGCGAAGCCGGTCGCGATCGCCGAGAGCACGTGGGTCCGGAGCGACGCCGGGTCGGCGAGCTTCGACTCGACGGCCTCGGGATCTCCCTCCACGTATCGCTCCACCAGCTCCTCGCGGGTCGACGCCTCGCCGACGAGGACCGCCTCGCCGTGCGGGTCGAGTCCCGGCCGACCCGCCCGGCCACACATCTGGTGGACCTCGAGCGTCGGCAGCCACTCCATCGACGACCCGGTGTATCGCTTCTGGTCGCGCACGACCACGCGGCGCGCCGGAACGTTCACGCCCGCCGCGAGCGTCGGCGTCGCACAGATACACGCGATCTCGCGGTCGCGAAACGCCGCCTCGACGGCGGCGCGGTGATCCGCGCGGAGCCCCGCGTGGTGGAACGCGACGCCCGCCCGGAGACACGCCGCGAGCTCCCGTCCCGTCACCGTTCCGTCGATGTCGGCCACGTCGTCGCCGACGGCGGCCGCATCGGGACCGATCCCCATCCGCTCCGCGAGGTCGTCCTCGGCGAGCCGCTCGGCGAGCGTCGCGGCCTCCGCCCGCGAGCGGACGAACGCCAGACACTGGCCGCCCTCCGCGACCGCGTCCGCGACGAGCGCGGCCGTGAGGTCCGTCGCGTCGGGGCCGTCCTCCGGGGTCGTGTCCTCGACGACCCCATCGCCTCCATCAGCGACGGATTCGGCGGCCGAGCCGCCGACCTCGACGTGGCGTTCGGTACCGTCGTCGAACCGTATCTCGCCGTCGACGCAGACGCCAGTGCGGAGGTCGACCGGCCGCCACTCAGACTCCACGAGGGTCGCGTCGAGCCAGTCGGCGATCTCCTCGGGGTTGGCGACGGTCGCCGAGAGCGCGACGACCTGGATCGCCGGATTTCGCCGTCGAAGCGTCGCGAGCGTCACCTCTAGGGTCGGGCCGCGCCGCTCCGCGCCGAGCAGGTGGACCTCGTCGACGACGACGCACGCCAGGTCGTCGACCCACTCCGCGCCGTTGCGGATCGCGGAGTCGACCTTCTCGCTCGTCGCGACCACCACGTCGTGGCCCGCGAGGTCCTCGCCCGTCGCGTCGAAGTCGCCCGTCGATATCGCCACGTCGACGCCGGGCAACGCCGCGAACGTCTCGTACTTCTCGCGGGCGAGCGCGCGGAGCGGACAGACGTACAGTCCCGGTCCGCCGGCGGTCAGGAGTGCCGACTGGGCGATGAAGGTCTTCCCCGACGCGGTGGGGACCGCCGCGACGACGTTCGCGCCGTCACAGACGCCGGCCTCGACCGCGGCGACCTGTGGCGGGTACAACTCACGGATCCCCCGGCCTGCGAAGTGATCGACGAACCGCTCGGGAAGCGGCAGGGAACGGACGCGCATCCGAACGTGGGTTCGCCGCGATCGTATTTAAATAGTGTCCGGAGACCGGTAGTGAAGCGTTCGGATGGCTCAGTCCTCGGTGTCGAACTCCCTGAATAGGCCCTCGAAGTCGTCCTTCTCCGTGATCGCCTCGAGCGAGCGGTCGACGTCCTCGCGGATCTCCTCGATCCGAGCCGCCAGCTCCTGGTACTCCTCGTTATCGGCGAGTTCGCTGGCGCTCTTTTCGGCCTCGAGCATCGCCTTCTTCGAGGTCAACGCGAAGAGGTCCTGGACGCCGGCGTCGTACTCCCCACGCCGGAGGAGTCCCTCGACGGTGTCCCGGAGGGTGTCGCTGGCGACGGGTTTGACGAGGTAGTCGTCGAAGCCCATCTCGAGGATGTCGAAGTCGGGCTCGACGGCGGTCACCATCGCGACGCGACAGTCGATCCCGCGTTCCCGGACCGCGGCGAGGACCTCGTCGCCGGAGAGTCCGGGCATTCGCCGGTCGAGCAGGATCGCGTCGACGTCGTCATCGAGTTCGTCGATGGTTTCGAGTGCCTCGTGGCCGCCGTACGCCGTCCGAACCCGGTACTCGTCGCCGAGCCAGGCGGCGTACAAGTCTGCCAGGTCGGGTTCGTCCTCGACGACGAGGACGAGCGGCGGTTGTTCACTCATGGGTCACCCGAGCGACGACGAGTTCGCTCACACGTTTCGTCTCTGCGCGGACTATATTAAAATACCTCTTCGATCCCGACCGAGGGACGCGAGTGCCGCGGGCGTGGGAGGTCGAGCGACGGATCGAGGCGTCCGGACGTGCCGTCACGGTCACGCGTCGACGCCTCCCGGTATCGCCTCCTCCGGACCGTCGTATCCCGTCACGGTGATGCGTCTCGCCTCGATGTCCTCGACGACCGCTCCCCAGCCGCCGACGGTCCATCGCCGATCGTCGGCTGCCACCTCGACGGTCACCTGCCCGGCGAGCTGTCCGATCGGGATCTCGCCGTCCTCCCGCGGCTCGCCGGCGTACACGACGTCGGTGACCGTCCCGGAGACGGTGACGGGATCGCCCGAATCGATCTTCGATCCCTCGACGGTGACGTGAACGTCGGCACCCTCCGCGAAGAGCGGCTCGATGTCGCGGACGAACCGACGGAGGTTGGCGTACACGAGGGGCGGATCCTCGGGTCGTCCGTCGTAGACGAGGTCCCACACCTCCCAGAGGCTGGTGTCGAAGTACCAACGGAAGACGTACGTCAGAGAGAAGTCGCGGACGAGCACGCCGTACTCGTTCACCGACCGTCGGTGCGGCGCGAAACACGTGACGGTCCGGTCCACGATGGCGACGAACGGCGTCGGAAGCGTTCGATGGCGGACCTCGGTCGCGACCCCCTCGTACTCCGTCGGGACCGCCTCGTTCCCGTCCGCGGTGTGGATCGACGCTTTCACTATCGCTCCGTTGTCGTGAGCGGTCGACAACGACTCCCGAAGGTCGTCGAAATTCTCCGGGGTCACCGCGACCTGTACCTCCGTTTCGGCCTCGGCGATGACCTCGCGTGCGTGTTCGAACACCGTGTCGAACCGAGTGACGATGTCGACGCGGTGGTGCTCCAAGGAGGGGGCCTCCCACCGCGTCTCGATCTCGTCGGCCGCCTCCGAGAGTTCCTCCGAACGACGTCTCAGCTCCGAGAGGACGGTGTCCGGCTCCGACGCGCGGGCCCGTAGCGTGTCGCCGTCGTACGTCTCGACGTATCCCTTCTCCTCGAGGTCCCGGAGGACGTCGTAGATCCGCGCGGCGGGGACGCCGCTCTCGTCCGCGAGCTCGGTCGCGCTCGCCGTACCGAGCCGGAGCAGCGCGGTGTACGCCTGCGATTGGTATTTCGAGAGGCCGGCGTCGCGCAACACCCGGCACAGCTCGGATGCGTCCATGTCTCCGTACACAGGTACGCACGCATTAAGTCCAACGCGTGAGAGACGATCACACGCGTACGAGTGGAGACCACACGCTCCGCGGAGCGATCACTCCTGGGGACTGTAGTTCGGCGCCTCGTCGGTGATCATCACGTCGTGCGGGTGGCCCTCGGTCTGGCCCGCACTGGAGACGCGGACGAACCGGGCGGTCTCGTGGACTTCCGGGATCGTGTTCGCCCCGACGTACCCCATCCCGGAGCGCATGCCGCCGGTGAGCTGGTGGAGCTCGGAGGCGAGCGTGCCCTTGTACGGGGTCGCGGCCTCGACGCCCTCGGGGACGAACTCCTCGTCGCCGTCGTCGTCCTTGAGGTAGCGGTCGCCGCCGCCGGACTTCATCGCGCCCACGGATCCCATCCCGCGGTACTGTTTGTACTTCTTCCCCTGCATCGTGATGACGCGGCCGGGCGCCTCCTCGGTGCCGGCGAAGTACGAGCCGAGCATGACCGCGTCGGCTCCGGCGGCGATCGCCTTGATCGCGTCGCCGGAGTAGCGGATCCCGCCGTCGGCGATGACCGGAACGTCGCGTTCGGCGGCGACGTCCGCGACCTCGGAGACCGCGGTGATCTGCGGCATTCCCGCGCCGCTGACGACCCGAGTGGTACAGATCGACCCCGGCCCGATCCCGACCTTGAGCCCGTCCGCGAAGCCGACGGCCGCCTCGGCGGCCTCCCGCGTGCCGACGTTTCCGACGACGACGTCGGCGTCGACGGTCTCCTTTATCGCCTCGGCGGACTCGAGGACGTTGAGGTTGTGCGCGTGCGCACAGTCGATGAAGAGCACGTCGGCGTCCGCCTCGTCGGCGGCGACGGCGCGCTCCTCCTCGAAGGGGCCCACGGCCACGCCGGCGAGCAGGCGACCGTCCTCGTCGCGGGCGGCCTGTTCGTGCTCGCGCCGCTGTAGCACGCCCTGCATCGTCACGAGCCCCACAAGGTGGTCGTCGTCGTCGACGACCGGGACCCGCTCGATCTTGTGGTCGTACATCAGCTCGAGCGCCTCCCGGGCGTCGACCGACTCGGGGGCGGTGATCACCTCGTCGGTCATCGCCTCGCGAACCGCGTCCTCCTCGCCGACCTCGAGGTACGGGCGGATGTCGGTTCCGGAGATGATGCCGAGGACGACGTCGTCGTCGTCGACGACCGGCGCGCCGGAGACTCCCTCGCGTTCCATCAGCCGGTCGGCCTCACGGACCGTGTCGTCCGGCGAGACCGTGACCACGTTCTCGCGACGGATGACGAGCTCGTGGGCGCGTTTGATCCGCTCGACCTCCGCGGCGGTCTCCTCGACGGTCATGTTACGGTGGAGGACGCCGAGACCGCCCTCGCGGGCCATCGCGATGGCGAGGTCGCTCTCGGTGACCGTGTCCATCGCCGCCGAGAGGACGGGAACGTTGAGTTCGACGTTTCTCGAGACGCGGGAGGAGAGGTCCGCGTCGTCGGGTTCGACGCGACTCTCCATCGGACGGAGCAGTACGTCATCGAACGTCAGCGCTTCCGGGACGTCGAGTTTCGCCGAGAACCGGTCGGAATCTGTCGCCATGTAAACCGTCGTGAGAGCGGAATCAAAAACGTTGCGAGTCAGCACGGATGTGCCGGGAATTCACATCCGACCCCGCCCGGTTGATCAGGATCATGGATGAATCGGATCGGCGGGTCGTGATGCGCACGTCCGACTGCTCCGGACACGGCGGGGTCGACGCCCGGAAACCATCGATATCTGGATCGTTTCTCGTGATATTCGTTTACCGATGGATCCTCGGAAGATACGCGATAGAACCTGAACATCTTCACCATTATATATAAATGCGGATTTCGAAACGGCCGAGTCGTGCGATCACTCCTCACACAACGTTTAACCCACGCGCAACACGTAATACGGGTATGGACTCCGACAGTCCCGTGAACGTGCGTATCGCCGGTCAGCCGACGATCGAACTCGGCGCCCCCTTTACACCCGGCAATACGCACACCACCTTTACACGGACTCGTCGGACCCCGGTCGGCTCCGACTCCGATGACCGGATCGGTCATCGGAGGTCGTCCGCTTCCCGCCGTGTGCCCCACGGTCACGGGCATCATCCCTGAATGAGCGTCTCACGTCACCCCGTCGCGCTCCGCCTGGAGCAGCAGGTGGGCGGCGCGACGAAGCTGCTCGCGACGGTGATGGCGCTGCCGCTCGTCGACGGCATATTTCCGGCGCTCGTGGTCGCCGGCGTGCTCGGATCGGCGGCGGGGGTCGTCGAAACCGGGATCCTCATCTTCGGCGGCTCAGCGACCATCGCCGTGATCCTCGCGGAGATGGACGGAACTCGCAGGGAGATGGTGATCTCGGTCCTGCTCATCGGTGCGGTCATCGTGCCGGTCGCCGCCATCGAGGCGGCGTTCGCGCCGACTCTCCGCGGGTTCCTGGAACTCGCCATCTTCGAGCGGTTCGCCGGTCTCGTCATCCTGTCCATCGCCGCGAAGACCGCCAGCGCGGAGTTCGGCGAGTACCTGCCGAGTCCGGCCGTCATCATCGGACTGGGGCTCGTCGCGAGCTTCGATCCGGCCGGGTTCGCGGTCGAGACGTCCATGGAGTACGTCGTGAACGGCACCGCGGCCGCCGCGATCGGGGTGGGCTTCGCGCTCTCGGTCGCGCTGTTGTCCCCGCATCTGCGCGGTCGCGTCGACATCGACCGGTTCCGGTTCGGATCGGCGGTCGCGCTCGGCGTGCTCGCACTTCCCATCCTGTTGCGGCCGTTCGGCCTGATGCAGACGGAGGCTCCCATCGCGTTGGCGGTGCTCGGCGTCACCGCGCTGTTCGCGTACGACCCGAACGCCGACGGCATCGGAGCCTCCGAGAGCGACCACGGAGACGACGACGGAGACGGCTCGATCGACGCCGACGACCCGGACGACACGGACGACGACGGTTCGAGGGCGGACGTCGACGGTCCGGCGACCCCGGACCCGACCGATCGGCCGGTGGACGCGCCGACCGACTCCGGCGGTTTCGTCGATGACGACGTGGCCGTGGCGGCAACGGGAGACGACGGGGACGGGGAGGAGCCCTCGAGCCCGTTCACCGAGGACGACTCCCGCGCGCCGTGGCTGTAGCGCGGTTCCGGTCGTCCCGAAAACCCGTCGTTACCCACCTCGTCCATCCTCCCGAGTCGACGGATCGTCCTCACGATCGCCGGACCGGCTTGACGGGTTTTAGGTAGCTCCGTCGCGTACGTCGGGTATGTCAAATCGCGTCGTGCAGGGTCGGATGGTGACGCCGGAAACGCTTGCAGAACTGGTCGAAGGAGAGTCGATCCTCGAAGCCGAGGACATCGCCGACGCCGACCGCGAGTGTCCCGACTGCGGCGGCGACGTCATCAGCGTCGGGTACATGCCGAGCGTCACGGAGTTCGTGACCGGGTACAAGTGCCAGGAGTGCGATTGGTCCGACGACGACCGGGAGTAGTTCGACGACGGTCGCGTCCCTCGATCGCTCCGGATCGAAACCCCTTTATCCGCGTTTCGGCAACCCTCACTCGCAGAAGCGCGGGGCTGTGGCCAAGCCAGGCATGGCGACTGACTCCAGAGGCCACGCCCGGGACGACACTCCAGACTGATATACCGAGCGGGCGACTGATCATCGCTCGCGTTGACGACCCTCTGGAGTTCCGAGGCGTACCGGAGATATCAGTCGATCGGGGGTTCAAATCCCTCCGGCCCCATAGCGGTCTTCACTCTATCTTATCACTTCCGACAGGTATCTATTTGACTAAAAACACCTCCGCTTCAGGAGGTGTTTTCGCGTGAGCCTCAGTTACTCGCTCCTTCACTGCCGACGGACCCGGAGAGTTCTGGTGTGAGATCTGTGGGGGCTCGCTGTACTCGAAGCCGGAGCGACGGGACCGAGTACGGCCACCTCGTCGGCTGTCCGGACATACGAGCCTACAAGTCCGTCCGGCCGGGATCGCTCGTATGGTACGCGTCACGGTCTGGAACGAGTTCCGTCACGAACGCGAGAACGACGACGTCGCGGAGGTCTACCCCGACGGGATCCACGCGGTCCTCGCCGAAGTGTTCGAAGCGGCCGGCCACGAGGTGCGAACCGCCACCCTCGACGAGGGTCCGGAGCACGGCCTCTCGGAGGAAGTTCTCGAGGACACCGACGTGCTCACGTGGTGGGGCCACGCCGCCCACGACGAGGTCCGAGACGAGATCGCGGAGCGCGTCCACGAGCGCGTCCTCGATGGGATGGGACTTCTCGTCCTCCACTCGGCGCACTACTCGAAGGTGTTCAAACGGCTCATGGGCACCAGCTGCTCGCTCAAGTGGCGCGAGGCCGCCGAGACCGAGCGGCTGTGGACGGTCGAGCCCGGCCACCCGATCGCGGACGGGATCGGAGAGTACGTCGAGCTCGAGGAGACCGAGATGTACGGCGAGCGGTTCGACGTTCCACAGCCCGATTCGCTCGTGTTCACCTCCTGGTTCGCGGGCGGCGAGGTCTTCCGCTCCGGCTGCTGTTACCGGCGGGGGAGCGGCCGGGTGTTCTACTTCCGGCCGGGACACGAGACCTACCCGATCTACTACGACGACGACGTCCGGCAGGTGCTCCGGAACGCCGTCGAGTGGGCGGCGCCGGGCGACGGACCGATCCCCGACTTCGGCAACGCCGACCCGATCGAGGACGTCGACACGAGCGACGATCGAACGGTCCACTAGCGACGGCGTCCTCGTCGGCCCCCGCCGCCCGAACCGCACGACTCCGCGGCCGCTCACGACACCTCGCGCAACCCGATGAACGCGGACATCACTGCCGACTCGGCCTTTCGGAGGTGTTCCGAGGCGGTGCTCGGAGCGGCGTCGATCCGTTCGGCGACCGTCTCGACGGTCGTCTCCCGCGGGGACTCGTAGTACCCGAGCTCGACGGCGGCGGCAAGGGCGTCGAACTGTCGGTCGGTCAGCCCCGGATCGAAGAGGTCCTGTCGCCAGTCGTATTCGCCGATCCGGAGTACCGTCGTCTCGATCCGATCCGGAAGTTCCGCGAGCGCGTCGCGCAGCGGGCCGCCGGTTCCGATGATCGTCAGATGGGCGACCCCGTTCGGACGGAAATCGATCGGCGGGACGACGACGATTCCGGTTCGCTGAAGGGGGCCGAACATCGCGTCATCGACCGTGTCACGTCGCTGTGTGAGGAGGACGTAGTGGGCCGTCTCGTCGATCCGGGTGACTCCGAACTCCCGGATACGGTCGATCGATCGGAGCGCGTCGGTGTACACGTCGATGTCGCCTTCGACGTAGAACAGGAACGTGTCGTCCGGCTCGCCGAGGACCGTTCCGTGGAGGAGGACGTCCCGATCCACCGCGTCCGACTCGTCGATGAGCCGGTGCATGGGATGTCTGAGATCCGGAGGGTATCGGAGTTCGACTCGGAGGTACTTCATGTCGGCCAGTGCCGACGGGCATCGCATAAACACCCGTCCTGATCCGGCAGAAGCGTCGGGTCGTCGGGTCGCGTTCGTCCGAACATGTCGACGGAGGCGCCGATCGAACGGAAAGCAGCCGACGTGGAGGGCCCGTTCTCGTCGATCCGAGGACTAGTCACGACACGAGAGACACATCTGAACGCCCCCGCAGCTCGGATCCGGCCGGACGCGGTCCGGGAGGCACTCTCGACGCTCAAGTCGGAGGCGGGCTACGACCATTTGGCATGTGTCACGGCCCAGGAGTACGAGGACCGGTACGAGTCGATCTACCACCTTCGCTCGTTCGACGACCCGACCCGGGAGGTCAGCGTCGTCGTCCCCGCGGACAAGGACCGTCCAGTCTCGGAGTCGGGCGAGGCGGTGTTCCGCACGGCCGACTGGCACGAGCGGGAGGCGTACGACCTGATCGGGATCGAGTACGACGACCATCCCGACCTCCGGCGGATCCTCCTTCCCGAGACGTGGCAGGGTCACCCGCTCTCGATGGACTACGACGAGGACCAGCCGCAGATCGTCGCGCTCTCCGAAAACGAGCCCGTGGAGCCGGGATCGACGACGGCGACCGGCAGCGACACGATGTTGCTCAACATCGGGCCGCACCACCCGGCGACCCACGGCGTCCTCCACCTCCAAGTCACCCTCGACGGGGAGGACGTGATCGACGTGGAGCCGGACATCGGCTACATCCATCGGTGTGAGGAGCAGATGGCCCAGTCGGGCACCTACCGCCACCAGATCATGCCCTACCCCGACCGCTGGGACTGGGTCGGCGGGGGGCTGCTCAACGAGTGGGCGTACGCGCGCGCGGCGGAGGACCTCGCCGACGTCGAGGTCCCCGAGTACGCGCAGGTGGTCCGGACGATGGCCGCCGAGTTCAGCCGGATCCTCTCGCACATGCTGGCGATGGGAGCGTACGCCCTCGACGTGATCGGCGACTTCACCGCGACGTTCATGTACGCCATCCAGGAGCGGGAGCGCGTTCAGGACCTGCTGGAGGACCTGACGGGCCAGCGGCTGATGTTCAACTACTTCCGGCTCGGCGGCGTCGTCTGGGACCTGCCCGAGTCCCGCGAGGAGTTCTTCTCGGCCGTCCGTGCGTATCTCGACGGACTCCCGCGTCGCCTCGAGGAGTACCACGACCTCCTGACTCGAAACGAGATCCTCCAGATGCGGACCATCGACACGGGGATCCTGCCGTCGGAGGTCGCCAAGGAGTACGGCGCGACCGGCCCCGTACTTCGCGGGTCGGGCGTGGACTACGACCTGCGTCGGGACGACCCGTACGGCTACTACGACGAGCTGGACTGGGACGTCGTGACCGAGGACGGCTGTGACAACTACTCCCGGCTGCTCGTCCGGATGCGCGAGGTCGAGGAGTCCGCGAAGATCATCGAGCAGTGTGTCGACCTGCTCGAGGACTGGCCCGAGGAGGAGCGGAACGTCCAGGCCAACGTCCCGCGGACGCTCCGTCCCGACGACGACACCGAGATCTACCGCGCCGTCGAGGCCGCCAAGGGAGAACTCGGCATCTACATGCGCGCCGACGGCACCGACAAACCCGCCCGCTTCAAGATCCGTGGCCCCTCGTTCTCGAACCTCCAAGCGCTCCCCGAGATCGCGAACGGGGAGTCGATCCCGGACTTGATCGCCTCGCTGGGGAGCCTGGACACGATCATGGGGGAGGTCGATCGGTGACTGAGAGAGGCCGGGTGACTGAGGGAGCCCGCTCGATGAGGTGACGGGATGCCTTCGACGAGCCGTCGGCTGGTGGCTGTAGAGCGACCGCCGCTACGGTGTGGACGTTGAAAGGTGACCGCCCCACGCGAACGCGGGACGACCAGCGGTATCACACACCGGCGGCCGGTCACGTGGGTCTCGGCCGCGCCCAGGGATAAACCCTCGTTCACGTCGCCGGAGCCCTCACCCCTGTGTGGATTCGCTCGCTTCGAACACGCAGGAGCGGAACGAAAACGCATACCTCACTGGCAGTCACAGAGCCGCCATGTCCGTCTCGTTGAGCTGTCACCGGTGTGGAACGCGATACGACGAGGTCCGTGTCCGGTGTGCCTGTGGAGAACCGCTCTGGATCGACGCGGAACCGACGACGTTCACGTGGGACGATCGTCGGATCCCGTCCGGTATCTGGCGGTACGAGGACCGGCTACCGATCGATCGGCCGGAGGGCGTCGCACGGGCGGCGGGTGGCACGCCGCTCGTCAGAACCCCCGGACTCGACGACGTCGCCGGCGGCCGGGTATTCGTCAAAGACGAGAGTGAGAACCCGACGGGCTCGTACAAGGACCGCGGGAGTTCCGTGGCGATTCCCCACGCGGTCGCCGCGGGTGACGACGTGATCGGCACGGTCTCGTACGGGAACATGGCGATCAGCACCGCCGCCCACGCGGCGAGTCTCGACCGGGAGTGTATCGTGTTCGTCCCGGAGGGGATATCGCCGGTCCGACTGGAGCTCATCGCCCAGTACGAGCCGACCATCATACGGGTCCGCGGCGAGTACGGCGCGCTGTACGAGGACGCGCTTGAGCTGTCCGAACGGCTGCCGATCAGCGTCCTCGTGAGCGATGCGCCGACCCGTATCAGCGGGTACAAGACGGCACTGTTCGAGATCTACGAATCGTTCGCCCCCGAGACACCCGACGTGATCGCGCTCCCGGCGAGTTCCGGTGGCTTCGCTTCGGGGGTCTGGCTCGGCATTCGGGAGCTCGAGCGTGCGGGAGCGATCGACGAACCCCCACGCCTGTGCCTCGTCCAGACCGCCGCCGCCGACCCGATAACGCGCGCGTTCGAGGATGGGTCGGCGGACCCGACGCCCATGTCACCCGAGGAGACCGGCGAGACGATCGCCCACTCGATCGGAAATCCGGACCCCCCGAGCGGTGCCCGTGCGCTCGCCGCGGTTCGCGACACGGACGGCGTCGTCGTGTCTGTCACCGACGACGAGATACGCGCCGCACGGCGTCGATTCGCCGTCGATGGCGGCTTCTGCGTCGAACCGGCGTCCGCGACGACGCTGGCCGGCGTATCGCGCCTCGCGGATCGCGGTGGCGTTGCCGCCGAGGACTCGATCGTTCTCGTTCCGACCGGGACGGGCTTCAAGGAGTTGGGGACCGGCGAGACGGACGTCACGACCGAAACGGTCCACGGAGCGGACCTGTCCGACCGGCTCGAATCGATGCTCTCGCCACGGCGGGAGTGACCGTCGGCCGCCGCACGGTCGGCCACCCGTCCCGTTCGATCGCTGGCGCCGCGTCCGTACCGGATCGATTCACTCCGGTCGGTGGACCTTCCCTTCCCGGGTGTCGGCGTCCTTTCGGCGGAGCGCCGCCGCCGCGTTGTTGGCGTCGTACCCGAAGAACACGTCCTTGACGTACGTCTCCGCCACCTCCGTCGCGTGGATCAGGTCGTCGACGTCGACGTCGACGGCGTAGAGCTCGGCGGAGAAGGGCGTCTCCGGCGGCGCGCCGTGGACGTCGTAGTCGCCACCGAGTCGCGAGCGGAAGCCGCGGAGGATCGACTCCAGCCAGTAGGTGGTCGCGTACTCCGTGTCGTACAGCGGGACGACGAACTCGTCGACGTGTTCGGTCAGGGCGTCGAGGTCGAGCCCGGAACGCGCACGGAGGTGTCCCGGATACGGGTCGGGGTAGAGAGTGAGGAGCGTCCGGCCCGGGACGCGTTCGGCCGCCTCGGCGACGAACCCCGTGATCACGTCGGCACGCCAGTCGGCCCGCTCGTCGCGGTCGCTCCCGGCGAACAGCCGCTCACAGCGGTCACAGCGACAGAAACCCTCTCGTGGGAACCCCACGTCGTCGAGGCGAACGTCGTCGTTCTCGGCGGCGCAGTCCTCGATTATCTCGAGGAGTCCCTCGCGGTACTCCGGATGGGTCGGACAGACGTACGCCCAGTCGAAGTACTCGCGGTCGCGGGTCGCCGGCTCGCCGCGGTCGTCGACCGGTACGAGATCCGGGTTCTCGCCGGCGGCCGCGTTGTCGCCGAAACACGACACCATGTTCACGGCGTTCGGGAGGGGCGCGGCCGCCCGTCCGGTGACGTCCTTGACCTCGTAACATCCCAGGTCGAACGGCTCCATGTCGACCTCGTCGGCGTTCCGCGTGACGACCCCGTACATGAGAGTCGCTACGCGGCTGACGGGTAAAAACGGCGGGCTTGCGCCCGGGTAGTCTCGGTCGAACGGTTACGCTCCGTCGACGGTCGGTTCCCTGGCGTCCGTTACTCCACTTCGACCGGCTGTTTGTCGCCGGCGAGGAGGAAGTACGCGAGGACCACGAGCGACAGTACGACGACGAGTTTCGCTTTCGTTCCCATACACGCATCGTCGACCGGCGGCCGCTAAAAACTACCGACGTTCGCCCGCACGTGGACGGGCGATCACATCGAGGTCGCAGAGGGACGAGGCGGAAGCCCACGACGTCAGTCGTGGGTCACTGACGCGTCGATCGGAGTTCACACGTCGATGTGTTCGGCGATGTCCGACCGGAGGACCGTCGAACAGTAGTCACAGCGGACTCCGTCGGCGACCACCTCGAACCGCGTCTCGACCGGCTCGTCGGCGTTGGTGATGCAGTTCCGGTTCGGACACGAGAGCACGCCCGCGACGCGGTCGGGCCGTGTCACGCGGTTCTTCTCGACCACCTCGAACTCGCGGACGATGTTGATCGTCGCCTCCGGAGCGATGAGCGAGAGGACGTCGACCTCCGATTGGGAGAGCTCACGGCCCTCCACCTTCACGAGGTCCTTCCGGCCGAGACGGTCGGAGGGGACGTTCATTCCGACGGAGACGCCGAGTCCCTCGGAGCCGTCGATCCCGAGGATCGCGAGCACGTTGAGCGCCTGCCCGCCCTCGACGTGGTCGATCACGGTCCCGTCGCGGATCTTCGAGACGCGGAGCTCGTGTTCGCTCATCGGTCCACCTCCATCCCCTCGGCCGCCTCGGCGTTCTCCAGTAGGGTATCGAGAAGCGCCATCCGGACCGGGATCCCGTTGTGTGCCTGTTCGAAGTAGCGAGCGTGATCGGTGTCGTCGACGTCGGCGGCGATCTCGTCGACGCGGGGAAGCGGGTGCATCACGGTGAGGTCGTCGGGCGCGGCCTCGAGCGTGTCGGCGTCGATCCGGTACTGTCCCGCGACGCGGTGGTACTCGTTCTCGTCGGGGAACCGCTCCTTCTGGATGCGGGTGACGTACAGCACGTCGAGCTCCGGAAGGACTCCCTCCAAGTCCTCGTGTTCGCGTATCTGCGCGCCCGTCTCGTGGAGGTCGAACCGGACCGATCGGGGCAGTCGAAGCGACTCGGGACTGATGAAGTGCTGGCGGGCGTCGAAGTTGGTTAGCGCGGTCGCGAGCGAGTGGACCGTTCGACCGTACTTCAGATCACCCATGATACCGACCGTGAGGTCGTCGAGGCCGTGGTTCTCCCGGATCGTGTGGAGGTCGAGCAGGGTCTGGGACGGGTGTTGACCCGCCCCGTCACCCGCGTTTATCACGGGGACGTCGACGAACTCCGCGGCCAGCGTCGCCGCGCCCTCGCTGGGGTGTCGCAACACGATCGAGTCGGCGTATCCCTCGATGACGCGGACGGTGTCCGCGAGCGATTCGCCCTTCGAGACCGACGAGGAGTCCACGTCGCCCATGTCGATCGTGTCGATCCCGAGGCGTTTCGCGGCGGCGTCGAAGCTCATCCGCGTGCGCGTGCTCGGTTCGAAGAAGCAGAGCGCGAGCATCGTCCCCCCGTGTCGGCCCGCGTACGCTTCGGGGTCGGCGGCGACCTCGCGGGCCCGATCGAGTACCGCCTCGATGTCATCCCGCGAGAGCTGGGTCGCGGTGATGAGGTGGTCCTGACGCATCGTCGGAGTAGGGGTCCGGCAGTATCTTGAATCCCTCGGGTCGCCGACGGTCTCGGTCGACGCGGGTAGTAACTCCGACCCGGTCGATCGTCCCCGCCCCTCCGCCGCCACAACCGCCTTACCGACGCGGCCCGTATCGGTTCCCATGAGCGACACCGACGCGGCGTCGACCGGCGCGGACGACCTCGAGGACCTGACCGACGAGGAGTGGCGCGAGCGGCTCTCCGAGGAGGAGTACCGCGTGCTCAGAGAGAGCGGAACCGAGGCGCGGTTCTCGGGCGAGTACGTCGACCACCTGCCCGAGGACGGGGAGTATCGCTGTGCGGCCTGCGGCGAACGGTTGTTCGCCGCCGAGACGAAGTACGAGTCCGGCTGCGGCTGGCCCGCCTTCTACGCCGCCGAGGAGGACTCGGTGACGACGACGCTCGACACCAGCCACGGAATGCGCCGCACCGAGGTCCGGTGTGCGTCCTGCGACTCGCATCTCGGCCACGTCTTCGACGACGGACCGGAGCCGACCGGCAAGCGCTTCTGTATCAACTCCGTCGCGATGGAGTTCGACGGGGAGTGACCGGCTCCGATCCCGTGGCTACGCCGTCAACCTTCGGCTGACGACGGGGACGATCCCTTCGGTTCGTCGTCCTCACCCCACCGTCGCCCCCACCCCACCGTCGCCCCCACCCCACCGTCGTCCCCACGTTCCCGGGTCCGTGAAACGCCACCAACCGCATCGCGTTGCCCATCCGGGGTGGATCACACGAAGCACCGGTCGTGAAACTCGAGGAGGCGGAGTTCGTCGAGGTGGACCGACTGTGTGATCGATCCGTCGAGCGAATCGACTTCTCGAGTGTGAGATGGCCGAGTACGGGCGTATTTGATGGCATGAAAAAACTTCAGAAGGCGTGCCGAATGCGACGTGCGTAGTCAGCACCGAGCAACGCCAAAGAGCGTCGACCGTTACGGAGTCCGTTTCACATTGAGGGAAGGCGCGGATCTAGCGTTGTTTGAGCCGGAACCGTCGACCCCGCCGAGCGAGGAGCATCGCGTACGTACACTTAAGTTTCATCGATTTATTAGCTGGAAAGTAGGGTGCTGTATCCCCTCCCTACTCGTTCACTTCACTCCGTTCTGTTCACTCCTTGAGGAAGGGGGCTTAGCACCCTACTTTCCAGCTAAACTCCAATCAATTACAGCAGAGACAGTCGGAGAGGCCGCTGTCATTGGAAGGAATACTTCGGGTTCCACGTTCAGACGCAACTGGTACTTACTGTCCCGGGTGCCCGTCGCTTCTCGAGTTGGGTCGAGAAGTGGATATCCGGTCGTGAAATCCTCGACGAGATCCCAATACTCCGGGAGATCAATGTCGAGCTGGTCTGCGAGGTATACAATGCGTTTCGTTGCAGCACCGTTCCCGACCCGACGGAGATGTTCTACGACCGTTTCCCACGAACACCGCTTCTCTGTCGCGTTTTACATCGCCTTGGCGGGTTCACCGACTCCCCCGCAGAACTCGGGATGATCAGCACAGTCGACCAGCGTCTTTTCGATACTGGCGATGTTCACCTGTGTCGATCCGACTGCTGTCGGCTGATATCCAAAGAATTTCTGCTCAGTGACCGACACCGGTCGGTACTCGACGCCATGGATCTCGAGTGATTCTGCGCGCTTCGTCGTTACGAGGTATACCGTCCGCGACATCTGCTCCGTGAGACCGCGATGATTCATCGCGCTCCAGTAGCCGATGTACATCGGTTCCACGAGTGCCGAAGCGATGACGAACTCGTGTCCCGCGTAAACCGCACTGTCTCCAGCCGAAAGTGGTAGGATGAGATATTTTCCTTGAGAGAGACGCTCTAGCCAGCCTTTCTCCTTGAGGGAATACGCCATGTCCTTGGCTGATTTTCGAGAGATCTCTAGCGTATCCTCGACGTCGCCGACAGTGATGACTTGTCGCCCCTCGCTCGCGAGCCGCGAGAGAGCTTGAGATTCACGCGTCGATAGACTCTTTCTTTGAGTCTCTGACTCGTTTATCGATCCCATAGCCGCTCAGTATACATAGAGTCTAAATCCGCTCGGAAAATAACGGTATTCGTTGAGTGTTCTTGGTTCTAAAGTCGACTACACAGCCGCTTAGAGTACTTAGACTCTAAAAGCAGTCAGAAATATTTTATTTACTACAGTAGTCTGGAGACTAATTGGTACGCAAAAGCGCCACTGGAGAAGTTGACTCACGA
This sequence comes from Halobellus captivus, assembly GCF_003697845.1. Taxonomy (GTDB): domain Archaea; phylum Halobacteriota; class Halobacteria; order Halobacteriales; family Haloferacaceae; genus Halorubrum; species Halorubrum glutamatedens. The sequence continues at coordinate 10,921 of NZ_RDQE01000008.1, read as the reverse complement.
AGAGACGAATTTCAGACCCAGGAGAATACAATAGTGGTCGCACCTGTATCGGAGAAGTCGTGTTGCGTGGGTTCCGATCAATTCGTCCTCCACCTACACCTTATTAAGAGTGGTTCGATCGAACACGTGGTCGAAGGAAGGCTTCGCGCGCGGTCGACCGAGGTTTTAGCCCCGTGATTGTCATCTAAATCCTAGCGAATCGCCTGATTGCGGCGACCTCCATTCGGAATCCGAATGAAATGTTCGACGGAGATAGCGTCTTCTTTAAAAGGGACGCTACCCTGTCGTGCGAATGTGGACCGTTCGGAAAACGAATGGGCGCTGCAGGATTTGAACCCGCGACAACTTGGTCCGAAGCCAAGCACTCTATCCAGACTGAGCTAAGCGCCCGTACCCATCGGTATCGCGCTGACGGTTTTAAGTCCCGCGATCCGGATCGATCGCCGACGGTCGGTTGCCGGTCTCGAACGTCGTCGATCCGTGGACTGCGACGGATTCGCCACCGTCTCGGACGACTCGATCCGCGTCCTCATCGGAGCGACGGCCGATCAAAAAGAATATTATCGGGACTGGAGATGTTTTCCGTAGTCGATGTATCCCGGTCGGAGACGGTCGTCGAACGAGTGGTCCGCGTCCATCCCCCCGCGATCGAGGTACACTCATGTATGATTTAGCTCCCCACCTCGACGCGGAGGTGGAACCGGGAACGAACCTGCTTCTCACCGGCCCCCCCCTTACCGGGAAGCGCTCCCTCGCTATGGACGTCCTCGCGGACGGGACCGACCGGGGTGACGGCGCGATCGTCGTCACGACGAAGGACGGTGCCGATCGGGTGTTGAAGGACTACGAGAAGCGGACGCCTTACGAGGGGAAACCCGTGGCGGTCGTCGACTGCGTCACCCGCCAGCAGGGGTCCGACGTCCGCGACTCCGACCGGATCAAGTACGCCTCGTCTCCGGTCGACATGACCGGGATCGGGATCAAGCTCTCGGAGTTCCTCCAGGCGTTCGGCGACCGCGGGATCGACCGGAACCGGGTCATGGTCCACTCGCTTTCGACGCTTCTGATGTACTCGGACCTCCAGACGGTCTTCCGGTTCCTCCACGTGTTCACCGGTCGCGTCCAGAGCGTCAACGGGCTCGGGCTGTTCAGCATCGATTCGACTGCACACGACGACCAGAGCCTGAACACCCTCAAACAGCTGTTCGACGGGATCGTGACGGTTTCGGAGGACGACGAAGTCGAGGTCCGGTTGGCCTGAGGGTCGCGTTAACTTTGGCGTGAATTGTGGTAGACTGCGACGGCTTCAAGCCAATTTTGAGCTGTCTCTAGCGCGACATTGCTGAAACTATTCGCAAACGATGATGTTCGTCGTTCTATTTCCCAAAAAACACGTTCGATGGCATTCCGATTTCCATGTTGAATGATTGAAATCGATAGCCGTCTTCAGCGAGGACAGATCCGAGATAGTCTGCGTCATCGACGAGAAGTTCCACATTATCGAGCTGATAGCGCCGGTGTAGCTCGGTGAGAAACCATCGCGTCGTCTGTTTATTTGCGGTCGGATAGAGGCTCACGTGAAGGATCTCGTTCGTAAACGGATCAACCGCACCGTACAGCCAGAACTTCTAGCCGTGGAGGCGGATCATCTTTTCGTCAACCGCGAGTTGATCCGCAGACACGGTCGAGATCGGCTGTAGATCGGCTTTATGAACCCAGTTATGGATAGCGACGTGACTCCGATCGATCCCGTATTCATCGAGAAATTTACTTACCTCACGTAGTGATATGCCGGCCAAGTGACAGCGGATCCCTATTTCAATCGCCCATCGCGGAGTTCGATCTCGCTCCACAAACGACAAGTCGATCCACGCGATACGTTGGCTGAGGCGTTCGATTTCGGTCATAGACACTCTGAAGTCGAACGCCTCATTCTCTAACTTTACGCGACCGAGATGGGCTGGTGGAGCCATATTTAGCATAGTGGAGCGCGTATCTCCGTTATGGACGCAGACGAATTGACCCAATCAGTCTGGGACATCACCGAGGGCGAGTTTCCCGATGGATCCCCTCTCGGAGAACAGGCGAAGTTCCTGCTCCGCTATGCGATTTTAGCCCCGTCAAGTCACAACTCTCAACCGTGGCAGTTCACGATTCGGGACGAAACGATCGAAATCGCCTTCGACAAGACACGATGGCTCGAAGTCGCTGACCAAGACAAGCGAGAGCTATTCATCAGTATCGGCTGTGCGCTCGAAAATCTCTGTACTGCGGCCGAACACTTCGAGGTCGGTTACGAAATCACGTATCATACCGACGAGGACGACAACCTCGTCTCGACGGTCACACTCGAACCTGATAGCGACCCATCGTCCAGTCGACCATCGGAGTTGTTCGACGAGCTCACAGAGCGGTATACGAGCCACCAGTTGTTCGAAGACCAAGCACTCCCTCGGGAAACGAGAGATCAGTTCCGTCGAGTAATCGAATGGGACAGCGTGACATTGTCCCTGATCGATGACCCCGAGCAAAAGCGTTCTATCGGCGAACTCCAAGCCGAGGCGGATGAGGCACAGATGGCTGACCCAACATATCGGCAAGAACTGGGCTACTGGGTCGGGACGGGCGCGCTCGGCAGTTCGTGGCTCATGGCCCGTCTCGGGCAGGCGGTCGTTTCTCACTTCGATCTCGGAGAACGGGAAGGCCGAAAGAACTCGAAACTTATCGAATGCGCGCCAGTCGTCGCATTGCTGGCAACCCAGGAAGACACTGCAACGGCCCAGGTCAAAACCGGTCAAGTCTTCGAACGACTCGCCCTTCTCGCGAGTGCTGAAGATTTCGCCGTCCATCCACTGAGTCAGATCTTGGAACGGCCAGAAATGCGAACGAAACTCGCTACCAGAGCTGGCACTGGAGAGGAGATACCCCAACATCTGTTCCGTCTGGGGTATGTCGAAGAAGAGCGAACGCACACTCCACGATGGCCACTCGAATCTGTACCCTTAACAAACCAATAGATTCACTACCTCTGAATCTGTGAACTTTCACAGTTTCGGAGTTTAGGACCGAAAGTTCACTGGTACGGAATCGATGCAGCGCTCTGAGGTCGAGTGTATAATCGGCTTGCAACGACCTGAAAGAGTCCTCAATTGTCGTGTAGCGCTTTCATACCGAAGTTACTTTCCTGATCCGATCGGTGGTACACATAATGGCCACCTATGAAGCGTTTGACCAAGGCGTAGAGGTGAACGGTCAAACGGTCCTCACGATCGTCGAAACGGCAATGGGACGGTTTTCTGAAGCCTATCAGGAACGGGCGCTCCAAGCACTTGCTGCGGAAGGAATCACTGATCCGGACCCCGAAGAGTGGTATCCACAACAAACCTGGCTGGATACCTTTGAGACGATCGCTGAGGAGTTACAGCCGCACGTTCTCGATCGGCTGGGTGAACAACTTCCGGAAGTCGCCACGTGGCCGAAAGACTTCGATACCGTTCCCGAGGGCCTCCAGTCGATCGATGAGGCCTACCAGCAGAATCATCGTGGTGGCGACATCGGCTACTATGAGTTCGAACAGACCGAGGATCGAACCGGCGAACTCACGTGTTACAATCCATACCCTTGTCCGTTCGATCGTGGACTCATCCGTGGTGTCGCCAGACAGTACGCGTCTGTCGATGCGTTCGTCTTCATCGAGGAAACGGGAGAGACATGTCGTCGTGACGGAGACGATGCCTGTACGTACACCGTGTACTGGTGACTATCGATCGTAGGATTCGAGCGCGTCGCGGAGTTCTGCGGCGGTGAAGTTTGACGCGAGTGTGACGATCTCTTGTAGATCTTCGTAGGTGTCTCGAAGCTCCTCGATCCGTTCACCCTCGGTTTCGCTCTCGTCCGGGAGTTGTGCTTGCGCGCGCTGAATCGTCCGGAGTGTCGTCTGAATCTCTCGTTGGACGTACTGTTGAAACACGTCCTGTAGAATGAACCAGATCTCCCGCTCGGCGGTATACTGAACGCGTCGGCCGCCGCCTGCCGATGATCGACGGTGAATAAGTCCGATCCGCGTCAAGGTACGGGTGACGTTGCTAATCGTTGATTTCGCGTAGCCGGTCTCGTCGACGAGTTCCGGGATTGAAAGGGGTTCGTCAGAGAAGTATAACACACCATAAATGCGGCCTGCACTCCGGCTGAGACCGTAGACTTCTGCCGACTGCTCCATCGACTCGATGATCCGCTCGCGGGCGACGGCGCGATCATCCTCACTCATAGATGGATATTGTCCATACTCCGTGATGGGTACTCTGTTGAGTCATACTTCGGTTATGAATTCCGTAAGTATTAAATCGTTTGATTCGGTTGTTCGGAGTGAACCGAACAAACAGAATAAGCCGGTCACGCCCTGATCAAACCTATGGCAAGCGCCTTCCCACACCAGCCTCCCGTCACCCACGCCCCCCGTGAACAAACGAACATCGTCATCGACCGAAACGAGCAAACTGAGGTGCTCCAAGTCCTTTCATCCGAGACTGCACAGAAGATCTTGAGCACACTCGAATCGGAGCCGAAAACGGCATCCGAGATCGCCAAGTCACTCGACCAATCCGTACAGAACGTCTCATACCACCTTGATCGGCTCTGCGATGCGGAACTCATCACACCGATCGAGACGTGGTACTCCGAGAAGGGCCGAGAAATGACGGTGTATGCCCTCGCGATCGAACAACTCGTCGTCCAATTCCACGACGACGTCGAGTGAGCCCCACTCTCGTCCAATACCTTTTGGGGTGAGAGAGGTAACTGGATACATGGAACGACGGTGTCCGGATTGTGGCGTCACGATGGAACACATAACGGTTCGAGCTGGAGGCCATACCTTACGGGCGACACAGAAAACACACGAGAAGGCGTACTCGGGACACTCGACATGACAGAGACCGTTGATATCGAGCCAGTCGCTTGACCCGACTGTGGTCTCGTACGAACGAATCTGCCGGCAGAAACCGCGTAGCACGCAGACAAAGAATACGATTCGTCAATCCGTCACTATAGCCCTTCGCTTTCAAACTCAGTTATGTGAACGGGAATATACAGTATACACAGGTGATACTCTCACCCTGATGGAGTCGTACTGGACGGCAACGTACCCTATTGAGAGTACGGCGATGAGTACGACCACACCGACGTTAACAAGTCCCGAAACGCCGACGAACCTGGTCGGACCGGTGAATTCCGGGCGGAGCAGCGCGGCAGCGACCTCCGCAGTCTCCGGTCGAACATTACTCAACCCGTAGACGTTGTTGAACGCGAGATTCGTTGCAAAATGAATGCCGATCGGTATTGCCAGCGAGTCAGTGATGACGTACACGCTGCCAAGAACCAGACCCATCAACACCCAGAACCCAAGCGCGGGCAGTGACGTCGCTTGATCGACGTGGACGACGCCGAACAGCAGTGAGGACGCAACGAGGCCAGCCAGCACTGCACCGCGTTCCGAGAACCACTGCGTATGGAATCCTTCAGCGGCGTTTTTGAGCACGAGCCCTCGAAACAGGAGTTCTTCCCAGATTCCGACGAGCAGGAACTGGGCGACGAACGCGATTAGAGCTACTGCGAAGGGGAGTGCGTTCGCAGCGTTCCCTGGCGACAGGACAGCCGAGATGTGTGTCCACCCGACAGTGAGATGTACTGCAAGCGCTAGCCCCCACGCGACGAACGCGATGACGACACCGGCACCTGCGTCCCGCACCCATTCCGGTCCGACGTGAAGACCATACTCGGTGAGTCGGCGTCGATCGACGTATCGAGCCCAGATTACGATCACCAGGAGTACAGTGACAACGGTGAAGATATTCTGCGTTAATCCCAGCAGAGATGGCGGGAGATCGCTATTACTGAACAGTACGGATGGGAGTACCTGTGAACCGGTTGCGACGAGTATGAACGCACCGAGAATCCGCCAAAGGGCACGGAGGCGATTCTCAGTACGATTCCAAAACGGAGCGAGGAGTGTCCGTTTAGCTTGTTTGGAGGGGCTATCTACATCACGGGGCATATTCGACTTCGACATCGATACCGACTCCAACACATGCGATATCAAAGAGCGCCTTTGCCTGGTTTCAGCGGTTGAAGCCAACCACAACCGACACGATCCACCGAACTGTTATTGAGAACCACATAGATGTGGGAGTTGTTGTGTCGGACGGAACGGATGCGGCGGGACTCGCAGATCTCCTCGCAGATGACTGTGCCCGACGTATCCTCATCGAAACGAAAAACGGTCCCTGTTCGGCGTCCGAACTCAGTAAGCGACTCGACACGTCGGAACCGACGGTTTACCGTCGACTCGAACGACTCCGAAAGTACGACCTCATATCCGAAGAGATCCAGCCAGTTACGGACGGGAAGAACTACAAAGTGTACCAGGCACAACTTCACAGCCTTACGCTGACACTCACCGATGAGGGCTTCGAGATCACTGTCTCGCGTCGTGAACGGATGGCCGACCGGTTCACTTGCTTCGTTGAAAACAGATGACCACATTTGAACTACTCCTCCAGTCGATCGATCTCGATACGCTCAGCCGTATTCGAACCGCCAGTGAACTCATCTCCGTCGCACTCGGCTTAACCATCAGCTATCTTGCGTATCTCGGCTATCGACGGAACCAAAGCCGACCGATGCTGTTCATCGCACTCGGATTTGCGCTTATCCTCGGTGTTCCAGGTGCCGCACTCGTGATCTTAGGATTTGGACTTAATGTACCAGTCCCGATCGTCAATAGCGTCGGCCAAGTCAGTGAACTCGCAGGACTCGTAGCGATTCTCTATGGGCTGTGGACGCCGCAACGCACCTAGCCCTTGGACTTACGGATCAACTGAAGAAATACGCCGTTTCCTTTTGGTCTGAGTTCTTCAGTAATTCCCAAGATCGTTCGAGCGCTTCTAGTTGTTTCCACTCACGATTGTATGTTTGACGCTGGGCGTCGTTCTTGGTTGCGTTCGTATGCAGCGAGTTGTTCAATACGGTCGTCTGTTGGCGGGTGGGTTCGGAACAGCCACCGTTCGAGTTGGTGCAGTCGTGTGCGGAGCCACCAGTACGACGGTTCTGTGTTGCCCTCTGGACCGAGCATCACCTTTTCCAACTCCTCCGGTTCAAGAGGAAGGATCGAGAGCGACGAGATTCCGGACGCTTCACGTAAATCTCGGTTGGGTGTTTCCGAAATGCCTTGATCAAGCTGTTTGAGTGCAGTAGCAAGGGCTGCAGGTGACCCAGTGATTTGTGCTGCAACTTGGTCCGCGACACGTTCTCTCACTCGGGACAAGCGAGCGGTGATTGCTTTCCCGATTACCCAGACAATCGTCGAGATGAATGCGAGCGGGACAATAACGATTGCAGCCCACCCCGGATTTTCAACGTCTGCGAGTCTGGAACCGAGTCCATTAGCGAGAATCACGGGAAGCGAGAGGATCGTCATTACCATTGCGTCCCGATTTTTCACGTGTGCGAGTTCGTGGGCGATTACGGCTTCCAGTTCCGCGGTTCCATCAAGCGTGTTGACTGTCCCGCGGGACAGGACCAAGTGAATGTTCCCCGGTCGAAATCCGACGACAAGGGCTTCGGGTGCCCGCCGTTCCGAGAGCGCGATCGTCGGGACCGGAATATCGAGTTGTGTTGCGATGCGTGTGACTAGCTCGTACAACGCTGGTTCGGCCTCTCTATCGACACGCTGGGCGTCAGCAACTCGTTCGATCGTATCGATTTGCCTGTATTCGAGATATCCGACAGTCACGATCGTCAGCACAGTGATCCCCGCTGCGAGGGATGATGCCGAGGCCACGTCAAAGAAAGAGAGTACCCCATAGAGGACAACCCAGACACCAACGAGAAATCCCACGGCAACTACTGTTAATCCAATCACTGCAGAAACCATCTTCACTGTAAGTGACAGCGACTTGGAGGGCATACCAGAACGATTCGAATGACGGGTAAAGAAGTTTGATTCCCCAGTACGCTCTTGTACCGGAGATTGTTAGTGAGTCATAGCGTAGTTTCGGGATGGTTTTGAGCGCTTCTTCCCCCGGTTTTCGGAACACTTCACGCGGGATCTGGAACGCTCGGAAATACGTGTGAGTCTGTCTTTAGAGATGCCTCGTTGCGGCGAGAGCCAGTGTCGTGTTAGCGACGCGTGGCTCTCGTGCGTGTTCACATCACGGCAGGTACGTTGCAAGGAAATTAATGAATATTGTCATCCCAAATCGGTCCTCATAGTGCTCCGATGAGGGAGAACAGTCCGAGCGCAACCACTAACCCAAGTCCCGCGACGAAGATATCGATCCCCCATCGAAGGAGCCAGTCACGTGCCCGTGTCCCCTCAGGGCGGATACCGAACCGGACGGAGAGGTATCGAACGATCACGACCCACGTGACGAGGACGAACCCGAACAGAAACGGCCACACGTCGATGCCGAGTCGAAACTGCACGAGGTAGACCGGGAGTACGCCGATCAACACCGGCGTTGCGGCGATCCGGATCGCAGCACGGAGCGGTCGGCGTTGAGGCGTCGGACGGTCGTCAGGCGTCAATTCGGGAACTGACACGTCACACGATCGAAAGCTGGCAGCGACTTCGTGCAGCCGTCCGCGCGGTACGAGGACTCCCTCTGGCTTCGTGACTGTGAAGGAGTGGTAGTGAAGTCGAGCAGCTACGATCGGACCGAGTGGGATGAATTGAATGGCGTCTACCGTGTCGAGGTCAACCGTCCGTTCGTCAGTGCCGGTCGCCGCTGCGAACTGTTCAGTCTCGGGATCGTCGAATTCAGGTTTGATCGTCAACGTGCGCTTCTCGGGACCAAGCCGGTAGTGATTCGTTTTGAATCCCGCACTCGAAAACCACACCATCAGCCACAGGCACGCACAGACGATCACGTACGCGACGGCTGCCCGAGAGCCAACGACAGTCACCGAACCGAGGACCGCAAGCGGGAGTGCGACGAAAAAGCCGCCCCAGATCACAGGGTGCATCGTGACGATAAACGCCGCCATCCGGTGCGGAAGCCGACGAATACCGTGTAGGATCGTCTTCCAGCTGAGACCGGGATCTGTTCGTACCGTGCTCGTGGAGGGCATATCGACTCACTCACGGGAGATCGAGTTAGAAGTGGTGGTGTCAGATTCGATCCCGCTGTTCCCCAGTGACCGCCAGATTAACGCGTTGAACGGCGCTATCTCCGAACTGAGATGGAACTCTGGGGTGTTGTTCGGGGGTTCGTTTCCGGGCTGGCGGGGCTCGGGTTCGTACTGATCTTCTTGTTTGCACAGACGGGGATCGTTTCACTACCAGTTCTACTGGCGATGGGGAGTGTCACGATCGTCGCCCTGTTCGCGGCTGGCGGGCGGCCAGCTATCCGACGACTGACCGGACGTGCGGAAACGACCGAAGACGAAATGGGGGAGACAGACTGGTGGCTCGCACGGGTCGAACCGGCACTTGAGGACCCGTGGAACGCGTGGTCAGATCTCGTGTTGTCGGTGTCTCTCGCTGTTGTCGGAATCGGATCGTTCGCACTCCTTGTTATAGTGAGGTGGCGTTCTTCGAACTTGAGGGTACGTGGCTTTCACTCTACCAAGAGACCGCCTCGCCAAGGACGCGAACGTTCCTGACGAAGGAGACGGTTTCTCGGGAGTGACGTTAGCGCACAACGTTGCAAGCAAAGACGAGGTTACATCGATTCTCGCAGAAGCTGAAGCCGCAGGGGGTCAGATAGTGAAGCAAGCACAAGACGTATTTTGGGGCGGGTATTCCGGGTACTTTGCTGACCCCGACGGCCACCTGTGGGAAGTTGCGTATCCGAAACTCACGGAGGAGTAGGTTCGTCCCACAATTCGTTCTATTAGCAGGTTCGTTCTGCGATGTGATTCGGATAGGTAAGACACAGAGGACTCTCATCATTTCGCCGGATAGAGACGGGCAAATGGACCAATATTCCCGTACTTACGGAACCAGTACCAGATGAGTGGAACTCCGAGAACGGTCGGCCAAAGCCAGCTCACGACCGGAGAGACGTTACTGAAATTGACGACTGACACCGCGGTCACCGTGGCAATATACGCACCCATCATTCGCCCGAGATGCTCTATCATCCATGGACCTCGTTGAGCCGAGCTACGGAACTCTCGGATGTCCGAGACTCCAACGAGAATGCCGATAGCACCGAAGACGATCATCACCGTTCCAAACGAGTCCCCACCGAGAAGAGATCCAACGCCCCATCCGCCAAGGAACAGACACGCGCCGACGACGAGAAGTGCTGCTATCCAATCGATTCGTCCAACGGTATCGGAGGATCGCTTTCGGGAGAGCACTCGATACCCGGAAAACGCAAAGTAGCCGCTGAAGATGGCGACCAGCGTGAGAAAGATTCGATTCGGGGTAGGGTCGAAAGCGAGTAACGGAAAGACCGTTCCGACGACTACAGCCATTGCGCCAACGTATACACGTCCGGCAAGCCGGTGACGATGGCCCCCTTTTGTGGTGACGAGAGCACCAACTCCTGCCAGCAGCGCAGCGACCCCCGAAAGAATGTGTGCCCAAAGTGTGACCGATTCAGCAGTTACCATGTCACCTATCCACATAGCAAGACGATAGCTGTACTGGTGGTAGAACTCTACAGCAGATTAGTGTGTGAGTGCGTACGTAATTCGATCGTAGCCGCCTGTACTGAGCGCACTCCGCACAGGCTCCGCTAAAACGCTTTTAGTGTCTCATGGAACGGTTAGCACACTTGTGTTGCTCCTCGGGAATCGGTCCGTTCAGAGCAAGCAAGTATCAGTCGATCACATCGACAGCCGCGTAATCTCGTCTGATGCCGGTGAATCAGATCGAATTGGTCGTGGATCGTCTTCGAAGCGCTGGTGAGCGTGA
>NZ_RDQE01000007.1:117494-219533 GCF_003697845.1 Halobellus captivus | reverse complement strand
ATCTGTTCGATCTTTCACGACTACGCCGATCGGATAAGCTTCGCAAAGTCATGGATAGATCGCTTCCTATCTATTCAAAAGTTATGACTATCACTAATGCTCGACGCTGTTTCGAACCAGATTCTCGAAACACTGGCGGACGCGGCCGCGGTCCCCGCGGAAGGTACGGTCGGTCTCCGTCCGGAGGGTCGCGTTCTCCGTGTCGACGGCCCCGCGACAGTGGTCGACGAGCGCCGACAGCCGGAGCGGCTCGAGCTCGACGTCCGCGTCGTTCTCCCTCGCGAGTCGGAGCAGGTCGTCGATCAGGGCCTCGATCCGGTCGAGCGCGTACTCGACGCTCGAGACGTGCTCGCTCTCGATTCCGACGTCGGCCAGCTCTGCACGAGCCAGCTCCAGTCTCCCCGTCGCGACCGCGAGCGGGTTCCGGAGGTCGTGGCTCACGACGCGGACGAACTCGTCGAGCCGCTCGTTCCGCTCCTCGAGCGTTCGCGCCCGATCGACCTGCTCGAGCGCCGCGACGACGTTCCCCGCCAGGATCCGGCCGAGCGTCACGTCGCGCTCGTCGAACGTCCCCGGGTCGTGGGAGCCGGACACGAGAACGCCGTACTCGTCGAGCGGAAGGGTGAGTTGGCTCCGGATCGGCGTGTCCGGGTTGTACGCGTCCGGATCGGACGGCACGTCCTCGACCGCCTCCGGCTCGCCCCGCTCGAAGACGCGCCAGACGATGCTCTCGCCCGGTCGGTACGTCGGCGGGCCTCCGGACAGGTTCAACGCGGCCGGCGTCGACGCGATCGGTTCGATCACGTTCGCGTCGGCGTCGTACAGGTACACGGTGCTGGCCTCCAGCCCGTGGATGTCGCTCGCGGCCGCGACGGCCACCTCCGCGACGCGCTCGTGGCTGGTCGCGGCGATGAGCCCGACGCTCGCCTCGTGGAGCGCCCCGAGCTGGCGGGCGTGTTCGGACGCCGTCGAGTCGATCCCTTCCTCGACGGCGTCGCGGACGCACGCGGCGATCCGCACGTATCGACCCCCGTCCCCGTCCTCAGACCCCGACGGCACGTACGCCGAGACGCCGGCTTCGACCGCGGCGGCGGCGAGCGACTCGCTTCCGGCCCCCGCTCTCGGGGCGAGGACGAACGGAAGCGGTCCGTGGGAGGACCGTACCGATTCCAGCAGGTCGATCCCGCTTCCGTCGGGTAGTTCAAGCGTGCTGACGACGCAGTCGATCGAGTCGGTCGCGAGCAGATCGAGCGCCGCCTCGGCCGTCCTCGCCGAACGCGGCATCGCGTCGGGGAGTTCCCGCCGAACGGACGCCACCGTGCGCTCGAGGGAGTCCGGATCGCCGTCGACACAGAGGACGTCCATGCCCTCCCCGAGGAAGCATCGAGTGAAATACGCTTCGCCGGGATCGGCGGAGTAGGAAAGAACGAAAGGGAGATCCTGGTCAGCATGGGACTGAGCGGGGCCGCCCGGATTCACGACCGCGGCGCTCGCGAACTGCTCGCAGCAGGATGGGACCACCTGGATTCGAACCTCAGTCACTCCGCTCGCTCCGTTCCCTGTTTCGAATCCGCTCCGCCTGCCGCTGCTCGCGGACTGCTCGCAGCGGCAGGATGGGACCACCCGGATTCGAACCGGGGTCACGGGCACCCAAGGCCCGAAGTATACCACTAACCCATGGTCCCGTGCCCATCACTACCCGGATGAGCCGCTAAAGCGTTTCGTTCGTCGTTCCGGACGGCGGCTCACTCCCCGTCGTCGTACAGCTCGAGGTCCGCGACGAGGTCGTAGGGGTCAGTTCCCCTCCGGACCGCGTCGAGGATCCGAAACGCCTCGTCGGGCGCGAGGAAGTGCCGACAGATCGCCCGTCCGAGCGGCGTCGGCGAGAAGCCGTCGATGAACTCCCACTCGAGCAGCTTCCCGACCGCGTGTTTCGTCGGCACGTCGCCGATCATCCGGTCGTTGAGCCGCTTCGCCTGCTTGCCCGCGACGACGACGTTCGCCAGCGTCTCCTCGACGGCGGCCGTCTCGTCGTAGTGGGTCGCCACGTCCTCCATCACGCCCTTGAGCAGGGTGAACGCGACCTCGTCCTCGGTTCGGTCCATCGAGTTGTGATAGACGGCGTCGGGCTCGACGAGGAGGTACACCCGGCCGCGGTCGTGGTAGTCCGGCCGGCCCGCCCGCCCGAGCATCTGGGAGAACTCCTGGACCGAGAGCCACTCGATCCCCATCGCCAGCGTGTCGAAGATCACCTGCGAGGCGGGGAAGTCGACGCCCGCGGCCAGCGCCGCGGTGGTCACGACCGCCGACAGCTCCTGGTCGCCGAACATGCGCTCGACCTTCTTGCGCCGGCCGTAGTCGAGCCCGGCGTGGTACGGCGCGGAGTCGTATCGCAGCTTTCGGCTGATCTCGTGACACCGTCGCCGCGAGTTGGTGAAGATTATCGTCTGCCCGCGGTACCCCTTCGAGGACTTCGTGTCGAACTCGCGTTTGACGAGCTTGTCGGCGATCTCGGCCTTCTCGCGGCCGTCCGCGAACGTGACGTGGCGCTCGATGGGGACGGGGCGCTCCTCGAACTCGATGAGGGTGGCACGCAGCTTCTCGGTGAGCCACTCGGGATTGCCGACCGTCGCCGAGAGGTAGACGAACTGGGTGCCGCCGTAGCCCTCATGGGTCGCCATCCGGTCCTCGCTGTAGTACTTCAGCCGGGAGATCAGGCCGTCGAGCCGGTGACCACGCTCGCCCTCCTTCAGCGTGTGGACCTCGTCGATGACGACCGTTCCCACGTCGCCGAGGTCCTTCCCGGTCCGGAGCGCGTGGTCGATCCCCTCGTAGGTTCCGACGATCACGTCCGCGTTCGGGTCGAAGCGGTTGCCGTCGTCGGCGATCCGGGAGGATCCCACGCGGATCGAGACGTCGAGTACGTCGCCGTAGCGGTCCTCGAAGTCCTCGTGCTTCTGGTTGGCGAGCGCGACGAGCGGGACCAGAAAGAGGAGCTTTCCCTCCCCGCGAAGCGCCCGGTCGATCCCGGCCAGCTCGCCGACGAGGGTCTTCCCCGTCGCGGTCGCGCTCACGACGAGCTGGTCGTCGCCGTCGAGCAGGCCGTTCCGCACCGAGAGGCTCTGGACGGGCAACAGCTCCTCGAAGCGGCCCTGGACGTGATCGGCCAGATCGGGGTGGAGGTCGAGCTCGTCGGTTCGCACCGGCGAGACGTCGTCGACGGTGGCCGACACCTCGTCGTACTTGGTCAGATCGGGGTCGAGCCCGCCCGAGAGCAGGTTGATGATCCGGTCGAGGTCCTTCGAGTCGTAGAGGAGCTCCTCCAACCGCTCCTCCGCCGCGCCAGTGAAATCGCCCTTGTACGACAGCTCGCGTTCGAGCTCGCGGCGGGCACAGTCCCGACAGACGTGCTCGCCGTTGTGTTCGATCGCGGTTTCGGCCGTGATCGGACCGTAGCGGCCGTCGTTCGCGCAGCGTCGACAGGTCCGGACCGTCATCGCCTCCAGCTGGTAGCCGCCGAGCATCTCCCGGAGACGCTCGCGGCGTTCCGGCGAGGTCTGTTCGGAGATCCGGATCCGCGAGGCCGCACGGGCGAGGTCGACGAACTCGTCGGGTGACCGGGGGTGGTCCTCGCCGTCCCTGATGACGCGGAACTTCCCGGGTCTGGGGCCCGCCGACGTCTCCTTGAGCTCCAAGCGACCGCGAAGCACCCGGCTCCCGTCCCGGTTCGCGACCACGGTGTAGTCGCTCCGAGCCTCGTGGAGGAACAGCGTCTCGACCTCGGCCAGCTGCGTTGACACTGTGGAGCGGTACGCGAGCGAGGTATATCAGCGATTCGTCTCGGAAGCGGGCGTTCCGGGTCGGTACTTCGGGGGAAGCAAAGCGGAGGGACTGCAGGTGAAGAGACGGCGCGTCGACCGCCGGAGTAGTCGTCTACGCGACGAGCAGTTCCTCGCCGCGCTCGACCGTGATCCGGCACGGCGGCGAGAGCTTGTTGTACGCGCGGCGGAACGCCTCCTTCACGACGGGGGCCTGGTCGACCGTACAGTACGCCGTGAAGACCACGTCGTCCTTGTCGAGGCGGGCGGCCGTCCCGACGGGTTTGCCGAACGCCTGGCGCATCCCGTCGGAGACGCGGTCCGCGCCCGCGCCGGTCGCCTGCTTGTTCTCGCGGATGACCTGGTGTGGGAACTTGCGAAGGGTCATCTTGTAGTTCCCCTCGCCGAGCTCCTTGATCAGGTGGCGGTTCGCCGACAGGCGCGCGCTCTCGAGCGATCCGTGGCGGATCTGGAGCTCCTCCTCGACCCGGAGGCTGATCTCGACGGGGTAGTCGTCGGGCTCCGTGGAGAGGTCGCCCATGTTGTGCTGGGCGATCTTCGAGCCGGGGATGCCCGTGATGTACTCGCGCCGGGTGTACGAGGGCTTGTCTATCGTCCGGTACATAGAGGCGGGTTTGTCGGACATGGTTACTTGTCCGATGTAGCCTCCGCTGCGTCGATAAAGCCTTCGATACCGCGACGGAGACGGCGGGACGGTCGCGTGCGTGGCCGTGTGTGACCTCCCACGTGTGATGAATATCGAGCCATCACTCGGGTCGGGGCCTCACTCCTCCGGGGCCGGCTCGAGGGCGACGTGGTCGAATCCGCGGTCCGCGAGTCGCTCCGCGGCGCGGTCGGTGATCGAGGGGGCGACGAGCACGCCGCGGACCTCGAGATCGATCGCGTCGGCGTCGGCTGCGGTGTCATCGCCGTCGATCTCGGCTGCGTCGGCTGCGGCGTCGTCACCGTCGCTATCGAGGGGATCGTCGCGTTCCTCGTCGACACCCAGTTCCTCCCGGAGCGCCCGCACGTACCGGGCGAGCTGGCCGACCGCGTCGGGGCCCACCCGCCGTCGTTTCAGCTCCACGACGACCGGGTTGCCGTCGGCGTCGACGCCGAAGACGTCCATCGGACCGGCGCTGGAGGGCCGCTCGGTCTCCCGCGGCTCGAAGCCCGACTCGATCAGGTCGGGACGTTCGAGGATCCGGGTCCGGAGGTCCTCCTCGGTTCCGTGGATGGCGAGGTCGCGTCCGCCGGTGACCGGCATCGCGGAGAGCTCGTGGACGTCGGAGAAGCGGACGGTGAGGGTTTCGTCGGGGGTCGTTCGGGTCGACACCACGCGGAGCCGCCCCTCCCGGACCGCGGCGCGGTGTTCCGACCCCGGCGGCTGCCAGTTGACGGGCTGGCGGCCCTCGTCGGTGTGGACGAGGGCGGCCCCGTCGGGTTTCAAGAGGAGGAGGCGGTCGCCCGTGCCGAGGTCGGAGGCGGCGCGCCCCTCGTAGGAGACCGTACAGCGGCCGAAGACGCTGACCAGGTCCCCGCGGTCGAACGCCGCCTCCAGCTCCCAGAGGGCCTCGCGGTGGCTCGGATCGTGGAGACTCGTGACTGTCACTGGCCGGTGTACGCGCGTGTCGTTCAAAAAGGGCGCGAGAAAGGGTCGGGTCGATCGCGTGGGTGGATAGCTCTGAACGGTACTTCTCAGTACTCCTCGATGTCGACCCCGAGACGCTCGAAGTCGTCGACGTTTCTGGTGAGAACCGCTTCCTCGACGACCTCGGCCGTGGCGGCGATGATCACGTCTCCGTCGCCCACGGGCGTTCCCTCGTTCTGTAGCTCTCCTGCGATCCGACCGGCCTTCCGCATGACGGCGGCGTCGGCCGGGTGGACCGGTTTCGAGTCGAGGACTGCTTCGACCTTCTCGCGCTCGGCTTCCGACTCGGTCGCCCGAGCGATGCCGTAGTACAGCTCGAAGAGTGTCATCGAGGAGAGACGCTGCTGGACGAGTTCCGTTTCTAACTCTCGTGCCTTTTCGACGGCGTCTTCGTCTCCGTTCATCAGATCGATGAGAAACGACGTGTCGAGCAGCACGCTACGCTTCCCGGAGTCGATCGACGGTATCTTCCAGTTCGGCGGCGCGTCGCTCGCGTCGCTCGTCGACGGCCTCTCGGAGCGCGTCGGCTTCGTCGTCGCTTAGAACTCCGGCGATTTCCAGGATGGACCGCTCCCCTGCGAGCCGGAGGACGACGTCGGAGAACGTCTCGCCCTCGCGTTTGTGTGCGGCGAGCCGCTCGTACGCTTCTTCCGAGAGACGGATACTCTTCGACATACGCATACGGTTGCATACAGACTCACAAAGAACTTTCTCAGCGATCG
The DNA here is from genome assembly GCF_003697845.1 of Halobellus captivus. GTDB lineage: Archaea > Halobacteriota > Halobacteria > Halobacteriales > Haloferacaceae > Halorubrum > Halorubrum glutamatedens. The sequence continues at coordinate 213,342 of NZ_RDQE01000007.1, read as the reverse complement.
GTCGGGGGGCACTCGACGCCCGTTCCGTCGGTGTACCCCTTACGTCCCGTGCTCCCAGCTGCCCATGTACTCGCGCTGTGCCTCGGAGAGCGAGTCGTGGTCGACGCCCTCCGCGGCGAGTTTGATCTCGGCGACCTCGCGGTCGAGGTCGTCGGGGACGTCGTGGACGCCGGGGTCGTAGGCGTCGGCGTTCTCGGCGAGGTCGCGGACGGCCACCGCCTGGACGCCGAAGCTCTGGTCCATCACCTCGACCGGGTGGCCGAGCGCGATGGGCGCGGCGAGGTTGACGAGCCGTCCCTCGGCGAGCACGTTGAGCACGCGGCCGTCCGGCATCTCGTACCCCTCGACGCCGTCACGGGCCTCGAAGCGGTCGACCGCGAGGTCGTCGAGCTCCTCGAGGTTGATCTCCACGTCGAAGTGGCCGGCGTTCGCGAGGAGGACGCCGTCGTTCATGACCTCGAAGTGCTCGCGGGTGATCACGTCGCGGTTGCCGGTGGTCGTGACGAACACGTCGCCCTTCGCGGCGGCCTCCGTCATCGGGAGCACCTCGTATCCCTCCATGTGGGCCTCGAGCGCCTTTCGCGGGTCGACCTCGCAGACGATGACGTTCGCGTTCTGGCCGGCGGCCTTCTTCGCGACGCCCTTGCCGCAGTAGCCGAACCCGCCGACGACGACGTTCTTGCCCGCGAAGGAGAGGTTCGTCGTCATCGCGATGGTCGCGAGCGAGGACTCGCCGGTGCCGTGGACGTTGTCGAACAGGCGCTTCATCGGCGTGTCGTTCACGGCGAAGACCGGGTAATGGAGCTCGCCGTCGGCGTCCATCGCGCGCAGGCGGTGGACTCCGGTGGTGGTCTCCTCGGCCCCGCCGAGGATCGAGTCGATCAGCTCGGGGTACTCCTCGTGGACGAGTTTCACCATGTCCATCCCGTCGTCGACGGTGATCGTCGGCCGGTGGGAGACGACCGCGTGCATCGCGTCGTAGTACTCCTCGTCGCCGACGCCGCGGACCGCGTAGGAGGTGATCGACTCGTGCTCGTTCAGCGCCGCCGAGACGTCGTCGTGCGTCGAGAGCGGGTTACACCCGGTGATGGCGACCTCCGCGCCGCCGTCGGCGAGCAGCTCGACGAGGTTCGCCGTCTTCGCCTCGACGTGCATCGCCATCGCGATCGTCTCGCCCGCGAGGGGTTGCTCCGTCTCGAACTCCTCGCGGAGCGCGTTCAGGATCGGCATGTGCTGGAGCGCCCAGTCCATCTTGCGGCGCCCCTCCTCACGGGCCGTTTCGGGGTCCGACAGGTGCTCCGTGACCGGCGGATACGTGCTCTCGCTCATGTCCTCCGGTTCGCTCACCGCACACTAAACGATGCCGACACCGGGTCGCGATCGAAAAGAGGCCGGTCGTTCGCAGTCGGTCGTCCGCGCTCAGTCACCGATAGCCGTACCGTCCGTCAGCTACGGCGGGCCGTTTCCGGGCGCGTTACCGGGACCGTTTCCGTTGCCGGAGTTATCCGCGTCATCGTCTTCGTTCTCGTCCTCGCCGTCGTCGGCTTCGTCAGCGTCGTTCTCGTCGGCATCGTCTTCCTCAGAGTCGTCTTCATCCGCATCCTCGCCGTCGTCTTCGTCCGAACCGGCGTCCTCGCCAGCGTCGTCTTCATCCTCGTCAGCGTCGTTCCCTGCGTGGTCCGGCGGGCCCTGCTCGCCGTCGTCACCGTTCTCGGCCTCAGCAGGCGCGTTTCCGGACGCGTCGTCCTCGTCAGCGTCGCTGCCGTTACCGGCGTCGTCGCTCGGGCCGCCGGGACTTCCCACGTGATCGGGGGCGTTCCCGGGGTTGTTCTCGGTCACGAAGTCGGAGACGGCCCCGCCGACACCGCCGTCGCGGTCCCCGAGGCTCCCGATGAACTCGCGAACCAGCTGTCCGAACGGCCGGTCCTCGTCGGCCTCGTCGCCGGCGGTCAGGTCGACGGTCGTCGAGGCGGTCCCGTTTCCGACCGTCGCCGTCACCTCGACGGTGACGCTCTCCTCGGCGGCGGGGAGCCCGACCGTGCCGTTCTCGTCGGTCGTGTAGTTCCCCTCGCCGACGTAGGTCGTGTTGGCGTCGTCGGTCGTGTTGGCGTCGTCGGTCGCGTTCTCCGCCGTCACGGTCGTGACGTTCACGGAGGCGTTCTCGACCGCGGTGTCGTTCTCGGTCACTGTGACCGTCGGTTTGCCGTCGGCGTCCTCGACGTCCACCTCGAGCCCGTCGGGCACGTCGAGGTCGGCGGTCGTCGAGCCGGTCGCGTTCCCGTCGGTCGCGGTCACTTCGACGGTCACGTCCTCATCGGGGGCCGGGAGGTCGACCGTGCCGTTCGCGTCGGTCGCGTACTCCCCCGTTCCCGCATACGAGGCGTTCGTCTCGTCGTCCGCGACGCTCACGATCACCGTCGCGTTCTCGACCGCGGAGTCGTTCTCGGTCACCGTGACCGTCGGTTCGCCGTCGGCGTCCTCGACCGTCACGCCGAGCGTTTCCTCGGCGGCCGCGACGCCGGTCACCGCGCCGATCGTGACGACCGCGATCACCAGCAGCCGTATCGTGCGTTCGCTCATGTCCACTCGGGTCGTGCCGCCCGCTCCCCATAAGTCGGGAACTCCGTTAAGCCCGATTAACTCGGATTTGATCCGGTTTTACCCGGTTCTACGGGCCGTTCGAGAGATCGAGGTGATCGGGGAGGATCCGACCCGCTCGTCGGGAGGACTCGAGCCCGCTCGCGTTTCGCCCGCGGGTTCACCCGCGATTCGACCGCGATTCGATCGCGCCCGCTGAGCGGACGGGACGAGTCGGCCCGCCACGGACGGCTACGCGCTCGCGCCGTCCCCCGGACGTCGGAGCCGCCCCAGCGCCAGCCCCGCGAAGACGACGACCGACAGCTGGACGCCGAAGCCGACGCTCGATCCGACCGCGAGGACCGCCGTGATCGCGCCCTGCTGGGGGCCGAGCCAGAGGAGCGTCCCGGCGGTCACGACGAGGTACGCGACCGCGGAGACGACGCCGGTGGTGAACGTGATCGTCCCGACGCCGTGGAGATCGCCTCGCGTTCGACCGATCCGGTAGGCGACGCCGAGGAGCGCGCCGTAGACGAGCACGAAGGAGACGAACCGGCCGCCGGCGACGTACAGCGAGAGGGCGTCCGTGGACGGGAGGTCGATCGACGATTCGAGGAGGATCGGGGCGATCCGGCGCGTCACGGAGGTCGTGGCCGCGGCGACGACCGCGACGGCCGCGGGGAGGAGGGCTCGGGTCACGCTCCGATCCCGGATCGACGAGGTGTTGAACGTTCCGATCGGCCGTACCGTGTTCCCGTTCGGCTCCCCCGTCCGCCTCCTCGCTCGCGTCACTCCGCGGAACCGGGCACGCTTCCGTACGTCTCGGGGTCGACCCGGTACCGTCCCTCGTCGCCGCGAAGGTATCGCCGGGCCTCCTTGGCGGCCTTGCGCCGCACCTCCCGTTTCGACTCCTCGGAATACCAGGCGATGTGCGGGGTGACGACCACGTCGTCGCGGCCGACCAGCCGGTCGTCCGCCGGCGGCTCCTCGGGAAGAACGTCGAGCCCGGCACTCCGGACCGTCCCATCCTCCAAGGCGGCGACCAGGGCGTCCTCGTCGACGACCTCGCCGCGGGCGGTGTTCACGAGGATCGTCCCCGATCCGTCGCTCTCGATCCCGTCGCGCTCGCGCATCGTCTCGAAGGCCTCCCCGTCGAACATCCCTCGGGTCTCCGGCGTGAGCGGCGTGTGGATCGAGATCGCGTCGCTCTTCCGGAGGAGGTCGTCGAACCCGACCGGCTCCGCGTCGAGCGTTCGGATCTCCGCCTCGGAGACGTACGGGTCGTGGACGAGGACGCGACCGAACTGCGAGGTCGCCTTCCGGACGGTTTCTCGACCGATCCGCCCGCAGCCGACGACGCCGACGGTCAGCTCCGCGGGGCGGAAAAGCGGGGCGCTGACCTGCCAGTCCCAGCCGCCAGCCCCCGTGTCCGCGGCGGCCGTCGGGATCCCCCGGACGAGGGAGGCGCACATCCCGATCGCGTGCGCGGAGACCTCGTCCATGCCGTAATCGGGGACGTTCGAGACGGCCACGCCGCGGGCGTCCGCCGCCGCGAGGTCGATGTTGTCGACGCCGACGCCGGCGCGGACGACCGCACGGAGACTCGGACAGCCCTCGATGACCTCGGCGGTCATCGTCGTCGACGCGTCGACGACGATCGCGTCCGGGTCCGACTCGATCACCGCCTCGGCCGAGCGGAGGGGGCGCTGTATCAGCGTCACCTCCTCGCCGAAGACCTCGCGTTCGGTCTCGAGGCTCGTGAGTTTCGTGTCGCTGATCACGACTCGAGGTCGGACGTCTCCCCCGTCGGAACCGCTGGATCCGGTCATCGTCCCGGACGAGCCCCCGCGGAGACAATAATGTCCCGCCCGAGGTCATCGACTATGTCCCGCCCCGAGGTCGTCGACTCGTTCGGCTGAGACACGTGAACGACGACGTCGGCTGAGGCACGTGAACGACGACGTACCTCGACGGGAGGGAACGCGGTGGCGCGCCTCCGAGCGCCCGACGGGGCGCGAGGAGCCCGCGAGGGATGCCACGAACGGAGTGAGTGGCGAGGCTGGGGAGGCCCGAGGTGCGGGGCTGTACGGTCGGGTGGGGAATCGCGTCCGGGACTTCGGACTTCGTCTCCGTGATCACGTTCTCCGAACACGTGCGGCCGAGCGCGCCCCCGATACGTCGACGTCGCCAACCGGATCCTTCCCGATCGATCCCCGCCAACAACGTTATTCGCGGCGAACGCCTATACGGTCCACTGACAGTGTCCACTCATCACGCCTCCACCGACGACACGAACTCACGCCCGAAGGCGGTGCTGTTCTGCCCCGACTGCGGCCACGAGAGCAGCCTCTCCGGCGACTGGATCGTCCGGGAGAGCGCGGGACGGACCACACACACGTGTCCGGTCTGTGACGCGACGGTCGAGGACCGCCGCCGACCGGAACCGGCGCTCGCGCCCTGACCGCCGGCCGCCGACCGCCGGCCGAACCGTCCCGGTTCTCTCTCGCGATCCGCCGTGTGGATGGTTCTCGTTCGACGAACGATCGCTTCGTCCCCATCCACACGGACGATCGTGTTCGTTCGCCGCGGTTCGGAACCCCTCCGAAACGGTTTTGCCGACCCCTGACGGACGGTCGATATGCCAACGGATCCCGATACGGGGTACGATCCCTCGTTGGGTCGGAAGTTCGTGTTCGTCACGGGGGGAGTCATGTCCGGGCTGGGCAAGGGAATCACCGCCGCCAGCACCGGTCGGCTCCTCTCGAACGCGGGCTTCGACGTGACCGCGGTGAAGGTGGACCCCTACCTCAACGTCGACGCCGGGACGATGAACCCGTACGAGCACGGCGAGGTGTACGTCCTGAAGGACGGCGGCGAGGTCGACCTGGATCTGGGGAACTACGAGCGGTTCCTCGGGACGGACATGACCTTCGACCACAACGTCACCACGGGCAAGACCTACCAGCACGTCATCGAGCGCGAGCGCGCCGGCGACTACCTCGGGAAGACCGTCCAGATCATCCCGCACGTCACCGACGACATCAAACGGCGCATCCGCGAGGCCGCAGAGGGGTCCGACGTCTGTCTGATCGAGATCGGCGGCACCGTCGGCGACATCGAGTCGATGCCCTTCCTCGAGGCGCTCCGGCAGTTCGCGCACGAGGAGGACGACGAGGACATCCTCTTTACCCACGTCACGCTCGTTCCCTACTCGAAGAACGGCGAGCAGAAGACGAAGCCGACCCAGCACTCGGTCAAGGAGCTGCGGTCGATCGGTCTCCAGCCCGATGTGCTCGTCGGACGCTGTGAGGACCGACTGGACCCGGAGACGAAGGAGAAGATCGCGCTGTTCTGTGACGTCCCCACGGACGCCGTCTTCTCGAACCCCGACGTCGAGGACATCTATCACGTCCCGCTGATGGTCGAGGACGAGGGGCTGGACGAGTACGTGATGGAGCGGCTCGGGCTCGCCGACGAGGCGCTCCCGAAGGCGGAGCGCTCGACGGAGTGGCGCGAGCTCGTCACCCGCGACCGCGAGGAGGCGATCGACGTGGCGCTCGTCGGCAAGTACGCCCTCGAGGACGCCTACATGTCGATCCACGAGGCGCTGAAACACGCCGGCATCCAGACGGAGACTGAGGTCAACGTGTTGTGGGTCGACGCCGACGAGACCAGCGAGGAGCACGAACAGCGGCTCGCGTCGGCGGACGCGGTCGTCGTCCCCGGCGGGTTCGGTTCCCGCGGAACCGACGGGAAGGTGTCGGCGGTCCGGTACGCCCGCGAGAACGACGTTCCCTTCCTCGGGCTCTGTCTCGGCTTCCAGATGGCCGTCGTCGAGCACGCACGCAACGTGCTCGGGCTCGAGGGCGCCCACTCCGCGGAGATCGATCCCGACACCCCCCATCCGGTCATCGACCTGCTCCCGGAGCAGTACGAGACCGAGGACATGGGCGGGACGATGCGGCTCGGCGCCCACGAGACGGACATCGAGCCGGGAACGCTCGCGGCGTCGGTGTACGGCGCGGACTCCTGTACCGAGCGGCACCGCCACCGATACGAGGTGAACCCCGAGTACATCGACGAGCTGGAGGCCGACGGGCTCGTCTTCTCCGGGCGCGCCGACAACCGCATGGAGATCCTCGAACGGCCGGACCACCCGTTCTTCTTCGGGACGCAGGCACATCCCGAGTTCCGGTCGCGGCCGGACCGGGCGAGCCCGCCGTTCGTCGCCCTCGTCGAGGCGGCGCTCGGATCGACGGACACAACCGAGCGGAACGCGGACGTGAGGCTATAGATGGTCGAGACGGACGATTTCATCGACGAGGCGGTAGCGGAGATCCGCGAGGCGGTCGGGGACGCGAACGCCGTGATCGCCCTATCCGGCGGCGTCGACTCCTCGGTCGCGGCGACGCTGGCGTACGAGGCGATCGGCGACCGGCTCACGCCGGTGTACGTCGACACCGGACTGATGCGGAAGGGCGAGACCGAGGGTGTCCGAGAGACCTTCTCGTTCATGGAGTCGCTGCGGATCGTCGAGGCGGAGGAGCGCTTCTTCGACCGGCTCGAGGGCGTGGTCGATCCCGAGGAGAAACGCCACGTCATCGGCGAGGGGTTCATCGACGAGTTCGAGACGGTCGCCCGCGAGGTCGACGCCGACTACCTCGTTCAGGGAACGATCTACCCCGACCGCATCGAGTCGGAGGGGAACATCAAGTCGCACCACAACGTGGGCGGACTCCCCGAGGTCGTCGACTTCGAGGGGATCGTCGAGCCGGTGCGTGACCTCTACAAGGACGAGGTCCGCGAGGTCGCCCGCGCGCTCGACCTCGAGGAGGTCATCTCCGAGCGGATGCCGTTTCCCGGCCCGGGACTCGCCGTCCGGGTCGTCGGCGAGGTCACTCCGGAGAAGGCGTCGGTCGCCCGCGAGGCGTGCCACGTCGTCGAGGAGGAGCTCGAGGAGTACGACCCCTGGCAGGCGTTCGGGGCCGTGATCGGGAAGGCGACCGGCGTGAAGGGCGACAACCGGGTCCACGGTTGGGTCGTCGCGGTGCGTTCGGTCGAGAGCCGCGACGGGATGACCGCGCGCGCCCAGGAGATCGACTGGAACACGCTCCAGCGGATCCAGAGCCGAATAACGGGCGAAAACGAGAACGTCGCCCGCGTCGTCTACGACGTGACCCACAAACCGCCCGCGACCATCGAGTACGAGTGATGGCGGGGGACGTGCGTACCGCGGTCGTCGCGGGCCCGGACGAGCACGGCGTCGGCGAGGAGCTGGAAGCCCTCGGCGCGACGGTGTCGCGGATCACGGGGGTCGTCTCGGCGGACGCCCTGAAGGACGCGGGGATCGACGACGCCGACTACTTCGTGTTGACCGATCCCAGCGAGGCGACGGGGATCCCCGTCGCGAAGGAGCTGAACCCATCGGTGACGGTCGTGACGTACGCGGACCGGTCGCTGCCGGAGTTCGTCGCGGGCGTCGCCGACCTCGCGGTCGACCCGGCGTTGGTGGATCCGACCCTGCTCGCCGAGGAGCTGATGGCCGGTGGACCGAACGCCGCCGTCCCCGGCGGCGATACGGCCGACGACGACGAGTAGGGCCCTCCGACCCTGTTCTCCGAGTCGTCTGCGATACCTGCCACGGTGCCCGCCGCTTATGTAGTCGGGCGCGAAGAACGGGTATGGACGAGCAGTCACGCGCGGACCGTCGGTCACCGGTCGGCGAACCCGTCGTTCGCTCGGATCCGGCGGTCACCGGCGAGCGTGCCACCGAGGCGGTGGGGTTCGACCCCGATAACCCCGAGAGCGTCGCCGAGGCCGCGGAGACGGTCCGTCGCTTCGCGGCCGGCGAGGTGGGCGACGACGACCACGTGTTGATGCTTCGCGGGGCCGCCGCCTGCGCGGCCCTGGTTCGCGGCGTCGGCTCGTACAAGGAGGCCGCGGCCCGCGCCGGCGACGAGGTCACCGTGGCGTTCATCCGCAAGTGGGCCCGCGTTCACGACCTCCCGCAGGCGATCCGGCGACAGGTCGCCCGCGGGTACATCACGCCGAGCGCGGCCAAACACGTCGCCCGGCTCGCCGGGACCGACCGGTACCTCCTGGCGTGGGCCGCCATCGACGGCGACATGACCGTCCGGGAGGTTCGATCCGCCGCCTCGGCGATCAACGACGGCGAGGACGTGGAGAGCGCGATTCGCGAGGCCGGCGTCGACCTCGGTCGGATCGGTCTCGACCTCCCGATCGAGACGTACGTCGAGCTCCGGCGACGGGCCGCGATGCGGAACGTCGAGCCGGGTGCGATCGTCACGACCGCGCTCGACGAGTACTTCGCGTCGTCGCCGGCGGAGGAGTAACCGCCACCCCCTGCCGTTTCTAAACGTTTATCCGTGGTCTGATCCTATCGAGTGACGCGGGCCGGTAGCTCAGTTAGGGAGAGCGTCCGGCTTTTAACCGGACGGTCGGGGGTTCGAATCCCTCCCGGCCCGTTTTCCTGCGACCGACGGGAGCAGTAAGAACGCCGAAGGATTCGAACCAGGGAACACGCAGCGCCGAGCGACAGCGAGGCGACCGTGTGAGTGGGGTTCGAATCCTGCCCGACCGTGCAACGAAACTGTGGGAGACAGCGCTACGGCTCACGGGCGTGAAAACCGGGGGAAGAAGCGTGACGAGTCGCCGTCGGCCGGCGACGTGCTCGTGGTCAGTACCCGAGCTGTTCGCGCACGAGGACGACCGTCGTCCGACCCTCCTCCGTCTCGCGGCGGTAGATGAGCTGCTTTGCGATCGCCGACTCGACGCCGTACGCCTCCTGTGCGCGCTCGTTCTCCAGCGGGTACGCGACCGACTCCAGCCGGTCGAGCGCGTCGTCGAGCGTGGGAACGATCTTGTTGGTTCCGGAGACGATGACGACGTTGCCGGCGGCGAACGGGTACGCGCCGATCCGGCTGCCCGAGAGGTCGGCGGCGACCAGCTCGCCCGTCCGCGCGATCGCGTTGATACCGCCGAGGAAGTAGTCCGCCGTCTGCGACTCGCGTCGCGCGGTCCGTCGCTCAGCGTCGTCGTCGACGCTCCAGATCTGATCGGGGAGGCTCTCCCACTCGTGGTCGCCCTCGCTCAGGAACTCATCGAACCCGATCTCTTCGAGCGTCGTCGAGTGCCCGTTCATCACGGAGACTCCCTCGGGGATCTGCGACTGTACCGCGTCGAGCGCCTCGTCGGCGTCGTCGACGACGATCACGTCGAAGCCGCGCTCCTCGAGACGTTCGACCGTCGCTTCGACGGTCTCCTCGTCCGGTAGCTCGTCCAGTTCCGCGTCGATCTCTGCCTCGTCGGCGTAGTCGGCTTTCTGTTGTGGCATGGTGAACGTGAGAACCTCGTCGAACGATCGGAAGGCCGGGAGCAACTTAACCGCTCGCGGACGCCGTCGTCCCGTGGTTACGCCGGTGTTATCGTCGTGTCGTCGCCGACGAATGTGCGGGTCGATACCGAGGATTGGGGACGCTCGACGAGCGCGTCGCTCTCCGGTCGAGTCGTTGATAAAAATCCCGTGTCGTCGAGGCCCGAAGGGCCACACGAGGTTCGGTGGAAGCGGTACCGCGATTGGTTAGGTCAGGATCCGGGGTGGAGCGTGTGTGTTCTCGCCGAACTTCACGCCTCGCGGGTCGCGTACGCTCACGGGGCGACGTGCCCCGTTCGCTTCGAGGTCTCCCTACGGTCGGCCTCGCTCGCTCCCCGCTCGGCAAGGAGGTTCTCTCGGAACCTCGCTTACATCGCGCCGCCCATTCCACCCATGCCGCCCATGCCGCCCATGCCGCCGGCGCCACCGGGGCCGCCCGCGGGCTCGTCGCCGTCGTCGTCGCTGCCGCCGCCCTTGAGGTCGCCGGCGGCGATGACGTCGTCGATGCGGAGGATCATGACGGCCGCCTCGGTGGCGGACTCGATGGCCTGGGTCTTGACGCGGAGCGGCTCCACGACGCCCTCGGCCTCCATGTCGATCACGTCGCCCGTGTAGGCGTCGAGACCGGCACCGAACTCGCCGCCGTCGTGGCGGGAGCGGAGGTCGACGAGCGAGTCGATGGGGTCGAGACCCGCGTTCTCGGCGAGCGTGCGCGGGATGACCTCCAGCGCGTCGGCGAACGCCTCGACGGCGAGCTGCTCGCGGCCGCCGACGGAGTCGGCGAAGTCACGGAGCTGGAGGGCGAGCTCGGCCTCGGGCGCGCCGCCGCCGGGCAGGACCTGCCCGTCGAGAAGCGTCGTGCGAACGACGCCGAGCGAGTCGTCGATGGCGCGCTCGATCTCGTCCACGACGTGCTCGGTGCCGCCGCGCAGGATGAGCGTGACGGACTTGGCCTCCTCGACGTCCTCGACGAAGATGCGCTCGTCGCCGCCGACGTCCTTCTGGGCGACGGAGCCGGCGAAGCCGAGGTCGTCGGACTCGATGTCCTCGAGGTTCGAAACCACGCGGCCGCCCGTCGCGCGGGCGAGCCGCTTGAGGTCGTCGGACTTCGCACGGCGGACCGCCAGGATGCCCTCCTGGGCGAGGTAGTGCTGGGCCATGTCGTCGATGCCGTCGCCGACGAAGACGACGTCGGCGCCGATGTCGACGAGGTGGTCGACCATCTCACGCAGCTGCTCCTCCTCCTGGTCGAGGAACTGCTGGAGCTGGTCGGGGTCGGTGACGTTGACCTCGGCGTCGATCTCGGTCTCCTTCACTTCGATGGCGCCGTCGAACAGCGCGACGTTCGCGTCCTCGACCGCGTAGGGCATGTTCTCGTCGACGCGCTCCTTGTCGACGATGACGCCCTCGACGAGCTCGGACTGGTCGATGGAGCTGCCGACGACCTTCTCGACGGAGACGTTCTCCGTGTCGATGCCGTCCTCGTCTTTGACCGCGAGCACGGCGTCGACGACGAGGTCGGCGAGCAGGTCCTTGGAGTTCTCCGCGCCCTTGCCCGTCATCGCCGTCTGGGCGATCTCGACGAGGGTCTCGCGGTCGTCCTCGGTGACTTCGATGGCGTCCTCCTCGAGGATCTCCTTGGCCTTCTCGGCGGCCTGGCGGTATCCCTGCGCGAGGGTGGTCGCGTGGATGTCCTGGTCGAGGAGCTCCTCGGCCTGGTCGAGGAGTTCCCCGGCGACGACGACGGCGGACGTGGTTCCGTCGCCGACCTCGTCCTCCTGGGTCTCGGACACCTCGACGATCATGTTCGCCGCGGGGTGGTCGATGTCCATCTCCTTGAGGATGGTGACGCCGTCGTTCGTGACGACGACGGACCCGCCGGAGTCGACGAGCATCTTGTCCATGCCCTTCGGGCCGAGCGTGGTGCGGACGGACTCCGCGACCGCCTTCCCGGCCGTGATGTTCATGTTCTGGGCGTCCTTCCCGGAGGTGCGCTGCGACTCCTCGGAAAGTACGATCATGGGCTGATTGCCCATCCGCTGTCGCTGAGACATAATCAACCTCTGATTGTTTGTGATTCTATATAAACCCTTCGTTCATATCTTGGGAAACCGCAACACTGTGGGGGTTAGCAGAGTCGCATGTGGCTCGTTATCACGGGTCTTTTTATACGCTAGTAGATCGCACAGGAACGGACGGTTCCACACCGGCAGGACGCCTACCGCGGCGCGTTGAAGCTCACGTCGTCGTTCAGCTCGTTCGATTTGCGCTCGAGGTACGAGTACACCGCGCCGTGGGGCGCGCCGTCGAGCAGCATGCCGACCGCCCGCCGGACCACCTGGAGTTCCTCGGGGCCGCCGACGGCTCCGACCGTGGTGCCGTAGACGACGACGTTCGCCCCCGTCAGCTCCTCTATCAGCTCGCGGGTTCGGCCGTTCTCGCCGATTATCCGCCCCTTCTTGCGCTGGAGGTCGTTGTCGTTGCGGGTGTGTTCGGCCAGATCGATCAACTCCAGCGTCCGGAGGTCGTGGTCGAGTATCGACAGCGCGGTCTCCGGTTTGAACCCCCGTCCGATCGCCTTGATCACGTCCGGCGCGACCAGCGCGGCGACGGGGTCGTCCGTCTCCTCGATGGCGACGCTGCCGGACTCCGAGTCGACGTCGAGTCTGACGCCCGCCCGGTCCTCGATCTCCCGCATCGTCTCGCCGCCGGCACCGATGACGACGCCGATCCGGTCCTGCGGAACCGTCACGTGTTGCATACGCAGGGATACCCGGCGGAGCCTTTTAAACGTGTTCCGCGAGCCGCGGTGTGTGTCCGGATACCGGGCGCGTGCGGGCGGCTACCGTGGATTCTCGACGCTCCCCGGGAGGAGTCACGCAGACCACGACACGTCCCGATCGACGACACGGTATCCCTGAGCGGCGAGGGCCGCCTCGAAGAACCGCTCGGCGACCAGCGTCTGCGGCACGGATCGGAGATCGAACCGCCGGTCCGTCGTCACCTCGACGTCGACGACCGTTCTCGAATCGCCCTCGCGTATCGACACCCGATAGCGTCCCCACGGTCGCCCGTCCGCGGTGCCGCTCACTTGGAGCGTCTCGAGCGCCCCGCTCTCCGTTCCCACCGACCGTACCTCGACATCCAGCGACACCGATCGCAGCCCGAAGAGTTGACATCCTCCCACGGCTGAAGCCGTGGGCTCTCTCCTTGATTCTCTGTAGGTGGCGCGGATCGGCGAGCGTTCGTCGGAACCTCCTCCGATATCCTCGTCGTCACCGGCCTCGATCCCGTCGGCGATCCCCCACTGAAAGGCTAACACCGGCGGGGTGACGCTCCGGAACTCGGACGCGACGGTCGAGGGCTCCGCGTCGGCCGCCAGTCGCGTGTGTCCGCCCCGGCACACGATCGGAACGCGGACGATCACGACGACGGCGACCGCGACCAGCGCGGCCGGCAGGGGATCGAGCGCGCGGAACCCGGCCAGGACGGCGGCGACGACGACGAGGACGACGAGCCAGCTGACGGCGCGCTCGGCTCGATGATATCGGCGGACGACGGATTCCACGTCGGGAGAGGCCGACGCGGGACCGGTCATGGAGGGCATGGCGGATCGTCGATCGAGGCGGAGGTTAGTGGTTTCGTCGCCCGGTTCCGACTACTCGTCCGGCTCGCCGCTCGGGTCGGGTTCCGGCTCCGTCACGTACGCGCGGAGGTCGTCGGGGTCGACCCCGATCCCCTGTCGAGTGAAGAAGGTCGCCACGTTCTCACAGTCGCGGTCCAGGAACTCCCCGGCGTTCGGGTGGTGGACGGTGACCGCCTGTCCCATGTCGATGACGACGAGCTCGCCGTCGTGGATGATCATGTTGTACTCGGAGAGATCCCCGTGGATCAGCCCGGCACGATAGAGCCGACGCATGTACTCGCGGACGACCTCGTAGGCGGTCTCGGGGTTCTCGACGTCGACCTCGCTCAGCCGTCGAGCGCGCTCCTCGGCGTGGCCGACCAGCTCCATCACCAGGACGTTTCGCTGGACGGCGATGGGCTCCGGCACCCGCACGCCGGCCTTCCGGGCCCGCTTGAGGTTCGCGAACTCCTTTTTGGTCCACGCCAGCACGACCGCCTTCTTGTCGTTCGCGATCCCCTCGAACCGCGGGTCGCCCTCGAGGTAGTCGCGCATCTGCCGGAAGTTCGAGGAGTTGATCCGGTACACCTTCACCGCGACCTCGCGGGCGTGTTCGTCGGCGGCCGCGGCCGATCCCGGCTCGGGCCGCTCGCCCGCCTCCCCGCCGAGCGCCTCGAAGACGCTCGCCTCCTTGCCGGTCGAGACCGGGCCGCCGAAGGCGTCGACGTAGCCGTCCTGGACCAGCTTGTACACCGCCGCGAGCGTCGCGTCGTCGAAGACCGACTCCTGGAGTTTGAACTGCTCGGTGTCCTTCACTCGCTCGCGGAACTCGCTGAACTCCCGATCCTGCCGGCGGGCGATCCGGTCCGCCTCGGTGTCCGAGACGTCCAGCTCCTCCCACTCGTCGCCGGGTTGGTCCTCGGGCTCGAGCAGCACGAACTCCTCGCTCATTCGTCCGGCCTTCGCCGCGGCGACGTATAAGCGGGCGGGTCGGGACGTCGACGACGGCGGCTCGACGGCGACGGCGGCTCGACGACGATGGCGACGGGACGGTTCCACCCCTGGCGACGATCCCACCCCCGACGATTCCGTCCCGGCGTGGGGTATATACGGCCGAACGGCCTACCTGATCCCGTGACATCCCGGACCATCCGCGCCCGCGACCGGCCGGTGTTCGGTGTCGACGTGCAGAGCGGCGACGTTCGCGGCGACGACCCCTCCTACGCGCTCGTGGTCCTCGACCCGGTCGACGACGACGACCCCGACGCACCGGACGCGGACGGGCCCCTCGCGCGGATCACCCGTGACGTCGTCTCCCTCCGGAAGCTCCGGCGGCTGATCGACGACCGCGAGCCGCTGTACGTCGCCACCGACAACGCCTACGAGCTGGCACCCGACAAGAACGCGCTCGTGGGGCTGCTACGGTCGCTTCCGGACGGGACCCGGCTGGTCCAGGTGACCGGCGCGGAACGCCCGGAGCCGCTCTCGCGGGTCGCCTCGCGACACGGGATCCCGTACGGGAAGAAGCCGATGAAGGAGGCGGAGGCGGCCGCGCGGCTCGCGGCCGCCAACGTCGGCCACGAGGTGACCGCCTTCACCGACGAGACCACGGTGAAGGTCTCCCGAGGACGGTCGACGGGGAAGGGCGGGTGGAGCCAGGACCGCTACACCCGACGGATCCACGGCAACGTCCGGAAGCGGACGCGGCAGGTCCAGTCGAAGCTACGGGAGGCGAACCTGGAGTTCGAACGGGAGGTGACCGAGAAGTACGGCGGCTACGCGAACGCCGTCTTCACCGTTGGGGCCCGACCCGAGGAGATCCCCGTGTCGAACTCACGGGCGGGCGACGTCCGCGTGGAGGTCGAACGCGAGCGACGCGACGGGATCGAGTACGAGCCGCTCGTGAAGCGTCGCGACCGCGTCATCGTCGGGATCGACCCGGGAACGACCACCGGGGCGGCGGTCGTCGGCCTCGACGGGACCGTCCACGCGCTCTACTCCTCGCGGACCGCCGACACGGCGGAGGTGACCGAGTGGATAATCGAGCAGGGGCGGCCGATCCTCGTCGCCGCGGACGTGGAACCGATGCCGGAGACCGTCGAGAAGTTCCGGCGCTCCTTCGATGCCGCCGGCTGGCGGCCGACGACGGACCTCCCGGTCGACGAGAAGCTCCACCGCACGCGGGAGGCGAGCTACGGGAACGACCACGAGCGCGACGCGCTGGCGGCCGCGCTATACGCCTACGACGCCCACGCCGACCAGTTCGAGCGGATCACGGAGAAGACGCCGCCGCGGCTCGACCGCGAGGAGGTGATCGCGGGCGTCGTCGCCGGCGGCGCGTCCGTCGAGGCCGTCATCGAGGAGTTGCGCGAGGACGCGGAGGGCGACGGCGACGAGGGCGGCTCGACGCCCGAAACGGACCCCACGGAGCCGGAGCGTACCGAGGAGGAGGAGACGATCCGACGGCTCCGGGACCGGGTCGACCGGCTGGAGTCACACGCGGACTCGCTGGAGGACGACCTCGACGAGCGCGACGAGCGGATCGAGGAGCTGGAGGCCGAACTCGAGGAGACCAAACGCGAGGAGCGGATCGAGGCCCGGAGCCGGCGGATCGTCTCGCGGCTCGAACGCGAGACGGACCGCTTGGAACGCGAGCGCGACGAGGCCCGCGAGACGGTCGCGGAGCTCGAGGGGAAAGTGGAGACGCTCAAGGAGCTGTGGCGGCTCGACCACTCGAACTTCGACGACGTCGCGGCCGACCGCGGGCTGACCAGCGTGAAGGTCGTCGAACAGTTCACGCTCGACGCGCTCGACGCGGCCGACGAGGCGTACGGGCTGGTCGCCGGCGACGTGGTCTACCTCCGGGACGCGTCCGGCGCGGGACGACGGACTGCGGAGCGGCTGGCGGAGACCGACCCGCGGGCGGTGATCCGCGACGGCAACCTCTCGGAGGTCGCGGACGGCGTGCTCTTCGATCACGACGTTCCCGTCGTGCCCGCGTCGGCCGTCCCCGTCCGGGAGGTAGACGAACTGGCCGTCGCGGACGAGGCGAAACTGGAGGCCGCCATCGACGACTGGGAGGCGCGCGCCGAGCGTCGCCGTCGGGACGAGCGGGCCGAGCGGCTCGACCGGATCATCTCCGAACACCGGGCGGGGACGAGACTGGAGACGGAGGAGTGACCGGTCGGCACGACGAGTGACCGCCGAGCCCGCTCGCGGCGGCGGGCTTTCAGAAGTCATATGCCGAGCCCGCGCGCTATCGTAGCCATGGACGCCCACGAGCGGATCACCCGGAACACGGCCGAGGTGGTCACCGAGGAGGAGATCGAGACGCTGGCCGACGACCCCGACGGCAAGCGGGCGTACGTCGGCTACGAGCCCTCCGGCGTTCTTCACATCGGCCACATGCTCACGGCGAACAAGCTGATCGACCTCCAGGAGGCCGGCTTCGAGGTCACCGTCCTGCTCGCGGACGTTCACGCGTACCTCAACGACAAGGGGTCGTTCGCGGACATCCGGAGCACCGCCGAGCGGATGCGCGACCAGTTCATCGCCTACGGCCTCGACGAGTCGAACACCCAGTTCGTGCTCGGCTCCGACTTCCAGCTCGACGAGGACTACACGCTCGACCTCCACGCGCTCGAGCTCGAGACGACGCTGGCCCGCGCCGAGCGCGCCATGGCCGACATCAAGTCGGGCGACTCGGTGAAGGTCTCACAGGCCGTCTACCCGCTGATGCAGGCGCTCGACATCCCGTACCTCGGCGTCGACCTCGCGGTCGGCGGGATGGAACAGCGGAAGGTCCACATGCTCGCTCGCGACGTGCTCCCGAGCATCGACCGCGAGCCGCCGACGAGCCTCCACACGCCGCTCATCGCCGACCTCGGAACCGGCGAGGGGAAAATGTCCTCCAGTACGGGCGTCACCATCTCGATGGAGGACTCCCGCGAGGAGATAGAGGCGAAGGTGAACAAGGCGTACTGCCCGCCCACCGCCGACCCCGACCCGACCGAGGAGAGCGTCGAGCGCGAGAACCCCGTCCTCCAGGTGTTCGAGTACCACGTCTTCCCGCGGTTCGAGACGGTCGTCGTCGAGCGTCCCGAGGAGTACGGCGGGAACCTGGAGTACGAGGCCTACGAGGCGCTCGAGGCGGACCTCGAATCGGGCGAGCTCCATCCGGCGGACGCCAAGGGCGCGCTCGCCGAGTACCTCGACCGGCTCATCGCGCCCGGCCGCGAACAGCTGGCGGAGTAGCCAGACCCCTCCCTCCGCGACCCTCACCGCGCGGTCCCGTTCTCCCCCGTTCGTCTCCCGTCGACCGGACACGTCCCGTCGAGACACCGACGACCGGTCGTCGTCTCGAACACCGGCAGTCCGCAGTCGCACTCGTCGACGGCGATCCCCGAGGGGATCGAGAGGGTCGTCTCACAGTCCGGACCGTTCTCGCAGGCGAGGTAGACGCGGCCGGGCGCGTACCGGACCGCCAGGTCCGCGCCGCAGTCCGGGCAGTTCCAGACGCGGTCGAACCGATCCGAGACGGCCTCTGCGAGCGGGTCACACGCGGGATCGAGACACAGGTGGAACGGCTCGCCGCGCTCGACTCGGACCTTCGGGAGCCCGCAGTCCTCGCAGGTCGCGTCCGTGACGCTCGCGCCCGCGGGCAGCCCCCACCGACGCTCGCAGTCGAGACAGACCACGTCGCCGCGCGAGCGCACGAGCGGGCCGCCGTCGTCGGGACAGGTCCCGACCGGGATCCCCGCCTCGGTGACGGGAAGCGCTCGGCTGGCGGTCGCCTCCTCGGCGACGACGCGGAGCCGCCGGGACCCTTCCCGCGCCGTGACGGTGAACCCCGCGCCGTCGCCCTCGACGACGACGGACTCCGGACGGGTGAGCCACGCCACGGGCTGGTAGCCGTCGGCGTCGTGGACGAGCGTGGTGTTGTCGGGTTTGATCAGGACGACCACGCGGCCGCGGTGCGTGCGGGTTCGATCGCCGCGCTCGGTCACCTGACAGTCGCCGGCGAGGACGCGAAGGCGTGCTGGCATGCGCCGTCTGGCCGCGGTATGCGTGTTAAGGAGTCGGGGTCGGAGGCGAGTTCACGAGCCGTCGTCGACGCGCGAGACGAGGTCGCTCGCCGCCTCGGTGGCGCGCGCTTGAACCGACTCGGCGTCCATCGTCAACACCTCCCGGTCGCGCATGAGGACGCGACCGTCACAGACGGTGTGGCGCACGTCGCTGCCGCGGACCGCGTACGCGAGGTGGGAGACGGGATCGTGGACCGGCGTCAGGTGCGGGGCGTCGAGGTCGACGATGGCGAGGTCGGCCGCCTCCCCTTCCGCGATCCGCCCGCCGGGCAGGCCGAGCGCGTCCGCGCCGCCGGCGGTCGCCATCTCGACGACTGTCTCGGCGGGTACGGCGGACGCGTCGTCGGCCGCGAGCTTGCCGACCATCGCGGCGTCGCGCATCTCGTCGAAGAGGTCGAGGTCGTTGTTCGAGGCCGCTCCGTCGGTGCCGAGCGCGATCGTGAGGCCCGCCTCGCGCATGCGCTGGACCGGGGCCATGCCGCTCGCGAGCTTCATGTTCGAGGCCGGACAGTGGACGGCCGCGGTCCCCGTCTCCGCGAGCAGGTCGATCTCCGCGTCGTCGACGTGGACGCAGTGGGCGAGGAAGGTTCCCTCGCCGAGCGCACCGAGGTCGTCGGCGTACTCGAGGGGGCGCTCGCCCCGTTCCTCGAGGATCGGCTCCACCTCCTCGCGCGTCTCGTTGGCGTGGAGGTGGACGGGGACCGCCGCCCCGTTCGCCCGTTCGATCCCCTCGCGGAGGTGTTCCTCGCCGACCGTCGTCAGCGAGTGGGGCATGAACGCGGTTCGTACCCGGCCATCGGCCGCGCCGTCGAGCTCGGCGGCGACCGCGAGGCTCTCCTCGACGTCGGCGACCGCGAGGCTCTCCTCCTTCCCGACCGTGACGACCCCGTGGCCGAGGCGCGCGCGCACTCCCGCGCGGTCGACCACGTCGGCGACGCGGTCGGTCGCGAAGTACATGTCCGCGAACGCGGTCGTCCCGGACCGGATCATCTCGAGGACCCCCAGTTCGGCGCCGACCTCGACGTCGTCGTCGGTGAGTTCGGCCTCCGCGGGCCAAATGTCCTCGCGGAGCCACGCGTCGAGCGGCTTGTCGTCGGCGTAGCCACGGAGGAGCGTCATCGAGACGTGGGTGTGTGCGTTGACCAAGCCCGGGATCACGAGTCCCCCCGTCGCGTCGAGGGTCTCCGACGCGTCGGCGACGTGCTCCGTGACCGTCTCGTCGTCGCCGACGCCGAGGATCGTTCCCGCCTCCCGGTCGACGACGACGTCGCCCTCTCGCACGCGACCGTCGGGGTGGAGGACCCGTCCGCCCGTGATACACAGCGTGTCCATGCGGATCGGTTCCGCGCCGCGGGCCTAACGCCTTCCGTTCGTGGACGGGCAGTCGAACGCCGCCGACGCCGCGCCGCCGACCGAACGCGACCACTCCGCCTCGACGGCCGAACGCGGTTACTCCACGTCGACGACCGAGTACAGCACGAGCGCGACGACCGCCCCCGCCGCCGGCACGAGCGCCAGCACCAGGAACGTCCCCCGCACGGTCGTGACCCCGAGGAGGTAGCCGGCGAGCGCCGCGCCGGCCGCGCCGACGCCGAAGTTGGCGAGGTAGGTGTAGCCGTACGAGAGCCCGCGGCCGTCGGGCGGGCTGTAGACCGCGATCGCGGCCTGATACAGCGGCTGGATCGAGAAGAGGACGAAGCCGAACACGGCGCTCATCGCGACGAGCGGCCAGAGGCCGGCCTCGGCGACCGGGATGAACAGCACGGCGAGGGCGACGAGCGCCGTGAACACCGCCGCCAACCCCGCGGACACCGGGATCCGGTCGGTGAGCTTGCCGCCGACGTACTGGCCGGCGATCCCGACGGTCAACAGTCCCGCGTACAGGTAGGAGGCGAGGTCGAACTCCTCGGCCATCGGGCTGTCGGGTGCGAAGACGCCGAAGACTCCCGAGATGTCCGGCAGGTATCCCCCCAACACGTCCGGCAGGAAGGTGAGGATCCCGCGATAGAACACGCCGTTCATGAGGACGACCGCCATCGCGAGCGCGAACCCGAGGGTGAAAAGCGCCCGGCTGTCCGCGAGGAACGCGCCGAGCGAGTCGGGTCCGGCGGACCGGTCGTCGTCCGCGGGTTCGGCGTCGTCCGCGTCCGTTCCAGCGACCTCGACGGCCGCCATCTCGTCGAACTCGGCGGTCAGCGCGTACGCGACCGCGAGCACGGCGGGCGCGACGAGCAGGGCGGAGACGAGCCGCCAGTCGAAGACGATGAGGAGCGATGCGGTGACGAGCGGGCCGAACGCGATCCCCAGGTTCCCGGCCATCCCGTGGTAGGCGAACCCGGTCCCGCTCTCCTCGACCCCCGTCGAGATCAGCGAGAGCGACGCCGGGTGGTGGACGCTCGCGAAGACGCCCCACAGGGCGAGCGCGAGCGCGATCGTGGCCGTCCCCCGTGCGGCGCTCAAGAGCAGGAAGGACGCGCCCATCCCCGCCAAACCGACCACGACCATCGATCTCGTGCTGTACCGGTCCGCGAGGAGACCGCTCGGGAGCGCGCCGATCCCGAAGAGCGCGTAGCCCACCGCGACGATGGTGCCGATCGTCGCGGTCGTCACGGAGAACTCCGAGAGCCAGATGACGACGAGGATAGGGATCGAGAGCTCGTAGGTGTGGACGATCGCGTGAGACACCATCGTGAACGCCACGATCGACCGGCCGTTCTCGTTCATTCACCTCGACTGTCCACGGCCGGCACATAAAGCACGTCGAAGCCGGCGGGAGTCGCGGGAACCCGCTTTCCGCCCCCGGCGACGACGCGGCTCCGAACCTTCTTACGCCGACGGCCCCCGCCTTCGGGCATGGCCACCGACGCCCAACGGGCGTGTTTCGAGGCGGGGATCAAGTTCGGCTCCCTGTACCACCAGTTCGCCGGGACGCCCGTGAGCCCGGAGAGTGCCCGGAGCCTGGAGGTCGCGATGGCGGAGGCGATCGAGAACCAGCCGTTCTGTGCGTCCGTGAGCGTCGAGATCCACGACGACCGGGTCGAGGACGCGATCGACCACGCGAACGACTACACCGAGTTGACCGGCTCGCTGATGGACGTCGAGATGCGGATCGACTACGATGGCGTCGTCGTCGACACCCGAATGGAGATGGTCGACGGCTACCCGTTGATGGAGCTGGTCTCGGTGGCGGAGGGAGACGCCGATCGCGACGGGTGAGACAATGGTCCAGCGACGCCACGACGGTCCGACCGACAGGACGGGCTTCGACGACACGAGGAACTACCTGAGCGACGCGCTCGGCCGGATCGTTCCCGGACGCCTCGCCCGCCGCGCGGTCACGCTCGAGGTCGAGACCGACCGGACGGCGTACGCGCGCGGCGACCCCGTCGAGATCACCGTGCGGCTGCGGAACCGGCTCCCGGTACCGGTCGAACTCGAGACGACCACGCGTAGACAGTGGGGCTGGCGCGTCGACGGCGTCCTCGAGGCGAGCGACGAGAGGCGGTACGTCAGGTCCGATCCGGGGACCGTCGGGTTCCGCGCCGGCGAGACGAGAGTCGCCACGGCCACCTGGAACGGGCACTTCAGGCGGGAGAACGAGACGGGACTCGACCGGTCGGTTCCCGCCGACCGGGGCGAACACGTCGTCTCCGCATTCCTCGCCGTCGCGGACCCGGAGCCCCACCACGAGGACTCGACGCGGATCCGGATCCGGTGAGGCGGGAGGAGTCCGTCCGGATCGGTACCGGAGCCCGAGCCGGGACGAGTGCGTCTTGGTCGGTACGAGCGTCCGGGTCGGCGACGCGTTCAGTCGTCGGCCTCGCCGACGTCAGCGCTCCCGGCGAACCGCTCCCCGACCGACGACGCGAGTTCCGTCTCCTCGCCCGCCGCGACCGCGTCGTCGCGGACGAGATGGCAGGCGGCGTAGTGTCGGCTCTCGCCGTGCGTCGGCGACACCTCGTAGGCGGGCTCCTCGGTCGCACAGACGCTTCGGTCGGCGAACGACTCGGTGAGCAGCCGCTCCGCCTCCTCCCACTCCCCCGCGGCGACGTGGCCGATCGCCTCGTCGAGGAGGGTTCCGGCCTCCCCGCCGGGCTCCGCGTCGGCGAAGTGGCGTTGGCGGACCGCCGCGCGGTTCGTCGTCTCGAACGAGCGGCGTTTCACCGCCCGCTGGAACTCGACGACGTTCGCCCACTCGGCGTCTGTCATGTCGTACTCCGCGGGCCGGATCAACGACGGACACCGGGTCCGGAACCGACAGCCCGACGGCGGGTCGATCGGCGAGGGAACGTCGCCCGTGAGCAGGGCCGTCCGTCCCCCGCTTCGGGGGTCCGGAACCGGGATCGCATCGAGCAGCGCCCGCGTGTACGGATGCTGGGGGTTCTCGAACAGCTCCTCCTTGTCCGCGATCTCGACCATCTGCCCGAGGTACATCACGGCGACGCGGTCCGAGATGTGCCGGATCACGCTCAGGTCGTGGGCGATGAACAGGTACGTGAGGTCGAACTCCTCCTGGAGGTCCCGCATGGTGTTGAGCACCTGCGCCTGGATGGAGACGTCGAGCGCGCTCACCGGCTCGTCACAGACGATGAAGTCGGGGTTCACCGAGAGCGCGCGAGCGAGGTTCACCCGTTGGCGCTGCCCGCCCGAGAACGCGTGCGGGTAGCGGTTGTAGTGTTGCGGGTCGAGACCCACCTTCTCCAACAACTCCTTTGCGCGCGCCTCGCGACCCTCCTCGTCGAGCATGCCGTGTGCCTTCATCGGCTCCTCGACGATGGGTCCGACCTTCATCCGCGGGTCGAGCGACGACTGCGGGTCCTGGAAGATCATCTGCATGTCCTTGCGCTTCCGGCGGAGCGGCTCGCCCGAGAGCGACGCCAGGTCCTCGCCCTTGAAGTAGACGCTCCCCGAGGTGGGTTCGAGCAGCCGGAGCACCGTCCGGGCGAGCGTGGACTTCCCACAGCCCGACTCGCCGACGAGCCCGAGCGTCTCCCCCTTCTCGATGTCGAAACTGACCGATTCGACGGCGCGGACGTCCCCGCGCTGGCGCTTGAGGAAGGGGAACTCCCGGTCGAACGTCACGCCGCCGAGCATGCCGCCCCCCTCCGAGAAGTACTTACACAGCTCTCTGACCTCCAGAAGCGGCTCGCCGCCGTCCGTCCCGCTCATTCTTCGCCCCCGGTCCGGGTCAATCCGGCACCGAACCCGCCGGCCGCGTCGCCCTCGATCGGTCGGCTCTCGTCGTAGCCCACGTCGAAGGCGTCGTACTTCACGCACGCCGCCCGGTGGGTCGGCTCGCCCTCGTCCGCGAGGTCGCGCGGCTCCGGATGGACCTCCCGACACACCTCCCGCGCGTCGGGACACCGCGAGTGGAACCGACAGCCTGCGGGCGGGTCGATCGCCTCGGGCATCACGCCCTCGATCGGGTTCAACTCGTGGACCGTCTCGTCCGGTCTGGGCATCGAGTCGAGAAGCGCCCGGGTGTACGGGTGTTTGGTGTCGTAGAACAGGTCGTCGACGGTCGCGTGCTCGATGATCTCCCCGAGGTACATGACGTTCACCCGGTCGCAGATCTCCGCGACGACGCTCATGTCGTGTGTCACCCAGATGAAGGAGGTGTCGTACTTCGTTTGGAGCTCCTTGACCATCTCGAGGATCTGTCCCTCGACGGTGACGTCGAGCGCGGTCGTCGGCTCGTCGGCGATGATCAGGTCGGGCTGGCAGGCCAGCGCCATCGCGATGAGCACGCGCTGGCGCATGCCGCCGGAGAACTGGTGTGGATACTCGTCGTACCGCGTCTCCGGGGCGGGGATCCCGACCTCACGGAGCATGTCTATCGCCTCGCGTTTCGCCTCCTTCTCGGAGAGATCCCGGTTGAGTTCGATGAACTCCCGGAGCTGGCCGCCGACGGTGAAGACGGGATTGAGCGACTCCATCGGGTCCTGGAAGATGATCGCGATCTCTCGGCCGCGGATCTCCCGGCGCATCTCCTCCTCGGAGAGCATGTCGTCCCGGGGGCGGAGCTCGCCGCTCGCGTCCTCCTCGAGCCCGAAGAGCGTCCGTCCCTTGAACGTGATCTCGCCGCCGACGATCTCGCCGGGGCTCTCGACGAGCCGAAGGAGGCTCGACGTCGCGACCGACTTGCCGGCGCCGGACTCGCCGACCAGCCCGACGATCTCGCCCTCGTGAACGTCGAAGGAGATCCCGTCGACCGCCCGAACGGTTCCGTCTTCGGTGAAGAACTGCGTCTTGAGGTTCTCGACGCTGAGTAGTGGTTCGCTCATGTCAGTTGTTGATCCGCGGATCGAGTGCGTCCTGGAGGCCGTCGCCGAGGATGTTGAATCCGATGACGGTGATCAGAATGGCGATTCCGGGGAAGACGCTGAACGTCGGTGCGGGGAGCATGTACCCACGCGACACGGAGAGCATCTGTCCCCACGAGGGGGTCGGCGGCTGCGCGCCGAACCCGAGGAACGAGAGTCCGGCGACGATGAGGATGCTCACGCCGACCTGGAGGGTCGCCTGGACGAGCACCGGCGCGAAGCTGTTCGGAATGACGTGTCTGAGGATGATGTTCCGGTCCTTCACGCCGGCCGCGCGCGCGGCCTCGATGTAGTCCTCCTCGCGGATCGAGACGACGCGCGACCGGATCAGCCGGTTGAAGACGGGGATGGCCGTGATCCCGACGCCGATCATCGCGAACCGGAGGTCCCGCCCGAACGCGGTCATGAACGCGATGACGAGCACGAGGAACGGGATCGCGTAGACGGTCTCGGTGGCCCGCTGAAGCACGTCGTCGATCCAGCCGCCGTAGTAGCCCGAGACCGCGCCGATGAGCGTCCCGCCCGTGAGCCCGATCGTGGTCGCCATGAAGCCGACCGTCATCGCGACGCGGGTCCCGTAGACGACCCGACCGAGCAGGTCGCGGCCGCGGTGGTCGGTGCCGAGCGGGTGTTCGAGCACCCCTCGACCGAACTGGTTCTCCATGCCGATCGGCGGGAGCAGGCGTTCGACCCGGTCCGGGTCGGTCTCGGGATTGTACCACACCGCCTCCGCGATCGCGTAGTCGAGCAGGTAGTAGTCGACCGCGGCGAAGGCCGCGACGAAGGTCATGAACCCGACGATGTAGATCCCGATGCGTGCGGTCGTGTCGTGGCGTACCTGCTTGAGCGTGTACCGTAGCCCGACGCGGGATTCGATCTCGTCCGCGTCGTCCCCGTCGGCGGATCCGTCGCCGACGTCCGTCGCGTCGTCGATGTCAGTCGTGTCGTTGATCGCCATCAGTCGTCACCGTAGGTAACCCGCGGGTCGAGGTAGCTGTACGTGACGTCCGTGATGATCACGCCGATCACGTACACGAACCCGAACACGAGCGTCGTGCCCATGATCAGTTCGTAGTCCTGGTTGTTTATCGCCGTGATGATCAGCCGGCCCATCCCCTGTATCTCGAAGACCGTCTCCGTGAGGACGGCTCCGCCGAGCGCCGTCGACAGCCCGAGGCCGATGATCGTGATCACGGGGAGCTGTGCGACCTGGAAGGCGTGTTTGCGGACGATCGTGGACTCGGGGACGCCGTACGCCCGCGCGAGCGTGACGTACTCGCCCTGGAGGGAGTCGACCATCGAGGAGCGCTCGATCCGCGTGATCTGTGCCATCTGAAGCGTCCCGAGCGAGATCATCGGCAGGAAGAGGTGGTGTGCCGACTGGCGTATCACCTCCAACCGCGTCGCCGCGCCCCGAACGTCGGCCGGATCCGCCCACGGGAGGATGAGTCCGCGCGCGGGGAACCAGCCGAGATGGAACGCGAAGACGATGATCAACACCAACCCGATCCAGAACGACGGCGTCGAGACGCCGATGAGCGAGACGATCCGGGAGACGTGGTCTGCCGGCTCGTTCCGCCGCTTCGCCGAGAGCACGCCGAGCGGGATCGCCGTGACGATCGCGAACGCGAACGCCGACAGCATGAGCAGCAGCGTCACCGGCAGCCGCAACAGGATCATCTCGAGCACCGGTCGGTCGTAGTAGATGCTGAGCCCGAGATCGCCCGTCGCCACGCCGGAGAGATACGTCAGGTAGCGCACGTGAATCGGACGATCGAGGCCGTACCGGGCGCGGATCGCCTCCACCTGCTCCTGGGCCGGCGTCGGCCCCAACATGATCTCGACCGGATCGCCGGGGATCTGGTTGGCGAGAAAGAACGTGATCGTCACGATACCGATGAGTACGGGTATCGCCTGTGCGAGCCGCCAGAGTGTGTACCGAAGTAGACTCACTGTCGTGGATTCCTCGTTGTGTTCGGTCCAGTTCGTCGCTGTCGCTTGTCCGTGTCGCCCGAGCCGACGCGCCTACACGACGATAGCGAGCCATCGTCGGACGCATGGACGACCCTCCCGTGAGGTTCGCGTCGCGTCTTCCCCGTTCGTCCCGCGGGCGAGCGCGTCCGTCCCGCCGAGCGCGTTCGTTTTCCGATGGGACGCGCGTGGGGCGTTCCGCCGTTTCGCCGATCGATCCGTCGCGTTTCGTCGATGGAGTTACCGCGAGACCGAGACGCCGTCGACCTGGATCTCCGTCGAGATCGGATGCGAGCTGAACCCTTCGACGGCGCTCCGGACGCCGTAGGAGTTGTTCAGGTTGTACGCGGGCAGGTGGACCCGCCCCTCGAGCAGCGTCGTGGTCGCGTCGATGTAGAGCTGCCGGCGCTCCTCGCGGTCGGCGGACTCGCGGGCCTGCGAGAGCATCTCGGAGGCCTCGTCGTACCCGTGGAACGTGCCGTTGGTCACGCCGTCGGCCTCCTGGCTCAGGAGGTTGTACGCGAACGCGTCCGGGTCCGGGGCACCGGACCAACCGAGCGTGTACATGTTGTAGTCGTCCTCGCTGTTCGGCCCGTCGTCGCTCTGGTAGGTGTCGGTGAACGTCCCCCAGTCGAGCCGCTGGACCTCGACGTTCTCGAAGCCGGCGTTCTGGAGGCCGTCGCCTATCGAGACGCCGATCTGCTCGCGCATGTCGTCCGGCGGAACGATGATCCGCCAGTCGTAGTCCATCGGGACGCCCGCCTCCTCGAACAGCGCCTGCGCCTCCTCGACGTCCTGACCGTGCGGAACGCTCTCCCACTCGTCGACCGGGAAGTCCCACTCCTCGGAGATCGAAGACGGGTACGGGCTGTACTGCCGAACGCCGGAGGGCTCGACGAAGTTCTCGATCGCCTGGTCCATCGAGAAACAGTAGTCGACCGCCTCCCTGACGAGGGGATCGCTCGTCGGACCCTCGGCACAGTTGAACGCGAGATAGAAGTAGCCGACGCCCGGCTCCTCGGTGACGCTGGCGTTCTCGTTGTTCTCGACCGTCTCGTACAGCTGCGGCGGGATCGTCTCGATGACGTCGACGTTACCGGTCTCCAGTTCGGTGACCCGCGTCGTCTGCTCCTCGATGGGGTCGAACTCGATCCGCGAGATGTCCGGGAGGTCGTCGTCCCAGTAGTCGTTCCATCGCTCGACGGTCGCGTAGTTCTCCGGTTCCCACTCGACGAGCTGGTAGGGCCCGGAGCCGACGGGGTCCTGGTTGTACGCCTCGGTGTCCTCCTGTCGCACGGAGGCGTTGACGACGCTTCGGACCATGGCGATGGTGAACGCGCCGTACGGGTACGAGAGGTCGAACTGCGCGGTGTGTTCGTCGATCGCCTCCGCGGAGTCGATCATGTTGACCTCGGGGGCGTTCTCCGTCTGCTCCTCGACGGGAGCCGTCATCGTGTGGACGACGTCCTCCGCGGTGACGGGGTCGCCGTTCTGGAACTCGGCGTCCTCGCGGATCGGGACGATGAACCGCGTGCCGTCGCGCTCGATCGTCGGCATCTCGGCGGCGATCTTCGGCTGGATGCCGACGCCCTCGTCGTACTCGTAGATCCCGTCGAAGATCTGACCGGCGATCTGGGCGGAGGGCACGTCGTTCATGACGACCGGGTCCATGTCGAGGGGACCCTTCACCTGCGCGAAGTACAGCTCCTGCTGGGGCAGGTCGCTACCGCCGTCGCCGCCACCGCCGCCGCCGCCGGCACAGCCGGCGAGGAGGACCGACGTTGAGAGGGCAGTTCCGCTGGCGAGAACCCGTCTTCGGGTTAGGTTCCCTTTCGTGATGTCGTCGCGGGACATACTACCGAACTCGTGGTAGGGAAAACATAAATCTTGATGATCGTTTTGTGGACGGTCAGCCCCGAATACGACCGAACGCCATGGTTCCATCCCGAGTTCCCTCGGTCCGCGTCCCGGTTCCCGATCGCGTCCCGTTCGGCGGCATCACTGATGAGACGAAATCAGTTCTTGGATTCTGATCAATATTGGACCAGATGAAAAACGTTCTGGACACTATATTGTGAATACACATATATACATTCATATAGTTCGGTGAAAAGGTTTATACTCGTGTTCTAATTGCGTTCTGACGAACCGATATGGACGACACTGACCGATCGGACGGGCTCGAGCATCTCTACAGCGAGACCGTCCGGGAGACGATGGACGGATCCGTCTACGGGGCATGGCGGTCGATCCGGGACGCGGACGCCGTCCCGCTGAGCTTCGGCTTCCCCTACCCCGACTCGTTCCCGAACGGCGAACTGCTCTCGGCGGCCGAGTCCCTCTTCGAGGCCGAAGGGGACTGCGCGCTCCAGTACGGCGGCGGCGAGCACGCCGACGCGCTTTCGACGGTCATCGTCGACCGGGCGCGCGACCGCGGCATCGACTGTACGACGGCGGAGATACACGTCACGAACGGGGCGACGAACGCGATCGACACCGTGTGCCAGACGTTTCTCGACCCCGGTGACACGGTGTTCGTCGAGGCACCCACGTTCATGGGCGCGCTGCGGCTGTTCCGCAACTACGACGTCGACATCGAGGGGTTCGACGTTGACGGGGACGGCCTCGACGTCGACGCGGTCGCCGACGCGCTCGCGGAGCGTGATGCCGCCGGGGAGCCGCTGCCGACGCTCCTGTACACGATCCCCAACTTCCACAACCCGACGGGCGTGACGCTGTCCGCCGAGCGTCGCGAGCGACTGCTCGAGTTGGCCGAGACGTACGACTTCGTGATCCTCGAGGACGACCCGTACGGTCAGCTCCGCTACGACGGTGCGGAGCCGCCGCCGATCAAGGCGCTCGACGGGAGCGGGCGGGCGGTCCGGGTCAACACGTTCTCGAAGACGATCGCGCCCGGGATCCGGACCGGATGGATCGTCGCCGAGGAGTCGACCATCGAACAGTTCGACCGGGTCAACGCCGGCGGCGAACCCAGTTTCACCCGCGGGCTCATCACCAGCTACGCTGCGGACGGCCGGCTCGAGCGCGCCGTCGACAAGCTGTGTGTAGGGTACGAGGAACGCCGCGACCGAATGCTCGAGAGCCTCGAGACGCGAATGCCACCGGGAACGACCTGGAGCGAGCCCGACGGCGGGTTCTTCGTCTGGGTCGAATTTCCCGAGGGGATCGACGCCGAGGAACTGCTCCCGGACGCCATCGACGCGGGCGTCACGTACCTCCCGGGCTCGTTCTTCTACGCCGACGATCGGGGAACGCGCCGCGCACGGATCTCGTTCAGCCACGTCTCGCCCCCGGAGATCGACGAGGGGATCGAGGCGTTGGCGAGTGCAGTGCGTGCGGCGACCCCGACGGTCGAAGCCGACGACTGAACGGGAAGCGATTTCCGGACGACCGCCCCGACGGAGGTGGACGCGCCCCGGACGACCCGGTCGACGACGGCGACGTGGATGATCGGGATGACGTCGATTCAACGGAACACGAGGTGAAACCTCCGTCCTCGAGGACCGAGGTGCGGAGCGCCGAGGGAAGTAGGATAGGGTGATTCAGACGACCCGGTTCCGGAGCCGATCGAGCTCCCCGTCCGCGTACCGCTGGTAGTTCTCGCCGAACAGATCGCCGATCCGGTCCGCGTACTTCGGCGTCGACCCCGCCATGTGGGGCGTGATGATGGCGTTCGGGAGGTCCCAGAGCGGCGAGTCCGCCGGAAGCGGCTCCTCCTCGAAGACGTCGAGGGCGGCCCCCCGGATCCGCCCCTGCTGGAGGGCGGTTTCGAGCGCCGGCTCGTCGACGACTTCACCGCGGGCCACGTTCACGAGGACCGCGTCCGACCCCATCGCCATCAGCTCCTCGCTACCGATCAGGCCGCGCGTCTCCTCGACGAGCGGGCACGAGAGGACGACGTAGTCCGACCGGGCGAGAAGCTCCGGGAGCCACGATGGCGGGTGCGCCTCGTCGACGGCGTCGGGAGCGGTCTCCGGCGTGCGCTTCGTGCCGATCACTTCCAGGTCGAACCCCGTGGCGAGCTCCGCGACGCGCGTCCCGATCGCGCCGACGCCGACGATCCCGAGGGTCTTCCCGCGAAGCTCGCCGGCGGAGTAGTCGCGCCAGATCCCGTCCCGCTCCTGCTGACGGATTCCCCTGTGGATCCGTCGCTCGAAGGCGAGCAGGTAGCCGAGGACCTGTTCGGCGATCGGGTTCGCCGCGACGCCGGCGGCGTTCGTCACGGCCGTCCCCCGCGCGTCGAGACCGTCGAGATCGTAGGAGTCGACGCCGGAGTTGAGCGTCTGGATCCATTCGGGGGCAGCCCCGTCGGGGAGCTCCTCGCCGACCGGCCGGACCGTGAGGACGACGTCCGCGTCGCCGATCGCGGCCCGGGACTCCGCGGCAGTCGTTGCCGCCTCGATCCCGTCACCCGCCGGGAGCACCGCGTCGACGCGGGAACACAGTCGTCGGGTGAAATCGACGCCGAAGACGCCGGAGACGCTGTGGTGGACCAGGACGTCGACCCCGGCGGCGTCGGTCCCACCGTCGTCGCTGTCGGCCGCGTTCACGTGCCTGCTCATGTGTGCTCGACGCGATCGGTCGGTCGCGGATACGTTCTCGTGTCATTTCGACACGGGTCTTCACGAGACGGGTCCCGCGGGGAGCGCTCACTTCGCATAGACGCTCACCGCGTCGGGATTGAGATCGATCGAGATCTTCTCGCTGTCGGGCAGGTCGGACCGTCCCTGGATCGAGACGTCGAGTTCAGGAAGCGAGTCGTCGTCCGGTTCGACGACCAGGTTGGTTCGCTCCCCGTGGAAGAAGCTGTCGACGACGGTCCCGTCGATGGCACCCATCCCGGGGTCGGTGACTTCGAGCTCCTCCGGCCGGATGGAGGCGATCACCTCACCCTTCGCCGGGGACTCGCCCAGCTCGACGGTCACCTCGGTGCCGGCATCGAGTTCGAGCCGCGGCGGGTGGGTCGTGTTCTCGACGACGCCGTCGAGCAGGTTCGTGTCGCCGATGAAGTCGGCGACGAACGCGGTGGCCGGCTCACGGTAGATCTGCTTGGGTGTGCCGATCTGTTCGATGTGTCCGTCGTTCATCACGGCGAGCCGGTCCGACATGCTCATCGCCACGTCCTGGTCGTGTGTCACGTAGAAGAACGTGCTCTCGACGCGGTCGTGGATCTCCTGGAGTTCGACCTGCATCTCCTGGCGCAGCTTCCGGTCGAGACTCGAGAGCGGCTCGTCCAGAAGGAGGATATCGGGTTCGTTGACCAGCGCACGCGCGATCGCGACACGCTGTTGTTGGCCGCCGGAGAGGTCCTGTGGCTTGCGGTTCTTGTAGCCGGAGAGGTCGACGATGTCGAGATACTTCTCGACGAGCTGCTCGCGCTCGCCGGCCTCGACGCCCTCCTTTTTCAGCCCGTATCCGATGTTCTCCGCGACGGTCATGTGCGGGAAAAGCGAGAGACCCTGGAACACCAGGTTCGTGTTCCGCTTGTTCGGTGGCCGATGAACCACGTCCTCGCCCTCGATACGGATCGAGCCGTCGGTCGGCGTCTCGAACCCGCTTATCATCCGGAGCGTGGTCGTCTTCCCACAGCCGGACGGGCCGAGAAGCGAGAAGAACTCGCCGCGCCGGAGGTCGATATCGATCCCGTCCACGGCGATGGTGTCCCCGAACTCCTTGCGGACGTCGTCGAGCTGGACTGCCGTCGATGATTCCGTCATACCTTCGGCTGGGCCAGGGACGTATATTTAGCTTTTCTTCTAAGAAGTAACTATATATCCAATTGTATATACACCTTAATCCGTTTTCGTCAGTGATCGGCCGAATGACCTCACGGTACGGACAAGCACGACCCGGCGAACGTGAGCGAACGGTCGGAAGAACCGGCAACTCCACCGATATCAATAATTAGACGTTCGTCTCGATATTACACCGGTATCTATCCAATTCTAAGAGTATAAGGACGGTTGTTGTGTTTTTCAGTATTCACTGGAGTAAACTTATTACAGACAAACGGAAGTCGTCTGACGCACATGGTAGACAGACGGCAGTTCATCAAGGCGGCAGGCGCGACGGGCGTTGCCGGGATGGCAGGTCTCTCCGGTTGTATGGGCGGCGGCGGCGGAACGACGGTCTCGATCCTGACGTGGACGGGCTACGACGCCGTCAACGATCAGGTCGAGGAGTCACTCGACGACGTCGAACTGGACGTCTCGGTGGCCGACGGCTCCGCGAACATGTTTTCCACCGTGAACGCGGGCGGCGGCGAGGAGTACGACATCGTCATTCCGAACAACGAGTACGTCCCGCGGTTCATCGACGCCGAGCTGGCGGCCCCGATGGACATGGACGTGATGACGAACTTCGACTCGCTTTACGGTACGTTCCAGTCCGCGGCCGAAGGACAGTTCGGCGATGGAGACGAGATCTACGGCCTCCCCGTCCAGTTCGGGTGGTACGCCTACGGATACGACAGCTCGGTGCTCCCGGAGGATCACGAACACTCCTACGAGGTGCTCTTCAGTGAGGAGTACGAGGGGGTGGACCTCTCCGGCAGTATCACGCTGTACGACGGCTACTACAAGGCGATCATGGCGACGGGACTCGCGCTCGGCTACACCGAGGCGTTCGAGGGCGATACGGTGTCGTTCAGCGACGAACAGCTCACGACGATCGAGGAGACGCTGACGGAGTTCAAGCCGAACCTCCTCGGATTCGTCCACGACGAGGAGACGCTCACGCAGGACTACCAGAACGGGAACGTGGCCGTGTCGTACGCGAACCGCAGCACGCACGTGGGCATCATGAACGAAGTCGACGACGTCGAGTTCTCTCAGCCGGCCGAGGAGGAACTGACCTGGTTCGAGGGGGCCGTCGTCACGGCCGGCTCCTCGAACAAGGAGGCCGCCTTCCAGGTGTTGAACGAGTATATCGATCCCGAGACAGGGGCGGCCCTCTCCGAGAACCGGAACATCATGAACACCTCACAGGCCGCGATGGACAACATCGAGGCGGAGTCCCTCCAGATCGAGCCCGGAGTGCTCGAGGGGATGATCCCGTTCAAGCCCGCCGAACGGGACGACATGTGGATAGAGATGTTCGAGCGGGTCAAGAACGCGTGACCACGAGATGAGCACCGTTCAGAAACTCGGCGACGCGTTCGAACGGCGGGGCGAGCGGGCGAAGCTCGCGCTCATGGCGGGACCGGGAGTGAGCTGGCTGCTCGCCCTGATACTCGCACCCACGGCGTTCCTGGTGATGGTGAGCTTCGCGGAGATCAACAGCTCCTACGACATCGTGTGGTCCTTCTCGGTGTCGAACTACACCGAGCTGTTCGTCGGGGAGAGCGGACCCTTCACCACACCGTTCATCGATTCGTTCCTGCTCTCTCTCGGCATCGCGGCGGCCACCACCGTCGCGACCGTCGTCCTCGCGTATCCCGTCGCGTACCTACTCACACTCCTCTCGGGACGGCGGTTCAAGATCGTTCTGTTCGCGGTTCTGGTCCCTTTTTTCACCATCTTCATCGTGCGCATCTACTCGTGGCTCGCGTTCTTCGGTCAGTCGGGGTTGATCAACTCGTTTCTGTTGTCCCTGGGTATCGTCTCCGAGCCGGTCGGGCTCTTCGAGTACGGGCTCGCGCCGGTGATCATCTCGCTCACTCACGCCTTCTTCCCGTACATGTTATTGACGTTGTACTCGAGTCTCGAGGGGATCGACTACGGCGTCATCGAGGCGTCACGGGACCTCGGAGCGACCCGGCTCGAGATCGCGAAGGACGTCGTGGTTCCGCTGTCGGCACAGGGGCTCATCACCGGCTGCGTCTTCGTGTTCGTCCCGGCGCTCGGGACGTTCATCACGCCGCAGTTCCTCGCGCGCGGGAAATTCACCATGATCGCGGAGGTGCTCACGGCCAGAATAAACGAGCTGTACGCCATCAACTACGGCGCGGCGGGATCGCTGTTCCTCATCATCCCGACCCTGATCGCGTTCGCGATCGTGATGCGTACCACCAGCCTGGAGGCGATGGGGTGAACCATGGCGGACAGTGAAGGTCACGGCCGGTTGTCACGTCTCGTGGGCGAACCCGGGCTGGCGGGGACCGTCCCCGTCGACCGGGTCGTGAGCGCGATCGCTTCCTACGGCATGTGGGCGCTGACGATCGGGATCATCGTGTTCCTCTGGCTCCCGCTCTCGTTGATCGTCGTCCTCTCGTTCATGGAGAGCTCGGTGCTGTTCCCGTTCGAGGGGGTCACGCTCGCGAACTACGTCAGCCTGTTCACCAACGCGTCGCTTCTGGGAGCGGCCCGCCAGAGCGCGATCGTGGCGACGACGTCCGCCGCGGTCGCGACGCTCATCGGCGTCCCGTTGGGGTTCGCCATCGCCCGCCGCACCTTCCGTGGCAGATCGGTGCTGCGGGGGCTCGTCATCCTCCCGCTTCTGATGCCGGGGATCATCATGGGAATCTCGCTTCTGATCCTGTTCCGGGTCATCGGCTTCTCGCCCGGCTTCTTCGGAACCGTGCTCGCTCACTCCGTGTACGGATTGCCGTTCATCGTCCTGCCGGTGACCGCCAGACTCGCCGTCTTCGACCGCAAGCTCGAGGAGGGCGCCCGTGATCTCGGCGCGGACCGGAGCGGCGTTCTCAAGGACGTCACGCTCCCGATCATCTCGCCCGCGATCGCCGCGGGCTTCGTGTTCGCCTGGCTCCGCTCGTTCGAGGACTTCATCCGCGTCTTCTTCGTCGGCGGGACGATGGACGCGCTCACCAAGGAGATGTACGGCATGGTCGTGTACTCGCAGGGGACCGAGGCGATGGATCCGATGGCGACGCTGATCGTCGTGGTCGTCGCCTCGGCGCTGGCCGTCGCGATCAACTTGCGCGACATCCTCGAGTACGTCTGATCGTGGGGCGCGGGGACGGGGCGTCCCCTCCTCCGGCGTTCTTTCGAGAGGCAGTTCGCTACGTATCGTCGTCGAACGCCTCGGACCCGTCGGCCCCGTCCGGGTCCACGTCGCGAACCGTTCCCACGCCCTTGCTCGAGCCCTCCCGGAAGACGAAGCGCTGTCCCTCCTCGATCAGGTACGGGCGGAACTTGAACCGGACGCGGGTCATCCCGGTGTCACCCGGGAGCAGTCGTCCCTCGGCCGGGGCGAACGCGGCCGCCTCCGAGACGGTCTCGACGTGAACGACCGGCTCGTACCCCTCGCGGATCCGCGTCGGGTGGTTGAGCACCATCACCTCCGCCTCGAACTCCCGGACCGGCTCGGGGTCGGCGTCGCGGGGGACGAGCGCCATCCCGCGTTCGATCTCCGCCTCGTCGACGCCCTTCAGGGCGATCCCGACGATCCGCCCGGCTTTCGCCTTGTCGACCCGGTGGTAGTGCATCTCGATCGAGCGCGCCTCGACCTCGCGGAAGGAGCCGTCGGCCATCGGACCCAGGAGGAGCTCGTCGCCCGCCTCGACGGTTCCGGAGTTGACCGTGCCGGAGGCGACCGCGCCCACGCCAGTCACCTTGTAGCTGCGGTCGACGTACATCCGGAACGTGCCGCGCTCCGGGGTCGCCCGCTTGGGGAGCGCCTCGAACAGCCGGTCGAGGGCGTCGATCCCCTCCCCGCTCACCGCGCTGGTTCGGAGCAGGGGAACGACCCCGTCGCCGACCTCCGAGACCGCGACGTCGACGCCGTGACGGTCGACCAAAAGCGGCGTCTGGCCCGCGTCGCGAAGGGTCGACTCCACCTCGCGTTCGACCGCGGCGAGCCGCTCGTCGCTCACGGCGTCGGCCTTGGTGATCGCGACGATGGTGGGGAGCTCGGTGGCGAGCAGGATCCCGAGGTGCTCGCGGGTCGTCGCCGTCGGCCCGTCGTCGGCGGCGACGACGAGCAGGCCGTAGTCCAGCTTCTGGCCGACCAGCCCGCGGATCGTGGTGTGGAGCCACGGCTCGTGGCCCACGGTGTCGACGAACGAGACCAGCCGGTCCGCCTCCTCGACGATCCGCGCGCGGTCGGACTTCCGGTGCGGGTTGTCCATCCGGACCGGCTCCGCGGCGTCGTCGGCGAAGCCGTACACCGCGTACGAGAGGTCGGCCGAGAGCCCGCGTTCGACCTCGTGGGGCTGGACGTCGAGGAACCCGCGGGTGCCGCCCTGTCCGTCGTCGGCCCGGCCCGTGACGAGCGTCCCGACGAGCGTCGACTTCCCGTGGTCGACGTGGCCGGCGGTCCCGACCACGAGGTGGTCGTCATCGGCCTCGAACATCCCTCCCTCCCGGACGGTCGCGAGCCCGACGAGCCCCGCGGTGTCGCCCGCGCCGTCGGCCCCCGCGCTCCACGTCTCCACGTCGGCGATGTGGGCGTCCGCCTCCTCGGCGAGCAGCGAGAGGACGTCCATCGTCTCCGAGAAGGCGTCGGGGGCGATCCCCGCGAGTCCGCCGTCGTCGGTGACGCCGAGGACGTACGTCGCCTCGCCGTCGCCCGAGAGCACTCGGTGGCGGAGCTGCGCCACGAGCGACTCCATTCGGCCGTCGGCCAGGTGTACCTCGCGGGTGAGTCGCTCCTTGAACTCGATCGCCCCGCCGTCCCGTTCGCCGCGCTCGATGGCCCGCCGTAACGCGGACCGGTCAGCGCTCATGTCGATCCGTAGGCGACAGCCGGGCTTAACGGTTTTCGTGGTACCCGTCCCCACGGCACGTGATCGGTCCCGAGGGCTCCGGAGGGGTCCGGACGCTCCCGACGCGCGCCGACCCCGGAGCGGTCGTCGCCGCCACGGGCGCTTCGGGCGCTTCGATCGACGCCGGCCCGCCACGCTTCGGGACGATTTAAGCCGTCTCCGCGGGGAGACGGTGACATGGACACAACGGTCCCCCGCGTCGCCGAACGGCGCGTCCACGTCGTGCCGCTCGGCCACGAGCACGACCGGATCGTCGACCCCCTCCGCAGCCACGGCGCGGACGTGGCGTACCTGCTCGCGGACGCCCCCGACCGCGAGGCCGACCGCGGTACGGTCGACTTCGAGGCGGCCGCCGCCGGCCCCGACGGCTGCCGTGTCGACGTCGATCGACTGACCGACTACCAGCGCGACGCGTGGGCGGCGGCGGCCGAGTTCGCCGAGGTCCGCGCGCTGCCCGTCGAGCTCGCGGACGTGTACGACGTGCTCGGCGTGACGACCACCGTCGCCGCGCGTCACGACGCCGGCGAACCCGACGGCGACCGGCTGTTCGCCAACGTCTCGACCGGCCCGCGGGTCGCCGCGGTCGGCGTCGCCATCGCGTGTATGGTCGTCGGCGCGCGGCCCTACAGCGTCGAGCCGGAGGTCCACCGCCACGACGTGGACGAGACGCCGCTCACCGCCGGCGTCGCGGCGACGGTCGACCTCCCGCTGTACCCGATGGACGCGCCGAGCACGGACCAGGTCGCGGTGCTCGGCCGGCTCCGGGAGCGGACCGATCGGAACCTGACGACCGACAAGTGGAACCTGATCGAGTGGGCTCGCGAGAACGACCTCTCGTTCCTGCGCGAGGCCGGGGAGAGCCGGACCGCGAAGTACCGCGCGCTCGAGACGCACGTGCTCTCGCCGCTCCGGGACCGCGGCTACGTCGAGTTGGAGGACGTCGGACGCTCGGACACGGTCCACCTCACCGGGACCGGCCGACGCGTGTTCTTCGCGTTCAAACACAAGCTCGGGACGAGCTGAGGTCGCCCACGGGCCGTCCGGAGAGCATCGGGACGTCGAGACGCCCCGGTCGAGCCGGCCGGTTCGTGCGTATTGTACGGGTTATCCGGACTATCCATGGCTAACGTAGAATCATCCCTCGGACCTCGATCCGAACGCGTGACGCCCCGTCGGGCGGGTGCGACGCCCTCCCTGCCCTCCGTTCCCCTCCGGCCGACGCCGACCGCTGCCCCCGTTCGGCGCTCGGCCGCCCCCCGTCGCGGTCCCCGCTGACGCGGTCGCGGCCGTCCGGCGGGCGTCACGGACGACGGCTCATCCGTCGTTTTTTCGCGATATCGAGCCGGTAGCATTCTCGGTAGCGGGATGGGGAGACGACGAGAGGATGGGACGACGAGACGACGGGACGGCGACGTGAACCGGTCGCCCGAGAGCGTGGCGGGGACGGAACCCGCGGTCTCGGTGGAGCCGATTACGACTCCTCGCGAAGTTCGACGTACGTCCGGCGGATCGTCACCGGGGTGACGCCCGCGACGTCGGCGGCGTCCTGCTGGGTACAGTCGACGTCGCACTGGCGCGCCGCGGTGTACAGGCAGGCGGCCGCGACGCCGACCGGATTACGGCCGTTCGCGATCCCCTCCTCGACGGCGCGGTCGGCGAGTTCGCGGGCGCGTGCCTCGACGGTCGAGGAGACGTCGAGGTCGCTCGCGAACCGCGGGAGGTACTCGGCTGGGGCGGCCGGACCGATCGGAAGCCCGAGCTCGCGGTTCATCGCGTCGAAGGCCGCGCGGTGTTCCGCCTCGGTCGCCTTCGCCTCCGAACACACCTCGCCGACCGTCCGGGCGACGTCGGCGGTGCGGCAGGCGACGTAGACGCAGGCGGCCGCGAACCCCTCCAGCGAGCGCCCCCGAAGCAGGCTCTCGGACTGGGCGGAGTCGAACAGCGCACAGGCGGTGTCGCGGAGGCTCGTCGGCAGCTCCAACGCGCCGGTGAGCCGCCGGATCTCGGTGTAGGCGTACACCTTGTTCCGGTCGCGCTTCGTGGAGATCCGCGCGCGGTTGTGCTGGGTTCGCATCCGAGCCATCTGCCGGCGTTTGCGACCCTTGAGCCGGGTCGAGCGGCCGATCTCCGTCGAGAGCCCGCGGTCGTGCCGGGACCGCGTCAAGGGAGCTCCCGTCCGTTTCGGATCGGCGTCGTCGTCCGCGAACGACCGCCACTCGGGGCCGTGGTCGATCCGGTCCGCCTCGATGACGAGCCCGCAGTCGACGCAGGCGCGCTCGGCGCTGTCGGCCTCGGTCCGCCCGCCACATTCGGGGCACTCCTCGACGGCACGGCCGGCGGCGGTCGATCCGTCGGTGCGGTCGGTACGGTCGGTGCGGTCGGCGCGGGAGTTTCGAGTGCGAGTCGAATCGGCGCGGGAGTTTCGGGTGCGAGTCGAATCGGCGCGGGTCGAAGGTGCCTTGCTCATCACACCTGAACCTCGGTCCCGATCCCTTACTTAAACCCCGGTGGATCGGGGGGTGAACGGCCGGATCCGCGCGACCGTACCGATCGATAACCGGCCGGTGGTCGGCGTCGAAGCCGACGCAGTACGGTGGTTTTATTTATGCAAACGCGAGATCGCTTGCCATGACGCTGTCGGAGATCGCGGAGGGGCTCGAGGTGACCGCCAACCAGTGCGACCGGGGCGTCGCCGTCGCCGACGACACGGAGACGCCG
The DNA here is from genome assembly GCF_003697845.1 of Halobellus captivus. Taxonomy (GTDB): domain Archaea; phylum Halobacteriota; class Halobacteria; order Halobacteriales; family Haloferacaceae; genus Halorubrum; species Halorubrum glutamatedens. Next base: position 172,967 of record NZ_RDQE01000007.1, on the reverse strand, counting down.
CTGGCGGAGCGCCTGCGCGCACACGCCGACGAGTTGCCGTGTACCCCGGAGGCGACCGCGACGCTGGTCGACGCGTACACGGCCGGCCGGAGCGTCGGCGACGCCGCCGCGGACGCCGGCGTCGCCCCCATGACCGCCGCCAAGGCGCTCCACCGCTGTGGCGTCTCGGGCGTCCGCCCGCTCGCGCCGACTCGTCGGGGGATCGTCCGCGACTGGCTCGACGGCCGGATCGCCCGCACCGAGGCGGTGACGCTGGTCGGCGGCGACGACGCGGACTTCGCGCTCGCGACCTACGTCGAGACGCACGATCCGCTCCCGGCGATCGCCGACGTGGTGGAGGCGAAGATCGCGGGGTCGACGCCGCTCGGGTCCGGTCTCGGCGCGGACGACCCCCTCGGCGACGCGCTGGGGTCGCCCGACGCCCTCCGCTGATCGGAACGGCGACGCCGGCTATCCTCTCATTCGTTCGATCAGTCCCGCCTCCAAGAGGTCGACCTCGAGCGTCGTATCGAAGAGCCGCGCGTACGCGTCGGCGACCGCCCGCGGGTATGCGCCGTCGCCGGTCGCCGCGACGGGTGCGGCCGTCACGCTCGGGTCCGTCTCCGGGAGAGCCACGTCGGCGTCGCGTGACACGTCGGCGTCGTCGGTCCCCGTATCGAACCCGCGAGACACCGCGACGGTGGCGTCGACGCTCGCACTCACGTCCGCGATCCGGCCGTGGAGTCGCTGGAGGGCGTCACGACCGTGCGGGGTCGCGGGGTGGACCGCGGCGACGCCGTCGGCCACCGTGACCGCCGCGACCGCCTCGTTCGACGCCACCGGCGACGCGTCGACGATCACCGCGTCGTAGGCGGTCGCCGCCTCGTCGATCCGCCGTTCGAGCTTGCGCGCCGCCTCGGACGTCTTCGCGCGGGCGACCCGCTCGAACGGAGCCCGGGCGGGGACGACGTCGGCACGTCCCGGAAGGGACTGGGCGTCCGCCTCCCGACCGTCCGATCGACCGCCGACCGCGATCGGGTACGTCGCCGCCGACAGCGACGCGCCGGCCTCGTCGGTCAGGAGCGTCGTGAGGTCGGTCCCGATACGGCCGTGAACGTACTCGGAGAGTCCCTGCGTCGCGTACGCGGCGTCGATCACCGCCACGTCCCGACCGCCGCGTGCCCCGATCGTGGCCAGCTCGACGGCAGTCCGCGTCGTCCCCGCGCCGCCGGCCGCTCCGACCAGCGCGAGCGTCGTCGCTTGCATGGGGGCTCCTCGCCGGTTCGGCGAATAATTCCTTCGAACGACGTCGACGGCGACGGTAGCCCCTCAGTCGGCGATCGCCGCCGCGATATCGTCGAGCTCGTCGTCCGAGAGGTCGGGGCGGGCCCCGCCGACCGCGTGGATCGGCGCGCCGCCGTCCCCCTCGAACCGCGGGATGACGTGCGCGTGGACGTGGGGCACCTCCTGACCGGCCGCCTCGCCGTCGTTGATCCCCACGTTCGCCGCGTCGGCGTCGACCGCCTCCTGGACGCGGGGGGTGAGCTCGGCGACCGCGTCGAAGAGCGCTCTGGTGCGGTCGACGTCGAGGTCGCCCACGCGTCCCGCGTGCGTCTTCGGGATCACGAGGGTGTGACCGCGCGCGAGCGGGTTGGCGTCGAGGAACGCCAGCACCTCGTCGGTCTCGTACACCGTCCGCGCCGGGATCTCGCCGGCGACGATCGAACAGAAGATACAGTCGTCGGACATACGCGACGGGTCGACGCCGCGACGTATCAAGGTTTCCCGGACGACGCGGCGAGGGCGGATCGGTCGGTGACCGCCACCTCGCGCCGATCAGACGCTCCGTCGTTCCACGCCCGGGTCGACGCCGGCGGCGTCGAGGTCCTCCCGGATCCGCCGGCGGAGCGGGTCCGGGACCGACTCGCGCGGGACCGGGGCGGCGGTCTCCTCCCCTTCGTCCCCGCCGCCCGGAACGGTCCAGTAGAGGACGCGGTCGACGTCGGCGTAGAACTCCACGGCGAATCGGTCGCCGCCGCCGTCGTAGTGGACGCGGGCGGCAGTCCCCTCCGCGCGCCACCCCTCCTGGCGAACGAGCGCGGCGATCGAGTCGTACATACCCGGCCTCGGGGCGGCGGCCACATGTCGGTGTCGACCGCCCGTGGCGACGGGGCCGTCTCCCGCGCCGCCGATCGACGGTCATCCGTCCCGCGACCGCGGCTCGAAAGGAGTTTACCCCCGCCGACCGCAGGGCGGGTATGTCCCTTCGCGTCACGTTCCTCGGGACGGGCGGTGCCGTCCCGACCACCGAGCGCGCGCCGAGCGCCACCTTCGTCAACCGCGAGGGCGACCGCCTGCTGTTCGACTGCGGCGAGGGAACCCAACGCGGGATGATGCGGGCCGGCACCGGCTTCGGGATCGACCACCTGTTCGTCTCGCACCTCCACGGCGACCACGTCCTCGGGATCCCCGGGCTCGTCCAGACGCTGGGGTTCAACGACCGGACCGACCCGCTCCTCGTCCACTGCCCGCCCGGTACCGGCGACGACCTGCACGACCTCGTCCACGCGGTGGGCCACCAGCCGGGGTTCCCGGTCCGGATCGAGGCGGTCGCCCCCGGCGACGTCGCGCTCTCCGCCGACGGCTACGAGGTCCGGGCCTTCGAGACGACGCATCGAACCGTCTCACAGGGATACGTCCTCGAGGAGGCGGACCGCCCCGGCCGGTTCGACCGGCCGAGAGCCGAGGAGCTCGGCGTCCCGGTCGGCCCGGCGTTCGGCCGCCTTCACTCCGGAGAGTCCGTCGAACTCGAGGACGGCACCGTCGTCGAGTCCGATCAGGTCGTCGGCCCGCCGCGCCCCGGCCGGAAGCTCGTCTACACCGCCGACACCCGGCCGCGCGAGCGCACCGTCGAGGTCGCCGCGGACGCCGACCTCCTCGCCCACGACGCCACCTTCGCCGACGACATGGCCGACCGCGCCCGCGACACGGCCCACTCGACCGGCCGGGAGGCGGGCGACATCGCCGAGCGGGCCGGCGCGAAGCGGCTCGCGCTCGTTCACGTCTCCTCGCGGTACGCCGGCGACGCCTCCCCGATCCTGCGCGACGCCCGCGAGGCGTTCGACGGCGAGTGCCTCCTCCCCGACGACGGCGAGCTGCTCGAGGTCCCGTTTCCGGATCGGGACGAGTAGCGGCCGTTCTCTCCGGTTCGTATCGGCCCGGATCGATCCGAAGGAAACGCACTTGGCTCGTGGCCCGATAGGGTGAGTGATGAGTGGGGCCGAGTGGGACGAGGACGATCCGTTCGAGGAGCAGCGCGCCGAGGTCGAGAACCCGATGAAGCGGCTGTTCCTCGAGTACGGCCGGCCGTACCTCCCGCAGGTGAGCGTCGGGATCCTCGCCAGCGTCTTCGCGCGGCTGCTCGATCTCCTCCCGCCGCTCATGCTGGGGATCGCCATCGACGCCGTCTTCTACGAGGACGCGCCCTTCAGCGAGCAGATCCCGCTCGTCCTCCTCCCGGACGCGTGGCTCCCGACGGGGCGGACCGAACAGTTCTGGTTCACGGTCGCCGTCATCGGCGGCGCCTTCGCGCTCGGCGCGGCGTTCCACTGGATCCGCAACTGGGGGTTCAACGCGTTCGCCCAACACATCCAACACGACGTCCGGACCGACACCTACGACCGAATGCAGCGGCTGAACATGGAGTTCTTCTCGGACAAGCAGACCGGCGAGATGATGTCGATCCTCTCGAACGACGTGAACCGGCTCGAGCGGTTCCTGAACGACGGCATGAACTCGCTGTTTCGGCTCTCCGTGATGGTCGTCGGGATCGGTGGCCTCCTGGTGTGGATCAACTGGCAACTCGCCCTCGTCGCGCTCCTGCCCGTCCCGATCATCGCGGGGTTCACGTACGTCTTCATCCGGACGATCCAGCCGAAGTACGCCGCGGTTCGCTCCTCGGTCGGGAAGATGAACTCCCGGCTGGAGAACAACCTCGGCGGCATCCAGGTGATCAAGTCCGCGAACACGGAGCCGTACGAGTCCGACCGCGTCGACGACGTCTCGATGGAGTACTTCGACGCCAACTGGGGCGCGATCCGGACCCGGATCAAGTTCTTCCCGGCGCTGCGGGTGCTCGCGGGCATCGGCTTCGTGTTCACCTTCGTCGTCGGCGGCCTCTGGGTGTTCCAGGGGGCCGCGCCCGGCCCGTTCTCCGGCGACCTCTCCGTCGGGATGTTCGTCGTGTTCATCCTCTACACCCAGCGGTTCATCTGGCCGATGGCGCAGTTCGGACAGATAATCAACATGTATCAGCGGGCCCGGGCCTCCTCCGAGCGGATCTTCGGACTGATGGACGAGCCCTCGAAGCTCGAGCAGGACGCGGACGCTCCGGACCTCGTCGTCGAGGAGGGCGAGGTGGTCTACGACGGCGTCACCTTCGGCTACGACGACGAGCCGATAGTCCGGGACGTCGACTTCGCCGTCGAGGGCGGCGAGACGCTCGCGCTCGTCGGGCCGACGGGGGCCGGGAAGTCGACCGTCCTCAAGCTGTTGCTCCGGATGTACGACGTCGACGAGGGGTCGATCCGGATCGACGGCCAGGACGTCGGCGAGGTCACGCTGCGGTCGTTACGCCGGTCGATCGGCTACGTCGGCCAGTCCTCGTACCTGTTCTACGGCACCGTCCGCGAGAACATCACCTACGGGGCCTTCGAGGCGACCGACGAGGAGGTCCGCGAGGCCGCGAGGGCCGCGGAGGCACACGCGTTCATCGAGAACCTCCCTGACGGCTACGACACGATGGTCGGCGAACGCGGCGTGAAGCTCTCCGGCGGCCAGCGTCAGCGGGTCACCATCGCCCGCGCGGTGCTCAAGGACCCGGACGTCCTCGTCCTCGACGAGGCCACCTCGGACGTGGACACGGAGACCGAGATGCTGATCCAGCGGTCGATAGACCGGCTCACCGCTGACCGGACGACGTTCGCGATCGCCCACCGGCTCTCGACGATCAAGGACGCCGACACCATCCTGGTGTTGGAGGACGGCGAGGTCGTCGAGCGGGGCACCCACGACGAGCTGCTGGAGAACGGCGGCCTGTACGCGCATCTCTGGGGCGTTCAAGCGGGAGAGATCGACGAGTTGCCCCAGGAGTTCATCGACCGCGCCCAGGAGCGGACCGCGCGCGTGCTCGAGGACGCCGAGGGCGACGACGACTAGCGGACGATCGCCGACCGGGCGGGCGACCGGCGGCCGACCCGGATCGGCCTCACGGCGACAGCGAACTCCAGTCGTCGGTCTCGATCCCCACGTCGTTCTCGTCCGGGTCGATCAGGTTTCCGGCCCCGTCGACCCCGACCACGCCGAGGATCGCGTCCCGGACCTGGCGCGGCTCGCGGAACGACGCCACGTCGGCGCGGCGTAACACCTCCTCCAGCCGGTCCGTGCCGTCGGCGTGTTCGAGCTCGAACCCGCCGTACTGCTCTATCAGTTCCTCCTTCGTCACCGGGTAGGCGTGCTCGCGAAGCGCCGGCTTCAGCGGGCCGAAGACCACGCCGTAGACGGCCTGCGAGGCGGCTTCGTCGTCGGTCATACCGCCCGATCCACGCCCGACGAATTAAGTACCGGGGACGAACCGGAGGGAGGCCGGGGCGTATCCGGACGGGAAGCGGGCCCCGAGCCGGTGGACCCGACCGTCGACTATACGGGGCCGGTCGACGCAGGGGAGGTATGCGACTCGCGGACGCAACCTGGACGGACGTGCGTGACGCCGACGTGGACGTGGCGCTGCTCCCGGTCGGCAGCACCGAACAGCACGGCCCCCACGCGCCGCTCGGCACCGACACGCTGAACGCGGTCGCCGTCGCCGAGGCGGCCGCGGCCGCGTACGACGCGGAGCCGCGGACGGGCGTCGCCGACGCCGTCTCCCGCGGCGAGGCGCTCGTCGGCCCCCCGATCCCCGTGGGCGTCGCCGAGGAGCACTGCGCGTTCGACGGGACGATGTGGGTGACGCCGGACACCTTCCGGTCGTACGTCCGGGAGGCGGCCGCCTCGCTTCCGGTACACGGCGTCGACCGCGTCGTGTTCGTGAACGGCCACGGCGGGAACGTCGAGGCGCTCGCGGAGGTCGCCCGCCGCTTCTCGCGGGATCCCGCACACGACGGCTACGGCGTGGCGTTCACCTGGTTCGGGGCGGTCGGCGAGCACGCGAGCGACATGGGCCACGCGGGACCGCTGGAGACGGCGCTTCTGCGCGCGACGACCCCCGATCTCGTCCGGGAGGACCGGGTCGAGTCCGCCCGCGACGGGGGGGTCGACCGCTGGGGCGAGTGGGTCTCCGGCGTGAACCTCGCGCACGACTCGGACGAGTTCACCGACAACGGCGTCGTCGGCGACCCGACCGCGGGCGACGCGGAGCGCGGTCTGGAGCTGCTCGACCGCGCGGGCGACGCGCTCGCCGAGCTGGCGCGGGCCGTCGCGGACCGGAAGGTCGCGGACCGCGACGTCGACGCCGACCGCTGACGCGTCCCCGACCGCGAAGCGACGGAACGATCCCGTCGAGGCCGGTCAGATCACGTCGGCGGGGTCGTGTGCGTCCCGCATCCGTCTCGCCTCCGTGGCGTACCGTTCTCGAAGTTCGGAGTCGTCGACGGACCCGAGTTCCCCCGGGCCGGCCTCGACGGCCGCCGTGGTGTCCCGGACGTCGGAGAAGGACGTGAGCGCACGCTCCTTCCGGAAGTACCGCTCCCCGTCGGGCGTGGCGTACGTGAGGATCACCACGTTCTGTTCGTCGTCGGAGTAGGTCCGTTCGACCAGCCAGACGCGGACGGCCTCCGTGGTGGGTTCCGCCATGTCCGGAACTTCGGCCGCACGGAACATAAATCGGTGAGCGCGTTCCCGTTCGAGGGGACGGGGCGAGTCGAAGACGGAGAACGAACCGGGACGGGGGATCGGATGCGACCGATCGGAGAGCGGAGGACCGAGCGTGGAAGGCTACTCCCCGTCGTCCGCGGCGTCCTGGAGCGCGCCGCGGATCGCGGGGATCGTCCCGGTGAGCGAGGCGACCTCCTCGGCCGCCGACTCGATGTCGCCCACGAGCGACTCCAGGTCGGCGATCTCGCTCTCGAGGTCGTCGGCGTCCTCGAAGGCGTCGGCGCGCTCGCCGAGGACGTACGCCTTCTTCGCCGACCGAACGTGGTCGACCGCGTCGCCGACGTCGAGTGCCGACTTGAGCCCGTTGAGCGCGCCGAGCACGTTCTCGGCGTCCGTCACCCACACGTCGTCGGGGTCGGGCAGCTCCTCGCGGGCGGCCGCGAGGTGCTCTTCGACCTCCGCGCGGGTCTCGGCCGCGGCCTCCCCGAACAGGTCGTCGTCGTCGAACGTGGACTGACTCATGCGGGGACCGTCGTGCCGACGCGGTTTATATTCGAGCCCGAAAGCGAAAGTGAAATTCGCCGATCGCGGCCCTCTTGACGGGATCGACGGTGGCGGGAGCCGATCAGATCCGGCCGAGGAGTTCGACGGTCACGAGAAGGATCGCGACCAACAGGAACCCGGCGAGGACCGCGAGCGTCCGGAGCCACGGGAGCACGGCATCGGCGTCCGGCGTCGCCGCGATGAGGGGGCGGTGCTTCCGGGAGTCCGGATCCGACGCGCTCATGGTCGGTTCTCGAGGGGGCGAGCACATGAACTCGACTATGAGGGAACCGTCCGGTATCGGAGGGGTCGGAAGCGATACGGGGAGGTTCGTATGGATACGGAACGCTACGGATCGGTACGGAACGGATCGGTACGGACGCCGGTGACGCCGCGTCGCCTACGCGATCCTCTCGTACTGCTCGGAGAGCTTCTCGGCGGCGGCGTCGAGCAGGTCGGCTTCGTACTCGTCGAGGTCCCACTCGATCACCTCCTCGACGCCGTTCGAACCGAGCTTCGCCGGCACGCCGAGGGCGGTGTCGTCGTACCCGTACTCGCCGTCGAGCACGACCGAGCAGGGGAGCACCTCGCCGGTGTCGTTCAGGATCGCCTCGACAGTGTGGGCCACGCCGGTGGCGGGACCCCACTGGGTCGCGCCCTTCCGGCTGATCACGTCCATCGCGGACTCCTGGAGGTCCGCGAGGATCTCCTCCCGCTCGTCGGCGTCGAACTCGGGGTCGCTGCCGTTCACGCGCACCTTCGAGAAGACCGGGGCCTGCGCGTCGCCGTGCTCGCCGAGGATCGTCGCCTCGACGTTCCTGACGGGCGCGTCGAAGCGCTCGGAGAGGACGTACCGGAAGCGCGCGGAGTCGAGCCGGCCGCCGAAGCCGACCACCTGACCCCGGTCGCGGTCGCCCGCCTCGTACAGGTGTCGGTTGAGGAGGTCGACCGGGTTCGAGGTCGTGACGGTGACGAAGTCGTCGTTGTGCTCGGAAAGCGAGGATCCGATGTCCTCCATGATCGGGGCGTTGTCGCCGGCCAGGTCGATCCGGGTCTGCCCCTCCTGTCGGGGGATCCCGGCCGTGATCACGACGACGTCGGAGCCGGCGGTGTCCTCGTACTCGCCCTGCCTGACCGTCGTGTTCGAGTCGTAGGCGACCCCGTGGTTCGTGTCGGCCGCCTGGCCGATAGTCGTCTCGCGCTGGTCCGGGATGTCGACGAAGACGAGCTCGTCGACCACGTCGCGCAGTGCGAGGTTGTAGCCGGCCGCGGCTCCCACGGTCCCCGCCGCGCCGATCACGCTGACTTTGGTCATGTCACCTGATACCGCGGGCGGGCGGCGAGTAAACGTTTCGGAAGGGAGGAATCGACGGGGCGTCGCGAAAACCCTAACTTCGGCGGCCGCACACGGCCACTCGTGCCGACGTTCCGCTACCCGTGTCCCGGCTGCCGGACGACAAACAGCCTCCACGACGCCGACTGCGACTTCGAGGGCGTGAGCTGGCCCACCGTCGAGAAGGCGTACACGGACCTCCTGTCCGTCCTCACCGCGGAGCCCGACGGCCTGCCGGAGGCGGCCCTCCGCGAGGCGGTCGACGACGAGTGGGGCGGGCTCCACAAGGCCGCGCTGGGCGCGCTCGAACGCGAGCAGCGGGTCGTCCGCGAGGACGACGATCTCAGACTGCTCACCGCCGCGGAGTTCAAGGAGCTCGTCTCGGAGCCGACCCGCGAGCCGATGCGGACCGTCTACGAGCGCGGCTCCGTTCCCGGCTGTCACGACAACGCCGTCTTCGCGATGGTCGCGTGGTACGAGATGGTGGGCCTCTCCTGGCCGGAGACCAAGGAGAACGTCGTCGAGTGGCTCCACACCTCCGGCGCGTGGGACCGCGGCGGCTTCGAGGAGTCCTCGCCGGAGGAGCTCGTCGAGGCGAAACGCCACGTGTACGACGCGGGATACGGCTGGAAGGAGAAGGGGCAGGCGGCGAAACGCGTCATCGAACGGCACGGGTGACGCCCGCCCGTTTAACACCGGGGAGGACGTCTCACGACCGTGACACACCCCGAGGCGGGGGCGGCATCGATCGGCGGCGACGGGTCGGGTGACGAGGGACTCGACGGCGAGGAGCCCGGCGACGGGCCCGCGACGACGACCTCGTCCGGGGACGACCCGAACCACGGCGTGGCCGACCCGCGCCGTGCGCTGGCCGTCGTGATCGGCGTCGTGTTCATCGACCTCGTCGGCTTCGGGATCGTGATCCCGATCCTCCCCTTCTACGTGCGCTCGTTCGGCGTCAGCGACGCGTACATCGGGCTGCTGGCGGCGTCGTACTCGCTCGCACAGTTCCTCGCCGCGCCCGCGCTCGGCCGACTCTCCGACCGGATCGGTCGCCGGCCCGTCCTGCTCGCGTCGCTTTCGACCGCCGGGGTCGCGTGGGTCGCGTTCGGCTACGCGGGCGAGTCGGGCGCGCGGTTCGGGACGACGGCCGCGCTCGCGACGCTCTTCGCCTCCCGTGGACTCGCGGGAGCGATGGGGGGCAACATCGCGGCCGCACAGGCGTACGTCGCCGACATCACCCCGCGCGACCGACGGGCCGGCGCGCTCGGGCTGGTCGGGGCGTCGTTCGCGCTCGGCTTCGTGTTCGGCCCGGCCATCGGCGGGCTCCTCGCCGCCGACCCGGTCGTGGCCCGCGCCGACGCGCTCTTCCCGGGGTTCGTCCCGGCGACTCCGTACTCGCTCCCGAGCTTCGCCGCCGCCGGGATGAGCTTCCTCGCGGTCGGCGTCGGCGCCCTCCTCCTGGAGGAGCCGAACCGGGACCGGTCCCGGGACCGACGGACGACCGCGATCGGCCAGTTCCGCGACGCGCTCGGCTCCGTGACCCTCCGACCGCTCACGCTGGCGTACTTCGTCGTCGCCGTCGCGTTCGCCGGCGTTCAGGTGATGTTCATCCCGTACGTCGCCGACCGGTTCGGGTACGACGCGACCGCCGCCGCGTTCCTGCTCACCTACGTCGGCGTCCTCGGCGCGGTGAATCAGGGCGTCCTCGTCGGGCGACTCTCCCGGATCGTTCCCTCGCGGACGCTCGTGGCCGGCGGCGCGGGGGTCCTCGCCTGTGCGCTCGCCGCGCTCCCGGCGACCGCCGGGGTCGGTCGCGGGGTCGACCTCGGCGGTCCGGCGTGGTTCACGGCCCCGCTCGTCGCCCTGCTCGTCGCCCTTGCGGCGCTGTCGCTCGGGAACGCCCTCGTGAACGTCTCGCTTGCGACGCTGGTCTCGACGTCGACCGACGACGCGGGACAGGGCGCCGCGTTCGGCGTCACACAGGGGGGCGGCGAGCCTCGGACGGACCGTCGGTCCGCCGGTGATGGCCGTCCTCTACACGGTCGCCGTCGCGTCGCCGTTCCTCGCGGGGGCGGCGCTTCTGGTCCCGGTCGCCGTCGCGTTCGGGCGTCGGATCGGCGAGTGAGGACGCCGAGCCGGCGGACGAGGGGGAGCTACACGACAGCTTTAGGCCACGCGTCTCCGTCGTACCGGGCGTATGGTCCTCCTCGACGCCGTCCCCGCGTGGCTCCTCTCCGCGTGGCCGGCCGTCCCCGCGTGGCCCGCCGTCGGGTCGATCGCCGGCGGGATCGGTGCGCTCGGGCTCGCGTGGGCGATCCGTCGTCACCGCGGCCGGCCGGGCGTCGACTGGTTCCTCGGCGTGTTCGCGGCGCAGGCGACGTGGTGTCTCTCCTACGGCGTCGGCCTGCTCGTCGACGACCCGACGCTCCGGGTCGTCCTGGAGGCGACGACGTGGCTCGGAGTCGTCTGGACGGGGATCGCCTTCCTCGGGTTCGCGCTCGAGTACACGGGACGCAGCGACGTGGTCCGGAGCCGCCCCTTCGCCGTGGTCGTCGGGTTCGGCCTCCTCTCGACGGTCGGCCTCGCGACGAACCCCCTCCACGGCGCGTTCTGGACGGGGTTCCGGTTCGACCCGGTCTTCGACGTGTCGACCGTCTCGTACGCGCTCGGCCCGTGGGCGTACCTCGTCGTCGCGGTGGAGACGGTCCTCGTCGCCAGCGCGGTCTTCCTGCTCGTGGACACGCTGCTCAGCTACGGCCCCCTCTACCGGCGCGAGAGCGCGGCGGTGGCGTTGAGTTCGCTCCCGCCGGGGTTCGCGCTCGTCGCCTGGACGCTCGGAGTGGGACCGGTGCCGCAGCTCCAGCTCGCGCCCCTCATGTTCGTCCCGCACGTGCTGCTCGACGCGTACGCGTTCAACCGCGCGGAGATGTTCGACCGGAACCCGACCACCAGTCGCGCCGCCGAGCGCACGGCGATCGACGACCTCGCCGACCCCATCGTGGCGCTCGCGCTCGACCATCGGATCGTCCGGCTCAACCCCGCCGCCGGGACGCTCCTCGGCGTCGACGCCGCGGCCGCCCGTGACCGACCGCTCTCGGCGTTCCTCGACGTGCCGATAACCGTGGACGAGGACGACGAGATAACGGTCAACACCGGCGGTCGCCGCCGCACCTACGCGGTGTCGACGTCACGGCTGACCGACCCGAACGGCACCCACGTCGGGTATACCGTCGTCCTCTCGGACGTCACCGAGCGCGAACGCCGCCGCCAACAGCTGGAGGTGCTCAACCGGGTACTCCGACACAACCTCCGCAACGACGCCGGACTCGTCCACGGCTACGGCGAACTACTCGTCGAGCAGCTCGACGACCCCGAACTCGTCCGAATGGCCGACGCGATCGAGCGACGCTCGGGGGCGCTTGCCGCGCTCGGCGAGAAGGCCGGCACCGTCGAGTCGCTGCTGGCCGACGCCGACCCCGTCGAAATCGACGTGGCCGAAGCCGTCGAGGAGGTCGTCGACGAAGCCCGCGAGCGCGACCCGGACGCGACCGTCGACCTCACGATCGACGTCGGGGAGGAGAGTGAGAACGAATCGACCGCCCGACTCAGGCCCGACGCCCTCCGGGCGGTCGTCGAGAACACCGTCGAGAACGCGATCGAGCACCACGACGGCGCGGGAACGGAGCGGGAGGACGGCGGCGCGTGGGTTCAGGTGACCCTTCGACGTGAGGGCGCCCACCGATTCGTCCTCGTCGTCGAGGACGACGGTTCCGGGATCCCCGACCACGAGGTGAGCGCGGTCGAGTCCGGCCAGGAGACCGCGCTCGAACACGGCTCCGGGCTCGGGCTGTGGGTCGTCGAGTGGGGCGCCGGCGCGCTCGGAGCCGACGTGGCGTACGCCGACCGCGAGCCGCGCGGGACGCGGGTGACGGTGCGGATACCGGTCGGGGACGGAAGGTGAGACGGTCGAGAAGCGGAAGGGGAGAAGAGAGGTCCGAATCCGTCGTTTTCGAGGGCTTCAGTCGCTCTGAATGCGAGGGGCCAACATGTACGTCACTTGACCCAACCCCTCGCCGAAGGCGTAGTGGAGCTTGACGGGGAACTCCTCGCCGAGCTCGACGGTGACCTCGGCGTCGCCGGGGATCGCCTTGTTCATGTCCTTGAGGTAGTCGAGGCTGAAGAGCGAGTCCGCGGGCCCGGCGGTGAGCGCGATGAGGTCCTCGCGGGCGAGTTCCAGGTCGACGTCGTCGGTGTCGCCCTCGGCCTCGATGAGGAACGTCTCCGCGGTCTCGTCGACGCGAAGCCGGATGTGGTCCGAGACCATGTCGGCGGCCTTCACGCCGCGGTCGAGCTGTGCCCCCTCGACGACGATCTCGGCGGGGAGGTCCAGGTCGGGGATGTCCGGCTCCTGGCGGATGGAGTCGGGGTCGATGAGCGCGAGCGTGTACGAGAGCCCGTCGGTCTCGATGTGGAGCTTGCGGGTCTCCTCGTCGAGTTCGAGGTGGATCAGGTCGCCGGAGTTGGCCATGCCGGCGATGTCCTCGAGGCGGGCGAGGTTGACGCCGATGACGCCGCCGTCGGCCTCGTAGGACTCGAACGCGGCGGCCTCGAGGGTGAGATCGACCATGCCGACGTTCGCGGGGTCGACCGCGCGGATCGAGAGCGCCTCCTCGTTCAGGCGGATCTTACACTCGTCGACCAGCACGCTCACCGAATCGAGCGCGTCCTGCAGCGTCGACGCGCTCACGATGGCCTTGAACATATACGCTCGACTAGGGTGGTATCCCCTAAAAAGCCACCCAATCGGAGCGCGTCCGGACGGCACGGTCGGGCCGTGTGACCGGGCGTGTTGAGGTCATACGAGCGGACGTGTCAGGCTCACGCGAACGGACGCGCCCGACTCACACGAGCGGCTCGACGAGCTCCCGTCCCTCCGCCAGCAGCGACTCGACGCGGTCGTCGCTGTCGGCCTCCGCGTACACCCGCAGCTTCGGCTCGGTCCCCGAGGGGCGGACGAGCAACCAGGAGCCGTTCGCCAGGAGGAGCTTGAACCCGTCGAGGGTGACGACCTCCGCGACCGCGTGGCCGTCGACGGACTCGGGGATGTGGTCCTCAAGCTCGTCGAGGACGCCCGCCTTCCGGTCGTCCGGGCAGTCGAGCGAGACCTTTCCGGCGGCGATCCGGCCGTGTTCGTCGAGCAGGCGGTCGACGCGGGCGTCGAACGGCTCCGCGTCGGCGGCGTCGGCCGCGAGCAGCGCCATCAACACGCCGTCCTTCTCGCGGACGTGCCCGCGCACGGAGAACCCGCCGGACTCCTCGCCGCCGAACAGCGCGTCGTGTTCGCCCATCGCCTCGGCGACCCACTTGAATCCGACCGGCGTCTCGTACACCTCCTCGCCGTGCGCCTCCGCGATCCGGTCGACGAGGAACGTCGTCGAGACGGTCCGGACCGCCGGACCCGAGTCGGTCTCCAGCAGGCGGTCGTAACAGGCGGCATAAAACAGGTTGGCGTCGAGCACGCCGCGTTCGGGCGTCACCACCGCGACCCGGTCGGAGTCGCCGTCGTTGGCGACGCCGAGGTCGATGTCGTTTCCGGGGTCAGTGACGAGGTCGGCGAGGTCCTCGAGGTGTTCCGCGCTGGGTTCGGGGGACTCGCCGCCGAACGTGGGATCCCGGTCACAGCGGAGACGGCGCACCTCCGCACCGGCGGACTCCAGCAGGGCGTCGGTCACGCCGCGGCCGCTGCCGTGCATCGCGTCGTACGCGACCGTGAGCCCGTCGAGGTCGGCGTCGACGAGGTCGCGGGCCGCCTCCGCGTGCGGAGTCACGAAGTCGTGTCGCCGGACCTCCCCGCGTTCGTTCTCGGGCAGGAGGTCCGGCTCCGCGAGCCGCGAGACGACGTCCTCGGTCACGTCGGGCAGCGCGGGTGCGCCGTCGCTCGGGATGAACTTCACGCCGTTGTACTCCGGCGGGTTGTGGGAGGCGGTCACCATACACGCGCCCGCCAGCCCCTCGTCGACGATGCCGTAGGCGATCAGGGGAGTGGGGACGTCGCGTTCGGGGAGCAGAACGTCGAAGCCGTTGCCCGAGAGCACCTCGGCGAGGCTCTCGGCGAACCCCTCCGAGGTCTCGCGGGCGTCGTACCCCACGGCGACCGGCTCGTCGTGGCCCGCCGCCTCGAGGTGGTCGGCGACCGCCTGTCCCACGATCCGCACCCGGTCGTCGGTGAAGACGTCGAGCGTCGCCCGCCAGCCGTCCGTGCCGAACGAGATCTGGTCCATGTTCGCTCCCTCGGCGGCCGGGACCATAACGTCCGGTGTCGCTCGCGAACCTTGCGCGGGCGAATCGGAGGCACGAGGGCGGACGGATCGGTCAACGCAGTTTACACACCGACTGATAGCGGTGGCGCGCCTCCGAGCGCCCAACGGGCGCGAGGAGCCCGCGAGGGAGCGGCGATCGAAGCGAAGCGGAGGGAGCCGCGAGGCTGGGGAGGTATGAGGTGCGGCTGCGGGGCAGTTGGGTGGGACTCAAAGGGACAGCCGGCTCCGGGAAGACGGCCGACGCAAGCACCGCGGGAGCGAACGCAGTGAGCGACGAGGACCACAGCGAGGCCCTCGACCGGAGCCGGCTGGGGCTTTGGAGGCGTTCTCCGTGATCGTGATCATCGCACCAGCAATGACCACCTTCTTATCACTTCGATTACTCACGAAACACCCGTACCACTAGCAGCCCTCAGTGTCCTGTTGTTTCGGTCGAACAACAGCCGAAGAGTAGGAATTCGACGAAATCGGATGGAATCCCCTTCCGCGCAGGCGACTCCGAGACCAACGAAACATTCGCTATCTATCCCTCAAATAATACACCGGGACCCCGACGGCGACGACCCCAACGATCAACACGCGAGACTGATGAACGGTGAGTACGTCTCCCATGTGAAGGTAGGGAACGGCGAGCGCGAAGAGGCCGATCAACGACCCGAAAACCGTGTCATGGGAGACGAATCCGTCTCCGTCGGGGTTCGGCGGTCTGATCGTGTTGTGGAAAAGAACGCCG
Organism: Halobellus captivus; assembly: GCF_003697845.1. Lineage (GTDB taxonomy): Archaea > Halobacteriota > Halobacteria > Halobacteriales > Haloferacaceae > Halorubrum > Halorubrum glutamatedens. The sequence continues at coordinate 157,186 of NZ_RDQE01000007.1, read as the reverse complement.
GAAACCAACAACACCATCAGAGAGCTTAGAACCATGAGCGGCAGACCCGACAGGTCCCATCCGTCGCCGTGTCCCAAAGCGCCCGTCTGAAGCAGGTACGCCTCTCCGTCGTCCTCGATTATGGTATACAGTTCGTTTTCGTCGACGTTGTGACCCACGGCTCCGTATTCGAACTCTCCTGGAACGTCGGATGCGTAATACTCGTCGCAAACCACCGCCCAATCGTGACAGATCGTTATCGTGAACGGATCGCCTTCAGCCGACCTCGTTTCGTCGAAGACTTCCTTGGCAACGGGTGAGAGCTCGTCGTATCGGTACACGCTCGTCTCGTCCGTGACTTCGGCGTGGTCGATCGATTCGACGCTGTCTCCCCGTTCGACTATCTGATTGCTGTAGTATCCGGTGAGTCCCGTATCGCTATACGGTGACGAGATGGCTCCCGGATAGAAGAAGACGAGGCTTATCAGAGACACCGCGAGAGCGAGCCGGAGCAGACGACGCACGGTCACGTGATCCGATCGGTCGATGGAGGGCGGGACGTCCATGAACGGGCTTCGTCGCTCGGCCTTTGAAAACGTGCGGGCACTCGGTCCGTCACGGGAGCGAGAGGGCCACCAGAATCCGGAAGGACGGACAGCGGTCACTCCGCACGCCCGTTTCAACCGGAGCCACGCGACACCGGGCGAAAACGACCCGAGATCGATTTTCTCCGACCGCGCGCGTCGAACCGCCTGCGTTTTTGATTCCCCGGCCCGAATCCGGCGTATGACACGGATCGTCGCGATCTCCGGCAGCCGCCGGGAGGCGAGCACTACGAAGGCCGCCCTCCGGGTCGCGCTCGCCGCCGCGGCCGACGCCGGCGCGGAGACCGACCTGATCGATCTCGGTGCGGTCGACCTCCCGTTATACCACCCCGACGAGGACGACCGGGGGGACAGCGAGCGCCTGAAACGCCGCGTCCGCGAGGCCGACGGCGTGCTCGCGGGCACTCCCGTCTACCACGGCTCCTACTCCTCGACGTTCAAGAACTTCCACGACTTCTGCGGCTCCCACGAGTACGAGAACACCGCCGTCGGGCTGCTCGCGACCGCCGGCGGCGGCTCCTACGGCGGCACCCTCGAACACCTCCGGTCGACGTTCCGGAACGTCCACGCGTGGGTGGTCCCCCACGAGGTCGGGATCCGCGGAGCCTCATCGGAGATCGACGACGGCGGGCGGATCTCCGACGACGACCTCCGGAAACGGACGGAGCGGCTCGGCCGGATCGTGACCGAACACGCGGAGCGACTACGCGGATGAACGGGATCCGTCCGGACGAGTTGGACGATCGCCTCGAGGACGACGACGAGCCCTTCGTCCTCGATGTCCGCCCGGCGGAGGCGTACGAATCGGACGCGATCGACGGGAGCCACAACCTGCCCGTGTACGGTGCCCTCCGCGCGGGCGACGAGTCGGCGCTCCGGGACCGGCTGGACGAGATCCCGCGGGACCGGGAGGTCGTCACGGTGTGTAAGATGGGGATCGTCGCGAAGCGGGCGACGAGCGTCCTCAAGGAGGAGGGGTACGACGCCTCGACGCTCGCGGGCGGGATGAGCGGCTGGAACGGCTATCGGGCCGGATCGATCGGGTACAAGCTTCGGTCGCTGTGGTGGCGGATTCGGTAGGTCTGTGGTCGTCTTCAGTAGGCCGACGATCACCCTCGATAGGCCGGCGATCGCGCCCGAATCCCTCCGGTCGTCGCCAGCGAGCGACGGCCGCCGAAGCGTGACCTCACGCCTCCCCAGCCTCGCACCGGCCGCGCCGCCGTGATTTCGGCGGCGCGATCGGGTGCTCCCTCGCGCGCGTTCCGCTCGGACTCCCGTCGGTCGTCCTCGCGGGGTCGCGCGCGCCGGGGTAGGGCGGTCGGGGGAGAAGGCGATGCCGGCGGGGTCGGTCGGGTCGATTACGATCCGGGTTCGACCTCGTCCTCGAGCAGCTCGACGAGCAGCGCGTTCTGCGCGTGCATCCGGTTCTCCGCCTGGTCCCACGCCAGCGCGCGGTCGGACTCGAGCACGTCGTTCGTGATCTCCTCGCCGCGGTGGGCGGGCAGACAGTGCATCACCTTCGCCTCCGTCCCGGCGAGCAGGTCGGCGTTCACCTGGAACCCGTCGAAGGCGGCCAGCTTCTCGTGGCGCTCGTCCTCCTGTCCCATCGAGATCCACACGTCGGTGTAGACGACGTCGGCCCCGTCGACGACCGCCTCGGGATCGGTGGTCGGCTCCACGTCCGCACCGAAGGCGGCCGCGCGCTCGAAGACGTCGGGGTCCATCCCGTACTCGGCGGGCGTGGCCACCCGGACGTCGATCCCGGCCATCGCCGCGCCGACGACGAACGACTGCCCGACGTTGTTGCCGTCGCCGACCCACGCCACGGTGGCGTCCTCGCCGACCGACTCCCGGATCGTGAGCAGGTCCGCGAGCGTCTGGCAGGGGTGGGCCTCGTCGGTGAGGCCGTTGATCACGGGACAGTCGGCGTGCTCGGCGAGCGTCTCGACGTCGCCGTGGTCGAACAGCCGCGCCATCACGGCGTCGACGTAGCGACCGAGCACCCGCGCGGTGTCCCGCAAGGGCTCGCCGTGGCCGAGCTGGAGGTCGTCGGGGCCGAGGAACATCGCGTGGCCGCCGAGCCGCGTCATCCCCGTCTCGAAGGAGATCCGCGTCCGCGTCGAGGGCTTCTCGAAGATCATCCCGAGCGTGGTGTCGGGGAGTCGCGGATCGGTCTCGCCGGCCTTCATGGCGGCCGCGCGACCGAGCAGGGCGTCCAGTTCGGCCGGCGTCACGTCGTCGATGTCGAGGAAGTCGTCGGTAGCGAGTGGCATGTGTGGGTTGTGTCGTCGATTTGGTGTGTGCGGATGCGTCGTTCGTCGGGAGCGGCGATGTCGGTTGCGGTGGCGTCGGTTGCGATGGCGTCGATTGCGGTGGCGTCGGTTGCGATGGCGTCGATTGCGGTGGTATCGTTACGGTAGTCCCGGATGCGGGAGCGTCGGTCTCGTCGAGAAGGGAGCGTCACGGCCCGCGGGCCGCGACGCTACGGTCGGTCGCGACAGACGTCGGCGAGGACGGTCGTCGCGCGGTCCAGCTCGGAGAGCGGGAGCCGCTCGTCGGGCGCGTGGTCCAGCTCGGAGTTCCCGGGGCCGTAGGTGACCATCGGACAGTCCCACGCGGCCGCGAAGAGGTTCATGTCGCTCGTGCCGGTCTTCCGGAGCAGGCGGACGTCGCCGCCGGCCCCGCGGATCGCCACGCGGAACGCCCGTGCGAGGTCGGTACGGGGGCTCTCCATCACCGGCGGGATCGGTTCCTTCCAGTGGACCGAGCCGGTCGAGAGCTCCGCCTCCGCGAGCTCGTGGACCTCGTCGACGGTCCGCGAGGGCGGCACCCGGAGCTGCACGTCCATCGCGGCCTCGACTGCGAGCCCGTCGTCGGTCAATCCGCCGTCCATGGAGACGGGTTTCGTCGTCACCTGCTCGAAGACGGGGGTCTCCGGGTCCGCCGGCGTGAACGCCTCCTCGACGCCGTGCCACCAGTCGATCGCGTGCTGGATCGCGTTGGGCTCCGGCCGCGAGGAGTGGCCCGACTCGCTGGTGTTGACGTACGTCCCCGAGAGGAAGCCGCGGTAGCCGAGCGTGACGCCGGTCCAGCCCGACGGCTCGCCGTTCACCACCGCCCCGGGCGCGTCGCGCTCGGCGACGAGGTGGCGCGCCCCCCGCGAGCCGGTCTCCTCGCCGACGACGCCGGCGAACGAGACGCCGGTCTCGACGGCGGCGACCGCCATCGCGACGAGCGGGCCGGTCGCGTCGACCGATCCCCGCCCCCACAGCACGGGCTCGCCCGGCTCGCCCACCCGGACGTCGCTCACGGCGAGGTCGTCCGCGTCCTCGGGAGCCGACCGAACCTCGACCGGGATGTCGCCGGGGACGGTGTCGATGTGGGACGTCAAAAGGACCGCGTCGTTCGCGGGCGCGCGAACGTTCCCGACCTCGTCGGTCCACGCCTCGCGGCCGTTGGCCTCGAAGAAGTCGACGAGGCGCTCCGCGGCCGCCGCCTCCTCGCCGGAGGGCGAGGGGATCGACACGAGGTCGTACAGCAGCTTGCGGGCCGGCGTGTCACAGGCCTCCGGGTAGCCGCCGCCGGCGACGACGTCGGTGCCGGCATCGTCGGTTTCGTGGTTTTCGCCGGTTTCGTGGCCTTCGCCGGCGTCGTCGCCGACGGGAGGGTCCTCGGCGTCCCCGGCCGCGTCGGTCGACTCCGCCGAGTCGGGAGCGGCGGTCACGCGACCACCTCCTCCAGCGCGTCGACGACCGTGTCCACGTGCTCTCGCTCGACCGTCAGCGGCGGGAGCAGCCGCAACACGGTGCGGCCCGCCGGCAGCGCGAGGATCCCGTGGTCGATCGCGAACTCGCGGAGCAGCCGATTGGAGCCGCGTTTCACCTCGATCCCGACCATCAGCCCCTCGCCGCGGACCTCGCGGACGTCGTCGCCGAGACGTGTCTCGATCTCGCTCCGGAGGTACGACCCGATCTCGGCGGCGTGGTCGGCGAGCCCCTCGCGTTCGATGACGTCGAGGGTCGCGCCGGCCGCCGCCGAGACGACGGGACCGCCCGAGAAGGTCGATCCGTGGTCGCCCGAGTCCCGGGCGATCCAGTCGCGGCACAGCGTCGCGCCCATCGGGAGCCCGCTCGCGAGCCCCTTCGCCGTCGTGAGCACGTCGGGAGTCACGCCGTGGCGCTCGGCGGCCCACATCGAGCCGGTCCGGCCGAGTCCGGTCTGGATCTCGTCGAGGACCATCGCCGCGCCCGCCTCCTCCGTGGCCTCGCGCACCGCGTGGAGGTAGTCGGTCGAGGCCGGGTTGATGCCGCCCTCCCCCTGGAGGGGTTCCAAGATCACGGCGGCAGTCTCCTCGTCGACGGCCTCGCGTATCGCCTCCTCGTCGCCGTACTCGACGAACTCGACGCCGCCGGCGAGCGGCTCGAACCCCTGCTTGTACTTCGCCTTCCAGGTGGTCGCGAGCGCGCCCATCGTCCGGCCGTGGAACCCCTGGGTCGTCGCGACGATCCGCTCGCGACCGGTCGCGTGCCGCGCGAACTTCAGGGCTGCCTCGTTGGCCTCGGTCCCGGAGTTACAGAGCCAGACGTCGTCGACGTCGCCCGGTGCCGCTGCGGAGAGCTGCTCGTACAGCGCCGTCCTGGCCGCGTGGGGGTACGACGCCTGGACGTACATGAGCTCCTCGAGTTGGCTCGTCGCCGCGTCGACGACCTCGGGGTGACAGTGGCCGACCGGGGTACACGCGTAGCTCGCGCCGAAGTCGAGGTACTCGTTCCCGTTCGTGTCGGTGAGGTGAACCCCGTCGCCGGCGGCGATCTCGATCGGCTTCTCCGAGAAGACGAAGCCGCTCATGCGTCGACCGCCTCCGTGTCCTCGGCGTCGTCGCCGTCATCGTCCGCCTCGAGCGCCGACCGCTCGATCGTCGTTCCCGCGCCGCCGAGCGCGGCGAGGATCGGGTCCTCGGAGTTCGCGTCCGCGACGACGACGCGGCCGGAGCCGCCCGAAAGCGCCTCCTTCGCGGCCATCACCTTCTTTCCCATGAACCCCTCGGCGGCCCCCTCGAGGGCCGCGAGCTCGTCTGGCGTCGCCGCCGACTCGATCAGCGTGCCGGGGTCCTCGGGGTCGGCGTAGACCCCGGTCACGTCGGTCAACAGGACCAGGTCCGCGTCGAGCGCGCCCGCGACGGCCGCGGCCGCGCGGTCGGCGTCGGCGTTGACGGGCGTCACGCCGCCGTCGCTTTCTTTCCCCTCCATCGGCGGCGAGACGACGGGGGTGTAGCCGTCCGCGAGCAGACCGGACAGCAGGTCGGCGTTCACCGACTCGATCGTCCCGGAGTGCTCGCCGCGGCGGATCTTCCGTTTGCCGTCCTCGACCACGCGAACCGCCGACTTGCGGGGTCCGGAGAGGAGTCCGCCGTCGACGCCCGAGAGGCCGACCGCGTCGACGCCGGCCTCGCGGAACAGCGCCGTCAGCTCGGTGTTGAGCTTGCCGGCCATCGCCATCGTGAACGCCTCCATCGCGTCGGCGTCGGTGAACCGGCCGGTGACGCCGGAGGCGGACTCGACGTACTCCGGCTCCATGCCCAGCCGCTCGATGGTCTCGTCGACGACCGTCGAGCCCCCGTGGACGACGACCACGTCGCGGCCGTCGTCGACGAGGTCGGCGACGTCGCCGACCGCGCCGGCCGGGTCGACCGCCTTCGCGCCGCCGATCTTGACGACCACGGGGGGTTCGGCGGCCGACGACTCGCCGGCCGACGGTTCGTCGTCGGCTGCGTTTCCGGTTTCGCTCATGGCGATCCCACGGGGTGAAGCCCCCCGAACTCCAGGCCGGCCGTCTCGGGCAGTCCGAGCGCGACGTTCGCCGCGTGGACCGCCTGACCGGCCGAGCCCTTGGTCATGTTGTCGATCGCCGAGAAGACGACGACGCGCCGGTTGCCGGGGTCGAGCTCGAAGCCGACCTCGCCGTGGTTCGTGCCGGCGACCGACTTCGGCTCGGGGTAGCGGTAGACGCCGCCCCCGCCGGAGACGACCCGCATGAACGGCTCGTCGGCGTACGCGCCGCGATATCCCTTCCAGAGGTCCGCCTTCGAGACGGGCTCGTCGGGGAAGACGTGACAGGTCGCCGATGCGCCGCGCACCATGTCGACCGCGTGGACGGTGAAGGAGACGGACAGGCCGAGATAGGCCTCGATCTCCGCCTCGTGACGGTGGCCGGTCGGGGCGTACGGGCGCACGACGCCCGAGCGCTCCGGGTGTGAGGAGGCCGCGCCGCCGCTCGCGCCGCCCTCCGAGGATCCGACCTTCACGTCGACGACGACCTCGCCGGTCTCGGGACCGAGCACGCCCGCGTCGACCAGCGGCTTCAGCCCGAGGATCGTCGCGGTCGCGTTACAGCCGCCGCCCGCGATCAGGTCCGCGCCGGGGAGGTTCTCGCGGTTGAGTTCGGGGAGCGCGTACTCCGCGCGCTCGAGGTACTCGGGCGACTCGTGGCCGTCGTACCACTCGTCGTAGGCCTCCGCCTCGGGCAGCCGGAAGTCGGCCGAGAGGTCGACGACCGTGTCCGCGACCTCGAAGTACTCGTCGACGCGTCCCATCGAGACGCCGTGTGGCGTCGCCGAGAAGAGCACGTCGACGGACTCGAGGTCGTCGGGGTCCGAGAAGCGCAGGTCGAGCCCCCGGAGATTGGGGTGTGACCGCCCGACGGTCATGTTGTCCGCCGACCGCGACGTGGCCTGGACGACCTCGAAGTTCGGATGGGACGCGAGGATACGCAACAGCTCGCCGCCGGTGAATCCGGTGCCGCCGACGACGCTCGCGGTGTAGGTTTCGGCGCGATCCCCGTCCGTGTCGACCGCGGTGGTCGTTCCGCTCATGCGACGACCTCGTCGGCGTCCGGGTCGCCCTCTCCGTCGGCGTCGGCCGCGAACGCCTCGGCCTTCGTCTCCAGCCAGTCGACGACCCGGGCGGGGACGTCGACCTCGCTGGCCTCGGTGAGCGCCTTGAACTCCACCGTATGGTTCACCTCGTGGACGGTGTACTCGCCGCCGACCTCCATCAGGTCGACGCCGAGCATCCCGCCGCCGACCGCGTCGGACGCCCGCTCGACCAGTTCGAGCGCGCGGTCGTCGAGGTCGAACTCGGCGGTCGTCCCGCCCTTGGCGGCGTTCGTGAGCCAGTGGTCCGACGAGCGTGTCATCGCGGCGATCGGCTCGCCGTCGACCGCCACCACGCGGATGTCGCGACCGGGCTTGTCGACGAACTCCTGGACGTAGAACACCTTGTGCTCGTAGTGACCGAGCGTCTCCTTGTGTTCGAGGATCGCCTCAGCAGCGCTGCGGGTGTCGATCTTCGCCATCAGCCGGCCCCACGAGCCGACGACGGGCTTGAGCACGCAGGGGTAGCCGAACGACTCGATGGCCTCCATCGCGGCCTCCTTCGTGAACGCGACCTCCGTCGCGGGCGTGGGAACGTCCGCCTCCGCGAGCGCGAGCGAGTTCTTCGCCTTGTCCGCACAGACGTCGCCCGTCTCGGGACTGTTCACCACCGGAACGCCGTAGCTGTCGAGGAACTTCGTCGCGTACAGCGACCGGCTCGTGGAGAGACACCGGTCGACGACGATGTCGAGGTCGGCGACGTTCGCCGTCGTCGACTCCAGCCCGAACCGCTGTTTGCGCACGTCGATCTTCTCGATCTCGTGGTCTCGGTCGCGAAGCTCCTCGAGCAGTAGCTTCTCGTCGCGGCGGATCCGCGAGTAGAGGATGCCTATGCGCATGCCGACCACTCGCGTGTCGCGGTCGTGGCGATCGTCACCATCTACTCTCCCCAGTCCTCCTCGAGTTCGGGGGCCTCCTCCAGCGTGACGGGGTCGAGCGAGATGACCTCCAGCTCGGTCCCGGTGACCGGACTGTCGATTATCTCGCCGACCTCGACGTCGGCCGGAAGCTCGATCTCCTCACCCGTGATCGGGTCCTCTGCCAGCACTGGTTCGGTATCGGTCGTCATCGTGAGCGATACTCGCCGCCGATAAAACATAAACCCTTCGAACTTATAATCAAAATTACACTACACGAAGAGCCCTCTAACGGAACAGGAAGGCAACGAACGAGCCGTGTGAAATCCGATGACAGATTTCAGTAATTAATCGTCCCCTCGCGGGGACGGCGGCGATCGGGGCGGTCGCGGCGGCTGCTGCGGCTGCTGTTGAAGGGTCGACCCCGCGTCACGGACCGACTCAGACATACGTCGCCACCTCCGCCTCCAGCCGGTCGCTCGCGGCGACGAGCGCGGCGCGGCGCGCCGAAAGCGTGTCGGCGTCGTCGTCGATCCCCGCCTCGCTCGCCGCGAGCGCCTCGGCGACCGCCTCGGGGGCGGGCCCGCCGAGAGAGTCGCGGCTCGCGACGCTGTGGACGGGGTCGAGCGCGGCCTCCACCTCCTCGCTGCTCACGTACGCCGAGAGGGACTCACCCGTGATCTCCCGTGCGGCCTCGTCAACTTTTGCGGCCGCGGTCGCCGGCCCGTCGTCGTCGTCGATGCCCTCGGCGGCGGCCGCGACGATCTCGTGGGCGGTCCGGAACGGCATTCCGCCCGTCGCGAGCAGGTCGGCGACGCCCGTCGCCGTCGAGAAGCCGTCGCCGGCGGCCGAAGCGAGGTCCTCGACCGCCCAGTCGGCGGTCGCGACCGCGCCGGCGGCGACCTCGGCCGCCTCCCGCACGTCGTCGGCGATCTCGAACACGCTCGCGTGCGCGCGTTGGAGGTCGCGGTTGTACGCCCGCGGCAGTCCCTTCAGGAGCGAGAGCGTTCCCGTCGCCTCGCCGATCGCGTCGCCGGCGACGCCGCGGGTCAGCTCCAGCGTGTCGGGGTTCTTCTTCTGGGGCATGATCGAGGAGGTGGAGGAGTAGTCGTCGGACAGCTCCACGAACCCCTTGTTCGAGAACACGATCAGGTCCTCCGCGAGCCCCGACAGCGTCGTCGCGAGCGTCGCGCAGGCGGTCGCCCCCTCCGCGAGGAAGTCGCGCGCGGAGGCGGCGTCCATCGAGTTGCGGACGAGCCCGTCAAACCCGAGCAACTCGGCGGTGCGCTCGCGGTCGACGTCGAACGGAGTGCCCGCGAACGCGGCCCCGCCGAGCGGCGAGCGATCCGTCCGATCGTACGCGCCGAGCAGGCGTTCGGTGTCGCGGGCGATCCCGCCCTCGTACGACAGCAGGTAGTGACCGACCGTCGTGGGCTGGGCGGGCTGGAGGTGCGTGTAGCCGGGCATCACCGTCTCCGCGTGCTCGTCCGCGACCGCGGCGAGCGCCTCCCGCAGCGTCAGCGTCGCCTCGGCGGCGGCGAGCAGGTCCTCGCGCAGCCGGTAGCGGATACACGTCGCCACCTCGTCGTTGCGCGAGCGGGCGGTGTGCATCCGGCCGCCGTCCGGACCGACCCGGTCGATGACGGCCGTCTCGATGGCCTCGTGAACGTCCTCGCCGTCGGGGAGCGCGCCGTGACCGGCGGCCTCCACGTCGTCGAGCGCCGCGAGGATCTCGCCCGCGACCGCGTCGTCGACGATCCCCTGCTCGGCGAGCATCACCGTGTGGGCGCGGTCGACCGCGAGGTCCGCCTCGAAGATCGCCGTGTCGGCGGCGAGGCTCGACAGGAACTCGCGGGCGGGGCCGCCGCTGAAGCGGTCCCGCCGGACGGCCGTCTCGGAGGTGTCCTCGTCGGTCATCTATTCGTCGTCCTGAGAGCCGCCGTCGGCCGCGAGCTCGACGCCCTTCCCGGCCTTCACGCTGTTGGCGAGGCGCTCCTGGAGCCCGTGGTACTTCGCGACGCCCGTGGCGTCCTCCTGGGCGATGCCGGCGACGTCCTCGGTGTTGAAGGAGGCCATCTCCTCGGAGTACACCGCGTACTCGGAGTCACGGGCGACGACGCGGCAGTTGCCGCCGGAGACCTTCACGGTCGCCGTGCCGGTCACCACGTCCTGGGTCTCGTCGATGAAGGCGTTCAGCGCGTCGACGACGGGCGCGAAGACGAGCCCCTGGTAGGCCTTCTCGGACCACTCGTGTTCGATGCCCTTCTTGAACGACCGCTCGTTCTTCGTGAGGACGAGGTCCTCGAGCGCCTGGTGGGCGGTGAGCAGGACGGTCGCGGCCGGGTGCTCGTAGTTCTCGCGCACCTTCAGCCCGAGCATGCGGTCCTCCATCACGTCGGTGCGGCCGATCCCGTAGCCGCCCGCGTACTCGTTGAGGTGCTGGATGAGCGGGACGGGATCCATCTCCTCGCCGTCGACGGCGACGGGAACGCCCTCCTCGAAGGCGACCTCGATGGTCGTCTCGCCCTCGGGCTCGGCGGTCCACTCGTAGATGTCCTCCGGCGGCTCGTAGTTCGGGTCCTCCAGTTTGCCGCCCTCGACCGCGCGCGACCAGATGTTCTCGTCGATGGACCAGACGCCGCCGTCGCCGGCCTCGACGGGCAGGTCCTTCTCGGCGGCGTACTCGATCTCCCACTCGCGGGTGAGCCCGAGCTCGCGGACGGGCGCGATGACTTCGAGGTCGGAGCCGCGCCAGACGGCCTCGAACCGGAGCTGGTCGTTCCCCTTGCCCGTACAGCCGTGTGCGATGGCGTCACAACCCTGCTCCTCGGCGACCCCGAGGATCGCCTCGGCGATGACGGGGCGGGCGAGCGCGGTCCCGAGCGGGTACCCCTGATAGGTGGCGTTCGACTTCACCGCGTCGAAACACAGGTCGGCGAACTCCTCCTTCGCGTCGACGACGTGGAGGTCGAGCCCCAGCGCCTCCGCGGTCTCCTCGGCCTCGTCGAACTCGTCGGTCGGCTGGCCGACGTCGACGTTGACGCCGATGACCTCGTCGTAGCCGTACTCCTCTTTCAGGATCGGTACGCAAACCGTGGTGTCGAGTCCTCCGCTGAACGCGAGTGCAACGCTCGTCATTACCGGAGTAGAACCGCCTTACACTCTTAAATTCATCGATTTAGAAACTGAAACAAATACACGGAGCCGACGCTCGCGAACGATATGGAGACGACTCTTCGGGACGAAACGGCGCGAACGCGACGAGTGAGACGTGTGGCCTCAGGGGGCCGGTCGTCGCGCCGCGCCGGAAACCGGTCGCGGCGGTCGGACTGCTCGTCGCGGTCGCGGGGCTCGTCGTCGGAAGAGGGCGAGGTCGTGACGAGCCTCCGCGGTCATCACTAGGACGTAATTCCGTTTCGGCATAAAAAGGTTCCGTAACCGTCCCGAACTGGGTCAGATCGCCTCGCGGTACGCCTTCAGCGTCTCCTCGACGTCCTCCTCGGTGTGCGCGTAGGAGGTGAACTGACACTCGAACTGGTTGGCGGTGAGGAAGACGCCACGGTCCTTCATCTCCTGCCAGAACACCCGCTCCCAGCGGTCGGTGGCGGCGTTCGCCACGTCGGCACCCGTCTTCGGACAGGCCTCGTAGCGGTCGCAGTCGGGGTTCTGCCGACAGCCACCCGCACAGCAGGCGTCGACGTCGTCGGGGGCCTCGCGGGTGAAGACCGTCTTGAACATCGAGTCGGTGCCGACGACGGTGTACTCGGGCGCTCGCTCGGCACAGATCTCCGCGATCCCCTCGCGGAGCTTCCGACCGAGCCGGTTCACGTGCTCGTACACGTCGTTCTCCGCGGCGTACTCCAGAGTCGCCTTCCCCGCGGCCATCGTGACCGGGTGTCCGGAGAACGTGCCCGACTGGAAGACGTCGCCGGCGGGAGTGAACCCCTCGATCACGTCCGCGCGGCCGCCGATCGCGCCGACCGGGAACCCCCCGCCGATTATCTTCCCGAACGTCGTCACGTCCGGGGTGACGCCGAACTTCGACTGCGCGCAGCCCAGCCCGCCCACGCGGAACCCGGTGATCACCTCGTCGAAGACGAGGAGCGAGCCGTGGTCGTCACAGAGGTCCCGGAGCGTCGCGTGGTACCCCTCGATCGGCGTGACGATCCCCATGTTGGCGAGGATCGGCTCGACGAGGACGGCCGCGATATCGTCGCCGTGTTCGGCGAACACCTCCTTCGCGGCCGCGGGGTCGTTGAACGGGATCGGCAGGGTGTGTTCGGCGAACTCCTCGGGGATCCCCGCCGTCGACGGACGGGAGTTCTCGGCGGACCCCTCCACGAGCGTCGACTCCTGTGCGCCGTGATACCCCCCCTGCATCACGACGATCTTGTCGCGGTCGGTGTGCCCGCGCGCCAACCGGACCGCGGAGACGGTCGCCTCCGTTCCCGAGTTGACGAACCGGATCGACTCGACGCTCGGGACGTGGCGCGCCACGAACTCGGCGTGTTCGACCTCGACCTCCGTCGGCGCGCCGTACATCGGCCCGGCGGCGACGTGCGACTGGATCGCGGCCTCGACCGGTTCGGGCAGGTCGTGGCCGTACAGGAGCGGTCCGTACCCCATCACCCAGTCGACGTACCGGTTGCCGTCGGCGTCGATCACGTGGCCGCCGTCGCCGCGCTCGATGAAGAACGGGTGCGGCATCGTCGCCCGGACGGAGGAGTTGACCCCGCCCGGCATGACCGACAGCGCGCGGTCGTACAGTCCGCGGGAGCGCTCGTGGTTCATGCGTGGCGGTTCGACCGCCCCGTGGAAAGGTGTTACCGAGTCGGTCGACCGCGCCGTGAAGAGGCGTTACCGAGTCGGACGGGGTCGCCTCCGTTCGCCTACATACGGTCGTCGCCGCGGAGCATTATCACGCCGCTGGCCAGCATGAGCAGCGCGAGCACGACCATTCCGAGGTCCCACGGCATCGCCGCGGTCATCGTCGCGTCGCCGCCCATGCCTCCCATCGTGCCGCCCCCATCACCCATCGCTCCGCCGTTCATGCCCTCCCTGTCCACGTCGCCTCCGGTCATTCCGCTCGTGATGCCGGTCGCCAGCGCCGCCTGGTTGGCGAGCATGACGACGGCGTACGCGAGCATCAGCCCCCCGCTCGTCGGATCGTCGAGCGGAACGGTCGGCGCGAGGAGGATGGCGCCGTGGACGACGACCACGACGCCGAGCCCGATCATGAGCCACGCGGTCGCCGTCATCCGCGTCGCCCCGAGCGCGCTCGCGAGCGAGTAGCCGCCGGAGGCGAACGCGATCGCCGCGCCGTACAGCCGAGTCTCTGAGACCATGCGGTACGTGGCGACGGCAAGGAGAAAAGCGTTGGTCGGTCGTGTGTCGCGGGGGAGTCGCCCCGTACGAAAGCCGCCGCGACCCGCCGTCTACACCGCCTCCGGGCCGGTCGTGCCGGTACGGACCTGCAGCGCGTCCTCGACGGGCATGACGAAGACCTTGCCGTCGCCGGGCTCGCCGGTCTTGGCGGCGTCGGCGATCGCGTCCGCGACCTCGTCGGCCGGGATGTCGGCGACGACGACCTCGATCTTCACCTTCTGGTGGAGGTCGACGGTGAACTCCTCGCCGCGCCACTGGCCCGTCTTCGCGGGTTGTGAGCCGCGACCCGAGACGTTGGTCACGGTGAGCGAGGGCGCGTTGACCTCCGCGAGCGCCTGCTTGATGGCGCCGAGCTTGTCGGGGCGGACGACCGCGGTGACCATCTTGATCTCCGCGCCCGCCTCCTCGCCGCCGTCGGCGCGCGGGGAGTCGTCGGTCGTGGTGTCGACCACGCGGCCGCCGTCGGTGGTGACCGAGGGCTTGCCGAACTCGGGGTACGTCTCGACGCCGTGTTCGCTGACGTCGAGCCCGTCGCGTTCGTGCTCGGGCGTGACGCGGGCCTGGCCGATAGCCTTGAACGCGCCGAAGACGGCGGCGGTCGCGGCGACCGTCCAGACCGTGATGACGGCGACGCCGATCACCTGCGAGACGAGGAGGCTCGTGGAGAAGCCGTCGACGTGAACGAACGGCAGCGCGAGCACGCCGATGACGCCCGCGGAGCCGTGGACGGGGAACACCGCACAGACGTCGTCGATCTTCATCCGGTCGGAGACGAAGTCGAACACGAGCGGGAGCTGGAGGCCGCAGACGAGCGCGACCAGGATGGCTCCCCACCACGTGACGAGGTTCGCGATCCCCGTCACCCCGACGAGGCCGGCGAGCAGGCCGTTCGCGACGTACAGCGTGTCGACCTTCTTCGAGAGGTACAGCGAGGCGAGCGCCGCGCCGACTCCGCCCGCGGCCATGCCGAGCGTCGTCGCCAGCGAGACGCGGCCGACGGCGGCGTACCCGCCGAGCGCGAGCTCGCCGTTTTCGACGGCGAACACGGTGGCGGTCGTGCCGACGTTGAAGCCGTACCAGCCGAACGCCAGAACCAGCGTGCCGAGCACCGCGAACGTCATCGAGTGACCGGGGATGACGTTCGTGGAGCCGTCGTCGCCGTAGCGGTCCATGCGCGGACCGATCACGTACGCCGCGGTGAGACCGGCGATGCCGCCGACCCCGTGGACGATCATTCCGCCCGCGAAGTCGGTGAATCCGAGTCCCGCCCCGCCGAGGAAGCCGCCGCCCCAGGTGACGCCCGCGACGACGGGGTAGATGACCGCGGAGAGGGCGATCGTGTACCCGACGTACGCGCGGAGCTTGGCCCGGCCGGCCACCGCTCCGGAGACGATGGTCGCCGCCGTCATCGCGAAGACGGCGCCGAACAGCCAGCTGTTGACCCAGCTACCGTCGCCGAGCGCCGCGGCCGAGGAGAAGCCGCCGCCGCCGGCGACGCCCTCGATCCCGAAGCCGACCAGGAAGTACACGAGGACGCCGACGCTCCACGTGAGCAGGTTCTTCGTGAGCTGGTTCGCGACGTTCTTCGCACGTACCTGCCCCGCCTCGAGCATCGCGAAGCCGGCGTGCATGAAGAAGATGAGGAAACACACCACCGCGACCCACATCAGGTTCACCCCTTCCGCGAGCACGCTCGGATCGATGCTCGCGAGGACGCCGGTCGTCACGTCGAACGCACCTCAACTAAACGTACGTCTACCATACGATTCGATTTATCCGCGTTCATGTGTTGAATCACGTCTCCCGGTCGGGTATCACGAATATATAAACGTTCGAGTTGAGTTTCACAAGAAATATCTTTGATAATACAGCCAATGTCAGATATAAGGACAACACTATGGTGTTTAAGGACGTATTCTCGCCGATCGTTTGGCAATCGTTGCGGAGAAACCGATCGGATATAGTGTAATTTATTCTATATTCCTGGAGGAACGGCGGCGATCGACCGCCGTCACGCCGGCCGCGACGCCTTCATGCGAATATTGCCGATCGAGAATTCGGTGTCAGGATGCGAGATCCGGTAGATCGGCGAGTAACGGACGATACGACCGCTGTACTGGGAACTTGACGTTCGTACACCGGATGCCGACGACGTCTCGAAGCGAAACGGCGGATGACGGGCTACCCGGGGACGACCGCCGCGGTCACTCCGGTTTCAGTCCCTCGCCCTGGACGCGCATCACGGCCTCGCCGTCGGCGAGGTTCGGCGCGTCGACGAGCCGGACGATCCGCTTGTTCCCCTTCGACTTGCGGAGGTACATCCGGAACGTGGAGGCGTGTCCGAGGATGTTGCCGCCGATCGCCTGGGTCGGGTCGCCGAAGTAGGAGTCGGGGTTCGACGCGACCTGATTGGTGACGAGGATGGCGGTGTTGAACAGGTCGCCGATCCGCATCAGGTCGTGGAGGTGTTTGTTGAGCTTCTGTTGGCGGTCCGCGAGCTCCCCCCGGCCGACGTACTCGGCGCGGAAGTGCGCGGTCAGCGAGTCCACGCAGACGATCCGGATGGGCCACTCGCTCTCCTCGTGTTCGCCCGCGAGCTCCTTGGCCTTCTCGGCCAGCAGGATCTGGTGGTTGGAGTTGAACGCCTTCGCGACGTGGATCTGGTCGAGGAACGCGGCGATCAGCTCCTCCATCGCCTCCTCGTCGTCCGGCGTCCCCTCGACTTCGCGTCGTTCCATCTCGTCCGCGAGGATCTCGTCGTCGAGGCCACGGACCATGTCGTCGATCCGCTCGGGACGGAAGGTGTCCTCGGAGTCGACGAAGATACAGCCGCCGTCGAGCCCGCCGTTCTCGTGGGACAGTTGTACGTTGACGGCCATCTGGTGGGTCACCTGCGACTTGCCGGACCCGAACTCGCCGTACACCTCGGTGATCGACTGGGTCTCGATGCCGCCGCCGAGGAGGTCGTCGACCTCCTCGATCTGCCAGGAGAGCTTGCCGATCTCCTGGCGTCGTTCGAGCACGGTCGCCCCCGTCTCGAACCCGCCGACGTCGGCCGCGTCGCGCGCGGCGTTGATGATGTCCGAGGCGGACGACTCGCCGATGTCGGCCGTGTTCGACATCTCGCCGGGGCTCGCCACCGCGATCGACTGATAGCTCTCGAATCCGTTCTCGACGAGCTTGTCCGCGGTCGCCGGGCCGACTCCTGGGAGGTCCTCGAGTTCGTCTTCAGGCATGTACACCCGGCTTGTGCGGCTTCGGATATAAACCCTGGTTAACACCCAAGTGAAAGTGAAATTCGGGACGCGTCGGTCACGGTCTCCGCATGCTGGGCCGACTCAGAAACCGACGCGGCGGACGTACCCAAGCTCACGGATCTCGACGAGCAGTTCGCCGGGAAGCTCGGCGTCGGTGATCACGTACAGCTTGGGGTCGTCGGTGAACTCGGGGTCGTCGCTCAGCACCTGTCGGATCGGGACGTCGTGATCCGCGAGGATCCCGGTGACTTCGGCGACGATCCCCGCCTCGTCGGCGGCGGCGACTTCGATCGTGAGGACCGTGAGATCGAGGACGGGAGCCAGATCCATCAGACTCGGGATCGACGAGATGTTGGTGAAGATGCGTTTCAGCTCCGGATCGTCGAGGATCGCGTCGGTCGTGGAGTCGACGACGCGCCGGTCGACGTCGAGCTCGCGCGCGATCCCCGTGTACGGGATCTCGATCCCGCCGGAGACGACCCGCCCCTCCTCGTTGACGGAGAAGCCGCGCTCCAGGAACAGCCGGATGACCGCCTGCTGGCTCGGTGACCCCTCGAACTTCTCGAGGATCTCGTCGAACATTCGTTGCTACGCTGCTCGTCGCCGCGGGCTTAAAAACCGGGGTAGTACGTCCCTCAGTTTGCGAGCGTCGAGTAGACGCCGCCGAGGACCGTCCCGTAGACGACGTGACCGACGAGGCTCTCGACGCCGACGTTCGGCAGCGGCGGCGCACCCGGGAAGCCGACGGCGCCCAGCCAGATCGGCATCACGATCACCGCGAGCGCGACCCACACGAGGAGGCCGTAGCCCGCACCGATGCCGAGACTCGATCCGATCGAATCGCCGAGGCCCGGCTTCAGATCCGCGATCCCGGCGAAGACAACGCCGAGGATCGCGCCGTGGGACAGATGGATCGCCCAGCCGATGGCGCCGGCGGGACCCTCGATGCCGTACATCGCCGGAATCGCCATCTGCAGGACGCCAGGGGTCATCATCGACATCATCGCGCCGAAGACGAGGCCCCCACCGAGCCCGCCGGCGACGCCGGCCTTCCAGTCCCCGGTCTCGGTCGATACGTCGGTCGTCGTCGCGGTTTCAGTTGCCATACCCTTCTATCGCTGAACATCCGGTAATAGATGCCGGTAAAATGTGTTCACGGCGCACTCAGCCCCAACAATTATATATTAGTTGAAACTACTTCGTGAGGAATTATTTGCTTTCGATCACTGCCGACCACTTCCGCCCCGCCACCCGACTCCTTTTCACCCGAGCCGACGAACCCAGTCTCGTGTCAGAGTCGCCGCACCTGCGGTTCTTCCCGTACGAGGAGCCGTACCCGAACCAGCGCGAGGCGATGGACCGGGTCGCCAACGCGCTCTCTCGGGGCCAGGACGTGCTGTTCGAGGGCGCGCCGGGGACGGGGAAGACTCTCTCCGCTCTCGTGCCCGCGCTCGAGCACGCGCGCGAGAACGACCGAACCGTCGTCATCACGACGAACGTCCACCAGCAGATGCGCCAGTTCGTCGAGGACGCCCGGGCGATCACCCGGACCGAGCCGATCCGGGCGGTCGTGTTCAAGGGGAAGTCGTCGATGTGTCACATCGGGGTCGACTACCAGGAGTGTCAGACCCTCCGGGACGCCACCCGATCGATGGTGGAGACGGAGTCGGAGAAACTCGAACTCGAGCAGCGGCAACGCGAGTTACTCTCGGAGAGCCGCGAGGGCGACGCCGGGGCCGCCGAGGCCCGCGAGGCAGTCATGGACGAGCTTGACGACCTCGAGGAGGAGCTCGACGAGTTCGAGGCGACCAACGTCTGTGAGCGCTACCGGAACAACCTGACTCAGGACACGGACGGCTTCTTCGAGTGGCTCTTCGACGACGTGCGGACGCCGGAGGACGTCTACGACTACGCGGAGGAGCGCGACCTCTGTGGCTACGAGCTGTTGAAGGAGGGAATGGAGGGGGTCGACCTCGTCGTCTGCAACTACCACCACCTGCTCGATCCGAACATCCGCGAGCAGTTCTTCCGGTGGATCGACCGCGACCCCTCGGAGATAGTCACCGTGTTCGACGAGGCGCACAACGTCGAGGACGCCGCCCGCGAGCACGCCTCCCGGTCGCTCACCGAGAACACCCTCGACGCCGCCCTCGAGGAGCTCTCCGACAGCGACGACTCCCGGTCCGAGCCCGCCGAGAACGTGCTCTCGGCGTTCCGTGACGCCCTCGTCGACGCGTACGACGGCGCGCTCGGGTTCGGTTCACGCGAGTCCGTCGGCGAGGGCTGGGAGGACGTTCCGGTCGCCAACGACGACCGCCGCGACGACCTCACGCTCGCGTTCCTCGACCGGTACCAGGGCCGCGGGATAGACCCCGAACTCGAACTCGCGATCCAGCTAGGGAAGGCGATGGACGAGGAGTACGAGCGCGCCTACCGCGAGGGCGAGGCGACGAGCCGAGCGGAGTGTCGGACCCTCCAGGCCGCCCGGTTCGTCTCGACGTGGATGGAGGAGGGGACCGCGCTCGGCCAGTATCCGGTCGTCTCCGTGCGGCGCGACGGTGGCACCGACGAGGTGTACGGCCGCGCCGAGCTGTACACGTGTATCCCCCGTTCGGTCACCTCGGCGCTGTTCGAGGAGGTGGCCGCCTCGGTGTTGATGAGCGCGACGCTCCGACCCTTCGACGTGACCGAGGACGTGCTCGGCCTGGAGGACGTCGCCACCCTCGCGTACGGGATGGGGTATCCGACCGAGAACCGACGGACGTTCGCGGTCGACACGCCCCCGCTCTTCGCCTCCGAGCGGAACGACCCGGAGACGCAGGGGGCGGTCGCCGAGCTGCTCCGCGACGCGATCCGGTTCACCCCGGGGAACACCCTCGTCTTCTTCCCGTCGTACGGGGAGGCCGAACGCTACTACGAGCGGCTCGGCGGCGACGGCGGGCTCGCCGGCGCGGACCTCGGCTCGCTGTCCCTCGACGGGTCGGGGGAGGACGAGGAGGAACTGCGGCGGCGGTTCGTCTCGAGCGACGACGCCGCGCTCTTCACCTCCCTGTGGGGGACGCTCGCGGAGGGAGTGAGCTTCGACGGCGACGACGCTCGCACGGTCGTCGTGGTGGGCGTCCCGTACCCGCACCTCTCCGACCGGATGGAGGCGGTTCAGGACGCCTACGAGCGGGCGTTCGCCGACCGTGACCGCGCTCGCGACCCCGGCTGGGCGTACGCCGTCGAGATCCCGACGGTTCGGAAGACGCGGCAGGCGCTCGGGCGGGTGGTCCGCGGCCCGGAGGACTTCGGCGTCCGGATCCTCGCCGACCGGCGGTACACGACCGCCGACATGGGGAAGTACTCAGTGCGGGGCGCGTTTCCGCCGGAGGAACGCGAGGAGCTGCTCGACGTCGATCCCGGGAAGCTGAAGTTCGCGATGTTGAACTTCTACGGCGACCACGACGCCTACGAAGGATCGCCGCCGCGGCCGTGAACGGTCGCTTCCCGGACTCGGTCAGGCCGGGCGCGTCGAGAGCAGCAGCGCGATCCCGCCCAGAACGACGCCGACGAGGATCGTGACGGCGGCGTGGATGACGGTCATCACCGCGACGACCCGCGGCGGCTGCTCGTAGCTCCACCGGAACATGACGGCGTCGAGGGCGAACGCGACCGTCACGGTCACCGCTGCCGGGACGGCGAATCCGCCGCCGACGACGCTGACGGCGGCGGGGAGCGGCCCGACGTACAGCGCGCGCCGCGGGTCGACGTCGCCGAGGACGTTGCGGGCGGCCACGTGGGCGGTGACGGAGAGGAACAGCGCGAAGAGCAGGGTCGTCACCAACACCGACAGCGGCGTGGCCGTCTGAGCGGACATACCCGGCGTAGGCGGCGGAGGCTAAAAGGACCGACGGGATCCGGCGGCCGAGTTCACTCGAGGAGACCGAGTCCCGACAGCTCCTCGACGATCACGTCCATGGCGGCGGCCGCGTCCGCCGGATCGGTGCCCCCGGTGACGACGAGCTTGCCGCTGCCGAAGAGGAGCGCGACGACGTCGGGTTCGTCGATCCGGTAGACGAGCCCGGGGAACTGCTCCGGCTCGTACTCGATGTGCTCCAGTCCGAGCCCGATGGCGATCGCGTTGAGGTTGAGGCTCTCGCCGAGGTCCGCGGAGGTCACGATGTTCTGGACCGTGATCTCGGGATCGTCCTCGATCGGGATGTCGAGGGCGCGGAGCTTCTCGAAGACGATGCCGAGGCTCTCGTGGACCGCCTCCGTCGAGTTCGCGCCGGTACAGACGATCTTCCCGGAGCGGAAGATGAGCGCCGCCGACTTCGGGTCCGCGGTCCGGTAGACGAGCCCGGGGAACTGTTCCGGGTCGTAGTCCGCGCCCTCGAGGTCCATCGCGACGCTCTGGAGGTCGAGTTCCTGTCCGATCCCGGTAGAGGCGACGACGTTCTCTATCGTGATCGTGTCCTTCGGGTCGTCCATTCACCCGGACGTACGGCGGTCGGGATCTTAAAGCGGTCGGTAGCCGGGAACGATGACGAGGAGTGAAAAGCCGCGAGACAGTTAATATAAGAATCAAAGAATACATGTTGTTTCGATAGGAATTTACATGAGTGATCGGTATCCGAAATCGGTAGCGGATCCCGTGATGACGACGAGAGTAACTCAGCGATCGACATCTGCCGATCATCGGGCGTTTCTAGCCCTGATACGGTGGAAAAATAGAGTACCCCGTTCGGACCCGGAGTTCTCGAGTCGGTCGGATGCTCGATCGAGAACACGGAGGAGAAAAGCGTGATAAACGGATTAACGCGACGAATACCAGGCATTGACGAGATCTGGATCCGATCGAGACGACGATCAGCGCAGTATCGGGAGTCCACCGCCCGTAATAGTCTGTTTTTTGAATAATAACTTTAACCATACGTTATAATATATGTTTGTCATCGGGGCGGAACACGGCAAGGATCCGCGACTTTACACCAGTACTTTTGTAAAGAAAGGGGCCGGATGGGACGTATGGACGACGCCGGATCCGGTTCGACGAGCAAGGTCGATCGGACGATGGACGAGTACGGGCTCGACGGTTTCGGGGCGGAGCTCGAGGCGGCCTGGACGGGCGAGGACGGCGACCGGACGAGTCTCCGATCGCTCGCCGAGGAGTTCAACCGAACGGTCCTCGGGGTGGCGATGCGAGAGGCTGACGGCTCGACGTCGCGGTCCGACGTCGACAGCGCCCATCGGACGCTGACGGACGACGACGCCCCGCGGTCGGAGGTGCTCCGCACGCGGCGGGAGCTCGAGCGGAGCGGAGTCGACGTCGACGCGGTCCTCGACGACTTCGTGAGCCACCAGACGATCCACACGTACCTCACGAGGGATCGGGGCGTCCGCCCCCCGGACGAGGACGTGGACCGGATCGACGAACGACGCGAGACGATCGAACGGCTCGCGGGGCGGACGGAGGCGGTCACCGAGTCGGCCGTCGAGTCCCTCGCGGACGCGGGTCGGCTCGCCGACCGCCCCTACGAGGTGTTCGTCGACGTTCGGGTGACCTGTGGTGCCTGCGGCACCGACTACCGGGCGGGGGAGTTGCTTCGACGTGGCGGGTGCGGCTGTGCGGTCGAGTGAAAACGAGACACAAGTATTTAGCGGTAGGCCCATGTGTGCGTACACGATGGCACGGAGTGAAGTGGCGCTGGAGTCCGTTCGGGTGCACGCACGAAACATCGGCGGGATCGACCGGACCACGGTCGACCTCTCTCCCGGTGTGACGCTCCTACGCGGACGAAACGCCACGCATCGGTCCTCGTTCCTACAGGCGGTCATGGCGGGACTCGGGAGCACTCGCCCATCGCTGAAGGGCGACGCCGACGAGGGGGAGGTAACGCTCGACGTCGACGGGGAGACGTACTCGAGAACGCTGACGCGACGCGACGGAACGGTCGTCTTCGATGGGGAACCGTACCTCGACGATCCGACGGCCGCGGACCTGTTCGCGTTCCTGCTCGGCGACAACGAGGCGCGGTCGGCCGTCGCTCGGGGGGAGGACCTCCGGGAGGTGATCATGCGCCCGATCGACGTCGACGCGATCGAAGCGGCGATCGGGGAGCGGGCACGCGAGCGGGACGCGATCGACGACCGGCTCGCCGATCTCGAGGGGATCGAAACGGAGCTTCCGCGGCTCGAGTCGAAGCGACGTTCCCTCCGCGAACGACTGGACGAGAAGCGGACGGAACTCGAGGAGGTGGAGGACGCCATCGAACGGGCGGACGCCGACCTCGAGGAGAGCCGGGAGCGACGGGAGGAGATCGACGACGCGTTCGAGACGGTGCGACGGGCGCGGTCGGAGCTGGAGGACCTCCGGTTCGAACGGTCCACGGAGGAGGCGACCGTCGCGGAGCTCGAATCGGAGCGCGCGGAGCTCGAGGCCGACCTCGAGGAGTTCGACGCGCCGGAGACGGATCCCGACCGGATCGACGACCGGATCGACGACCTCCGCGAGCGGAAACGCGACCTGGACGACACGCTCGGGGAGCTCCGAAGCGTCATCAACTTCAACGAGGACATGCTGGCCGACGGGGACCTCGACATCGGCTCGATCGGCGTCGACGGCGGGGAGGGGACCGAAAACGACGTCACCGACGCGCTGGTCGACGGCGCGGACCGGACCGTCTGCTGGTCGTGTGGGTCGCGGGTCGAGCGGACCGCGATCGAGGAGACGATCGAGCGACTCCGGGACCTCCACGGGGAGAAGCTCTCCGATCGGAACGATCTCCAGGCGCGGATCGACGAACTCTCCGAACGACGATCGGCGGTCCTGGATCGGACGCGCGAGATCGAACGAACGAGGGACCGACTGTCGGACGTGGCGACGGAGATCGAGGGGTGTCGCGACCGGATCGACGAGCTGAACGCGGCGATAGCCGAGAAGGAAGCGGAGATCGATCGATTGGAGACGAAGGCCCGGGACGCGGGCGGCCCGGACTACGACGAGGTCGTCGGGCTCCATCGCGACGCCACCGAACTCGAGCTCGAGATCGAGGGGATCCGGACCGATCTCGAGGACGTGGACGCCGAGATCGACGACGTCGAGGCGGCGATCGAGGAGCGGGACCGTCTCGAGGACGAACGGGAGGGCCTCACGGATGAACTGGTCGACCTCCGGACCCGCGTCGACCGCATCGAGGCGGACGCGGTCGAGTCGTTCAACGAGCACATGACCGCCGTTCTCGACATCCTCGAGTACGACAACATCGAACGGATCTGGATCGAACGACGGGAGCGTGACGACGCGGACGGCCGACGGGGGACGGTTCGGACGGAGTCGGAACTCCACGTCGTCCGGTCCACCGACGAGGGCGCGAGCTACCAGGACTCGGTCGCCCACCTCTCGGAGAGCGAGCGCGCGGTGACCGGACTCGTGTTCGCGCTCGCGGGCTATCTCGCCCACGAGGTGTACGAGGACATACCGTTCGTGCTGCTGGACTCGCTCGAGGTCATCGACGCGGACCGGATCGCGCGCGTCGTCGAGTACTTCCAGGAGTACGCCGAGCACCTCGTCGTCGCCCTCCTCCCGGAGGACGCCGCCGCGCTCGACGACGGCTACGACGTCGTCTCCGACATCTGAGCGGTGGCGTCGCCGGAGGGAGACCTCGACGATCGGGGACGGCGGTCGTGATCGTGGGCGAATATCCGTCGTGTACGTAGGTTTTTACATCGCGGCGTGGATCTCGTATCCATGAATCTCAGGCGCACGCTGCTCATCACGCCTGCCTCGGACGAGGACCTCATCCGGAAGGGGCGCACGACCGACGCGGACATGCTGTTCCTCGATCTAGAGGACGCGATCCTCTCCGAGCGGAAGGTCCAAACACGGAGCGACCTCGTCGAGTTCCTCGGCTCGGACCCCGGGATCGACAAGTCGATCGCCGTGCGGATCAACGCCGTCACCACGCGGTGGTGGTACGAGGACCTGATCGACATCGTCGCCGAGGCCGGAGAGCGCATCGACAGCCTGATCGTCCCGAAGGTGTCGAGGGTGGAACAGCTCCACGCCGTCGACCTGTTGTTGCGGCAGGTGGAACGGAACGCCGGGGTGGAGCCCGGCGAGATCGGCCTGATCCCGCAACTCGAGAGCGCGACGGCGATCAACAACGCGACGCGGATCGCCCGGTCGGTGGACCGTCTCACCGCCCTCCTGTTCGGTCCGGGCGACTACGCGGCCAGCATCGGGGTCGGACAGACGGGAGACGGGTCGGAGGTCAGGAGACACTGGGAGTACGCCCGTTCACGAGTGGTGAACGCGGCGAGGGAGGTCGGAATACAGGTCATAGACGGGATGTACCCCGACACCGGCGACACGCAGGGGTTCCGCACGGCGTGTCAGCGGAGCCGTGCCCTCGGATTCGACGGGAAGACGGTCGTTCACCCGAACCAGATCCACATCGCGAACGAGATCTTCACTCCGAGTCCGCAGGACGTCCGACGCGCGCGCCGGATCTACGAGGCGTACACCGCGTCCGACCACGACGAACGGGGAACCGTCGAGGTCGACGGGCAGGTGATAGACGAGGAGACGTTCGAGATGGCCAAGGAGATCGTGGAGAAGGCGACGGAGGCGGACGAGCTGGCCGACCTCTGAGCGGGTCAGTTCGAGTGGACGTGCCAGGAGTGTTTCGGCGAGAACGTCGCGTGGGAGTCGTACCAGGAGGTAAGCGAGAGCTCGACGCGTTCGACCGCCTCGAGCAGCCGGTCGCCCGCGGAGAGCGGATCGCCGGTCTCGCCCGGGACGGTCACCGTCAGCGCGCCCATGACCGTACCATCTCGACGGGAGAGCGCGCCCGCGAACGTTCGGTCCGATCCCTCCGGTCCCGTCTCGACCGCGTACCCTCGGCGGCGGATGCGGTCGAACCGATCCCGGACGTCGTCGTCGATGTCGAGGGCTTCGCGGTCGGCGGCGGAGTCGTCGTCCCCGGTGGCGTCCTCGACGGTCGTCGAGTCATCGCCCGTGCCCTCGTCGCCGCTCCGCTCGCGTTCGGCGAGCATCACGGGTCCGGCGATCGACTCGGTGAGGGGCGTCCGCTCCCCGAGGTGTCGCTCCTGGATACCGGGGGAGTACCCCTCCTGTGCGATCATCGTCGCGTCGTCCTCCTCCTCGAGATAGAGACGGACCACGCCGTCGGTCTCGGCCGCCAGCGACTTCATCTCGATCCGTGCCGCCTGATACAACGGCGACTGGTCACGGAGTCTGCCGCCGAGCCGGAGGAGCTTCGTCGAGACGTGGTACTGCGTGTCGTGGTGAGTCACGTACCCGCACTCGACGAGCGTCGTCAGGTGACTGTGAACCGTGCTCTTGCTCATTCCGAGCGCGGTTGCGACCTCGGTGACGCCGGCCCCGTCCTCCCGCTGGAGGAGCTCCAGGATGGTGAACGACTTCTCGGTGGTTCCCACCCGGTTCCGCGATGGTTCGGTCATACGTAACGATCGATCCATGAGTACAAATCTGTTCGGATATGCTAAATATATGACGTGTGTGTCGCCGCAGTCGGCGTCCGATCGGGGATGAAGCGCGTGGGATCCCGGTCCGAGAAGCGGGATACCACACGGTCGTTCATTATAGTGGAACCCGGTCATGGGTCGTGAAACCAATCCACGGTAACGTTCGGGACGTAGAGGCGTTATATCCACGAGTTCCGGATCACTCACCCGTTTGCGGAGTTCAAGGATCGAAAACGGAGCGAAGGTGTTCAGCTATACGGAACGGATCGTCTCGAGGGCGTCAATACCGGTTCGGTACCGCGGATCGGGAAGCGGCGGATGTGGCGAGAAAGGATCGGAACGGCGGCTTCGGCGAGGAAGGGTCGGAGCGGGGAAGCAAAGGACCGGAACGGGGAAGCGATCGGCGCTCGCCCGTCAGTTCGACCACGCCGGCGCGTACCGCGGGTCGTACTGCCGGTCGTGGCGGTCGATCGCGTCGATCCGTTCGATCTGCTCGTCGGTCAGGTCGAGGTCCCGCGCCCGGACGTTGTCGACGATGTGGTCGCGGCTCGTCGCCTTCGGGATCGGGAGAACATTCTTTTCGAGTGCCCAATCGATACTGACGCCCACCTCGTTGAGTCGTGTCGATACCTCTTCCCAGTGCGATTCGGACGCTTTAGATGCTCTCGTTGTGATCCGCTTGATACGTACCGTGCCTCAGGACATGGATGTGTACTATCAAGTTGTAATATCGTATGTGCAAAAATTAGATCTGAATTTCTTTGTGATCGAATTTGTCTTAGCAAAATGAAATAGCCAGTTAGCTATAGAGAATGAATATGATCGATGTTTCGGATCAAAAAATTAGTCAAAAGCAGTGGGTCCTGCTAGAAGAGGTCCGACTCGAAGATCATGAGACCACGGTTCGGATCGGTACAATAGATGTAGCCACGCGAATCGATGGCGACGTCTTCAACCTGCGATCCGAGTTCGTTCCGCGGCCGAGGCCCGTACCGCTTCTCCGGATCGGAGGGGACGAAGTAGCCGGCCTCCTGTGGCACTGCGGGATCGCTGATATCGAAGATCCGGACCCCCGCGTTGAAGTACGTCATGACGAGGTAATTGCTCTGGTGGAGTCGACAGTCCTCTCCTCGGGGATGATGCTGGTTGTGCGGCCCGAATCGACCGGGTTTGTCGAAATAGCTGTCGTACGGCGCATCCGGTTCCGGGATCGGATTCGGCATCGAGCTGACAACGCGGGGTCCATGGTGAGTCGTCCCCTCAAAGTGGGGCTGATCCTCGTCGGAGATGTCGACGAGGAACGTGTAGCCGAGCGGGTCACCACTCTCGTGGTCGAGTGGGTAGCCCTCATGGATCGCCTCACTGTTTATTGCAGCGAGATCGGTTCCAGGAATCGGGATGTAAGAGTGGACGCCGTTGTAGCCGCCTAGCCCCTCACCAAGCCCAAGATTGGTAACGAGCTCCGGATTCTCGATGTCAGAGATGTCAAGCGTGACCATACCGACGCGGCCGTAACTGAGATATGCCCGGTCATCCATTGCGTACGCAGGACCGTGGAAGTATCGGGTGCGCGGCTTCTCTGAGTCGTCTTCGGGGTGCTGTCCAGGCCACATGAACGTCGAGATCTCGGTGGGTTCCGACGGATCGGAGATGTCAATGATCCGGAGGTGGAAGTTCTTCACCGGATCAATCGTCCGGTCCTCGAGCGTCGGTTCGAATCCTTCCGGGCTCACGCACATGAACGCGTAGTCACCGCCGTTGTAGAAGTTCCGGTGAGTCCCACGGCCGCCAGTCTCATAGTGCCCCAACAGCTCGGGATCGGTTGGATCCGTCTCCACGTCCCAAATATATGCCCCAGTCTCGTACGGCTTCGACGGATCAGTCGATTCGCCGTGGGCTGGATCGGTAGTCCCCGGCCGTTCGAGGGCAGTAATCATCTTGCCGTCGGCCACCTGGATCTGCTTGGTTGTCGTGTTGTCCGGCCCCTCCACGAATCGTACAAGTTCCGGATCCGTTGGGTCCGTGACATCGACGATCGACCAGCCGCGGTGCCAGAAATGAGCGAGGTAGACGTACCAACGTCCGTCGACCTCCTGCATCGCGATCTTGAATCCCGGTCGTCCATTGAGCTCCGAATATCCAACAGGCGTGACGTTCTTCTGCTCGTCAGCTTCGAGTACCATACACTGTAGTTAGATACTTCACTATTATAGTTTTTGTAAACAATCAATGATTATGGATCTAGGATATTGGAAGAGCCGCTGTCTGTACTTGGGTCACTTGTAGAGATTTGCGGTGAAGTGCTAACTGGGCTCACCTGTAGATTTATTTAACCAAGTCGATAAGGAGAACTCGCAATGGCACCTGACGAACTACCACGGATCGGGTTTGGCACGCTGCGCATCGGTGACTCGACAGAAGTCGTTGAGACCGTCTCACAAGCGATCGAGGTCGGGTATCGACACATCGACAACGCACAGAAGTACGATAATCAAGAGGCGGTCGGCGACGGGATTGCCGAGGCCGACATCCCACGGGAACAGCTGTTCATCGCAAGCAAGGTTAACGAGAGCAACCTCGCCTACGAGGACGTGCTTGAAACGACGCGGGAAACGCGGGACGCGCTCGGTGTGGATACGATCGACCTCCATTACGTCCACTGGCCGGCCATCTCAGGGGAGGAAGACCGGTACGATCCGGAGGAGACGATCCCGGCATTCAACGAGCTTCTCAAGGAGGGAGTCATAGATCGAGTCGGGGTCGCGAACTTCGATGTCGATCTGATCGAGGAAGCTCAGATGCTATTTGACGCGCCGATCTTTGCCAACCAGGTGGAGATGCACCCGCTCTTACAACAGGAGGAATTGGTTGTCTACGCACAGGAGAACGACATGTATCTAGTGGCGTACAGCCCCTTGATCCGGGGCGAAGTCGATGAAATTCCGGATCTCAGGGAGATCGCGAGGAAATACGACGCGACACCCGCCCAAGTGAGTCTAGCGTGGCTGATGAGCATCGATAACGTCGTCCCGATTCCAAAAGCGACCGGCGATCACATTCGAGAGAACTACCATGCGCTTGATCTCAAACTTGATCCGGAGGATATCGACCGCATCGAATCGATCGAGCGAGAACGGCGTATCGTCGATCGTGGCAAGGGTCCCTGGCAGTGGTAACTGGTCTGGTCTGACTCGCAGAAATCCGTCCCTCTTCCGCGATCGCATTCTATCCAGAGAATGCCTCCAGGTGCGAGTTACACTTGATCGCCATCGTAGCGCAAGCATTCCTGCGTAGCCACACTCAAAGAGACTTCGCGTCTGCGTGCTGTTTGTCGACGAACTACAACCAGATCGGCAATCAGTCAGCCATCCTGTTGGAAACGGAGGCCGTAGAGTTGACGAAGAAGTCGAACGATTGTGTGACTAACCAGCCATGGAGGTATTCGGTTTCTTTATTCTTGGACTCCATCGAAGATTAACCGTGGTCGGATGAGGAGTGTTGACTATATCAGGATAACCGGTCGAGCGGTATGTCTTCATGAGATGTTTCGCCATGCTGGCAGATCATGTTCCCGGATACGACTGGTCGCTCAAACTCATAAATAGCAAGTACGAGCGTGAAACGTGAGGAAATCAATCGCTCAGCGAGACCTTCATCGTTCTCCACAATGCGACGGCCTAACCTTGACACCCTCTGTCAGCCCTAACCTAAATTATAAATAGGTAGGATCGTATTGACTAGGCGCATGCCACACAGTGACAACAGTTACAGGGCATCACGGCGGGCTGTCCTCAAATACGGTAGCGTAACGGCAGGAAGTATCGCACTAGCAGGTTGTTCCAGCGAAGATCCCGATGAGGGTGACGGTGGAGATGGTGGAGATGGTGGAAATGGTGGAGATGGTGGAGATGGTGGAGATGGTGGAGATGGTGGAAATGGTGGAAATGGCGGAAGCAACGAAGTGATCGTCACGCAGGGCGCCCACACCGGGACGATGGACCCACAGGACTTTACTGGGTCACCCGCTCGCTCGATCATTTTCAACGCCTACGACAAGCTGATCACGCTGGACTTCCTCGGCGACGGGTCGCCGATTCCTCAACTCGCAAGCGGCTGGGATCGGATCGAGGACGAAGTCCTCCGGATCAACATCAGAGACGGGATCACCTTCCACGACGGCTCTGAGTTTACGAAAGAGGATGCGGCGTACTCGATCAATCGGGTCGCCGATCCCGATGTCGGGATGACGACGCGGCGCGAGCTGCTGAACGTGGAAGGGGCTGATGTGGTCGATGGGGAGAACGCGATCGACCTACAGCTTACGGCTCCCGACCCGATCATCGTCCAGCGACTCGGGTTTGCCGGTGGCGTGATCAATCAGGATTGGGCTGAGGAAAACGACCAGGACATCGGTCAGATCGAGAACGGAACCGGTCCGTACCGCCTCGTTGACTTCGAACCCGACGTGAGTGTCACGTTCGAGCGGCTCGATCCCGACGAGTACTGGGATCCCGAACTCGAGCATCAACCGGCCGTTGATCAGTCGTTGGAAGCTTTCCCCGAGGAACTTACGTATCAGGCCTCCAGCGAGGCTAGTACTCGGATCAGTCAGCTTCTCGCGGAAGAGAGCCACATCATAAACGGTGTACTACCGGAGGACATGGAACGGATCAACGACTCCGGGCACGCGGAGGTCCGCGACGTGGCGACTGATCGGACGATGATGCTGATGATGAAGTACGACGTGGAGCCGTTCAGCAGTCTCCAATTCCGGCAAGCACTAAACCACGCTATCGACAAGGAGACGCTAATCGAGACCGTTCTTGAAGGTCTCGGCCAAGTCACACACCAAGTGACACCCGAAACGTGGTTCGGACACGATCCGGGCCTGCTTGAGGAGGATATGTATCCGTACGATCCCGGCCGGGCAGAGGAGCTTATTGAGGAATCCGGCCACGCCGGATCGGAGATCACTCTCGCAGTCCCACAGGGTCGGTATCTCAAGGATTCCGAGGTGGGACAGGCGATCGCCGGTCAGCTCGATTCGCTGTCGAATCTCACGGTCGACGTAGAGATCCGCGAGTGGTCGAGCCATCGAGACCTGATATCACCCGAATACGATCCCGCGCCGGCGTTCCATTTCTTCGGGTTCGGTTCCGCACCGAACGACGCGTCGATCAAGATCGACCGGAACTTCACGACGGGGCGTCTTGATTCCGACTTCTCGATATTCTCCGATCCGGACATCGACGCGCTTTCCGAAGAGGCAGCCAACACGCTCGACACCGGCGAGCGTGAGGAGATCCTCCAAGAAGCGAACCGAGTCGTCATGGAGAAGGCCGCATGTGTTCCGATATATTTCCAGGCGGCACTCTTCGGCACTAACACGGATGTCGTCGACTTCACTCCGATCCCGAAAGAAGAGATCTACTGGTTCTCGATGAACATGCAGTGATAAATAATATTATTTATAACATTTCAGAACAAGAGACACGATCGAGATCAAGTTGTACCACTTCGAATAAATGTCGTTATTAAAATTCACAATCAAACGGACGATCCACGGTATCGTTGTAGCGTGGGCAGCGCTGACAATAATTTTCGCTCTCAGGTTCATCTCACCTGTGGACATCGCGTCAGCGCTCATCCCACCCGATGTCCCGCCAACTGCTCGTGAGAGTCTGATCGAAGACCTTGGACTCGATCAACCCTGGTATGTCCAATATTTGAGATATATTGGTGGAGTGGTACAGGGTGATCTCGGGTATTCGTACGTGTCCCGGATATCGGTCAATCAACTCGCGATCAATCGACTGCCGGCGACGCTCGAACTCGCAGTAGCGGCGACCCTCGTTTCAGTAGTATTGTCGATCCCACTCGGAGTCATCAGTGCGACCAATCGTCATCAAGTACCGGACTACCTAGCGTCGTTTTTTGCACTGCTGGGTATCAGCACACCTAACTTCTGGCTTGGGATCATGCTCGTTCTACTTGTGTCCGTCATGCTTGGCTGGTTCCCGACGAGCGGTCGTGAGTTCGGGTTCTACGAGGCGATGAGATTACTCATACTAGATGGAAATCGCTACGGGATCATTCAGTGGCTCTATCATATCACGTTGCCAGCGATCACGCTTGGAACGTACTACGTTGCACTGCTCACACGACTTACGCGGAGTGAGATGCTCGATCAGCTCAGCGAGGAATACGTACGCGTCCTCCGGGCAAAGGGACTTCCAGAGACACTGGTTACATTCAAACACGTACTCCGAAACAGTCTGATCCCGGTCGTCACGGTACTGGGTCTACAGTTTGGGTCGTTCATCAACGGAGCTGTTGTCGTCGAGGTGGTATTCCGATGGCCGGGGATGGGTGAATTCCTCATCCGAGCGATTCGAACTGTCGACTGGCCTGTGATCCAAGGTACGCTGATCATCATCGCGATCACGTGGGTCACGATCAATTTCGGCGTTGACATATTGTACACAATTATTGATCCAAGAGTGACGCTAGAGGGTGAAAGCGAATGATTTCAACACGCACGATCAGAAATCTCAAGAACGAATTGAGTCGATCCTTCCTAGCAAAGCTGGGATTGATCCTCGTCGGAGGTGCAATCTTCGTCGCCGTTCTCGCCCCCCTGCTAGCACCACATGATCCGACGCAACAGATGTTACAGGTCCGTAATCAACCGCCGGTTTTCCTCGGCGGGACGTGGGAGTACCCGCTTGGGACAGATGCACTCGGTCGAGACATGCTCTCACGTGTTATTTACGGTGCGAGGACATCACTTCTCGTCGGCGTTGTCGCGTCTGGATTTGGGGCGCTTGTCGGGATCGGAATTGGAATCATTTCCGGATACTACCGCGGCTGGATTGACGACGTTGCGATGCGGAGCGTCGATGTCTCACTCGCAATTCCCGGCCTTGTGTTGGCTCTCACGATATTCTCGATCATCGGACCGATCGCGATCAATATCCCGGATCCAATCGTCGCACTCGGGTTCGCCCAAGAGATGCCTGACAGCTTCACATTCCCTGGAACCGTTGCATTCGTGATCGGTGTTATCGCAGTCCGACAGTTCGCTCGCCTCGCGCGCGGCGAGGCACTCTCGGTTCGTGAGGAGGAGTATGTCAAATCATCTGAAGCAGCTGGTGCTAGCAACATCCGCGTCATGTTCATTCACGTTCTTCCGAATACTATGACACCTCTACTCGTCTTCTGGACGCTGCGGCTTGCTCACGCAATCCTAACCGAGAGTACTCTTTCTTTCCTCGGATTCTCCGGAACGACGCTGTCGTGGGGTTATGACATCTCTGCTGGTCGCGATTACCTCGGAACAGCGTGGTGGATCGCTAGCGTTCCAGGGGTGGCAATCCTGTTTGCAGTCATCGGTGTAAATTTGCTCGGTGATTGGCTTCGCGACGCACTTGATCCCGGTCTTCAAGAGGGATACGAATGACACACAACGACGCTTCGACGACTAGTGTACAGCGGTCCGCTGGAACAGACAATGAGCCGGATTTCGGTCCCAACACGCTGTTGAAGGTTAGGAACCTGTCGACCAGATTCTTCACAGACGAGGGACAAGTAAATGCCGTCGAAAGTCTCGACTTCGAAGTCAAGGAGGGCGAAGTATTCGGCATTGTCGGCGAATCCGGATCCGGAAAGAGTGTAACGGGACTGTCGATCCTCGATCTGATCGAAAGCCCTGGACGGATCACTGACGGCGAAATCTGGTTCCGAAACAGATCGCTCGCCGACGAATTCAACGAACAGCAGTCACAGGCGGTTCGCGACGAGTTCGTGAATCTGCTGGAGCTACCCGAGAGCGTCCACCGATCGCTCCGCGGGAACTCCTTCAGCATGATATTCCAAGATCCGATGAGCAGTTTCGATCCGACTTCGACTGTGGGTGAGCAGATCGCCGAGGCAGTGGAGGTACAGCAGCGCACGAGTTCGAATCCCCGATCTGCTCGCTCTCGAACGCAGGGGTACGGCTTCAAATCGATGGTTCTGGGGAGTATCCTTCCTTCGAAAAGCTTCGTCACGGAACCAAGCATGGAGCGTGCAATAGAGTTGCTCGAACTTGTCGGGATACCTGATCCGAAGAAGCGAGCTCAAGAGTACCCTCACCAGTTCTCTGGAGGAATGCTCCAGCGAGCGATGATCGCACAGGCGCTCGCTGGTGAGCCAGATCTGCTGATCGCCGACGAACCAACCACTGCACTTGATGTGACGATCCAAGCGCAGATTCTCAGCCTCCTCAGTGATATCCAGGAGGAACGAGGTATGAGTGTTATCCTGATCACCCACAATCTCGGAGTAGTCGCCCGTGTGGCCGACCGCCTTGGTGTGATGTACGCTGGAGAGATCGCCGAACGGGGCACTCTCAAGGAGATCTTCGAGAATCACACTCACCCCTACACCGCCGGTTTACTCGGATCGATTCCGGAGATCGACGAAGCAGAACGACTCCGTCCGATCCCGGGGAACGTGCCGAGCCTGCTGGACCACGAGATGGGAGACCGGTGTTACTTCGCCGATCGCTGTCCAAAAGCCATGGAAGAATGTATGGAGAAGCCACCTGAATACGAGATCAACGATGACCACAGAGTACGATGTTACCTTGCTAACAGGGAGTTCGACGAAGATCGATCGATTCGCGATCACTTCGACGGTGAAGGGGGTGAGCCGTCGTGAGTTCTGACACACTCGTCTCCGTCGAAGACCTCGAGAAGCACTTCGATCCAGAGGATTCGTTTCTCGACAAATTACTGAATCTCGAGACACCGCCGGTCCAAGCCGTTGACGGCGTCTCCTTCGACATCAAGCGCGGCGAGACTTTCGGACTCGTCGGCGAATCGGGCTGTGGCAAATCAACGATCGGAAAGACGATCCTCCGGTTGCTGGAGCCCACTGGCGGTGCGACATATTTCGAGGACGAGAACATCTACGAGATGGACAAGTCGGAACTCAACACCCTCCGACAGGACATCCAGATCGTCTTCCAAGACCCGTTCTCAAGTCTAAACCCACGGCTTACGGTTGGCGAGATTGTCCGCGAACCACTCGACATCCACGACATCGGAACGAAAGCCGAGCGGCGAGAGAAGGTCGTCGCAATGCTCGAACGGGTTGGGCTCTCTGAGGATCAGATCGACCGCTATCCGCGGGAATTCTCCGGGGGGCAGCGTCAGCGGATCTGTATCGCTCGTGCGCTCGTGCTTGAGCCGGAGTTCATTCTTCTCGACGAGCCAGTATCGGCACTGGACGTGTCTGTCCAAGCACAGGTTCTTAACCTGCTCGATGATCTGCAGAAAGAATTCGGACTCACCTACCTGTTTATTGCTCACGATCTCGGAGTCGTACGCTACATCTGTGATCGAGTTGCAGTCATGTACCTCGGGCGTCTTGTTGAGATCGGTCCGACCGACATGATCTTCGACGATCCACAACACCCCTACACGAGGGCGCTGCTCGAGTCGATCCCACGGGCGGATCTACAGGAACAGCACCGCACGATCGAAGGGGTCTCCGGAGATGTTCCTTCACCGCGGAATCCTCCGAACGGTTGTCGGTTCCACACGCGCTGTCGTGACGTTATCCAGCCGCCGGATTTCGAGTTCGAACAGGAAACTTGGCAGAACCTCGTCACGCTTCAACATCGTCTGGAGACGAACCCGAGGAGTCTCTCAGAGTACACGATCGATGAAGATACGTCAGACAAAGAGACGATCGCACGGCATGCCTCCCGAATCCGAGAGGTATTCGGGCTCCCAACCCTCAACTCGGATGCCGAATCGGTCATCAACAAAGCAGCGCACCTCGCCGTTCAAGGCAATTTTTCCGAGGCCCATCAGACTCTCAATAATGCCTTCACTACGATCTGTCGAACCCGCGATCCTAGTGGGATCGATATCGGTGAGGATCGCGAGGTCGCCTGTTTCCTCTGTTACGATGAGCCGCCATCAATCCCGAAAACACCGGACGCATCGACGGAGAACGATAATGACTGATCCACTCTAATCAGTCACTACCAAATTTCGGTTAACAGACAATCATACCCGGATCGGCGAAACTCATACCGTGGAACTATATCATATCGTACTGAGTATCGATCCCGAAAATCTGTTCGTGAGAGTGATCGACATGTACGCTGATGCTGGAATCGGCAGCGGGCTAGTCAATGTATGGATGATAACCGATAGAGGAATTTCGGGAGACAAAAACAAATGAGAATGATGCGGGCGACAGCCGTACTACTGGTCGGGAGCGTTCCGAACGGCCCAAGGGTACAAGACCGCATATACGCTTCGAGTCCAAGGAACAGAGATGTCATGCTCGTCGGCCTTTCGGACGAGCGTACCGTGGAGAGCCTCGAGTTCCATCCGATTGCCGTTGACCATGTCGTGGTATAGCGAAGAGTAAGTCCCTTCGTCGAGATTCTTCGCGAATTTGATCCATTCTTCAAGCGCGGTGTCGGTCACCTCGACTCCTTCCGCAACTGCAACATCTCGGGCCTCTTCGAGGAGACCGCAAAACAGTTTCCAGGATTCGTCGACGTCACGGATCTCGTCGATCGGGAGACGGATCGCCGCAGTTGAGCCTGCCTGTGCGCAAATAAACATGAATTTCTCCCAGAGGTCAATCCAAATGTCTGCCGAGTGAACACCTTCCATGCCGTCGGCCCGTTTGCAGAGCCTCCGAAGCCGCTCGGCTCGATTACTTCGTGTCCCGTCTATCTCCCCGAAGATGATCCGTGCAGGCCCGTCGGCGTGCTGAACGTGGCCAGGCTCACTAATCGTCGAAAAAATATACGCCAATCCGCCCATCACGTGTTCCTCGCCGATCTCGGCCGCGAGCTTTCTTTCGTTGTCGACGCCGTTTTGTAGCGAAATAACTGCAGTCTCTGATCCGAGGAGCGGGCCGAGCTTCTCGATGATCGCCTCGGTGTCAAACGATTTTACACAGACAAGCACATAATCGCATTCGCCGATCTCGGCAGGGTCATCCGTTGCCGGGAGGTTGACATGAAAATCACCGTGTATACTCTCGATGTGGAGGCCGTCCTCCTGTATGGCTGCGAGATGTGAACCGCGCGCGATCAAATGTACGTCTGCACCCGCGCTTGCTAACTGTCCGCCGAAGTAACCACCGATACCACCGGCACCGTATACTGCTATTTTCATAGAAGAGTGTTAGTATCATGAATTATAATTGTTTTGTAGCCATCTAATAGGTAGCTAATGCCACCGAGTATCAAGGCTCTACTCTAATGAATCCGCAGAAGGTGGCGGGATAGCGTCGCTGTAAAGGCAATGGCGAAGCGGAAGAGTTGAATGTGTCTACCCTACTCTTCCACTTCGTTAAGCAAGCCGGGTCGCTGACTCAAAAGCGCTGTGCCGCCAATCCGACAGCGGTGAGTGATCCAACTGGCAACAGATTTCCCGGCTGGAAGCATGTCACGCTCCGGTTTTTGAGGGTTCACATGGACGCGACGTACCGCGAAATTGTGGATTGGGCGAGTGAGATAGATCGAGTTCGACGGTTGTTACAGCTATCGCGGACAGCATTTCTCGCATCCTCAACGCTGTACCGGTCGTTCGAGAGGGTTCCCATGCCGGTGTGGCGGCGCTTACTTCAAGCGACTGCTCAACAGTGCGATCCGGATTCGCATGGAGCAATCGATGCCACCTTCTTTGACCGTGAAACGGCATCGAGACACTACCAACACCGCTCGGATCGACACATACGCACGCTCAAAACGACGCCCCTCGTCGGTACTGACTCGTGTGCCATCCTCGATATTCACTGCTCGGCACACTGGCCTCACGACACCCAGGACAGCCGTCGAGTGGCTCTTCGCAACACCGAAAAATCGAGAGTCTCGCCGGTGACAAAGGCTATGACGACCAATCGCTGCGGGACACCTTCGTTCAGAGGGCGTCCAGCCATTCCTTCACCATCGGCTGTTCGATGCCTACGATCGCGCGCACAACGCACGGTTGGACAGCGAATTATACGGTCAGCGCTGGATGTTTGAGACTGTGCCTTTTCGGCCATCAAGTGTCGGTTCGTCCCCGCTGTCCACCCTCGCGAGCGGTACCGTGAGTTCCGTGAACTCGTGTTGATCGCCGCAGTCTACAACCTCGAACAGACTCTCAAACAGTGATCCCCGCGCCGTCATCGGATTCACCTATGGAAACGCTGCTAGCCGGGCAAACCACGTCTAGCGATAAAATGATTACGCCGTCTGGGGATCTGCTGTTCCTACAGCCGGGAGGCGGTCGGAACGTGTCTGCGGTGCGGTCGCTGTCCGGCGATAGCTGACGCTCACGGAGGGCCTCGGCTGGTCACTGAGGGCCGCCGGACCGGCGGCCCTCAGATCACCCTCTATGCGGTCACACCCGGTGGATCGTACACTTCTCTCCGATCAAGCATGTGGTAGATCGATACCAGCATCTTCCGAGCTGCTGCCACGATCGCTTTTTGTGAGTTCTTCCGGCTTGCTAACCGGTCGTAGAACCGGCTCAGATACTCGTCGTTACTGGTATGGACTGCGGTGTTTGCTGCTTGAACGAGCAGCCATCGCACGCGACCTGATCCACGTTTCGAGATACCCCCTTCGATCCGCGAGTCGCCTGACTCGCGGATCACCGGGTTCAATCCGACGTAACTGACGACCTCCTTGTCACCGTCAAACCGGTCGATCCCACCTAACTCCGCGTAGATCGTCAGCGCCGTGTAGTAGCTCACCCCAGGGATCGTCATCAGCAGCTGGGTCTCCTTCAGAGACCCAGCACGCTCTTCGATCGTCTCATCGAGCTTCTGAATCTCTTCGGTGAGCGACTCGATCAGGTCGAGGTACGACTCAAGCAACGTGTCGAACGGCGTCGGGATCGAGAGTCCCCGCAGGGACTCTCGTCCCTCCACGGTTAGCGGTTTCACGTCTTCGGTGATGCCGTGATCGGAGAGGAGTCCATGGACCTTGTTGGCGTACTTGGTACGGTTTTCGACCAAGGTCTGTCGCCCGCGCACTCGTGCGCGGGCTTCCTTGACCTCCTCGGTCGGTACGTAGCTTTCAGGCACCGAATTTAACCGGAGCATCCGCGCGAGTTCTTTGGCGTCAACGCGGTCGGTTTTCTTGTCGGTGTCTGCGATCTGGTTGATCTTTTTCGGATGAGCA
>NZ_RDQE01000007.1:0-117484 GCF_003697845.1 Halobellus captivus | reverse complement strand
GGTCACATCCAAGTGCTCGGACAGCGTATCGTGGATGTGGTAGTAGTTGGAGGTCGCCTCAAGCACGGCTTGTGCGCCGGCGTACCGCTGGGCGAGGTCGTCGAGGTTCGCGTTTTCGACGCGAACCTCTTCGACGATCTTCCCAGCCTCATCCATTACTGCCACCTGTGCGTACCGTTTGTGGACGTCGATTCCGAGGTACATGGTTGGTTCACCCGGGACGCCAGTGCGTGAAGCAGAGATTCACCTATTCGGGCTTTCCCGGATGCCGCGGGGCGCGGCATCCGGGCTGTAGCGCCCATGACTCGACTTCTTTCGCACACGGACCAGTCAACAAAACGTGCTCTGTGGCACGAAATCCAGGTCGGTCTCTTGCGCCCCATATCTTGTTTCACGCTCTGCTAGGGTAGCAGCGTTTCCATCGAGTCAACAAAGCAGAGTCAACAGAGCGCAGCATTATGCTAACAACAGCGGAAAAACTATTTCACTTCCAGTGTACCAGTTATGAATATCGATGAACATTAGTAATCAGTTGGAGAGATCAACCATTCAAGCGATCGGAATGGCACTTGCAGGTGGAATTCTAGGATATGGGTTGTTGGGACCACCCCTAACCGGTGTCGAACGGGATATACAGGTACTCTATAGTGTGTTCTTTGCGACGGTACTCTTGTGGGTAACGAAGCCGGTGCCTTATATGATATCGAGCCTGCTCTGCCTCATTCTTTTGCATATGTCAAATGTAACTGAAACCTTTGCCGACGCGGCGGTTGGATTCACTTCGACTCTTGTTTTCTTTTTTATTTTATTATTACTCATCGGAAATGCAATCGCAAACGTCGGTCTCGTTGATCGGATCATCGGGTGGCTTATTCATGCGACGAGTACGCCAGAGAGTTCAATGAGAAGGTTGGTGGCTGCTACGCTGCTTCTTACATTCGTGATGCCATCCGGTTTGGCGAGAACAGTCACATTCATTCCAGTAATTGACAATATGAATAATACATTTGGACAAAAGTCAGATAGTCCTTTTCGACGATTAGGATATTATGTCATCGGACATCTAAATTCAGTGGGATCTATGACGTTGATGACCAGTGGAGGAATGGCGATCGTTACTGCCGAGATTATCAATACTAGGGTACAGCCGTTTACGTGGGTAGAATGGGCATTATATATGATACCACCCGTAGTAGCAATCTACCTCACAACGATCGCCGTTGCTGCCTACTTCCACGACATCTCGAACGTCTCCATTTCCAAGCGAGAAATCGAACCTCTACCTGGTCAGCACACAGAAAAAAGTGAATCACTCACAGGCGATCAGAAGATTGTCGTCCTCACATTCACTGGGACGATCTGTCTCTGGATCGTCGGTTCGTTCGTCAACCTTCCAGCGATCGTCCCTGCAATGATCATGGTTACACTATTCTCGCTTCCAAAAGTTCGAATTATCACCGCTGAAGATATTCGTAACCTCAACTGGAATCTCATTTTTCTCATCGGAACCATGCTCTCGTTGGCCGAGATCATACGGTCATCTGGATCCGTCGAATCCCTAGTAGAAGCGTTCATGGCTGGTTCGACTCTCGATCAAGGAATGCTCGCAGTCGTCGTATTATTATGTTTCGCCGCAGCTGTTCGGGTCGCGTTCTCTGGAACGGCACCTGTTGTCGTCATATTATTACCAATTTTCTTACAAGTGATTGAATCGTTTGAAATTGATCCCCTGTTCTTTTCCTTGTCGTTAGTAATGATTCTCTCTAGTACCGTCTTGTTTCCTTTTAATCACCCCTCGGTACTGCTCGCGTACGAAGAAGGGCCTCTATCAGTGATCGATATAATTTTTCTCGGGTTTTTAACACTAATGGTTGCAGTTCTAGCAGTAATTATCGCGTGGTACGTGTATTGGCCGTCAATTGAGGCGGTGTTTAGACCAATTATCAGTACCTCACAAAGCGTCGCCAGCTAACTTGTTTTGAATCCACCATTCTGTCCTGATAAATCCTCGTCAGCGGTTGAACTTACGCTGACCGGGAGATAAGCTATCATATTGGTGGCTGGCTGCCGCCGACAGCGACATCCCTCCGCCGATCCGTCCGTGATTCTCTGATCGAGACCGTCAATACAATTGTTTTGACGCAGACTCAGGATTCAGAAAGGGTTA
This sequence comes from Halobellus captivus, assembly GCF_003697845.1. GTDB lineage: Archaea > Halobacteriota > Halobacteria > Halobacteriales > Haloferacaceae > Halorubrum > Halorubrum glutamatedens. The sequence continues at coordinate 115,317 of NZ_RDQE01000007.1, read as the reverse complement.
GCCAAGGGTTACTTTGTGAGGAACTGAGAATTCACTCGGATAGATCATCATCAGAATCGGGATCGACAGCTCGTAGTTGTGTACGATCGCGTGAGAGACCATGGTGAAAGAGACAACCAAGACACTATTATTGTTCACTGGAGATGCAGTTAAATTCTTATTGTCGGTTAGAAAACCATAAAATTAGATATATAGCTAAACTACATCAAAATTATTGTAAATAATAAATTTTCATCTACATTATTGAATCCGCAGAGGGTGATAAGATACTATGAATGCGGAGACGACCTAGAACTACCGGGATTACGTTTAATCTTCAAGCAACTGCTGTCGGTAGTATTCCGGAAAGTTGAGATATTTTTTGAGTTTAATTAGTGCATTCTCTTCGATATTTGATCCATGTGTAACAATTACGGTATCAAATTCTAGATCGAGGAGTTTTTTCAGATTTTCTTCTGCCTGCTGAGTATCCCAGTTGAACATCGCAGGTGGTGGAAGAAGATAGTTTGCTGGCAATCCTCGTCGATCTGCGCCATCAAGGACATCCGTCGCTAGCAGCACTTTCCGCTCAGGAAGATACAGGGCACAAATACCCGGACTGTGACCAGGAACCTGAACCACTTGTACATCAGAGCCAAGTATCTCATCGTCGGAAACTCGCGTTATTTCATCCTCCGAAAGAAAAATATCTTCGATAGGTTCGTTTTCAGGGAAAAAGATATCGGGTTGATAAGTCTCAACGACGCGTTCGAGATTTCCGATGTGATCTCCATGTGTGTGTGAAATAAAGAGTTGTTCGATATTATCCATCTCGTTAAGGAATACCTGAAGTTCAGCCCATTCCGACTCTGGACCGGTGTCAACGAGTAAATTCTCATCAGTTAGGTAGAGAACTTTTGAGTGAGCAAGTCGTTCCTGAACAACCCCGGGTGCTACTTTTGTTGGCATTTTGATCCTATATTGGTTAGAAGTGTTTTATAGATTATGGCAAAAAGGATACAACTAAGGTTAATATAAAACCTGTTTCTGATCGCCTCGTGCGATCGATCAACGAACGGTTCGATCCGTCGGTATGAGAGGCCAATCTGGTACAAAAATACCGAGAGGATACATCGTTCGGTTAGCGTGTCCTCACGGAAGAATGCTTCCCGCTGGCAAGCCTTCTCAATCATGCGGTTGAACATCGTTAAATCACCAATTTAGCCTTGTTCGGCTGCTTCCTTCACGCTAAGGTTGATATTCTTAGCAGGTGTATGGGTTTAAATAATAATCATGTAAGGAAAGATCGCTCTACTGTGTTGAATCACGGTTACAGCTATTCATACAGGATTTCTATGTTGGTGATGCCAAATATTAAGTTGATTTTACAGTCTATTAACGGATATAAATCCTACGTGGATCCAGCAGTCGAATTCACCGGTGGAAGACTCATCCCCGTAGTTCCTCAACTTGTTTAGCTGGGTCAGGACACTGTCAATAAAAACGGAGGTATCGATCTTCCCCGCTTCACTTTTCTAAATCGGTGATATCAGATGATAAGATCGCTATTCAACGCAATAGGTCAATCGACGATCGAGGTTACGACCGGACAGTCAGCATTCAAGAGAATTTTCTGTGTTGTACTGCCGAAAATAGCCTTTCCAACAGGTGATCGGTGTCGACCACCAATCACAAGATACCGCGGATCAAGCTCATCAGCTTCAGCTAATATTTCTTCTGTTGGGTCACCAATGCGCCCCCGTGTCTGTATCATCTGGTGATCAACCTCTCCGAGTGTCCGCTTGGTGATCTCGTATGCAAACCGAGCGGCGCTATCCTTCTCTTGACTAAGTGAAAAATCGCGAAAATCGGTGACACTCTCAATCGATTTTTTATGTGCATCAAACTCTTCTTCAGGTACCACATGTAAGACAACGAGTGAATCGTTGAATGCCGTTGCTAAATCAGCCGCTGTCGAGATGATGTCAGTCGAATTTCGATGTTCTCCGATAGCTGCAAGTATCGTCATATCATCGCAATTCTATCGAAACTACAAGAAATTATCGTCAATCGTTCTTCTGTAAGACAGTGTTGATACTGAAGGGTTGCCCCTTTCGAATCGGAGAGAACATCAACACCATAGATCAGGGTTCAACATGAATGGTTCCACTCAATGTATTTGCGTTAGAATTGATCTTAGTAGAATTTATATTAAAATCATCCATAAATTTATCAAATTTGTTTGAGAATTACAGGAGGTACTCTGCTCGATCGGCGGGGTGAGGCGAACTTTTGAATACCGATGTGTCCTCGATCGATTTCACTTCTACTTATCAGACTACGGCCATCGTCTGGATCCTTCCGATAGAGACGCTTTTCTAGAATATATTACTTTCCAGTATATCCGGATATCACTCTATGAGGCCCGAACCTTTTTTAAGTAGAGACCCACACAGTAACTCGCCATGCGAAAGGTTAGATTCCGTGATCCGGCTGGATCCGTCCGTACCGGTGAATGGACCGACGACGACGAGATCCGGTTCGGCGAGGAGAAGTTCGACCCCTCGGAGGTCGACGTCCTCCCGCCGACCGAACCGAGCAAGATCGTCTGCGTCGGTCTCAACTACTCCGCTCACGCCGAGGAGACCGACTCGGACATCCCCGAGCGGCCGCTGTTGTTCCTGAAGGGACCGAACACTCTCGCGGGCCACGGCGACACCGTCTCGCTTCCCGAGGGGAAAGAGCGGGTCGACCACGAGGCCGAGTTCGGCGTCGTCATCGGCGAGCAGTGCCGGAACGTCCCCGAGGACCGCGTCGACGAGGTCATCGCGGGCTACACCTGTGTGAACGACCTCTCGAACCGCGACGACCAGCGGGAAGAACAGAACTGGGTCCGCGGGAAGGCCTTCGACAACTCCGCGCCGATCGGGCCGGTCGTCGCCGACCCGGAACACGTGCCCGACGACGCGACGATCAGGCTGACGGTCAACGGCGAGGAGAAACAGAACTCCTCGATCGACGACCTGATCTTCTCCGTACCGGAGCTGATAAGCGAGATCACGAAACTGATCACGCTCGAACGCGGGGACGTCGTCGCGACCGGCACGCCCTCGGGCATCAGTCCGCTCAGCGACGGCGACAGCGTCGCGATCGAGATCGAGGGGGTGGGCCGGCTGGAACACGACATCGTGGGAGCCGAGGAGTTCTCCGGCGACGTCGACCATCGGTTCATGCCCAACCAGTGACTGACGACGACCGAACACGCAGCCGACGTCGAGGACCGACGGAAGCGACGGGCGTATAGGGCGAGAACGACTGGAACGCGAAGCGAGAACGGCACGGATCGGGACCGAACCGACGGGAACGAGACCGACGACACGGAGGCACACGAGCCGGGAGGGACCCGAGCGCGCATGGATCCCGGATCGAAACGGCGATCACGCGTTCGATCCCCCCGGCGTCCCAACGATCGACGCGACGTCCCAACGACTGACGGCGTTCGGGCCGCCGCAAAGCTGTCAATTTTCAGTATATCAATTATTTCTGGTTGTTTTTCAGCAGGCGTGGGATCCGAACCACTCGTTTACCACCGATCAGATCGGGTGATTCGCCGATGAGATGCGTTTCGAGCCGATATTCCCGCGTTTCGATCGTGGATGAAAACGGACGGTCGATGTTTCGGCCCTCAGACGAATCCGAAGCTGGATGGCATAGAAACGTGAGTTAGCGGCGCATAGACGGTCGAATACGCCGAGTGAAACGAGATCGTTCGAACGGTTCTCACGGATGTCCGCGAAAGAGGACGATAAATATAATATCAGATAATATCGATGTTATATAAGGATTAGTATATTAATTCACCACCGGATCAATGCCTGGATCCGTCACTCTCATGCAGGGCGGTCGCGGAGGGTCGGGCGTGTACTGGCTCGAACTCGCGGGCGAGACGGACGCGTTCGCGGCCTACGAGGCGACGGCGGCCGCGACCGGCGTGGAACTCCTCGCCCCCGGCGTCGCACGCGCCGGGAGCGTCGGCGAGGGGATCGGCCGGCTGGCGTACACCCGCGCCGCCCACGAGGCGGTCGCCCGGAGCGACGCGACGGTCGCCTCGGCGGTCGCCGCCCTCGAGGCCGCACCGATCGACCGGGAGGGGAGCATCGCGGTCCGCGCCCGCAACGTACGGAACACGACATCGGTTTCCACGACCGACGCCGAGCGGGCGCTCGGGAGCGTCCTCGTCGACCGCGGGTTCACGGTCGATCTCGACGACCCCGACCACGTCCTGCGCGCGCTGTTCGCCGCGGGCGAGCGCGCCGACCACGACGCGGTCGCGGGCGCGGACGGCGGGGACGCCTCGACGTGTGCGCTCGGCTGGGTCGCTCGGGAAGCCGCCCGCGAGTTCGCGCCCGATCCGACCGACCGCCCCTTCTTCCAGCCGGGGAGCATGGCTCCCGCGGACGCCCGCGCGTACGTTAACGTCGCCGGGGCGGCCCCCGGTCGAACCCTGCTCGACCCGATGTGCGGGACGGGCGGGCTCCCGCTCGAGTCGGGGCTCGTCGGAGCGAACTCGATCGCCTGCGACGCCCAGGCGAAGATGGTCCGCGGGACGAGGGAGAACCTCCGGGCGTACGTGGGAGACGACCGCGGCTCGCCGGAGTGGCACGTCGCCCGCGGCGACGCCACCGACCTCCCGCTCGTCGACGACGCGGTCGACTGCGTCGCCTTCGACGCGCCGTACGGGAGACAGTCCAAGATCGCTCGCCACGAGCTCGCCGAACTCGTCGCCGGCGCGCTCGCAGAGGCCGCCCGCGTCGCCCCCCGTGCCGTCCTCGTCGCCGACCGCGACTGGCGACGTCCCGCCCGCGAGGCCGGGTGGGACGTCGCCGCCGCCTTCGAGCGACGGGTCCACCGGTCCCTGACCCGGCACGTGCTGGTGCTCGACCGGGAGTGAGCCGAACGCCGAGTCCGATCCGGGAGCGACGTGAGAGTGAAACCGAAGGCCGGGTTTCCGCGCGGTTCGGTGGCCGTCCGGACGTCTTTCAGTTTCGCTGCGGCCGGGCAACCGTTAAGTGATCGGCGTGGAGTGGTTCCTCCATGCCCGGGGACGACGACATGCTCTCGTGGGACGAGTCGGTGTTCCGCGACGAGTCGGTGTTCGAGATCGACCACGTCCCCGAGACGTTCCGCCACCGCGAGAGCCAGCTCGAGAGTCTCAAGTACGCGCTCCGTCCCGCGGTCCGGGGCTCCCGACCGCTCAACACGATCGTCCGGGGACCGCCGGGGACGGGGAAGACCACCGCGGTCCAGAAGCTCTTCACCGAGCTTCGCGCGCGCACCGAGGTCCGGACCGTCCGAGTGAACTGCCAGGTCGACTCGACCCGGTACGCCGTCTTCTCCCGGCTCTTCGAGGGGATCTTCGAGTACGAGCCGCCCTCCTCCGGGATCTCCTTCAAGAAGCTGTTCGGCCAGATCACGGACCGGCTCGTCGAGGAGGACGAGGTGCTCGTGGTGGCGCTCGACGACGTGAACTACCTGTTCTACGAGAACGAGGCCTCTGACACGCTCTACTCGCTTTTGCGGGCCCACGAGGCACACTCCGGCGCGAAGATCGGCGTGATCGTCGTCTCATCGGACCTCTCCCTCGACGTCATCGACGACCTCGACGGTCGGGTCCAGTCGGTGTTCCGTCCCGAGGAGGTGTACTTTCCGGTGTACGACGCGACGGAGATCTACGACATCCTCGGCGAGCGCGCCAAGCGGGGGTTCCACGAGGGCGTCATCGGCGACGTCGAACTCGATCGAGTGGCCGATCTGACCGCCGAGAGCGGCGACCTCCGCGTCGGGATCGACCTCCTGCGTCGCGCGGGGCTCAACGCCGAGATGCGTGCCTCGAAGGCGATCGCGATCGAGGACGTCGAGTCCGCCTACGACAAGTCGAAACACGTCCACCTCTCGCGGTCGCTTCGGGGGCTCTCGGAGTCCGAGCAGGCGCTCGTCCGCGTGCTCGCGGACTTCGACGGCGAGCAGGCCGGGGCGGTGTACGAGGCGTTTCACGAGGAGACGGGGCTCGGATACACCCGCTACTCGGAGATCATCAACAAGCTCGACCAGCTCGGCGTGATCGACGCCGAATACGCCGACGTGGAGGGGCGCGGACGCTCGCGCGAGCTCACGCTCGCGTACGACGCGGAGGCGGTGCTCGACCGGTTGGAGTAGCCGCCCCTCCGCGACGCTCCCGGATTTAAGAGACCGCGGCACGCACCCGGGGACATGAAGACGAGCGGCGGCACGGACGCGATGAAGCGACGGGCGGGCGAGTCGGCCGCCTCGACGGTCGACGACGGCGACGTGGTCGGCCTGGGAACCGGGTCGACGGCAGCCCACGCGATCCGTGCGATCGGCGAGCGCGTCGACGGCGGGCTCGACGTCCGGGGCGTGGCGACCTCCTTCGCGAGCCGCGAGCTCGCGATCGAGTGCGGGATCCACCTCGTCGACCTCGACGAGGTCACGGGACCCGACTCGGCCGGGATCGACGTCGCCGTCGACGGGGCCGACCGCGTCGCGGACGGCGACCTGATCAAGGGCGGCGGCGGCGCACACGCCCGCGAGAAGCTCGTCGACGCGGCCGCCGACCGGTTCCTCGTCGTCGCCGACCCCTCGAAGGAGACCGCGGCCCTCGACCGACCGGTCCCGGTGGAGGTCCTCCCGAGCGGTCGGGGCGTCGTCGCCGACGCGGTGCGGGAGGCCGGCGGCGAGGCGTCCCTCCGGCGGGCCGAGCGGAAGGACGGCCCGGTCGTCACCGACAACGGGAACCTCCTCCTGGACTGTGCGTTCGGGGAGATCCCGGATCCGGGGACGCTGGCGGCGGAACTCGCGGACACGCCGGGCGTCGTCGAGCACGGACTGTTCGTCGGCCTCGCCGACGAGATCCACGTGGGGACGGCCGAAGGAGTACGGGTACGGGAGGTGTGACCGTACGGGAGGTGGACCACACGGTGGCGCGATCGGTCGATAGCGGCCGCTTCTCGCGGCGAGCGCGTCAAAAAAACGGCAGGGTCGGACGCCTTACAGGTCGCGAGGCTGGACCGTCTTCCGGTCGTTGGCCTCGGCGCGGCGTGCAGCGTCTTCGAGCAGCTCGTCCACTTCTTCGTCCAGTGCGTCGTAGAAGTCCGAAGCGACGTTCTTGTCGTCCAGGGCTTCCTTGACTGCCGCTTTGACAATGAGGTCTGCCATGCGATCGGGCGTACCCGTCGGGAGTTAATAAGAGTTCCTGAATTCGCCCGCTAGGGACGCCGTGCGGGCGGTTCACGGCGGCAGGCCGGGGAGACCTTATATATGTCTTTTGGAGTACGGGGCCGGAAACGGGGCCGTCACGGATCGACGGCTACGAACCCGTGCGTCTCGAGAGGCCGAACATGCGCGAGGAGAACCAGCGCGGCACGGACGGGTCGACGGTCCGCGGAGCACTCGAGGCACTTGCGGCCGGGGAGATCGGCGTCGCGGAGGCCGAATCGCGGATCACGGGATACGCGACGACGACCGCCGGGCGGTTCGACGCCGCTCGCGGGGACCGCCGCGGGATCCCCGAGGCGGTCCTCGCGGAGGGGAAACGCCCCGCGGAGACCGCGGCGCTGGCGACGACGGCCCTCGAGACGACGGGACGGGCGCTCGTGACCCGCGCGAGCTCCGACCACGCGGCGGCGGTCAGGGAGGGGGTCGGGGACGTCGCGCCGGACGCCTCGGTCGACCACGACGAGGTGACCCGCACCGTCGTCGTCCACGCCGACGGGTACGAGCCGCCCGCGCTCGCCGCGACCGTCGCGGTCGTGACCGCCGGGACCGCGGACGCGCCGGTGGCCGGCGAGGCGGAGGTCGTCGCCCGCGAGATCGGCGCGGCGATCGATCGGGTCGAGGACGTGGGCGTCGCGAACATCGACCGTCTGCTCGACCAGATCGAGCGGATCCGCGAGGCGGCCGTCGTCGTCGTCGCGGCCGGCCGCGAGGGAGCGCTCCCCACGGTGGTCGCCGGGTTGGTCGCCGCGCCCGTGATCGCGATCCCGGTCTCGACGGGATACGGCGAGGGTGGCGAGGGGGCAGCCGCGCTCGCCGGGGCGCTCCAGTCGTGTACCGTCCTCACGACGGTGAACGTCGACGCCGGGTTCGTCGCGGGCGCGCAGGCGGGGCTCATCGCCCGCGCGATCGACGGGGCCGGAACCGCCGGCGACGACGGTGACGCCGATGGCGACGAGGTCGACGGGGCAGGCGTCGACGGGGCAGGCGTCGACGGCGACGAGTGACCGGCCGTGTCCGACCACCACGTCTACGTGATCGAATGCGCCGACGGCACCCTCTACACCGGCTACACCACCGACGTGGAACGGCGGGTCGCCGAACACGACGCCGGCGAGGGGGCCAAGTACACCCGCGGACGGACCCCCGTGACGCTTCGATACGTCGAGTCGTTCGACTCGCGGTCGGCGGCGATGTCGCGCGAGCACGCGATCAAGTCGCTGTCGCGTACGGAGAAGGAGGCGCTGATCGGGGACGGGTGACCCCGCGCTCACTCGACGAGCCGTTCGATCTCGGTGACCAGGATCCCGCTCGCGCCGACCGCCTTCAGCTCCGAGATGGTCGCGAACACGTCGCGCTCCTCGACGACGGCGTGGACCGCGACCATGCCGTTCCCCTCCTCGTCGGCCTCGACGTCCATCACGGTCGGGCCGCCGAGACCGGGGATCACGTCCTTGACCTCGTCTAAGCGATCCTTCGGCGCGTTCATCATCAGGTAGCGCCGGCCGTCGGCGGCCAGCACGGACTCGAAGGCCGTGGTCACCTGTTCGACCTTGGGGTCGTCCACGACGTCCGGGCGGGCGAACAGCCGGACCGAGGAGTCGAGGACGTCGTCGATCACGGCGAGGCGGTTCACCTTCAGGGTCGTCCCCGTGGAGGTGATGTCGACGATGGCGTCGGCCATCTCGACGTGGGGGGTCAGCTCCGTCGCGCCGGTGACGGTGACCACGTCGGCGTCGACGCTCACGCGGTCGAGGTAATCGCGGGTGACGGCCGGGAACTCGGTGGCGATCGTCTTCCCCGCGAGGTCCTCGACCGTCGCCACCTCGCCGTCCTCCGGCGCGGCGAGGACGAGGCGACAGGAGCCGTACTCAAGGTCCAGCAGGTCGACGAGGTCGTCCTCGGACGCGTCCGCGGGGTCCGCGACGACGCCGCCGGACTCGGCGGCCTGGTCGAGACCGGTGACGCCGAGGTCCGCCGCGCCGTCGCGGACGTACTCGGGGATGTCCGCCGCCCGGACGTAGAGGACCGTCACGTCGGGGTCGACCGTGTCGGCGTACAGCTGTCGGTCGGCGGTCTCCTCGACGTGGAGCCCGGCGCGCTCTAAAAGCGAGAGCGTCGGCTCGTGTAGGCGGCCCTTGTTGGGGACGGCGATGCGCATACCGGAGGGTCACGCGGCGAGGGGGAAACGTTTTCGTCCGGCGAGCGAAGCGGCCGCCGATATGAGGTCGATGACAAACGACGAACATGAGGTCGATAACAAACCACGAGTGCGGTGGCGCGCGCCTGCGAGCGCCCGGGAGGGCGCGAGGAGCACGCGCGAGGGAGGGCGAGACGACCCGCCAGCGGTTCTGGCGGGTCGTCGAGGCCGAGGTTGGGGAGGCGTGAGGTGCTGTGCGATCGCCGTCGGGTGGGATTCGGGGCTGTTCGTCACCGTGTCGATCGCAACGAATTCTACTGAACGGCGGATTCAGAACCTTTCGTGCCGAGTCTCGCCCGAACCAGCCAGTACGCGAGGGGGAGACAGCAGGCGAACGCGATCGGCCACACGGTCAGCTGTGAGGTCGGATCGGGCGGCGAGACGAGGCTGCCGACGATCAGTCCGCCGAGGCCGGCGACGACGACGACGGCGGTGGCCCTTTCCACCCGTCCCGGCGGCCGCTCTCGGGGGCGTCCGCGACGCCACCAGAACAGGTAGTAGAACAGCACGATCCCCGAAAGCGGTGCGAATACGCCCCAGATAGCGGGATGGCGGCTCCCGCGAGCGCGGGCGTCGAAGTTCACCCAAGCGCCGAGCGCGATCCAGACGAACAGCACGAGGGCCGCGCCGAACGCGACGGTGGGTGTGAGTAGGAGGGACACGGTTGGCGTTCCGCCCGATCGGTTGTCAGTCTTCTCCCGCGTGAGGCGAGGCAGTACCGAGCGAGGGTCTCGTCGACACCGCGGTCGACCCGAAGAAATACGTCCGCGCCGCGAAAGGGACCGGTGTGACGAACGCCCTCCTCTCTCGTCTCGGCGACTACTACGATCCCGATCCGCGAGCGACGGTGGTCTGTCTGTTCGGGTCCGCGTTCACGCTGGCGATGATGCTGCCGATCGCGGAACTCGCGAACCCGTACCACGCGTTCGGCGTCTTCGGAACGACGCTGGCGCTTTTCGGTTCGATCGTGATGCTCGTCGACCACTGGCGACGGCGGGGGATGCCGAGCGACTGAGTGCCTGCCGCGCCCGGTGGGGACGACAGTCCCCGCCGCGCCGCTCAAGTGGTTCCGCCGCCAACGACGCGTATCGTGAGCGACGCCGACTCCCCACTCTCGGAGGACCGACCGACCGCCGACCGACCGCTTCGGGTGGACGCTCCGTTCGAGCCCGCGGGCGACCAGCCGGAGGCGATCGAGGCGTTGGTCGAGGGGTTCGAGGCGGGCGCGGACAGGCAGACCCTGCTCGGCGTGACGGGTTCGGGGAAGACCAACACCGTCTCGTGGGTCGCCGAGGAGCTGAACCAACCGACGCTCGTGTTGGCACACAACAAGACGCTCGCCGCCCAACTGTACGAGGAGTTCCGCGAGCTGTTCCCCGACAACGCGGTGGAGTACTTCGTCTCCTACTACGACTACTACCAGCCGGAGGCGTACGTCGAGCAGACGGACACGTTCATCGACAAGGAGATGTCGATAAACGAGGAGATCGACCGCCTGCGTCACTCCGCGACGCGATCGCTTCTCACCCGAAACGACACCATCGTCATCGCCTCGGTTTCGGCCATCTACGGGCTCGGCGACCCGCAGAACTACCGCGAGATGGCGCTTCGACTGGAGGTCGGCGAGGAGATCGGTCGCGAACGACTGCTCGCGGACCTGGTCGACCTCAACTACGAGCGCAACGACGTGGACTTCACGCAGGGCACGTTCCGCGTACGCGGCGACACCGTCGAGATATATCCGATGTACGGCCGGTACGCGGTCCGGGTCGAGCTGTGGGGCGAGGAGATCGACCGGATGGTCAAGGTCGACCCGATGAAGGGGGAGGTCGTGAGCGAGGAGCCCGCGGTCATGCTCCACCCCGCCGAGCACTACTCGATCCCCGACGACAAACTGGAGCAGGCGATGGCGGAGATCGAGGAGCTGATGGAGAAACGCGTGGCCCACTTCGAGCGGCAGGGCGACCTCGTCGCGGCCCAGCGCATCGAGGAGCGGACCACCTTCGACCTCGAGATGCTCCGGGAGGCGGGCTACTGTTCGGGCATCGAGAACTACTCCGTCCACATGGACGACCGCGACCCCGGCGACGCCCCCTACACGCTCCTCGACTACTTCCCCGACGACTTCCTGGTCGTCATCGACGAGTCCCACCAGACGATCCCGCAGATCAAGGGGCAGTACGAGGGCGACAAGTCGCGGAAGGACTCGCTCGTCGAGAACGGGTTCCGGCTCCCGACCGCCTACGACAACCGTCCGCTGACGTTCGAGGAGTTCGAGGAGAAGACCGACCGGACGCTGTACGTCTCCGCGACCCCCAGCGACTACGAACGGGAGGAGTCGGCGAACGTCGTCGAACAGATCGTCCGGCCCACGCACCTCGTCGACCCGAAGGTCGAGGTGACCGACGCGACGGGACAGGTCGAGGACCTCCTCGGGCGCGTCGACGAGCGGATCGACCGCGACGAGCGCGTCCTCGTCACCACGCTCACGAAGCGCATGGCCGAAGATCTCACGGAGTACTTCGAGGAGGCCGGGATCGACGTGGCGTACATGCACGACGAGACGGACACCCTCGAGCGACACGAGATCATCCGCGACCTCCGGCTCGGCAACATCGACGTGCTCGTCGGGATCAACCTGCTGCGGGAGGGCCTCGACATCCCGGAAGTGAGCCTCGTCGCCATCCTCGACGCCGACCAGGAGGGGTTCCTCCGTTCGACCACGACGCTCGTCCAGACGATGGGGCGGGCCGCGCGCAACGTCAACGGCGAGGTGGTCCTCTACGCCGACCGCGTCACGGACTCGATGGACGAGGCGATCGAGGAGACCCAGCGACGCCGGGAGATCCAGCTGGCGTACAACGAGGAGCACGGCCACGAGGCGACGACCATCGACAAACCGGTGGGCGAGACCAACCTGCCGGGCTCGAAGACGGACACGAGCGGCGTCAGCGTCGGCGACGTCGAGAGCGAGGACGAGGCGAAAGCGCGGATCGAGGCGCTCGAGGAGCGGATGAACGAGGCCGCGAGCAACCTGGAGTTCGAGCTGGCCGCGGACATCCGCGACCGGATCGCGGAGCTGCGCCGGGCGTTCGAGCTCGACGGCGACGAGGAGGGCGTGCCCGCGCCGATGCTCGACGAGTAGAAAGGGGATCGTCTTGAGGTGAACCAGGGCCTCAAGGGGACACGATCGGTTTCCTCGAGAGGGAGGTGTCGGGATGGAGAAATCGAAATCGGTTATGAAAAGGTAATAACGTACCCGATATCAGTTATTTAGTGGGCGCGCTCACACGGACACGTATGCTCGGGGACCTCCTCTCGCGGCCGGCCCTCCAGGCGCGGCGGCGGGCGATCGTGAAGACGCTCTGTTATCGGCTGGTGATGGTCCTCGTCACGGTGATCGTCGCCTGGGCGGTCGTCGGCGACGTCGGCGACGCGGTGAACATCGGGATCGTCGCGAACCTCGTGAAGACCGGGACGTACTACCTCTACGAGCGGACCTGGGACCGGATCTCGTGGGGGGTGTCGACGTCGACGTGACCGGCGCGATCGTCCGTACCTCGACGTGACCGCCGATTATCACGCGGGCGAGCCGCGGCGACGGGGTTTTTATCGGCCAGCGACCGACCGGGGAACATGCATCGTCGCGCGGTCCTCGCCGGCGCGTTCGCCGTCGCGACCGCGGGGTGTACGGACCGGCTCCACGACCTCGCGGCGTCGACGCCGCGGGACCTCGCGGTCGGAAGCCGGTACGTGGACGACGACCCGCTCGTTCCCGCGGAGAGCGTGCACGCGGGGCCGCCGGAGCTCCCGACGCACGCCGTCTCGTTTCGGTCGGCAACGGAGGCGAGAAGGACGGTTCGCGCGGGCGCGGAGCGGACGCTGTCGTTCGTCGACGCGACGCCGTTCGTCGACGACGGCGGCGACGCCGTGCTGGTGGTCGTCCAGCGGCTGGCCCCGCCGGGGCTCGACGTCCGCCTCGGGTCGGTGAGTCGGATCGGGGACCACGCGCTGCGGATCGCGGCCGACGAGATCGGGCACCGGCCGGGCGACGAGGACGACCTCGCGGTCCACACGCTCCTCGTCCGGCTGGCCGACGAGCGCGGGCCGCCGGAGCGCGTCGTCGTCTCGGTCGAGGACGACCGAACCGGCGTCACGGTCTGAACCGGGAGCCGACGAGCCGACGGAGTCGGCGACTCCGTCGATCGGTCCAGCGGATATAAACGCCCCGCCGCCGTCGCATGGATATGGCCTCCACCACCTCCGTCTCCCGCCGCGCGCTCGGGGTCGTCCTGCTCGGGATCGCGACGCTACTGTTCGCCCAGCCGTGGGTCCTCCGGTCGACGGCCGCCGACGTCGGGGTCCCGACGCTCGCCGATTCGGCCTCGTTGGTCGGGCTGGTCCCGCCCGCGCTCGTGGCCGCCGGAGCGGTGACGTTTCTCTCCGGCATCGCCGCCGTTCGCGGTCGAACGCTGAGCGCGCGGGCGAGCCTCGCGGCCCCGATCGTCTGCGTCGCCGTCGGGGTCGCCCTCGGCGTCGGCGTCGATCCCGACTCCCTGGCGACGACGGGGATCCCGGTCTCGGCGGTCGTAGTTTCCGGGTTGACGCCGTTCGTCGTCGCCGGCGCCGCGATCGGCGGCTCGCTCGCGCCCGTCGTCCTCGGGGCGACCCGCGAGGACACGGTCGCGCTGCTCGCCGGGGCGATCCTCCTGTTGGTGGGCGTCGGCCTCGCACCCGCGCCGGCACTCGCGCTGGTCGCAGGATTCCTCGGCGGCGGCGGCGCGATCGGGGCGCTGTGGGTCCTCGACGCCGAGAGCTGGCGACCGTGACCCGTCCCGATCGGCCGTGGACCGTTCGACCCGGGACGCGAACGACCGAGGACGGCGCGGGCTCAGTTGTGCGTTGGACAATTACACTTGTATTACTGAAACGTTGTTGGTAATGTTTATGCCGATGGAGCCGGAGAGGTTCGACACGGTTCACACGGGGCGATTCATCCGGAACGGGTCACCCGGTCTCGACCGGTAGCCGTGCGCTCGTGCCGGATCCGGAACACGTCGACAGTGGCGACGCCGTCCGGCGCATCGACTCGTGGGACCCGGAGCACACATGAGCACGACGACACACGACACCGCGGTTCACGATCGACTGGAGCGCGCGCGGGACGGATACGAGGACGTAGTGGACGACGACGAACGCGACCGGCTGGTCGCCGAGATCGAGCGCGCGCTCTACGACGGGGCCGACGCCGACGAGGTCGCCGAGGCGACCGTCGACGCGCTCACGGCGCGGATCGAACGGGACCCGGCCTACGACGCGATGGCGGCCCGGGTCGCTCGCAACGACTACTTCCGGCGGGTCACCGGAGAACGGCCGTCCGACGACGCGGAGACCGTCGGGGCGGCGTACCGCGACTCCTTCCACGAGGCGATCGCCCGGGGGCTCGAGGCGGACCTCCTCGACGAGCGGATGGACGAGTACGACCTCGACCGGCTGGCCGACGCCATCGAGCCGAACCGGGACGGGCTGTTCGATTACACCGCGCTCGATACGCTGGAACAGCGGTACTACCTCCGGGAGCCGGACGAGGAGCCGTTCGAGCTGCCGCAGGTCTTCTGGATGCGCGTGGCGATGGGCGTCGCGCTTCGGGAGGACGAGGCGGAGCGCGAGACACGCGCCGAGGAGTTCTACGAGGTCCTCTCGACGCTGCGGTTCGTCCACTCGACGCCGACGCTGTTCCACGCCGGGACGGCCCACCCGCAGCTCTCCTCGTGTTACCTCACCACCGTCCCCGACGACCTCGAGGGCATCTTCGAGGCGTACAAGGAGCACGCCAAGCTCTCGAAGTGGTCCGGCGGCCTCGGCAACGACTGGACGCCCCTCCGTGCCGACGGCGCGCTGGTCTCCTCGACGGGGGTGGAGTCGACCGGGACGGTCCCGTTCCTGAAGATCTCCAACGACGTGACCGGGGCGATCAACCGCTCCGGGAAGCGCCGCGGGGCCGCGGCCGCCTACCTCGAGGCGTGGCACCTGGACTTCCCCGCCTTCATCGACCTCCGCCGGAACACCGGCGACGAACGCCGCCGGACCCACGACATGAACACCGCCGCGTGGGTGCCCGATCTGTTCATGAAGCGGGTCGAGAACGACCAGAGATGGACGCTGTTCTCGCCCGACGAGGTCCCCGAGCTCCACGGGGTCTACGGCGAGGAGTTCGAGGAGCTGTACGAGGAGTACGAGGCGGCCGCCGAGAACGGCGAGCTCCGCCAGTACGAGACGGTCGACGCGAGCGAGCTCTGGCGGGAGACCCTGACGCGACTCTTCGAGACCGGCCACCCGTGGATCACGTTCAAGGACCCGTGTAACGTCCGGTCGCCACAGGACCACGCCGGCGTCGTCAACTCCTCGAACCTCTGTACGGAGATCACGCTCAACACGAGCGAGGAGGAGACCGCCGTCTGCAACCTCGGCTCGGTCAACCTCGCGCGCCACATGACGTTCCGCGGCGACGCCGAGGCGCACCCCGCCCCCGACGACGTCGCGGTCGCGGCGCGGGGAAGCGACGGGGAGGGGTCAACGGTTTCGGGAGTCGACGGCGACGCGGCCGAACTCGACGCCGAGCTGTTCGCCGACACCGCCGAGACCGCGATGCGGATGCTCGACGACGTCGTCGACCTCAACTTCTACCCGACGGAGAAGGCCGAGCGCTCCAACATGCGCCATCGTCCCATCGGGCTCGGGATGATGGGGTTCCACGAGGCGCTCCAGCTCGCGCGCGTCCCGATGAACTCCGAGCGCGCCCTCGGGTTCGCGGGGAAGGCCGGCGAGCTGTTGGGCTACCACGCGATCGACAACTCCGCGAAACTGGCGGGCGAGCGCGGCGCGTACGACTCCTTCGAGGGCTCGAAGTGGGACCGCGACCTCCTCCCGCAGGACACCCTCGACCTGCTCGCCGAGGAGCGCGGCCGGGAGGTCCCCGTCGACCGCGAGGAGACGCTCGACTGGGACGCGGTCCGCGAGCGGATCGCGGAACACGGCATACGAAACTCCAACACCACCGCGATCGCGCCCACGGCGACCATCTCCACCATCGCCGGCACCTCCCCCTCCATCGAGCCGCTGTACTCGAACCTCTACGTGAAATCCAACATGTCCGGCGACTTCACCGTCGTCAACGAGCGGCTCGTCGCCGACCTCAAAGCTGAGGGTCAGTGGGGCTCGGAGGCGCTCGACCTGTTGAAGTACCACGACGGCGCGGTCGGCGACCTCGACCTGCCCGGCGAGCTCTCCGACCTCTACCGGGGGGCCTTCGAGATCGACCCGCGCCACCAGCTCCGGCTGACCGCGCGCCGCGGCGCGTGGATCGACCAGAGCCAGTCGCACAACGTCTTCTTCCCGTCGACGGACGGCTCGCTGCTCGACGACGTCTACCGGACCGCCTGGGAGCTGGGGCTGAAGACGACCTACTACCTGCGTACCCTCGGCGCGTCGAGCATCGAGCAGTCGACGCTGGACATGGCCGAGTACGACGACACGCAGTCGCGCGGCGGCGGGTTCGACGGCGACGCGGGGTCGGCAGGTGAGGGAGCGGACGACGATGCCCGCGATTCCCGCACCGAGGGCGACGCCTGCGACGTCGACGCCGGCGGCTCCGACCTGCCCACCGTCGAGGACCCGACCTGCGAGTCCTGTCAGTAGCGCCGCCGACCGAGAACCGATCGAATCCATCGACACCGACCGACACCCACACGACACATGCCGCTCATCAACACCGACAGCCAGCACGACCCGAACAAGATCCTCCCGATCGACTACGACTGGGCCCGCGAGTACTACCGCGACGGCGTCAACAACAACTGGGTGCCCGAGGAGATCCCGATGGCGGACGACGTCCACCAGTGGGAGGGCGACGAGTTGACCGACGCCGAGCGCCGGCTGGTCGAGTGGAACCTGGGGTTCTTCTCGACGGCCGAGTCGCTGACGGCGAACAACCTCGTGCTCGCCGTCTACGACTACGTCACCGCGCCGGAGTGCCGCCAGTACCTGCTCCGACAGGCGTACGAGGAGGCGGTCCACACGGACACGTTCATCTACTGCTGTGACTCGCTCGGCTTCGAGCCGGAGTACCTCTACGGGATGTACGACCGGATCCCCGCGATCGAGGCGAAGGACGACTTCGTCGTCGACCTCACCCGATCGATCGACCGGCCGGACTTCACGATCGAGACCGACGACGACGTTCGCGAGTTCCTGCGCGACCTGATCGGCTTCTACGTGATCATGGAGGGGATCTTCTTCTACGCCGGCTTCGCGATGATGCTCGCGTTGAAGCGGCGCGGGAAGATGGTCGGCGTCGGCGAGCAGTTCGAGTACATCATGCGCGACGAGTCGCTCCACCTCAACTTCGGGGTCGAGCTGATCAACACGATCCGCGAGGAGAACCCCGGCGTGTGGACCGACGCGTTCGAGGCGGAGGTCGACGAGCTGATCCGCGAGGCGGTCGAGCTCGAGTCGACCTACGCCGAGGAGGCGTGTCCACCCGACCTGCTCGGAATGTCGGCGGAGGGGTTCGTCGAGTACGTCGAGTACATCGCCGACCGCCGGCTCACCCAGCTCGGAATGGACGAGCGGTACGGCACGGAGAACCCGTTCCCGTGGATGTCCGAGGCGGTCGACCTCAACCGCGAGGCGAACTTCTTCGAGCGACAGGTGACCGAGTACCAGTCCGGCGGCTCGCTCGACTGGTAGGATCGGAGGGAGAAACCGGCGGATCGCCCGCCGACTGCGCCGACCCTACCGCCCCGGACTCTCCGTCTCCGACTCCAGATCGACGTCGCGGTCGGCCTCGCGGTCGAGATCCCCGCCGTCGACGTCGTCCGCGATGCCGGCCGCGACGCCCGCGGCGGTGTCGGCGTCGCGGGTCTCGTCCGTCCGGAGGTCGTCGTCCGCGACCGATTCGAGCTGTTCGAGGGCGCTCTCGATGTCGTCGAGCCCGAGCATCTTGCGGGTGTCGTCGTCGAACTCGAGGCCCTCGAGGCCGTCCATCTGCTGGACGTCGGAGCCGGAGAGCGCCTTGCCGTAGCGCCCGACGAGGCTCGTGAGCTCCTGGGGTAGCACGAACGTGGTCGACTCGCCCTTGCCGATCTCCTCCAACGTCTCCATGCCGCGCTCGATGATGGCCCGCTCGCCCATCGACTCGGCCGACCGCGCGCGCAACACGGTCGAGATCGCGTCACCCTGCGCCTCGAGGATCTGGCTCTGCTTCTCCCCCTGCGCGCGGATGATGTTCGCCTGCTTGTCACCCTCGGCCTGCTCGACGGCCGACCGGCGTTCCCCCTGCGCCTCGAGGATCATCGCCCGGCGGCGACGCTCCGCGCCCGTCTGTTGCTCCATCGCTCGTTGGACCTCCGAGGAGGGGCTCACCTCACGGACCTCGACGCCCTCGACGCGGATCCCCCACTCGTCCGTCGGCTCGTCCAGCTCCTCGTTGATCCGGTCGTTGATCTGGTCGCGCCGCGAGAGCGTGTCGTCGAGCTCCATGTCGCCGAGGACGGCCCGGAGCGTGGTCTGGGCGAGGTTCGAGGTCGCGTTCTTGTAGTCGTCGACCTCGAGGAACGCCTTCTTCGCGTCCATCACCTTGATGTAGACCACCGCGTCCGCGGTCACCGGCGAGTTGTCCCGCGTGATCGCCTCCTGACGCGGCACGTCCAGCGTCTGCGTCCGCATGTCGAACGCGTACGTCCGCGACACGAACGGCGGGATGAGGTGGACGCCGGGCTCGAGCAGCTTCCGGTACTCGCCGAACACCGTCAACGCCTCCTTGTCGTAGGCGTCGACCACCTCGACCGCGCTGGCGACGGTGACCAACGCCAGCAGGATCGCCAGCACGCCGACCCCGTAGACGAGGCTCTGGCTCAACACCGCGAACCCGACGAGCAGCGCGAACGCCAGCGCCGTGTACTGCCAGACGGAGTCGGGTATCCCGCCGGCCAGGTCGCCGAGCTCAGGAGGGCCACCCTGCGGACCTTGTGTTCCCATACACGACGTTACGGTTCGACGACGTTAACAGTTCGCACGAAGCCGAGGCTGGAAGAGAGCGTAGCCATCGACGCCGACACGACCGGAGGAAGCAGCGGGCCGGAAGTCGCAAGGAGGATACGGACAGCGTACGTACCACGGCGCTACGTGCCACAGCCGGCGGCGTTGCCGACCCACAGGTACATTAGAACGTCATCAGAAGTACGTCCCATGTCGAACGCCGGCGTGCGCTCCCGAGTTGGCATCATACAGACGTTTTCCGGATTCATACCGGGCATTATATTATTCGTCGGGGTCGGAGCATCGCTCTCCACAGAGATCGGAGAATCGGTTATGCCGGTCTCAGTGCCTACCCTGACCGGGTTGGCGAACGTGGTCGGAGTCGCGTTGTTCATCGTCATCTCGTTGCCGGTCGGAATAATGATCGAGTTCTTCGGGCGGAAACTGGAACACGCATTGGATCCTGAAGCGAAGAGGGAAGCGATCCGGCTTCGCGGAAAGGAGATCTCGAACCCGTTCGCCCGTATCTCGATGAGAAGGGAGATCGAGGATCTCGGCGAGGACCGATCCACCCACTTCGAAGAGGAGTTCTGGAGATTGTGTGAGGCGGAGTTCGACTCCTATAACGGGTCCATCGAGGGAGAAGACGCCAAACAGCTGTGGCGATACGTTCGGTCGTATCTCATCGCCTCGTCATACTCGTTGGGTATTCGTTACTATGCTCTGAATCGCATGTTTCGTGGACTCTGGTCGTGTTTCATGATACTGCTGGTATACTATCTTCTGCTGATCGGGCTGGCACGGCTGGTTTACGATCCCATGGGTGGAGTCGGCGTATTGGCGGGGTATACGGTCACGTCCGGAGTGTTGGTTCTCGTGTTCGGAAACTTGAAGAACTCATACAAGCAGCGATGGTTCGACACCCTGATTCTCGAGTACTATTTGGCTAAAACCGAACGGGGTCGGGAGTGAACCGTCGGCCCGATACTCACGAAAACGACACCGCGAGCGTCCCCGACACGTCCGAGCTACCGGTAGCATCCGTGACGGTCAGTCGGGTTTAACCGCCCGGCGGATCGAGGAACGCACATGCCAAGCGACGAGGACGGAGACGGCCGCGAGTTCCGCACGCGAAGCGTTCACGCCGGGTCCGAACCGGACCCGACGACGGGCGCACGCGCGACCCCCATCTACCAGACGACCGCCTACGAGTTCGACGACGCCGACCACGCGGCGCGGCTGTTCGCGCTCGAGGAGGCGGGCAACGTCTACTCGCGGATCATGAACCCGACGAACGCGGCGTTGGAGGAGCGGATCGCCTCCCTCGAGAACGGGGTGGCCGCGATCGCCACGGCCTCGGGAATGGCGGCGTTCGACCTGGCGAACTTCATGCTGGCCTCGGCCGGCGACAACGTCGTCTCCTCCTCGGCGCTGTACGGCGGCACCTACACCTACCTCACGCACTCCGTCGAGCGCCGCGGCGTCTCGACCCGGTTCGTCGATCCGCTCGACTACGAGGAATACGCCGACGCCATCGACGAGGACACCGCCTACGTCCACCTCGAAACGATCGGGAACCCGTCGCTCGTCACCCCGGACATCGAGCGAGTCGCCGGGATCGCCCACGAACACGGGGTGCCGCTGTTCGTCGACAACACGTTCGCGACGCCCGCGCTCTGCCGGCCGCTCGACCACGGCGCGGACCTCGTCTGGGAGTCGACGACGAAGTGGCTCACCGGCAACGGGACCACCATCGGCGGAATCCTCGTCGACGGCGGCTCCTTCCCGTGGGCGGAGTACCCCGAGAAGTTCCCGGAGATCGCGAAGGACAACCCCGCCTACCACGGGATCAACTACGTCGACGCGTTCGGCGACGCGGCGTTCGCCCTCGCGGCCGTCACCCGCGGGCTACGCGACCTGGGCAACCAGCAGGCCCCCTTCGACGCGTGGAACACGCTCCAACAGACCGAGTCGCTCCCGCTGCGGATGGAGCGCCACTGCGAGAACGCCGGGATCGTCGCGGAGTACCTCGACGAGCACGACGACGTGGCGTGGGTGAACTACCCCGGCTTGGAGAGCCACGAGACCCACGAGGAGGCCTCGGAGTACCTCGAGGGAGGCTACGGTGGAATGATCACGTTCGGGCTGGAGGCCGGCTTCGAGGCCGCGAAGGCGACCGTCGAGAACACGGAGCTCGCCTCGCTGCTCGCGAACGTCGGCGACGCGAAGACGCTCGTGATCCACCCCGCCTCGACGACCCACCAGCAACTGACGGAGGAGGAACAGGAGGCCGCGGGCGTCACCGGCGACATGGTGCGGCTCTCCGTCGGCATCGAGGACCCCGCGGACATCGTCGCGGACCTGGAGGCGGCGATCGAGACCGCGACCGAGTGAGGAGACCGCGGCGGAACGACGCCGATCACGTCGGCGTCAGCCGAACTATCGGTGCGTCGCCGGCGTCGACCGCCAGATAGAGGTGACCCGTGTCGGGAGCCTCGGCGACGGTCCGGATCCGCCACCCTCGGTCGGTGAGCAGCCGCTCCTCGTCGGTCACCTCGCTCCCCTCGACGGCGAGCCGCCCGAGCGCCCGCGCGGCGAGCCCGCCGACGAACAGGTCCCCCTCCCAGTCCGGGAAGGCCGTTCCGGTACAGAACGTCATCCCGCCGGGCGGAAAGCCGCCGCTCCCGCAGGGCCACGAATGGACCGGGGCGGTCACGTCCTCGCGGTCGTCGTGGGAGACGCCGATCGGGTCGCCCGAGTCGTAGGTACACCCCTCGTCGGCGACCGGCCAGCCGTAGTTCGCCCCCGCACGAAGCACGTTGATCTCGTCGCCGTCCCGCTCGCCGTACTCGCTCTCCCAGATAGCTCCGGTCTCGGGATGAACCGTCAACCCCTGCGCGTTACGGTGGCCGTAGCTGAAGATCGCGTCGCGCGCGTCGGGCTCGTCGACGAACGGGTTGTCGTCGGGGACCGACCCGTCCGCCGTGAGGCGGAGCGTCTTGCCCAGCTCGACGCCGAGGTCCTGCGCGACGTGGTCCGGGCCGAAGTCCTTGAACTGGCGGTCGCCGACGGTCACGTACAGCCGCTCGTCCGCGTCGAAGGCGACCCGCGAGCCGTAGTGGCCGGTCGAGTCGACGAACGGCTCGGCCGCGTGGAGGACCTCGAACCCGTCCAGGCGGGCGGCCTCGGGGTCGAGCCGGCCGCGGCCGAGGTGGGTTGTCGTGTCGCCGTCGGCGTTCGACGCCGAGTACGTGAGGTACGCCCACCGCGGCTCCGGAAAGCCCGGGTGGAGCGCGACGTCGAGGAGGCCGCCCTGCCCGCGGGCGTCGACCGACAGGGTCCCCTCGACGGTCCGCACGTCGCCCGACTCGCGGTCGACGAGGTCCAGCGTCCCGGCGCGCTCGGTGACGAGGAGGTCGCCGTCGGGGAGGAAGTCGATGGCCCACGGGTGCTCGAACCCGGAAGCGACGGTCTCGACCGCGTACGCGTCGGCGGAGGGATCGCCTCCGTCGTCGCCGGCGGGAGCACCACCCGCGCAGCCGGCGAGCGTTCCGGTTCCGACGAGACCCGCGATCGAGAGGAATCGGCGCCGGTCCATGGGATACCGGGAGATGGGGCGGCACGGGCATGAACCACACGGTGGTGGTCGTGAGACCGGGAGGGAGGGCGTCTCTGGCGGCGGAACGGGTCCGGGGCGGACGGCGTCGTCGGCCGACGAGGACGGCAATCGACCCGCCTTAGAGGTCGTCGCGGTCGAACTTCAACAGTCCCGCAAGCGGCGGCGCGAGCGTCCAGAAGACCAACATCGCGACCGCGGACACCTGCTGGTTCGCCGACTCGCCCGAGAACAGTTGGTCGGCGAGGAAACCGTTGGCGAGTACCTCGATCCCGCTCGTCGGGTTCGCGACGTCGAGGAACGTCCGGATCTGTGCCATCGAGACCGGAAGCGCCTCGACGGGCCCGGAGAACGCGCCGATCACGCGGCCGGTGAACAACCCCCACAGCAGCACGAAGAGGGCGTAGACGCCGATCCCGGCGATGAGCGCGCGCTGGCGGGTCGCCACCGCGGCCGAACAGCCGACCGCGATGGCGACGAACACCACCCCGAGCGCCGCGGCGAAGACGGTGTAGCCGAGGAACGAGCCCGCGTTGAAGGTCACCGGAACGACGATCAACACGAGCGCGGGCAACAGGAAGCCGGCGAAGGTCGCGAGCGCCAGCGCCGCCCCGCGCCCGAGCACCTTGCCGAAGACCACGTCCGCCCGCGAGTGCGGCAGGGAGAGAAGCAGCTTCAGCGAGCCGGACTCGCGCTCGCCGCTCACCGCGTTGTAGCCGACGACGACGCCCACGAGCGGGACCAGCCCCGTCACGAGCACCGGACCGACGAACGCGCTCAGGAGGAGCTCCGTCGCGAACTGGTCGGCCTGGCCCTGCGGGCGGACGACGTAGGCGAAGACGGCGACGAGAAGCGAGAACAGCGCGACGAGAAGCGCCATCCCGCGCGAGCGGACCGTGTCCTGGAAGTCCTTGTTCGCGACCGCGAGGAGGCTCATCCGTCCACCCCCTCGGAGCGGACGGCCGACTCGTCGGTCGTCGTTCCCGCGTCCTCCCGCCGGGTCGGTACCCCCTCGCCCTCCGTGTACGCTAAGAAGAGGTCCTCGAGCGACGCCTCCGAGGTGTGGAAGTCGTCGACGACGGCCCCGGCGTCCTCGGCCGCGGCGATGACCCGAGTCTTCACGCCGGGGTCACAGCTCACGAGGAGAGTGTCGCCGTCGGCGTCCACCCGGTCGACGCCCTCGACCGCGCGGACCGCGTCGAGGACGTCGTCGGTCGCGGCGTCGACGGTCACCTCGAGCGTCTCCCCGTCGCCGACGGCCTCGCGGAGCCCCTCGATGGAGTCCTCGGCGACGAGTTCGCCCGCACGGAGGATGCCGACGCGGTCACAGACCGCCTCTACCTGCGCGAGCACGTGCGAGGAGAAGAAGACGGTCGCGCCGCGGTCGGCCTCCGCCGTGACGATCTCGCGCATGTCCTTCACGCCCGCGGGGTCGAGCCCGGAGGATGGCTCGTCGAGGATGAGCAGGTCGGGCTCGCCGACCAGCGCCATTCCCAGCGCGAGCCGCTGGCGCATGCCCTTCGAGTAGTCGCCGGCCTTGCGGTCGGCGTCCTCGCGGAGCCCGACCCGTTCGAGGACGGCGTCGGGATCGACGTCGACCTCCTTCGACTCGATGGCGAACTCGACGTGTTTCCGGCCGGAGAGCCGCTCGTACACGGAGAACCCGTCCGGGAGGACGCCGGTCCGTCGGCGGATCTCGACGCTGTCGACGGTGGCGTCGCGCCCGAGCACGGTCACGGTCCCCTCGGTCGGGCGGACGAAGTCGAGCACCATGTCGATGGTCGTCGACTTGCCGGCCCCGTTCGGGCCGAGGAAGCCGTACACCTCGCCCTCCTCGACCGTGAGGTCGAGGTCGGACACGGCCGTGACGCCCGGGAACTCCTTGGTCACGCCACGCAGCTCGATGGCGGTCATACACTCCCGTTCCCGTGGCATCTGATAAAGGGTTGTGGCTCGACCCGACGCAACGGGAGTCCCCGAGACCTCCGGCCGCTACGCGTCCGGCGCGGGCGGCCAGCCGACGCCGTGCTCGTCGAGCAGGTCCGCGAACGCCGCCTCGTCGAGGACGGGCACGTCCTCCGCCTCGGCGTCGTCGCGTTTCGTCCGGCCGGGGTCCTCCCCGGCGACGAGGTAGTCGGTGTTCCCCGACACCGACGAGGTCGCGTTCGCGCCGTGCGCCTCGACGAGCGCCTGCGCCTCGCCGCGCGTCACCGACAGCGACCCGGTGAAGACGAAGGTGAGGCCGTCGAGCGGGGCGTCCCCGAGAGCGGTCCCTCCGGTAACCTCGGCCGGCTCAGGATCGACCCCGCGGTCGCGGAGCGCGGCGATCGCCGCCCGGTTCTCCTCGCGGTCGAGGAACGTCCGGATCGACTCGGCCACCGTCGGACCCACGTCGTCGACCTCGCGGAGTTCGTCCTCGTCGGCGTCGGGGATCGAGTCGAGGTCGCCGAAGTGCGCCGCCAGCGCCCGGGCGGTCGTCGATCCCACGTCGGGGATCCCGAGTCCGGCGAGGAACCGGTCGAGCGGCGGCTCCCGTGACGCCTCCAGCTCCGCGATCAGGTTCTCGGCGCTCGTCTCGCCCCATCCCTCCAGGTCGGCGAGGTCCGCGACCGTCAGGTCGTACAGGTCCGGCAGCGACTCGACGAGCCCCGCCTCCCGGAGCGTCTCGACGCGCTCGGGACCGAGCCCCTCGACGTCGAGACCGTCCCGGCGGGCCCAGTGTTCGACCGCGCGCTCCAGCTGGGCCGGACAGCCGAGCCCGCCGGTACAGAAGGCGAGGGGGCCGTCCCGCTCGACCGGCGCGTCACAGACCGGACACGTCTCGGGGAACGCGTACGTCCCCTCGGAGCGCTTCTCGACGATTTCGGGGACGTATGGGATCACGTCGCCGGCGCGGTAGATCCGGACCCGATCGCCGACGTTCACCCCGAGCGCCTCGATCTCCGCGGGGTTGTGGAGCGTCGCCCGCGAGACGGTGACGCCGTCAACGTCGACCGGATCGAGCTCGGCGACGGGCGTGAGCCGACCCGTGCGGCCCACCTGGACGGTGATCCCCTCCACTGTCGTCGTCGCCGTCCGGGGCGGGAACTTGTAGGCGAACGCCCAGCGCGGGGCCCGCGAGGTCGACCCGAGCGCGTCCCGGGCGGCGTGGTCGTCCACCGTGATCACGGCGCCGTCGATCCCGTAGTTCAGGTCGTCGCGGTCCTCGCCCAGCCGGTCGCGGAAGTCGATCGCGGCGTCGATCCCGTCGACCCGCTCGACGCGGTCGGTCCGCCGAAGTCCGAAGTCGTCGAACGCCAGCAGGTCGCCCCAGTGGGTGTCCGGTCGAGTGGAGTCGCCGTCCTCCTCGGACGTCTCCCACCCCAACACGTCGAAGAAGAAGACGTCGAGCGGCCGCTCGGCGACGACGGAGGGGTCAAGCTGGCGGAGCGTCCCGGCGGCCGCGTTCCGCGGGTTCGCGAACGGTTCCTCGCCGCGGTCGATCAGCTCCTCGTTGTACGTCTCGAAAGCTTCCCGGGGCATGTACACCTCACCCCGGACCGCGAGTCGCGCGGGCGGATCGCCCCGAAGTCTCCCGGGAACCGACCGGATCGTCCGGACCTGTTCGGTCACGTCGTCGCCCTCGACCCCGTCGCCGCGGGTCGCGGCCCGAGCGTACTCGCCCTCCTCGTAGACCACTTCCACGGAGAGTCCGTCGAACTTCGGTTCACAGACGTACCGGAGGTCGTCCGGATCGAGCCCCTCCTTCCGGAGTCCGGATCGAACGCGCCCGTCGAACTCGCGGACCGCGTCCGGCTCCTTCGCGCTGTCGATGGAGCGCATGGGCGCGACGTGTTCGACCGTCTCCAGCTCGTCGACCGGCTCGCCGCCGACGCGGCGGGTGGGGGAGTCCTCGGCGTCGAGGTCGAACGCCGCCTCGAGTTCCCGGAGTCGGTCGAACAGCCGGTCGTACGTCGCGTCGGCGACGAGCGGGTCGGCCTCGACGTAGTAGCGGTGGTCGTGCTCGCGGATCGCCGAGCGGAGGAGATCGGCCTGCCGCTCCGCCGTCTCGGGCGACAGTTCGTCGACCGGCTCGAACTCCGGCGGCGGCTCCTCGACGTAGGGGTTCTCCTCGGGGTCCGCGTGTCGCGTCGACGAACTCGTCATCGAGCGGTCGTAGGGGCGGTATCCCTTAAAAACGACCGACGTCGAACCGCTGAAAACCCCGACCGGGTCGGGAGAGAAACGCCGAGAAGAGACGGTCGCTCCGGGAAACGTGACCCGACGAATGTGCTGTTAAGCCAGGTGTATCATCCGCTGGGATTGGTATCTACCCACATATATAACTCATCGGACGTGTTACACCCCGAACATGGCAAAGGACACACCCGACGGGCCGTTCTCGAACCTGTATGAAAACCGCATCGGCACCCCGACGACCGACGACGAGGTACGGGGATACTGGCTGTTCTCGTTCGGTGTGCTCCTGGGCGTGCTCGGGGTCGTCGTCTTCGCGGTCACCGCGCCGCGGACGGCTAGCCGGGCGGTCGGATACGCGTTCGTCGCGCTCTCCCCGCCGGTGGTCATGCTCGGCGCGATCGTTCGGTTCCCGCTGCGACGGTCGGCGACGACGCTCGGGGCGCTCGGCGGGCTGTTGACGCTCGGCGCGGTCGTCTACTTCTTCGTCGTCTTCCCCGACGGCTGGTCGCGTGCGACCGGGAACTCGACCGTCAACCTCCTGTACGCGGCGGGCATCGTCGTGATCGGGTTGGCGGGAACGATCGTGCCGCTGATCACGGACCCCGTCCACGAGGACTACAAGCGGATGCAAAAGGAGACGGCCGCCAGCACGGCCGCGAGCGAGGAGACCGAGCGCGAACTCGAGGCGACCCACGAGGAGCTCGAGGCGACCCGTGACGAACTCGCCGCGGCCGAAACGCGGATCGAGGAGCTCGAAGCCGAAACGGCGGAGCGTGCGACCGAAACCGAGACCGCGCGGGCCGAGACGGCCGCGCTCCACGAGAGCAAGGCCCGGTTCGAGCTGTTCGAGGACGCCGGCGGGAAACCGCGCTGGCGGCTCCGCCACCGCAACGGCAACGTGATCGCGACCTCCGGGCAGGGGTACAGCAGCCGGGGCAAGGCACAGAAGGGACTCCACGGCGTCAAGCGGAACGCGCTCGGGGCCGGGCTGTTGCGCATCGAGACTGCCGTCGAGGAGGCCGAGGCGATCGCCGACGACGACGGACCCGAGCCCGCGGACGCCGACGAGCCGGACGTGGCCGTTCCGAGCGAGGACGAGGAGATCCCGAGCGAGGCGACCTTCGAGCTGTTCGAGGACGACGCCGACGAGTGGCGCTGGAGCCTCCGTCACGACAACGGCAACGTCATCGGCGATTCGGGCGAGGGCTACGCCTCGAAGTCGAACGCGAAGCGCGCGCTCTCGCGGGTCCGCGAGCACGTCGCCGCCGCGGACTACCTCCGCGTCGATCCCGCGGCCTTCGAGGTGTACAGCGACAAGGCCGGCAAGTGGCGTTGGCGGCTGATCCACGAGAACGGCAACATCCTCGCCGACTCCGGGCAGGGATACAGCAGCCGGTCGAAGGCCCGACAGGGACTCGAGAGCGTCCGGTCGAACGTCAGGGACGCCGTTCTCGAGGACCTCGACGCCGAGGCGGGCGACGACGAGGGAGCCGGCGGCGACGGCGGATCGAAGGCGACCATAGAGCTGTACGAGGACAACGCCGGGGAGTTCCGCTGGCGGCTCCGCCACCGCAACGGAAACATCATCGGCGATTCGGGTGAGGGCTACGCCTCGAAGGGCGGGGCGGAGGAGGCGATCGAGCGCATCCGCGAGTACGCTCCCGACGCCGACGTACTGGAGGTCGGAAGCGCGGCCTTCGAGATCTACGAGGACGCCGCCGAGGAGTGGCGCTGGCGACTTCGCCACCGCAACGGGAACATCGTCGCCGACTCCGGCGAGGGCTACGCCTCCCGGTCGAACGCGGTCGAGGCCGTCACGGGCGTGAAGCGGAACGCGCCGGGCGCCGAGGAGCGAACCGTCGAGTGAGCCGGAGCCGCCGGCCGACGGGAGCGCGCGCCTGCTCGTCCGCTCGTCACCCCGCTCGCGCGCGTCGCGCGATTTACGTCGGTTCGCTTACGAGGGATCGATCATGAACCGGATCCGGGTTCTGAGCTACAACGTCCGGTACGACAACCGACACGACGGCCACGACGCCTGGTACGCCCGCCGGGACGGGGTCGCCGACGTGGTCCGGTTTCATCGTCCCGACGTGGTCGCGTTTCAGGAGCCGCTCCCCGACCAGCGGGCCGACCTCCGCGAACGACTTCCCGAGTACGACCTCCTCGGGCGGGGGCGGAAGCGCGACGACGGCGGCGAGGGCTGTCCGATCGGCGTCCGAACCGACCGCTGGCGGGTGATCGACGACGGGACCTTCTGGCTCTCGGAGACGCCGGCGGAGCCCTCGACCGACTGGGACGCCGCACACCCGCGGATCGCCAGCTGGGTCCGGATCCGACCGCGAGAGGGAACCGACGGCTCGGTCGCGCCCGCCGATTCGCCGTTTCTCGTCGTCAACACGCACTTCGATCACGTGAGCGCGCGCGCACGCCGCGAGTCCGCCCGACTGCTCCGTGAGCGGATCCCCGAACTCGCCGCGGCGGGGGGAACGGATCGAGCCACGGACGCCGTCGCGGGTCCGGGCGAGGGAGCCGGGCGAGTCCCGCAGGTCCTCGTCGGCGACTTCAACTGTACGGCCGGGTCGGATCCGCACCGGATCCTGACGGGAGCCGAGCCACGGATGGACCGCGAGTCGGCCGATGATACGGGCGACGAGCCCGGCGACGGGACGTCCGACGAACACGGCGACGCCACGGCCGACGCGCCGGACGAGCGCGCGGACGATACGCTCCGGGACGCGGCGGCGACTGCCGACGTCCGACACGGGCCACGGACGAGCCTCACCGACTTCTCGCGGGTGATCGACGACCGGCGGATCGACCACGTACTCGTCTCGTCGAACGTCGACGCGGAGGCGTTCGCGACGCTCGCCGACCGCGACGACCGGGGTCGATACCCGTCCGATCACCTGCCGGTGCTCGCCCGCCTGCGACTGTGACGTTCGGATAGCGGTCGGGGGATCACCTCCGTCCCCTCCGTTTCATTCCTCCTCGTCCGCGTACCGAGCCAGCGCGTCCTCGTAGCCGCGGACGGCGGTCTCGAACGTCTCCCGGAGGTCGGCGATCGGCGTCTCGGTGGCGTCGACGCGGAGGTCGTCGTAGGAGGGCTCGGCCCGGTCGCCCTCCTCCGTGTTCGTCACCCGGAGCGCCGCCGACTGGACGGGGAGGTCCTCGCGCTTGTCGCCGCCCGCCTCGTGACCCGCCGCGAGCGCGTCGATCAGTCGCTCGGCGAGCGGGGCCTCCCCGTGTGCGGTCGACTCGTAGGCGGCCGCGACGTCCTCGACGACCTCCGGCCCGACGAGGAGGTTGCCGGCGACGGTGTAGTTCTGCCCGACGCGGTGGCCGTACCACTCCCCGCACTCGTCCCCGGAGAAGGCGAAGGTCCCGTCGGCGTCGACGCCGTGGAGCTGTCGCCGCTCGCGGCCCTCGTCGGCCGCCAACAACGCGTCGAGCGCGTCCTCGACCGCCAGCCCGTCCGCGAGGTACGTGATCCCCTCGCGACCGAGCTTGACGTTGGTGTGTGACTGCGTCGCCACCGCGCCGTGTTCCGAGGCGAACGGACACAGCGCGCCGACGCCCGGCAGTCGGGTCGTGACGGCCACGCCGAACCGGACCCGGTCGTCTCCCGCGTCGTCGGTGTACCGCTCGCGAACGCAGATGCTGAAGGTCACGTCGCGTACTCCGAACCGCCGATGGGAAAACCTGCGGCACGTCGGGACGACGGTTCTTCCCCTTCCCTTCCGCCGAAGCGACTACGCCAGCGCCGCGACCATCGCCGAGACGCGTTCGGTCTCGTCGGCGTTGATCCCGTGACCCATCCCCTCGTAAATGCGCGTCTCGACGTCGCCGCCGAGCGCCTCCAGCACCTCGGCGGTCGCGTGGACGCGCTCCTCGGGGATGTGCGGGTCGACGTCGCTACAGCCGAGGAACGCGGGAGTTCCGCCGAGGGCGTCGGCGGGAACGCCGCCCGCGTAGTCGTCGACGTCGATCGACTCGCCGATCAACCCGCCGCTCAGGACCGCGAGCCCGCCGTACTCGCGCGGCGTCCGCGCGACGAACTCGCTCGCGAGACACGCGCCCTGTGAGAACCCGGCCAGGAGGACGCGATCGGGGGCGATCCCGGCGTCGGTCGCCGTCTCGACGGCGTTTCCGACCGCCCGAAGTCCCGAGCTCCGCCCCGGCTCGTTGTCGTCGACGGGCGCGAGAAACGAGTTCGGGTACCAGGTGTTCGCGGCCGCCTGCGGGGCGAGGAGCGCGACGTTCCCGTCCGCGGGCGACACCTCCTCGCCGAACCCGACGATGCTCCGGGCGGTCGCGCCCCGCCCGTGGACGAGGACGACCGCGGCGTCGGCTTCGTCCACGGGCGTGCCGGCCGTCACCAGCTCCTCGTCGCCGTGGGGGTCCGCTCCCGCGTGTGGATCCCGCCGGCTCATACGCCCACGCCGGCGTCGGCGTCCGGAAGGTCGTGCTTGTTCACGGGGAGCCCGAGCTCCTCCAAGGCCGCCTCCATGTGGCGGTCCTGTGCGAAGTCCGCGCCGTCCTCCTCCCGGAGCCGCTGGGCGGTCGCGAGCACCTCGCCCTTACGGTCGTCCGGGATCTCGTACTTGTCCGAGGAGAGCTCGATCACGAGCCCGTTGTTGTCCTGGGTGTAGATGGAGTGGAAGATCCCCCGGTCGAAGACGTTGTATCCCTTCCCCGCCTCTTCGAGTGCGCGCATGATGTCCTCGTACTCGTCGGGATCGACGCTGAAACAGAGGTGGTGGACGCCGCCGGTGCCCGGCCGCTGGCCGCGCGCGGACGGCCGGTCGTCGCTCACGAAGAAGGTGAGGATCCGGCCGTCGCCGGTGTCGAAGAACAGGTGCGTCTGTGAGGGATCGTCGAGGTTGGGCTGACGGAGGACGAGCGGCATGCCGAGCAGGTCGCGGTAGAACGCGATCGTATCCGCCTCGTTGCTCCCCCAGACCGTGACGTGGTCGGTACCGGTCGTGTGAAACGGCGCGTCGGGTCGCTCCGGCGTCACCGGAGCCTCGCTGTCGTTTTCCATACCCCTCCTTGGGGTCCCACCGGAATAAAGCCGGGAGAGACCGAACGGTGATCGGCTGACGCGAGTGTTATCGGGAGGGTGAAACGGACGAGATCGGAGCCACGCGGAATGGGTGGCTTTTAGCGTCGTGACGATGAGGACCCGGCATGGAGATCCTGTTACACACCGGCCACGAACACCCTGAAATGCTGTGGATCGCCGTCTCGGCCGTCACCTCCTTCGTACTCGGCATCGGCGTCGGCGCGTACGGACTCGGCGTCCGCGGAGCCGACCGGGGCGCCGACACGAGCCCCGACGAGGAGTAACGCGAAGCGTCGCGGGCGATCGCGACCACGTCGACCGCGATCGCAGTCGAACGCCCCTCCTATCGTTCCCACACGTCCGGAGCGACGCCGACCGCGCGGACGACCGGCGGGTAGCCGACGGCGACGACGAGCACGAGCAGCAGCGAGCCCCAGAGCGGGACGCCGTCGACGAGGCGCTCCGCGGCCGCGAGCGCGACCAGCATCGCGACGAACATGACGCCCCAGTGGGGCGCGAGCTGTCGCACCGTTTCGGCGAGATGGTTCACGGTTCCGCTACCGGTTCGGAGCGCTAGTGGATGTCGGTCCGGAGAGAGCGATGCGAGCGGAGGAACGGGAAAACGACCCGCCGGGATTCAGTACCGCGAGGGCATGAACGCCATCGCGAGGAACAGCCCCGACGACAGCAGGCTGACGATCATCACGCGCCACAGCCCGTCGCTGTTGGTCTCGTGGCGGTCGATCTCGGCGAGCTGTGCCTCGTACGACTCGAAATTCGTCGAGAGGACGAGCGTCGAGCTGTCCTGGAAGTGGGCGACGAACTCCGTGTCGCCGAGCGTCACCCGCGAGTCCTGTTCGATCTCGGTCGAGACGGTCTCCGTGGCGGTCCAGACGAGCGTGGCCGCGTCCGCCGAGACCGCGTCGACGGCCGCCGTCCGGTCGCCGTACGCGAACTCGTCGCCGACCGCGTACGAGCGCTCCTCCGGCGCGGGGAAGTACTCGTCCGCCGGGACGAGCCGCGTCTCGCCGTTCTCGTCCGTGACGGCGACCTGTTCCTCGCCGTTGCGTTCATAGGTCTCGTTGTCGGCGTTCGGATCGTCCTCGAGTATCGCCGTCCGGTCGAGTTCCTCGACCAGCGTGAACGAGCTGGGGTCGTCGCCCTCGATCCGGACGGTCCACTCGCCGCCGTCGACCTCGACGGTCGATCCGTTCGACCACGACTCCGACTGCTCGGCGGTACGGTTCCGTTCGACCTGACCGAGGAGGTTGCCGTCGCCGTCCTCACCGATCTCCGCGACGGTGTATTCGTTCCCGTCCACTTCGAACGTGTCACCCGACGACAGCTCGTGGTCCGGGTTCTCGAAGGATATCCCGGGCGTCTGAGCCGTCGTCACGATCACCCCGGTCGCGCTCCCGACGAGCAAGAAGAACGCGACGTACACCGCGACAGCGCGTCGTTGCATGGTTCGAATGTGGGTCACCCCGTGTATAACGGTTACTAACGAGTAGCGATCCGACGGGTGGCTGGCGGGGGCTACGGCCGAACGACGAACGGAAGCTACCGTCGAAGGACGAACGGGATCTACCGCCGAACGACGAGGACGGAGAGGTCCGAGAACGGCGTGTCCTCGCGATCGGTCCCGCCCGCATGCGCGGAGAGATCACCGAGCGTCGTCCGCGTTATCGTCTCGTCGTCGTGGGTGAGCCGTTCACAGACGAGCGCGGTCGCGTCCGGTCGAGCACCGTGGTCGAGGAGGTCGGCGGCGACGTCCCCGGGCATCCAGTCGAACGGCCGGGGCAGGACGAGCAGGTGCCGGCGACCCGCGTCCCGGTGGAGTCGCTCGAGGTCGGCCGTCAAGTCGCCGCGCTTGTGGAGCGTGACGAACGTCGCGTCCTCCATCGGCGTTCGCGCTCTGCTCGCCGCGATCTGTATCGAGGAGACGCCGGGGACGACGCGGACGTCGACCCCCTCGGCGGCGTCGGCTGCCGCCTCGTCGACGGCGCGTTCGACCTTGCCGAGGAACTGATAGCCGGAGTGGTTCGGGTCACCCATCAGGACCGCGACGCCGCGGTCGCCGTCGGCGACGCGATCGGCAAACGCGGTCAGCGTCTCGGCCTCGTCGCGATAGCCGCACGTCAGGAGGTCCGCATCGGTACGGTCGCGGACGAAGTCGACGACCGTCTCGAACCCGACGACGACGTCAGCCTCACGGATCGCCCGCTCGCCACGGGGAACGAGGTACTCGAGGTTCCCGGGCCCGATCCCGACGGCGTGGACCACGGAACTCGCCTCGCCGAGCGACGGGTCCGCGGACGAGGTCTCCGGATCTCGGGCCGCATACGCTGCCGGATCGGGATCGACGTCGGACGCGTCTCCGGACGAAGCGGCGTCGGCGTGGCCGGATCCCGGTTCGTCGGTCATCGCCCGACGCCCCCGGCCGAGACGGCGGCGATCGCGCGTGGCGGGCGACGGGTCGGGGCCGTCATCACGCTCAACGCGCTCAACGGATCGATCCCGGAGACGCCCGCGAGAGACGCCGTGGTCTCGCTCATGGCCGAAGGGATGAGTCGACCCAATAAGATCGCTCCGGTTCGATCGAAGCCGCGGGTGAACGTTCGGGCCAGAGACGGTGTGTCAACACACGACGAATCGGCGCCGCCGACACACAGCCGCGGACGCGTTTAGTACGAGGCCGAGTTATGACGGGGACGATGACGAAAGCAGCGATCGTGATCCTCGCCGGCAACGAATCACACGCCGACTACGGCCGCCTCGCGAACGCGTTGGAGGCCGCAAAGGAGTTCGCCGAGACCGACGGCGACGAACTCGAGCTGATCTTCGACGGTGCGGGAACCCAGTGGATCCCGGAGCTGGAAGACGAGGGGAGCGACTACCACGAACTGTACCGGACGGTCCGCGACGACGCCGCGGTCTGTGACTACTGTTCCGGCGCGTTCGGCGTCGACGATGCGGTCGCCGATTCCGGTCTCGTCACGCTCGACGATCACGACGGTCACCCGAGCATCCGCTCGCTCGTCGACGACGACTACGAGGTCATCACGTTCTGATCGGACACGCCGTTCATCACGGCCCGGTCGGCGGTTCTCACACGACGAGGGACGACGGTTGCTCGAGTCGTGTGGCATCGAATGTCGGCAACCGGATCGGGCGCTATACCTTTTTGTAACCGGCCAAGTCATGTCGGGGCGTGCCCATCCGACGAACGAAGGACCTCGATTCCCTCTACGACGAGGTAGCAGGCTACGACCTCGTCGTCGTCCCCGACGCTCCGTTCGCGAGTGCGCTCGATCGACGTCTCGATCGGCCCCGTTTCGGAAGCTTCGCGGTCACGCCACGGCGTCTCGCCGCCGGTCGACGTGAGCAGGCCGAAGACCGCCTCGCGTTCCTCGAGATCATCGACCGGTCGGATCACGATTGGCGGGCCGTCGCCCATGCGGTCGGGAACGCCCTCCAGTGCTGGGAACACCGGGGCAGTCTCGATGCGATCCTCGAGTACGACGGCTACAGCGACGGGACGACCCGCGACGTCGTCGAGATGATGCGAACGATCCGGACGACCTCGAAACGGCTCACCGAGACCGTCATCGACGACGATCGATCCATCGCCGTCGTCGGATACGACCAGTTGACCGAGCTGGAGCGTAGCATCCTCCCTGAGACGTTCGACCGCGTCGAGTTATTCACGGATGGAGAGTTCGAGTATCCACGGTTCCACGTCTTCGAGTCGGCAACCGACATCGTCTCCGCGCTCCTGGATACGATCACGGACCGGAACGCCGAGCGTGTCGCCGTCGTTCTCGACGGCGGGAGCCGGTATTCCTCGCTCGTCGAATCCGCATTTGAAGCGGCAGGGATTCCGTTTTACGGCGGACCGGGGTTCATCGACGATCCACACCATAGAGCGTTCATCCGTCTTCTTCGCATCGGGTTCCGAGGCACGGAGACGACGGTCGGAGACTGTCGGCCGATACTCGCGGGGATGGGTAGTGACGTCTCGATCGACGACCATCAAAAGCGACTGGATGCGGTAGAGAGACCGGAGCTCGAATGGATACGGGAGTTCCGTCTGTCCGTCGAGGAGCGGACGTTTTCGGAGGCGCTCGGTACGTACGCGAGGAAAGCCGGCGTCGAACTCGCACGCTTCGATGAGGAACTGCGAACGCTCGGCATCGCCGACGAACCCGTGACCAGCGGCGGCGTCGATCGCCTTTCATACTACGTACAAACGTACGAGGTCCCCGTCGACAGGGACAACGAGGGCGTTCTCCTTGCCGATGCGAAGTCCTCCGCCTACGTCGACCGCCCCGTGGTTTTCCACCTCGGGATGGGGCGGGAGTGGACGCACTCGGCACCACAGCGGCCGTGGGTGGATACTGAGGCGCAGTTCGAGCGCTACGTCGGCAACTTCCAACGGTTGCTTCAGAGCGGTGATCGGCAGTACTACCTCGTCCAGGACACGGCCGGCGGCGACCCGGTTACGCCCTGTCTGTACTTCGGCGACCTCATCGACGAGGAGTTCGAACGGTTCAGCGATCTCGAGTCGGTCCAACACCGACGACGACCACGATCGACGGGCGTCGGCTTCGACCGGCGACCGCCCGACGTCGATCCCGAGACGGTCGAGACGATCAGCCAATCCGGTCTCAACAGCTACGTCAACAGCCCGCGGGACTACCTCTTCGGAAACCTCCTCGATGCACCCGATCAGGAACGGTTCGTCGAAGGGAACCTCTTCCACGACTTCGCGGAGTTCTACGTCGACCACCCCGACGTTATCGCGGACACGGACATCGGAGAACTGATCGACGCGATGCTCGAGGAGGCGAAGCCCTTCGTTTCGAGTGCAGATGAGACGCTCCGTCGACGAAAGTACCGGATCGGACTGGGGCTGATCACGGAGTACTTGGACGACGACGGCCCGGAGTCGGACGCCTTCCTCACGGG
The DNA here is from genome assembly GCF_003697845.1 of Halobellus captivus. Taxonomy (GTDB): domain Archaea; phylum Halobacteriota; class Halobacteria; order Halobacteriales; family Haloferacaceae; genus Halorubrum; species Halorubrum glutamatedens. Next base: position 77,985 of record NZ_RDQE01000007.1, on the reverse strand, counting down.
GACGTCCGGATGGGGTGACAACTTCTTCGCAGTGTACTTCGACGAAGCGATCGATTCGCCGCTCACCGAACGATGGTTCGAGGATCACGGCCTCGGCGTCAAGGGGAAGATAGACCTCGTGAAAGCCCCGGATCACCTCCTCGATTACAAGAGTGGAGGGAAGAAGCGCACCTCCCAGATCGTCAAGCGTGCGGCGATCGATCCGCCGGCGGACACACCGAACTTCCAGGCGGCGCTGTATCTGACCTACTATCGAACGGTCCAGCCGAACGAGCAACTGGAGTTCACCTTCTTCCACTTCCTCGAACCGATGGACGACGTCATCGCGGGCGAAGCCGACCTCGGCGACGCGCTCACGACCGTCACGTACTATCCGTTCACGTTCGACGAGTACGTCGGCTCTCGAGACGCGTACGAAACGCTTCTCGACGGCTACAACGACTGCCGAGAGACGTTCGACGACCTCGGCTATTCGGCGTATTGCGACGTTATGGGGCAACTGACGTTCCCCGAGACCACGGACCGGAACGAGCTGCGTGCCTCCGAGTTCGCCGAGGAGTTCACGGCCGCCATCGACGGCGGAACGTCCGATGACGTCGACGCGGAAAAGGGCGCAGATCAGGCTATCCGCGAACTCAACGGCGTCCGCAAGCGGACGTTCTTCCGCGAGGATCTGGACGCGTTCGAAACGTTCGTGGACGAGCGCCTCGAGGAGCTCAACGACAGGCGAGCTGGAGAGGAACGCTTCCCCGTCGACGGCCTCGCCGGCGAGCCCAACTACCGTCGTGTAGATAACCGCGATCTGCTGTTAGCGGAGGAGAGAGATGACTGACCCGACGCCGAACGACGGACAGCGCGAGCTCATCGAGAACACGCGCGGGCCGTACCTCGTCGACGCTGGACCCGGGACGGGAAAGACGTTCGCCATCACTCGCCGCTACGGAACGATCGTCGATCAGCCCGACGTCGAACCCGAGGACGTCCTGCTTGTGACCTTTACGCGGAGCGCCGCGACGGAGATGAAAGAACGGATCGTCGAACACAGCACGTACGGGCTCAGAGAGCTGGCCGATGCCCCGATCCGGACGTTCCATTCGCATTGTCACGACCTCCTCCGAGAGCACGGCTACGCTGCCCCGACGCATCTCGGGCTCGACGAACGGATCACCGATTCGACGCAGCTCATCGACGACGAACTGATCGAAGCCGAACTGTTCCGCGAGTTCTTCGGCGAGTTCCGTGACGACCGTCCGGAGTACGCCGAGTTCTATCGAGTACTCTCGAATCCGGGCGAGCTACTCGGTCTGATCAAGGAACTCGCCGCGAAAGGCGTCTTCCCCACTACCGAGGGCTGGTATCGCGACGGCGAATCACACCTCGACGGCGACTTCGGGGCGTTCAAAGAACGATTCGATGCGGTGAACGAACCGCGAAACGACGGTCGAAAGCAGTCGGTGTTGCGCGATGATCTGAGTCGCTTCGGCCGCAACGAGACCTACCTCTCGGACGCGCCGTCGAGATCCGAACTACGCGGCGGGCGTGGGACGAAACGGTTGGGCGACGACGTCGCTGCCGACGTCTTCTACGAGGATCGTGAGGACCTCAAATCGTTCGTTCGCGACGTCTACGTCGAGTACCTCCGATTCGCGTTGCGCCGTAACTATCTCAACTTCGGCTTCCTCCAGCTGTTCGCGTTCGTCCTGCTCCGTGAGGATCGACGCGTCCGACGGCTAGCGCAGTTCGAGTACGTGATGGTCGACGAGTTCCAGGACACAAGCGAGATCCAGTTCAAACTCGCACTGCTGTCGTCCGGCACGGACAACTTCTGTGCCGTCGGAGACTGGAAACAGAGCATCTACTCCTTCCAGTACGCGGACGTCCGGAACATCCTCGACTTCGAGGAGCGACTGGCGCGGTTCACCACGGACCTCAACGACGACGTCGAGCGAGTCGCCTTCGACGCGAGCGAGCTCACCCGGATCGAACTGCAGGAGAACTACCGCTCGACGGAGTCTATCATCGATCTCTCCGAGCAGGCGATCGTGACGCCGGCCACGAGCGGTGAGGAGGTCGATACCCCCCTGGACGACGTCGTCGAACTCTCCTCGAACGCCGCCTTCGACGACACGGCCATCGAGGGGATCCGGCACGAAGACGAACACGAGGCCGTGCTCTCGACGATTCAAGAGATCGTCGGTAACGACGACTACGCCGTCAAAGGAGACGGTGGCGACCCACGCCCGCCGGAGTACCGCGACGTCGCGGTGTTCACGCGGACTCGAGACTACGGTCGGGAGCTACTCGAAGTCGCCGACGAGTACGACTTCCCGATGACGTACGACGGCGGGATCGAACTCTTCCGGACCGATCCGGCGAAGCTGCTTCTCGCGTGGCTCCGAATCCTCGACTCGGACGCCGATCGCGGCTGGGCGGTCGTCCTCGAACGGATCGGGTACACGTACGACGAACTCGAGCACATTCTGGAGACAGGCACGTATCCGCCCGACCCGGCCGCGTTCCGCGATGAGCTCCGTGGGCTGGAGTCGATCGGCGCGGTCGCTCGTCGGGTTCTCGATCGCTACGGATACACGGACGACACAGCGGACGTGCTTCTCCACACGATCCGATCGGTCTACGATTCGACGACGCTCACTCGGGGCGAACTGATCCGACTCATCGAACGCGGCATCGAGAACGGGACGACAGTAGACGTCCGCGCGAGCGCGGGAGACGACTCCGTGACCGTTCAGACGATCCACACCGCGAAGGGACTCGAATATCCGATCGTCATTCTCGCGAACATGAACGACGGGAGCTTCCCGCCACGGTCGACCGGTTCGAGCGTGATTCAGTATCAGGATCCGGTAGGACTCCGGCAGCGGAAGGTCTACTCGGAGGAACGTTTCCATCCCCATATCTACGACAACTGGCGATCCGACGTACTCCGGCGCTGCCTGCCACGAGAGTACGACGAGGAGCGCAGATTACTCTACGTCGCCGTCACACGCGCGGAGAGCCACCTCGTCTTCGCGGCCGGAGCGGAACCGAACACGTTCTTCGAAGAGCTCCCAGCCGATCCCCGGGCGATCGACCCGAGTGTCGAGCCACTCAGTCGCGAGGAGTTCGCTGACGCGGAGCTACCGTTCACAGTACCGACTCCGCGGGGGCCGATCAGTCACACGCCGCATTCGCTGATGGACGAGACCGTCTTCGAAGAGATCGGCGCACGGACGGGATCGACCCTCGAGACGGAACCGGAAACCCGGGGAGTGGACTTCGGTTCACGAGTCCACGATTTCGCCGAGGCGTACGTGCTCGGCGAGGAAGTGACGCCGTCGAACTCCCACGAGAGACGGATCGTCGACTTCGTCGGTGATCTCTCCGGTGAGCTACACATCGAGGAGCCGGTCACGCTCCCGATAGAGGTCGATGGTCATCGAGTTACCATCTCCGGGATCGTCGATCTCGTTCACGTGACGGCCGACCGGGCTGACATCATCGACTACAAGACAGACGGTACGCGACACGCACAGCCGGAGTACCGAAAACAGCTTAGCGTGTACTATCACGTCCTCTCCGAGTGGTTCGGGGACAAGGACGTCACCGCGACTCTGTTCTATACGAACGACGGAAGCCGCGAGCGAGTCGATCCGCTTCCCTTAGAGGAGTTGAAGCGACTCGTCCGACGCTCAACCCCGAAGTCGGACGGGTGAACTACCCTCCTCGTTCACCGCCTGCAAAACGTCAAATCAAACGACGGTCCACCTCGGTCCCATCACGAGGAATCCCCCAGGTAGTACCGACTCGAACCCCGACGTGACAAACACGAAGAGGCGAAACGTCACCTGAGACGGATACGAGCGGTTGGGACGAGAAAACACCAAGCGACAGTCGCCTCGGGCCGTGAAACGATCAGAAGTAAGCCAAGGGCCGGCTTTAAGGCTAAGCCCTAAAGCCCTGCGTATATACTATATAAACACAGATGGGGACAAGAGATCAAATCGAGAACCTACAAGAACGAGTCAAGAAACGATCAGGTCTGTCCGACGAGGAGCCTGATGACGAGAACGCACCATCGATCTCAGAGGACGACGCAGAAGTGCTTCTCGAATTCAGTCGACAGCTCGACCTGCTCAGTTCGAAGTACACCGATTACCGGCATCTCAAACTTCTCCGCCACTGCGTCATCATGGCAGAACAAGTGGGTGGACTGGCGGACGCATTAGAAAGTCGAGACGCTGCCGAAGAAGTCGTCGTGTGGATCAATAGAGAACGAGGTGTTCCGGAATACAGCGAAGAGACGAATCAAGATTACCGTGTCGCACTACGAATCTTCGGGAAGCGAACCCTCAAGATGGCCGACGACGAGGTGCCGGACTCGTTAGCGTGGGTCCCGACAGGCACGAGCAGTTCGTACGATCCCTCACCCAGTCGATCGGATATGCTTGACTGGGATGAAGCAAAGGGGATGTCTATTGAGGGCACAGAGAACTCGCGGGACAAGGCACTCATAACGGTTTCCCACGAACTCGGCCCCAGAGGGGAAGAGATGCACGGGGTCCGGATTGGGCAAGTGACCGATGCAGACCATGGGATACAAATCAGTCTCGACGGGAAACAAGGGGAACACTCGGTTACCCTAATCAACAGCGTCCCCTACCTGCAACAGTGGCTCAACGATCATCCTGCTCCAGATGACGACGAAGCCTACCTCTGGTGCAACCTCAACGATCCGTACGATAACGCGAGTTATCAGACCTTCCTCGAACGGTTCAAAGAAGCGGGACGACGGGCAGACATCGACAAACCTGTCACGCCAACGAACTTCAGGAAGTCGAATACGTATTGGCTCGCCAAGCAAGGAGCGAACGAGTCATTCATCAACGATCGCCAAGGCCGAAAGCCGACTTCCGATCACGCGCGACGATACATCGCAGAGTTCGGCCCCGAAAACGAGAACAACCAGTACGCGGAGCTCCAAGGGCTTGATGTCGAGACGGAAAAGACGGAAGACCGGACACCGATCACCTGCCCCCGGTGCGACAAGGAGACTCCCCGCGATGAGCCGTTCTGCGTCTGGTGCCACCAAGCGATGGAACCCGAGGCCGTAGAGGAACTCGAAAAGGAAGAATCCGAGCAACGCCGGGAGTTACTCCGAATCGCCAAAGAGAACCCCGAGCTGTTAGAGGCGGTAGAGGAGCTTGAGCCCCTGATAGAGTCCTTAGGTGGAGATGCACAGGTCATCGATACTGCCAGACAATTCGTCGAAGCAACTGAGGGAAGCTAAGTCGATCTACTCTTTCAGTCGCTTTACGAGGTCCCCCACCTCAACATCACCGGTGTCGACCGACTCAGTTCCTCTTTCCATCTCGGTTCCCGGAACCTCGACATCTTCGTTCACGACAGGTGTCTGCCCCTGTCGGTCGTGCAAGGCCCGTTCTGCATCCCCGAACGTTCCGGGCATCGACTCACCGATGATGTGTCCGTCGCCGCCTCGGTATCCCCAGCCGTTCGCATCCGTATTGTCGTGATGCATAGTGTCTAGTTGATGTTGGTCGCTTACTCTGGCCGCCAAAACTCGTTCGCCCAAGACTTCTCGACCAGTTTGAGTTGGATCTCCTCGCGCTTCTCGTAGGTCTCGTCAATCCCACCGAAGTAGTAGCCGACACCCTTCTCAAGCTCAATGTCTGCAGTCCAGACCGTGCAGACTACTGGTTCCCGTGTTGTATCGTCACTAAGCCTCACACGCTGGTACGGCTGATGGGACGCGACATCTTCGAACCAGTTGACGAACCCTTTCGTCGTCACCCAACCGTTCGTGCCGTCGAGGTCACCAAGTTCTACGAACGGGGGCCCACTCATCGCTCTCCACCTCTGACCAGCGTCACCCCACCTGTTGTTTGTCGAGTCGGGAGCGGTGCGTCGCACCATCGGCAGGTGCCGCTCGAACGGAGCGGGTCGTAGAGTCCCTCACAGCTCGGACAGGTCGAGAGGCCGTTCAGATCGATACGGCCGTCATTGTGCAGCACGGTTCGAAGGACTCCTGCTCGTTCAACGAGGAGCGCATCGTAAGGGACATACAGACGTGTGCTATCGGCGTCGCACTCGGGAGCATGTACCGGGACAGCCGACTTCCAGGCTTCCACAAGCGGGAGTTCAGCGGGCGTACGGTCGTTCCACTGGTCGATGGCGTGCGGGCGATTGATAGGCGGTACGTACGACTGGTCGTGTACGTAGTGGTTTGGGTCAAACATCGGTGGATGAAGATTCCCTGTGCTTCAACGGGGGTACTCAGCCAGTTATCGCGGGATCGCTGGACAGCGTCGCCACTGGGCGTGAAGACTAAAGTCGGAGAGAACAATCGCTATCGACGACTGTTGGTCGTCAGGTTAGTCACGGCTCTTCGGGATGAGGACGGTGCTGAGTATCGACCGTTGAACACTTAGGGGGTACATCGCGCGGGAATCAGGCGCGCGTGTTCACAAGTACAATTCGCGGATAGTTGCTGACTCGCCGAACCCCCTTGAACAGGACTTTCGTGCGGGCGTATTCAACCGTGTTAAGTGGTAGACTCAACAGGTGAATTTCTTGAAGCCGTAAGGCTTCAAAGGGGTTGGCCATTTCGGCCGCGATAAAGGCCGGCCAGAGACTTCCCCTATCGGGGAACCACTCTGACCGAACCGCCTCAATCACGCATATTGTCGCAAGAAATACTTAAAGAAATACCAACACCCCCTCGAAAAGGACAGGTCGAGCAATCATATGAGAACTACCGAAGGGGCTGGTTCTCCCGTTCGAAATACCCGATTCGCTTGAGTTCCGCTTTCACAAGTTGGGTCACACTGTAGTGGTCGTCACCGGAGACCCCATACTGTGTGCAAAGGTCTTGGAAGTCTTTCTCCTGGCTGAATCTTTTCGGAAACTCCTGCTGGCCCACCTCGGAGAGATCGACTTCGGTTGGGTCGTTTCCTTGCAAGAAGTAGCGCCTACGCTCACGATCAACGACGATCCCGATTGTACAGAGGGCCACTTTCTCAATCTGCTTCTGCTGGCCGAAGCGGTCGAGATTCATCTGGCTCATCGCAGAGACAGCCCGACGTTTCTGATAGGTTGGAACATCAAGGGTTGAACTGAGTGATTCGGTGATGCGTTTCTTATCACGTGCGGCTTCACGCGCACTGTGGTCTCCATCACTGTGGTGTCGACCCTCGTTCAGTCTGACGAGTCGTTCAATGTCTCCGTTGGCTGTGCCGATTCCGACTCGTGTTTCCCCAAAGGGATCATATCCAGTCGTGTAGGCATCGGGTTGATGGTCACGCAGTTGCTGTGCTGACGGAACCATCTCCGGTTTTTCATCGATCTCTTGGTCAGTCTCGCTCGTCTGTTCATTAGCCTGTACGTGTTCACGAGTCATCGGAATTTCCGTACTTTCTGTTGGGAACTAAGGCAGTCAGCTTAATTTTGGCCATAGCTATTATATAAATGGTATATTTGAGTGCTTCAACCGGTTAGCTACCTTGCAAGGACTTCAGGACTGCAGAAGGGATGTTAATCATCTACTCTATCACAGATGCTTGTGATTCGAGGGTCTTGGAGAAATTGGCCCTGTTGTAGAAGCGACTGAGTAATCGACAACGATCACTCTGGTCCGGAACGCGATTGACTACTGCTTGCTGTTAGGCATCGAAATATAGAGAAACTGAAACTTGGTTCGCCAGTTCGCTGCAGAAAACGGCTTATCAGCGACTAAGCCCACACCAGATACAGGGTCGGTTTCGTAGAGTCCATACTCCACAATTTGGACACCTGATACAGAGTTGGGGTCTACTGTCTTCATCGAGGTCACCATCTTCGGCTGTTTCTATGAGCTCCTTTGGCACCTGGGGTCCCCATCCGAATAGCTCCCGAAGGCGGTGAGCTCTCAGACCCGATTGGGCGATCAGCAGTTTCGCTCGTGATCGACGAATATCATGCAACGTGAACTTTGTCGGGACATCAGAGCGTTCACAGGCACGATTCGTAATGTCATATAACATCATATAGGGAATACGTTTGTTTGAATCGATTTGTGTCCAGATTGGCATCTCCGAGGAAGCATCCTCTAGTGGGTCGGCATCCGGAGCAAGCCATTCAGTTACTGGATGTTCTGCTTGTACCCACTGTTTGAAGTACGGCATCGATTCGTCGAGAGTGAGTAATCGTTTCTGACCATCTCGACGAGTAATCAATATGGCAACGTGGTCGCCTCTGTCTTCCACGTCACCGAAGGTGAGCCGGTGAAGCTCAGATGGTCGTGCGTGCGACTCCCACGCGACTGCTACGAGCGCTTTATTCCGGATGTGGATGTCCGGATGTTCGAGGATCGGTGCGATGTGGTCTTCCCAGCGGACCATAGTCCCCTGGTCGTCATTCGGTTCTGTCATAACGCACCCTATCATTCGACCCGGGGGATAATTCCCAATTCGTGAGTGAAATCACTTCAGCAACAAAACAATTAAAAACACACGGGTCGCCGTGTCATCTTTCAGTGATAAAAAGCATCAATATACGAGTCATTCGCCAGGTAATGGACATTATGAGGACTTAGAATCGGTATTTGGCACGTAATGGTCAACATTTGCTGTATCGGCATGTGATACATCTGGACTGTTTCTGTCTCGGATTCTATTTTTCTGAAATTGAGACAGCGATGAAGTACACAGTTCCCATCGTTTATTTCCCTCATTATCGAGCTTGTGATTAACGATGCCTGCATCTTCTGCTGCTGAAAGTAGCGAACTCAAGGATGCAGTAGAATACTCTCCGCCTTCAATTATTTCCTCGGCACCGTATGAGTCATCTGCAGTGATCGCATTGACTTCGTCTCGTAGTTGATTAAACGCGCAACTGTGATCTTCTGCATTCAGCAATACTTTCAGCACGACCTGTGCGTATTTGTACTCCATTACTTTCTCGAACCCACTATTGTCCATTATAATTCAATTTATCAAGTCTATACGTAAATAAGCTAGCCAGATGTGGGATTGGTGAGTCCAAAGACGATCCTGTACGGCCCCCATACGTTCTAGTTTAACGCGACAATCGACCGCTATCTGTTGATTCGATATCGTCGCAACTACCTGGTTGAGGAACCCGGTGGGGAAGTGTGTACTCTCCACCGGACTCGGTAGTTGTTGACCGGATTCAAAGAGCGTTTCCCTCCGATGAGTTGCGCGAGCGCGCTCGCGCAACGAATCTCGTTGAGCGAGAGCGGAAGTTCGACATCGTCGCACTGTTCTACACACTCACCTTTGGCTTTGCTGCCGGGTCAGACCGCTCTCTTCAGGCGTTTCTCGAACGCTACGTCGAGATGGCTGACTGTGACGAACTCACCTACGCATCCTTCCACGATTGGTTCGAACCGGGCTTCGTTGCGCTCCTTCGAGAGATTCTCGATGACGCCATCGAGAATCTCGACACCGGCCGAGCCGACTTGAACGGCCGTCTCGAACGCTTTCGAGACGTCCTCATTGCCGACGCAACCATCGTCTCGCTCTATCAAGACGCCGCTGATGTCTACGCAGCAACCGGCGACGACCAAGCCGAACTGAAGCTCCACCTCACCGAATCACTCTCAACTGGCCTCCCGACACGATTCCGAACAACCGACGGGACGACCCACGACCGGAGTCAGCTACCCACCGGCGAGTGGGTAGCTGACGCCCTCATCCTGCTGGATTTAGGCTTCTACGACTTTTGGTTGTTCGACCGCATCGACCAGAACGGTGGCTGGTTCGTCTCCCGCGTCAAGGAGAACGCGAACTTCGAGATCGTCGAAGAGTTGCGGACATGGCGGGGAAACAGTATTCCGCTGGAGGGGGAGTCGCTGCAGGACGTCCTCGACGACCTGCAGCGACAGGAAATCGATGTGCGCATCACGCTCTCGTTCGAGCGCAAGCGAGGGTCGGGCGCTAGCGCGACCCGGACGTTTCGACTGGTAGGGCTCCGTAACGCAGAGACCGGCGAGTACCATCTGTACCTGACGAATCTGTCGCGTGAGGAGTACCGCGCGCCCGATATCGCACAGCTCTATCGGGCGCGCTGGGAGGTGGAACTGCTGTTCAAGGAACTGAAATCGCGGTTCGGCTTGGACGAGATCAACACGACCGACGCCTACATCATCGAGGCGCTGATTATCATGGCGGCGATTTCGTTGCTGATGAGCCGCGTCATCGTTGACGAGTTGCGGATGCTCGAAGCGAACCGACGTGAGGAAGACGCCGCAGACGCCGACTCGTCGGCGTCGCGGCTTTCCCGTCGTCGCTGTTCACTGGCGGTCGAACGCCACGCGCATCTGATTCAGTTGTATCTGATGATCGAGTTGGGCTACGAACTGCCGGATTTGGATGAGCTGTTGCTGTGGGTGTCGCAGAAACCAAATCCACACAGGGAACGGTTACGCGAACAGGTTCAATCGGGTGAGTTCGCCTTTGACCGTCACTAAACTAGAACGGATGGTACGGCCCCTAGAAATACTTGGGAATATCATAAATTCACCGGGGCATATTCTGTGGTTAGAGAGGTTCTCTGTCGTGTTTTTATCTCAAACATAAATACATTACTTTGGTGAAGTCACTTCTTTCTGATAACTCAGAATACTACACCTCTCCTAATTAGAGTATGACCGAATACGAGGACAGCAGCCTCTCACCGGGTGAATACGTACGAGAAAACAAAGAACAACTCGAACGGTTGATCAAACACAGTAACAACGATTTCGTTCGGGCGTTAGCGATAGCGGCATTCGTCGAATACGGAGAGGATGCATCAGTAGAGTCCATCACGAAAGATTTGGAGCGAATCAAAGAGTTGGAAGAGGTTCAGTAAAGATGAGGTTGGCCCCCCACTCCAACTCAGACGGCTATCGAGTCTTTATGGAGCCGCATGAATATGAGACAATCATCGAATGCGCATCCCGTGATCGAGCGGAGATCGCCTTTCGACTAGGTGGAGAATGCTCCCTGAGAAAGAAAGAGGTTCTTGAGGTAACGCTTGATAAGATTCAGAAATCCCGAAGCCCCGGTGTAGAGATTTTCTTTATGCGCGTATGGGGAAAGGAAACACGGAAAGAAAATAGCAAGAAGCCACGGAAACCCTGGGTCCCCAACTCATTACGTGGGGACATCGAACGGTACAGCAAACGGAAAAACATTAGACCGTCATCTCCTCTCTATCCGAACTCCAAAGGAACTCTTCAAAACGATATGGTGGATGCACGGGAACTGGCAGCCAACAAAACCGGTGATGATGATTTCCTCGAAGTGACGTTCCATGACTTCCGGCGATACTTTGCAACCAACCTTTTCTACAGAAAGGGGATCAATATCGAATTCATCGCAGCACTCGGCGGGTGGGAAGATCCAGATTATATGAAAGAAGAGTATCTGGACCCCTACTTCGATGACGTTATCGAACGACACCTGGCCCAGAAAGGAGTGCTCGACATCGAGACTGACCATCAGTCTGACTTCGAAAAAGTACTCAGCAAGATGAACGAGCTGGAAAATCGAATTGATACTCTTGACCGAACCTTAGCAGCAGACACTATAGAGGTCGGATCTGAAGAGCTGGAGACGGAAGAAAGCGATGGGGACCACTCGTTGGAAGAGTTCCTCTGATTTCCTTTTCCTGAGTAACGTCACCGGGAATCTACTCCCAACAAAACCCCGACAGACTTGTCTCCGTAGATCAAACTCAGAATGACCGCACAGAAGTGGGAACAGAACGACCGGATCTTGTTACCAGGTTAGGAACTACTCAACACCGCGATCTGGCGTTAGAAACCGTGTGGGCGGAAGGTTTACCGCCGGTCCCGCAGGCCTCTAGAATGATGACTATACTGGAAGGAGCGACGCGCTGGGGCTCTGGCGAACCGACAACTGTTCAGGATGCTGCCGTCACCTGCTCAAACTGTGGCGAAACCGTCTTTGCGCAAACGGTCGGCGATGTGACGTGCGATGCCTGTGACGCCGCGTTCTATGCCACCGATCATCGTTCGGAAACGTGCTCAGCGGTAGAGTGTGCAGATTGCGGGGAAGTAATCTCGTTTATCCAAGAACATCGATGCACCATTGGCGAGTGGGACGCGTATCATTGCCACCACTGTACGAAAAACATCGCCATCGAAACCGACAACGGGCCACAGCCACCAGAGCAATTATTACAAACAGACTGGGTGTTGACTGGCCAGCTGCCGGATGATCCAGGAACAGATGTCACCGACGGGGTGTGGATGACGCGCCCCCGAACTGCACGAGAGGAATTTGCAACGAAAGTCCTGAATGCCGAAGCGAAGGCGAACGATTCCAGCTTTCACGCCTACGTCCCTGGGGAGACAAACGCACATTTGTGTTTCAATGGGGAATACTGTATCGGCTACATCACATGGAACTACGATAGCGACCAACCGGAACTCGGGCAGTTATACATCTTACCGGAGTTCCGTGGACAGGGTATCGGATCTGCCATCCGTCTTCAGTTAAGACTCACACCTCGGTTGTGTAGCGGTAACGAGCGTCTCTTGTAAGACCGGTCGCTGCTTGTGGATCTTTTGAGCGTCTTCGATCAGTCGTTCAAGCAGCGGCGGTGGTGAATAGCCGAGGTACTCACCGAGTTTATGGAGGAAAAGCTGGGCGTGCGACCGGAAGGTCGCCGCCCAGCGCTCTGTCGGAAACACGAGCTCCTCATCCGCCTGCTCAGTGACCAGATCCAATAAATCGCGGCTTACAAGTAGCGAAAGCAGCGCTGCGTACAGTAAGATCTTCACCACGTGTTCGTCGCTCGTGTCGAACTCATCCAAGTTGTACTGCGTCTTCAACTCACGGAACAACAACTCAACTTCCCACCGACATCGGTAGATCTGCGCTAAATCCGCCGGGAAGAACTCCTTCCTCGCCAAATTCGTCACGTACAGATGGTAGTCGTCGGCGTCCTCGTTGCGGACGCCGACGACGCGAAATCGCTTCGTATCCAGCGACCGCGTCCCATTGTACGGCCCCCGTTTGAACTCGACTTCGACCTCCACATCGAGGTACTTCCGGTCAAGATCGTCGAGAACAGCTCGGAGCTGCTTGCCCTCTAAGGGAATGGCGCGGCCGCGCCATTCCCGTAATTCGGCCGTAATCACCGGATTTGCGTTCTGTTTCAGCCGGCTCACGAAGTAACCGCCGTTCTCGTCGATCCGCGCAAACCGGCGGTACTTGAAGTACGCAAGATCGAACAACACGAGGCGGTTTTCAAGCCACGATCCTGTCTTGAACAGCGTGCTGTCGTGTGCTTTCTCGTCAGCAGTATCGATCCGTTCAATCGTCTGCTCTGTGGCATTGTGGAGCAGGTGGAGCTTCGCTCCAGCCTGCTCCTCGTGGCGGGCTTCGAACTGATCTGAAAGAAATTCGTGTAACCGCAACACCGTTCCATCAGCGATCATCACATCTCTGAACCGGTCGATATCAGCAGCTGTCGTGTCAGGAACAGCGACCTCGTCGAGACCATGCTCGACGAGGTCGCGGAGGTACTTCGCAAGCGTCGGAGTCAACCGCTGATAGAACCCGCTCGGCGAGATGGTCTCATCGGCAGTAGAGTTGTAAGATCGTCTGAAGCCGGCGAGTGTTCGGCTTTCGCCTGCGGCGAAGCCGAACACGAACGTCCAGACGAAGGCAGGGATCTGAAGCTTCCGATCACGTTCGACCACGCCGAGTTCCTCGGCGTGCTCTTCGAGGAACTCGGAGGGAAACAGTGTAGTGAGCCGACGCATAATTCGAGATGAGGAGCCGTTGTCGTGCACAGACTCGGCTTCCTCATTCCTTCCGAAAGATGTCTCGATAAGTCGTCGCAGTCACGGGGTTTCTTGCTTAACTGAAGACGGATGTCGGATCTGCATTCGTTGAAGCGTGGCTGGACGACATCGCCAATTCGGATGCACGGTTCAACGTCAATAATCCGAATGCCAATATGTTCCGGCTGCTACGAAGCATCGGCGCAATTGAGGTCACCGAGGAAGGAATGGAGTTCCATAGATGCGACATTACAGGCCACTGGTTTGATGTGCCTGATGAATGGAAAAATCAGTCACCTAGTACAGACTGAACTATTGAACCCAAACCGTTGAAAGATCTCTATGGCACCCTCACCATCAGGCTGTCCAGTAGCAGAGAAAGTGGGTCATCATCAGGAACGCTCAGAGTTTAATACGAATGGATTAGCGGAAGTTAAAATAAGAATACATTAGGACATTCTGTCATATATTGCAACCGGCCGAATGACGTGTTTACGTGGTCACTCATAATATAGAGAAATGCAAAAACTGCCCGAAGAGGCCGACCCAAATCAGTTTTGTATTCTCCTATATTATCGAATTATAAACAACAATAGGGGCGCTATCTCCCAAATTATTCATTTTTCTCTCTTGTAGACAACACGGGATTAATCAAATAACCAATATATATTCGAAGAAGGGTTTTGTATAGTTTATTGGTCTAATGATAGGCCACCAGCAGATAGATTGAGTGCTGATTATCTATTCCGAATCGTCCAAAGCGCTACGGATTGCGCTGGATGGACGGCCGGTCAATTCCACAGTCGACCGGTGAAATAGTCATTCGTAAAGGGTGGGAGACACCGTTCAGTTCACACCAGTCATATGAACTTTGGAGTTTATTTATGGACTCCAAAGTTAAGGTGGTCGAGACGCATAACAGTATATAAAGAGGTGCTACCAGAATGAGTGAATCTGCAAACTCCAAAGTTCGGGCCAAAGTCTGGATGACACCAGACCAAGTCGAGACACTCCGCTCGGCATCCTATCGGACTGGAGCAGAATATCTACAGCAACGGAACGAGGCCATCATCGCGTTTATGTACGATACTGGGCTGCGGGTCGGGGAACTCGTTCAAGTCGACGTGAGCCTGCTACGGAACGGAAATAAGGAGCTCTATCTTCCTACGGAGATTCAGAAAGACTACCCGAACGAGAACTCGCCCCCACCAGTAACACTCACCCTCTCAAACGATACCACGAGACTCCTTTCAGCTTACCTCAATACCCGGTGGAAGGATTCACCGGGTCTCTTCCCGTCCCGTTCTGCGGATCGGATCTCCGAACAAGGCGTGCGGAATATGCTACACAAGGTTGCTGACGAGGCCGGTGTCCAACCCTACAAGGTCGATGGTAGTCGGGGCGACGCCAGTGACGTAACCCCACACGCTCTGCGACACAGCGTGGCATATCGAATGATGAACGACGAAAAGGGGAACACGCTCTATGATGTTCGGAACCGACTGCGCCACGGAAGCATTCAAACGACTGAGCGAATCTACGACCACCTACTGAAAGTCTGATTCACCTACGAAATCAACGTAGACATATGTGTACAGACGGGGAATACCAGGTTCGAGAAAACACCGGAAAGACATCGCATCCATCGATTGACGCAGTCATCGACCTCGCGGTCGAACGAGCTGCTGATCCACGGCCCCGCAACCATCCAGACGCTCATTTCGACCAGTACATCTCCAACGCCATCACCCAATTCGGAGAGGACGACGTGGCGAGCTGTATCCGGCATACCCTCGTCGACGGCTACACGCACCGCATGGCCGGGACGGCCGCCTTCGGTGAGGATGACTACGTCTGGGGGATCAACGTCGGTGTCGCCGCAATCGCCTATCTCAGAGAACTCCACCAAGAGAAAGGGTCATCTGACAATTCATAACGTCATTCGGTGAACGCATCTCGCTTGCCCGTATCAACAAAGCCTGAATCACTCTGCTCGACATACCCGTAGGCTTCGAGTTGATCCAACTGCTCGACGACGTGATCCAGATCGAGGCCACGTTCCTCTGCAATCGCCTCAACGGACATCGGCTCGTCTTCACTCAACACGAGTCTGACTTCTAACTCATCCATATACTGCGCGTAGTACTCATCAATGACCTCTTCAAGCGGTGTTTGAACCTCGTACTGGTCGTATAATTCATCCAGCGATTCACGGATATGGGTCGTAAATTGCTTCCCATTCAGCAACTCGATCTGTGCTGCGGTTTCATGCTCGATGGCGTCGAAGTCGAGATTCGTTTGTACCAGTGTATTCATGTCATCGATGTCGTCAGGGCGCTTTGCGACTGCTTTGAATAGGAAGATGTCTTCCAGCGCCGTTAACCGGACGGACAACTGCCCAGATGAGAGATGGTCCTCGCTCCGGTGTTGCATCCCATCGCTGAAGATGAGTTTGTTGGCAACCTGCCGATTGAACACATCTATCCGACACCCATCGTCGTTCTCGACACACAACCTCGCCCCCAACTGCTGGTACGTTTCGTCAAGGTCTGAGACTTCCTCGTATCCCTGGTTATCTAATGCGGCGAGTAATCGGTCGAACTCCACCTCGGTCGTGACGACCAAGTCGATGTCCTTGGTCGTGTCCTTCAGTCCTCGGAACGCCATCGCCCCGCCACCGATGAGAAAGGCTGTAACCTCGGTGTTCAGAGCCGCTCCAAGTTCCTGCAGTTCGGCCTCGATATACGCGGCATCGAACTGGGGGCGAGGCGTCATACAGATATGTCGTAATCAGCCGCGTTCGATTTGAACGTGTCCCATTCAGGAAGCTTCTCCCCAGCCACATCACCGCTGGTTTCGAGGTACGTACAGAGCGCCTGAACGGTTTCAGTGAGGTTGAGGTCGGATTCTCGATCGTACCGGGCTGCAGTCTCCGTGAGTGCCTCTGCACCAATCTCACTGGCTGTGATCAGTAATAGACAGTATGATCTGTACCGTGCGCCATCATCAATGAGGAGCAAGTGACAGACAAGGTCTTCCGGAGTGAGTTCGGTTCGATCCTCGGAGCGGAAATAGTACTGCTCTTCCCGCGTTAACAGCGGGATTCCGTATTGTTCGAGTGCATCCGGACCAGTCCGATGAAAGAGTGACGCAGTCACGTCCGTCCGGCAACTGAACAGGTACTCATCAACATCCATCCAGATGAGACGGACACCAGTAGCGTGGTCGCGTGCTTCCTGTCGATGCATATGGCGTACCAGCGACCGTGCAAACGCAGCCAATCCCTGGAACTGACTCGTCAGTGCAAATCGGCTATCGCGTTTCGTGACAATACCGACGTTTCGTAACTGTTTGAGTCGCCGGTAGACCGTTGCACGACTCACATCAGTCCAATCCGTGAGTTCCGCAGCCGTTCGTTCAGTATCCAAATGGTACAGGAGTTGGATGGTCGACCCAGCAATCAGGCCAGCGAAATCGACGTGCGGGAATTCACGTGCGAGGTCTGCAAACCGTTCAGCCGGTTCAGCGTTCGACAACGAAACGCGGTATCGACCGTGTTGCTGCTCTCTGGTAATCAGCCCGAGCTCGGCAAGGGTCGAGACCACGCGAGACGTGTGACTCGGATCCCACTCAAGCGCATCAGCTAACTCCCGCTGTACCACGCCATCCACTCCCTCGGTACTGAGGTATGAGAGGACGGTGAGTTCCGGTTCAGAGATCATCTTGTCTCAAATCACGAAACCTATATATAAATATCTTGCTTGTTTTGAGATACGGTCTATCCAGCGATGTCGTGAACCCAGCTAAAGCAGAAATAATTCAGCGTTCCATAGATATATATCGCCAGAGCAAGTAGCTACAGCAACGGACCCCCACACATGGATCTCACAGACATCCCCGGTGATGCATACGACGGCGAGGAGTCACCGCCTGATCTCGACGCATTAGAATCGCCTGACTCGCTTCTCAAAGGTGGATCAATCCGAGAGCGGCTCCTCGACGTTGTCATCGGACTGCGGACGCCGACGAAGGTCTCGACGATCGCCGATCGTGCCGATTGTGACACCGAGACAGCCCGGGACTACCTAGAGTGGTTCGACGAGATGGGGATGGTACAGCGACACGACGGTCGTCCAGTCCGGTACGAACGCAACGACGCGTACTTCCAGTGGCGACGCATCGACCGGATCCGCGAGGAATACTCCGAGCAGGAGATCGTTGACGCCCTCGACGACACGCTCACCCAGATCGAAGACTACAGAGCGCAGTTCGATGCAACGCACCCGGACGATGTGTCCCTCGTCGACGCCACCCAGGAGCAGAATCTATCCACCGAAGCAGCTTGGGAAGCGCTCTCCGAGTGGGAGACACTCGAACAGCGAGCCGCGCTCCTCGACGAAGCACGCGGAAACAATCCAGTCGCCGGTAGCAAGCCCGGTCCAGTCGATGCCTGAGGACACGGCAGACCCACCCAGTCGCGGCCCCATCGATGCAGAAATCCTCGATCGGATTGCTGCCCACCTCGCCCGTAGTGATCGGTTCGACGACATCCAGACACGACCGGAATACGCGCCGAACGCAGTCGTCGCTGACTACGATCTCGGATACTTTCCAGGCGGCGTCACCCGTGCGTATCTACGAATCCGCTGGTTCGAGACCGACGACTTCAGCATCCATTATTCGGAGCAATACCAGACCGGTAACGAGTGGGAGTGCCGATGGGATCGGCACCCCAATGACCATAACACCCGCGAGCACTTCCATCAACCCCCAGATGCGTCGACACCCGGAGAGGATGCCGACTATCCCGACGACTGGCGAGATATACTCGCAACCGTTCTTACCGATCTCGATGACCGAATCAAAGCCTTCTGGGACGAGTGACGATCCGACGGGGGAAACGCCTACAGCGCATCAAGCACTCGGCGCTATTGACCCGTCTGCTTCTGGAAGACGCGTATAGCCAGGGTTCTCAAGCATCGATACATACGCCTGGTCAATATCCCGGCCAGACAGGTGTACATATCGTCCTGGGACTCGGGAGCCTGGAACCCATCCGAACCACGCGCACATCTGCGCTTCAGTGAGGTAATTCGCCAGGTACGTCGCTCGGCTATGTCTGAAGTGATGCGGATTCACCGGTTTCTGAATCCCGGCTTGTTCGCTAGCACGATCTAAAATCCGCAAACGAATGTACTGGTAACTGATTGTCTCATCTGGAGACCCTTGCTTCGTGTCGATTTTACACCAGAGTGGCGCGTCAGGGCGTTGGTTCGGGTGTGCTGTTAGCCATGACTCAAGATACGATTCAGATTCGAGGAGCAAGAGTCGGCGCGACCCGGTTTTCCCCGAGACAACCATCTGTTTTCCGAGTCCCGTCTGTTCGATATGCCCAACTTCTAGGTCGATGAGTTCTCCGATCCGCGCTCCGGTTTCCCATAAGACGGCTACAAATGCACGATCACGGTCGTTATGACACGCTTCCAATAGGGCTTGAACATCTGCTGGAGTGAGCAGACTCTGGGGCAAAATCCGTTTTTGTTCTACGGGGCCCCGTCGAATCCACTTCGTCTCCTCAGGGTCTTCTCCATCATTCAACCACTTCCAGAACTGCTTGATCGCTTGCTTGTAATCAACGACAGTAGAGGAAGACGTTCCACGTGTGTACAACCACGCGACTAAATCAACGATCGCCTCTTTGTCCAGATCCACGAACCGTGTTTGCCCCACGTGATCTGTGATGATCTTGAAATGGGCAAGCACCTTCTGCTGTTGCGCCGAACTAATATCTGCAAGAACCATATCCCGGTGATACTCGGCTATGAGCTGCTTATTTTCGGGGTGGATGTGGGTGGCCGACTCGATATACGCTAATGTTCGATTCACCGCTGCCTCATAATCCATCGTAGGCATACCGCTCGTGAAGGTATCTATGGAGATAACGCGCGCGGTGAATACCTTTCTCGTGTTCGACAGTTCAGGGCGCTACAATCGAATTCTTCCCCAGATATAGGCGAAACTGATTCTCAACGTCGACCTACAGCGATAACCGTCTCAAAGAGGGAGCAATCCGTCATTGTAGGAGTATCAGCTGAACAATCCTCGGACGCGGCCAATCACCCCGCCACTACTCTCTGACTCACTTGTTTCCGCTCCTGTTCCTTCACTCACCCGTCCATCCAATTCAGCGCCAGCTGGCGGCTCTCCCAACCAGTCGAGGAACTCGGCAGGTGATTTGATCAGCAGATCGCGTCCACGGCGTTCAACACGCGCAACGGTGGGCGGATCCCGCGCATACGTGTAGGTATCCGTCGACATCTCTTCAGGGAACGATACACGAAGCCGATCGCCTTGGTCTTCCGTCGTAATATCCTCTCGCTTGAGCAGATCGAACCAGCGGTCACGACCCGCATCATGCTCTTGTTCGGCGGGGCGTCGTGGGAACCACTCCGGTACGTCACGACCAGCATACTCGTAGAACTCCAGCATCACGGCACGTGCCGTCCGTAACGCATCGTCATCATTCGAAAGCGTCAGCTCTCGGGTCAGCATTTCGTGGGTGAACCAGAGGAACAGCGGATTATCCTGCTCGATCAGCCGGTTGACCTCGGCCTCACCCTTGTAGCTCGTGTCGAAATTCACGTTGAAATGCAAAATCTTCGAGCGATTTCGGAACCACTCATCCGGCCGTTTGTCGTTACTAATGAATGCGAACAGCGGGAAGCTCGCTTCCGGCGTCCAGTTCCCCCAGTAGTTTCGGAACGTATCCAACCGGTTCACGGTATCTTTCGTGATGTCGTCGACGACGACAGGGAACGCAGTATTCGCAGACCGCATTCCCCGTACTTTCCGCTTCCCGACCTCGTCGGCATCAACCGGATTCACGACTCGCCCCCCGCTAATCATCGACAGCACGAACTGTGCGAATGTTCCTTTCCCGGCGTCCGACTCGCCGTAGATGTAGAGGTTCGGAAGCGCCTTGTCAAGGTCAATCCCGTACTGATCGTAGAATGCTGCATCACGGTTCGCAAACGGTGCCCAAAACATCCACAGCAACGCCTCGGTCATGTGCGCTTTCACGGCGTCTTCATCGTTGCAATTCCCGTACTTGTCGACCGTCTCAAAATACCCCTCTAAATCGGACAGGGCGGTATCAACGACATCTGGATCGTCAGGCAGCGGCTGTCCTACCCGGTAGACCCGCCCATCAGTATGGAAGCTCAGTGCACGCCCGAATTCAACCGGAGCATTATCACCTGTTTGTGCACGCTGGACACGCATTGTCGGCACCTCATAGACATCGCGCTTGTACTGCTGGACCGCCTGTGGCGTCGTCGTCAGTGAATCACCGGAGAGAGACGCGTCGTAATCAGTCATTCGAGACAACGCCTCAATCGCATCCTCGCTATGCCCCAGCAATGAGAGGTTGATTCGCGTCTCACTCTCGTCACCCGGATCTAAATCCTCTGCTGATCCCTCACTCTCACCGTCATCTGACTCGTGTTGCTGCTCGTCGACTTTCTCTTCAGCACCCTCACTCAGCTCCGTCTCATCGCCCAGTACCAGATCGACTTCATCCACCTCTGACTCAATCCGCTCATCAAGCCGTCCGTGAAGCTCGCCTACTTCATCACGGGTCTTCACCTTCCCCTCAGTGTACAGCGAGACCACCTCTGCCCGGTCATCAGATGTCCGTTCCAACCGCTCCGTAAGATCATCGAGAAACGGGCCGTCGTTATTGTAGGACCGGTGCTCTTCATAGAAATCGACGAGCTCGCCCCACAGCGATGTGTCCGTCGCCGTTTCGAATACGACCCCGGTATTCGCCTGCCGCGTCCACGCGTTACTCGACAAGTTCGGGGACCCAACGATCGCCGTCGCTGGCCGCACCGTCTCTGTCTCCGCAGCATCCTCTGACTCGTCTATATCAGTTCCACCGCCACTTGCAGTCGAGTCCGAATCGGTCCACTCGAAAGTTTGCTGGGATGCATCAGTCTCGTCACTCCCGTCCGAGTCGTCACTTTCAGCGCTGTATTCGATCAGGTAGAGTTTGCTGTGTACTTCTTTCGTCTCGCAAAGATAGATCACTAACTTATCGTCTCGTTTGAGCTGTTCAAGCCGATCTGCAAGTTCTGGTTTATCGATGAGTCGCTCCCGATAATCCGCAACGTCACCCGCGACTACTTCCAATTGTTCAAGCGACTCAACGCGGTCAAACAGTTCAAGGATGAACTCCGGTGAATCACAGTACGTGACGACACGCATCCGGACAGCGTCCTCAAAGTACGTTTCGAACCGCCCGTAGCTC
Organism: Halobellus captivus; assembly: GCF_003697845.1. GTDB lineage: Archaea > Halobacteriota > Halobacteria > Halobacteriales > Haloferacaceae > Halorubrum > Halorubrum glutamatedens. Next base: position 55,864 of record NZ_RDQE01000007.1, on the reverse strand, counting down.
CTGAAGAGTTCAACGTGTCCCGTTGTTTTAGACCTGCCGCCCAGCGGGAGATCAAACTGCTCCGCCATAATGTTCGTTACCACTTACACAACTTGGTCTGATAACCGTTCACCTCAGAGTGGAACAAATGATCGGAGCCAAAACACTCTCAATCCAGGAAGCCGGGTTCCGTGAACTACTCGGTATCCGCCTCTACCTGTACGAAGACGACTGGCGAAGGCATCGTTCCGCTCGATATTTCAGAGTCTCGCGGGCATAGTACGCGCCATCCCGCTCGCTTTCCGCAACTCGCTCAAACAATTGCCGCGAAATCTGCTTCGTGACGATCTCACCATCCTTAACCATCCAAGCGAACGGTTCGTTCGGATCAAGGCCCCACCGTCGGAGTATCTCCCCGTCGACCCGCAACGATTGGACAAGCTCGTCACCATACTCACTGGCTTTCTCTCGGCTCAAAACCAAGGTATCGAGAACCCCATCATCGTGCGGCTTCGGCGTCGCCCACTCAACGGTCCATTCCGAGTCAAGGTCGTTCATCACTTTATCAGACATCTGATCTACAAAACGAGCGGGCCACAGTACATATAACCCGATTGCTCTCCTCACGGCTCGTATGCCAGCAACACAAACAATCGACGTGTTTGACGGGTTAGAATTTTATGTCGAACCCGCCGAAGCACCGGACCCGGTCTACTATACGAGCGACAAACCCGAATTCGACGTACACATCCGGAACAAGGACGCAAAATACGATTTCAGTGAAGAAAGCGCGTTCACATGGACAATTGAAACGAACCCGATGCAAGTAGTGCATACCAACGAAGTCGAGTTCGGCCCCTTGGACCGTGGAGAGGAAACGACGGTTACTGTCGGTGGGAAAGTTCTAGCGTACGAAGGCCACGGGGTTTTCGGTATTGCTACCGGTGGGGCGTCAGGAAAGAGTGGTTCCGACCGCCGAGAATTAAAATCCGGACGTGCAAAATCAGCTGACCCAGCGTACAGTTTCCACGTGTGGGACAATTCGCATTACGACGCGTCGATCCGGCAGCCGAAGCGGCTGCAGTTAGCTATGTTCGGCACTTCGGTGCTGCTAATCTTATTCGCGGTTGTTCAGGTGCTACTAGCCATAGGGATCGTGGGGTAGACGCCGGTTGGAACGCGACGGTCAGCGTCGTTCGAATTTCCCGAGTTCGAGATCCACGTGCTGATGTACTCCGTACGGATCGATGAATTCCATTTTCCTGGTGTCGATGAACCGACTTACTTCGCCGTGCCTAGGTCCCCAGTGAGCGACATCAATCCCGAGCTCTGATTCGAGCACTACTCCCCCGACGAAGTTCACTGTCCCTGCGACGAGCAACGCGAGCCACCAATCCGTTGGTGCCGCGAGGATAACGACCGCGACCGGGAGCGACGCGTACATCGTGAACGCCGGTACACGGTACAGCTTCCCGATCTCAGCATTTACAAGATACGCAAGCATCCCGTACACTCCAAGAATCAATCCGAGGTCACCGTACCAAACGAGGAATCTTGGTGCTGTCTCTAAGCCCAGAAACGACATATTCAACGCGAGAACGTTCGTGAATGTCGTTACTCTGGACACGTAGTATTTCTCGACCACGATCCCAACGAACAGCAAGGCGAATATCGGGAGATTAGCCCCGAACACCCTAGTAAGCGCGTCAATCAGCATATTTGCTGATCTCTCTCATAGATGCATTATTGTTGGGCAGTGATGATAGAGTGAGATTGGCAGCTCACGCCGATGTTGGCTGTGCTGGATATATCCTTGTATTTCCCACGCCACCTCTATCCGTTCGTGGGGCTTTCAACAGAGCCGAATATAGCTCACTAATAGACGCGGGTTGAGGATCAAGACGCTCTACATCAAATAGTAATCCCACATAGAGACGGGTGTCCGGTTCTACAGAACGAAGTCTAACCGAAGTCGCCTCGTGTCAGGGAAACTGATTACTGTCGTCCCAGTATACCTCGTCCCGATGCCCCAGATATTCGAGTTCCATTGTACGAACCCGGACTGTGAGTTCGAGATGCCGTCCGGCTGGGGATACTATATGTACGCAATCGCTGACGACGGCGAACGCATCCATTGTCCACACCCTGGAGAGATGGGACGAGCGCGAGACGTGATCGGCGAGGACGCGTCCCAGGAAGAGATCGACCGTCGCACCGGGTTCAATACCTACTGCTTCTGTATCCACTGCGAAGCGCAGGTGGATTTAGATCTCGACCGGGATGAGAAGGCGTGTCCGGAGTGTCGATCAAACGCGGTCAAGACCATCGATGAACTTGTTGACGAACAATGCCCCGTCTGCGGGGAAGGGACATTCGTCGCTGAGGATACCGGTGCAATAGCGTAGTTGCGCCAGTAGGATATTATAAACGAGTGCCCGTTTCCATATGAAGTTTAACTGGATAGCGAAACGGAGAGTTCTCTATGGAAAGTGAATCGAACACCCGGGTATTTCGGCGCAGGATATGAGAATACAGAAGGGCCGATAGCAGAGTCACATTCGGGCAGCCAGACTCACAGCACGCCTGTATCATACATATCCCGGGAATATCAGGCGTATTCACTAAGTGAGTGATTGTGGCGCGTTTGTGGACGGCCTCGTACCAACAGCTCATATTCCCCCATCGGCACTGGCAGTGCCCCCGTCCCAGATAGCTGAGAGAGTTTCACGGCGGTGAGCGGTTCTTGGGCCAGTGCGTACCCTGTTGCCATACTCACCGGTGCGACAGCGACGATCGCCTCGTCAGGCGTTGCCTCAATCAGTTCTTCAGCATTCGCATTACGGACAACTGCATCGGTCGGGAGTGAAGAGACGGGAAACAGATCGGATGCCTCGTCGTATGGAATACTATCATATACGAGGTATGGATGCTTGTTACGCATCTATACAGTCCTATTAATTTTTGAAAGTAATAAATCTAACGTCGGTATTACAGCACTCCCCTCACACGACAAACCATGACCAACGGTTGCACCGCGGACAATATTGCTACCGCAAACCCAGAAATATGCCCGGCTGACGACGTTCCGACGGCAGCAGACTGGCTTTCAGAACGCGACTACGACTCGGCACCGGTGTTCGAGGATGGCCGCCCAATTGGCTACGTGACACGAGACGCCGCAGAGACAGCCTCGCCAGACACGTCACTCGCAGAGATTACAGAACCGCTCACAGTCGATGTCCTCATCGCCAGCGACTCCCCACTCGACACAGTTCTCGAAGCACTCTATGACCGCCCGTTCTACTATCTCGCGGACCGAAACCAAGTCACGGGTATACTCACCCGTGCAGACCTCAACACCGAGCCAGTCTACCAACACCTCTACACCAAACTCTCACAACTTGAACAAGCCTTCCGAAAGACAATCCAGGAACACGTGCCAGATTGGCGCGAAACCACGCCGCTTCACCCAGACATATTGGACGCCATCGACGAACGCCTCGCTGATGCGAAAGACGCCGGCGTCGCACTTGACCCGATTCACTACGCCCAATTCTCAACACTCGTGACTATCATCGGAAACAGCGACGCTGCATCACAAGCACTCGACTTCGATGCCGGGCATCAAGCAAGCAGCCAACTCGACCCAATCACGGATCTCCGGAACGATGTCGCCCATTCAACACCGGTCATACAGAACACAGACCGCGGCCTCACAGAATCCGGGCGAACAATAACCCATCTCCTCGACCAGTACCAACTTATTGAGGAACTACTTGCCACCCACAACGAATGACACGGCGAGAGTCATACGCGGCCCGCGTCGGAGACTACGTCGACGAGAAACCATTTGTTCGATGGCTTCGCCTGGCTCTAAGAAGAGGCGGCCCCTGCGTACGACTGTGCGAAATAATTGTTCGACCGGCAAATCTGTGAGTGAAAGAATGGTCCTGAAAGACATCCCAACCGTTGATGAACTGGTCGAAACGACTGGCCAGTCCAAAGAGCAGCTTCTCAAGGATCGTGAGGCTGCGGCGAAGATGTCGGGCGACTCTGCCGACGAGTAGCGGTATCCCTGATAGGCGAAGTTGGTTCTACGAACACGATCGGTTACTAGAATCAATGAGAGAATTCGAAAGCATCGGAGAAATGCTCGCGGCAGAGGATGGAACTGTTTACATTAGTGGTAATAGTCTAAGTGAGACGGCCTGTGTTAATGTTAAGTATAATTTATTTCTCACTGCGGGGGGACTTCGCAGACGAAATAGAATATCGAAAGCGGAAGCAGTCCACCGTGGATTATCCCCTTTCCCCAAGGGTATTTAAGTCACGATCCGATAGTTACTATTGTTTCAGAGCTCCCTTTGGCGATGGAAGCCCGCGGTAACCCTGCGTAGCTAATAGACTACCACTTGTAGGTAGTCGTGAGACTGTCTGGATACGCACACGTTTCAGTACACCCACAGGGCACCCCTCGCACGTTGCTAACAAGACAACAACCCAACAGCTATGACGCTAACAACAACCATCGAAACAAACGGCACAGAAATCGAAGTCGACCTTGATGAACTCGATAAATATGGCTACTACTACCTTGATGAGGCTCGAAACCTCATCATTAGAGCGATCGTGTATACTCACGGCACGAAAGACAGCCGCTGGGTAGAAACATCAGAGATTGGGACAGACTACACGATCAGTGAAGTTGAGGTTGATATTGACGAACTCAAGAGATTCGTCAACGCAGAACTCAACCTCACGCTCACAGACGAAGAAGCTGAGCACATCGCTACATACTACCAAGAACAAGGCCACGAAGTAGTCAGCCACTGGATGGATGATTTTAGCGGAGACCGAATCCTATCCAAAGCCGATTACAAGATCATCTCTACAGATGTGGAAGAACCACTTCTCGGCTGGGAGTTTGAATTCGAAGACCTAATCACCCGTATCGCCGCAATAACAGAACTTCCTGATCGAGAAATACAGGGGAAACTCTTCAACGCTGCCCGAAGCGCATCACCTGGAGACTTCGAGTACAGCGCTAAAGTCGAACTCACCGGAACACCACTCTAACCGGAATTCGCACTCCCAGTGGAACCTGTTTCAGCGAACTCAAGATTGGATTCAAATCCCAGGGTGATAGAAACAGCGTTGAAAACAGGAATTTGACCGCGTATCGTCCGTTCTTAGACGACTACAGCTCTGCGTTGATCCGCTGTAGCGCCGCAATAGCTGTCTGTAACTGCTCGCGGACCATTACGTTTCCCTCGTCCGGTGTCGACTCATCCCTATCTTCTTGATCGCCCTGAACGGACTCTCCTAGTCCTGTAGGGTCAGACGGAGTACTGTCTCCGACACCGTGGCCAACGGAATCCAGCCGTTGTTGCTCATCGGAACTACTCGAATTTACGTCTGCCTCGTCGGCTGTCTCACTCGTGGTGTCACCACCTGGATGCTGCCCACCGCGACCACCGCGGCGAAACGCATCCAGGGGGAAATCATACGCACACGCTCGCTTCTCTTTGTGGAAAGTCGTCCGCCTAGAAATGTCAAGCACGTCCATAACCGTCTGCCGGTTACAACCGCGTTCTAAGGCTTGCCGGACCTGCTCGTCTTCAACCCGCTGAATCAACGCTTGCGGATCCGACGGGATGTGACCACGCGCAGAATGCTCGATTTGGCCTGTCAAGCCCCACGCACCCGTCTGGACATCCTGATCAACGATCTGCCGGTCACGCGTCTCGACCTGGTTGTCAAGCCCCATCAGGACTGCAAGGCGTTCACGGACCGTCGTTGGCGACAACTCCGCCGTTAACGAGTCCGCGATCTTACCAGTCTGCGCTGGCCCCTCGTCAGCCAAGTACCGTAAGATCTCGATGTCCTGCGGAAGCAGCACACTGAGATCGGCTTCTGTGAGTGTTACTGGAGCGTCTGCACGCGTCGATTGCTGGTGAATCCAACTGTGGCAGGACCGGCACAGCGTCGTCAGATTCTCCAAGTCGTTTTCAGCGACTCCGACGGGGTCACGCTCGATATGGTGAACGTGTAACGTCGCCAGACCACCTCGCTCTGGACCTTCTCGCCCGCAGACTTGACACCGATGACTGTCTCGTGCCAACACGTCAGAGCGTGTCTCGGGAGTTACCGATGCGTTCTCGCGGTTCTGCTCATAGTCGTGGCTCGCCGCTGAGTCAGACGTACGCGTCTCCGCGCCGTCTGGCTCACTCGTCGTCGTTTGTTCGTTCGATTCGTTGCTGAACTCGTGGTGTCCGTCAGCTCGTGTCATCAGTTTCTGTTAGCTTCGGTCGCTTGCTCGATTGGTTCGCGCGGTTCCGGCCAGCATATGGATGATCGCTTCAATCAGATCGACCGCTTCCATCGCTCCCCGTCAGACTCGGTGTTGCACAGTTACGCGAGCATCACCTCTGCACCGTCGGTGACAGTGACTTCACCGAGAACTCTGATTTCGAGCAATACCACTGAGCAAGCCGTCCGAGATCACGGGTCCGCAACACATCCGCAACGTTATGAGACACTAGGTCAGCGAACCGTCCCTCATTGAACGCTGTGACTGCTTCACCACTCTCGACGAACGGATCCACGTCGCTGTACCGGCCATCACACAGCACGTCATAGACGCCTGCTAAGTCACTCTGATCATCAGATACGACATCACCGTCACCACCATCACAGGATGTGACGGTCGTATTGAATCGCCGCGTTAAGACCGGCAGAAGATCCGCGTACGGGAGCTCACGGAACGGCCACTCAATCTCCAACCGTGCCAAGCGCGTCCGAAGGAACGGGAGATCGAACCCGCCCTTCCATCGTTCTCCGTTGAACGCCACCAGCAACACGTCATCATCCTGGAGCCGGTCCGCAGTGAACGATCCCACTGCTTCAAACAGCGCTCGCTCCGTCGGATGCGTCGTTACCTGCACGTGTACAGGCACGCGATCACTAACACGTCTCTCCACACCGTCGGCATCCCGACTACCAGTCTGGACGAACACGCGGACGCCCATCGGCACCGCGAATCCGATTACAGTAACCTCGTCGTCGACACCGAACCCAGTCGTCTCAATATCGAACGCGACCAGTTCCAGCACCACTACGCTTCACCCCCTGAGACATCTGCCTTCTCAACGTCGTGTATCAGCTCGGCACGATCCGGGATACGATCATCGCTCGCCGGGCGGACTCGAAGCTCACCGAATCCGAACCGCGAATGCGTTCCAACCCGGGATACCCCGTTCTTCGCCGTCTTAACCGGGTCCGATCCGTCGTACCCGACAATCTGTCCGTGGTCAATCGTCGCTAGGTCATACACGTCTCCATCGTCGACGAGCCGTTCCGTCCGTCGCCGTAGCCCGGATCCTCTCGCTTCACTCACCTCACCCTCATTGTTACGGTCACAGTCAGCCGCACTCGACGGCGCAGCTGGGCGGGACACATCCCACCACCACGGCACCGACTGATCATCAGCACCGGGGTAGTCGGTCGCTATGACGAACGGCGACACCAACTCAATGGAGTGCTCATCAGCTGCTGCGATCCGGTCGTAGTCCAACGCCTCAAGATCGATCAGTTGTGAATCGACGATCGACAACTGACCGAACCCGTAGTTCCGCGCGCCGCCGACCTGCAGGCCATCCAGCGTCTCGTCTGCGACGGGAAGCACCGACTTCGAGTGCGAACCAGTCGTAGACAGGTAACACTGGACGAACCACCGAACCGATCGTTTCGAAGTCTGCATCTCTGGCGGGCGACCAAACCACGCGACCGAATCGAACGCAAGCCGCCCACCGTGCGACTGGACAGGATGGGCGTTATGCGCGTCTCGTGGCCACGACGACTTTAGCCAACGCTGCGCCGAATCCCGCAGCAGGAACAGATCATCATACGCCTCGACCGGCGGTAGCGACAATCCAACCTTCCCTAACGATTCCTGAGAGTACCACGATGGCGGCGTCCCGTACGCCTTCGGCAGGAACACACCGTTGCTGACACACAGCCCTCGCCGCATCGACTCATCGACACGCTGTGCTAGTGCCTGATAGAGCGCGTTCCCTGTCACGAAGTACGGGTGCCCCAGATACCCCGTCTCCAGCTCGAACAGTACCTGCTGAATTCGTGTCACGCTGACTCACCCCCTGCGTTTCCACTCCAGATCCCGAGTAATCTCCGAGACTGAAGCGCCACGGACTGCGGTCCAGACACACCCTGTTTCCAGTGCCACGAGCCGTACAGCGCCGCTACCGGCGCAATACAGGGGTCAACGGGGACACCTATCGTCCGCCAATCTCGAAGCGGCACCGCATCTCGCAGCAGTGATGCCGCCCCTCTGTCTCGACAACTACACACCCCGTTTCCAGTGTCTTCACAGGAACACCTACACCACGAGGCACACACCCCATTTCCAGTGCCCCGGGCAGGAGACCCGTCTATACCGTCGTATTCCGGCATCGACACAACCCTGCGACGAAGAGATTCGAAGCGTCTCATCGTCACGGCCACCCCCGATTTACATCGGCAGCACCAGCATCAGGCATACCACGCCACGCAACGAACTCCTCAATGTACTGCAACGCCGTCGACCACGACCGCAGCCGGCGAAGCTGCGAATCCAACACCATCAACGCCCGCGACCCGTCAGTGTCGAACGGTTGGTCCGACAGGCGTGACCAGCCATCCGCAAACGACCGCGCCGGCTCCGGCCCGAGCCTCGCCGCCGGCCGATCACCCGGATCACTCGTCACAGCCAGCGTCACCAGCGGTGACCATAGAACGGTTCGATGCGGCGACACCACACCACTCTCTAATGCCGCTTCGACACCGGCATCAGCGGCCGTTGCCTCACCCGGTCGCACCGTCAAGAACAACTCGTCGAAACTGTGTCCTGCACGGTACTCCGACAACAACGCCGCTGCCAGCAGCACGTGGTACTTCAACGACGTGTACGGATAGTACACTGACTCGTTGAACGCCGCTGCCACATCGCTCGTCAACCACGTCGCGTGCAGTCGAGACGCATCATCAGATACCACCAACGACCGGAACCCGCCATCCGCTGCCGCCTCAATCCGGCCAGGTTCAGTCGCGGACTCGCCCGTCAGCAACGACAACCGGTACGGTGACGAGTGGTTCGCCACCGTCTGTTCCGGCTCACCTGACGGTCGGCTCAGTAACGCCGCATCACCATCCGCACCCCGCGGGACAGCCTCATTCACCGGCACACCGTGATACTCGTCAGCACCCGAACCGTGCCGCCGATTCCGGAGTTTGTGGACATCGTGGCGATACACCGCCACCATCGGATCAGCAACCGTCTTACCGACTGCATCAGCATCCACAAAGTCACGAGCATCACTCATCAGAGATCACCTCGCTCTCCCTCGACGACACTGTCCTGACGATCGATCGCCGCACTCAGCTCGCCGTCAGCATCGCTCACACGCGCCTGCAACGCTCGCGTGAACTCTTCACGGCACGTCTTCCGCCACTCATCGTCTTTCTCCTGCATCGCCTTCGTGGCGTTCTGCGCCCGATTGTACACGCGACGGATCTCTCGCTTGGTGTACAGCGGATTCACCACACCCACATCAGCAATCCCCGCACCGAAATTCCGCGCACCACCGAGCTGGAACTCAAACGTATCACTCTTCGAATTGAGCAACGAAACCGCTTCTAGCAACAACCCGACGAACTCGGGCTTCAGTGTCCGTAGCGTCAACAACCACGTTCCCTCGACGTTCCCGACCACGTCCCGAGTCGCGTGCCGCAACGGCTGCCCACCGTCCTCATCGTTCCGCGACCGAACCTGCGTGTGCAGTTGCCGGTAATGCGCCTCGGCCTCACCACGGAGAACATCGACCTGGGAGCGAACCGGCGAGAACCGAATCGGCCGACGCAACAACTCGCCCGGTTTGTCACCGAATCCACCGAACAACTCGTAGACAACACAGCCAGCGTCGGTATCGCCTGTCTCAACGCAGGCTCCTTTCTCGTGGTACCCCTGGCTCAGGTCACGATCATACACGTCCGCACGCATATAATCCGCATTCGGCTCACCCGGATGGCACGCCGACATCCCAGCAATCTGCAACACGCGTTCACACCCGTGCCGTAACCAGCCCGACAACGTGAACGGGGAGATCTGCCCGCGAATCTGATTCATCGCATCATCCGCCTCGTACCGATCCGCAGAAGCGTGATGCCGATCAGTCACGACGCCGTCACCCGGCGCAAGCAAATCCACCCCAAGGTCAAGGTACAGATCCGGGAACGTCGACTCATCGACAGGTGGAAGCTCGAACTCACCGTCAAGGTGCCACACCGAGAATGACGGGGACTCCGATCCCCCCGTCATTGCGAACCACCACTGTCACACCACGACGACGGCTGCTCACGGCCAGATGACTCCGTCACCACACCCGAATGAGTCACATCAACACGGGCATCCTCACCATCGGCACCCGAGTCCGGATCAGCATCATCCAGCGTGTATGCCTCTAGCGTGTTCCGCGGACTGAAGACAACCAATTCAGGTTCCAGTAAAACCAGCCACGCCGACTGCGTCGCCGCGTCTGACACCGTACCGACCCGCCCTTGGACAACCAGCTCCCGGAGCGATCGATCCCACGAGCGATTATACTCATCTCCATGCCCCCGACAAAACACATCCTCAATCTTAAATTTCGGATCAGACTTCGATCGAAAAGCGGACACAGTAATGCGTCCGCCTTCCCAAATTCGAGAGTCACAGACTTGACAGATAACGGCCCCTTCCGCCAAATCTGACAGTTTCAGTTTGTTTATGTCTTCAATAAGCTCGCTGTCGATACTTTCTTGATTTGGTGGTGTTGATTTCGTCATGGGTTCGAGATTGGTTATTCTGAACCCAGCCTGGGTGCTACCACACCCGGGCGTTTCCTGATTAACGCCCGATGGCTGAGCTTCCATCCAATAGTCATACCGCTAATGGCATAAGCCTTTGGACGTTCGACTAATGGATGCCGTCCCAGCACTCATTAGTGAACCGGGGTCAATATCGGAGATATGGGCGATCGGAAGCGTGACGAAAACAGTGGTCGGTTTAGCGAGGAGTATCCTCGGGATGATTTTCTCCGGGTCCTTGAGGAACTCGGTGCAGTCGGGACGACCGACGTTGCTGAACACGTGGGGTGCGACCGAAGAACTGCTTATCTGAAGCTCCAAAGTCTCGAAGAGGAAGGCGATGTCGAGAGTCGAAAGGTCGGAAACGCTCTGCTGTGGGAATTAGTGGACGAATCTTAGGGAGTATGAATCACTCTAGTTCAATCGCCTTACTAGCCGCATCAAGGGGATTAGTGTAGAACACGAGTTGGAGCTGGTCGAGGAGTTCGTCGGGGATTTTCGGCAAGTCTTCTTTGTTCTTCGCTGGAAGGAGCACCGTTTTGGCTCCAGAATCCGCAGACAGCTGGAGTTTATCGATCAACGAACTCACGGAGACTAATTCGCCCATCAAACTCATCGATCCCAGTACAACCGTTTGTGGCCGAACTGGCCGGTCAAGAATTCCCGAAACAATACCTACGAGTAGCCCGACGCTCGTTTCACCACCCTCATTTGCATCAGAGGGGTTGAGAACCTGGACATTGATGTCGTATTCATCTAGGGTCTCTTCACGACTGAGTTCCCGCATATTCGCCTGGAGATAGTCACAGGCGGTTTCGAACGACTCTTTCATCCGCTTTCCGGGCGTGCCCGAAATGTTCGTCTTGCCCGACCCGGGGAGTGTCTGAGTCTCGATTCGGAAGGGTGCGTGGCGTCCTTCGCTCTCACCTATTGTGTAGACCGTTCCTGCCTGCTGTGTTCCTGGGGGAATGAGTGACTCGTCTGCTTCTTCGGGTACTGAGACATAGATCTCCTCTTTCGTCTCCAGGTCAAGGTAGGAGAATTCGACGGCGCGATATTCCATACCGCCAATCCGCTTCAATTGCTCCTTGACTCGACGACGACCTTCCATAGCGAATTCGAGATACTCTCGGAGCTCTTCTTTCGTGTAGTGGCCATGTGGGTGAAGTAGCTTGAGTAGACCAGAGACTGTCTTTCGTACTGCCTTTTCGTCTCGTTGGTTCAGATGGTCACCAAACGCGAACTCCTCGTTAATCGCGTCACCGTACGACTCCTTGCGAAGTTCGCGGACGAATTCAGCGAAGTAGTCGACGATGAATCCAAACTGGTCGCCAAAGAACTCGGACCGCATCTTCGGGACTTCCCACCCTGGAAGGTAGTAGTGGAATCGGTCGATGAGCGCGAGATCCTGCATATCCTCGGGGAACGGTTCAAAGAGGTGTGAACTCTTGAGAACGCCTTCAACGTCGAGGTCAATGTTTCCGACGTAGACCATCGAGGCTTGGGCGGTGAGCTCTTCAGTCCCACGAGAGAAGCTTCCGGACTCCATGTAGTCTTTGAGCATCTGGACGGCTTCCGAATCGCTGAACTGGAGTCCCCCGACCTCGTCGAATGCAACGACATCCCAGCGACCGACGAGGCCGATTCGTCCTGTATTCAGGTTCAAGAAGAGCTTTGCTACGGTGGTTTTACCGCCGGAGATGAGGATCGAGTGGGGACTGATTTCACGGTAGAGATAGCTCTTTCCCGTCCCACGTGGCCCCAATTCGACGTAGTTGTAATTCGACTCGACGAGCGGGATACATCGAGCTAAGAAGAGGAGTTTCTCGCGGTCGCTAAACGAAGAGGGGTCGTAGCCGACGGTCTGAAGGAGAAGGTCCATCCATTCATCGCGCGTGAAATCGTTACGTCGATCTTTCAGTTGGTCAAGGTCAAGATTCGATACCTGTATGGGTTTGAACGAGTCGATGCCGAAGAGGCTCTTTGGACTGTTCGCATTATCAGGGAGATATTCCAAGTCGATGATAGCCCAGACGCCACCACCGAGGAGCTTTGGATGCTTGCTGACGAGATGTTCGTTGATCTCGACATCGCTCAAACCGAGGTTGACAAACGAACCGATGTAGGCGTCCTGTTGTTCATCGAGCCTGACGGTGACCTTGTCAATGACGCGATAGCGTCCCCGCTCTCGAACCTCGCTCTTGACGAATTCGGCCTCGTCAGGACGAACGTAGTGCTTTGACAGAATCTCTTTGACCTTTTCGAGGCCCTCTTCCAGAGATTCCTCGTCATCAGTCGCACAGTACTGTCCAATCAGATATTCGAGAACGTAGGTAGGGACGTTTACCCCGGATTTGATGTCCTGAACAAGGTCTTTCCGGACGACGCGCCCGGAGAAGACATCCAGGGCTTTCCGATCTACGTCCTCAGTCGTCATTATATAACGGCAATGTTGCCGGGGGCATATTGGTGTCGGTCATCAGGAGTGAGAACTCAAGATAGTGAATGAATCCTGCTCGGATTCGACTACGACAGCCCGTTGTTGTAGCCGAGATCACTCACACGTCAAATCCCATATCGTCATCTCCGAATAGTAAATCTAGGCTCACAGTCTGTCTCGTGATCGTCTCTCTGGTGTCAGTATCGACGACTTCGAATTGGACCGTATCTTCACCCGAGATGGCTCCCTGCTTGAGCCGAACACGGGTGCTATTGTCGCCAGGGGAGATCTCCATTGTAACAGGATCTGCGACCGGCTCATCATTGATGGTTGCACGAACCTCTAATGTTGGTGCAGGGTCGAAGGCGACTTGCCCACTCTTAGCCTCAATCTCCACGGTGAGTATAGAGTTTGTAATCGGATCGGGGATCGAGACATCGTAGCTGATCGACGCGCTCTCTTCGATTTCGCCCGTGGTCACAGTGAGACACGGGACTAGGAGTTCTTGAAGCGAAATCCCACCGTGGAAGTAGCGCATATTCCCACCTCGTGACTTGAAGCACGCGACACTACGGGGAAATAGCAACTTGATCTCGGGGCCATCAATGCCGAGTTTCGACAGTGCCTCGTGATCGATCTCGACGAACTCATCAGTATCGACGAGTGGCGTTTCACGGTCGGCAGCAGCGAACCGGCGTTTGACGACCGGAGCAAGGTCAGGAGCCTCGACTTTGTGATCGTCATTCAGCCGGTCCGTATACAGGAACCCGTGATCGCTGGTGATCACGAAGCGAGTATAGCCGGCCTGTTTGAGACGCTGGACAGTCCGTTCGACATCGTCGACGTGAGACGCAACCTGGCTGAATGCAGCATCGTCGTCAAGACTCTCGCCGAGTTTGTCTATCGTGCCGGAGTAGACGACACGCGGAACGGGGTCGGACTCGGTCAGCTCTTCCAGCGAAATGTCGCCAACCTCGTCCATATCGACGACCTCGAAGCCCGCAGCACTGAGTCGTTCAACACGGTCCGCTTTTCCAGCCATTTGCTCACCGCCGCTGGTGACGACGAGTTCGTCGTCGTCGAGTGAAAGTCCGAGTTCACCCAGTAGGTGTGCAGCCATCCCAACCTCGGTGATCGACGGAAGTGCAGCACTCACTGCGGAGAGATCCTGTTCGAAGTCGGTTCTTCGTCCAAGATTTTCGCGGATGGCTTCAGCAAGTTCGTAGCGGAGCCCGTCACAGATAATGATCGCCGTTCCGTTTTCGACCTCAGCGAATTCCTCGTAGAACGAGGTCTGTGGCGTTCCGAGTGTCGGATCGTCGCTCAAAATCTCTGCCAGAGGCCGGTTGACACCCTGAAGGAAGGCCATGTAGTGATTAGTGACCTGACGTTTCACCGTGGCTTCCTTTGGGTACGGGAATGTGGCCTGCTGGGTCGCGTTGATGTAGCGTCGATAGGCTGCATCAACCTGCCACCAGCCGTCATCGGTCGTGTACTGTCCCGCAAGCTCTCTCGAACCCATCGCTTTCGCGTCGTCGACATCGACGGTACCGATCTGACGAAGCGTCTCAACCGCCAAAGCAGGCACCGACCAATCAACGAGATCCTCGTTGCTCCAGAAGCTGTCCCGGCGTTTCGTGACTGTCCGATTGAGTTCCGCCGCGATCTCCGGAAGATCAGCATACGTTCCCTCAGCAAGTCGATCCATCACGAGCCGAATCAGGCCAGTGTCGATACCTTTGAACGCAGTAGCGTTCCATCGGGTTTGATCGGATTCGATCACGGCCTCTGTGAGGTCGTAGTCGGCTTCGATCTCCCGTGAATATCGAGTGAAATCGGCAGGAGTGTACTGTTGCCAGTCGTCGCAAAACTCCGCCGCAGCTTGAGCATCGTCTGCAGCGAGGTTGTCGTACTGTGCCGTCGGCGCACGACTCGTCACCTCTCCGAAGAGGAGTTGGGTCGCCAGTTCCTTTGGGTCCAGTCCGGCATTAATGCCGTACTCCTCGCGGAGCTGTGCATCCCAGGCATCAGCCATCGCGTTATCTTCGATGTCTTCGCGGTAGTCCTCGGGGTCAGAAAGATAGTCACGAACCCACTCGTCGATTGCTGGGCCTACAGTCTCGAAGAGCACACAAAAGAACGCCAGACGCTGGTATTCGCGGTTCTGTCCCCAGTCCTCGTACGCGTCCGGAATCTCTTCGTCGTGTTCGACGAGGAACTGCGTCACCGGAGTGTCGTCGATGTCCTGGCCGACGCGGTACTGTCGGCCGAGCGCGTGAACATCGCGGAACCACTCGGCGTCGTTCCGGGACTCAGGGATGTAGAACAGCCAGTTCTGCTCGTAGTTCGGATCCTCATCACGGAGTCGGCGCTTCAGTTCGAAGTAACTGCCATCGTAGCGAGCGAGTGTGACATCATCGAGATCAGCTTCGACCTCGTTGAGGACACCCTTGTATTTCTCCTGAGCGTCGTACCACACCCAGACTGGGTGGCGATCGAACTTCTGCCGGAGTTCCGTGATAATGCTATCCGCGAGATCTCCCATTGTATTCTCCTTTCAATTGGGGGCTGTTTGGTGTTTCGGGGATGGTTTGACGGTTATGATCGACTTGGTAGAACCTCAGACTGGGCTATGTGGTGTCCGTTCTTATCTTCTGAATGAATTCGTTCACAGAGTTGTATTCTTCCCTAAGATGCTCCATTCGGCTTTCCGTTACCCGAATGAACCTGACCGGATAGTAGTTGCCATAATCGAGTAGGTCAGCCAATTTATGGCCAGAGATCGATACTGAAACTGGGTTTTCTAATACCAGTAGGAAGTCCCAATCCCGGTCGCCGTTACCTTTCACATTTAATAGATCAGTGCGAATTGCATCACCGAGGGGCGGGTTATGTTCTTTTTCAGCTACTTTCGCAGCATACTCATATTGGTCCGAATCGGTATAGAATAAAATCCAGTCTCCCCTATGTACGTTCTGCCACGAGGATTCAAAAGACGACGTGAGCCCCCATATGCTGGCATAGTCTCCCCAGTTGCTGTCTGAGTAATTGGAATAGGTTGCTCGTTCTATGCCATTGAGGACCGTTCTGTGAAAGATTTCAAACGCGTCATCCCTTCTGGATGCTGGGGCCAAGAATAATTCCGTCATTACTTTGTTATTTTTATTTAGGCTTGTCGTCCGTTTATCTTGTGTAGCTGGATTTCAGCTTGGGCAGTCCAGTTTCGAGAACTTCGTACTGATCCCATTTCTTGATGTTCTCCCAAATGCCATCTTCCACATCGACGGTAACGCCATCGTCAATCATCTCGTCGATGATATTGCGGAATTCTCTGATGTCATCAAGCTCATTTTGGACATCTTCCTTTCTTTTCAGAAGCTCTTTATCCGGATTCTCACCGCTAGTTTGAGCGTTAAGTGTTTCGAGCTCGTTTTCGAGTACGTCAATCCGTGGATCGAGATACTGGCCACGGAGCTTCGCAAGGGTGTTCGCGTCTATATCGTGGTAATAGATGAAGCAACTAAATCCGCCATTGGGACTTTCGAGTTGCCAGTAGATAGGGCTCCGCTCACCTCGCGGTTTGTACTCATCGACATGATGATACCGGAAGAAATTCTCTCGAAGCCAATTAACGGGGTGATCTCCCAAAGCGGATTCAAGTGTGCGTTCTGCCTGCGCTGAATCCTGAAATAGTTCGTTGAGAGCCTTCGAGAACAGGTTTGTGACTGAGGTAGTCGAGTGGTCAAAAGCGAGTATCTCATCATCGAGTGTAGGAATATCGGTGCCAGATTCCCAACGGCCAAACAACGACCCCACGATTAGTGAAACCACTCGACCTGCGGCCCTTGATTGCTCATCGTCAGTATAGAGGTCGTAGTCGTATCGAAGTTGAGCCACAGTTAACGGGGAGAGCTCAGTTGCTTCTGCTGCTTCGCGGAGCGTTACATCGTCCAATGATCGGAGAGTCTCGATTGCTGAATCAAGCTTTTTGTCTTCCAGGTCAACTACTTCCAGATACTGGTTCAAGAACTCTGGATACTCAACGTGAACATTACGGTCCACAGGGTATTCAGACGTGTTCTTTGGGAGATTGGCGTACATCTGCTCTTGCGTCCCAGAGGAGATCTCATATTCATCGAAGAGGAGAGTGTCAGAAATCCCATGGACAGTAAGGATGCGAGCCTTGCTAACCTCTTCAGCATACTGTAGATCGGTTGAACTCGATTCAAGCAGCGTTATGAGTTCCTCACCGTCGAAGTCTGCGCTAGTCTCTGTCAATTGAGAGAGCTCTTCTCGCTCTTGGATGCCAGTAGAAACCAGCTCCTCTATGTCTGACTGATAGTCGTAATCCGTTTTCACCGGGAATCGCTTTGCGTCGCCTACCTCGAAGCTCAAGCCAGGATTGAGTCCGTTCCCAATGAACCTGTGCAGAGTCGAATTGAGATTTGCTAAGAGAAGTTTATCTGAGAGTTCATCTGAGAAGACTGCGTGGGACTTGTGCGAGAAGATAGAATCTGCTGGTTGTTTGCGCCCGACGAAATGATTCCCGAATGCTCTGAAGGTGACACCTTCCTCAAAATAGAAGTCTTCGTTTCGAAGGTTCGCTCCCGCATCACGCAGATCTTTCCCTGAGTCTCCCCAGTCTACGTAGTCTTCAGCGTAATCGTAGTACTCGGAGTCTGTTCCACTCTTCTGGAACCGCTTGTATCGATCACCAATCTCTTCTATTGGCACCTCCCACCACTTCCGAACGAATTGATCATCGTCGCCGGTAGAGAGCCCTTGTTTCACTTCGCCAATATCATCGACACTTGGATATTCAGAAAACAAACTCAGCGTCTCTTCGCCGAACCAATACAGGAATGGCCGCCTACCAATATCATCGATTCTGCTTTGAGAGAAGACATACACGTCGTTATGTTCCTCTCCAGAGCGAAGGGATTCAGCGATCTCCCGCAAGCCTGCAATTTTACGCTCGTAGTTCTTGTAGTGCTCTTGCTCATGTGTCATCCTATAGAACCGAGACGACTCTCCTTCTGAGGGAACTGATCCTCTAAGCACGAAGGGAATGGTGTATGCGTCTTTCTGTTGTTCGAAACCGTATCTGGAAAGGTGAGCAGCCTCTATGAAGTAACTCTCATTTAGAAGCTTCTTTCGCAGTCCACGGAAGTAGTAGAGGAACATAAAATTCTCTGGAGTAACCATACTAACGTGGCCATCCTCGGACGAGAAGGAAAGACAGCGCTCGATGAAAGCACCATAGACATCATATTTCCCCACGTAATGATCTCTGATGTAGTCCTTGAGCGTCTCGCCCATCTTTTTACTCTGTAGATACGGCGGATTGCTGACGACCGTATCGTATTCTCCCATCAGAACATCGAGTAGTTCTACTGTTTTCCCAACCTCGGCAGCAAACATCTCCTCAATTGGGTCATTATGTTCGAGCGCTTCACTAGCGAGGTTCTGTACGCTCTGCATTAGCCGGGACTTGATTTCGTCCCAAGACTCTTCCTCACCGCCTGCAACGAATGTCGATTGAGAGGTCAGCCCACCACCGCTCGTGAATTGTGCTTGGCCGGTTGCCTCGAATTCTTCTCGGTATTCGTCGAGAACCTCATCAATGCGGTCTTCGACCTGAACCAAACTGCCTAACTCACGGATGTCACCGAAGCTATTCCAGATCTGCTCTAAGATTTCCCTCTCCAATTCCGACCCCGAGCGTTCAAGTATCTCTTTTTTCCGTTCGCCGTTAATTAACACTGCATCTGCTGAAACGATGTTCAACTGTGGAATCTCGACATCCGGCGATTGATCTTTTGCCTTTAGATAGAGGGATAGGGCAGCGATTTGCGCAGCTCCCGAATCAATATCGACACCATAGAGATTGTTCCGGAGAATCTCACGTGGGATGTACTTCTCCGCGATTTCACTCTCTTCTAGATACATCTGGTAGAGAACGTCGAAAGCATAGAACAGCATATGACCACTTCCGCAAGCCGGGTCAAGTACGGTGATCTCTTTGACCGATTTCGTCTCGCGGTCAGTCAGCGAGTCTTCAAGCGGAGCAAGATAGAAGCACTTGTCCTCATCGTTAATACTAGTTCTCTCGCCTTGCATTTCGAGCCACAGCCGTCCAAGCGAATTGTCGACCATCCACTCAACGATATAGCGCGGTGTGAACAGCTGGGTCTTCGTGGCGATGTCTGTTCCTGCAATCTTGTAGTTCTCTTCATCGACACGCTCGTCGATCTCCTCGCGTTCTTCTTCTCCGAAGTATTGGTAGACCCAACCTAAAGCCTCGTCACTCTCCCAAGCCTCGTTTTCGATGGCATCCAGTTTGTCGAGAACTTCTTCACGCACCTGTGGATCGAGGTCGATGACGGTGTGTTCGGATTCCTCGAAAATCATCCGAATCTCTGCGCCGATTTCTTGGTACGCAAGTTCGAGTGCGGTACCGAAGCCATCGTCAGGTGCGTTGGTTAGCTCGCCTGCGATTTCGGCGACCGTGTGGTGTATGTACGACCGGTTGCCGTACTCCGGTCGCTCGGTGATGGTTTCCTCAATGATACCGCGAACCTCGATGGTTTTCAGCGCAACAAATCGATTGAGGTAGGTCTTCGTCGCTTCCCGGACGTAGTTGGTGATTGACCGCTTTAGGTCGCCTTCGGTGGATTCGAGTTCGCGTTCGATTGCTGCATTCAGTGTTCGTCGAGTTTCGATCTCTTCAACGGAGAGGTGTGTCAGGTTCTCCAGCGGGAGTCTCTTGTCTTCGTAGATGCCGTATTTTTCGAGTTGGCGGCGAAGTTCGTCTTCAAGTGCGTGGCGTGTACTGAGGATCGTGCTTCGGATTGTTGATCGTTGATCCGACGAGAGACCGGGTTGACCGTGGGTTGTGGACATGGATATTAGAGGATGGCACGCCGCTGTGAAACGGATGGGGTGACGGCGTGCGGTGTCGTGATTCCCACCCGCGGTGACATACCACGGAAAAGCAGTCGGCGTCTCTTATAATTGTGGGAGTGCCGATTTCAGAGGTTCCAACTGGGATCCAAATCAGTCTGAAAATCTCGAATACCGGTGTATGAGCTATCGGAAGCGGATCTCTACGTCGTCATCCTGATCGAGTAGTTCCTCGACTTCTGCCCGGAGCTCGGAGATTGGTTGGTCGATGTCGTCCGGATCAGTGACGACGATAGATCCGAAGATGGAGTCGATGTCTACACTCTCTCGAACCGTGCCGTCTTCTTCATCGTCTTCTAAGTCGTCGATCTGGGTTTTCGCAGCGTCCTCGTACGCATCGACGGTTTGGATATGCTCAATGAGTCGTGGGAGTGACGGCGTCGGGTTGATGTGCTCTTCATCGGTAATGTCCAGGTCTACTGTTCCTTCTCCCTGCCGTTCCGTCAGATCGGATAGAGCGGCGTTGAGATCGGTTTCTTCGATGTCGGACCCAGCATATGCCCGGACAGTTTCGATGGACTCTGTGTATGTCTCGTGGCGTTTCTCGTACAGGGATTCGTACGTGGTCGTGAAGGCTTCGGCGGCAGTTCGGTAGTCAGTCTTGACATTGTTCCACTGGCTGATGACACCTTCCGTGTCTAACGTATCAGCAACACGTCGAGCAGCTTCACGCGCTTCGTCGCTGATGTCGACGAGCCCAGCGTGGTCATCGGCCTCGTCGACGAGAGACTCCCACTCAGTCGTGATGAATCGCTGGATAGTTTCGTAGGTCTCCAGCCGGTTCTGGCCGCCGGTCTCACCGCAGAATTCGGCCACATCCTTCGCGGTTTTCGTGAGGTCTTCGAGTTCGTCTTCGAAATCGACGAACTGTTTGATGCGCTTGGCCGACGTGGGCTGTTGCAGCAGGTTGTTTAATCGTGTCTGGAATTGCTCTATGTCGTCTGCCAGCGGGAAGTCGACCCGCTGGAGTTGCGAGAGGAGTGTGCTCGTGGTTGAAACCCACTCGTTGGCTGCCTCTCTAATTCCTTCGTCGACGGCCTGGTCGGTCGATTTGACCTTCCGGTCGAAGAGCCGGTCAAGGAGCTGCTTCGCATCAGTTCGCGTTTCGACATCGACGGTCTCCCGCTCGTCGAACGACGTGGACTTGAACTTCGTGACCTGCGTGAACAGCTCCTGTGCTCCGTCCTCAGAATATGTCTCGTACGTTCGCTCCTTGTGCGTCGGAATGACGGATCCGTTTCTAAAGAGCACGGCAGCGGCGAGGCGAACGACTTCCCGGCTCCACCCGTACGGCGGTTCGGCAAAGTGGTCGATCAGATCGCTTCCAGAGCGGGACTCTCCGGCCTTCTCGCGTCGCTGGATTTCATCTTCGACTTCGGAAGCGATGCGGGCCTCTGCGATGAGATCGCCGTCCTGGACGACGCCGAGGTCCGAGAACACGGATGGGTTCGACGAGCCTTGGAGATCACCGAATATCTTCTCAATGTGGCGGTCTTTGACGGTCGCTGATCCGTGTTTGAAGCTGGAGAAGACTTTCGGGATGGCGTTGTTCGTCTTCCGCGACACGAGCGAGCTAAGTGAAGTGCTTGTCGTGTCGAATTCCTCGGTGTCTCCGTTGTAGATGAGTGTGCCGCGCTGGAAGCTCCGTTTGAACTCGCGTTCGACCTCGTTCCGGAGACGTTGGAGATCTTCCTGTTTCTGCCCGAGGGCTTCCTGTTCCTCTTGGCTGAGTTCGTTCCCTCGTTTTGACTTGACGACGGTGTTGATCTGGTAGATCGATTTCAGCTTCTCGTAGATGCTGTGTTGCTTCTCGTCGTCGGCAATCCAGTACAGCGTATCGTCTTCACTGAAACTCTGTGTCTTCAGCCCATCCGGGTCGAGATCTTCGTACCGCTGGTGGATCGGTGAATAGGTTTTGAGATCGACGTGTCCGTTCGACGTGATGGTTTCTCCGTCGATGCTCAGATTCAGCTGGAACGTTTTCCCTTGGTAGTTGACGCGTGATGTTTCGTCGAGGATGTCGTTCAGGAAGCGTTTCGAGGAGCGACGGATGTCGCCGGGGCCGACCTCGATGCTTTTGATTTCGTTTTCGAGTTCGCGCTCGGTCTCCCGAAGGAACCGGTATCCCTCTTCGCTTCGCCCGACGAGCCCGGCTTCGACGAGTGCATCGAGCGTGTCGTGTACGTCGCTTTCTAACTGCTTCGTGGGGCCGAGCTCCGTCTGGAGAGAGGTTGCAATGTTGTCGGCGGTGTTCGGGATCCAGGGGAGTTGTTGGAGTAGATAGAGTGACTTGAGAACGCGGCTGGCGATTTCTGGATCGGCGTTCTTTGGTGTGGCTTCCCGGATGGATTTGACATCGTTGCTCGGGATGTCGTTGCTGATCTCGTCGAAGATCATATCGAGCGTGACGAGTGCCCCGAGCTCGTCGTCGTAGAGATGGGCCTCGTCTTTCAGCACACTCTGTGTGACATCGATGAGCGTTCGCTCGCTGCCCGCGAGTTGGTCATCCGAGCCTTTACCCAGCGCTTTGAACATTTCCGGGAGTATGTCGAGCTGGTACGGAAGGAACGGGTAGCAATCGATGAAGTTCTCTCTCGTGATCGGTTTTAGACTCTGACCGGAATCGAGCTTGTACCTGGCGGAAAGGATGCCTTCGTGCTGATCGTACAAACTCCCGATGGCTTCCCTGGCGTCGCCTTTCTTGCTGAGAACACGGTCACGGACGACCTTGTCGAGGTTTTCGGACGTGAGGTCGAACCGGTGCGGGAATCGATCGATGACTTTCGATTCTTCGGCCTCTTTTTCGAGCACACCGGGGATGAGCTGCTGGAGCTGTTCTTGGGATGTGACTCCGAGGTACACCTTCCCCTTGCCTTTCTGGCCGAACTCCTCGACGATACTCTGGAGTTCTAAGAGGAGCTGTCCGTCATCCCCGATGAACTGGGAGATTTCGTCGATGAAGACGAAGTATCGGGAGTTGTTCCCCGTTTCGCGTTCCTGCTGTTCGACGTACTCGACGATGTCTTCCGCGAGAGTCGAAGCGTTGATCAGAACGTTGTTCTGAACGTCATCGATCGCACGGGCTGCGTCGTCTTCGTCGTCAAACTCATCCGTCGCCTCTACCAGCGCGGTCTCCATATCCGACCGCACAAACATCGCATCCTTCCGAGCCTCTGTCCAGTCTTTCCCGGTGTTTGACTCGATGGTAGCGACGAAGTCATCGTACACGCCTCGTGATTCGAGTTCCTGTTCCATCTGGGCGACCCAGGGCATAGAAGCGTACCCGCGGGACGTGTTGAATTCACGGTGAATGATCTCGGTGATGGATTCGCTTCCAGATGCATCGGCCTTCGCGCCGATCTGGAACATCAACACCTCGGAATCGAATTTGTTCGTGACCGATGAGACGGCTCCGTCGAGCATCTCGTTGCCCTCGATCCGATCGCGGAACATCTCCGCGGCATAGGTATCCCCGAACTCCCGGTTTTCCAGGACGTGACCGAGGATCTTCATGAAGTGGCTTTTGCCGGATCCGAAGAACCCGGAAACCCACATCCCAACGTCCTCTGTTTGGGCGTGTTCCGTGTCGATGACGGCCTCTAGGGCGTCCGAGAAGTGCCGTTCGAGTTGCGGTGTGAGGATGTACTCTTCGAGTTCTTTCTTGACGACGCTCGGGTCATCGTTATCGACTTTGACGACCCGGTCGATCTTCCGATTAATCGGCCGGTAGAAGATCTCGTTGATTTGGTAGGTAGAAGTAGTGTCACTCATGTCCGATCACCTTCGCGCGGTAATATGTTCCCTCAGATTCATCGAGGAATCTTAAACTCTTGTCATCAACGGTCGCCGGATAGCAAAACACGATCGGGGTCTCATCCGGTGTGTTCGTCTCCAACTGCCCCATCAGAGTCGAGGCACTAGCGAACGGGTACAGGATACCCATTCGATACACGATAACGGTGTCTGCGTCTTCAGCCTGCGTGGCAATAGCCGATGCCAGTTGTCCCATTTCGCCGTCGTCGAGTAGTGAGGATTTCAATCCGCTGAGCAGCTGTTCACGATCTCGCCGTTCAAGGTCGATTACGTTGTCGAGGATGCCTCGCTCTTCAAGCACGCTGAAGACGAGGTCACGCATATCGATTGCGGCAACCGTTTGGTCGTGGTACTCCAGCTTCTCGATGAGACTCCGAATTTCCTCATCGACTTCGATTTCATCGGCGGGGTCGTACGTGAACACGATGAATGGAACTCCCGCTCGCTTTCCGACGTCCTCTCTATCCTCTCGAACGAGCCGTTCGACTTCTTCGAGTCGTGTCTGAAAGTCAGAAAGCATCGATCAACTTGTCTACCGTCTCGTATTTCATTCTCAATCGTTCTGTCGATCCGCGTTTCTCATAGTTAATGTACTGTGGCGAAATATCGCGGATTCGGCGCTGGACTTCGGATTCATCCATCAAGAATAGTTTCCAGTCATCGTGTTCGATCACGTCCGATGCGGATGCAGCCTCGTCGTCGAAGAGACGATACACGACGTACGCGATCGTTTCGTCAGGAATGTAGGTGACTGCGAATTCCTTTCGCTGTCTACCTTCTAACAGGCCAAAGTTTCTGAGTGAAGTGAGATACTTCGTTGCTGCCTCATTGATCGTCGAGTCGGACCGGTCACGAAGGTCAGCATAGTCGTCCTTGATGGATTTGATGAACGTGACGATGTCTTCGGCCTGGATAGAGAGAGTGCCGCGCTGGAACTCGGGATAGAGGAATTCGATCGTGATGAGGCGGATGAATGGGTCTTGGGCGAACTCGTAGTAGAGACACCATTCGGCTACATCACTCCGAACGTCAGCTGAAAGTACCCGCATTAGCGGGGTCTCGGTGTAGTCTTCTTTACTCGGGATGTGTCTACGGGTTACTTCGCGGAGAATGTTCGTTCGGTACTCGTCGGTGTTTTTGTTCAGGATGTTGTCTTCGACTACCATCCGCTCCAGTTCATCGTACGATTCACAGTCGGTGTATGCCTGTAGGATTCGCTTGGTCTCGTCGATGTAGGTGCTGTGATGGGCGATTTTTGGGTCAAGACTCGTGGCTTGATCGTCGTTGTCTTCGTCTTCAGGTTCCAGGTGCTCGTTGCTCATAGGGACTCCTCACGCGCTTTCCGATTTAAGTTCCGAGTTGAGTGGGTAATACGGGACGTGTAGCCGTTCCGTATTTTGGCCGTAGCCACGCAGTAGAGTGGCCAGCAGTCGCCATTTCTCTGCCTCAATCTCGGACTGGTCGTATCCCTCTTCGCTGATGCGATAAGAACCACTTCCTGGATCCTGGAGTGAGATGGAAGAGACGGAGATATTCGATGCCATCTGTTCAATAATCGGGTCCGCCCAACCGGTCTCTAGAGACTGGACAGAGAGACCCTCAAGGTCAGTCAATAACGGCTCATCGGAAGCTTTGAGGTCTTCGATGGCAGCTCCGAGTTGTGCTTCGAGCTTTGGACCGAACGAAAACAGCGAGATAGAATCCGCAGGGAGCACATCCGATTCTGCTTTCCGACCGACCTTCATTGCAAGGTTGATCTGAGACTGCAGCCGGGTTTTAGGAGTCACTTCTTCCAGTCTTGCTCGGCCAGTTTCTGAGAGGACGCGTGAGTCCCACCATCCTCGATTATTCGATTCACCAACGCGTTCGATCAATAACCGGGACCCGATAAGATCTAGAAAGAAGTCATCTTCCAGTTCCGCCTCGCGGAGATTCTGCCGTGTTGAGGTAAACACCTCGACGAGATCGTGTGAGGTCATATGTACATCCTCAAGTCGGGATGGCTTAGAACCAGCGCCTCAACTCTTGGAGCACGTAGTAGTATCAGACTCGGTACGGAACAAATATCACCGCACGGCAGGGAGTTGTCGAGTACGATGGGTGCTGAGAACGAGTTGGTGGAGTTGTATGACGGTCTTTCGGTTCTCTATAGCTCGCTGCCTGAGGAGACGGAGTTGGAGTGGAAGCGAGCGGTGAAATCAGTCTTGTACGATGGAGAGCTGTTGGCTGAAGAAGCATCGTGTTATGGGGAACAGCAGAATAAGCGGAACCATAAGAAGCGGAAAGAGTACGTCCGCCGATATGGTGATGGGTCACGGATTACGGATTTTTTAGCAATCACGGTGGCGGAGCCACGGCCACAAGATCGACAGTATGTTCCGTCCGGTGCGGTGATCCCGGTTGCACCGGAGTCTGGAGAGGTGCTCCCGGTACACGTCTCGACGAACGAAGTTGATCGAGCTATTTCACTATTGGCGGAGTTCCCGGCTGAGCCGGCGGCAGATCGGCCGGGTGATGGTGTCGATGTATTGCTTGATCCGGCCCGTGTTCGCCGTGCTCGGGAGAATACAGGACAGGGATCAGGGGGCGATGCGGTAACGGTGCTGTTTGTGAGTGATACGCACCTTGGATATGAGAATCGGGCGGTGACGGGGCGCGGCAAGACGGTGTCGTGGATCAGTGAGGTGTCGAGTACCGAGGCGTTCACACGAATCGTGACGATTGCGATTGAGCAGGATGTTGAAGCGGTTATTCATACGGGCGATATTGTCGATCACGAGGTTGACCAGGAAACTCTCGACAGCGCTGCGGCGAGGTTGGAGCTATTATCCAAGGTAGGGATCCCGGTCTACTGTATCATAGGCTCACACGACCGAGATTCATACGCACCGCAACACACGAATTCGGAGAATGGGATCGCGTGGTTACAACAGCAGGTTAGAAAGGGTACTCTCGTGGAACTCTCGACGAGTCCGACGCCGGTTGCTGGCGGGCCGCTTGACGCGTATGGAATTCCAGCGGGCAATACTGGAATCGACGACGTTGCGAAGTTCAAGCCTCTGGGATGGAAGCCATCCGATATACAGTTCGGGTCGTCGTCACCCGAGCCGAACGTGCTCTGTCTCCATGACGGCGTCACACCGTACCGAGATCGGTCGACTGCTGATATTGATCTGGATCAGTTGCTTAGCCGGTCCGGAGTCTCGTTCGATTGTGTATTGATCGGGGATGAGCATCGACCGAAAGACGATGATTTTGATAACGGATATTCATTCCAAGCGAGAGACGGGACGCCAGTACTCTACACCGGACCAGCTATACGGATTAGTGAGCCATACCGTGATCACGAGTCATTCGTGACGGAGTTGACGTTCGCTGCTGATGGGGTCAGTACGACTCAACACTCTGTATGAGTGTGTAACCGTCTCTCGTAGCGATGCTGTTCTAGTCAGAGGCTTCAACGAACTGTGCGATCGTGAGAGTGAGACGCACCATCACACATATATGACACCGTCCAAGACTATTCGTAGTGCGACGATTTGGGGATCCTGAGTACTGGTCATTTACCGCATACCGCGATGATTTCCTTGCAGACCGCCCCACTATTGAGCAGCTTGCGATACTTGATGAGGAGATCGTCAATAAGGCGCTTCTGTCACGGTACCAAGGCCCGATCGGCCCGAATGAGTGGTCCTTTCTCGGGGGGTACTACGGTGAACTCTTTGGGAGCTTCGTATCTGAGCGCGTTGCAGGGCTTATCGATACGACACCGATTGAAACCCGAGAAGATCAGTTCCACGAGTTCCGGAAGGCGATCATCAGTTTGAATCAGCAGTTGTCGGCAGGTGGGTCTCCGGACGGCACGACGATTTCACGTCCAGCGGAACGCGTGCTCTTAAAACGGCTACGACAGGAGCGGTACGATCCGTCTGATCTGGACGTGTCTCATATTAGTCGTGGCAGCGGGCTGTATTTGCTTGAGTTGTTCGCAACGGCAGCCCAGCAGTCAGTGACGACCGAGACGGACCTGCTCGAAACGTTGCTGGCTCAGACTACTGCGTTCAAGGAGCTTGACAAAGCGGACGCCCGTGCGTTACTGACCCGACCTGTGCTGATGGTGTCTCTCTGGGAGAATCAGCGGGAAGGGCTTGACCACTGGCTTGCGAGCGACGGCGAGGGCATCCTTGAGATGGCGACGGCGACGGGGAAGACGGTTGCTGGCATCGCAGCGATCGCTAACCTGTGCGGTGACGTGCCGGAGAACCCTGAGCAGACCCCGCAGACTGACGATGCGGAGATTATGATCGTCGCGCATTCGAACGCGATCCTCAGTCAGTGGGAGCGAGAAATCCGAGACAGGCTTGGATTGACGACTCGGGCAGGCAGCGGTAGCGGACGCCCGGACAGGTTGTCGTTTTCGACGGCGACAGTGGAGTTTTACACCGCTCAGTCGCTGCTCCCGCGCTACGACCGTGATTTGGCCGATCAATACGATCTCGTGATTTATGATGAGGTACATCACTATTCGAATCTTGACGGTGGGTACGGCGAGGCGATACGCCGGCCGAATTACGACCGTGCG
Organism: Halobellus captivus; assembly: GCF_003697845.1. Lineage (GTDB taxonomy): Archaea > Halobacteriota > Halobacteria > Halobacteriales > Haloferacaceae > Halorubrum > Halorubrum glutamatedens. Next base: position 27,188 of record NZ_RDQE01000007.1, on the reverse strand, counting down.
ATGGGGTTATCGGCGACGATCGGGGAGCAAACAGACCCGAAGCGGGACCGGCTTGAAGAGATCCTCGCGCCAGTGGTCTATACGTATGATCTGCAGGACGCTCAACGTGATGGAGTGATCCCGGATTTCGAGTGGACTGTTCATCCGATTGGGTTGGATCCGTATGAGCGCGAGGAGTGGGAACAGGCGACTGAGTCCATCACGAATCAGTTCCGAGCACTCAAACACGACGACACGACAACGAAACTGCTCCGCCAGCTGAGTGTGCCGTTCACCCAGCTTGAGGACCTCGGTGATTTCATCCGCGCACACCGGGCGGCAGAACTCGAACTCAACGACGTGCCGGACTCATGGGGGCAGCTCCAAGCGGCGATTCAGAGTCGCAACTGGATCCGGCACCGGTCACAGCCGAAAATAGAAGGTGCAGTAACGCTGGCTCGTGAGTACCTCACCGGCGTCGATGACGGAGTCAAGTTGGTGATGTTCGCTATGGACATCGAAACCGCAGAGCAACTTGGTGAGGAGTTGGCCGACGCGACAGAGAACGTGTTCGTGGTACACAGCAAAATCGCCGCCTCTAGTAACAAGAAGGACCGGATGGTTAATCGCCGGATCGAGCAGTTCTCAGCGGCTGATCACGGTGTCCTCATCGCGCCAAAACTTCTCGACGAAGGGATTGACGTTCCGGATGCAGAAGTCGGGATTAACGTCTCGGGAACCAAGACGAAACTGCAACTCGTTCAGCGGATGGGTCGAGTACTCCGCCGCCACGGCGATCAGGAGCCACACTTCCATCACTTCGTCGCTGTGCCCGAAGGCGACGATCACCTCGCAGGGTTAGACGACAAGCAGTACGTCCAGCAGCGGCACTGGGTGCGTGAACTCGGTGAAAAGATCGGGCAACAGCCGACGATCGACGAGGCGAACGTCGACGAGGCGTTGCTCGCTCGTGCTGAGGCCCGCGGAAACGAACTGTGGGCGCAGGATCTACTTGATGATCTTGAAATCGAAACCGTTCAAGGGTCGGTTCGGATGGATGAGATCGTCGAGGGGCTAACGTCATCAGCGGTGCAAACACTACTCGATACCGTTGATTTCGACCACGATACTGTCGTTGAATCTGACTGGGAAACAGCAATGACACTACTCCGCACGAATGAGTCCCTCACACCAAAGGCACTGCAACGGACATGGTGGCTGTTCCCGGTCTACCGTAACCGACCGGACGAACTCCAAGAACTGCTCCGTAAGGTAGCTCAATACCGTACTGCGTCTGATGCAGCTGACGACTCCAGTACACCAACAGAAACGACGAGCGAGACGAGCACGCACCGGGGCAGCGAAACGTCCCAGGAAGGCTCAGAGAACACAGACGAGACAGAGGAGCCGTCAAGCAGAGGTGATACCCAGACATCTGACTCGCCAGCGCCGGATAAAAAGAGGACTTCCGTCGAGGCCAATAAACAGGATGCTGATGATTCTGGAGAGCAATCCGATGACGGAAGTGTCGTTAGTCGAATCAAGCGTCTTTTTTCGTAGTTACAACGAATAGAAGTGCCCTAGAACTATTCGAAAGGAGCCTACTCACACCGGCAAACATGGGTCACCCATCAGAACGCGCTTGCCTATCGGTCGTCAGGAGTAGGGGTGAAAGCACTGAACTGACGGCCGGATATTGCGGTCGGTTCTAAGCGGTAGTAGTCCATTGTGAATTCATCTGGGGTCGTTTCGGTGTAAACATTCAGAGTTGGAATAGAAGCATTTTCTGCGATTGCTGTGTCGGCCTTGGTTTCGTCCTCTCCAGGGACAGGTTCAATCGAACCCTGAACAAGGACGCTTCTTGTAGGGTTTTCGTCGTAGACCGTCAACGTCGCTGTCTCTGTCGTTTCGAGGAATCTCATCTTCTTGCTATTAGCGGTATAGACAAACTGAAAATACACTTTCTCACCGTCGTAGCCGAACGATTCTGGAATCGAATACGCTTCTGTACCGTCAGTAAGTGCGAGTACACCAACTCCAGACTCGTAAAGTAGTGTGTTAATCTCTTCCTGCGATAATTTATCAGTCATACTAACACGTAGTCGTCATCTAACGGAATATGTTTTGCTTATAGCTTGAACTGCGAGTGGTAGCTCATCTCAATTAGCAGAGAGAAGGTCAGATCGGTCTCTGTCAGAGTACTTGACCAACAGTTATTGATAGCTAGAGAATGTCTTTTATGAGAATGATAGACCCACTTCTTCTCGGTCATCTCATCATTTTCGCGCTGTCTGCGATTGCCTGTGTGGCTGCGATTCCTCAAGCACGGAAGATCCAGCATCCGGGGACACGGGAAGGGTTCGTTGTTTTCCTCGGTTCAGTCGCCCTGTGGTCTGGGGGATACATCGGCTACCTCATCGCACCGACACGGTCGGGAAAAGTTGCGTTCTATATTCTTGGGTTTGTGTTCGCATTCGTCGCTGTCGCGGCCTGGCTCTACTTTTGTGCTGCCTATACTGGCCGCCCACCGCGACACGCCCCGTTCCGGAATCTTATCCTCGGGACGTTCCTCTTTTTCATCGCGCTCAAAGTCACGAATCCACTCCACAATCTCTATTTTACGACCGAATGGGTCACTGAGCCGTTTCCACATCTCGTTATTCACCATGAACTGCTCTACTGGATCGTCTTAGGACTGTCATATGCCGCCATCACTGTCGGATTTTTCGTCCTTATGGAGCGATTCTATCATACTGGCAGTGACAGCCGTCCGCTCGTCGTGCTCGTTGGACTTTCAGGGCTCCCAGCTGGTGCAACGATCATTGGCGGCCAGATTGACTGGCTGCACCCATTAATGTATGAGCCGCCTGGCGTCGCGCTCTTCGCCGTCGGAACGCTGTTTTTCTATAGACAGCGGTTTGAGGGGATCCGCCTCACTGGCGAATCAGACGAACCGGCGATCTTCCTCGATCAGGATACCTGTGTCCGGGATTACAACCAAGCAGCCCGTAGACTCTTTCCGGGGCTTGAGGAATCGTTTGGCAAACCTCTAACTGCTGTGAATACAGCACTTGCGGATCATCTCACGAAGCAAGACGTGCTGGCGATTACGCAGAATGACGAGACACGATATTATGATGTGTCAAGCACGCCGTTCTTAGCTGGTGAGGTGACGACGGGCCAGTTGGTGACAGTTACCGACGTGACCGAACGTGAGTCGTATCGGAAACGGCTTGAAGAGAAAACCGAACAGCTTGAAGCCTTGAATCGCGTGGTTCGGCATGACATCCGGAACGATATGGCGGTGATTCTGGGCTGGGCCGAAATCCTGGAAGACCATATCGATGAAGATGGAGAAGAAGCCTTAGAGCGAGTCTTACAGAAGTCCCGGCACGTGATTCAGTTCACTGAGGTTGCTCGTGACTTCGTTGAGTCACTCTCAGAGGATGCGGATGCTGAATTGGAACCAATCAAACTACAGCCGCTTCTGGATGCGGAACTCGCCGCAGTACGTGATTCGTTCCCGGATGCTCACTTTCAGGTATCGGGTGAACTCTGCGACGTATCAGTACTGGCAAACGAGATGCTCTCCTCGGTCTTCCGGAATATCCTCGAAAATGCGGTTCGACACAACGACAAAGAGACTCCTGAAGTCACGATTAGTTGCGAAGAGGATTCAGACACAGTTCGTGTTCGGATTGCAGATAATGGGCCTGGTATCCCCGATAACCAGAAAGACCAGATCTTCGGGAAGGGAGAAAAAGGATTAGACAGCCCCGGATCTGGGATTGGTCTGTATCTCGTTCATCTCTTAACCAATCAATTCGGTGGTGAGGTGTGGGTCGAAGACAAAGATCCCAATGGTTCGGTCTTCGTCGTCGAGCTACCGATCCATACACCGTTGAATAAGAGATGATTATTTGCAGGGTCTCCACCAGACACGTCCGGATCCGACTTTCTTAGTGCGGAGTTCACCTATGGATTCGAGGTCTTGTAAATAATTCCGAGCGGTATTGCGGTGTATATCGGTCTGAAGTTGTTTTGCGATTTGCGGAGCGGTGAATGGTTCGCACTTGTCGGAGTTGTCTTCGAAGATTGCTAATACGTCGTCTGTTGATGTGCTTGGAGTCCTTCCCGGCATAATGTCGCCTTGCACAATACAGAGAATGGCAACTCGCACTCCGGAGATCTGTATGTGCGCATCGACAAAAATTAGATTCAGGTCCCAAGGAGCCGGATATCGGGTTTTATGGCAAACGAACACATATCTACGGGCAGATGCGTAACGATGAGTGAATACGGAACTCCTACGGAACCGTCACCAAGTACGAAAGTCGTTGAGGCCGTCGCTGATGAATTGGATGTCGACCCGACTGAACTGGAGACTCCGCTTGCAGAAGCGATTGATACGGATGCGTTAGATAATCTCTTCAAAGGCCCGGGAGACTCTGTTGTGATTAGCTTCACTTACTATGGTTACCGAGTCGCCGTCGACGAAGATGGCAACGTTACTCTGACTGAAGACAGCTAACAGCAGAGGATGTCATAGAACGATTCCCAAGGTGTTGTTTACACCCGTAATTAGGAGAGTTAGTCGTTAGAAAGAACCTGTATATTTAGCGGCGGCCCCCCATAGATCGTTAGCCTTCCCTCATCAGGTGACGGAGATTCTGCTGAGTGTTCATATCCTCGTTGAATTCAAAGTCGGTTGCTTCGGAGATTCTCCGCATCGCATTTCTCGTATGTCCTACACAGATTTCGAGTTCTGCGATTGAACGAGTGTCTTCGCTTGCTTGTTTCTTGAATACGCGGCCGCTGTCATCCTCGAACTGGATTACAAGGTAGTGGCCGCCTTTATCGTCGCTAAATTCTTTGAACGAGTCTAACTTCTCCACAAAATCGTTCGCGTCACTTGGCATACCAGAGCCATATCTACTCTAACAACTTAGTGAATGTCATACAAAGACTCGCATACCGCTATTGGACTACGGATGAATCGATAGTTTCAGAGGCTGGACTGAGCGATTCTTATTTAATGTGGGAAGTCTTCTGTGACCCTCTCAACAGCTTAATCTAACTCTGAGGGGGAACGATAGGCCATTCGTTGCGGTGGGGTCGCGTCGGCGTCGTCGGTGAGCAACCAGAACTCATTCTCGGGTGCAGTTGCAGTATACATCGCTGCGAGGGCATCAAGTACGTCATCGACCTCGATCCCGGCAGCATCGTCGATATTGTCTTTGACTGCAGTGAGTGTCGCGCCAACGAGTACTGCTGCGTTGTCAACGACCGTGTCGAGGGCTTCGATACGTTCAGCGGCACCGTGGGCAGTCGTCTTGCTATACTGCGGTGGTGATCTGGAGAACACGGTGAAGCACAGTTCTGGGTGAACTTCGTAGAGTTTGTCCGTGGTATCCTGTGCACAGTCGTCGATGAAGTTGTTCACTTCGAGGATCTGGTTGCGGATGGCGTAGGCAGGTGGTTGGACGCCGACACCGTCTGTTTCTTCGGTTTGCGTAGCGGCACGACTTTTCTGGTTTACTTCCTCAGGAGTGTCAGCTTCGAGGGCTTCACGAACGGGGACACGAAAGACGGTTGAAGTACGGTCAAGATGCGATCGGCAATCCTTGTCGACGGCACGTTCGTTCGGGCCGGTTGGTAACCCGATCGGGATGTCGATACAAAGACGGTCAATATCGTGTCCATCATCGTAGTCTTCCCACACGTCTTTGATTGAGTCGTACGTCTCTGGATGTGGTGCAGCAGAGTTGGGTCGGTGTTCGAGGCAAAGCCAGTGGTCACCGGCCCAGTCGACCCCGAGCGAGGCGCTCATAAGTTGTACTATTACACAGTATTCGTATCAATCTGTCCGGCGATCATCCTATCCCCACAAGACATATAAATGAGCTTCCGTTTTTCACGAATGTAAGCACACCACCGGACACCTAACCCCAACTAATCTCAGGATGCAGAATCCCCGCATCCATAGTAATTTTCGGGAGCAGTCCGGATCCCACCCCCACCCCTGAGTACGGCTGCCGCTTCCAAGCGGAGTCAATACCAGCGGACGGGCAATCATACGCGTCCGAACAGCAGAAGGGCCGATACTCATACAGACCGGCAGATGAACAATCGAGAATCACAACAACAAACTATGACAACAGAAGAACACAATTCAACGACCGGGACTACGACTGATGCGCATCGATCGAGTGACGATAGTGATCTTGCTCGGAAGATGTCAGAAATAAGGTATGAAATAAACGGTCGCGCTGCGGCCGCCGATGCTAAGCAAGAAGAAGAGCTTTACCGAATATTTTATCATCGCCTTACCAAAACCGAACGACATCTTGAGGCGATGCGAGTCGCCCAGGACCCGCAGTCCGAATTCTCGTTCGAACAGATACTCGATGAACTTGATGAGGAACTCGTGCCAGCCGGTAATGGTGCGACGTTAGAAACCTCTGACGAGTCGTAAAGGGGAACCATCCGTGTAGCGACTAGAGCTAACTAGGTTCGACGAGATGTGATTGTTGGGAGACTCTCCTGATATGAGATGTTTCAATACCCATTATATCTCGACCTCAGTCGACTTACGGCTTGATTGTAGGGCTATCAGGAAATGAATCAGCAGCGAACGAACGGAACAAATCAACATCGTCGGTGAGTAACTCGCTCCCGTTCAGGTGAATGAGCTCGTCAGCAGTACCGGCTGTTGAATACCCGTTCGTGATGAGGAGACTAGTGACCGGTAGATCTGGATTGTCAATGAGGTAGTCGTCGTGGTACGCAAACCGTCGGTAGGTAGCCAACTCCTCTAGTCCCTGCCGGAATGTTTGAGCTGCGGATGAGTACTTGACTTCGCCGAGAAGCACGGCGACGAGGTCGTCGTCTGGGGAACTCGTGTCGTAGATTTCGATAACGATGTCGGGGCGACCTCGATACAGAACAGGATCTTGATCGCTCCCAGTCAACCCGCGAAGTGCGTTGGTATAGTCGACGAGCGCGTCTTGGTAGCGTTTGAACGTCGGGTGGGCGGGTACAACGTCTGGGTCAAGGGTTTCGTGGAAGTCGATCGCGCCGTTCTGGTCGTGGAAAATATCGATGCGTCGGTCATCGGTTTCGAGTTGTGCCAAGGCGGTACTTTCACCGGCGATTGGATGAAGTCGTACACCGGGAGTTTCGTCGTTGAGATACCGGAGAATCCGGAAGATGCAGAAGAGTTCGAAGAGCGTTGGCGTGGATGCTGGAATGATGAGCGTCTCGGTCAGGAGCTTGGTGATGTCCGGATCGAATCGATTCGATTGTAATCGTTGGTACCGGTCGAGGAGTTCGTAGGCTTCCGTGTACAGGTCGAGGCGGGAGCGGCGGGCGGCCGTGAGGTCTTGGTCGGTGACGGAGATTTGCTGTCCGGGAGCGATACGGTTCAGGTGGACGTTCTGCTTGTAGAGCCGGTCAAAGTGGTCGATCTGGTCGTCGGTCCAATATTGGCGACGCCAGTCATACTCGACACCGCGGAGATCGGTCGTGACGGTACGATGAACCTGCCAGAGTAGACGTTTCAGAACACGGTTTTCAGCGATGTCGTACTCGGTATAGGGCGTATCGCAGACGAATCGGCTCTTATCGGCGTAGCCGCTGTCTGACCACGTCCGTAACGTCCCACTCCAATTGATAGAACCACGAACCTCACCTTGGGTGTCGACGTGTTCGCGTTGATTTTCGGTTTTGATCCGGCGGACTCGTTCTGGGAGCTTGCTAATGAAGTTGTGAACATCCTCACTCAGACAGAAATGGATGCGTTTGATTCGATCCCAGTCGTCAATGTCGAGGCCTTCGTAATCGAGTGACCGCGTGAGCACCCGCGGGTTGATCGCACCGCTCCGAAGATACGTGGCCAGTTCTTCAGTTGTGGCGTCGACGAGCGCGTCGGCAGTCAGGCTACGCGTCATCGTCGAAATTGATACCGAAGAAGTCAGCAGCTTTCTCCTTCAGTCGTTCTCCATCCAAGTCGAGATTGATGTCGCCATTTTCGGTGGGTACGTCGGTGTCTGTGAGCGAGCGAATCAGTTGTTTTTGATCCTCAGGTCGCATCCCTTCGAGCTGCGGGTACACGAGCGAGACAACGGCTGATGAGAGCGCTTCACTCTGGGTCCCGCCGGCGTGCTCAAAGGAGTCAAGGTACCGAATGATGTCGTAGACGATGGACGGTCCGATGACGCGGTGTTTGTTGATGCGCTGCCACAGCACAGTAATTACTGGGTACGACGCCTCAAGCACGGGGCGCAGTCCGGGGTTGTCAGCGAGCCATGCGGTCGAGTAATTATCGTCGGCATCTGGATCCAAGAGTGACGTGCGGACTGCGCCGTCGTCAGTGGTGAGTGGCGGGACACCGACGTGGATGAAATTGAAGCGGCGCATAAACGCGTAGGACATCTCATACAGCGAGGTTTTGTCATACGTGTTCATCGTAGCGATGAGACGCCACGACGGCGTCACGGGAAACGCATCCGGGTTCGCAATGATCTCAGCAAGCTCACCATCACTGGCGTGGTCACTCACAGAAAGCAGTTCGACGGTGCGCTCGCGTTCATACGGAAGTTCCGTGGAGTCACCGGAGAGAACGGAGAACAGTTGACCGAATGCTTTGTCGATGTCAGACCGGTTGATTTCGTCGATAATGAGCCACTCATTAACGATTCGGTCCTGCCGGAAGCATTTCAAGAACAGGCGAGGCTCAAACAACAGTTCCTGACCACCATCATTCGTGGACGGGACGTATCCACCGATCGTGTCGAAGGCGGTCCATTCTGAGGTGGCTGTCGTGAATCGGTACCCATCGACTTGCTCGTGGGCCGTTGCTCCGTCAGAAACCGCCTTGGCGAGTTTGGTTTTCCCGGTTCCTGGCGGCCCGGTGAAGATGATGTGTTTGCCAGAACGAAGCGACGCTTCGATTTCGCGTTGCAGTCGAGCGTCGTCTTCGAAGTAGAGCGTCTCTGGAATCTGCGCGTCGATCTGCGGTGGGGAGAGTTTCTGTTCGAACCTGTCCAATGCCTCTTGACTAACGCCATCTACTGCAGGCTCTTCCAGTGCGAGGATTGTCTCGTACTCATCTTTCGTCAGTGGGAACAAGCTACCCTGAGCCCCATTCGTAATCGGGGTCGCATCTTCGAGTTCCGGAATCGCATTCAAATCGCCCCACGTGATGCTCTCAATACGCCGATCAAACTGGATTCGAACACCAACATCAGATGTCGTCTCTTGGTCACTATCGGTGGTTTCCGGTTGTTCATCTGTCGTTGTGCCCCCTTGATGATCTCGCTCTGGCGGGATTACCTCGCTTACCGTACCTTCGGCCACGATTGCTTTGACCGGGGTAGACTCGTAGAACAGGACACGGTCACCGGGAGCAGCTGATCTGAATGCGTCGAACAGCCGTTTCTTGTTCCCCTTCTCGTTGTAGGCGTTATAGAAGATCTCGCTCCCGTCAGCAATATCGTCGACGGACCAGATAGAGGGATTGGCTGTCGCCCAAAAGTAGTTCGTCGCCTCGGATGGTGATGCTACCAAGTTGGACGTGTTGATACCCGCTGTCTCAAGCAGGTATCGGCCCGCTTCGGGCGTGAGGTGGCAAAGATACGCTTGAATAACATTCCCGTTCTTGTCGAGTGGATACCGCTCTTGCTCTTGTCGTACTTCGGAGTTCTGTAGTTCCTCTCGGAGTTCCACTAGTGGGAGCGGTTCGTCAAGACGGGTTGTATCGACATCGACGCGATAATACTCGCCGCCTTCCATCTCGGTGAGTCGTGCTTCGGTCGTGACGACGGAGCACGCACGAACTGCCTGGTTAGTGTAGTGGAAGATGATGTCGCCTGTTTCGAGGACCGTCAGATCGCGTTGCCACTTCTTATCTTGTGAGCGGAGAAATTCATCATTGAATTCGACCTCGCGGTTCTGGTTCACCCAGTAAAACGAAACATCGTCAATATCGAGGTCATCAACTGACTGTTCAGCTTCCGATTCACCCTCTAGCTCGGCTTCGTCTCCCTCTAGCTCGGCTTCGTCTAGTTCGGCAAGATCCTGCTGTTCGATCCAATTGAAGAAGCTATCTAAGTGACGGAAATCCTCATTGAATGGGTAGGAATCCCGCACCGTTCGGAATTTGTTTGCGTCTTCGATATACTGACGCAACTGTCTGGACATCCCGTAGCCGAAATATTTCTCCATACCAGTGCGAGACCGATCGTTACTGATCGGATATTTTGTTGGATGAACAAAATACAGAATAGGGGAAATGATACCGGCTTGAACTCCACCAATATCCAATGCGGCGAACTCTTCGACTGCCTCGTCGATTGTTTCTCTATCATCGGATTCGATCACCGTTTTGAGAAATTCGTAGGTCTCCTCTTCGTAGCCTTCTATCGGCACCGAGTACGTCCCCTTTCCGACGATTCCTGTCCCTTGTTCAATGCAGTCGTTGATTTCTGTCTTCGAGGCTGAGTCAATCGCAAGATCGTCGATCCGTTCTTTCTTCATTTCCAGACTCAGCGCATTGTCGTTCTGACACAGGTTGTACACCGTTCGCATCGCATACTCATCGATCGATCCGGTGTCAACGATCGCACGGACAAGTGTCTGTACGGCCTCGGATGTGTTCCTGACGTGTGCTTTGTCTTGTTCCCAGTCTTTGTTGGAGACGTACTCCTGTACGAGAGCGTCAATATCAAGCGACGAGTCAGCCTCGCTCATTACTCGCCTACTGACACGAGGGAGTCATAAATGCGTGCCTGTGAATCCACGATGCTATAGTAGCTGGCCCCGCCTAATGGAGATGATGGCGAGGTTCGCTGAGGGGGATCGTGTCCGAGTTGACATTCCTGATGAGACGGATCCAGAGCACAGCAGGTTCCACGGCGACCACGGAGAGGTTGTGAAGGTTCTCACCGACGATGCGGGGGTAGTGACTACGGACGAACGGGATTCACAGCTTTACCGTGTTGCCCTCGAAACCGATGAGACGGTTGACTTCCGCTGGCGGGATTTACGGCCACCGATAGACGACACATCGGAATCAGAAAACTGAGCGAGGTTACACCTTGATCACCAATCGTCAATCTGGACTAAGTGCGTATCTAAATTAGAACCCGTCAACAACATTAGTCACCCGCAAATACGCGTCATTTTGCCAAAAGTTTATGAGCCAGTCTTCTCTTGATTCGGTATGTCAGATATTACCACTGTTGAGGATGAATACGAGTATCCTGGGTGGTTAGTGTTTAACGGATTCTTCAAAACGACTGTTCATGGGGACGACGGCATGTCGCCACAGAAAATCGTAGACGCATTTGATGAGTACACGGAAGGAACCCCTAATGAACCAGACGAAGGGTTCAAACAAATTGACACCCCCGAGAAGCTCCAAATGATGACGGAGTTGAGTGAAAAGACGGAGAAATTCGCCCGGGGTCTCTATGCACTAGAGTACGTTGACGAGGACTGGGTAGAGACGTGGGGATACGATGAGAACGCTAACGAACAGATGTATTTCCACCCCAATCACGACAAGATCCGCATCTATTGGGATTACGTAAACGGCGTAATGATGTTCAAGGGACAAAAACGGTTGCTTGAACAAAAGCAGACTGACCTTTTGGGTGCGCTTTCTGGGGATATGAAGATGGACTCGGTTTCATTCGACTTTGATTTCTTTTTATGGATTCTCTACAAGCAGTACGCAGGCGAACCACTGTCCTCTGATCTTCGTGTCCGGAAAATAAAACGCGCGTCAACCGTAGCCGATGTCGAAGGTTCTAGCGATAATATGGGTGTTGGACAGGTGAAAGACTCGCAGAACGTACTGCGGTCTGTACTGTTAATAGCACCCATTCTTTCAGGTAAACAGATTGACGGTATACAAGGGGATTTCATACTTGATGAGCATCAAGTAACAGCACTAATCGAGTTTGGTGGGAAGGTCCACGTCAAAGTTAGTGACAACCCGTTAAGTACTTTGAGCGACCTGCGGCGAATGGGTGTTTCTCTTCGGTTCCTCTCCGAACTGATTAATCTGTTCGACGACTGGGAACACCTCGATCCCGAAGATCGTTATCCACCACCGTCATTCTTCGATGCAATGGCGGATAACGCTGAAGAGGAAGGCTGGCCCCCTCGATTCGACGCAGAGGATGTGAAAGCCCGTTATGAACGTAAGCGCCAAGGGGTTATGGACGAAAGTACAAAATCAGTGCCCGCCGAAGACGTGTCATAACGAAAGGATACAGAAGCGAAATTCACGACATTATGTCCACAAGCAGGCTCGGTCGATCAGAGGGACTTGAAAAATACTGGTCCGAGCACCTTGGTGACCGGCCTGAGACTGATGTGGCTATCAAGTCTATCGACCGTGAACACGTGGAATCCTTTCCCGAAGTTGCGGACTATCCCTTCGATGGGCAAATAAAACTGACCGGGACCTTCGCGTTCGAGATCCCAAGCCGGAACAACGGTTCATTCACACAAACAGGGGAATACGAATACCGGACCGCATCAGAACTATTCCTTGTAGAGACCCCCACGGATCTAGTTGACGCAGAGGATGTGTTTACAGACCTGAATCAGCAACTTGCGTCCACTGCCGAGATACAGCGCGCATTGTCGCTCCCACGTGATTCCTTCTGGCGATTTATCGAAGAGGCAGATACTATTGAAACATTGATTCTCCGCGGCCGAGGGGGAACGTATGATGCAGCCAAACTTCTCTCTGTTCTCCAATACGATGATCCAGTCGAAACCTTACGTACGAATCCAGAGTTCAGTGACCTTCGATCCATAGAGGACATAGAAGACATCATTTCAGCTGTCGATACTCCGTCAGAGGTCGACGGCATACAGGACCTCAATATCGACATCTACAGCACTATTATCGATGAGGTGAAGGGAACGTACTGGTTCTGTGACCGAGCCGCAGATGTCTGGTACAAACGGGGAGTACTGCAGTTGGATGCCGAAGATGTTGACGCCCGTGAGTACGTGATTCAGCTTTTTGAGCGTGACGTGATCCACGGCGGAGTGTAGGGAGTATCGATGGCAACGGTGGCTAGGTGTTTGAACGAGATTCTGAATCCTCAAACTATTGAGGTTCTGGAAGTTATTTTTATCTACCTAATACTGGTCGGTGCCGCTGTCGGCATTCTCTTAATCGTCGAACCTATCTCAAATTTCAAGGAGTTAAGATACGAATTAACGGAGTTCGTACACTATTACAAGAATACTGCTTGGTGGTGGCTGACAACATTTCTAATTTCCGTTATCTCACTAACAATTGGCGCTGGTCAAAGTGTATTTGTAGATCTCACACTCCTTAGCCTGTTTACAGCGCCTGCGATCGCCTACTATCATCAAAACTCCCCGTTCTCAATCAAAGTCGAATACCGCGCTCGTACATCAAACGGAAGGACAGCGATAGGTGAAGAAATCGAAAACATCGCCACATTAGATAACGACCAGTATATTCTAGAGTTTCCTATTACAACTGGCTCCAATATCGATGAGTTCGAGATCGATCTTGCGGTTCCGGACGGCGTCGAGGTATGGAACTATTCTGCAATAACGGGAGTGGATCTATCTGACAATAAAACGAGTATCGAAGGGCATGCACCGGCAGGACGAGATTCGTTCGTGTTCGAACTTATTCTTAAGAAGACTGCTGGGGTCAAACAGGGGGCGAATCTAGTGGTTCTGTCTGATTCAAGTAGCGGCAGAGAGTTAGTGTCCGTTCGGTTAATGCCGTAGTTGGTAGTGTGAATTCTGACCGGGGACTACACTGGTCTGATAACATTTCCCGGAACAACAGGTTGTTCTGGTTGAATAGAATGTAGATGATGAGATACAGTTCAAATTGGAGCCGAACCACCGATTGCGGAGCTACAGAACCCTGACTTGTGAAAAACACCTCTCCTTGGGAGTCAGAGATCGATTGATTCGTCGCTATCCTGAACGTAGATGACTAATCCGTCGTGGCCATAGCCTTGGTTCCGGAAGCTATTGACTAATTCAGGGAGTCCGTCAAGCTCCCTGGTCAGGTCCACAGCTTGTCGTCCGGATTGAACACCTAACAGCCGCCACGAGCCCTGATACAGGGTTTGCTCTGTATCGTCGGTCTCAGATGAGTGCAAGACTTTGCGATAGACCCGGAGCTGGTTTTGGGTCAAATGTACCTTGTAAGGACCTTCATCGCCCAAGCTCTTGATTTCGTATCGAACGGGCTCGATCTCGCCACCGGTGCGTTCCAGCCCGAGCATATCGTACCCTGCACCATCCCACACGCTTGAGATGTGGAGACCGGATTCGAGGGCTTCATCGCTACCTGTTTCGTGCCATTCTCGAAGGCCGCGTTCCAGATTTTCTGCAGTCCGGCCCGAGGATGGAATCACCGATAGAAGGCTCTCCAGAGCCTCATCAAACTCTCCTCGTGCCTTCGCATCTTCGAGAAGTTCTACAGTCTGCTTGGTAATCCACGATGCGGCCGCTCGCTCGGCATCGTCACCAACTGCTTTCGTATTCTTCCATTCAGATTCGAGGTCTTCGATCTCTACGATTCCGTTTTCAGTTTCGTTCGGATCACCTTCGGACAACCTTGGTCGACCCCAGCCGAGATCCTCTGTGGTTGCCACGTTCTCGACGGGTTCGTACCGCGGTGAGAACTCAATTAGCCGATCTTCGAGTTCTTCGTAAGCTGGTATCGCCGCTTCAGGGAGTGATCCGCCGAATGGATTCCCTCGTAGCCATTCGATGACGGCCCGTGTGGGGTCGAAGGCGACTCGTCGAGACGCATCTTCAGTGATGTATTCCTGCAAGCGAGCTTCGAGTTCATCGTCAGAGAACGCTACCTCGATGTGCTCCTCTATGAGGTGCTCCAAGAACGGAATAAGTTGTTCCCACTTCGTGAACCACGCGTCCCATTTCGCTCGGTGTGTCTGTTCACAGGAGAACTGTGGCCGGAACGGCTCCTGAGCGTCTGTCAAGTCTATCGATCGTAACGCAGCATTCACATCAGCAGCGGTAAAGGACCATGAAACCGCGGTCACATCCACATCATCAGGGTCGACATGAGAGAGTCGGTTCCACGAGTCACGAACCCGAATATCGAGTTCAGATAGCGCCGTCCGCACCCGGCGACGTAGCTCCTCGTGTTCTTCATCATCGAGTTGGCGGAGATGTCGCTCGTAGGCATCAACCAAGGAGATTGCGTCGCGTTTCTCCAAGAGTCGTTCGACACGGCTGACATCATCTGACTCGTAGCCGCTGAGGGCCTGACCGAAGAGTGGGCCGACGCCAGTAGCGGAATCCTCAAGCAGCAGTTTAGCTAACGGCTCACCGAATTCATCAAGCGGTGGTGAACCTGTGGTTCCGTCTGGCGTATCAAAGATAATCGTCGGTGGGTCCGGTTGCAGATAGAGCGCGTGATTGTGAGTGTTCTTGTACCGCGTTGCAGTCAGTGACTCTTCCCCGCCGAGAGTTGCTTGGAATTCGATCCATGCGTTCTCAACGTAGCGAATCGTGCTGCTTCGCCATCGATCAGCCGCCGTCGCCGGGTCAATATCAACTTGGTTTGTCGTACTGGCGAGGGCAAGCAGATGTGCGATGATTGGTCGAAGTTGCTCTTCGAGGTTCTGAACGACTTCCACTTCTTCGCTGCCCCGGTGGGCTGGGTACACCTGACGTGAAATATCAATCTCGCGTGCGGCCAGTGGCTCATATCCTCGAAGAGTCTCAGTCCCGATCGTCGCTGCAGCCAGCGGCACCGATGGGAAGAACCGGCGCATTTGATCTCGGGTGGTGTTTGTCGTTGGAATCCACACATCTTCGTCCGGTTCATACCACACTAATCCTCGTTCAGCGAGCGCTCGTGGTTCGTCGACGGGTCGATACCCGAGGATGGGGATCTCTCGGTCGTCCGCTTCAGGATCGTGTTCCCGACTGATCGTGTTGAGAAGACGGTCAAATAACCGAGTCAAGGCCTGCCGTGCACGTGGATTCTCTTCGATCTCGTCTAACCGATCCGCTGTTAGTGAATGTACCTGAGTCAGTAGTCTGAAAGCTGGTTCTGCAGCGTCTCGTCCGAGACTATCCATATCGGTCCCGCTGACCGAATCAAGGGCGATCAACAACTCCTGTGAGAGTGGAGCTTCCTTCGACACACTCCAGAGTACGGACGGGAACTGGCGCTGTTGTCGGGAGACAAGCGTGAGCTCTGCCGGTGCAATCCGATCTGGTGGGTCTTCAACGAGGAGCGGTGGTTCTGCTTCCCCTTCAGCGTCACCGACTGGGAACCAGGCTTGATTCCGAAGTGCCGGAAGGATCTCGATTGGCCGTCGCCCTTGCTTTTCTTCGTCTAATTCGTTCCGTTCAGCTTCAATGATGTCTGCAAGCCACGAGTCCCAAGCTGCATCAAGCGATGGTAGCCACGCAGCCGGATCAACCGAGTCTGAAGTCGCAGGTTCTGTTCCGAGACGGAGTGGGTTCCACTCCGTCCCTGCTGCAACTAACACCGGGGGTGCGTCGCGGGGCGCAACCGTTCCGTCCTCACCCCCTTCGACTAACGTGAGTCGAACCCCATCGTCTGGATCGGGCGGTTCCGGCGTTACTCCAATGAACGCGAGGAATGAATCCAGATCCGCATTTTCGGGGAGTGAGGGGAGTTTTTCGACGGCAACCCGATCTCGTGTGAGTTGACGTGCTGGTTCCCACTGTCCATCTAGTGTCGGGAGAAACAGTGTTGCGATCGCACGACCGGCGGACCGCGCATTATCGCTATAGACATCGTCTCTAATTGCGCGCCAACCAGGACCGTATTTCTCCGTTTCTGCTGGGGGAGCAGCACTACCCTGCGAGCTTAGTGCGAAGAGATCCATCGCAAACTGAATCAGTTCAGATTGTAGTCGGTCAGCCCGATCTACGTCGCTATCTAGGGGCTTATACTCCCAACTGGAGAGATCGTTTGGGAGTTGCCGAAGCTCACCGAGGACATCCCAGCGGTTGAACTGATTCGCTCCGAGAGGGTGCGGCGGCTCACGATCGAAGCCAGACGCGAACTCATACGAAGTCACGGCACGCCCTGACTCGCGGAGCGCAAGCGGGAGATCCAATTGCGTCGTCTCCGATCGGCGGATAAAAAGACGATGCGTATGTCGTTCAGTCTGTATCTGTCCACCTGCTGTTCCTCGCTGAGGAAGCTGAACAGCAGCGGTTCTACCTGACTGGTCTTCATCCCTTGTTGCAGTGATGGGTGCAACCCGGGTCTCAATATCCCGGATTGCATCACACATTGCAGTGGCACGTCGTCGCCATGTATCCGAATTTCGACGGGATTTACACGTCCGATTAATCCAGTTCCCAGCTGCTTCCCAGAACTCGTCGTACGTCGAGAGCGGCCACTGATCCTGCTGCTCGAAAAACGCATCAGCGAGTTCAGCCCACTTGCGATAGCGATCCGGATCCTTGACGCCAGCATCCGAAAACAGAAGATCTTCCAGGTGGTCAACGACGATATTAGCGGCTGATGAGTTCGTTGACCCTGGATCTAGCAACTGCCAAAGGTCGTCTCGGGGTGTTTCATTCGATACCGTCTCTGGGACTGTCCTGACCTCGTCGGGATTAATCCACTCGTATTCGAGATCTTCATCAGAGATACCGAGGTGGTCAAAGAGTGCGTGGAGATGTAGCTCTGCAGCCGCTCTAAGCAGGGCTCGATTGTAACGACCGATCGTCTCATCATTAAGATGAATCGCTGTTCTGTCCGTTCGTAAGTGGAAGTCACCTTGTAAATCGATACCAAACGGGCTTTTAATTCGCGTGGGGAGATACCCATACAGTCCTGGTTTCAATTCGTCAGAGCGGGTTTTTGACCGAGGCCAGGCGATGGCTGCCCCAGGGGTGGAAACGTCGTGCTCAGCCTCGTCGGCAAGTGGTTGTAATTCGGATGATTCCCAGAATACGAGCGATCGTTTCGCATCCTCTGGCGTCGCTGATGGCCAGGTGGATTTCTGAAATTGCTCCCCCCATACATCAAACGAGACATCTAGGTTTTGACGGTCCTCGAATAGTCCGATGAAATTGAGATGTCGTTGCTGGAATGTCTCAACGGAGTCGCGCAGTTCATCCTCTTTTCCGGGGTCAATTGGAACGACTACAACCGTACTAAAATCTGAAGCGTCGTCAAGAGTTGGTGGTGCTGGTGCACGTAACGGAAGTGGAAAATGGAAGCTAGCCCGTTGCTCACCTTCACCTAATGGACACGTGGTCGAGTCAAGAAACTCAGAGTGACCCTTCTGTACTTCTCGATAGTCGAGCCGTTGCTGCCAGGTGTCTTGATCCAGTGGCAGGTGCATCTCCATTCCCCACCATTCGGGAGATTCAGAAAATCGACTCCATACGCGCGCGAAATCGTTTAGCCAGAATACAGACCGGAAACCGACCCCTTTGTTCCCGACGCTCTCCTCAGGGCGCTTATTCGATACGTGTAGCGTACAGAGTGCGTTGAAATCCGGTCGACGCTCCTCTCCGAACTTCCGGTGAGTCGAATAGTCATACTCCGGATCAACTCGGATCGGCACACCATCGTTAGCAACAACAAGCGCCTGTTCAGCGGAACCCCAGTCAACGTCCCGGATTTCGACCGCGACCTTTGATTCAGCCCGGTCAAGTGCGTTTTGCAACAGTTCGAAAAGAACACGAGCCGTGTACTGCCGACGAATCGATTCTTCGGTCTGCAGGTCCCTATATGCATCATCGCCACTCATCGCAGCCGCGTTCTCGTAATGCCGCTGGAAGACCGCTCGAAGATCGTCCGGTTCAGGGACAAACCCAGGCACTTGGTGAGTAGCGTGCTGTTCACTCATCTGTCATAGCACCTTTACGGGCGAGAGGAGACTGACTGCCATAACAACTAACTTCGAGGGTGACAGTATGAAAGTTCGTCTGATTGTTATACTGTGACAGGTCAGACCATCGTAAACGGCGAATCGTATAGATATACAAGGTAAATAGCTGAATATGCGCCTCAAGTAGTTTAATGAAACCAGCCGTTCAACGGCCGGTTATGGTAGAAAAACGCGCGATGCTTTTTATCGACGCTCAGAACCTAATAAACGGGGCTAGAAGCTATGGGGAAGATGGATTAAATTATGATGTAGACAAATTGGTTGAGGAGTTGACCGGGGAGTATGATCTAATACGGGGTTACTGGTTCGACTCTCACAAACCCGGTGAAAGGGATAGCAAACAAGGATTTTACACCTTCCTTCAAACAAACGGATTTCGTGTTGAGTCTGTCAGATTAAGTGGCTCAGAAGGGAGTTATAAAGAAAAGGAAGCAGACATCCGGTTAGCAACAGAGCTGATTGCTCGCGGATTTAATGACTCGTACGATGTGGCCATCGTCATTACGGGTGACAAAGATTTCCTCAGAGCAGTGAGATATGTTCAAGATCAAGGGAAAGTTGTGAAAATAGCTGCTTTTGAACACACGATGTCTGGAGATTTGCGAAGAACCGCCGATGAATATATCTGCCTTGACGATATTTCGAGCGAAATCGAGCAGTGATGTATCTATTAGGAATTAATTTGGCAGGTGACCAGGTTGAAACCTACAGAATGGGGCTTATGCCCGCCACCTGCGAGAATTGCTTTACAAGACATCGTACAGCGTCGGGGGTAAAAGCCTTTTTGGATAACGTCTGGACCGATGTTCACGGGAATAAGGTCCCGTTTGAAGCCGATAGCCGTTTCTAGGATTGGATCGATGAGTTTGAATTTCGAACACAGATACGCTCAGGGAGAAAGGCCACTACAGACAATAGCTGTGGCATATTCTGGGCACCACAATTTGTATGAAGAGATCGAATATGACAGCTAACTCATCTCCGCGAGAGTTTGACGGCACTCTGGTTTCCACGCCGTTCGGAGCTGAAAACGTCCGACAAACGACACAGGATGAATACAAGAAACTCCTCGACAAATACGACTCCGAAGACGTACTCGTTCTCACAGGTGCGCCGACGAGTACAGACTCGTTCCGTGATACGTTGGACGAGGTGCTTCCTGGTGCGGCGACCCCGTACGTGACATCGCCTGTCGTGCACGCGACGGATGTCCTTAATCAGACGGACGATCGTGTGATTCTTTCGGACGCGTTGCGGCGTGAACTCCTACATCGATTCCTCGCCGGTTACGAATGGGAGACAGAATACCTACGGCGGGCGTCGAACCAATCCTCGTTCATCGAAGACGTAGATCGAGTGATGGGAACGATTTCGTGGCAGGATATTTCTCCCAGTGAGACGCCAGAACTCCGGGAAATTACCACGGCACTTGAAGGGTTCCACAATTGGCTTGCTGAACACGATCACATAGAGCGGGGGCAACTCATATCGGAAGCTCTCGCTGTCCTCACGGGCGAGGACTACGACGACATCGTCGATATTGACGCGGTGCTAGCAGTCGAATTTGAGGAATTCTTTCCGCTTGACCGGGCGTATCTCGACGCGCTCACGGCAGACTGTGAGCTTGTTTGTATCGCCGAGGATGACGCAAGTGTCCGCAGAACGTGGGTGGAGACAGGTCCAGTCACGGACTATGTCACGTTCAGTGAATCTCAGCGCGCGTCCGGTGTCCAGCCATCAACTCGCCCGGCCGCCACGGCTGCGTACTTCGCGGAAGAAACTGTCGTGAACGACCCGGATGCCGGATCAGTCTCCGTGCTCGCTGCGGATTCCGGTGGCGACCAACTTGCTGCGATTGCGAACGAGATTGAAGAGCTCGTCGAGCAAGAGGGCTGGAACTACGCCGACATCGCGGTCGCTACCAAACAAAGCGGGAGTACCGTTACAGACACCATCGAATCGTTCGAACGTAGTGGAATCCCAACAGAGTCGGCTACTACTACTGGATTTGGCGACGATCCCGCGATTAGGGAGCTGCTTGCTGTTACTCGCCACTTGGCCGCTGACGAGGACGATGACGTACCTGATCACGGACCAGCACTCGATACGGATCGCTTAGCTCGTGTTGGCGAGATGGATCAGTTGGAAGACGCGGTACGGTGGTGGGCAACTGATTCCGGGCTGAAAGAACGAATCGCGGAGCAGGCGACACCACTCGATGCGCGGTCACAGTTCGGAAACGTTCGCCGTGCGTTTCGAATGGCTGCGTTCCTGGATGATACTGCGTTTCTCGATGCGACGTGGGAGTCCTTCGAAGAAATGTTGGAACGGGCCCACGAGTACGCGTCCCAACAGAATCAGACCAGCGCAACTGACCTCGATGGCGGTGTCAGAGTCGATCACTTGCAAGCGATCAAGAACACCTCGTTCAAGGCGGTGTTCCTGATTAATCTCACAGACAGCGAGTACCCCGGTGAGCCTTTCCTCACACGGCTGTTTCCACACGAACGCGTTGCGTCGATGCCGGACTATCCAGGCGTAACGGATCTCAGCGACACGGGTGTTAACCAAACTTTCCCGACGGACTCGACAGCGTCAAGCCGGCCGTTCGTACGGTATCACGCGGAGCACGCACGGCGACGCTTGGCAATCGGTGCTGGAGCGGCAACAGAGCGCTTGTACTGTTGTCTTTACGAATACGAGGATACCGCTCTCGAAGAGCGTGCGCAGGCGTCGCGGTTCCTGACCGCGGCGTATGCAGATCTGCCGTGGGTGACGGACGATGCTGATCCGCAGATCACGAGCGAGCAAGCAGCTGAAGAGTTCCTGCTTTCACGGGTGGATAACGCACTCGCGGATGTTCGTCGCGCGAACAGCCAGGACGTGACGATTTCACTTGATGAGGTTGAAGCGGAGCTCGGTGAGATTCAAGACCTGCTCGACAAGAGCGGAACCCGAGGCGAAGAGCTTCGGAAAGCGCTACGGGCGCGCGTCGAGTTCGCTAATGGAGAGGTGCGGCGATGAGCGACGATTCGCTTTCCCCGTCTCGCTTGGCGACGTATGCAGCGTGTCCGCGACAATACGAGTACAGCTACCCGCAGGACATCAACACGCCAGTTCGAACTGAGCTTTATCTCAACCAGGGAAAGATCTACCACGAAACTATCGAGGCCGTGTGTGATGCGACCGAGCGTGATGATGACCCCGAGATGATTCACGCCCGGGCAATGCGTATCTTCGACGAGAAGTGGGACGAACACAGTAACCCGGACGATTACGAATCAGTTGCGCATTGCGAGTACCAGCGAGTCGAGAACCAGGCTGCTATCGATGCGTTCTTCGAGCCGGATGGTGGCGATGGGATAGACCACGCACGTCGCTCAGTCGCAACGGAGTGCTGGGTTGAGTGTGAACGCGATGGGAGAGGGCTTCACGGGAAGGCTGATAACGTCATTCGAACCGATGATGGTCTCCACATCATCGATTACAAGCGAAATACACGGGGGGTGATCTCCTCAGGAACAGCAGAGTATTTGGCTGACCATCTTGACGGCGACGCACACGAACCGAAGCGTGTTCGGAACGCCTTCCAGACGGCGACGTACATTGAGGGCGTGAAGAACGAACCGTTCTACGAGGACGGGATGGAAGTGCGGTTCAGTTTCTACGGGCTACTCAACAGAACATCCTTCGAGAGCACCGCCTCAGGATACAGCGTGTCCGTGCGGGGGTATCCGCGCGAAACAACCGAAATCTACGAGGAACACTACGACACGATCTGGGCACTCATCCGGGCTGCACACGACGGCATCACGAGCGAGACGTACGACCCGGAACCGTTCGCCATCATCAGCGAGGAAGCGTGCCCGGATTGCGAGTACCGGGAAATGTGTCCTGACCGGCTCGCCACAGAGGTGAAACGATGAGCGGCGACGAGACCGAGTACCCGTCGTGGTTCCCGGTCCCGGAAGACGAGTTGTCTCCGGAACCACAGCAGGGAGAGATCATTGACGCAGATGAGTATCCGATACGGGTGCTTGCCGGGGCAGGGACGGGAAAGACGTTCACGATGGTTCGGAAGATCGAGCATCTCATCGACGAAGAGGATGTGTCGCCGGACCGGATTCTTGCGTTGACATTCACCAATAACGCGGCAGATTCGATGCGGGAGAAGCTCAACGCGAAGCTCGGCACAGCAGGGTACGACATCGACGCGTACACGTATCACTCGATCTGTAACGAGATTCTCTCCGATTACGCATACACTGCAGGGCTTGACCCGGACTTTGACATCGCTACCGACCCCGAAAAGTACGCCATCGTCCTGGATGTCCTCGACGAGATCGAGTACCGATCTGTCAAGCCTAATGTGTACGGTGGCGACGGATATGCATCGGGCGCTGCCTCGAAACTTCTCAACTTCATCGGATCGATGAAGCGCAGCGGCATCACGCCCGAGGACATCGACGCGTTCCTCGGCCCGGCCGACCGCGTATACGATCTTGCTGACCTACCAGACCGAATCGAGAACATCGCCAGTGACCACCTTGGTGGTCGCTCTGTCTCAAGCGTCTTGGGTGGGATTCCAGAGACACGTGAAGAACTCGTTGAGGAACGGGATGCGTTAGGGACGGCCGGCATCGAAGCCAGCACACGCGACTTCCTTGATCGTCTTATTGAGCTCTGCGACGCGCTTGAAGACGCGTTCGAAGCATATGAGGCGGGTGAACGAGACCTTCCAGATAACGCGTACAAACTGCCGAAATACCTACTCGGTGGATACAGTAGCGCACCGAAAGGCATCCCGAACGATCTTGATCTTGAACTCACAGACCATCTCGACTCGTTTGTCTCAGATTGCCTTACGGCCCGTGACCTGGCTGCAGGCTATGCCGCGTACGAGCGTGAGCTCGACGAGCGAAACCTCATCGACTTCGATGGGTTAGTCGTAAAGACTGCGGAGTTAATGGACTCGCCAGTCGGTGACGAGATTGCCGCCCGGTGGGACTACGTGTTCTGCGACGAGTTCCAAGACACGGATCGCCTTCAGTTCGATCTCGTCACGTCACTGGTCACTGACGACAACCTGTTCGTCGTCGGTGACGACGATCAAGCGATATACGAATGGCGGGGCGCACACGTCGCCAACATCACAGAGGAACTTGACAACGCGTTTGCGGCACTCACAGACAAACCCCTAGAGGAGAACTTTCGCTCACGACAGCCGATCCTCGATTTGGCGAATGAAGCCATCACGAAGCTGGACCACCGTGAACAGCATAAGACGCTCACTCGTGTCGACGAACCGGAGTACGACGGTGACACTGTCGCTACCGTTGAGTTACCCGACGAAGACGACGACAGGGATGGAGCACCCCAGCTTCGAACCGTCGTCCAGAATCTGTTGACTGGCGCGGCAGATAATCTCGACAAGGCATACGGTCCAGGAGACATTGCACTCCTTGTTCGGAAAAACGACCACGCTACCCCCGTTATAGAAGAGTTCGAAGACGCTGGGATTCCATACCAGGTCGCCGGTGATCTTGCCACAGAATCAATTGGCGTCGGCACGGTGACAGCCTACCTCAAGTCTCTCGCTCGACCCGAAGACGAGGTGAGCTGGAATCGCGTCCTGCTGATGCGGTACCGACTCTGCGATGCCGATCTCCGCACACTCAACGAGGGCGACACGCCACTCGTCGACGCTCTCCGTGAAACCCCGCCCGGTGAGTTTGAGGAGCCAGACCGCGTTGCAGAAGCCCGCGAGCACGTCAACAAGCTCCTCGACATCAAAGAATCTGCATCCCTCAGCCACCTGTACCGTGAACTGAAGAGCTGTACGAACATCGAATGGTACCTCAGCGAGCAGGAACGACGCGACCTCGCACAACTCGACGATGTCATCGAACAGTACGGCGACAGCGCCGTCCAACCCCCACTCACACCTGAGTTTATCGAGTCGCTCGAACACTATGGCTCGCTGTTCGATGAGAGTGGATCCACGCCGACAAGCCAGCCGGACATTGCCGATGATGCGGTCAACGTGATGACCGTCCACAAGAGCAAAGGACTCGATTTCCCAGTCGTTCTCATCCCGCAGGTCACCGCCGATGAGTGGGCTCCGAGTTCACGCGCGTACGATGCTCTCGAAACAGGGCTATCGGACGGCCCGACTATAGTGTTTGCTGAAGATTACGTCGCACGCGATGCCCGAGAAACCAGGCGCGTGTTCCACGTCGGAATCACACGCGCTGAAGATATTCTCGTCTTACAAGGTGGGCACGAGGGAGACGACGATACTGACGACAGCATTCACCCGATTCCGAGCGTAGTCGACGAGATATTGCCACCACGGATCCCGTGGCAGCCACAACGTGGACAGCTTCCCATCTGGAGTGATGCACAGGAATGCTTACCAGATGGGTCAGCGGACTGGACCGACACGCTCGCGCGGGAGACCGTCGGTGAGGTCGGCGGGACCATTGTCCACGACGGTGACACGCTCGCAGTAGAGATCGCACGCAGCCGGGTGCTGGAACTCGCAACAGCATCTCTCAACAGTCACCTTACAACAGAGAGAGAACGCTCACGGCTTCAGATCGAGTCACTGACCGGGCCATCTACCCCGTCTCCGTCGCTCACTCACAGCTATACATCCTTGGCAGCCTATGAGGAATGTCCACGCAGTCACTACCTCGACTACGTCGTCAACGCATTCCAGGACTATCGAGAATCGACGAGTAGTAGCGGGAGTGGTGTGTCCCAGCGCGCGATCGGATTGCTCTTCCACGACACGGCGGAGCAGGCAGCCAACAAGGAACTACAACGCCGTGAGGAGTGGTACGAAATCTGCGAACGGCTCGCCAGTCAACGTCGAGACGAAGATGCCCTTCCAGTTGCGAAAGAGTGTATTGATCGGTACTTCGAGTTAGATCTCTCCGAGTACGAGGTCGTCGACGCAGAGCGAGAGTTCGAACTCAACATCGACGGACACGAAATCACCGGGTTCATTGATGCAGTCTATCGGACGCCGGATGACGGGCTGATTGTCATCGATTACAAGGCGACTGAACGGCATCGAGACATACAGGACGACAAGCAGCTCCCCATCTATCTATTAGCCTGTCGAGATCTCTATGAAGAACCAATCAGACACGCTGGATACGCGTATGTGGGGGGTATCGGACCGAAAGTCGAGTCACGAGCGTTCAGTGAGGGCGAGCTGGAAGGTGTCGAAGACGACGTGGTAGAATCAATGAATCAGATCACAGAGTTTTCGTTCACCCAGTATATCGCCGATGACCACTGCCAATGGTGTCAGCATAATCAGCTTCCCTGTGCTTCGGACTCGTTCACTGTCGGCCCTGGATTCGAAGAGTAAGATTCGAATCACCGCACTACCGCCCTTTAGAACGACGAACTCCTGCTTAACCTCGACTAACGGTAGAGTACAGCTGAGGGTTGATTAGTGAGGACTACCAAAATCCACCTATGGCTAAACGGTTCGTGCGCGCCCGTCCGGGGAATCGTCTGGCAGAACTCCGCAAACGGCTCGACAGTGGCGAGATTCAAGCAATGAATCCGTTCGGTCGCGCGATGACGCGCGCCCTTGGGAAAGCTCGATTCGACCCAGAGACGGGAGAAGCCGTCTGGATTGAAGAGGACTACTGCTCTCCCCCGCTTGCAATGGAACGCGCGGAAGTACTCGACGACTACTTCGAGGAGATTACCGTCGTCGAGGAAGACGTAGACGAGACCGTCGGCTGGCAGCGGATCGATAATCTGCCCGGACTATGGGAGCAGGTACTCGACGAAGCCTAGCTAAACATCACGCTCCGACAAAGCCTTGGGTTTAGTGCCCGTTGACGATTGTCCTGATGTTACCGATGAAGTTTATCAGATACTATAGAGGTACTGGTGAAAAATCCAGATCGCCCAAGGGATAGTCGTCTTGGGCTTTAGGGTTTAGTGTTAGAGCCAAGGGCCGGATTTGAACCGGCGTTGGGCGGCTCTGCAGGCCGCTGCGTCTGACCAGACTCTGCCACCTTGGCGCTACCGAACGTACCACAGTCGAGCGTTTAAGCCTAGCGGTCGGAAACCGACGGACAGCTCGCGAGATATGAAAAAAGCCCACGGACGCGTCGTCCGTGGGCTTGAACGGGAATGGTCCCGATGAATGGGTAGGCGGCGGACCGCGGTTCCCAGAGGATCGCTCACTCCAGTACTTCCCGGTACGCGGGTGGGCTTAACTTCCGTGTTCGGAATGGG
>NZ_RDQE01000006.1 GCF_003697845.1 Halobellus captivus | reverse complement strand
TTCACTCGCTCTCTGTGGTGCTTACGTCGCCTCCGGCGTCCTCGCAACTGCCCCTTTGAGTCCTACCCGACCGCAACCGCACCTCACACCTCCCCAACCTCGTCGGACTCCTCGTGCCCTCCCGGGCACTCGGAGGCGCGCCACCACGATACGGATCGCCCGTTTCTTCGCCTGTACGGAGCGATTCGTGAATACCCGGAAGTAAGCATCCGCGAGCAGCGAGGCGCGGAGCGCCTCTGGCAGCCGGCGGCAATGCCGCCGGCGACGAAGCGAGCGGTTCACCGACTGAGCCGTCTCTGACGGCTCAGTCGGCTTTTTCCCTCCAGGGTTTTCGAGGAGCGGTTCCCGAAGCGAACGCAGTGAGCGAGGGTATCCGACGAGAAAAAGGTGGAAGTGAACCCGACGAGAAAAAGGTGGAGTTCAGTCGGTCCACTCGACGGCCGGGGAGAGGTCGAGCGGCACCGACCCCTTCCGGTAGGCCTCGACCCGGCCGTCGGGGCGGGCGCGGAGGACGACCGCGGGCCGGTGGCGGACGTCCGGGCGTGCGGCGCGGACCGCGGACCAGTCGTCGTCGGGGAACGACGAGCAGTCGACGAACAGCGTCGCGCCGCCGCCGTGTGCCTCCAGCTGGCCGCTGGTCTTGGTCTCGACGGTGTCGCGGACGGCGGCGACGGGATCGCTCGCCGAGCGGGTCGCGACCGGCTGCGGTCGAGTGACCTCGACGAGCGAGGCGGTTCCCGTGTCGGGATCGGTCGCGCGGAAGTCGAGCGAGTGGCCCGTCGTCACCTCGATCTCGGGCGTGAGCTCGTAGCCGGCCTCGGAGATGAGCTTCGCGGCCGTGAACTCCGCGACGGTCGCGCTCATGCGAACGAGGTCCATCGAGGTCGACGTGCCGAGCTTGCCCGCCATCGTCTCGCGGTACTCGTCGAGGATCCCCGGTCGGAGCAGGTCTTCGACGTAGCCGGTCCCCTCCTCGCGGGTCGCGTCGGGGAAGCCGGCGGCGTGTTCGCTGAAGAACGCCCGGGTCGTCTCCGCGCCGTCCTTCGAGCAGAACACCGGCAGGAAGAACCACGAGACGTGCGGGTAGTCGGCGAGCCACGGCTCGTCGTCGTGGAGGCCGGCGAGCAGCTCGCGTTGCGCCCACCGCGAGACGGGATACGGGACCTCGTCGAAGCCGTACTTCTCGGTCCGCCAGAGGTCGCTCGGCGTCTCCGTGTTGCCGAGCCAGTAGCCGACCGGCCCGCCGTTCGCGCCCGCGGGCGGGTCGACGTCGTCGTCGGTCCAACAGAACAGCGCCCACGAGCCGTCGTCCATGTCGAACCGCCGGGCCGCGTACCGGTCGGGCGGTTTGAACCACGGGTCGCTGGCGGTCGCGCCGAGGTTCTCGTCGAGCGGGCGTTCGATCCGCGAACGAACCCGGTTTCCGTCCCACCGGCCGGGTGCGCGCCTGAATCGGAGCGGTTGTGCCACGTTCTCGCTACCGTGTGGCTCGGCTAAGGGTTTCCGGTGGGCCGATTGAAACCGTGAAGATTAGTCGACATGGTGACAGAAACATGAAACGGATGTGGATCCGCCGACAGGTATATGTACGGGAGTTGCTAAGTGAAGGCGTACCATGTCAATGGGTGCCTACGATGAGGCGGAACACGAGCGTCGTGAGCAGAAGACGAGCGCGGTTGACGCCGATTTCGATGCCGAGCGACCGGAGTATTCGGGCTCGCTCACGTACGACTCCGGCGACTCCGCGGAGGCACTCCTCGACAAGTTCCAGGAGATGAAGGGAGAGTAACGGGGGCAGAGGGTTTTCCGGAGGTTCGCTCGGCGGTTAGCTCCCGGTGAGGAGGACCGCCGCGGAACAGACGAGCGCGACGGCGAGGACGTGGCCGACGACCGCGCCGAGCAGGATCGGTTCCTCGAGGAGGAACGGAACCAGTCCCAGCTGTGTCGCCGAAAAGGCGACGTTCTCCGCGTCGAGACGGCGAGCGATCGCGGCGTCCTCCGCGGACAGTTCGACGTGGACGGCCCGCCAGAGCGCGACGACCGCGCTCCACCAGGAGGTGCCGATCCGATAGGTGAGGTCCCAGAGGACGAGCAGGGTGACGTACACGACCGGTGCGGGCGGACGCACGCCGAACAGCCGTTCGAGCAGCGCACCGTCCCAGACGAAGAGGTACGTCACGAGCGCGATGAACGCGAGCACGCCCAACACGATCTCGATGCTCGACCCGAACAGCAACCGCTTGTGCTCCGCCGGCGTCGACAGCAGCCGGTTCGTCGCGCCGAGCCGGTGCATCTCGACGCTGCCGATCGCCGCCACGAACACCGCGACCGTCCCGGCGATGACCGCGTTCCACAGCCCGTAGTACCAGCCGAGAACGAGGACGGCCGCCTCGAAGAGGGCGAACTGGACGGCGACGGCGGCCCGTCGCGAGATCGAGATCCCGGGAATTCCGCCGACGAGGCTCTCGTACACCCACGTCTCTCCGTAGTGCCGACTCACGGGGACGCCCCCGTCCCGGGGACGACGGCTCCCCCCGCATCGTCCGCCCCGTCGAGCGCGCGGGCGACGGCGAGGTCGAACGGGATCAGTTCGACGGGGACCAGCTCGCGGATCCGGTCGTCCTCGACGACGACCGTGTTGCGGAGCCCCTCGACGAGCGAGCGGGCGAGATACGGGTCCACGTCGGTGACGAGCCGGAGCCACCGGGCGGACAATCCCGGACTCAACACGGGCATCCGAACGATCCGGAGACCGTGACCGAACTGCCGCCGGGTCCGCCGGAGGATCTCCGCGTACGTCAGCACCTCCGGACCGCCTATCTCGTAGGTTTCACCGGCCGTTTCGGGAACTTCGAGCGTTCCCGCGAGGTACGCCACCACGTCGTCGATCGCGATCGGCTGACAGGGCGTGTCGACCCACTTGGGCGTGACCATCACCGGGAGCCGGTCCGCGAGCCCGCGGATCACCTCGAAGCTGGCGCTGCCCGCGCCGATCACGATCGCGGCCCGCAGCGTCGTCAGCGCGTACGACCCCTCCGCGAGGACGCGCTCGACCTCGCGGCGCGACCGGAGGTGTTCGGAGAGGCCGTCACGGTCCTCGCCGAGTCCGCCGAGGTAGACGACCCGGGAGACGTCGGCAGCGGACGCCGCCTCGGCGAAGTTGCGCGCGCAGTTCCGGTCGCGCTCCTCGTAGCCGGGACCGCCGTCCATCGAGTGGACGAGGTAGTAGGCGGCGTCGACGGGCTCGCCGTCGACCCGGAACGCCGGCGGGAGAGTCTCCGGCTCCAGCAGGTCCCCTTCGACGACGTTGACGCCCTCCGGCGGGGCGTAACCGTCGGCGTCACGGACGAGCGTGACGACCTCATGGCCGCGGTCGAGCAGCGCCGGGACGAGCCGGCGTCCGACGAACCCGGTCGCGCCGGTGACGAGAACGCGCATACCGATCGGAGGGCCGCCGCGACCATAAGCCCCCGTACGCGTCGAAATGACCGGAGCGGCTCGGGAGCCGTCGACGGGAACGACGACAACCGATCCGTAAAAGGTCCTGGCCGTCGGCGGATGGGTATGAACGCTGGCGAGTTCGAGCCGGTACGCGGCGTGCCGGACCTCTACGTCCACGACACGGGGATGTTCGACACCGACGAGTACGGGTCGGTGTACGTGTACGATGCCGAGCGCCCCGCCGTGATCGACACCGGTACCGGCGCGAACCGCGAGGCGCTGTTCGAGACGATCGATTCGGTCGGGATCGACCGAGGGGATCTCGCGTGGATCCTCCCGACGCACGCACACCTCGACCACGCCGGCGGGGCGGGACATCTGGCGGCGCGGTACCCGAACGCCGAGGTCGCTCTCCCCGAGCGGGGGGTGCGACACCTCGTCGATCCGGAGGCGCTCGTCGCCGGGACCAAGTCCGCGGTGGGCGACCAGTGGCGGTACTACGACGAGCCAGAACCCGTCCCCGAGGACCGGATCCGGGGGCTCGCGGGCGGCGACCGGATCGATCTGGGCGACCGCGAGCTCGTCGCTCGCGACGCGCCGGGACACGCACCCCACCACGCGGTATACCACGTCCCCGAGTCGGGCGTCGTCTTCACCGCCGACGCCGCCGGGATCTACGTGCCCGAGGTCGACGGGATCCAGCCGACCACGCCGCCGCCGCAGTTCGACCTGGACCAGTGCCTCCGCGATCTGGGACTGATAGCCGACCTCGATCCGGCGTACCTCTGTTTCGGTCACTTCGGCCCCCGCGAATACGATCCCGAACTGATCGGGGAGGCGAAGCGGACGTACGTCGAGTGGGTGGAGGCGGTTCGGGCGAAACGCGAGGAACTCGACGACGAGGCAGTGGTCGACCACTTCGAGGAGACGAGCGCCGACGTGGAGTTCTGGAACCCCGAACGTGCCCGCGCCAACGCTGGCCTGAACGCGCGGGGAGTCCTGACCTACCTCGACGGATAGAAACCGCCCTTCGAGGTAGAAACGCCCTAAACCCCGTGCCGCCTAGAGGGGCCTAACTGATGGGCATCTTCGATACGATCCGCGCCGTGCTCGGGACCAGCGCCGAGACGGACGCGACCCGCGAGGCCGATCCCGAGGACCTCTTCGGGATGTCGACGGCGTACGTGACGATGGAGGCGGACCTCGGCTACGACCACGCCGGCGAGGCCGCGCTGTGTTTCTCCGGGGTCGACAGCACCCGCTTCGACGACGCCGTCTCGATGGTCGAGGAGATCCTCGCGGCCGGCGAGATCGAGACCGGGACGGGCTTTCACCGTCACGAGGACGACCACGGCTACCACTGGTTCGTCCTCGAGGACGACGACCCCGAGGACCTCGTGACGAGCGTCCACTTCGCGGCCGACCAGTTCATGGAGGAGGGGTTCGGCTCGCGGCTCCTCGCGGCCGTCTTCGGATTCGAGCGGGACGACGGCCCGGCGTACTGGATCTACTCGTTCCGACGCGGAGCGTACTACCCGTTCGCGCCGGACGGGACGAGTGACCGGAACCAACGCGTCGAGTTCAAGCTCCGGTCGGTCCTCGACGGGGAACTGGGGCTCGAGGACGACGAGTCCTACTGGTACCCACTCTGGCCCGACGCTCCCGGGCGACACCCCTGGGAGTGATCGGATGGAGGAAGACGGACACCGGGCGGGCCACTCCGAGCGTTCGACGGGAAACGGCCGCAAGCGGATCTTCCGGATCGTGGCCGTCCAGGCGGCGGTCGTGAGCGCGGCGGCCCACCTGCTGTGGGCGTGGCCGCGGTTGTCCGGCCCGGCCGACCCACGACCGTACGTCTTCGTCCTCGCGGCCGCCTTCACCGCGGTCGTCGCGGCTGCGACGCTGCGAGCGGACGAGTACCGACGGCTGTACGCGCTCGGCGCGGGTACGCTCGCCGCGTTCCTCGTCGGCTACGTCGCCTGGCACGGCGGGGCGACGATCGAGTCGCTCTCTGCCGACCCGCTGGCGATCGTCGGGAAGACGGCCGAGACCGTCGGCGTGGTCGCGTTCCTCGCGCTCTACCGGCTCGCGCCGCCGACGAGCGTCGTCGTGGCGCGTCGAACGGAGGACGGACCGGACGACGACTGACCGACACGCCTTATTAGCCGAGCCCCGGATCGACGGCTAGTGAGCGACACCTATCGTACGGTCGCGGGGCGTGCGACGGCGACGTTCGAGGTCCGCGGCTCGGAGTTCCTCGGCCACGTCGCGCCCGCCGACGACGTCGAGGAGGCGGAGGCGTTCATCGAGGCCGTCAGGGCCGAGTACGCGGACGCGACTCACAACGTTCCGGCCTACCGGGTGCCCACGGCCGAGCCGTCCGAGCGGACGCCCGGGACGAGCGTGATGCTCCGGGAGTACGGCGACGACGACGGCGAACCGAGCGGCTCGGCGGGAAAGCCGGCGCTGAACGTCCTCCAGAAGCGGGACGTTCGGAACGTCGTTAGCGTGGTCACGCGGTACTACGGCGGGACGAACCTCGGGGTGGGCGGGCTCGCCCGCGCGTACTCTCGGGCAGTCAAGGACGCGGTCGACGAGGCGGGCGTCGTCGAGGAGCGGCCGCACCGCCGGCTGGTCGTGGCGACCGACTACGACGACTCCGGAACGGTCCGGGGCGTGATCGAGTCCACGGGCGTCGACTTCGACGCCGACTACGACGAGCGGGTCCGCTTCGAGCTGCGCGTGCCGGTAGCGGACATCGAGGCGCTACGCGAACGCCTCAACGACGCGACGAGTGGACGCGTCGAGATCGACCGGTGAGCGACGAGGGACCGTCGATCGAGACGGGAGGAGAACGTCGGTCCGGACGGCGGAACGGGATGGTGAACGGGCGAGGCGGGGCGTTGGATCGAGATGATCGACGGGCGACACGGACCGTCGAAACGGAATGGCGAGCAGGCGACGCGGGTCGTCGGATCGGAATGAGGCGGATCCCGCGGCGGGGCGTCGCGCTCCCGCCGAGTGCGCCGCGGGCGGCGGTCAGGTCACGTCGGGGCTGGCCGCGGTATCGTGGATAAAGCTCGGGGACGGGAGGATCAGGTGAACTTCCGGACGGTCATCTCGAGGGTGTCGAGGTCGAGGATCGGCGCGTAGCCGGCGTCGGGGTCGATGTTGACGGACTTCTGGAAGTCGGTCTGGGCCTGCCAACAGCCGGAGTTGACCGCGAGCACGTCGTGGTACTTCCCCCAGCCGAGCTTGTGGACGTGACCGGTGTGGAACACGTCCGGCACGTCGTCGATCACGAGGTAGTCGCGCTCCTCGGGAGCCACGCGGGTGTGGCCACCGAACTGCGGGGCGACGTGACGCTTCTTGAGGAGCTGGTACATCGCCTTGTGGGGCTCGTCGTAGCTGGCCTTCTCCTCGGGGAGTTCGGCGATGACCTCGTCGAGCGAGACGCCGTGGTACATCAGCACGTCGACGCCCTCGACGGAGACCGTCGCGGGGTTCGAGACGATCCGCGCGTCGTGGACGTCCATGATGGAGCGGATCTCGTCGTTGAACCCGGGCTGGGGCTCCGCGAGCCGGACGGCGTCGTGGTTGCCGGGGATCATCACGATCTCGGTGTCGCCGGGGACCTCCTTGAGGTACTCCGCGAACAGCTCGTACTGCTCGTAGATGTCGACGACGTCGAGCTCCTCGTCCTGGTCGGGATAGACGCCGACGCCCTCGACCATGTCGCCGGCGATCAGCAGGTACTCGACGGGTGCGGCCTCCGGGGTGTGGAGCCAGTCGGTGAATCGGCTCCAGGCGTCCGCGACGAACTCCTGGCTTCCGACGTGGACGTCGGAGATCAGCGCGGCCTGGACGTGGCGGTCGGCCCCGCCGGTGACGCGAGTGCGCGGGACGTCGGGGAAATGGAGCGAGTCCGCGAAGAGGATCCCCGAGTCGTCGGCGAGCGTCCCCTCGATCGCGAGACACTCGTCCATGAGGATCTCGTCGACGACGTCGGCGAGCCCCTTGTCCTTCATCACGAGCGCGGGGAACGTCCCGGTGGTGTCCTCGAGCTCGATCAGCCAGTGGCCCGACTTGGTGGAGCGTACGTCGTTGACCAGGCCGATCATCGCGGCGTCGCTGCCGCCGGGCATGTCCGCGATCGCCTCGGCCGGCCGGTGGTTGACGCGGCCGCGAAGGAGGGTGGAAAGCCGCTCGTAGCGGTCGCGGAACGTCCGGACGAAGTCGGCGTACTCGCCGGTCCCCGTGCTGTGACCGGTCATGTCGTTTCCGACCGCGAGCTCGCGGCGGGACTGGTCCCGGTCGTGAGGGGCGTCGGCGTGGTCCGCGGACCGCTCGGCGGCGACGGTGCCCGCCGTCGGCCCGTCCGCGGTCGGTTCGCTCGCATCCGTCACCCCTGACCCCTTCGTTTCGACTGGAGATCCCGCGGATTCGGCGTCGCTAACCGGCGGTCCGCCGCCCGAGGCGGCGGGTTCCGACGGGCCGTCCGATCCCCCCTGGGTCGTGGGTCCGTGGTCGTCGAGAGCTGCCCGGACGTGTTCGGTCGTGATCCGGAGCGCGTCGTCGGGGGCGGCCTCGACCGCGGCCTCGATCGCCGCGGCGGCGTCGTCGGCACCGGCCAGGAGGGTTACCGCCTCGCGTTCGGCGTTGTACCCGCGGCTGGCGAGTTCGCCCACGATCCGTGCGTTCGACTCCAGCGGCACGAGACGAGGAAGGGGGGAACGGGGCAAAACGGTTCCGGAGCGAGCACCGAACGGAACGTCGATCGCGACGACTACCGGTCCCGCTCGAACCCGGCTGTGAACGTCGCCTCGTCCACCGAGAGGACCGTCGGGCGGCCGTGCGGACACGCGAACGGTCGCTCGCACTCACCGAGGCGGTCGAGCAGCGCACGGATCGCCGATCGGTCGATCGCGTCGCCCCGCTTCAGCGACGGATGACACGCCAGGTCGGCCAGGAGCCGTTCCCGTGCGTCACGCGGCGTCTCCCCCTCGGAGAGCGCCGCGAGGACGTCGCGGAGGGTTTCCGGATCGGCGGTCCGGCCGAACGGGGCCGGAACCGTCCGTACCCGGACCGTCCCGCCGCCGAACGGCTCGGTCTCGAACCCGAGCGTGGCGAGCGTCTCGGCGTGCGCCTCCGCGGTCGCGGCCTCCCCCGCCGACAGCGACAGCGTCGCCGGCGGGTCGATCCCGGCGGTCGGGACCGGGTCCTCCTCGAACGCGCGGGCGAGCCGCTCGTAGTTCACGCGCTCGTGGGCGGCGTGCGTGTCGATCACGAGCAGCTCGTCGCCCGACTCGACGAGCGCGTAGAGCTCCCGGAACGTCCCGATCGGCTCCGCGTCCGCGAACGTCGCCGCGCGGGAGCCGTCCGTCCCGCCGACCGGTTCGAGCGCGGTCTCGAGGTCGGTGGCGACGTCCGCCTTCCGCCGGAGGTCCGCGCCGGTGAGCGCGTCGGCAACGATCGATTCAACCGCGTCCGCGACCGCGTCGGCGTCGCGGAGCCCCACCTCGCGTTTCGCCGGGTGGACGTTCGGGTCGACGCGCCCGGGCGGGACCGCGACGTCGACGGCGGCGACCGGTTCACGCCCGTCCGGCAGCAGCCGGCCGTACCCGGCCCGCACCGCGCCCGCG
The DNA here is from genome assembly GCF_003697845.1 of Halobellus captivus. GTDB lineage: Archaea > Halobacteriota > Halobacteria > Halobacteriales > Haloferacaceae > Halorubrum > Halorubrum glutamatedens. Next base: position 228,109 of record NZ_RDQE01000006.1, on the reverse strand, counting down.
AGCCGGTCGTCGCGAACGGGGCGACCGTTCACGGAGATCCGGAGGTGATCGCGTCCGGCTCGGGTGACGGAGGGGTACGCGAGCGCGCCGGCGACGCCGATGTTGGCCGTTTCCTCCGCACCGCCGTCCGCTGCTCCGCTCCCGCCGGCGTCGACCGCGACGCTCGCCGACACCTCGGTCGACCGGCTCGCCGTCTCCCGGTCGTAGACGCCGAAGAGCGCGTCCGTGACGCCGGTTCCCGGCGTCGACAGCGTCGTCGAGCCGTCGTGCTCGAGCGTGAAGGCGACGTCCGGGTTCGCGAGCGCGTAGTCGGCGACCAGTCGGGAGACCCGCGTGAACTCCGCGCGCGTGCCGGCGAGCGACTCCCGCCGGGCGGGCCGGGTCGAGAAGAGGTCGCGGACGACGACGGTCGTCCCGCGGGCGCGGCCGGCGTCCGTAACCTCGGGTTCGGGAGCGTCGGAGACTCCGGGTTCGGCGTCCGCACCACCCCGCGGGCCGACGACGACCCGCGTTCCGACCGCGTCGCCGTCGTTGGTCGTCACCTCGAGGCGGGCGGCGTCGGCGACCGCCGCGAGCGCCTCCCCGCGAAACCCGAGCGAGGCGACGCCGACCGGGTCGCCGTCGGGGGCGAGCTTGCTCGTCGCGTGTCGCTCGACCGCGAGCCGGGCGTCCGCACGGTCCATCCCGCGACCGTCGTCGGCGACGCGGATCCGGTCGGTTCCGTCGCCGTCGACCGCGACCTCGATCCGGGAGGCGTCGGCGTCGAGCGCGTTGTCGACGAGTTCGGCGACGACCCGTGCCGGCCGGGTGATCACCTCGCCGGCGGCGATCCGGTCGACGGTGGCCGGGGCGAGCCGGCGGACGCGGTCGGAGCGCTCGTCTTCCGCGTCGCCACCGGCGTCGTTCTTCCCCCCGCGTTCCCGTTCAGCCGTCATCGTTCTCGAGCCGGCTCTGGAGGTCGTGAAGGGCGTTCAACGCCTCGATCGGGGTCGTGCGTGCGAGGTCCAGGTCGCGCAACTCCGCGGCGACCGACGGCGGGAGGTCGTCCCCGAGATCGGGAGGCGACTCGACGCCGGAATCCGGGTCGGAGCCGGCGGCAGGGTCGTCAACCGGCTCGATCGCCGGGGGGTTCTCGGCCTCCTCCTCGGCGAGGAACTCGCGGAGCGAGACGTCCTCCGCGTCGGGAGCGTCGTCGTCCTCGAGCCCGGTACCGGCGTCGGAATCGCTCTCCGCGTCGGAGTCGGTCTCGGCGACGAGGTCGCGCGAGCGCTCGACGACGGGAGCGGGCACGCCGGCGAGCTCGGCCACCTCGACCCCGTACGACGAGGAGGACGCGCCGGGGACGACCCGATGGAGGAACGTCACCGCGCCGTCCTCGCGGGTGGCGGTGAAGTGGAGATTGAACGCGCGTTCGCGCTCCGCGGCGAGATCCGTGAGGTCGTGATAGTGGGTGGCAAACAGCGTGGTCGCGCCCAGTTCGTCGTGGACGAACTCCGCCGCCGCGCGAGCGATGGCGCGGCCGTCGGTAGTGGCGGTGCCGCGGCCGATCTCGTCCAGCAGGACGAGCGAGTCGGACCCGGCGTCGTGGAGGATCTCCGTCAGCTCGCTCATCTCGCGCATGAACGTCGACTGGCCGCCGGCGATGTCGTCGGACGCGCCGACGCGAGTGAACAGCCGCGAGAGGACGGGAAGCCGGGCCGCCTGTGCGGGGACGAACGAACCGACCTGCGCGAGCACGACCGACAGCGCCACCGCCCGCATGTACGTCGACTTCCCGCTCATGTTCGGCCCCGTGATCACCGCGATCGAGCCGCGGGGGAGGTCGGCGTCGTTCGGGACGAACGAGTCCTCGGTCCGCTCGACGACCGGGTGGCGGCCGCCCTCGATCTCGATGCCCGCGTCGGGGTCGTCGACGACCTCGGGCCGGACGTAGTCGTTCGCGACCGCGACCGACGCGAGCGACGCCAGCGTGTCGACTTCGGCGAGCGCGTCCGCGAGCGCCTGGACCCGCTCGGTCTCCTCGGCGACGCGGTCGCGGACCTCGACGAACAGCTCGTACTCCAGAGCGTCCGCGCGCTCCGCGGCGCCGACGATCTCCTCTTCACGCTCCTTCAGCGCCGGCGTGTAGTAGCGCTCGCTGTTCTTCAGCGTCTGCCGGCGGCGGTAGTCGTCGGGCACCCGGTCGAGGTTGGCGTCGGTCACCTCGATGTAGTAGCCGTGGACCTGGTTGTGGCCGACCGACAGCGAGTCGATCCCGGTGCGCTCGCGCTCGCTCGCCTCCAGGTCGGCGATCCACTCGCGCCCCTCCCGCTCGGTCGACCGCAGGGCGTCGAGGTCGTCGTCGAACCCCGCACGGATCACGCCGCCCTCGGTGATCTCCTGGGGCGGGTCCGTCGCGATCGCCGAGTCGATCAGCTCGCGGACCTCCGCGAGCTCGTCGAGCCGGCCGGAGAGGGCGCGGAGGTGATCGGTTCGGGGTCCGGCGTTTCCAGTGTCGTCCGCCTCATCGTCGCCCGCCTCCTCGCCGCCCGCAGCGAGCGTCGCCTTCAACTCCGGGACGACCGCGAGCGTGGCGTGAAGCGACCGGAGGTCTCGGGCGTCCGCGCGGCCGCGGGAGACCCGGCCGACGAGCCGCTCGAGGTCGTAGGCGGTCGCGAGCGCGTCGGCGATACCCTCACGGGCCAGCGTCCGGTCCGCGAGTTCGCCGACCGCGTCGTGGCGCGACCGGATCGCCTCCGCGTCGACGAGGGGGCGACGGATCCACCGCTCGAGACACCGGCGGCCGAGCGCGCAGTTCGTCGAATCGAGGACGTCGAACAGCGTGTCGCTCGCGCCGAGCCCGCGGTTCTCGAACAGCTCGAGGCTGCGCTGGGCCGCCGCGTCCAGCCGCAGCCGGTCGCGGGGGTCGTACCGCCGGACCCGCGAGACGTACTCGAGCGGGCCGTCGTCGCCCTGGGTGTACTCCGCGTACGCCAACACCGCGCCCGCGGCGCGCAGCTCGGCATCCCCGTCGAACCGACGTTCCGGTGCCGGGACGTACGGCTCCAGCCGATCGATCGCGGCCAACCGCTCGAAGACGGCGGGGTCGTGGCCGTGGACCGTCCGGTCCGGGTCGCCGGCGGCCGGATCGAAGCCGACGGGAGAGTCGTCGTCATCGCGACCAGGATCGTCGATACCGGGTCCGACGACCACCTCGGCGGGCGCGATCCGGTCGAGCTCCTCGGCGACCGTCCCCGGATCGCCCGAGGTGACGAGACACTCCCCGGTGGCGACGTCGACGGCGGCGAGCCCGAGCGTCGGATCCAGGCTGCGGTCGTCGCCGGCGGCTCCCTCGCGCGTCACCGCCGCGACGTAGTTGGTCGTTCCCGACTCCAGGAGGTCGTCCTCGACGACGGTCCCCGGCGTGATCACCTCGGTCACGGCGCGGTCGACGAGCCCGGAGGCCGCCTCGGCGTCCTCGACCTGGTCGCCGATCGCGACGCGGTAGCCGGCGTCCAAAAGCGCCTCGAGGTAGGAGGCGGCGTTGTCGATCGGGATCCCCGCCATCGGGTAGTCGCCGGTCGAGTCGGAGCGTTCGGTGAGCGTCACCTCACACACGCGCGCGACGGCCTCGGCGGCCTCGCAGAACGCCTCGTAGAAGTCGCCGACCTGGAAGAGGACGATGGCGTCCTCGTGGGCGGCACACAGCTCCGCGTACTGCGAGAGCATCGGCGTGAGCTCCTCGCGGGCGGCCGCGATCCCGGGCGGAACCCCCGTGACCGTCTCCCGATCCGCGGTTGACATACCCGCAAGCGGGTCGCCCGCGAACATAAACGACACGGGCCGGCGGGCGAGCGAAATTCGACACGGATCGACGCTCGATACGAACCGAGGACGTCACGGAAGGGTTCACACACCTGAAACGGGTTTCGTTCAATACAGCCACTTTTTTTCGTCCTCAGAAATATTTAATTTCTGATGAGCTGCACGAGAGCTATGCTCTCGTGAACGTCGGGTTCCCTCGCTCACTGCGTTCGCTTCGGGAACCACTCCTCGAAAGACCTGGAGGGAAAAAGCCGACGGCGAGGCGAAGCCGAGCCGTCGGTGAACCGCTCGCTTCGTCGCCGGCGGCATTGCCGCCGGCTGCCAGAGGCGCTCCGCGCCTCGCTGCTCGCGGATGCTCAAGACAGCCTAAGCAACAATCACTTGTAGCGCGGTGGCGCGCCGGTGAGCGCCCAAAGGGCGCGAACCGCTCGCGAGGGACGCCGCGAGCGAAAGCGAGCGGCGAGGCTGGGGAGGCGTGAGGTGCGGTCGCCGGGAGGTCGGGCGGGACTCAAAGGGGCAGTCGCGATTCCCGCGAGTGAAACGAGCGGGAAGACGGAAGACGCAGCGCCGAGTGAAACGAGGCGACCGTCTTCCGGAAGGACGAAGCAGGGCGACGTAAGCACCGCAGTGAGGGAGCGAAGGCGACTGAACGAGGAGCGCAGCGAGCCGCGCGAGTCCTCGCGACTGGGGCTTTGTGAGTGTTCTCCCCACTCTCCTTCACCGCGCCAGCAACGATCCACTCTCGATCAAACGATCCGTCCTACACGCAAACTCGATATAACGGCCGGTTCACGGCAACAAACCGCAAAAGAACGTCTCGAATGGGATGGAATCGTCGCGAGCGTGCGATTCCGCACCCTCTACTCGTCCGTGACGCCCCAGGCGTCCGGCATCTCGATGACGTATCGGCCGTCCTCCTGAAGCGAGATGATGTACTCCTGGCGGTCGTACAGCTCCATCAGGTTGAGTTCGTACTGGCCGGGGCTCACGATCCGGATGCTCTCGAACTGCTCGTTGAGCTCGTCGCGGAGCTCGTCGACGCCGGGCTGTGACGCCGGCGGTTCCGTCGACTCCGAGTCGACCGCCGCCGACCCCGTCTCCCGAGCCGCGCGGTCGAGTTCGTCGGGACTGACGACGTCGGAGCGCGCGCTCGCCTGCGCGGAGTCCTCCGCCTCCTCGCCGTCGATGTGTTCGGCGTCGCCGTCGACCGGATCCGTCGCGGCCGACCCCGTCTCCCGTTCCGGGCGTCGATCGACTGGATCGCCCGGATCGTCCGATTCGGCCGGCTCGGGCGATGCGGCCCCGGTGTCGGATCCCGACCTCGAGTTGAAATCAGGGGCCGGTTCGGTCTCCGTGGTTGGCTCGGAGTCGGCGGACGGAGCGGAGCCGGCGGAGGGTTCGGCGGATGGCTTCGATTCGGCCGCGCCGCTGGGTTTGAACTGGAACTTGTTGCCCCCACAGTCGGGACAGCCGGAGAGCATCTCCTTCGAGCCGTCGGGGAACGTCCGACCGCACTCGATACACTGGTGAGGCATTATTTTCTGGAGACGAGGGTGCTGATGAGGTTCTCGTCCTTGTGGAGCGTCTCGATCCGGTTGGCCGGGCCGATGACGGTGAGCTTCTGTGTGGATTCACGTCCCATCAGCCTATCGAGGAAGCTCTGGTTGCCCGACTCCGGTTTGGGGTACGTCTCGATCTCGATCCCGGTGAAGTCGTCCGGGCTGATCTCCGTCATCGTTACTTCGATGAGCTTCGACTCCTCGTCGGGCGAGAGCCCCTCCTCGAGGATGACGATGTTTCCCTCGCGGACCCCGTCGAGGATGAGCCGGATCTTCTCCATGCTCGTGAGTCCCTCCATCCGGGCCCCGCTTATCATGTCGATGCGGACGCCGTCGTCGGCGGGGTCGTCGTTCCCGTCGACGTCTGGGGTAGCACCCGGCATTATCCGAAGTACTCCGCGATCTTCGTGTACACTTCGTCCATGTTCTCGCCCTCCAACGCCGACAGGGGTATCGTCTCGTGTTGGGGGAACGCGTTGGCGATCTGCTGGACGTCCGATCCGGAGAGGTCCGTCTTGTTCGCGAGGATGAGCGCCGGGAGGTCCTGTGATTCGATGATCCCGATGAGCATCGTGTTCACCTGCGTGAACGGGTCCGTCGTCGAGTCGAGCACGTAGATGACGCCGTCGACGTCCTCGCGGAGCCAGTGCATGGCCTCCGCGACGCCCTCGGTCGCCTCCCGGGAGCGACGGACCGCGTCCTCCTTGTCCATGTCGTGGTCGAGGAACTCCTTGTAGTCGACCTTCGTCGTCACGCCCGGCGTGTCGACGATGTCGATCGTGACCTTCCGGCCGTTCCGTTCGATCTCGACGTTCTCCTTCCGGCGGGCCCGCCTGGTTTCGTGTGGAATGTGGCTCTCGGGGCCGACGGCGTCGCCGGTCCAGTCGCGTGCGATGCGGTTCGCGAGGGTCGTTTTTCCGGCGTTCGGCGGTCCGTAGATCCCGATCCGCTTGGGCTCGTCGGCCGCGAACAATCCGTCCGTGACCCGCGATATGCTGTCTCTGAGGTTCGTTAACAGTCCCATCCTGACCTCCACTTGGTGTGGTGTTCTCCCAAACGGCCCGTGCGTCGCGTCATGTGATCCCAGGCGCGTGCGGGTATGACGTGGAATCCACGCCCCTTTCACTTAACAACTGCGTCAGACGTGGATGATCCGTCACGTCGCCGCCGAACGAGTCCGAAATCGGGCGGTCGAAACGCGACCGATGCGAGGGAGTGAAGCCCGGCAGTCGGACCGGTCACTCCTCGTCGCTCGCGGCGTCAAGGAGGACGAGGGCGGCACCGAGCAGCGCGAGGTTCTTCAGGAAGTTGATCTTGTTACCATGGCGCTCCTTCCCCTCCATGTTCCAGAAGTCGTGGATCGCGGGCGTCGTCCCGAGGAAGAAGACGACGAGTGCGCCCGCGGCGGCCCGCGGGAGCCGCCAGAGGACGATCCCGAGGTTGGCGACGAACAGCATTCCGGTGACGAACGGGACGAGGACGTCCGGCATCGGGACGCCCTTCCCTTCCGCGACCGCGACGCGCTTTTCGTTGTTTCTGAAGCCGTCGACGGCCATGTACGCGAGCACGCCGCCGTACAGCGACCGACCGAGAAGCGAGGGCGGGTCGCGAGTGGACTCCGACTCCGCGGATGGCTCGTCGCCCATTCACACCACCTCGATCCGGCTGACGTTGGCGTCGACTCGACCGACCGTCTCGTAGGTCGGGCCGTCGTCGGTCCCACGGTCGGTGCGACGCATGATCCGGCCCTCGACGTCGTCGCGCTGGTCGGGGACGTCGAAGAGCCCGGACCCGCAGATCACGTCGCCGTCGTGGACCGCCCACGTCTCGACGACCTCGTGTGGCTCTCCGGGGAACGGGACGCGATCGAAGTCGCGGCCGAAGTTCGTCGACTCGAACAGGGCGGCCTCGTGGTCGTCGTTCACCCACGCCGGAGGAGCCTCCTCGCCGCCACAGTAGAACACCCGGCCGTCGTGGACGAACACGCGCCGGACGTACGAGAAGTCGCTGCCGACGTCGAGCCGACTCCACGACTCGCCGGCGTCGGTCGTCCGCCAGAGCCCGCCCTCGCCGACGGCGTGGCCGAGTCCGAGGTTCTCCAGGTCGTGATCGAGGTAGCCGGTCGCCGCCAGCCAGACGTCCTCCGAGATGGGAAGGATCTGATGAACGTCGTCGACGATGGCGTCGCGACGGTCGGTCCACGTCCGCCCGCCGTCGCGGCTGACGTGGATCCCGCCGGCCTCGACGCCCGCGATGAGGTGCTCGGGACGGCCCGGAACCGCTTCAAGCGCGCGGAGACGCGCGTAGTGGGGGTCGATCGGCGACTCCCAGTGGCCGCGGGAGGGGAGCTCGCGGAACCCCTTCTGCTCGACCCACGTCTCTCCCCCGTCGACCGACCGGAACAGATAGGGGTCGTTCGTGCCGGCGTACAGCGCTCCGTCGGCCGTTGCGAGGATCGACCACACCTCGCTTTGCCCGGCGTGCCAGAAGCGGTCGCCGAGGGGCACCTCGAGGTCGGTCCACGTCTCGCCGCCGTCAAGGGAGCGGAACGCACCCGTCGAGGAGGCGACGAACACCCCCTCCGTGTGGTCCCACGACTTCACCGCAGTGACGACGCCGCAGTCGAGGACGGGTTCGAGATCGTCGCGGTCGAACGGTACGTCGGCGACTCGGTACAGACCGGAATCCGTTCCGATCAACAGTGACATATCCATGTGTGAGCCGGCCACATAATAAAGTTTTACCAATCCGTAAAACGCTAAGTACGGGGAAATACAACTCGCGAGACGACGGGATCTCATGAATCAACGCTACCCTACCGCACGACCGACCGACGCCGACCGTCTCGAGGAACTCGACCGCGACCGCCTATCAGACCCCGATCGTCGATCCGATCTCGACCTCCCGACGGAACTCCTCAATCTTCCCTGGATCGATCCCCACAACCACGCGCACACGCTCTCGTGGGGCGACCGCGAGCGCTACGCCCTCTCGGGCTGCCGGTCGATGATGATGGTCTCGTCGGGGTATCACTGGACCCCGTACAAGCCCGTCGAGGCGAGCGACGTCCGTTTCCTGTGGGACGACGCGATCAACCGACGGACGGCGATCGAGCGGAACCACTTCTTCGAGGCGAAACTCGGGCTCGGGATCCACACCGGCGTCCGGATCGAAGATCCCGACGACCTGCTCGCGGTGATGGACGACTACTGCGCGCTGGAGGAGGTCGTCGCGGTCGGCGAGACCGGCGTGACGCCGGGCCAGCACGTCGAACGGTGGGACGTCGACGAACAGCAGGCGGTCGTCGGGGCGCAGATGGAGATCGCCGCCGACCACGACCTTCCCGTCCTCCTCCACACGCCGAACACCTCGGGAGAGTCGAAGCGCGACTACCGCGACGGACTCGGCGTCACGCCGGGGTACGAGAAGAACGCCGGACTGGGTGCGGAGCCCGTCCTCGACGGCGAGAACCCGGCGCTGGAGGCCGTCGAGCGGGACGTCGAGGCCGCACGGAACGCCGGCCTCGACGAGGAGCGAGTCGTGGCCTCGCACGCGGACGCGAACAACACCGCCTACCTGATGACGGAGACCGACTGTTATCTCAGCTTCACGATCGGTCACTCGTGGCTGATCGGCGTCGACGCCGCCGACGTGGCGAACGCCATCGACGAGTACGGCCCCGAGCGGATCATGATCGACACCGACTGCGCGAACGTCCTCCGGACCGATCCCTACGCCGTGAAACGGGCGATATTCGAGCTGTACCGCTACGGGATCGACGTCGACGACATCCGGACCGTGGTGTACGAGAACCCGCGGGACGTGTTCGGGCTGGCCGAATGAGCGATTCGACCGATCCGTGGGTGCGGTGGCGCGCGCCTCCGAGCGGCCGCATCCGGCGGCCGCGAGGAGCGTCGCGCGAGGGACGCGGTGAGCGCTCGGAGAGCGCGAACCGCGAGGCTGGGGACGGGTGAGGCTGCGGTTGCGGTACTGGGCGGATTCGAAGCCCCAGCCACGAGACGGGTGCAGGCGACGTAAGGACCGCAAGGAGCGAACGGAGTGAGCGACTGAGGACCACAGCGAGCGTGTGCCCGCCTCGTGGCTGGGGCTTCGGAGGCGTTCGTCGTCGTCCAGCTCTATTTACAAGCAGCAACACACAGCCGAGCGATTGGGGCTTCGGAGGCGTTCGTCGTCGACTCGACTTCCGGGAAACGGAACGAAAACACGAATCCGCGAACCGCCTACTCCGTCACGAACTCGTTCGTCAGTTCGCCGACGCCCTCGACGCCGATCGTCACGGTGTCGCCGTCGCCGAGCAGCACCGGCGGCTCGCGGTAGACGCCGACGCCGGGCGGGGTCCCCGTGAACACCAGATCGCCGGGTTCGAGCGTGAACGCCTGACTACAGAACGAGACCAGTTCGTCCACGCCGAAGATGAGGTTCGCGGTCGACGATTCCTGGAGCCGCTCGCCGTTCACCTCGGCGAAGATCCCGAGGTCGTGTGGATCCTCCACCTCGTCCGTCGTGACGAGGTCGGGACCGATCGGCGCGAACGTGTCGAGGCTCTTCCCGCGGACCCACTGACCGTCGCCGTGTTGGAGGTCGCGCGCGGAGACGTCGTTGCCGACGGTGAAGCCGGCGACGTGATCGAGGGCGTCGTCGGGGTCGACCCGGCGAGTCTCCTCGCCGATCACGGCGACGAGTTCGGCCTCGTAGTCGACCTTCTCGGTGTAGTCCGGATCCCACCGGACCGCGTCGTCCGGGCCGACGACCGACGTGGGGAACTTCGAGAAGAGGACCGGCTCGTCGGGGATGGGGTTGTCGCCCTCCTCGGCGTGGTCGCGGTAGTTCAGTCCGACGCAGACGACCTTCCGCGGGTCGTCAACGGGGGCGGCGCGGTGGAGGTCGGTGGGATCACGGAGCCCGACGCCGGTCTCCTCCGCGTACTCCACGGCGAGGTCGGCCTTCCGGCGCCACTCCCAGTCGGCCAGCAGGTCCGTGGTCTTCGGACCGATATCGACGCCGGCGGCCGCGCCGGCGGTCGCGAGGTCGACCACGCCGCCGTCGATGGCGACGCCGCTCCGAGGTGATTCGTCGTCCGTCGTCCGGTATTGTCCGATTCGCATGTGAGGTGTGGTGAGTGAGTCGAGTTCCGCTCGACGGTTTCGTGTCGGTTCGGATGGTTATAGTTCGTGTCGGTTCGGGCGATTACAGGTCGATGCCGGCCTCGTCGAGGAGGCGCTCGCCGGAGGCGACGAACCGGTCGAACTCCTCGTGAAGCTTGGGGTTCGTCAGCTCGCCGTCGCGTTTGACGACCTCGCCGTCCACGAGGACGGTGTCGACGTGCGAGGGGTCGGACTGGAACACCACCGTCTGGACGGGGGAGTGCGAGGGAGCGGTCATGAAGTCCGAGGCGTCGATCAACACGAGGTCGGCGCGCTTGCCGGGGGTGATCGTACCGATCTCGTCGGCCATGTCGAGGGCTTTGGCACCCTCGATCGTGGCCATCTCGAGCGTGTCGCGCGCGGAGATGCTCACTTCGGTGACCTCCTCGTCGCCCTCGAGGACCGCCTGGTTGTCGAACATCCGCTGGAGCTGCATGCCGATCCGCATCTGACTGCCCATGTCGCCGCTGACGTTCGAGCAGACGTCCACGCCCCACGCCGGGCGGCCGCCCGCCTCCAACACCTTCCCGGTGACGGGGATGCCGTGGCCCATCTGCATCTCGACCTCGGGCGTCGACGAGAAGGAGACGCCCTGCTCGACGGCGTGGTCGACGTCCTCCTGCGAGAAGTGGTTCCCGTGGGCGACGTTGACGTCGGGACCGAGCAGGTCCTCGAGGCAGCCGAAGCCCTGGTAGTCGTCGCCGTAAACGGAGGAGGGCCACAACGCGGCACCCATGTGGATGGTCGAGAGCACGCCCAGATCGCGCGCCAGTTCCAGGTCGCCGCGGGCGGTCTCGTCGGTACAGAAGTCCGGTCCGCGGAGCCCGAGCGCGAGGCTGAGGAGGTCGTCGTCCCGGATCTTCTCCTCGTGGAGTTCGCGGATCTTCTCCTCGGGGAGGCCGACGTCGCTCTCGTACCACCACTTCGCCGCGTCGTCGCCCGGCGGCCCGTAGGTGTACACCGCGCGCAGCCCGGCGTCCTGCAGCGCGTCGACGGCTCGTTCGCCGTGTTCGAGCGTGTTGGGGTACGACCAGTCCAGCGCCGTGGTCGTCCCGGTATGGAGCTTCTCGAACGCCCCGAAGAGGCCGCCGAGGTACATGTCCTCGGGTCGGTAGAGCCCGGTGATGTTGCCGAGCATGTGATCGAAGTACTCGCCCATGAGCGACCAGTCCCCGGCGATCCCCCTGACCTGGGTCTGTGCGAGGTGGATGTGTGAGTCGACGAGGCCGGGGATGACGACGTGGCCCGAGGCGTCGATCTCCTCGGCGTTCGACGCCGACAGCCCGGTTCCGACCTCGACGATCTCGCCGTCCTCGATCAGGACGTCGGCCTCGTCGAGATCCCCCACGTCGGGATCCAGCGAGACGACGGTCCCGTTCCGTACGATCGTTTGTGTCATGTTCGATAATAGGATTTGACCAAGAGGTTAAAAGTTTACTGGACGGTAAAGTCGCGTCGGGATCGGCGGACGGCCGTCGCCCCCATCGCGAGGATTCCGCTCGCGGATGTAATGACCGATCACAGTGCGGTCGGCGCGCCTGCGAGCGCCCGGATGGGCGCGAGCAGCCCGCGAGGGACGCCGCGAGCGGAGCGAGCGGCGAGGCTGGGGAGGCGTGAGGTGCGGAGTTGTGCGGTTCGGGTGGGGCTCAAAGGAGCAGTCGCGGTTCCCGCGAACGAAGCGAGCGAAAGTCAGGGAGTCGCAGCCGGCGAGCAACGCGAGCCGGACCGTCTCCCGCGACAAGCAGAGAGGGACCTCCGGTCCCTCAAGCAGCCGGCGCAAAGCGCCGGCGACACTGGAAGGAAGTGAGCACTGCGAACGACTGAAGCGCGCAGCGAGCCGTGCGAGTCTCCGCGACTGGGGCTTTGGAACGTTCACCGCGCCAGCAACGATTCCGTTCTCATCACCCTCATCTCCCTCGAAACAACTCTCCTACAAGCACCCTCGATCGAGAACAATATTCAGACGAGTTGAATTGAAATAATGCTGTGATCACTCATACCTCCTCCTGGTATCCCGATCCGGAAACGATGTTGAGATCCGATCCGGCGGAGCAATCGTATTATGTACTTCACACGTAGAGTACGGGTATGAGCGAGTCATCGGACGACCCCTCGGGTGCGAGGTCCGGCGATCCGTCGAGCGGGTCCTCCTCCGAATCGTCGGGCGGATCTTCTTCCGAGCCGTCGAGGTCCTCTTCCGAGTCTTCGGAGGATCCCGTCGAGAGCGCCGGCGACGACACCGTCTCCTCCAAGGACACCAAGGAAGTCATCATGGAAGCGACCTTTCGCGCGCTGAGCAAACACGGGTACAAGGACCTGCGGATGCGCGACATCGGCGAGGAGATGGACCTCACGCGGCAGGTGATCCACTACCACTTCGACGGGAAATACGACCTGCTGTCCTCGTTCCTCGAGCACATCATCGACCAGTACGAGGGCAGCGTGGTCGTCGAGTGTGACGCCGATCCGCGGACCGAACTGCGCGCGCGGATCGACCAGTGTCTGTTCGGTCCCGAGTTCGAGCAGTTCGGCCACTGGGACCGGATGAAGGTGTACCACGAGCTGTACACCCAGGCGCAAAACGACGGCGACCACCGCGAGGTGTTCAACGAACACTACGACCGGATCCGCGGCAGCATCGTCGAAGTCGTCGAGGACGGGATCGAGAAAGGCGTCTTCCGGGACGTCGACGCCGAACGAATGGGACAGCTCATCACCGACGTGATCCACTCCGCCCGCGGGCGGCGGATCTCGTTGGGACACGAGGACGCTCCCGAGGAGGCACGGAAGGCGATGGACGAGTTCGTCCTCGACTCGCTGGAGCGGACCGAGTGATCGGGTACGCGGGACCGTCCGCTCCCGCTCAGTCGTCCTCCCCGAAGACGCCGAGTTCCGCGAGCCGGTCGATCGCTTCCTCCGAGTAGCCGCGTTCGCGGAACACTTCGCGGTTGTGTTCGCCGAGGAGCGGCGGCGGGAGTTCGAACCCGCTGTCCGCGTTGCGGAACTTGAGCGGGTGCTCGATCACGGGGACCTCGCCGAGTTCGGGATGTTCGATCTCGGAGATCGTCCCGCGTGCCTCGATCTGTGGGCTATTGAGGGCCTCCTCGACGCTGTACACCGGACCGGCCGGTACCCCCGCGTCCTCCGCGATGACCTCGATCCACTCGTCCGTCGTCCTCTCGGCGAGCGTCGCCTCGATCTCGGCTTCGAGCTCCTCGAGGTGCCCGACGCGATCGGCGTTCATCTCGAAACGCTCGTCCTCCGGGAGATCGGGGCGGTCCAGCGCCTCACAGAGTTCGCCCCAGAGCTTCTCGTTGAGGATACAGATGTTGATGAACCCGTCCTTCGTCTCGAAGGTCTGGTAGGGAGCGAGCACCGGATCCTTCGTCCCCATTCGCTTCGTCTCCTCGCCCGCGAAGACCATCCCCGCCTGTTTGGTGAGCCACGGGAGCGTCGCCTCCAGCATGCCGAGGTCGATGTACTCGCCCTGGCCCGTTCGTTCGCGGCGGTACAGCGCGGTCGTCGCGCCGAAGGCCGCCCACATCGCCGTGATGAGGTCCGTCATGGGAAGCCCGACCTTCACCGGCTGGCGGCCCTCCTCGCCCGTGACGCTCATGATCCCGCTCATTCCCTGAATGAGGAGGTCGTACCCCGATCGTTCGCTCCACGGGCCCGTCTGGCCGAACGCGGAGATGGCGAGATAGATCAAGTCCTCGTTGTGATCGGTGAGCGTGTCGTAGTCGACGTCGAGTCGTTCCGCGGTTCCGGGACGGAAGTTCTGGATGAAGACGTCGGCCTCCTCGACGAGTTCGTACAGGGCTTCCTTGGCGTCGGGGTTCTTCAGGTCGAGTTCGAGGCTCTTTTTCCCGTAGCTCAGCGTCCAGTAGTAGGGCGATTCGCCCTTGATGAAGGGCGGTCCGGAGTGTCGGACCGCGTCACCGTATCCCGGCTGTTCGATCTTGACGACCTCCGCGCCCTGGTTCGCCAGCATCGCCGAGCAGAATCCGCCGGTGACGAACGTCGAGAGATCGAGGACCGTTACGCCCTCGAGGATCTTCCCGTCCGTACTCTCGGTCATCGAAACACCGTCCGCGTGTGAGCCGACCTCATGTGTTGTCTACCCATACGAAACGAACTCGTGCGTAGTGTACTCATATGTTGTGTCTACTTCCTTTACCGTATGGTAAAACTATCGACATCGATCGTTATTTTTCAGGAGTCGCGATCAGATCTCACCCCCCACCCCTTCGTTTCGTGTGGAACGGTCGGAGGTGACGGTAGTCGTAGTGGGATGCCGGTGGATGATACCGACGACGGTTCGGTCCGATCGAGCTCTAATGATAGTTCCAACCTACGAGCCATAAAATGAACTACTCACACAAACAAATAAACTAAGGGAGATTGTCGAGGGTACTGTTCCGACTATTATATTATAAATCCTTTGGAATATAACCACCGGATCCCTCACCCCACCCTCCCGTCTCACCGTTCCACACGAAACGAAGGGGTGGGGGGGTCCGGGTGGAGGGAGACAACGATATCGATAGCGAAGTCGACATACCCGAACTCGTCCGACGAGATCGGCTATCCGTCCGTTGATCACGCGATCCCACGAACCACGAGGACCGTTTCAACTCCAGAGAGGAACACTTTAGTACCACCTCTTCGTCTGGTTCCACTGTATCAACTGGACGTGGTCGTTCTCGATCTCGACCACGTATTCGTGTTTCAGGCCGGAGACGGTGCAACGGCGCACTTACATCACCGGATTCCACCTGAAACAGAGGGGTTCACATGGACGAAGGCGACTACACACCGCGGGTCGACGGCGGCGGGGAATCGAATGACAGCGACGACTCGGACCATACTCCGTGGGAACGACCCGCGTCACAGGCTCACGAGGATCCGGAACGTACCTCGGAATCGACTCTCGACGACTCGCTCGATGACTCCGTTGATGGCGCCGATCCGGATCCCACGGACGACACGGACCCCACAGACCCCGCGGAGGATCCGGACCCCGCGGAGGACACGGGATCGAACCCGACGGACGACGTCGATTCGGAAGCTACGAGCCTCGGGAAGGGAGGTCGCGACCGATCGTCGCCGGACGTCGATTTCGACGGCGTCGTCCTCGACAACGACGACGACAATCAAGGACTGTTCGACGACCTCCTCTCGGGGGAACCGATATTCGAGAACAAGGAGGTTCTCCGGCCCTCCTACACCCCCCACGAACTCCCTCACCGAAACGATCAGATCAACCGAATGGCGACCATCCTCGTCTCGGCGCTCCGCGGAGAAACCCCCTCGAACATCCTCATCTACGGGAAGACCGGAACGGGGAAGACCGCCTCCGCGAAGTTCGTCTCACAGGAACTCGAGTCGACCTCCCAGAAGTACGACGTCCCGTGTGAAGTCGAGTACATCAACTGTGAGGTGACCGACACCCAGTACCGAGTCCTCGCACAGCTCGCGAACACGTTCATCGAAAAGAACCAAGCGGTCATCGCCGACAGACTCGAGCAATACGAGTCGATGCGCGCGGACGCGCGAGACGACGTGGTCGACGAAGGGGCGATCCTCGCCGGAACTGAATTCGACACCCTCGCCGAACTCGACGATCGGATCGACGAGCTCGAAGCCGACGCCGAGGAGATGGAGGAAGTGCCGATGACCGGGTGGCCGACCGACCGCGTGTACACGACCTTCTTCGACGCGGTCGACTACCACGAGCGCGTGGTCGTCATCATGCTCGACGAGATCGACAAGCTCGTCGAGAAGAGCGGCGACGACACCCTGTACAACCTCTCGCGGATGAACTCCGAGCTCGACAACTCCCGCATCTCGATCATGGGGATCTCGAACGATCTGAAGTTCACTGACTTCCTCGACCCGCGGGTCAAATCCAGTCTCGGCGAGGAGGAGATAGTCTTCCCGCCGTACGACGCTAACCAGCTCCGCGACATCCTCCAACACCGCGCTGACATCGCGTTCAAGGGGGACGCGCTCACCGACGACGTGATCCCGCTCTGTGCGGCCTTCGCCGCCCAGGAACACGGGGACGCGCGTCGTGCGCTCGATCTCCTTCGGACCGCGGGAGAACTCGCCGAACGATCCCAGGCCGAGATCGTCGCCGAGAAACACGTTCGGCAGGCCCAGGACAAGATCGAACTCGATCGCGTCGTGGAGGTGGTTCGAACCCTCCCGACCCAGAGCAAGATCGTCCTCTTCGCCGTGATCCTCCTCGAGAAGAACGGCGTCCACAACATCAACACCGGCGAGGTGTTCAACATCTACAAGCGGCTCTGTGAGGAGATCGACGCCGACGTGCTCACCCAGCGGCGCGTCACCGACCTCATCAGCGAGCTCGACATGCTGGGGATCGTCAACGCGGTCGTCGTCTCGAAGGGACGCTACGGCCGAACCAAGGAGATGGGGCTGTCGGTTCCAGTCGAAGAGACCGAGGCCGTCCTCCTTTCGGACTCGCGGCTCGGCGACATCGAGAACGCACAACCCTTCGTGCAGGCTCGCTTCGATAACTGACGTATCAGTCACGCGGCGACGGAACCCGCCGTCCCGTCCGACGCTCGGATCTCTCCGGCCCCGTATCCGGTCGATGGCGACACGACGACGGTCCCGACCACGTCGCCGATTTCCGCCTGTCCGGTCGTGATCAGCCGGACGTATCCGAGGTACGGCACTCGGACCCTGGCGACGCCGGTGACCCATTCGGCGGCCACGGGCTCGGCGAGCCCGTTGGCCTGGTCGTACTGGCGGTTGTTGTCGCCGAGGGTGACGAACCCGGCGTGCGGCGCGGGACAGTTGCGGAGTTCCGCGCAGTCGTCGGCGTTATGGAACCGATCGTCCGCCCGATCGTACCAGTTCTCGCCCTCCTCGACGTGAAACATCGCGCGATGGATGATCGGCGACGCCTGTCTCCCGGGCGGTTGGTAGATCACGACCGAGCCGTACTCGCCGAAGGTCCGGTAATCGCTCTCCTCGCCCGTCTCGTGGGTCACGACGCCCAGATCGTTGTCGGCGACGTCGGGCGCGAGCCGTCCGGGTTCGGTGACGAACACGAGGTCGCCGGTCTTCATGTTGGGATCCATGCTCGCCGACTCGACCGCGACCATCGGCGGCCACACCCCGCTCACCGCGAACAGGACCAGCCCGATCAGGAGCACGACCGCGACGCTGGAGAGCATCTCCCGGACCCACATGAGCGGCCCTTCCACGTCGTGACGGAACCGGTGGAACAGTCCCGGACCCTCGTCGTCAGCGACTCCCGTTTTCGCGGTCGGTACGTCGTCGGACGGATCGTCGGCATCAGAACCGCGACCGATCTCGGTAGTAGAACTGCTATCGGTCGCGGTAGCAGCACCGCCATCGGCCGGGTCGTCGACCGGTGGGCCGTCACCGCTCGATGCCGGCCGATCTTCGGGGTCCATCACCCCGAATTTGGCGGCTTCCGGTCATAAGTTTCCGGGTCCCGTCCGACGGATCGCCGAATCACCGTCGGATCGATCTGATGAGAAACCGCACAGGTCGTCGGCTTCTGCCCGGGGTCTCGATCGTCACCGGTCCCGATCGCCACCGGTCTCAATCGTCGTCGACGATCACTTCGACGGGGCCGGCGTCCTCGCTCTCGGAGCCGCTCGATCCGGTCCCGGCCGTTTCCGAGCCCTTCTGTTGCCAGTAGAGCCCGCCGGCGACCGCGAGGACGACCCACGAACGCCAGTTCGCGAGGTTCAGCGTGTAGCCGATCCCGAACGGCTTCTCGACTAACATTCCCTTCTCGGGCTGCCAGTACGACGAGAGGAGCCGACCGAGGCTCGGTCGATCGAAGTTGTACGGGATCCCGAGTATCTCTCCCGACGACGGTTTGTCTCCCATACCCGTACGTCACGCTCCGGGCATAAAAACCGTGTCGACGGCGAAACCGTGTCGACGGCGAAACCGTGTCGACGGCGAAGCCGTGTCGACGGCGATCCGTTCAGCGGTATCGACCTCGACCCCGAACCTCGCGGAGCCGATCGAGGACCGTCTCCTCTCCCTCCTCTCGATATCCCTCCTCGAACGCGTCGATGAGCCGATCGGGATCCGTCGCCGTCGCGGTCACCGACCCCTCGAACACGTGGAGATCCATCGCGTGATCCTCGACGTGTCCGGTGTGATATCCCAGACCGAAGTCGATGAGGTACGTCCGATCGTGGGTTCTTCCCGAACCGGACTCACCCTCTCGGACTCTGACGTTCTCCTCTCCGACCCTGACGTTTCGGGTCGTTGGATCGCCGTGAACGAACCCCGCCCCGTGGAGTCGCGCGAGGTGTCGTCCCACGGACCGAACCGCTCGCACCGTCCGATCTCCTCCAGTCCGATCTCCCCCCGTCCGATCGGCCCCCTCCCCGTCTCCCCCGCGGAGAAGCCTCGCCAGATCGCGTTCCCCGACGTACTGGAGGGTCAACGTCGCACCCGGCACGTCGACGTCGTACACGAGCGGGGTCGGGACCCCCGCTCGCCGCGCCTCGCTCGTCAACCGGGCCTCGGCGACGGTTCGTTCCCGCCGAAGCGAGCGGTCCAACGCCGGGTGTCGGTACTCCTTCGGGATCCGACGCTTCCGGACGATCGGTCCGTCGATCGTCGTTCCGTTGGCGGACGCGCGTACGACGTCCACGACCGCCTCGGCCCCTCGACGGTCGTGGTCGCCCTCGCTCTCGAGGTCGCCCTCGCTCTCGAGGTCGTCCTCGCTCTCACGGTCGCCCTCGCTTCCGGTTCCGAGTCGGGCGACGGACGACTCGTCGTCCCGCCACGTCACGGGCACCTGATCCGGCCGGAAGTTCGGATCGATACGCGAATCGCGGATCGCGAGCGTGTCGCCCGCGGCCGCCATCTTCGCGCCCAGCACCGCGATCATTCCGGCGTTGTCGCGGAGGTACCGCGGGTCGGGCGCGTGAAACGCCGCGCCGCGGGCCGCACACATCGTTTCGAGCATCTCGCGGAGCCGGTCGTTCTGGCCGACGCCCCCGCCCAACACGAGTTCGTCGGCACCGGTCAGGGAGAGCGCTCGCTCGGAGACCTCCGTGAGCATGGCGAAGACGTGTTCCTGGAGCGAAAAACAGATCTCCTCGACCGGCTCGCCGTCGTCGTACGCGTCGTTCGCGGCCGAGCTGATCCCCGAAAACGAGAAGTCCATCCCCTTGACCACGTACGGCAGATCGAGCAGGTCGGCCGCGTCGGCTCCCCGATCGGTTCCCGAGACCTCCGCGGCCGCGGCCTCGACCTTCGGTCCGCCGGGATGGGTCCACCCGACGTGTCGGGTGAACTTGTCGATCGCGTTGCCGACGCCGGCGTCCATGGTCTCGCCGAGGACGCGATACCGCCCGTCGTGGTAGCCGAGCAGGTGGGCGTTCGCGCCCGACGCGTTCAGACACACCGGGTTGGAGAAGCCAGACTCGTGGCGGCCGATCTCGAGATGGGCGACCATGTGATTGACGCCGACGAGCGGAACGTCGAGCGCGCCCGAGAGCGCCCGTGCGGCGGTCCCGACCGTCCGGAGACACGGACCGAGCCCGGGTCCTCGCGAGAAGGCGACGGCGTCTATCGCGTTCGGACCGTACTCCGACTCGGCGGCGTCCAGCACCGTTTCGACCACCCGCGGGATGGCCTCCGACATGTGCTCCGCAGCCTCGCGCGGGTGAATGCCGCCGCTATCGGGTTCGTAGGGATCGGATTCGATTCGCGTCGAGCCGGTCTCGGCGTCGTGGAGGGCGGCGCTCGCACACCACGCCGTTCCCTCGATACCGAGAACCCGCATTCGGTCGACGTCTCAGGCCTCTTCGCCGTCGTCGCCGTCGGCACCGATCTTGTTCCGCTCGAGCATGTAGTCCTGCTCGACGTCGAGCGCGTCCGCCGCGGAGTCGTACACCTTCGCGTACCCGACCGTCTTGCGCATCCCGAACTTCGTGTCGAGTTCGTGGACGACGACCTCCTCGGAGGCCTTGTCGAGCTTGGCGGCGAGCGAGTCGCGGACCGAGAGACGGGAGGGGGTCGCCTCGTCGTGGACCGTCTCGAAGCGGATGTCCGTTCGGTGCAACATGGGGTTTTCTTCCTCGGAAATGATGTCGACGTCCATAGTTCAGTTACGTGTACTACCCCCCGAACGCTGTAAAAGGATTTCGAAGCGGGTGGAGGGCCGTCCGAACGGTCGTCCCGCCCGTTCGGCGATCCCTCCTTCCGGCGGTTCGGTTCGTCGTTCCTTGGTTCGGTTCGTCGTTCCTTGGTTCGGTTCGTCGTTCGATCCGCGTCCCGTCGTTCGAACCCCTTGCTTTCCACTGGAACTCCGGACGTCGAACGAGAGATCCCCGCTCCGGTACGGCGATTCTCGATCAGATTCGGACCCGACCGATCCGGTCCGAACACTTCCGCTTCGGTGGACCCCTTCGCTCCGGTACGGACCCCGCGCTCCGAACTGGATCGGCATCCCGAGCCGCTATCGAGGGTCGTTCATCGAGCTATCGAGAGTCATCCGTCGAACTCGATCCGGACAGCCCGAGCGCGTCGAACCCGGCGTCGACGTCCCCCTCGAGCACCTCGAACAGTTCACGGGCGGTCCGTCGACTCTCCGGGGTGACCTCGACCCGAACCATTCCCTCGCCGGGCTGGCCGTACACGACGCTCGCGCCGTCGGGTGTGGCCAGGATCGCCGGCAGCGCGGCCAGGTCCTCCTCGCCGTCGACCTCGATCGTGACGGGATCGGGATCGGAAAGCGCGTCGACGAGCGCCTCGAGGAGCACGACGGTGAGCGTCGCCGGCGGGTTCTCGACGCGCACCCGTTTCTCGCCACCGGCCGCGAGAGCCTCCGATATCTCCGTCCTGACGGCCTCCCGTTCGGTCTTGCCGTCGACGAGCGCGACGTCCGGGACCCGGCCCGCCTCACGGAGGTGATACGTAACGACGTCGCCGACGGCGACGATCGGCGCGTCGGGCGCGTCGTACTCCTCGCGGCTCTCCGCCGCGGCCGCGAGCAACGCGTCGACGTCGGTCGTCACCGGGCCCATCGGCTCCTTGAACGCGTCGCGAAGCGAGTCGGGAAGGGTCAAGATCGGATCCGCCATGCCCGACCGTACGGCGTCGTCGTATGAAGAGTCGTGTGATCGTTCGGGGCGGCTACGCGTCGACGGCTACCGGACCTTCAGCGCGTACGATCCCGGCTTCGAGACGTTCATCTCCTCCGCGATCTGGCTCTCCTCGGGGCTCGTAATGATGACGTAGCCGGCCCAGTCCTCCGTCAGAGAGGAGGACCCACAGAGCTCGCAGGTCTGTGCGTCCGGATCGTTGACGTAGTGACACTCGCGGCAGGCGAGCCGATCCTCCGCCATCAGTCGTCCTCCCCGGTCGTGCCGGCCTCGGCCCGCCGGCGGCGGTCGCTCTCGAGCCAGTCGTGCTTGCCGAGCCCCGGCTGTTTGGCGGTGAGCCCGATCTTCGAGTCGCGGGGGTTCCGCTCGTCGACGCTCTTCGTGACGACCCGAACCCGGACCGCGTCGTCGACACCGAGGCTCTTATCGGAGTCCGAGGAGGCCAGCTGCTGGTTCGCCCCGTCGAAGGTGAGGTACTCGTCCGTGATCTGCGAGACGTGGAGCAGCCCGTCTACCGGGCCGATGCCGACGAACGCGCCGAACTCGACCGTCTCGACGACCGTCCCGTCGACGACCTCCTGCATGTCGGGGTCGAACGTGAGCGCGTCGAACTCCGCCTCGTAGTAGACGCCGGGTCGGTTGTGGAGGACCGCCCCCTCGCCGATGTCGTGGACCTCGATGACGCTCACGACGCTGCCGACGTCCTCGTCCATTCGTCCTTCCAGCTTGTCCTGGAGCAGGGCTTTCACCCGCTCGTCGGTGACGTCCGCCAGGTGCTCCGGCGGGACCTCGACCGTGTCCTTGAGTCGAACTCGTTTGTACATGTGCGTGGGTTGTGTCTGTGATCGCGTGTGTCGTCCGATCGCGCGTGCCGCGTCCGTCGTTTCTCCGCCGGTGCCTCTCCGGGCCGCCGCCGACGTCCGATTCCGGCTCCGTCGACGCCGTCGATGGCCGTTCAGCCCGCGTTCACTACGGGTCCGTTACCGTGAGTGTGTTCCGCCCCCGTAAACAGATTACCGGTGTGTCCGCGTCCAGTACCCGTTCCACGAGGGGTCGGTCGAGCGTGACCACGTACGCGACCCGACCCGTTCGAGCGAGATCGACGAGCGCGTCGTCGCCGTACGCGCCGTCGACCTCGACCGTTCGGGCCCGGTCCGCGAGGTCCGCTCCGACGCTCGCCGCGGTCGCGGCCTGCCCCGCCCCCGATCCGAGCTCGTCGAGTTCGTCGACGACCGCCGACGGCACGACCGGATCGTAGCTCCCGAGGAGCCGGTCGAGCTCCTCGAACAGCCGAACGTTCGCCTCGACCGGGGCCATCAGCGCGCTCGCGTCGAGCGCGACGACGGGGCGTTCGTCCGATCCGGGCGACTCGTCGGACACGCTACGACAGCGTCCCGACGCCGATCAGTCGCCACCGCGCGCCGACGCGACGGTTGATCGCGATCTGTGCGCCCTCCTCGGCACACACCGGGCGCTTGAGCTTGACCTCGCACTCGCCGTCGCGCGCGCTCGTCACGGCCCCGACGGTGGTCGCGGTCCCGACGGTCAACATGAGGGGTTCGCCGGTCGAGATCTCCTCGATGTCGCTCTCGCCGCTCTCGTCGTCCTCCTTGCCGACGACGCGGTCGAGGAGGTCGACCTGCATCTCGAACTCGTGTCGGGTCGGCGGGAGCGTTCCGGGCTCGCCGGCGACCTGTCCGGCGAGCGCGTCGCCCTTCGTCAGGCTGGGATCGAGTCCCGTCCCGACGCCGAGCAGGCCGCCGGGCTTCGCGGACTCGACGCTCCGCTCGCCGGCCTGAAGCGACCGGATCGACGTCTCGAGCGGTCGCCACTCCGTCTGTCCCTCCTCTTCGACCTCGCGGCCGGGACGGATCTCGAGTCCGCCGCCGACCGACAGCTCGCCCTGGACGAGCGAGCCGCCGACGACGCCGCCCTTGAGTTCGTCGGCGGTCGCGCCCGGACGGTTGATGTCGAACGAGCGGGCCGCGAACATCCGGGCGTCCTCGTCGGGATCGCGCTCCGGAGTCGGGATCTCCGCCTCGATCGCCTGGATGAGGAGGTCCAGGTTGACCTCCTGGCCGGCCGAGACCGGGACGATCGGCGCGTTCTCCGCGACCGTGCCCTCGACGAACTCCCGGATCTGTTCGTAGTTGTCCACCGCGCGGTCGCGGTCGACGAGGTCGACCTTGTTCTGGGCGATGACGATGTTCTCGATCCCGATGAGGTCGAGCGCCATCAGGTGTTCCTCGGTCTGTGCCTGCGGGACGTCCTCGGTCGCGCTCACGACGAGGACGGCCCCGTCCATGATCGACGCGCCCGAGAGCATCGTCGCCATGAGCGTCTCGTGTCCGGGGGCGTCCACGAACGAGACGGTCCGCAGCGGCTCGCTCTCGGAGCCGTCCGGACACTCCTCGTCCGTCGTGTAACACTCGGGCTCGTCGACGCCGGGACAGCGGCGGAACGTCGCGTCCGCGTACCCGAGCCGGATCGAGATCCCGCGTTTCATCTCCTCGCTGTGCTGGTCGGTCCACGAGCCGGACAACGCCTGTACGAGCGTCGTCTTCCCGTGGTCGACGTGACCGACGAGACCGATGTTCACCTCCGGTTGTGTGTTGGCTTGGGTCACTGTGGTTCCTCCTAACGGAGCAGTCTTACCCGGATTTTCGCCCCGTGCGAGTGATAAAGTTGCTGTTATAGCGGCGTCAGGACTCCCCGTCGCCTCCGTTTCGAGTCGATCCGAGCCGATATACGGTTCACGCCCGTACCCCGGGTCACGATGGGATACGCCTGTCCGGTGTGTGCGACCCCGCAGCGCGACGGTGAACACCTGGCCCACCACCTCGCGTTCACGGCCATGCTCCACGGCGACGACCACGAGGCGTGGCTCGACGACCACGCGCCCGACTGGCAGACGGCCGACCCCGGGGAACTGGCGGAGGACGTCGTCGACCACGCCGACCCGGCCGAGTACCACGAGGTGTTCGAGGACACGACCGACCGGGGTCGGCCGAACCTCGACGCCGGGATGGGTGGCGGACGCGGACAGGGCGCACGGGGTCACTCCCACGGCCACGATCACGCCCATGATCACGGTCCCGGTCACGGTCACGACGCTCACGGCGACGCGGCGGCTTCCGGAAGCGACCCGACCGACCCCGAAACCGCGGCCGCCCTCGAGGAGGCGCGCGAACTGACGCGCCGGATGTACGAGGGAGAGGACGGAGCGGACGTGGAGGAAACTTCCACCGACTCCTCCGATTCCGATTCGACCGATGCCGACCCCTCGTCGTAACCGAACGGTCTTTTCCTCCCGGCGGCAACCGCCTCGCATGGAGACGAGGGGCGTGTTCGCGCCGACGACTCGCGAGGAGGCGATCGACCGCTACGAGGCCGTCGGCCCGGCCGCGCAGGTGATCGTTCGCGAGACGGCCAAGGCGATGGAGTTCGACGCCGACGAGTACGAGGAACGCGTCACTCCGGCGGTGGTCGAGACCGCCCGCGACGCCGCCTTCGCCGAACTGCTCGTCGTCCACCTCGCCGACCGCGACGAGTTCGACGAGTGGCTCGCGGACAGCGAGTTCGACCCGGACGACGCGGTCGAACTCGGTTCCGAGCACGTCGACCGGGTCGCGTGGCACCCGGTCCCGTTCGCGGAGACCGTGGTCGCGACCACCTTCCAGGACCGCCCCGACGCGGCCGCGAGCACCCTCAGACGCAACGCGTTCGGTCGGGTGTACCGCGACGTCTTCACGGACGCCGACGGGTAGGAGGACCGTCGGATCCGGCCTGATCGTCGCCCGTGTCGTGGTATCTCGCCCGATCCCCACGGACACCGTTAGGTAGCCGGGGAACGTATGACCCGCATGTCCGACCGATCGGCCATCTCGTCGCCTGCCGTGGCGGTCGCGTCGCTGGCGGCGTCATCGCTGACGGCCGTGCTCCTGGCGGTCGCCGTCCGTCCATCGGCCGCCCACGTCGACTACGTCACCGAGGAGGATGGCGACCCGCTCGACGCGGTCGCGTTCCTGGTGGAGGTGCTCTCGGACCCGTTCAACGCCGCGGCGTTCGCCGGCTCCGGGCTCGTCGTCGTCGCGGGGATCACGGCGTACCTGTGGGTGCGGCCGACGATCCGCGACGTGGTCGTTCTCCGGGAGACGCTCGTCGAATACGGCGATCTCGTCCCGTGGATGCTGCGGCTCTCGATCGGGCTCCCCCTCGTCGGAGCCGGATTCCAGGGGTACCTGTTCGCGCCGACGTTGACCTTCGACACGGCGGCGAGTCCGCTGCTCCGGGTGCTCTTCATCGGGATCGGCTTCTGCGTCCTCTTCGGGCTCGCGACCCGGATCGTCTCCGCGATCGGCCTGCTGACGTTCGCGTGGGTGCTCCTCGTCGTCGACCCGGGGGTCGTCATCGCGATGGAGTACGTTCCGGTTCTCCTCGCCCTGCTCGTCGTCGGCGGCGGTCGCCCGAGCGCGGACGACATGCTGTTGGCGGTCGCGAGCACGCCCGGAACGTACTACGGGCGGGTCGACCCGGTCCACCACCTGAAGGCGTTCCTCGACGACTCGATGGCCCCGCTTCGCGAGTACGTCCCGACACTCCTCCGCGCCGGCATGGGCGTCACGTTCGTCTACCTCGGGCTGATCGAGAAGCTCGCCGACCCGGGTCGGGGACTGCTCGTCGTCGAGAAGTACGACCTGACCGCGGTCGTCCCGGTCGACCCCGGGCTCTGGGTCGTCGGCGCGGGCGTGGCGGAGATCGCGGTCGGGCTGGCGCTCGTCGCCGGCTTCTTCACCCGCGGCGCGGCCGCGGTCTCGTTCGTCCTCTTCACGACCACGCTGTTCGGGCTGCCCGACGACCCCGTGTTGGCCCACGTCGCGCTGTTCGGACTGGCCTCGGCCGTCTTCACGCTCGGGTCGGGCCCGCTCTCGTTCGACCGCTGGTTCGGTCGTCCCGCCCTCGAGGAGGGGGAACCGGCGATCCCCGCGGACTGAGCGTATCACGGTCGAATCCGGGAACTCGCCCGAACGACCCACGCTTATGGACCGCCGGAGCCTGCCTCGTGTATGGACGTGGACATCGGCAACGCCCTCGGCACCCAACCGGGGCTCACGGAGGAGACGCTCGACAGGCTCGACGATCGCGTCGCGGACGCCCACGAGCGGATCGCTCGGGGCATGGCGGACGACGAGTTCGGCTACGCATCGCTCTCCCTGCCCGAGACGGCCGACCCGGCGGCGATCCGCGCCGCGGTCGAGCCGTTCGACGAGCCCGCCGCGGTCCTGACCGTCGGGATCGGCGGAAGCGCGCTCGGGGCGGCGACGCTCGCGGACGCGCTCGAGAGCGACGTGGACGCGTACTTCCTCGACAACGTCGATCCCGACCACGTCGACGGACTGCTCGACGACCTCCCGCTCGAGGACGTCGTCGTCAACGTGGTCTCACGGTCGGGGACGACCGCCGAGACGCTCGCGAACTTCCTCGTCGTCCGCGAGGCGATGGACGCGGCGGGCGTCGACTGGACCGAGCGCACGCTCGTCACGACCGGCGTGGAGGGGAACCTCCGCCGGCTCGCGGAGACACACGACCTCCCCGCGCTCGACGCCCCGGAGGGCGTCCCGGGGCGCTTCTCCGTGCTCTCGACGGTCGGGCTCGCGGTCGCCGCGATCCAGGGCCACGACGTCGAGGCGGTGCTCGAAGGGGGGCGAGACGGGATGGACGCGCTCGTGGGGTCGCTCCTCGAGTCGCCGGCGTACGCCTACGGTGCGACGACGTACGCGCTCGCGGAGCGCGGCGCGCTCACGAACGCCTTCATGCCCTACGCGGAGTCGCTGGAGACGTTCGCGGAGTGGTTCGCTCAGCTGTGGGCCGAGAGCCTCGGGAAGGACGGGCTCGGGCAGACGCCCGCCCGCGCGCTCGGCGCGACCGACCAGCACTCACAGCTCCAGCTCTACCGCGCGGGTCCGCCCGACAAGCTCGTCACCCTCGTCCGGCCGACGGAGCGCGCCGACGCGCCGATCCCCGAGACCGACCTCGAGGGGCTCTCGTACCTCGGCGGCTCGTCGCTCGGCGACCTCCTCGACGCGGAGTTCGAGGCGACGGAGGCGAGCCTCGCGGCCGCGGACGTACCGAACGTCCGCCTCGAGATCGACCGCGTGGACGAACGCGCGCTCGGCGAGCTCCTGTACGGGATGGAGGCCGCCTGCGTGCTCTACGGCGAGCTCGCGAACGTCTCGACGTTCACCCAGCCGGCCGTCGAGTGGGGCAAGAAGGCAGCCCGCGGGCTGCTCGGCGGCGGCGAGTTCGCGGAGGTCGAGGCGGTCGCCGACAAGCGCGAGTTCCGGATCGACTAACACCCCGGGTCGCCTAGCGCCGGCGATGACCGAGGAGCTCCCCGCGTCGCTCGACATCGCCGTCCGCGTCGCGAGCGCGGCCTTCGCGATCGTGTTCGCGCTCGTCGTCGCGAGCGCTGTCGCCACGCCGGTCGCGAACCTCGCGGTCCGGATCGGCCTCGTCGACGACGGCGGAAACGGGTGGCGGCTGCTCCGGACGCTCGGCCAGTTCGCGGGATTCCTCCTCGCCGTAACCGGGTACCTCGTGCTCACCGACCAGCGGGACCTCCTCCGGTTCTCGCGACCGTCGATCCGGGAGGTCGGGATCGTCGTCGGCGCGGGGGTCGGCCTCCTGGCGATCCAGTACGGGACCTTGTTCGCGCTCCAGCAGATCGGGCTCTCGACCGGCCAGAACCGGGCGGTCGTCCCCGCCGGCGACCCCGTCGAGTACTACCTCGCGATGGTCGCGGTCTCGCTTCTCGTCGTCGGCCCGGTCGAGGAGGTGCTCTTCCGCGGGGTGGTCCAGGGCGGACTCCGTCGGGCGTTCGACGCGCCCCCGGCGGTCCTGATCGCGAGCGTTCTCTTCGGGCTCGTCCATCTCTCGGGGATCCAGGGGACGCCCGCCGAGCGGTGGGCGTACGTCGGGGTCGTGATCGTGTTGGGCTGCGTGCTCGGCTACCTCTACGAGCGGACCGGGAACGTGTTGGTGCCCGGACTCGCGCACGGCGTGTACAACGCCGCGATCTACGCGGTGTTGTTGGCGGGGGCGATCTGATCTGCGGTCGGGTGTGGACTACTCCGAGTCCCGGAGGAGGAGGTAGATGACGACCACCAGAAGCATCACGTCGATCCCCGCCACCACGGTCAGGGGCGTCCCGAACCCCCACTGCCAGGCCCACTCGCTTCCCCTGGCTTTGGCGTCGCGGTACAGCCACCGCCCGACCGTCGCCCAGAGGATCAACAGGGCGACCAGGAGCCACAGCTCGTCGCGCGCCACGACGACGCCCGGCAGGATCTCGTAGGTCGGTATCTGCGTCAGGGAGGGCGGAATCGACATCGTGTTGGTGTTCTTATTTGTTATGATAAATCCACCGCTCGGCGTGCTTTCCGTTCGGATTCGGTGAACGGGTCGAGGAGGGATCCGCGGACGTTCCGGACGCTTTGTCATACTCGGTCGTGATCGAGAACGCCGACCTGAGTTCCACCCACCCACCCTACCCCACCGCTCCGCCCCGCACCTCACGCCTCCCCAGCCTCGTCGGTGCTCCTCTGCTTCGCTCCGGACCACCGACTCCCTCGCGGACTCCTCGCGCCCCGTCGGGGCGCTCGGAGGCGCGCCGACGGCGAGGTTCGGGGTGGATCCGATCGCGGCGGATCCGGTCACGTTTCGGGCCGGGATCGGTCGCGTCGCTTTCCGAACCGTCACCCGCCGTTCGTGCGCTCCGCCACGGTGACCTCGCCCGAGAGCTGCTGTGCCGAGGGCGGAGCGAGCGTGATCCCCTCCTCGTCGAAGCGCCGTTTCACCGACCGGCGGAAGTCCGACCGGAGCGTCAGGACGTCCCTGTTGCCGGGTCGTCGATCCACAGATCGGCCTGTATCGTGATCGCGTTCTCCCCGAGATCGAGGACGCGCACGTTCGGTTCCGGCTCGTCGAGGACCGACTCCCGGTCCGTCGCGACCTGCCGAAGCTCCATCAGTGCTCGCTCGAGGTCCTCGTAGTAGGCGACGTACACCCGTTCGGTGATACGGTACGTGTCGCGACCGTAGGGCCGGGTGAGCGCGTTGCTCGTGAGGTCGGTGTTCGGGACGGTGATCGTCTCGTTGTCCGGCGTCCGGACCCGCGTCACGCGGAAGTCGACGGCCTCGACGGTTCCCTCCCCGCCCGGCCACGCGATCCAGTCGCCGACGTTGAAGTCGGGATCGGCCACGAGGAAGATCCCGCTGATGAGCGAGCCGAACACCTGCTGGCCCGCGATGCCGAAGACGAACGTGATGGCCGCGATGACGACCGCCGACTGGGTGAGCACGCTCCCGTAACCGGCGGCGATCACCCCCGTCAGGGTCGCGAACCCGATCAGAACCACCTGGAGGTACGTCTCGACTGCGGACTCGATCGTGGGGTTGTTGCGGTTGCGTGCCCGCACGACCCGGATCACGAACGGAACGACGACGACCCGGCCGAGGAGGTAGACGACCGCGACCCCCACGAGGAACCAGAACAGCTCCGAGAACGCCCGATCGTACGCCGACACCAGCTCCGTCGTCCACTCCGGCGGCGATAGCTGTCCGGTCGGTCTCTGGCCGATCATACGGTCGGGTCGCGGCGAACGGACAAAAAGCCCGGATCGGTGGAGCCGTGGAGCCGTCCCTCCGTACCGTTCAGTACCGCTCCTTCCCCCATCGGTGGTCGTCGTAGGTCGCCTGCTGGTCGCTGTCGAACCGCTCCTCGAACTTTCGACGGAGCGCCGCCTTCTCGGTGGCGTCGATCCGCGCCAGCGCGTCGGCCTTCCCGACCGCCGCGGGCGGTCCCCGGGTGGTCGCCACGTCCGCGAGCACCTGCCGGGTCAGCCGGTCGCGGGTCGCCTCCTCGCGGGTGAACGCGTAGGGAGCCTCCAGCTTGTAGGTCACGTCGGTTCGCGGGTCGTACAGCACCATGAACGTGGGCTCGTACAGCTCCGGATCGAGTGTACGGTCGATCCCGAGCGCGTCGGCGTCGGCCGCCATCGTCCCGTCCGCGCCGCCGCGGCTGTGGAACCAGGTGGTGAACGTGAGGTCGTCGTCGAGGCGGGCGTCGGTCCCCCGACCGCCATCGCTCCCGCCTCGTCCGGCGGTCCCGCCGTTCCCGCCGCCACCCCCCCGCCGCTCCAGGAGCCGGGTGAAGAGCGCGGTGTCATCGGGCCAGGGCGACTCGAACCCCTTCCGGGCGAGCGTCCGCACGATCGTTCGGCTGGAGGGGTTCTTCACGAAGCCCGCGAGGGGGACGTCGCGCTCGACGAATCGCTCGACGAGCCGCACGTACTTCTCGACGACCGCCCGCGGCTTCGCCTCGCGCGCGAGCTCGCCGAGTTCGGGGTCGCGGTCCTCCCAGGTGAACAGCTCCTTGGGGTAGATGGGGCCGTCGAGGATCAGGAGCTCCCCGACCTCGTCGGCGTGGTCGAGCGCGTGGGTGCCCTCGGCGAGGTAGAGCGCGAGCGCGTGGACGATCCCCTCGGCGTACCGGTTCACCCGCGGCGCGTGGAGCACGCGCTGGCGGGTGTGGCCCGCGTCCCGCTCCGTCCACTCGTCGTCGAAGTCGGCGGTCGAGTCGCCGGCGTGGACCGTCGCGACGATCGTCCGGTCGCGGTGGAGGTCGAGATCGGTCGGTTCGGCGGCCATCGCCGCGTGTGCCACGTCGACGACCAGCCCGTTCTTGAACGTCGTCGGGTTGATAGTTCCGGAGTCGAGCCCGTGAACCGTCCCGAAGGGCCGCTCCCCGAGCGCCACGTCGTCGATGGGCGTTCGCCGGCGCTCGTGGTCGGCGACGGGCTCGATCACGACGCGGCCGTCACGCCGGAGCCCGGTGAGCCAGTCGTCCCACACCCGCCCCGCGAGGTCCTCGTGGTCCGTCGTGTCCACGTCGCCCGCGATGCCGTACGCGAGCCGCGCGATGTTCTCAACGTGGATCGGATCGAGGGTCACGCCAGTACTGTGGTCCGGAGTGATTTAAAAGTAAATCGGCTTCCCCGGCCCGTCGTCCGAACGGGGATCGAGCCCGACGTCATCGACCGTCCGAACCGATCGTCGATCTCCTCCGTCGTCGACCCCCCGAATCCGTCGTCGACCGCCTCGAAACGGGACTCCCGTCGCAGGCCGTCGAGTACGGACGCTATTCCCCTCCCGTCTCGGCTGTTCGCTCGTCCCCGCCTCCTTCTCCGTCCAGGAGCATGTTCCTGAACCGATCGAGCCCCAGCGTGAGGACGAAGAAGCCACCCCCGACGTACAGGAGCGACTGCGGTTCCGCGACGAGCCGACTTATCAGCCCGTTCCCGTATCCGATCACGGTGCTCAAATACCCCAGTACGGACGTGGTCCATCCGAGCCCCGTGAGCCCGGTGAGCTGGTTAAGCAGGTCTTTATCGGTGTCGTGTATGGATCTGATCGGCATGGCGCTGTTAATATCCCCTTAACCGTGCGTATCCGGCGGCAGTACATAAATTTATTTTCATGAAATCATGACTGTATTTCTTGTGTGAACGTGTTGGTCAAAAAGATACGGCTTCCCGGGATCGACGGACGTCCACGGGTCCCGTCTCCGACCTCCGCCGGGATCGAACGACGGGTCGGACCGGCTACGCTTTTCCCGGCTCGTCGCTAGCGACACGTTCAACGAATATCAAACGAGATACTCGGAAGCCAACGTTCTTTGAGGGATCCCACTTCCCGCGACCATGAGCGAGCCAACGATGGGGTCTGAGGGGGGCGAACTGGACACGCCGGGAGGGGGCGATCACGGCCGAACGACGCCGACGGAGCACGATCGGACGGGCCTGGATGCGCTTCGGGAGGTGATCCGGTATATCCCGGACGGCACGTCGATGCCGGAGGAGATGTGGCGCGGCCGGCACCGGAACATCCTGCTTCTCGTGGTCGCACAGGTGCCGTTCCTCCTCGCGTTGGGCCTCTATCGGGGAACGGAGCCGTTCACCGGCGCGGAGATCCCCGCCGTCCCCTCCTGGATGCTCGGGGGCTTCCTCGGGGGGATCCTCGCGACCGCGGCGCTCGCGAACTGGTCGGTTCTCGGTCGGCGGACCCGGACCGTGATCGCGGCGTTCTCGGCGATGACCGTGTCGATGGCGCTCGTGAAGCTCTCCGGCGGCTACATCGAGGCGCACTTCCACTTCTTCGTGTTCCTCGCCGTGCTCGCGGTCTACGAGGACTGGCTTCCCTTCGCGGTGGGGATGGGGTACGTCGCGCTCGGTCACGGGGCGTTCAGCCTGATCGATTCGAGTCTCGTCTACAACCACCCGGCCGCCGTCGCCAA
Source organism: Halobellus captivus (assembly GCF_003697845.1). Classification (GTDB taxonomy): domain Archaea; phylum Halobacteriota; class Halobacteria; order Halobacteriales; family Haloferacaceae; genus Halorubrum; species Halorubrum glutamatedens. The sequence continues at coordinate 195,091 of NZ_RDQE01000006.1, read as the reverse complement.
CCCGATCGTCTGGGGCGGGATCCACGCGGTGTTCATCACTGGGCTCGCGATGGCCCTGGTGGTCAACTGGTACTCCATCGAGAAGTCTCGGGCGGAGGCGAAACGGCAGCTCGAACTCGTCGCCGAACAGAGAGCGGAGATCCAGGACGTCGAGGCGGCCAAAGCCGAGGCCGAGAGGCGTCGCGAGGAGGTCGAGCGCCTGAACCGACACCTCGAGGCGAAGGCCGACGACTACCGCGCGACCATGGCCGAGGCGGCCGACGGCGACCTCACGGTCCGGCTCGACGCCGACAGCGAGAGCGAGCCGATGGAGCGGATCGCCGTCGCGTTCAACGGGATGATCGACGATCTGGAGTCCACCGTGTGGGAGGTCCAGTCGTTCGCCGACGAGGTCTCCGAGGCGAGCGAGGAGACGATGACCGGCGTCTCCGCCGCCGAGGAACTGAGCGAGGATCTCGGCCGCTCCATCGCGGAGATCGCGTCGGGAGCCGACGAACAGCGCGAGATGCTCGAGGAGGTCTCCGGCGAGATGAACGACCTCTCGGCGGCGATCGAGGAGGTCGCCGCGTCGACCGAGACGGTCGCGGACGCGGCCCGGCGGACGGCGTCGATCGCGGACGAAGGACGGGACACCGCGGACGGGGCGATGGACAGCGTTCGGGAGTCGCGAGACGCGCTCGATTCCACCGCCCGGACGGTCAGGGACCTCGACGACCGGATGACCGACATCGGCGACATCGTCGACCTGATCGGCGACATCGCCGAACAGACGAACCTGCTCGCGCTCAACGCCAACATCGAGGCCGCCCGTGCGGGCGGTGGGGGCGGCGCGAACGGCTCCGGAGCCGGATCGAGCGCCGGATTCGCCGTCGTCGCCGACGAGGTCAAGCAGCTCGCCGAGGAGACGAAGGAGGCCGCGAGCGACATCGAGGAGCTCATCGCCGGAACCCAGGCCCGAACCGAGGCGGCCGTCGACGAGGTCCGGACCGCCGAGGATCACCTGGAGGCGGGGGCGGATGCCGTCGGGGACGCCGCCGACGCGTTCACGCGGGTGGCCGAGAACGCGGCCGAGACCGACGACGGGATCCACGAGATCGGCCAGGCGACGGACGACCAGGCGGCGAGCACCGAGGAGGCGGTGGCGATGGCCGAGGAGGTCGCCGAGATCAGCCATGCGACCGCCGACGAGACGGACGCCGCCTCCGCGGCGGCCGACGAGCAGCTCTCCGCGATGACGGCCGCCGCCGCGGAGGCGGGATCGCTCACCGATCGCGCCGAGCGCCTCCGCCGACTCCTCCGGAAGTTCGACGTCGCCGGTGAGTCGAGGGGGGAGGACCCCTCGCCGCCGGGGTCCCGATCGGTCGCGATGGGCGACGGCGGACCCGAGTAACGACGTGGTGGCGTGACGAAATGACGGCGGGGCACGGAATGACGGCAGGTCGACCGGCATCCACCGACCGTCTTCGTCCGGTTGGCCGCTCCGCTTCGTGCGGTTCGGCTGCTACGTCTCCGACCCGTCCTCGACGACCGTCTCCAACGCCGGCAGCACCCGCTTCACGTCCGCGCCGTCCTCGAGGAACACGAGCGTCCGCGGCGGGCGCACGGCCTTCGGTCTGACGAGCAGTCCCGCCTCGCCGGCGGCGTCGGCGACCCGTTCCGGCGCGCGGCGGAACTCGACCCTGACGCGGTCCGGCTGGACGTACGCGTCCGCGACGACGTCCCCGTCGTTCGCTTCGATCGCGTCGTCGTCGTCCTCATCGTCGTCGCCGGCGGCGGAGACGACGGCGACGTCGACCAGCCGGAACGCCAACGCGCCGTCGGCGGTCGGTTCCACGTCGGGGTCGGCGTCGGTCACGGCGAGCTCGCGAAGGCGTCCACGGTCGCCGGTCACCTCGGAGGCGAACAGCTGGCCGATCCGGACGCCGTCGGTCAGTCGGTCCTCGACCATCACTCGCCCCCTGCCAGCTCCGCGCGAACGTCCTCGACGAGGTGGTCGACGCGCGCGCCCTGCTCCTTCGCGTAGAGGACGGCGGCCGCCTCGATGGTCACCGCCAGCGCGCGCTGGCGCTCGTTGATCCCGGCGACCGCCCGCTGCTTCTCGACGCCCGCGGAGACGACTGCGTCGAGGGCGGTCTCGAAGGTGGACTGCTCGCGCAACACGTCCTCGTCGGGTTTGAAGTCCTCCGGAACGACGACCTCGTCGGGATCGAACCGCGCGACCAGCTCGCCGTCCTCCTCGTCGACGAGTCCGCGTCCGACGGCCACGTCGACGAGTCGCTTCGCCTGGTCCGGCGAGAACCACTCCCGTTCCAACGAGAGCGCGACGACGAACTCGCCCTCGCCCAGCCGCTCCGTGGCGTGTCGCTTGAACGGGGCGGCGACGGTGGCTTCGAGGCTCATGTCCCACCCGCGGCCGTCGACCGGGGTAAACGTACCGGGTCGGAAAGCGATCGGGTCATCCGGCGCCGTCGGCCCCTCCGTCGACGCCCTCGACCAGCCGCGTCGCGGTCGCCTTCCAGGCGATCCACACGTCCGTTCCCGGCCGTATCCCGAGGCGTTCGGCGCTCCCGTCGGTGACGAGCGCCCGGATCGTCGCGCCGTCGACGTCGTCGATGTCGTCGACGGCGACCCGGACCGCGTGGACCGTCTCGCCGCGGTCGACGCCCTCGACCCGGCCGCGACGCCGGTTCCGCTCGCTCGTCGCGGTCGGCTCCCCGTCGGCTCCCGCCGACCGAACCGTCACGGCGTCCGCGCCGATCCGCACCTGAACGCGGTCGTCGGCCGTCAGTCCCTCGTGAAGCCCCCACACCGTTCCGATCGGCGTCCCGACCGCGGCCAGTTCGCCGTCGACCGTCTCGACCGTTCCCGCGAGGACCGTCTCCGGGACGCCGGCGGTCGCCTCGATCGCGGCCGACAGCCGGTCATAGCGGCCGAGAACCCGGCTTCCGCGGTCGGTCAGGCGACTCCCGCCGCCGCCGCTCCCCCCGCGATGCCGTTCCACGAGGTCGCCGAAGGCGGTCTCGAGAACGTCGATCCGCGAGAGCGCGCGGGCTCGCGACCGGCCGAGCTCGGCGGCCGCCCGTGCGACCGATCCGGTTCGGGCTATCTCGCGGAGCAGGGCGGCGTCCCGTCCGTCGAACTCGACGTCGGCCTCGACGAGCGTCGCGCGCCCCCGACCGGTCGCGTCCTCCATCACCCGTGAGTACTCGCCGCGGGCGAGTTAACCCCTCCGCCGGGACGGGGTGGGGAGACGGGACAGGGGGACGGGACGGGACGAGGCGTCGACCGTCGGTCGGATCGGTCCTGAAGGCATCCGCTCAGTACACGAGCTCCCCGTCGATGAACTTCCGCGTGCGCGGATCCCGGGGATTCTCGAACACCCGCTCGGTCGGACCGACCTCCGTCACCCGGTCGTCGAGCAACACCGCGACGCGGTCCGCGACCCGCTCGGCCTGGTGCATGTCGTGGGTCGCGACGACGACGCCGATGTCCCGGCTCCGGGCCTCGGCGATCGCCTCCTCGATGACCGCGGTGTTCCGTGGATCGAGATCCGAGGTGGGCTCGTCGAGCAGCAGGACGTCCGGCTCGTACGCCAGCGCGCGGGCGAAGGAGACCCGCTGTGCCTCGCCGCCCGACAGCGACGCCGCGTGCTCGTGCGTCTTCTCCGCCAACCCGACGACGTCGAGGGCCTCGGTGACGGCCTCGGCGGTTCCGTTCGACCCCACGACGGACCGGAGTTCGCCTCGCAGCCGCTCCGACCACGACCGTCGGACCCGCAGCCCGTACTCGACGTTGCGCGCGACCGGGGCGTCGAAGAGGCTCGCCTCCTGGAACACCATTCCGACGCGCCGCCGCAACGAGAGCCGTTCGGCCTCGTCGACGGCCCACGCGTCGGTCCCGTCGAACGTCACCGACCCGTCGTCCGGTTCCCGTGAGAGTGCCAGCAGCCGGAGCAGCGTCGTCTTTCCGACGCCGGAGGGCCCGATGACCGCGAGGACCTCGCCGGTCTCGACGTCGATCGAGAGGTCCTCGAACACGCGTTCGTCCCCGAACGACCGGGTGACGTTACTCGCGCGGAGCATCAGCGCTGTACCCCCCGATCGCCGAAGCGAACGACGACGGCGTTGACCACCAACACGAGCGCGACCAGGACCGCTCCGAGCACCATCGCGGTCTCGTACTGGCCCTGTCTCGCTTCGAGCTGGATCGCGGTCGTCAGCGTCCGCGTCTTCGAGATCCCGTCCGCGCTCGTGATGTTGCCGCCGACGATGAGCACGGAGCCGACCTCGCTGATGGCGCGGCCGAACCCCGCGAGGACCGCCGTCGCGATCCCGTATCGCGCCTCCTTGAGCACGACCAGCGCGGCGTCGACGCGGGTCCCGCCGAGGACGCGTGCGGCGTCGCGGACGCCCCGATCGACGCCCGAGACGGCCGCGAGGCTGATCGCCGTGATCGGCGGCGTCGCGAGCACGAACTGCGACATGATCATCGCCTCCCGGGTGAACACCAGGTTCAGCGACCCGAGCGGCCCCTGATTGGAGACGGCGAAGAGGACGAGGAGGCCGACGACCACGCTCGGGAATCCCATTCCCGTGTTGATGGCCGACTTCACGAAGCCCTTCCCGCGAAAGTCGGCGAGACCGAGGACGACCGCGACCGGGATGCTAACGAGCGTGCTCAGCGCCACCGCCACGAGGCTCACGTACAGCGAGACGTAGACGATGCTGGAGACGTACCCCTCCCTGAACGGGAGGTCGAGGAGGGACGGGAGCGCCGTGAGTAGTTGTGCGGTCGGTTCGAGCGGCATGCTCACGCGTCGGAGGAGTCGCCACTCCAGCCTTCCGGAACGTACTGCCCGAAGTTCGGGTCCTCGGAGACCGCCTCCGGGAAGAACAGCTGTTCGCCGTCCACCTGGTAACTCGAGATGGCCTCCTGCGTCCCGGGGCTCGTGATCCAGCCGATGTACGCCATCGCGAGGTCGTAGTTGGCGTTCTCGTGGACGCCGGGGTTGGCTGCCATGACCCCGTAGGGGTTCGCCAGGACCTCAGGACCGTCCTCGATCGGCCCCTGAACGAGGATCACCAGGTCGATCTCGGACCGCTGTGAGATGAACGTCCCGCGGTCCGAGAGCGTGTACGCGCCCTGCTGGGTGGCGACGTTCAACGCCTCGCCCATCCCGGTCCCGGTCTCCTGGTACCAGTCGCCGCCGGGCTCGGTGCCGGCGGCCTCCCAGAGGTTCAGCTCCTTCGTGTGGGTTCCCGAGTTGTCCCCGCGCGAGACGAACGTCGCCCCGGCGTCGGCGACGGCGGTAAGCGCCTCCGTCGCGGAGTCCATCCCCTCGATTCCGGCCGGGTCGTCCTCGGGGCCGACGATCACGAAGTCGTTGAACATCAGGTCGCGCCGGTTGACCCCGTACCCCTCGCGCATGAACTCGTCCTCGAGCCCGCGGGCGTGGACCATCACCACGTCGGCGTCGCCGTTCCGGCCCGACTCCAGCGCCGCGCCGGTCCCCTGGGCGACCGCGTCGACGCTCACGCCGTACATCTCCTCGAAGTCGCCGTGGATCTCGTCGAGCAGCCCCGTGTCGTACGTGCTCGTCGTGGTCGTGAGCGTGAGCGTCTCGCCCGCGACGTCCGCGCTCTCCTCCTCGCCGCCCGCAAGTCCCGAACAGCCGGCGAGTCCGGCGAGCGCGCCCGTTCCCAGCGCCGTGAGCATTTCCCTTCGATGTATCGACATAGAAACATCGATAACGGCGACACCGAAATAGGTTGTGGTCGTGAACGAAACCGTCTCCGGGCACTTCGTCTCGGCGGCGATCGAACCGATCTCTCGTGATACCGGTCCGGACACTCCGATATATCGCCTATTTAGGGTCTGATACCGGTTCTTCTAGTGTCTCTTCCTGTCGGTCTCTCGTTTCACGTCGAGATAGGAGAAACCAAAATATGTTACCCGATCGGCGTTATCGAAGTCGGTCGGCAGTCCGCTTCCGTCGGTGACGGCCCGTGACGGACCGTGACGTCTCGATCCGTGTCTCGCGGTGTCGTGGGGCCTCGAAACGGACGCGCTTATACGCCTCGGCCGGGTATTTCGGAGCATGATATTCGAGGGCCTCCCGACGACCCCCCGTTCGGAGGAGCTCGTCGACAAGGCGTTCTCGCGGGCGGCCCGCGCCGGTCGCGCGAAGCGCGGCCACGAGGCCCAGGAGTCGATGCTGCGGACGGCCGGAAACGTGCTCTCGGACAACCTCGAGAACGTGGTCGTCTCCTGGCCCGACTTCGGCTTCGACGTCGACCCGTTCTACTACGAGCTCGCCGACGCCATCGTCGACGTCGACCGCCTCCAACAGGCGCTCTCACAGGTGATGTGGGCGAGCCGGCAGATCGAGTCGCTTCGCGACGAGTACACGACGAAGATCCGCAACTCCGACGTCGACGCCGCGCGGAAACACCGCAAACAGGCGTTCGCCCGCATGGCGGACGTGATGGACCAGATCGAGGAGGACCTCCGGTACATCGGCGACTCCCGCGACGACCTGCGCGACCTGCCCGACATCCGGCCCGACGAGCCCGCGATCGTCGTCGCCGGCTACCCCAACGTCGGCAAGTCGTCGTTCGTCAACCGAGTCACGCGCGCGTCGAACGAGATCGCGGAGTACCCGTTCACGACCCGCGGCGTTCACGTCGGCCACTTCGAGCGCGACCACGTCCGCTACCAGATCGTCGACACGCCCGGGCTGCTCGACCGGCCCGAGGACGAGCGCAACGACATCGAGCGGCAGGCGGTGAGCGCCCTCGAACACCTCGCGGACGTCGTCCTCTTCGTGCTCGACCCCTCCGGCGACTGCGGCTATCCGCTCGACGTCCAGCTCGAGCTCCGCGAGGAGGTCCGGGCGCTCTTCGACGAGTCGATCCCGCTTCTCACCGTCGCGAACAAACACGACCGCTTCGACGCCGTGCGCGCCGAGGCGGTCGACGCGACGATGAGCGTCACCGACGACGAGAACGTCGAGCGCGTCCTCGAGATGGCCGTCGAGGCGGCCGCCTTCGAGCCGGACCTCCCGACCCGCGACCCCGAGGAGTAGTCGCGTCTCGAGCCGATCCGACGGTCCCGGATCTGGTCACTTCGAGCCCGTTTCGTCGCCGTCGTTGTTTCCGTCATCAGCGTCCGCTCCGGCCTCCTCGTCGGGGTCGTCCTCGTCGGGGTCGTCGTGATCCGTTATCACCGCCGGCTCGGGCGGTCGATCGTCCCCGTCGTCGTCCTCGTCGGGGTCGTCGTGGTCGGTGACGATCGCGGCCTCCGGCGGTTCGTCGTCGTGCTCCTCGTTCCTTCCGGCCTCTTCGTCCGGATCGTCGTCCGGATCGTCGTCCGCCTCGTCGGGGTCGACCGCGTCGGCATCGCCGTCCCGATCGCTGCGGACGTCCGTCCCGCTCGATCCGTCGGGATCGCGTTCGACGGCCCCGTTCGGTGGGCCGGCCTCCCGGCGTCCCGAGCCGAACAGTCGGTCCCAGATCGAGCGGCGGCTGGGCCGTTCGGCGAGCAGCACCGAGCAGTCCACGTCGTGGATCACGTCGAGGTGGAGCGAGTTCGAGACGAGCCGCGAGAGCAGCCCCTTCTCCGTCGCGCCGATGACCACGAGCGTGTGCTCTCTCGCCTCCCGGACGATCGCCGCCTCGACGTCCCCGCCGTCGTCGACGATCCGCTCGGCGTCGCCCACGCCGTTCTCGTCGGCCCACGCCGCGAGGAACCGTTCGCCCCGCTCGCGGTCCTCCGGGCCGTCGACGACGTGGAGCAGCGTCACCTCGGCGTCGGCGGTTCGCGAGAGCACGCTCGCGACCTCCGCGCCCAGCCGCGAGTCCGGACCGCCGGAGGTGGGTAAGAGCACCCGTGAGGTGTCCAGGTCGGTCTCGCTCAGGATGAGGAAGTCACACGGGAGCTGGTTCGTGAGCTCGTCGATCGGTCGCTCCGCGCGGGCGGCGCTCCAGAGCTGGTCCTCGCCCCAGCCCATCAACACCGCCTCCGGACGGGTCCGGCGGGCCATGTTGAACACCTCCTCGAAGGACCGATGCGTCACCACCGTCGAGGTGGAGACGTCGACGTCGTACCCCTCGGCGGTCTCCCGGAGCCCCTCCATCCCTTCCTCGGAGACGTCGGCGATCCGGCCAGCCCCCGCCGACAGCGACATCCGCTCGGGGGCCTGGACGACGTGGACGATGTGGACGAGCCCGTCCTCGTGGTCGCTCGCGATCCGGCTCGCGAGTTCGACGATCGGCCCGTCCGTTCGCGGGTTCGAGATGGGGACCATGATCCGATGACCCTCGCTCGCGAACAGCGTCGCCTCCGTCGAGTCGAGGATGGGCACGTACGACCGCCCCGCGGCCCGGCCGAGCAGCCATTCGGGCACGGTGAGCCGACGGTTCATCCCCTCGAAACGCGCCTCCTCCAGCCGCTCCTCGCTGGTCTGGAAGTAGTTGACCAGGGTGACGAGCACCACGCCGCCGATCGTGTTGCCGAGGAGCACCGGGAGCACGAACCCGAACAGTCCGTCGTACAGGGTGACCCCGCCGCCGTAGAGCCCGATCGCGCCGACGAAAAGCAGGTACAGCACCTCGGTGAAGGAGACGACGACGTGGTAGAGGTTCCCGAGCGGGATCGCGAGGAACGCGAGGTAGACGACGAGCAGCCGGGTGACGGAGTTCGTGGAGGCGAACCCGACCCAGACCACGCCGGCGACGATCAGCCCCGCCACGGCGGCCTTGAAGAAGAGCGGCCAGAAGCCGAGGTCGAACCCGCTACTGGAGACGTAGATCGCCGCGTCGACGCTGTCGCCGGAGAAGACGCCGCCGTACGAGAGCACGAGCGCGCCGACCGCGCCGCCGGTGAAGTTCCCCGCGAGCACGATCCCCCAGTGGCGCAGCAGCGTCGGGACGCTGGCGAGTCGTTCGAGGGTCAACGCCACCGGCGGCAGCGTGTTCTCCGTGTACAGCTGGTAGCCGCCGATGATGATGTAGATGAACCCCAGCGGGTACAACATGACGCTCAAAAGCGGGTGTCGGCCGGTCGCGGCGGTCAACGAGACGTACAACAGGAACGTGATCGTGATCGCCAACCCTGCCGCGACGCCGCTGAAGAACAGCTCGCGCCGTCCCGATGTCACCTCCTCGTCGGCCGCGGCGACGATCCGTTGGAACACCTCGTCCGACGAGAAGCGGTCCCGGACTGCCTCGCCGACGGCGGGAGCGCCGCTTCGCGATCGTTCGACCACCTCTCGCATGGAGTCGTCGTCGGGGTCGGTGGGGTCCGTCACTGCCCTACACAGGGCGATGCCGATAAAAAGTAGTTGCTCTTCCGGCCGGCCGAGATCCCACGATCGTTTCGGAATCGCTCGGTTCGAGGCGGTTCACGCCCGATCGACGGTCACCAACCGGACCTCCACGCCGGGGGTCTCCCCGGTCACTCGCTCGATGCGCGCCTCGAGACCCGTCGCCACTCCGTCGATCGAGACGCCGGGCGGCGCGCCGACGGTGACGATCACGCGGTCGGTCTCCCGCGGCGGGATCGTCCCGGTGCGTTCGATCTCCAACTCGAGCAGCTCGGCCTCCGGATCGAGCGTCGCCAGTTCGTCGCCGACCGCGTTCCGGACGTCGGTCTCCGTCGTGGTCGCGACGTAGCTGTCGTAGGTGACCCCGCCGAGGAAGACGCTCAACACCGCGATCGCGGCGACGAGGACGGCGACGCGTTTCACGACCGCCGCCCGCGCGTCGTCCTCGCGGAACCACCGCTCGGGGCGGTACCCCTCGTACCACAACATCACGAGCGCCGCGAGGTTGATCGAGAGCACGTTCACCGCGACGATAACGCCCGCGCCGAGCACGAGCCGCGGGATCGAGAAGGCGATCCCGATGCCGACGGCTGCGGCCGGCGGGATCAACGCGACCGCGATCATCACGCCGACGAGCGTGGCGGAGACGCCGGTCATGAGCGAGACGATCCCGGCGACGCCGGCCCCGATCGCCACCGCGAGTACGAGCACGTTCGGGGCGAGCCGCTCCGCGACCTCGGCGAGTTCGAGCGGGTCGAGGCCGGGCGGGACCAGCCCCAGCGTCCGGAGGGCCACGGCGAACAGCGTCGCGGCCGCGACCGCGACGACGACGCCGAGCACCTGCATCCGCACGCCCCGCCGGAACATCTCCTCGTCGTCGACGACGGTGCCGATGGCCGCCGACATCGCGGGTCCGATGAGCGGCGCGATCACCATCGACCCGACGACGGTCGCCGGCGAGTCCAGGAGGAGCCCGGCGGTCGCGATCACGGCCGATATCACCGTCATCAGGACGTAGGTCCGCAGCCCCGAGGCGAGATCGTCCGCCTTCGCCTGGAGCTCCTGTCTCGATATCCGGTCCTCGTCCCGCTCGGACTCCTCGGCGTACTCGGCCTCCAACTCCTCGAACCGCCGGGAGATGACCGTCTCGGCCGCGACGATGACCGTGTAGGTCCGATCGTCGATGCCGGCCTCGCGCAGTCGCTCGAGGACGGGCTCGACGGCCGTCTTCGGCAGGGGAAAGGTCGCGACGCCCGTGTACTCGCGGTTGCTCGTCTCGTCGGTGACGACGTAGTCGACCCCCTCGTCCTCGAGCGCGCGCACGACCGCCGCGCGCTTTCCCGCCGGGATCATGACCTGTACGAGTCGCACGATCCGTCGTCTCCCCGGTGCGGCTTATAAGCGAGGGTCGTCGGAAACGGAACTTTAATGCGCGAATCGCTCGCATCTCCCGACGAGATGCTCTCGCCGCTGTTCATCGACACGTTCCTGCTCGACTATCACCTCGGGCACGTCCTGTTGCTCGCGTTCGTCGCCTCGCTGCTCGGGGCGCTCCCGCTGAAGTCACAGAAGGTGATCGCCGCGGTGATCATCACCTTCGGCCTGATATTCTCGATGTCCCCGTTCACCACCATGCCGGCGACGTACATCCTCCTCGGGATCGGCCTCGTGGTGGTCGGGCCGCTCCTGTGGACCACGGCCGACTCGTAGCGTCACCCTCAGTTTCGACGCCTCTCCGTCCGCGTTCGACACCCCATCGCCTCTCCCGCCCCCGGCGTCTCTTCCCCCCAGCGTCTCTTCCGCCTCTACCGTCTCTCTCTTCCGCCTCTACCGTCTCTTCCGCCTCTACCGTCTCTCCCGTTCGTGTCCCGCCGCCGCCCGCGATCCCGCTCCTTTTTGACGCCCCGGAGTAACGCCTCGGCATGGTCACGGTACGGGCACCCGCAACCAGCGCGAACCTCGGGAGCGGCTTCGACGTCTTCGGGGCGGCGCTCTCGCGGCCCGCCGACGTCGTCACGGTCGAGCGGGCCGACCGGACCACCATCGAGGTGACCGGCGTCGGGGCCCAATACATCCCGGAGGACCCCGACGGAAACACCGTCGGGGCGGTCGTCGAGGCGCTCGACGCGCCCGCGCACATCCACATCGACAAGGGCGTCCGCCCGGCGTCCGGACTCGGCTCCTCGGCGGCCAGCGCCGCGGGTGCCGCGGTCGCGCTCAACCGGCTGTACGATCGCGGGTACTCCCGCGAGGAGCTCGTCCCGATCGCCGCCGAGGGCGAGGCGGTCGTCTCCGGCGTCGCCCACTCCGACAACGTCGCGCCCTCGCTGCTCGGCGGCTTCACGATCACCACGACCGACGGTACCCACAGCGTCGACGCCCGCGTCCCGCTCGTGGTGTGTCTCCCCGACGTGGCGGTCTCGACGCGCGACGCCCGCCGGGTCGTCCCCGAGACCGCATCGATGGACGACCTCGTCGAGACCGTCGGCAACGCCGCCACCCTCGCGGTCGGGATGTGTCGCTCGGACCCGACGCTCGTCGGCGCGGGGATGAGCGACCCGGTCGTCACGCCCGAGCGCGCCCGGCTCATCACCGGCTACGACGCGGTCCACGACGCCGCGCTCGCGGCCGGGGCGACCGGCGTCACGGTGAGCGGGGCCGGTCCGGCCGTCGTCGCCGCCTGCCGCGAGGGGGACCGGCAGGCGATCGCGGCCGCCATGCTCGACGCCTTCGCTGACGCCGACATCGACGCCCGCGCCTACCAGACCCGGATCGGTCGGGGCGCGACGGTGTTGGAGGAGTAGCGTCGGACGGCTCGAACGGACGAACCGCCTCTCTCACGGTCCGCGACCCGATCACTTCACGACCGCCGGATCGGGGAGGTCATGCAGTGGATCCCGCCGCCGCCGTTCGTGAGGTTCTCCGGATCGAGGCCCTCGCCGTCCGGCAGCACCTCGACTCCCTCGCGTTTCAGCCGCTCGATGGTCCGGTTCTCTTCGGGGTCGTACTCGCCGTCGTCGGTCTCGTAGATGGGGAGGACGGTCCCGTCCGCGACCGTGAGGAAGTTCGTCGCCCACCGCTCCGGGTAGGGCGCGTCGATCACCTCGTAGCCGTGGCGGTCGAGCAGTTCCGCGAGCGTCTCCTCGCCCCGGCGCTCGTACCCGTCGCCGGCCCGCTCGAACACCTCGACGGTCGCGGCCTCGATCAGCGGCTCACGCGCGACCGCGAGCCCCTCGGCGGCGACGTTGAGCCAGCCGTCGAGGTGGAGCAGCCGCGAGGAGGTGCCGTGTTCGGCGGCGAGCCGTTCGTCGGCCGCGAGCGGTGGCCGGACCAGTCCGACCTCGTCGTAGCCGATCGCGCCCGCCTCGAGCAGCTCCTTGCCCCCGTCGTAGGTGGTCCGGAACACGGTCTCCTCGCCCCCTTCGAGCGCCGAGACGCCCACGAGCGCGAAGTCGCCGAGCGGGAGGAAGTCGCCGCCCTCGAGCGTCTCGGTCGCGCTCGTTCGGTGGGCGATCTCCGCCCCGCGGGCGCGCCAGGCCGCCTCGATCAGCGGTCGCTCCCGTCGGCGCGTCGCGGTTCCGAGCCGCGGCAGGATCGGGCCGCGGTCGCCGACGAGCTGGCAGTCGCGCTGGAAGTAGAGGTTCGTGACCGCGCGCTCGACGCGGACGCTCGTGTCGAGTGCCTCATCGGTTCCGTCGGCCCCGCCCGTCCGGCCGACCGTCGGCCCCAAAAGAACGGCCTGGAGCCGCTCGTAGGCGGACGCGTCGCGGAGGTCGTCGGCGAGTTCCTCGCGCGTCGGCGGGGCGGGACCGCCGTCATCGACGTCGATCGCCTCCGCCAGGAACCCGTCGAGGAGGCCGCCGTCGGCGAGGTCCTCGTGGAGGTGGCGGACCTCGACGCCCGCGTCCTCGAGGGTCTCGACCATCCGTCGGTGTTCGCGTTTCGCCTCGCGCACGGAGAACGGCCGGGCGAAGTGGTTCGGCCCGGGATCCATGGCCCCGATGGCCGCCTCGACCCCCGGTTCGTGGACTCGTACCGTGCGCAACGTGTCGTACTCCGCCTCGACGGTCGGTTCCGGCATGCGATGGTGTCGCGTACCGTGGTCGGGCGGATAAGCGGATCGGTCAGTGTAGTTGATTCATATCCCGAGATCGGTCATCATCGGTTCTCGTCGATCCATTCGCAGAATGCTTCGAAGTTCTCCGCACCGGCGTCGGCAGCAATATCATGGAGCGTTCCAATGCTAATCGAGTCGTGGGCCGGGACAGTCACGGTACGCGCATCTGTATTCTCATGGCTTTCCGGTGGATCCCATCGAAGAATCAGGTGATCGCCTGTGGTACGAACGTGCCGAAACCCACCAACGTTTACCAGCACTTTGTACACGTCTTCACCGGAAAAGTCCCGCGTCACCATCGCTACTGAAAGACATCGGGAAGTTCATCGCTCTGAGACCGAGCGACTTCAGGATCAACACCGAGATCACGTATCTCCTCGTCGGTTGGAGACCGCCCGCCATCACCTTCTACCGCCTCAATAACGGCATCAAGATTGTCAAGTGCTACGTCCCGGCTTTTACCTTGAGCAGTCACTCCAACGCGGAGATCACGAGCCGTCCACTGACCATCCGGATTCTTCACTAAGCGGATCTCCCGGTCAGGAGAGTCCGAATTACCGGAATCGGCTCGTGCCATACGTGCCGATACTTCATCAAGACGCAAAACACTTCGGGAGACCTACCATCTCACACGGACCATTAATGTTCGATACGCAGGCTGGATCTATCGGCCGGTTCACGATCTAACGGACCGAAAAAATCACTCGTAGATCACCCTACGACACGCTCCCCATGATGCCTTCGCCGATCTAGACGCCGCGACCCTGGAGCTTCTCCTCCTCGGGGAGCGACTCGTTCGACTGGCCCTTCATCCCCTTGCCGATCCCGCTCGCGATGTCGGCGAGCTCGTCGGGGTCGTCCCAGTTGTTGACGGCCTCGACGATCGCGTTGCCCATCTCGACGGGGTCTTCCGCGCCGAAGATGCCGGATCCGACGAAGATGCCGTCACAGCCGTGATACATCATGAGCGCGGCGTCCGCGGGCGTCGCGATCCCGCCGGCCGCGAAGTTGACGACCGGGAGCCGGCCGGCCTCAGCGGTCTCGTGGACCAGATCGCGGGGGGCACCGTGCTCGCGGGCCCACTTCTCGCGCTCCTCGTAGTTGAGCCCGGTGAGCGTCCGGATCTGGTTCTTGATGGTACGCTGGTGTTTGACCGCCTGGTTGACGTCGCCGGTCCCGGCCTCGCCCTTCGTGCGGATCATGGCCGCGCCCTCGCGGATCCGGCGGAGCGCCTCGGGGAGGTTCCGCGCGCCGCAGACGAACGGCGAGGCGAAGTCGCGCTTGTCGGTGTGGTACTCGTCGTCGGCGGGGGTGAGCACCTCCGACTCGTCGATCATGTCGACGCCGAGCGACTCGAGGATCTCCGCCTCCTTGCGGTGGCCGATCCGCGACTTCCCCATCACCGGGATGGAGACCTCGTCGATGATCTCGACCACGTTCGCGGGGTCGGGCATCCGGGCGACGCCGCCGCGCTTTCGGATGTCGGCCGGGACGGCCTCGAGCGCCATCACCGCGACCGCGCCGGCGTCCTCCGCGATGCGGGCCTGTTCGCGGGTGACGACGTCCATGATGACGCCGCCCTTCTGCATCCGCGCGAAGCCGCGCTTGACGAGCTCGGTACCCCGCTTCAGCTCCTCCAGATCCGTAGGCTCGGGCATATCGTTCGATAGTATCGCGGGCCACTTAACGGGTCGCTTTCGGCGGAATACCGGCCGTCGGATCCCCGTTTCCGAACCGCTCGGAGACGCGGTCGGTCCGGCCCGCCTCCGGCGTGACGCGGGGTGGTTCGGCGGCGTGACCGCCACCGCAAACTCGAAGTCCGTCGGCCGCGAGGTCCCGGATATGCCGACCGGTGCCATCATCGCTGGCGGGCGGTCGACGCGCTTCGGCGACGCGGACAAGTCCGTCGCGGAGCTCGCGGGCGTCCCGATGATCCGTCGGGTCGCGGACCGCCTCGCGGGTACCGACGACCCGGTTCCGCCGGGTACGTCGCGGGCCGCCGGCGGCGACCCGGTCGTCGACGACCTCGTGGTGAACTGCCGACCGGACCAGCGTGACGCGATCGCCGACGCGCTCGAGGGATATCCGCTCCCGATCCGGTGGGCGCTCGACGACGAGCCCGACCGCGGGCCGCTCGCGGGGATCCGCAACGCCTGCCGGGCCGCCCCCGGCGAGTACGCGCTCGTCGTCGCCTGCGACGTCCCGTTCGTCGACCCGACGTTCGCGGCGACGTTGTTCTCGGACGCGACCGACGCCGGCGCCGACGCGGCGATCCCGCGGCTCGACGACCGGTGGTTTCAAACGACGCAGGCGGTGTACCGCGCCGACGAGACGGCGGCCGCCTGTGACCGTGCGCTCGCCCGCGGCGACGGCAAGATCCTCGCCGCCGTCGAGGAGCTGTCCGTCGTCCGCGTCGACGACGCGACGATACGCGAGCGGACGACGGAACACACCTTCACGAACGTCAACACCCGGGAGGAGTTCGAGGCGGCGGAGACCCGTCTCGCCGAGTACGTCTGACACGCTCCTCCCCCGGCCGTACCCCGATTCAGTCCGTCAGGACCTCGTGCGCGCGGTTCAGTTCCTTGAACGCCTCCTCGTCGCCGTCCTCGCCGTCGGGATGGAGCCGTTTGGCCCGCTCGCGGTACGCCGACCGGACGGTCTCCGGATCGGCGCTCGGGTCGAGACCCAACGTCGCGTACGCCTCCCGCACGGACATGCCGTTCGTGGCGGGCGCTCGATCACGCGGGTCGCGGGAGCCGCCGCCGAACCGGCCGGACCGTGACCCGTCGCCCCCCGTCCGTCCGCCGGGTCCGGCGTGGGATCCGCTCGCCCCCGACCCGCCCGCTCCGGCCCCGCGATACGCGTCGCGGCGGTTCTCGGCGGCGCGGGCGCGCTGTCGGGCGCGCTCGCGCTCCGTCGGTCCGAGTCGGTCGGCCTCGCGGCGCATCCGCTCGCGGAGCCGGCCGCTGGCGTGGAACCACATGAGGTACGCCGCGACCCCGAACGGGACGGCGACCGCCAACAGCAGGGGGTTGACGACGACGCCGGCGACGACGAGGAGCGCCGTCAGCCCGACGAACGTCGCCGCCATCCCGACGAGGACGGTGCGGTTCGTCACGGTCGTACTGGGGGTTCCAGAACCGTAAGGCTCCCGGGCGGAGGCCTCTCGATGCCGTCGATCCCTCGGCGTCGGTCCGGCCGACCGATCCCACCGGAAATCAAAGATTTCTGATGGGCTGCACGAGAGCTCTGCTCTCGTGAACGTCGAGTTCCCTCGCTCACTACGTTCGATTCGAGAACCACTCCTCGAAAACCTGGAGGGAAAAAGCCGACGGCGAGGCGAACGCCGAGCCGTCGATGAACCGCTCACTTCGTCGCCGGCGCTTCGCGCCGGCTGTCAGTGGCGCGTCGCGCCACGCTGTTCGCGGATCCTCACTACAGGAGACCCACGGATCGCTCAGTACAGGCAAAGCAACGAGCGATCGCCCGAGCGGCGGGGCGCCAGTGAGCGCCAGAAGGGCGTGAACCCGACCGCGAGGTCGCTGCGAACGGAGTGAGCGGCTGCTCGGAGATCTCTGATTTCTGAGGACGAGGAAAAGGTGGTTGTGGTGAACGGATCGGGTCGATCCTCATCGAGAGACGACTGGGGGCGACCCTTGTCGAAGTGGACACAGTTATCCGGTCCCCTCCGTTACGAGGTCGCATGTTTAGTGACGGCCATACTGTTTCGAGCCCCCGACCAGGGGACGTCGTGGGCTCTCCGGACGCTCCGCGAGTTCGACGACGACGGGCGAGAGACGACCTCGAAGACGACCTCGAGGGTCACGCATGCGCGTAGTCGCGAAGTTCGGCGGGACGAGTCTCGGGAGCGGCGACCGGATCGACCGCGCCGCGGACTCGGTCGCCAACGCGGTCGAGGCCGGCCACGAGATCGCGGTCGTCGCGAGCGCCATGGGGTCGACCACCGACGACCTCCTCGACGACATCACCTTCGAGACGGACGACGCCGACCGCGCGGAGATCGTCTCGATGGGCGAACGGACCAGCGTCCGAATGCTGAAAGCCGCCCTCTCGGTCCGCGGCATCGACGCGGTCTTCCTCGAACCCGGCCATCCCGACTGGCCGGTCATCACGAACGAGCTCGGCGAGGTCGACGTCGAGGAGACGCGCCGCCGTGCCGAGGCGCTCGCCGAACGGCTCGACGGCGTCGTTCCGATAATCACCGGCTTCCTCGCGGAGGACCACGACGGGAACGTCACCACGCTCGGCCGCGGCGGATCGGACACGACGGCGGTCATGCTCGGCAACTACATGGACGCCGACGAGGTCGTCATCGTCACCGACGTCGAGGGCGTGATGACCGGCGACCCGCGGGTCGTCGAGGGCGCACGAAACGTCGGCCGGATCACCGTCGACGAGCTTCGAAACCTCTCGTTTCGCGGCGCCGAGGTCGTCGCCCCGTCCGCGCTGTCGTACAAGAGCGAGGAGCTCGCGGTCCGCGTCGTTCACTACCAGCACGGCGACCTCCTCAGGGGCGGAACCCGGATCGAGGGCCAGTTCGAGAACCTCATCGACATGCGCGAGACGCCGCTCGCGTGTCTCACCGTCGCCGGACGGGCGATCCGGAACCGCCCCGGGATCCTCTCGAACCTGTCGGACGGCCTCCAGCGCGAGGAGATCAACATCGACGCGGTCGCCTCCGGGATGGACTCGGTGACCTTCTACGTCGACGTCGACGTGGCCGAGCGCGCGGAAGCCGTGTTACACGAGACGGTCGTCGCCGACGAGACGCTCTCGTCGGTGACCGTCGACGACCCGATCGCGGTCATCCGCGTGACCGGCGGCGAGTTGCCCAACCAGTCCGGCGTCATCCAGGACATCATCGGACCGCTCGCCGAGGAGGGGATCAACATCATCGACCTGATCACGAGCGCGACCTCGGTCGCGGTGTTCGTCGACTGGGACGACCGTGAGGCGGCCCTGCGGATCGTCCAGTCCTGTTTCGACTGAGGCTTCGATCCCGTTCTCTCCCCCCTGACCGTCCGCGCGATCGACCCGGCTACCCGTCCAGATGTTCGACGACCGCGTCGACGTCGTTGGGGACGGGTTCGGGGTCGCCCCCGGCCTCGTAAGCGGCGTCCGGGTCCTTCAGCAGGTGCCCGGTCGTGAGACACACCACCGTCTCGTCGGCGTCGACGACGCCCTCGCGGCGGAGCTTCTTCAGCCCGGCGAGACTCGCCGCGGAGGCGGGCTCGACGCCGACGCCCTCGCCCGCGAGCTGGCGCTGTGCCTCGGTGATCTCCTCGTCGCTCACGGCGACCGCGGTCCCGCCCGTGTTGCGGATCCCCGGGATGGCCTTCGGCGCGTTGACCGGGTTGCCGATGCGGATCGCGGTCGCGCGGGTCTCGACCTCCTCCCACCGCCGGATCTCGTCGTTGCCCTCCTCGATCGCCTCGACCATCGGGGCGGCCCCCTCGGCCTGGACGCCGGTCAGCTTCGGCACCTCGTCGACCGAGAGCGCGCCCGACTGGACCAGCTCGCGGAACCCCTTGTACAGCGCCGAGGTGTTGCCCGCGTTGCCGACGGGGAGGACGATCCGGTCGGGGTACGTCCCGTAGTCGGCGTGGAACTCCTCTACGATCTCGAAGCCGATCGTCTTCTGACCCTCCAGGCGGAACGGGTTCAGCGAGTTGAGCAGGTACGCCTCGCCGCGCGCGGCGAGCGCCTGGACGATGTCGAGACACGCGTCGAAGTTGCCGTCGACCTCGAGGATGCGAGCGCCGTGGAGGCTCGCCTGTGCGACCTTGCCGGCGGCGACCTTCCCCTGCGGGAGGAGCACGAGCGTCGGCATGTCGGCGCGGCCCCCGTAGGCCGCGAGCGCGGCCGAGGTGTTGCCGGTGGACGCGCAGGCGAGCGCGCCGACGCCGAGCTCCTGAGCGACCCGGACGCCGACGGTCATCCCGCGGTCCTTGAACGAGCCGGTGGGGTTCATTCCCTCGTGTTTGATCCGGAGCGCGTCGACCCCGACGGACTCCTCGATGCGGGGGACGCGGTGGAGCGGGGTGTCGCCCTCCGGCAGCGTCACGCCGAGGTCGAAGGGGAGCCCCTCGCGGTAGCGCCACACCCCGCGGTCGGGGCCCTCGGAGTCCGCGCCCGCGCCGAAGTCGTCGAACGTCGGCGGGTCGGCGTAGCGGACCTCGAGCAGGCCGTCGCACTCGTCGCAGGTGTACCGGACGTCCTCGAACGGGGCGAACGTCTCGCCGCAGGCGATACAGGCGAGCCAGGTCCCGTCGTCCGCACAGTCGGGCGCGTCGGGAGTCGCGGCGTCGATGGCGAGGCTCATTGACTCACCGTCGGTCCCGGCGTGTCTTAAGCCGGGCGGTCGGCGGGGATCAGTCCACGATGATCTCGGAGTCGGAGCCGCCATCCCGGTCCGTCCCGCCGCCCATCTCCGCCTGGTAGCGCTGGATCCACTCGGCGAAACACTCGGGACAGAGCCGTTGCGTGTCGATGTTCGCCCGATCGACGCTGAGTCGAACCGTCCGGGCGAGCGCGTCCGTCGTCGGCTCCCCGCAGGCGTCACAGGGTTCGGTCGTCGTCGCGTCGCTCATACGGGTCGCTCGCGGCGCGAGCTCTTAAAAACCCGTCACGGACGGCGACGGTTCACCCCGGACCGTCCCACCTCGTCCCTCCTCTGCCTCACGTCGTCCGGAAGGCGCGGTCGCCGGCGTCGCCGAGCCCGGGAACGATGAAGCCGTCGTCGTCGAGGCGGTCGTCGATGGCGACCGTCAACAGGTCGGCCTCGGGGAACGCCTCGCCGACGCGGATCAGTCCGTCGGGCGCGGAGACCGCGGAGAGCACGAAGAGGTCCTCGAACCCGTCGGCCTCCGCGAGGATGTGCTCGAGGACGGCACACATCGTCGAGCCGGTCGCGAGCATCGGGTCGGCGACGATCACGGTGTCGGCGGGACGGATCTCGGGTAGCTTCACGTAGTCGATCGTGATCGGGAACTCGCCGTCCTCGTTCATGCCGGCCTCCTCGTCGCGTCCGGCGGAGATGACCCCCTGTTTCGCCCGGGGGAACGCCTTCAACAGTCCCTCGACGAACGGGGTCGCCGCCCGTAGCACGTTGATTATCACCACGTCGTCGAGCCCCTTCACGCGCTCGCCGGTGGTCTCCGCCAGCGGCGTCTCGACTGGCACGTACTCGGTCCCCATCGCGCCGTCGATGATCTCGTAACCGCAGATCCGGCCGAGCTTCACCAGCCCCTTCCGGAAGGCGACCTGCTCGGTCTCGACGTCCCGGAGCCGCGAGAGGGTGTCCTTCGCCAGCGCGTGGGTGATGAGATACGCGTTGTCACGGTCCTCGATGGTCATTATCCGATGAGTCGTGACGTTCGTTCTAAAGCGTTGCCACACGTTCGGGGGCGTCACCCGTCCGGGGGTCGCTACCCGTCCGGGGGTCGCTACTCGTCCGGGAGACGCGTCACCGGAGAACGACGACGTACGTCACCGCGAAGATCGCGAGCGCGACGCCCGCGACCGTGGTGGGGCCGTACTCCATCACCCCGAGGAGGTCGAGCCCCCAGACGATCGTCCACCCCAGCCACAGCGACAGGACGGCGTTCATCGCGAGCACCACCCGCGGGTCGCCGCGCGACTCGTCGACCCCGTCGGAGAGGCCCTTCCGCTCCTCGCTCATGCGTGGAGACGGGAACGACCGGCACTTAGCTCTTTGTTCGTGCGGAACCGAGGAGGGGATATGGTCCGACCCCGCTTCCCGCGAAACCGACGGGGAGAGCCGGTCGATCCGGTGCCGTTCCTGGTGAGCGTCGGCCTCGCGTTCATGCTCGTGTTCTCGATCGCCCCGATCTACGGGCTCGCCTACGGGTTCTCGCTGTCGACGTCGCTTTCGGCGGCGGCGGTCGCCTTCGTCGTCCTCGCGGTCGTAGCGTACGCACAACTCGTCAGGGGCGCGCCCGCGGTCGACGCCGGCCCGCTCCCGGTCGGACCGCGCTTCGAGCGCCTGTTGTACGCCGCGGTCGGGTTCGGCGTGGTCCTCGCGGCGCTGACGGTTCCGCTGCTTTGAGCCGGCTGCGGTCCGCCCTAGACGGCCGCCGCGGCGACCGGATGTGTGCGACGTTCACACACCACCCATAGGATGAGGGGGATCGAGACCCGATCGCCGGTCATGGGGATCTTCGACACCGTCACGGAGGCGTTCGCGTCGTCGACCCAGCGCACGCCCGGCGCGTCCGGCGAGGGCGACTCCGCGGGTGCGTACTGGTGTGACGGCTGCGGGACGCGGGTCCGCGACGTCGACGTCGACGACGAGGGGCTCGACCGCGACGCGGAGGGGACCCCGATCTGTCCCGACTGCGGCGAGTCGATGCGGTTCGAGCGCGCGAGCGGCACCGGCTGCGCCTGTTGAGGGGAACGACCGGCCCGAGTCACCCGAACCAGTCGTCGAGCACCGCGCCGAACCCCGTCGCGCCGATCGCGAGCGCGACGAGCGCGCCCACGCCCGTCGCGGCCAGCACGCCGTTGAGCGCCGCGGCGACGAGGATCGCCTTCGGCCAGCCGTCGTCGTGGCCCACCAGCCGGTCGGCGACCGCGAGGTAGGCGACCGCCGCGCCGACCGCCCACACCACGTACGCGACCAGGAGCAGCGGGACCGCGAGGAGGAGGCCGATCCCGGTGATCGCGAGCATGAACACCGAGACGAACAGCGCGAGGAGTAAGAAGAGCCCGTAGAGGAACGACGACGCCGGCCGCTCGAGGACGGCGTCGGTCATCCGCTCGACGTACGCCGGGCGGACCGCAACGAGAACCGCGGCGACGGCGAGCGTCGTGAGGAAGGCGGCGACTGCACCGCCGGCGACCCCCTGTCCGACGGTCACGTCGATCCCCGAGGGAGCGTCGATCGTCCCCGCCGACAGCGGCGGAACGGGTCCGTTCACGGCTCCCGGAGCACGACCTCGTCGTCCGCCTCGTCCGGAAACGGATCCGAGTCGTCGAGATGCTCGCCCGTCTCGACCCGCTCCCACTCCTCGTCGGTGACGAGCGCGTCGTCGAGTCGGTCGACGAGCGCGGCCTCGTCGAACTCGGTCCCGATGACGACGAACGCGGTCTCGCGGTCGCCGTGCTCGTCGTGCCAGTCGAGTTCCGGGCGGTTCGATCGGAGCATCTCGCGTTCGACCTTCGGCCGGCTCGCGATCCACGGGCCGGGCGCGGTCATCCGGACCGACGGCCCCGCCTGGGCCACCCGCTGGCGGAGCTCGGTTCCGGCGACCCACAGCGTCCCCTTCGACCGAACGACCCCCTCGGGGAGGTCCCGCAGTGCCGCCGCGATCCGTGCCGGGTGGAACGGCCGCCGTCGCCGGTAGGTGAACGAGGTGACGCCGTACACCTCGTCGGGGTGGCGGTGGGCGTGGCCGTCCGGGTCGTGTTCGTCATGGTTGTGGTCGTCGTGATCCCCGCTCCCGTGATCGGAGTCGTCGAGCGCGCGCTTCCAGCCCGGGAGCCCGGCGACCTCCCCCTCGTCGAAGAGGTCGACGTCGAGCAGCCGGTCGGGGTCGACCGCGGAGAACTCGGTGCGTATCGTCTCCGCGTCCGGCTGGAGCGCGGCCACGAGCTCCTCCGCGCGGTCGAGCTCCGCGTCGGTACACAGGTCGGCCTTGTTGAGGACGACGAGGTTCGAGACCTCGACCTGCTCGACGAGGAGGTCCGACAGCGGGCGTCCCTCCGCGTCGGTGCCGCGCCGTTCGGGTTCGTCGACGCCGGAGAAGGAGTCGAGGAACAGCCGCGTGTCGAGGACGGTGACGAGCGCGTCCACGCGATAGCGCGCGGCCGCCCGCGACTCGGTCGTGAACAGCCGGGCGACCGGCGCGGGCTCGGATATCCCCGAGGACTCGACGACGAGGTGGTCGAAGGAGCGCTCGTTGGCCAGCCGCACCACGGCGGTCTCGAGGTCGTCCTGGAGTTCACAGCAGATACAGCCGTTCGACAGCTCCGTGACCCCGTCGTCGACGTCGAGCTCGGAGCCCTCCGCGATCAGCTCCGCGTCGACGTTCACGTCGCCCATGTCGTTGACGAGCACCGCGACGTCGCGGTCGCCGGCGTTCGACAGCAGGTGGTTCAGAAGCGTCGTCTTTCCAGCCCCGAGGCTGCCCGACAGCACGGTCACCGGGATCCGGTCGCTCATGGAGGGGAGTCGAGGCCGAGCGTCCTTCAACTCCCCGGCGGCGAGGGTCCGTGGACGGGCGGGCGGTGCGAGCTCGTCGAAAGCCGATACGTTGATACGCCGTCCCCACCGAACGCCGGACATGACGAGTCTCGTTCCCGTCACCGGGATCGCCGCGATCGTCGCGACGGTAGCCATGGTCGCCGCCATGTTGTACCTGGTCTGGCTCTCCATGGGCGACGGAACCCACGGCCCCAACCTCGACCCCGACCGTCCGGAGTTCGGCGACGAGGACGACGAGGAGGACCAGCCCGAAGTCACCGACGGCGCCTCGGCCTGAGCCGACGATCCACGACCGTTTCCCTCCCTTCCGCACCCCTCCCCTCCCTTCCGCGCCCCGACCCCACCCGCGACAGGTTTACGGCGGTCGCCCGGCCATGAAGAACGATGACACTCGCCGATCGGATCGCGGCGTTCCGTGCCGCCCTCGATGAGTGGCTCCGTGGCCTCTACCACGGGATGATCACCCATCCGGCCTACGAGAAGATCGAGAAGGAGGCCGAGGACGCCGAGGACGCGTTCATGCTGGCGTGTTTCCCCGACGCGTTCGGGATCCCCTCGCCCGTCTCGTACTACACGGCCGAGCTGCTCCCGTACCTCGAGGACGAGTTCGAGGCGTGGGAGCGCCGGCTGTGGGACCGTGAGAGCCTGATCGAGCGCAAGGGCCAGCAGTACCACTTCTGATGGAGCGGTTCGTGTTCTTCGGCGGGAAGGGCGGCGTCGGCAAGACCACCGTCTCGTGTGCGTACGGCTACAAGTGTGCGAACGCCGGGTTGCGGACGCTCGTCGTCTCGACGGACCCCGCACACTCGGTATCGGACGTCTTCGACCAGGGGTTCGACGACGACCCGGCCCCGGTCGAGGGGGTCGACGGGCTCGACGCGATGGAGATCGACCCCGACGACGAGGTCCAGCGACACCTCTCGGAGATCCGCGAGGGGCTCTCCGAGCAGGTGTCCGCGGCGATGGTCAACGAGATCAACCGCCAGCTGGAGATGTCCCACGGGACGCCCGGCGCGTACGAGGCGGCGCTCTTCGACGCGTTCGTCGGCGTGATGCGCGAGGAGGGCGAGCCGTACGACCGGGTCGTCTTCGACACGGCCCCGACGGGGTCGACGCTGCGGCTGCTCGGGCTGCCGGAGTTCCTCGGCGACTGGATCGACCGGCTGATGTACAAACGCCGCCAGTCGATCGATCTCTTCGAGAAGGCGGCGATCGGCGACAGGGAGGCCAGACGGATGATGGACGGGGACCCGGTGTTGGCCCGGCTTCAGAAGCGCAAGGAGTTCTTCGAGTACGCGGGCGAGGCGCTCCGGGAGGACGCCGCCTTCTTCCTCGTCTTGAACCCCGACCAGCTGTCGGTCAACGAGACGGGCCGGGCGATCGAGGCGTTCGCCGACCGCGACCTGACGGTCCGCGGGCTCGTCGCGAACAAGCTGACTCCCGAGCCGGACGACGACGAGAACGGCCGCGGGGCCCGCTACCTCCGCGACCGGGTCGCCACCGAGCGCGAGCGGATCGAGCAGGTCGAGGAGGGGTTCGAGCCGCCGCTGCTCGCGACGATCGAGTCACGGACCCGGGAGGTTCGCGGCGACCTCCTGGCGGAGGTGGCCGCCGAACTCGACGTCGAACCCGCGGAGCCGGAGCGCGCGTGATTGATACCGAACGAATATTCTAGAGAACAAGTACAAATACGTCGAAAATAAATGGGGACGTCGCTCGGTAGCCCGATTTCCTAGCCGTCGCGCCCGCAATTATCACGGATGATGGTAATATTTAACACGTCGTTCGAAAATCCGTAGCACGAGGCAGGGAACCTATGACAAGTGTAATCTGGATCGTAGTTGCCGTGCTGGCGACGTTCACCGCCGGGTACATGGGGTACTCGCGGTACCTCTCGCGTTTCGTCGACCTCGACGACGACCGCGAGACGCCGGCACACAAGTACGAGGACGGACAGGAGTACGTACCGGCGAAGAAGCCGGTGCTACTGGGGCATCACTTCTCGAGCATCGCGGGCGGCGCGCCGATCGTCGGCCCGATCACGGCGGGGGCCATCTGGGGATGGGTCCCCGCCCTGCTGTGGGTCGCCATCGGCAACCCGCTGATGGGCGCGGTCCACGACTTCATCTCGCTTTCCGGATCGATCCGTCACGAGGGGCGGTCGATCGGGTACATCGTTGGACAGTACGTCGGCGAGAAGGGGAAGGACCTCCTGTTGTGGTTCGCGTTCCTCACGATCATCCTCGTCGTCGCGGTGTTCGCGCTCGTCGTCGGGATCGTGTTCAACGCGTACCCGGAGGTGACGACCGCGAGCTTCGTGTACGTCGCGCTCGCGCTTGCTTTCGGCGTGTACCTCTACCAGCTCAACGGCCCGTTCATCCCGGGGACGATACTGTTCGTCGCCGGCGTGTTCGCCGGCATCTGGCTCGGTATCCAGTACCCGTTCGCGCTGTTCGAGGCCGGGAGGGACGCGTTCGTCCTCTCCGAGGCGCTCGGACTCGGATCGGGGAGCTGGGTCCCCGGCGCGGCGGCCGTCGGCGCTAACACCGCCGCGTGGGTCCCGGTGATCATGGTGTACGGGGGAATCGCGAGCGCGCTCCCGGTGTGGGTGTTGCTCCAGCCGCGTGACTACCTCTCGTCGTTCCTGCTGTACTCCGGCGTGGGCGGCGGGATCGTCGCGATCATCGTCGGCACGGTGTTCGCGACCTCGAGCCAGCCGCTCGTCGTCGACTCGTCGATCGCTGCGTTCGAAGGATTCTGGGGCGTCGACGCCGCGGGGCTGTATCCGCTCTTCCCGCTGCTCTTCATCACCATCGCCTGCGGGACGATAAGCGGGTTCCACTCGCTCGTCTCCTCGGGGACGACCTCGAAACAGCTCAACAAGGAGAGCGACGCCCGCCTCATCGGCTACGGCGGGATGCTCGGCGAGGGGCTGTTGGCGGCGCTCGCGCTGTCGACGCTCGCGGTCGCCGGCTTCGTGGCCGACGCCGCGGCCGGCGGGATCGGCGGTGCGCTCCCCAACTTCGCGTCCGGGGGCGGGATCATCCTCACGAGCCTCGGGATCCCCGAGACGATCGGCGCGGTGTTCATGGCGCTCGTCCTGGTGAGTTTCCTCCTCACGTCGACCGACACCGCCGTTCGGCTGGGTCGGTACATGATGGAGGAGATCGTCGGCATGGACGACGGGATGACCGTCAGCGGGCTCTCCGGCGACTTCGGTTCGATCGCCCGCGGACGGTACACGAACCCGATCATTCAGATCGGGATCGCGTACGCGCTCGTGATCTCCGGCGAGTGGGCGACCCTGTGGCCGCTGTTCGGCGGGGCGAACCAGCTGCTCGCCGCGCTGGCGCTGCTGACGGCGACCATCTGGATCGCGAACTGGGACGACTCCAAACAGCTCGTCACCACCGGCGTGCCGATGGCGATCATGGTGACGATCACGGTGCTCGGGCTGCTCTGGTTGGCGTTCTACCAGAACCTCTACGTCAACCTCATCCAGGGCGGCGCCGACACGCTCAGCGCACAGATCTCCTCGAGCGCGCAGATCGTCCTCGCGCTCGTGTTGATCGGGCTCGCGCTGTCGCTCGTCCGGATCGGCTACGGTAACCTGAAGACGGTGCGGGGCGGGAGCCGACCCGCCGCCGAACCCGGCGACGACTGACGGTCGGTACCGCTCGACCGGTTCGGCTCCCGCTCGCGAACTCCCTCCTCTCACGCGCGCAGATCCGTCAGCGACCGCCGACTACCGCCAGAACCGCTTCGCGAACCGCGAGAAGAAGCCCTCGTCGGGCGTCTCGACCGGCTCCCAGAGCCGGAAGGCTCCGGTGACGCCCGCCGCCTCGCTGTCGACGATCTCCTCGCGTTCCGGCGCGACGACGATCAGGTTCACCTCGTAGTGGCCGTAGTAGCCGAACTTCAGCAGGGTCCGGTCGCGGAAGCCGTCGACGAAGTCGGCGACGTCACCGGGGACGCGGTCGCCGACGAGCACGAACGTGATGTCGGTGCCGTAGTGCTGTTCGTCCCCCTCCACCCGCTCGTCGGCTATCCCGTGACCGAGCTCGACGAGCCGCTCCAACTCGGCCACCGTCGGGGTCGGGACCCGTCGGGCGAACACGTACTCCTTCGTCTCGTGGTCGGCGTAGCTCAACGCGGGGTGGAGGAACTGCTTCTGGTTCCGCATGCGCATCTCCGCGTACAGATCGAACCGCTCCCCGTTGACGACGACGTCGGCGTCCAGATCGTAGCTGTACATCAGCCGATCGGAGACCCGGTCGAGGTACTCGTCGTCGTAGTCGGGGACCCTCTCGCGGATCTCCGCGGGGAGCTCCTCGGGGTCGTGTCGCGGACCGGTTCCCGGCTCCGCGTTCTCACTCATGGTCGGCACTGGCGTCGGTCGAGTCGTCGACCGCGTCCGGATCGTACGCGACCGCGTCGTCGTCCGCCTGCGGTGCGCCGATCGCGAGCAGTTCGACCGCGCCGTCGGCGTCCGCGGGGTTGTGCGCCCGCTGGGGGCTCCCGGGATCGACGGCGAAGAGCCCGCCGGCGTCGACCTCGTAGGTCCGATCCGGGGTCTCGACCGCGAGCGTCCCCGACAGGACGTAGAAGGCCTCCTCCTGGGTCTCGTGGTGGTGGTACGCGAGCGGGACCTGTTCGCCCGGCTCGGCGCGGAAGCGGTTCAGCGCCATCTCCTCGAGCCCCGCCGGCCCCGTCAGCTTCCGGCACTCGCAGGGGCGGTCCGGCTCCGGCTCGACGGAGTCCGTGTCGACGACGCGGTATCCCATGCGTGATGATTCCACACGCGATATAAAAGCGCGTCGGGGGAGGAGGTGCGGGGCGAAGGGAGACGAGGGGAGACGTGCGTGGAACTGGACGGGGATCGTGCCGAGCGTCGAAGCGGACGGGGATCGCGTCGAACGCTCGTGCGTCCGACGCGCACCGTCGACACCGTTTAGTGGACTCGCATCCACGATCGTGACAGATAGCCCCATGACCGAGGGAGAAAAACGGACCGAAGCGTGCGGGCGGTGTTCGATGTCGACCGTCGTCGACGCGGTGAGCGACGGCGAGGGGCGCGCCGAGCGAGACCCGTTCGCCGGCGAGCGGATCGAGGTCGACGAGTCCGCGATCCGGCGGGTGTCGCCGGCGGGGTTCCTCGGCGACCTCAAGACCAGGATCGACGACGCCGCGCGGCGGATCGCCTACGGGAAGTAGACCACGTCGATATCGGATCTCGACCACGTCGGGACTGGATCCCCGCCGCAGCGGTATCGCGGCCGAGAACTCGACGGGGAGACTTATACTCGTCCGACACGTCGTTCCGTACAACCAATGGAAGAGAGCATCTCCGGGTTCAAGCAACGCGGGGACTGGGGGGACGTCGTCGAACACGGCGAGCGGATCACGCTCGCGCTCCGGGAGACCGGCGTGGACGGCGACGCGTTCCACGAGTTCGACGACTGGCGGCCGAAGGCCCACGAGCGGATCGACGAGGACGTCTCCGAGAAGACCGCGAAGCAGGCGTCGGTGAGCGAGGGTAACGGCGAGAAGGCGGGAAAGACCCCGGGAGACGACCTCCAGACGGCCGGCGAGAAGCTCACCGAATCCTACGAGAAGGTCGAGGAGGACGACACGGAGGGCGCGGTTGAGCGCTGGGGCGAGTCGATAAACCACGTCGCCCGCGCCGCCGACTCGGCGGGCCGGAAGGCGATCCGGAAGGTCGAGGACACGGTCTACCGGAAGGTGATGACCCAGATGGCGCCGTACTACTTCGACAACGAGCTCATCAGCGCCAACGTCACCGAGGTCGCCCGCGGCGACGACGGCGAGACCTTCGAGTTCGAGGTGAACGTCAACGACGACGAGCTGAAATCGGAGGTGAGCGACGTCCTCGCGGAGTACGAGTCGGAGATCGACCGTTGGCACGTCGAGACCGAGAAACGCACCGAGGACGTCGCGGCCGCGGAGGGGGTCGAACCGCCGGAGGAGGAGGGCGGCCCCGAATCGACGATGACCTGACGTGGGCCGGTGACCTGACACGGGGACTTTTTGTTCCGACCGCTCGAACCGGGGGTCATGAAGTCCCCACTCCGGCTCGAGCCGGGCGAGCGTCCGGCAGACGACATCATCGCCGCGCTGCGGGAGGGACGGCGGGTCGTCCTCGACGTCCAGGTGGCCGGGAGCGCACACGAGGTGGTGTTGCGGTACGACGGCGAGACGTACCACTGTGACACTCCGACGAGCCTCCACAGACACAGCGAGGAGGCCGAAATGCGTGCCTGCCTCGACCGCATGGGGTACGCCGCGGAAAACTGAGGTTTAATCCCGTCGCGGACGATTCCCCGTCATGGCCGAAGCAGAGATCGAGGACCTCGTCGGCGACGTCTCCCCGTCGTTCGAACACGTGCTCTCGTGCGTCTTCGGCATTCGAGACCACGAGAGCCGGACGTACCTGACGCTCATCGAGTATCGGGGCAGCACCGTCGCCGAGCTGGCCGACGTGCTCGACCGCGACCGCTCGAACGTGAACCGGTCGCTGTCGACGCTCCGGGAGAAGGGGCTCGTCGAGCGCCGCCGCCGACTGCTGGACTCGGGCGGGTACGTCTACCAGTACACCGCGATCCCCGTCCCGGAGGCGAAACGGCTCCTCCACGACGCGCTCGACGAATGGGTCGCCGGCGTCCACGAGTCGATAGACGCGTTCGATCCCGACGAGACGTGAACTGCCTGTAGAGCGCCCGACTGCCCCGGTTATTCCGCTTCCGTCGTCGACTCTCTCCCGCTCGCCGTCAACCCCGCGTCGGCCGGACGGTCGAGAGCGCGCGGCGCGTCGTGGTACTCGGAGTAGCCGTCGAACCAGCGAGCGATCCGCTCGATCCGGTCGACGATATGCCCCGGCTCGCCGGACCGCGAGAGCTCGTGACCCTCCCGCGGATAGCGAACCAACCGGGTGCCGACGCCGTTCTTTCGGAGGATCCGGTGGTACAGCTCCGCCGTACAGATCGGGGTTCGGGTGTCGTCCTCGGAGTGGATCAGAAGCGTCGGCGTGTCGACCTCGTGGGCGTGGCCGGTCGGCGACTGCTCCCACAGCCACCCCGGCTCCTCCGAGGGGACGGTGTCGAAGTCCCCCTCGAGCAACCCGTACGCCCCGTCCGTCGACCCGTAGAAGCCGGTGAGGTCGTAGACGCCGCGCTGGGCGACCGCCGCACGGAACCGGTCGGTCCGTCCGACCGCCCACGCCGTCATGAACCCGCCGAAGGAGCCGCCGGTGACGAGGACGTTCCCCTCGTCGATCGGGTACCGGTCGATCGTCTCGTCGACGCCCGCCGTCACGTCGGCGAGGGTCGTCTCCCCCCAGTCGCGGTCGATAGCCCGACTGAACGCCTCGCCGTACCCGGTCGATCCTCGCGGGTTCGACCAGAAGACGACGTAGCCGCGGGCGGCGAGCGTCTGGAACTCGTGCCACATCGTCCCCGCGGTCGACCACATCGCGTGCGGACCGCCGTGGATCTCGACGGCGAGCGGATACTTCCCGTCCGCGTCGGGGTCGAACTCCGGCGGCGTGAGGACCCACCCCTGGATCTCGGTCCCGTCGGACTCGAACCGGACCTCCTCGGGCTCGCCGACGTGACGGTCGGCGAGGAGGTCGGCGTTCAGCTCGGTCAGCCGGGTCGTCGTCCCGGCCGCGGCGTCGAACAGGAACACGTCGCCCGGATGGTCCCACTCGCTTCGCGCGAGCGCGACCGTCACCTCGTCGGGACCCGCCCCGTCGTCGCCGCCGACCGTCGCGCCCGAGACGGTCCCCTCCCGGAGGAGTCGCTTGGGAGCGGTGCTCCCGTCGGCGGGGACGTGCCACAGCGCGGTCTCGCCCTCGTCGGGCGTGGCGAAGTAGAGCGTCTCGCCGTCGGGCCCCCACTGCGGGGCCACCCCGTCGTCGAGGTCACGGTCGAGACCGTCGGTCAGCGAGATCACCGAGCCGTCCGCGCGGTCGAGGAGGTGGAGGTCCGTCTGCCGGAGGGATATGCGGTCGGGCTCGGCGTGGGTGAACGCGATCCGTCCGTCGGCGGTCGCCGCCAGCGGCGATGCCCAGTCCGTCGTGGTGTGGAGTCGCTCGACCGCGTTCGTCGCGAGGTCGTGCGCGTGGATCGCGATCTCGTCGGAGTCGTCGGGATCGCCGCCGACGGACTCGGTGTAATACAGCGTGTCGGCGTCGCCCCACTCCGGCGCGCCGAAGTCGGCGTCGCGGTCCGTCACCCGCTCGATCGAAGGGGTTCCGTCGGCCCTCCCGCCGCCGTTCGTTCTCTCGACGCCGTCCACGAACGCGTCCGCGTCGACGACGTAGATCCCCGGCCGCCGCCCGCCGAAGAACGCCTCCTCCGAGCGGAACACCGTCCGGTCGATCACCCGCGGGTCGGGGTGCTCGTCGAGCTCGTACCCGTCGGGAACCGACAGGTCGCGGTCGGCCGCTCGGTCCTCGGCGGTCACCGACTGGACGAACGCGAGCCGATCGCCGTCCGGCGACCACACCACGTCGGAGACCCCGCCGCCGACGTCCGTGATCCGGCGAGCCTCGCCTCCGGCGACCGGAAGGATCCACAGCTGTCGGCGGTCGTCGTCGGGCCCGCGCGTGGAGGTGAACGCGATCCGGTCGCCGGAGGGGCTCCAGCGCGGCTCCGCGTCGGCCCCCTCGGCGAGCGAGAAGCGGCGCGGCTCGTCGGCGTCGCCGTCGCCGGCCTCGACGAGATGGACGGTCGACTCGTACGTCTCGTCGCTTTTCGGCCGTCGACGAAGGAAGGCGACCCGCTCGCCGTCCGGGGAGACGCGAGGGTCCGCCGGCTTCGCGATGTCGTGATACGCCGCGGCCGTGATGGGCTTCATACCCGCTCGTCGACCCGTTCCCTCAAAAGCCGTCGGGAGCCGGAAGAGGGGCGAACGGACGCGCCGGTCGGCGGGTCACTCCCCGTTGTCGAACGCCAGCGAGACGCCCTCGTCGTCGACGGTCGCGCCGGCGGCACACACCGGGTGCTCGAAGTCGGCTCCGAGGACCTCGCTCGCGGCGGCTTCGGCGTCCTCGGCCGCGATATCGTAGGCATCCGGCGAATCCCGCTCGTAGGTCGCCACGAGCGTCGGCTCGTCGACCGACTCCACGAGCAGGGCATCGCGTCGGACCGTGCCGATCGTCGCGGTCTCCGCGCCGACGACGCCGGCGATCCGCGGGGTGTCGTAGTCGTCCTTCTCGAAGTCGAGCGCGAGGAGCGGCGTCGCGAGCGCGTCGCGAGCAGGGTAGCCGAGCTCGAGCTTCTCGGCTATCGAGTCGACGTGCGAGCCGTTGCCGAGGACCGCGAGCGGCTCGCCGGTCGGCGTCTCGACCCGCCGAACGCAGTTGTACGAGACGTACGGGTTGTCCGTCTCCGGCGCGTCCGGCGTGGGCCCGACCGTCAGCGTGCCGTCCCGATCGACCACCCGCCGATCCGGGAACGACCGTGAGGAGACGCGATACGCGCCGATGCCGGGACCGACGACGACGAACCGTCCGATGTACATACACAGGTGTGAGTATTCGTCGGGTTAAAACACGTCGATCGATCCACGTCCGGCGACAGAGACGGGTGATCGGCGGGAACGATCGGAGGGGTCGGAGCGGTCGAACGGGCGTCGTGTGCGAGGCCGCGACTTCCGTGTGCGAGCGTGTGACAGGGAGAACGCGACGCGCAACGCTTACAAACACGCGTGGAGTAGCGATGGTGCGCACAGTCCATTGGGGTAGTGGCCAATCCTGAAGCCTTCTGGGGGCTTCGACCCTGGTTCGAATCCAGGATGGACTATCCGTCTTCTCCGCGACGACGTTCCCTTCGCGACGTCCCGAGGACTCCGTCCCGACGCCCCTCCCGATGCGTCGCGGCACCTCCGTTTCTTCCGTTTCTACTGGAACGATACCGTACTCCTGTATTGCGATCTCCAACGGAAGCAAGGGGGTATGTCGTGGCGTAACGAACGGGCCTTCGAGCGGCGACCCGTGCTCTCACTTCTCGACGTCCAGCAGCGCGACGCGCTCGTGGACGGCGTCGGCGAGGTCGCCGTCGGTCGCGTCGAGCTCGCGATCGGTGACCCCGTAGTAGTCGCGGACCGCCCCGTCGTCGAACTCGCCGAGCGTCGGTTCCGGTCCGTCCGAGAGCAGGTCCTCCACCGACGTGACGGCCGTCTCGAGGTCCGCGGGGGGACACTCCGCGTCGGAGACACCGCCGAGATCGCCGACCACGAGGGCGGCCCGTCGCTCGCCCGGCGAAACCCCGAGGTCGAGCGCACGGTCGATCTGGCGGCGGCCCGCGGCGTACACCAGTATCTCGACCGCGGGATCGCGGGCGACCGCCTCGTCCCGTGCGATCGATCGGGCGGCGAGCCGCGTCGCGAGACGGAGGTGGGCGGCGTCGACGACGCGGTCGGCGTCGAACGCCTGGACGACCGCGCCGGTCTCCTCCCGGATCGACTCGAGCGAGGCGAGGAACGCGTCGAGGTCGTCGACCACGAGAGTTCCCTCGACGATTCGGACCTCGGGATCCGGTGCGGGGTGGCTCGGCGACGGCGGATCCGTCGCTTTGTCCGGGTCGGTCGGACCCCTCACCGGAAATCACCGAGGCTGGCCTGCCCCTCGTCGTCGCCGTCGCCGCTTCCGGCGGTCGCCGCCGCGGAGGCCGACCGGTCCGCGTCGATCCCGTCCATCGAGGGGTCCTCGCGGCCGGCGTGTTCGAGGATCCGCTCCGCCGTCCGCTCCCGGCCGCGGAGCGCGCCGAGCACGACCGCCTTGTCGGTCTCCCGGAGGTCGGCGCGCGTCTCGACGCCCGCCTCGTACAGCCGACGCGCGCGCTTCCGCCCGACGTTCCGCACGCCGGCGAGGTCGAGCAGCTGCTCGCGGACGCCGTACTCGACCCGCTTTCGCGCCCGTCGAACCGCGAGGACCGCGTCGCCGTCGACTCCCTCGACGTCGGCGGCGAGCGTCTCGGCCGCGCGCAACAGCCACTCGGCGGTGTCGACCTTCCCGCGGATGTCGCCCGGGCCGACGCCGTAGCGCTCCGCGATCCGGTCCTCGTCGACCTCGTCGGCCCAGTCCTCGAGCAGCCGAGCGGTCTTGAGCGCCGCGAGCCAGTCCTCGAAGCGAACGTCCTCGTACTCGGAGGGGACGTCCCCGAGGAACTCCGTCTCGCGCTCGTAACAGATCTCGGTGTACGTCTCGCGGTCCCCCGACTTCAGGTAGAGCTCGTACATGTCCGGCGTCCGGCTCACCAGGTGATAGAGGCCGAGCGGGGTGACGTCCGGAGGCGAGTCGTCGGCGGCGGTGTCCTCGTCGTCGGCGACGGTTTCCTCCTCGCCGCCGTCGGAATCGTCATCGACCCGACTGTACGTTCCGAACCCGGGCTCCTCGATCCCGTCCTCCGGCGCCGACCGCTCGTACGCTCCGGCGGTTGCCCCGGCGGCGTCCTCGGTCGCACACGCGTCCCGGAGGCCGTCGATCATCTCCGCCGCGCTCATCGGGTCGAGGTAGAGCCGCGAGACGGTGTGGCCGATCCCGGTCGCCGAGAGCGACTCCGTTCCGCCCTCGCGGTCGCGCTCGAGGAAGCCGTTGACCGCGAGGTACTCGAGGACGCTGTCCGTGACCGCGGCGAGCCGCCCCGCGTCGTCGGTCTGGGCGGCGTACAGCGTGTTGTCGAGGAACTCGAGAAGTCCGCCGCGGGTCGAGGCGAAGCCGGAGGCGACCGTCGCGAGCACGTGGGTCCGGAGCGCGGGCTCGGCGGCGAGCTTCGAGCGGACGGGCTCGGCGGCGGCCCAGACGTACCGGTCGAACAGCTCCTCTTTGGTGTCGGCGTCGTTCGCGAGCAGCACCGCCTCGCCGTACGGGTCCAGTCCGGGACGGCCGGCGCGGCCGCACATCTGGTGGATCTCGAGGACGTCGAGCGGCTTCATCCCGCCGAACTCGCCGTCGTAGCGCCGCCAGTCGCGGACGATCACCCGGCGGGCGGGGGTGTTGACCCCGGCCGCGAGCGTCGGCGTCGCGGAGACGCACTTGATCAGCCGGTCGCGGAACGCGTCCTCGATCAGGCTCCGGTGTTCGGCCGCGAGCCCCGCGTGGTGGAACGCCGACCC
Source organism: Halobellus captivus (assembly GCF_003697845.1). GTDB lineage: Archaea > Halobacteriota > Halobacteria > Halobacteriales > Haloferacaceae > Halorubrum > Halorubrum glutamatedens. The sequence goes on along the minus strand of NZ_RDQE01000006.1, from coordinate 159,265 downwards.
CTGCTCCACCGCGTCCGCGAGGTCCTCGGAGGTGTCGGTGTCGGAGACGCCGCGGACCTCCTCGGCCAACTCGCGAAGGCGGTCGCGCTCGTCGGTCGTGAGACGCGGGCCGGTCACGTCGGCGAGCTTCCTCGCCGACGACTCGGCGTTCCGCCGGGAGTTGACGAACACGAGCGAGGAGCCGCCCTGCCCGTCCTCCTCCGTGTCGAGCGCGTCGGCGACGAGCCGGGCGGTCTGGTCCTCGCCGCGGTCGACCGGGACCTCCCGCTGGCTCCCGTCGTCGAAGTCGATCGCGTTGCCGAAGTGGACGCCGACCCGGAGGTCGATCGGCCGCCAGTCCGACTCGACGAGTTCGGCGTCGAGCCACCCGGCGATGGCGTCGGCGTTGCCGACGGTCGCCGACAGCGCCACGGTCTGGAGGCCGGGGTTCACCTTTCGGAGCTTCGCCAGGGTGACCTCCAGGGTCGGGCCGCGGCTCGCGTCGTCGACGAGGTGGACCTCGTCGCTCACGACGCAGGTGAGGTCGTCTATCCACGGCGCGCCGTTGCGGATCAGCGAGTCCACCTTCTCGCTCGTAGCGACGATGACGTCGCGGCTCGCGAGCCAGTCGCCGTCGGAGTCGTAGTTGCCCGTCGAGACGCCCACCGTGACCCCGTGGTCCTCCCACCGCTCGAACTCCGTCTTCTTCTCGCTGGCGAGCGCGCGCAGCGGGACGATGTACAGCGCCTTCCCGCCGCGTTCGATCGCCGACAGCATGGCGAGTTCGGCGATCAGCGTCTTGCCGGAGGCGGTGGGGACGGCCGCGACGAGGCTCTCGCCGTCGAGGACGCCCGCCTCGACGGCGGCCTCCTGGGGCGGGTACAGGTCGGCGACGCCCTCCGCCTCGAGCGCCTCGCCGACCCCCGCGGGGAGCCCGGAGAGGGCGGTCGGTTGCATTGGCGTCCCTTGGTCGCCGACGCGATTTAAACCGTCGGAAGGCTACGGAGGCCGGTGATGACTGCCGGCGGCGGGGCTCAGTCAGCAAACTCGTTCTGGCGCGCGCCCGCGAGCGCCCGACGGGGCGCGAGCCGGACCGCGCGAGGGAGCAGCGACCGCGACGCCGGACCGCACGGCGTCGCGGTCGATGCGAGGCTGGGGAGGCGTGAGGTGCGGGACTGTGCGGTCGCGGGCAACCGCGCCCGTGACTTCCGCGGCGTTCGGTTCGTGTCAGGGTGGTCAGATCCGATCCGGATCGCTATTGCGGCCTTCGATCCGGACCGAGCCGGAGACCCTCGCTACCGTGCCGTCGCTCCCGCTTGCGGCCGCTTCACACCGTGTCGTCGAGGTCGTGTTCGGCGGCCATCCGCGACGCCTCGGCGGCGAACCGCTCGACGTCCTCGGCCGAGGCCTCGCCGAGCGCGTCCTCGTTGACGTCCCGGCCGGCGGTCACCCCGTCGCCGGTGACCAGCCGCTGTTCGGCCAGCTCCTTCGTGTGGACGCGCTCGCCGTCCTCGGTCGCGTACGTCAGCCGGACGAGCCCCTTCGAGTCGAACCGTCGGTCGACGAGCCAGACTGCGGTCATCGCCGGGTTCTCCGCCCGCACCGGTCTTAAACCGGCTGGTCGACGGGAGTCGCCCGCTCCCGATACGACGCCAGCTCGGCGTTCGCCCACTCGACCGCCTCGGGCGAGTCGTTCGTCACCATCCCCGTGACGTCGCCCGTGCCGCGGAACGTGATCCCCGCGTGGTCTCCCTCCGGCGTCTCCATCACCCACAGCGCGTACGGGAGCGACCCCGGGCTTCGGTACAGATCGAATGAGTCGCGCGCGAGGAGGGTCGCCACCGGCGTGTCCGAAAGCTCGCCGAGCGCCTCCACCACCGCCGGCTCCGCGACCACCGTCACGTCGAGCGCCTCGCGGTCCAGCTCGCGGTCGATGATGAAGACGTCCGACTTGAGCACGGTCGGGGCCAATCCCCGCATCGCCGTCGCCCGCTCGAGGAGCTCGCTGCTCGCCGTCGACGCCCCTGAAGGCACGTGCGGGTCCGCGACGGTCACGGTCGCGTCCTCGAGGAAGACCGACGGGAGGGTCGTCCCCTCGGGGAGGCCGTTCAGGAGGCTACTCGCCGCCTCGATCGTTTCGGTCGTGGCCGCGTAGCGGTCGTGTTCCGCGAGCGCGAACCGGCCGGTCGCGGTGAGCGAGTAGGTCCCGTTCCGGGACTCGACGCAGTCCACGTCCGCCAGATCGTCGATCGCGCGGTCGACGGTCGAGCGCGAACTCGACAGTCGCTCGACGAGCTCCGGCTTGCTCGCGGGCGCGTCGGCGAGACGTCGGAACACCGCCGCGCGCTTGTAGAGCACGTCCCGGAGCGCGTGTCCGTCCGGATCCATGCGAGCAGGACGTGCGCCCGGATTAAAAACGGCCCGACGGAGAACGACGGAGGGCGTCGGCGTCAGCGGGCGGTTTTCCGAACGGTCGGCACGGAGATACCCTCACCGTCCGGGAGAACTCCCGGTACGCGGGAACGGCCACGGGGCGCACCGACGAACCGAACCCCGCCACCGCTTTGTACCCGCTTCGCGTATCCGCGGTATGCGCGTCGAATTCGACCGAGACACCTGTATCGGGATGTACCAGTGTGTCGCCGAGTGGGACGGGTTCGAGAAGGACCTGAACGACGGGAAGGCCGACCTCGTCGACGGCGAGGAGCGGGAGGAGGACGTGTTCGTCGTCGAGGTCCCCGACGGCGAGGAGCTCGACGCGAAGTTCGCGGCGCGGGTCTGCCCCGTCGACGCCATCGAGGTGTACGACGACGACGGCGAGCAGGTGGTGTGAACGGTCGCTCGACCGTTCCCGGCCGAAGCTAGTCTCGGGTTCCTCTCAGAGGTCGAGCTCCGCCGCGGACTCCACGTCGAACCGGCGTACCTCCGGTTCGCCGGCGAGCAGGTCCGGAAGCGCCGCCTCGAACGCCCGGAAGTGGTCGGTCTCCGTGTGAGCCTCGAACGCCGCCGCGTCCTCGTACTGCTCGAAGAAGCGAAGCGTGGTCCCGTCCTCGACGTCGGTCGCCGCCCGGTACTCGATCGTTCCGTCCTCCCGGTTCGACTCCTCGACGAGGGTTCTCGCGTGATCGAGCGCCTCGTCGAGCCGGTCCGCCTCGATCGGGAAGACCGCGTGGAGTACGATCATCGACGGGTGGAGGTGTCGGTGACACTCCGAAAACGTTCGGGTCGCGGCACGACTTCACCCCGCTTTCCGGCTCATCGAGTTCCACCCCCGTCGCGGAGCTACCCTACCCGTCCGCGCGCGCCTCCTCGACCACCCGCGTGAACTCGCGGGCGGTCTCGGTGATGGCCTCGTAGTCGCCGCGCTCGGCGGCGTCGTAGTCGACGAGCGCGCCGCCCGCGCCGACCGCGAACGCGCCGGCCTCGATGAAGTCGGCGGCGTTGTCGGGGCCGACGCCGCCCGTCGGCATCATCGGGATCTGGCCGAGCGGCCCCTTCATCGCGCCGACGTGGGCGGGGCCGACCGTCTTCGCCGGGAACACCTTCACGAAGTCCGCGCCGGCCTCGTAGCCGCGGATCGCCTCCGTCGGCGTCATCACGCCGGGCGCGCTCACGGCCCCGTACCGGTTACACGTCTCGATGACGTCCTCGTGGAGGCTCGGCGAGACGACGAACTCCGCGCCGGCCATCAGCGTCGTCCGGGCGGTCTCGGCGTCGAGGACGGTGCCCGTTCCCACGACGACCTCGTCGTCGAAGGAGCCGGACACCTCCTCGATGAGGTCCGCGACGCCGGGCGTGTCGGCGGTGATCTCGACGGCGGTGACGCCGCCCTCTCGAAGCGCCTCGGCGATCCCGACGAGCTGGTCGGCCGGCACTCCGCGCAACACCGCGACGACGCCGCTGTCGACGATCCGTGAGAGCGTCTCGTTCATGTTTCCCCGTCCCCGAGGGATCACTTAAATCCGCCCGGCGTGGGCCGGCGACCGGCGGCGTGGCGGAGCGGGTGGAGGCCGTCGCGGCGGGTCGGAGGCTGCCGCGGTAGAACGGAGGCCGTCGCGGCGGGTCGGAGGCTGCCGCGGTAGAACGGAGGCCGTCGCGGCGGGACGGAGACCCCGATGGGATCGGCGCGTGCGGCGACCGACGATCGTGCGAGCGATGGGCACGAAATCGGCGGCGATCGGGGGTGATCCCGGCCGAAACGGCCGCGGAGAAACACTACCCTTTTGACCCTGCTGTCGGTAACACGCGGTATAATGGGCCGACGCAAGAAGATCGTTCAAGAATGTGAGCGGCTGATGGACGAGCCGGAGAACATCCGGAACATCGCCATCGCCGCCCACGTCGACCACGGGAAGACGACGCTCTCCGACAACCTCCTTGCGGGCGCGGGCATGATCTCGCAGGACACCGCGGGCGAGCAGCTCGCGATGGACACGAAGGAGGACGAACAGGAGCGCGGGATCACCATCGACGCGGCGAACGTTTCGATGACCCACGAGTACGAGGACACCAACCACCTCATCAACCTCATCGACACGCCGGGCCACGTCGACTTCGGGGGCGACGTCACCCGCGCGATGCGCGCGGTCGACGGCGCGCTGGTGGTCGTCGACGCCGTCGAGGGCGCGATGCCCCAGACGGAGACGGTGCTCCGGCAGGCGCTCCGCGAGGGCGTGAAGCCGACGCTGTTCATCAACAAGGTCGACCGCCTCATCTCGGAGCTCCAGGAGGGCCCCCAGGAGATGCAAGAGCGGCTCCTCTCCGTCATCGCCGACGTCAACGAGCTCATCCGCGGGATGGCCGAGAACATGGACGACATCCCCGAGGACTGGACCGTCTCCGTCGAGGACGGCACGGTCGGGTTCGGCTCCGCGCTGTACAAGTGGGGCGTCTCGATGCCGTCGATGCAGCGGACGGGCATGGACTTCGGCGACATCATGGAGCTCGAACAGAACGACAAGCGCGACGAGCTCCACGAGCGCACGCCCCTCTCGGACGTCGTGCTCGACATGGTCTGTGAGCACTTCCCGAACCCGGTCGACGCCCAGCCCCGCCGTGTCCCGCGCATCTGGCGCGGCGACCCGGAGTCCTCGCTGGCCGACACGATGCGGCTGGTCGACGAGGACGGCGAGGTCGTCTTCATGGTCACCGACATCTCGATGGACCCGCACGCGGGCGAGATCGCGACGGGTCGCGTCTTCTCCGGCACGCTCGAGAAGGGCCAGGAGCTGTACGTCTCCGGCACCGCGGGCAAGAACCGCATCCAGAGCGTCGGGCTGTTCATGGGGTCCGAACGCGAGGAGGTGGAACACGTCCCGGCCGGCAACATCGCCTCGGTCACCGGCCTGCGCGACGCCATCGCCGGCTCCACCGTCTCCTCCGTGGAGATGACGCCGTTCGAGTCGATCGAGCACATCTCCGAGCCGGTCATCACGAAGTCCGTCGAGGCCCAGAGCATGGACGACCTGCCGAAGCTCATCGAGACGCTCCAGCAGGTCGCCAAGGAGGACCCGACGATCCAGATCGAGATCAACGAGGACACGGGTGAGCACCTCATCAGCGGGCAGGGGGAGCTCCATCTCGAGGTCATCACCCAGCGGATCCGGGACAACCAGGGAATTCCGGTCATCACCGGCGAGCCGATCGTCGTCTACCGCGAACAGCCCCAGGAGGCGTCCCGCGAGGTCGAAGGGCAGTCGCCGAACCGCCACAACAAGTTCTACCTCACCGTCGAGCCGATGGCCCAGGAGATCGTCGACGCCATCCAGCTCGGCGAGGTCTCGATGGACATGCCCGAACTGGAGCGCCGCGAGGCGTTACAGGAGGCCGGCATGGACAAGGACACCTCCCAGAACGTCGAGGACATCCACCGGACCAACATCCTCATCGACGACACGAAGGGGATCCAGCACCTCAACGAGACGATGGAGCTCGTCCTCGAGGGGCTCCAGGAGGCGCTCGACGACGGCCCGCTGGCCGCCGAGCCGGTCCAGGGGTCGCTGTTCCGTCTCCACGACGCGAAGCTCCACGAGGACACCATCCACCGCGGACCCGCACAGGTCATCCCCGCCGTCCGCGACGCGGTCCACCGCGCGCTGATCGACGGCGAGGTCCGCCTGCTCGAGCCGATCCAGGACGTCCGCATCGACGTGCCCAGCGAACACATGGGTGCCGCCTCCGGCGAGGTCCAGGGTCGTCGCGGCCGCGTCGACGACATGTACCAGGAGGGTGACCTCATGGTCGTCGAGGGCATCGCGCCCGTCGAGGAGATGATCGGGTTCTCCTCGGACATCCGCTCGGCCACCGAGGGCCGCGCCTCCTGGAACACGGAGAACGCGGGCTTCCGCGTGCTCGTGGACAACCTCCAGCGCGAGAAGATCATGGAGATCCGCGAGCGGAAGGGAATGAAGCTCGAACTGCCCTCGTCGATCGACTACATCTAGTCGAGGCTTCGCGGTCCACGCTCCGCGTTTTCCGACACGTCGCCCGTTTCCTCCGCCGTTTTCGCTCTCCGAGCGTTCTCACCTCGTTTCGCGCTCCGTTTTTTCTTAGGTTCCGCCTCCGGTCGCCGGCGGCCGCCCGGTCACCGTCGCTCGTTCTCGTGTGACGTGTTCGCGTACGTCGCGGAGGCAACGACTGCCATCGCCGAAGGCTTATACCGCTCCCCCCGACTCCTTTCGAGTATGCAGACGGGCACGACTCCCGCTCGGCGTATCGGCACGGAGCCAGCAAGCGACCGCTCCGCGTCGACAGGGACGTGCCGGACGGCTCCTCCGAGCGGGGTGATCGCGTGAGCGACGCTCGGGACGGCGCGCCCGAGGAGGCGGCCGACGCGGCGGACCCGGCGGCGGACGGCGGCCACGACCCCGCCCCCTCGACGCACACGGTTCGGCTCGAGCTCGTCGACGAGCCGGGACAGCTGCTCGCGGCGCTTCAGCCGATCGCGAACAACGGGGGGAACCTGCTGTCGATCTACCACGAGCGCGGGAACAAGACCCCGCGCGGTCGGATCCCGGTCGAGGTCGACTTCGAGGCGACGACCGAGCGCTTCGAGGGGATAGTCGAGGCGCTCCGCGAGGAGGGGATCACGGTGATGCAGGCGGGAACGGAGCGGTACGCCGAGGAGATCACCCTCGTCCTGTTCGGCCATCTCATCGACACCGACCTCTCGGACACCCTCTCGCGGATCGAGGCGTCCGCGTCGGCGTCGGTCGCCGACGTGTCGCTCGCGGCTCCGCAGGGGACCGAGGAGGTCTCGAGCGCCCGGCTTCGCCTGGAGGCACGGTCGGGCGAGACGAGCGAGGCGATCGCCGCCGTTCGCGAGATCGCCGACGAGAAGGAGTTGCGCGTCGTCGCGCCGCTCGTGGGGGTGGAAGCGTGAAACTCGCTGTCATCGGCGCGGGTGCGGTCGGCCGCTCCGTCGTCGAGCTGGCGGGCGAACACGGCCACGAGGTCGTCGCCGTCGCGGACTCCTCGAGCGCGGTCGTCTCGGACGGGACCGACGGTTCGGGCGGGGCGGTCGGCGTCGACGCGGACGCGGTGGTCGCCCGCAAGGCCGAGCGCGGGATCGTCGGCGACGGCGACCCGGCGGAGGCGCTCGCGGCCGACTACGACGTCCTCGTCGAGGCGACGCCGACGACGCTCGGCGACGCCGAACCCGGGTTCTCGCACGTTCGGACCGCCCTCGAGCGGGACCGACACGTCGTCTTGGCGAACAAGGGTCCGGTGGCGGAACGGTACGGCGATCTCCGGGCGCTCGCGGCCGACAGCGACGGCGACGTGCGCTTCGAGGCCACGGTGGGCGGGGCGATCCCGGCGGTCTCGACGGTCGAGGACATCGAGCCGAGCCACGTCACCGCCGTCCGTGGCGTGCTCAACGGGACCGCGAACTTCATCCTCACGCGCATGGCCGCCGAGGGCCTCGACTACGACCACGTGCTCTCGGAGGCACAGGACCTCGGCGTCGCGGAGGCGGACCCCTCCTTCGACGTCGACGGGACCGACGCCGCGCTCAAGTGCGTCGTCCTCGCGAACGTGCTCTCGTTCGGCGCGGCGGACGACCCGGCCGACGCCAGGGAGTTCACTCTCGCGGACGCGTCCGTGGAGGGGATCCGCGACGTGCCCGGCTCCGTGCTCCGGCTCGCCGCCGAGGACGGTCGGACCGTCCGGCTGATCGGGGAGGCGACGGGGGAGACGGTTCGGGTCGCCCCGCGGCTCGTCCCCGAGAACGGGACGCTCGCGGTCTCCGGAACCCAGAACATCGTCCAGATCGAGACCACGCACGCGGGGCGGCTCAACATCTCCGGTCGCGGCGCGGGCGGCCCCGAGACGGCGAGCGCGATCCTCGGCGACGTCGGTCGGCTCGGCTGAGTCCCGGACGCGGTCGGAGTTCCCTCGTTTCGCGACCTCGCTCGTCTCCTGACGGACCGCCTCACGACGCGCGACCGATCCGACCCGTCCGTGCGCCTCGATCCCGTGCCCCTCGATGACAGGAATCACCGGACTGCGGCGCTCTCGCCTGTGAGTCGTATCGAAACCGTTTTAGTGGAATCAACCGAAAACGTACTCACAGAGCGCCTTAGCGCGTGATTACCCCATGAGTGACAAACCGCACCAGAATTTGGCCATTATCGGCCACGTCGACCACGGCAAGAGTACGCTCGTGGGTCGACTCCTCTTCGAGACGGGGAGCGTCCCCGAGCACGTAATCGAGCAGCATCGCGAGGAAGCAGAAGAGAAGGGCAAGGGCGGCTTCGAGTTCGCCTACGTGATGGACAACCTCGCCGAGGAGCGCGAGCGTGGCGTCACGATCGACATCGCCCACCAGGAGTTCGACACGGATTCCTACTACTTCACCATCGTCGACTGCCCGGGCCACCGTGACTTCGTGAAGAACATGATCACGGGTGCCTCGCAGGCCGACAACGCGGTGCTCGTCGTCGCGGCCGACGACGGCGTCGCGCCTCAGACCCGAGAGCACGTGTTCCTGGCCCGCACGCTGGGAATCAACGAGCTCATCATCGGCGTCAACAAGATGGACCTGGTCGACTACCAGGAGTCCTCCTACGACGAGGTCGTCGAGGAGGTCAAACAGCTCCTCAACCAGGTTCGCTTCGCGACCGACGACACGACGTTCGTGCCGATCTCGGCGTTCGAGGGCGACAACATCTCCGAGGAGTCCGAGAACACCGGCTGGTACGACGGCCCCACCCTGCTGGAGTCGCTCAACGACCTGCCCGAGTCCGAGCCGCCGACGGACGCGCCGCTCCGGCTCCCCATCCAGGACGTCTACACCATCTCCGGCATCGGGACCGTTCCCGTCGGACGCGTCGAGACCGGGATCCTCAACACGGGGGACAACGTCTCCTTCCAGCCGTCCGACGTGGGCGGCGAGGTGAAGACGGTCGAGATGCACCACGAGGAGGTCCCCAAGGCCGAGCCCGGCGACAACGTCGGGTTCAACGTCCGCGGCCTCGGCAAGGACGACATCCGTCGCGGCGACGTGTGTGGTCCCGCCGACGACCCGCCGAGCGTCGCCGAGACGTTCCAGGCGCAGGTCGTCGTCATGCAGCACCCCAGCGTGATCACGGCCGGCTACACCCCGGTCTTCCACGCGCACACGGCGCAGGTCGCCTGTACGATCGAGTCCATCGATCAGAAGATCGACCCGTCGTCCGGTGAGGTCGCCGAGGAGAACCCGGACTTCATCAAGTCCGGCGACGCCGCGGTCGTCACCGTTCGCCCGCAGAAGCCGCTCAGCATCGAGCCGTCCGGCGAGATCCCGGAACTCGGCAGCTTCGCCATCCGCGACATGGGTCAGACCATCGCGGCCGGGAAAGTGCTCGAAGTCAACGAGCGATAATCGATGCAGCAGGCACGCGTCCGCCTCGCCGGTACCAGCCCCGAGGACCTCGACGCCATCTGCGACGACGTCCGCGAGATCGCGGACTCGACGGGAGTCGCCCTGTCGGGCCCGATCCCGCTGCCGACGAAGACGCTGGAGATCCCGTCGCGCAAGTCCCCGGACGGTGAGGGGACGGCGACGTGGGAGCACTGGGAGATGCGCGTCCACAAGCGGCTGATCGACATCGACGCCGACGAACGCGCGCTCCGTCAGCTCATGCGCGTCCAGGTGCCCAACGACGTCAGCATCGAGATCGTTCTCGAGGACTAAGCGCTAAGGCGCGTTCGCGCCACGCTCTCGGTTTTCCGTTTTTTCGCCGGACAGCGCCGCCGTCGTCGATCGGTCACGCCCGCCTGCGCGATCGCCTTGACCGCCGCCGAGCTCGTTCGTCAGCGCTCCAGCAGTCGCACCCGCCCGGCGAGGAGACCGCAGAACGCCCCGGTCGCGTGGGTGACGAGCGCGACGCCGGGCGCGGCGGTCGCGACCGTGAGGAGGACGGCGAGCCCGCCGAACAGCGCGAGTTGCGCACGCGACGAGAGTCGAAGGCGGTCGAACAGCGTCGCGGTCACGACGTTGCCGGCGAGCAGATACCCGCCGAGCGCGAAGGCGGCACCGCTGAGCCCCAACACGGCCGCCGACGGTCCGAGCAGGCTACCGACGGTCACCTGTGCGACCCCGGCGAGCGCGCCGGTGACGACGACGAACGCGTGGAACCGGGCTCGGGTCGTCCGCCGTTCGACGAGGGGACCGACCAGAAGCACCGCGATCCCGTTCGCGAGCAGGTGTCCGAGCGAGCCGTGCGCGTACACGCCAGTGACGAGCGTCCACGGCGCGACCGAAATCGGGGCCGAGAGCGCGAACGCCGTGGCGAAACCCACGACGCCGAGGACGGCCTGCACCGCGCCGACGAGGCAGGCGATCGCGAGCGTCTCGAGGGTGGCGCGCATCGGATCGGGGTCAGGTCCGTGTCGTGATAAGGATGTACGTGGTTCGGCGTCGACCGGCGCCCACCGCGTCACTCGAAGCGGTCGGCCCGCACGAGGAGATAGCCGACCACGACGACCGCGAGCAGTATCCGCATCGCCGGGCCGCCGGCGGAGCCGCCGCTCCCGAGGGCGAAGAGCAGTCGCATGCCGGCGCCCAGCGCTCCCGTCGCGTACAACGGCACCGCGATCCCGGACAGGAAGTCGACCCCGCCGCCGAGAAGCGCGAGGCCGGCGACGAGGTACACGCCGTTCGGTGCTCCGTCCTCGTCGGACCGTTGCTCGTCGTCGCGGCGATCGGTCGAGCGGGAGTCGCGACGCTCCGCTCGTCGCTTCTCGGCGTCGGGGAGGGACACGGCTGCCCGGACGACGAGGGAGGACAAGCGTCTTCTCACCGGCTCACCCGGCGCCGTGAACCGCCAGGACTATATTGTTTAGGCCAACCTAAACGATCGTATGACCACGCACGACGGCGACTCACGGCGCCGCGACCGCCTCCCGCGAGGATGGCTCACGGCCGTGGGAACCGTCCTCGTCCTCGCGGTCGGCGGCGTCGTGTTGACGCGGACCCTCGACGCCGGGACCGTCGTCTCGACGGTCGCCGCGGCGGACCCGTCGCTGCTCGTCGCGGCGCTCGTCGCCTACCTGCTGTCGTGGCCGGTTCGCGGGCGACGGTACCGCGACGTGCTCGCCCCGATGGGCCATCGGTGTGGGTCGGCGTTTCTCACGGCGACGGTGTTCGCCAGCCAGACCGCGAACCTGATCGTCCCCGCGCGGGCCGGCGACGGCGTTCGCGCGTATCTCCTGAAGGACCGGCGGGACGTGCCGTATCCGACCGGCGTCGCGTCGCTGGCCGTCGAGCGCGCGTTCGACCTCGTGGCGCTCGGCGTGCTCGGCGGCACCGCGCTCGCGGCGCTCCTCCTCGACGGGCGAACCGTGCTGTCGGCGGACGCCGGTGAAACCGCCGCGGCCGTCGGACCGGGTCGAGCCGTCGCCGCCGCCGCCGGGATCGCGGCCGCGGCCGCGCTGGCTTCGGCCGTCACGGTCGCGGTCGCCCGGAGCGACCGCCGGTTCGGTCCCGGCCTCCGTGACCAAGTCGACCGCCTCGATCGGCCGCGACTCTCGCGGGTTGTCGACGCCGTCGTCCGGTTCGGGGCCGCGGTTCGGGTCGTCGCCGCGGACCCGGGCGCGCTCCTCCGAGTCCTCCTCGCGAGCGGGGCCGTGTGGGGGCTCGACGTCCTGACGGCCGTCCTCGTGCTCGCGGCGCTGGTCGGCGGGACCGGCGGTCTCGCCCCGGTGACGCTCGTCGTCGTCGGGACGCTCGCGGTCTCGGCCGGGAACCTCGCGAAGGTCCTGCCGCTCTCACAGGGGGGCGTCGGCCTGTACGAGGCGGCGTTCACGGGGATCGTCGTCGCCGCCGCTCCGATCCCGGCCGAGATCGCCCTGGCCGCGGCGGTCCTCGACCACGCGCTGAAGAACGCGGTCACGCTCGGCGGCGGCGGGGTGGCCGGACTGGCGTTCAACGTCTCTCCGACGGCCGGAGCCGGCGAGGCCGAGGGGACCGACGCGCCCGCGACCGCGGAGCCGACCGCCGACGGGGCCGAGCCGGCCGCCGAGGGCGACCCCTCGGCCGCCGGACCGCCAGGTTTTTAGGCCAGCCTAAAAACTGGATCGCATGGACGAACGCCGCTCACCGGAGGGGAGAGGAGACGTCTGCGTGGTCGTTCCGACGATCCGCGAGTACGAGTGTATCCGCGCGTACGTCGGGAACGCCCGCGACCACGGCTTCGACGTCTCGCGGCTCCACTTCGTGCTCGTCACCGAGGACTTCTGTGACGTCGCGGAGATGCGAGAGATGCTCGCGGATCTCGGCGTCTCCGGCGAGGTCTTCGACGGGACCGCCCGCGAGGAGTGGTACGAGAGCGAGAGGGTCGCCGAGTACGGCCACGTCGTTCCGGCCGCGAGCCACGCGGAGACGAGCTTCGGCCTGCTGTACATGTGGGCGAACCCCGAGTTCGAGTACGGGATGTTCATCGACGACGACACGCTCCCGCACGACGACGCGGACTACTTCGGCCGACACATGGAGAACCTCGCCTTCGAGGGGGAGATAACGCGCGTCCGGTCGGACGAGAACTGGGTGAACGTCCTCTACGAGCGTGCCGACGAGCACGGTCTGTACCCCCGCGGGTACCCCTACTCGGCGATGGACGAGACCGTCGAGACGGACACGGTCGCGATCGACTCCGGCGAGGTCGTCGCCTCACAAGGGCTGTGGACGAACGTCCCCGACCTCGACGCCGTCCGGATCCTGATGGACGGCGACCTGCAGGGCCAAGCACGGACGCGAACGACCGCCGACGACTTCGGCGAGGACTTCGTCGCCGCCCGCGACAACTACCTCACCGTCTGTTCGATGAACCTCGCGTTCCGCCGCGAGGTGATCCCGGCGTTCTACCAGCTGCCGATGGACGACAACGAGTGGGAAGTCGGCCGGTTCGACGACATCTGGTCGGGCGTCTTCCTCAAGCGCGCCTGCGACGTGCTCGGCAAGCGGATCTACAACGGCGGCCCGCTGTGTGAACACAACAAGGCCGCGCGCTCGACGTTCGACGACCTCCACAACGAGGTCGCCGGACTCGAGCTCAACGAGCACCTCTGGGAGCTGATCCGCGACGCCGGCGCGGACGCCGACGGCTACGCCGCGGCCTACGACGCGATGACCGACCGGCTCGCCGACGGCGAGTTCGAGGAGTACCGGAACGGCGAGTTCTTCGTCCACGTCGGCGAGTACATGCGCGACTGGCTCGACTGTCTCGAGGCGCTCGACCGGACGCCGGCGGTCGCCGACGACTGAATCGACACGACTAAGTCTGTTTAGGTGGGCCTAAAACATATGACGGATCACGATCGTCTTCGGGACGGGATCGACAGACGCCGCCTCCTCGCCACGACGGGTGCGGTCGGCGTGCTCGGGACGTCCGGGTGTCTCGGCATCCTCGGGATCGGAGACGACGGCGGCGACGGCAACGGCGACGCGACCGACTCAACGGTCGGCCAGATCGGCTCCGGCCGCGAGGGGCGCGGACTCCCCGGCGGCACCTCGATCGCCGATATGCCCGACCTCTCCGGCGAACTCACCGTCTACTCCGGGCGCGGCGAGTTCCTCGTCGGCGACCTCGTCTCCTACATCGACGACCAGTACGACGATTTCGACCTGACGGTTCGATACGGCGGGTCGACCGACCTCGTGAACACGATCATCAACGAGGGCGACGGGTCGCGGGCGGACGTGTTCTACTCCGTCAACGCGGGCTCGCTCGGCGCGCTCGCCGACGAGGGACGCACGCAGTCGCTTTCCGAGGAAGTCACCGACATGGTCCGCGCGGAGTTCCGCACCGACCAGTGGATCGGGACCTCGGGCCGTGCCCGCACCGTCCCGTACAACACCGACGAGTTCTCCGACGACGACCTCCCGGACGACGTCATGGCCTATCCCGAGGAGTTCTCCGGCGACCTCGGCTGGGCCCCCTCCTACGGCTCCTGTCAGGCGTTCGTGACCGCGATGCGGCTCATCGCGGGCGAGGAAGCGACCCGCGACTGGCTGGAGGCGATCGTCGAATCGGGGATCACGAGCTATCCCGACGAGTTCGCCGCGTGCCAGGCGATCGCCGACGGCGAGATCGACGCCGCGTTCACGAACCACTACTACATCCAGCGCGTCCTCGACGGCAACCCGGAGGCGTCGATCGCCACCGCGTTCACGAGCGGCGACGCCGGCGCGGTGTTCAACGTCGCGGGCGCGGCCGTCGTCGACACCGCCTCCGACGCGACGCTCGCGGAGAACTTCGTCCGGCACCTGCTGTCGGCGGAGGCACAGGACTACTTCGCCCGGACCACCTTCGAGTACCCGCTGGTTCCCGACGTCGAGCCCATCGGCGACCTGCCGACGATCGACGAACTCGACGTGCCGGACGTCGACCTGGCCCAGCTGTCGGACCTCGAACCGACGATCGACCTCATGCGCGACGCGGGCGTCGACGTCTGATAGGGCGGCTCCCGTGACCGCCGACCGTTCCCTCCCGTCCGCCCCCGACCGCCCGACGCTCGCGGCCGGGCTCGTCGCGGGCGCGGCCGGCGCCCTGACGTTCGCCATCGCCGCGACCGTCTTCGCGTACCACTCCAGCAACCACGACGAGGCGGTCTACCTCACGCAGGCGGCGATGTTGCTCTCCGGGCAGCTCGAGCTCCACGCCGGCGCGCTCGCGGACGCCTTCCACCCGTGGTTCTTCGTCCAGGACGGCGGCCGGCTCTACCCGAAGTACACGCCGGTCCCCGCGGCGATGTACGCGGTCTCGATGGCGCTCCTCGGCGAGCCGCGGGCCACGCTCGCGGTCGTCGCCGCCGGCAACGCCTTCCTCGTCTACCTCCTCGGGTCGATGGCGTTCGACCGGCGGGTCGGCGTCGTCGCCGCGGCGCTGTTCGCGGCGTCGCCGCTCGCGCTCGTGACCGGCTCGACGTTCCTCCCGTACGCGCCGACGACGTTCCTCAACCTGTGTTTCGCGGTCGCGTACCTCCGGGGCGTCCGGGATCGGTCGCTTTCGGCGGCCGGCGTCGCGGGCGTCGCGGTCGGGCTCGCGTTCTTCGCGCGCCCCTACACGGCGGTGCTGTTCGCGAGCCCCTTCATCCTCCACGCGCTCGTCGGGGTGTTGTCGTCGTTGCGGAAGGTCGAGTTTCGACGTCGTCCGCGCCTTCCGGGTCCCGTCCGTCGCCACGGACTCACGGCGCTTCTCGGCACGCTGTTCGTCGGGATCACGCTCGCGTACAACCTCCGGCTCACGGGGTCGCCGCTGACGTTCCCGTACCAGGCGTTCGCGCCGATGGACGGTCCCGGCTTCGGCGAGCGGCGGATACTCGGCCATTCGGCCGACTACACCCCCGGAATCGCGCTCGAAACGAACGCCTACGCGCTGTGGTTCCTCGCCACGCGCTGGGTCACTGCGGGGCCGCTCGGGACGCTGCTCGCCCTCGGCGGATCGGGGCTTTCGGTCCGGCGATGGAGCCGCTCGGAGCGAGGGGACCGCGAACGCGACTTCGAGCGCACGGCCGGCCTCCTGCTCGCGGGCGTCGCGCTGGCGGTCGTCGTCGGCAACCTGTTCTTCTGGGGAACGCACAACCTGCTCGCGACGTTCTCGGACCCAACTGACGGACTGGTGTCGGGGTTCGGCCCGTTCTACCACTTCGATCTGCTCGTTCCGTTTTCGATATTCGGCGGGGTCGCCGCGGTCGCCGGGTGGCGCTCGCTCCCGCGGCTCCGGCGACGGCTTGAGGCGGTCACGACCGCGAGAGCCGCGCGAACGGTCGTCGTCGTCGCGGTCGCGGCCGCCCTCCTCGTCGGGGGGATCGCGGCGGTCACGGCCGTCTCGACCCCGCTCGACCGGAACGCCGAACACGCCGAGAAGTACGAGGTCGCCTACGAGCCCGTGGAGTCGGAGTCGTTCGACGACGCGCTCGTCTTCCTCCCGACGCCGTACGGCGAGTGGCAGAACCACCCGTTCCAGGCGCTGCGGAACGAACCCGGCTTCGACGGCGAGGTCGTCTACGCGCTCGATCGCGACCCGGGGGAGGACTTCGCCGTGCTCGACGCGTACCCGAACCGGACCGCCTACCGGTACGCCTATCGGGGAGAGTGGACCCCGGACGCGAACCGGCACGTCTCTCCGAAGCTCGAACCGATCGAGGTCCGTCGGGGATCGACGCTCTCGGCCGGAACGACGGTCGGCGTTCCCGAGCGCGTGGAGCGCGCCCGCGTTCGGCTGGAGGTCGAGGGTGCGGCCGGCGGCGACCGTGCGGGCTACGTCGTCGACGATCCGGGCGACTCGGTCGCGGTCGACTGGGTCTTCGACGCCGACACGGCGCGGCTGGCCGGCGACCCGGACTCGACGGTTCCGGTCGGCGACGGGGACGACGTCGTCGTCCTCACGGTGACGCTCGTCGACCCCGCGGGGTCGACGTTCACCTACCGGCAGGAGGTGACGGTCCGGACGGACGGCGACCGCGTCGAGACGGTGTGGCCCCCAGAGCGCTCCGTCTGCCCGCTGGTCACGGAGTGTGGAAACGAGGGGACGTACCTCCCGGACGACGCCGAGGCCCATCCGGAGTGGGTCGTCTTCGAGGTGGATGCCGAGACGGACGGAGAATAGATCGCTCGAGACGGACGACGGATCGACTCTCCAGTCTAGAGCCGCCGCAGTTGCTCCTCGAGACAGACGGTGACGATCGACTTCGCGATGGCCGCGCCGCCGCCGATCGGGTCGAGTTTCGTCTCGCCCAGCCGCTCGGCGTAGGCGATCGGGCGCTCTCGCACGTCGTAGCCGCGCATCAGCGGCCGGATCAGGAGTTCGGCCGAGAGTCCGGTGTTCTCGGTCCATCCGATCTCCTCGACGACCTCGCGGCGGTACGCGCGCATCCCGGTGGTGGTGTCGTGGACGCGCTCTGCCATGAGCAGGCTCGCGAGCGCCGCGAACGCGTGGTTGCCGAGGCGGTTGAACGCCGGCATCGCCTTCGCGCCGTGGTAGAGGCGGTCGCCGCTCACCACGTCCGCGCCGTCGTTGATCCCGGCGAGGAACTCGGGCAACGCGTCCATCGGGTATGTGTCGTCGCAGTCGGTCGTGACGACCACCGGGCGGTCGGGCGAGAGGATCGCCTCGCGGACCGCGACGCCGTATCCCTGCGGCTCCTGTTCGATCACGCGTGCGCCGTGTTCGCGGGCTATCTCCGGAGTTCGGTCGGACGACCCGTCGACGCAGACGACCTCGGCTCTTCCGTCGGTCACCCGGTCGACGTCCTCGAGCACCGTTCCGATCGCCTCCTCCTCGTTGTACGTACCCATCACGACGCTGAGGTCGTCGAAGGTGTACGGCTCCGCGGATCCGGCGTCGATCGTGGCCTCCTCCGCGTCGGCGTCGATAGTGTCGGCGTGATCCGTCGCGTCGTCGCCGCCGTCGACGGCCGCCGCGATTCCGTTCGTCTCGTGTACTGACTCGCTCATTGTTCCGTCAGAACGGCCGCACCCACTTGAGTTTTTAGGTTTACCTAAAACGAGGTTCAGAGCCACGCGTCGACGCCGTCGCCGACGCGCAGCGCGAGCGCGGCGATGGTGAGGGTCGGGTTCATCGCGCCGCTGGTGGGAAAGACGGAGCTGGAGGCGATCCAACAGTTCTCCAGGTCGTGGGTCCGACAGTCCGGGTCGACCACGCCCTCGGCGGGGTCGTCGCTCATCCGCGTCGTCCCCATGTGGTGGTAGGCGGGACCGGTCGCGTCGGGACCGGCGACCCACTCGACCTCCGCGCCGAGCTCCTCGAGGATCGCCACCTGGACCTCGTTCGCCCGCTCGATCGTCGAGAGCGCGCGGTCGTCGACGGTCCACTCGATCCGCGGCACGGGGTTGCCGCGGTCGTCGACGCGGTCGTCGTCGAGGGTGATCCGGCTGTCGGCCCGCGGGAGCTGCTCGACGAGCCCGCCCATCGCCACGTGGTTCCCGTACCCGTCCCGTAGCCGCTCCAGGAGCGGATCGCCCCAGTCGTCGCCCGACAGCGCCATCTCGACCGGCGAGGGGCCGGCGTAGTTGAAGAACTCGAGCTTGAACGGGGCCCGCTCCTCGTCGGCGTCGTCGTAGAACTCGTCGCAGGCGCTGGTGTAGAAGCCGACGTGGTTCTGGCGGGTCGGCTCGTCGAGGGTGCCGCCCGCGCCCGCGAACAGATGGTCCATGAAGAACCGTCCGACCGCCCCGCTGGAGTTCGCGAGCCCGTCGGGATACGCCTCGGACTCCGAGAGCAGGAGGAGCCGCGGCGTCTCGACGCCGCCCGCGGCGACGACGAAGGCATCGGCCTCCTGTCTGTGTTCCCCCCCGTCGGGCGTCGCGTAGACTGCGGCGGTCACGCGGTCGGCGTCGTGGTCGAGGTACTGGACCGGGGCGCGGTCGATCACGGTCGCGCCCGCCGCCTCGGCCCGATCGACGTGGACGGTCGCGTCGTACTTCGCGCCACTCGGACACACCGGCTGGCAGGTGCCGTAGCCGACGCAGGGCGACCGGTCGTCGTACGGCTCGGAGTTGCGCGCGTTCGGCACCGAGTGGATGTCGATCCCGAGCTCCTCGCACGCCTCGGCGAAGAGCGAGTCGCTGTAGGAGGGCTCGAAGGCGGGCATCGGATGCGGCTCCTCACGGGGCGGCGCATGGGGATTGTCGACGCCGCTCCCGCCCGCGACGCCCAGCTCCCGTTCCGCCTCGGCGTAGTAGGGACGCAGGTCCGCGTAGTCGATCGGCCAGTCGGGGCCGACGCCCCGGACCGTCCCGGAGTTGAAGTCGTCCTCGTGGAGCCGCATCACCATCCCCTGCCAGTGGAGCGTCGAGCCCCCGATCCCCTTCACGCGGGCGTGGTTCAGCGGATAGAACCACTCGCCGGCGTTCTCGTGGGCGTCGCGCTCGCCGCCCACGTCCCAGACGTCCGGGCGGTCGTACGCCGGGCGGATCGCCCGCTCCCGTCTGGCGAGGCGGTCGTCGGGATCGAACCGCGGTCCGGCGTCGAGGACCACCACCTCACGGTCGGCGGCCAGCCGGTCGGCGACGAGCGCGCCCGCCGGGCCCGCGCCGACGACACAGACGTCCGCGTTCGGGACGGGGGTACGATCGACGTCGTCACCGGTGGTACCGTCGCCGCCCGATCGGCCGTCTCCGACGCTTTCCGCGCCGCTCACGGCGGCCCCCGCTGGTAGCTCTCCGCGCCGCCGGGGTGTCCCTGTGGGTTCTCGATCCCGACCAGCTCCCCGCCCGTCGGCGAGGCGTACAGCGCGAGAAGCAGGTCGTTCACGACGTAGTACCGCACCCGCTCGGCGGTCGTTCCGTCGGGGTCCTCGTCGGCGGTGTCGGCTCCGATCCCGCGGAGCAGCTCCTCGCGTTCGGCCGCGGGGAGCTCCTCGACCGGCGCGTCGTGCCACGCTTGCGAGGCGTCGGCGAGCTCGCCGACCGCCTCGCGGAGCCCGCTCGCGTGCGCGGACCCGTCGAGCCGGCCGTCGAGGAAGCGGTCGACGAACTCGTCGATCCCGTCGACCTCCCCAGGGTAGACGACTTCCGCGACCGCGACCATCGTCGCCCGGACCGTCCCCTCGTTCGTGTCCCGATCCGACGGATCTCCGGCCGACGCGCCGTCCGTCGCGGCGTCCTCCCCGCCCTCCCGGTCCTGCATGCGACGGACGCCGACGGCGACCCCGCCGGTCGCCCCGACGGCGGCCAGCGCGGCCACGGCGTCACGTCTCGTCAGCTCCATGTCGTGATTTAGGCTTCCCTAAAAACTTATACCCGTCGGAGTCGATCGCACACTCGATGCCGCCGGGATCGGAATTCCTAACCGGGACAGCACCTTCCATCCGGATCGAACCCGGTTTCGTTTCCGACCCATGAGCAGGATACAGCGCATCATCGACCGCGCGACCGACGGCGACGGGCGGCTGCCGCCGGGACTGACGCTTTTGTCCGCGGCGATCGCCGCGACGCTCGTGTTCCCGCTGGCGTGGCTCGTGATCGAGGCCGTCACCGTGGAACCCGCTCGTGCGCGCGAACTCCTCTTCAGCCGCGGGACGGTCGAGGTGCTTCTCAACAGCCTGCTCCTGATGGCGGGCGTCACGGGCCTCTCGATCCTCCTCGGCGTCCCGCTCGCGTACCTGACGGTTCGGACCGACCTCCCGTTCCGCCGGTTCTGGTCGATCGTCGTCGCGCTCCCGCTCGTCGTTCCCAGTTACGTCGGCGCGTTCGCGTTCGTCTCCGCGTTCGGTCCTCGCGGGGAGTTCCACGACCTCCTCGCGCCGCTCGGCATCGAGCGGATCCCGGAGATCTACGGACTTCCCGGCTCGATCCTCGTGATCACGCTGTACACGTACCCGTACGTCTACCTCTCGACGCGTGCCGCGCTGCTCTCGTTCGACACGACGCTCATCGAGGCGGCCCGAACGCTGAACCACGGTCGCGCCGAGGCGTTCCGCCGGGTGACGCTGCCCGTGATCCGCCCGGCCGTCGCCGCCGGGTCGCTCCTGGCGGCGCTGTACGCGGTCTCCGACTTCGGCACGCCCTCGATCATGCGCCTGCCCGTGTTCACCCGACAGATCTACGTCGAGTACAACGCGTTCGGCCGCGACTACGCGGCGCTGCTCTCCATACAGCTCCTCGGCGTCGTGCTCGTCGTGCTCGCGCTGGAGTGGCTCGTCCGGTCGAACCGGAGCGTCCACGGCGACGACGCGGGCACCACCGACGACCTCGTCCGCCTCGGCCGATGGCGGTGGCCGGCGACGCTGGCTCCCGCCTCGGTCGCGGCGACCGCGCTCCTCGTCCCGCTGTGGATCCTGTTCCTCTGGCTCGTGCGCTCCGACGCCGGCCGTCGTCCGTCGATGGCGTTCGAGCCGGTTCAGGTGCTGAACTCGCTTTCGGTCTCGTTGGCGGCCGCGGTCGTCGCTGCACTCGCTGCGCTGCCCGTCGCCTACTTCGCGGCCACGCACGACTCGCCGCTCGCGACGCTCTTCGAGCGGGCGACGTACGTCGGCTTCGCCGTCCCGGGGATCGTGTTGGCGCTCGCGTTGGTCTACTTCGGATCGGGATACCTGCCGTGGCTCTACCAGACGCTCCCGCTTCTGGTGTTCGCGTACGTCGTCAGGTTCCTGCCGCAGGCCGTCGGATCGACCCGGACGTCGATCCTCGGCGTGGATCCCCGGCTGGTCGAGGCGGGCCGCACCCTCGGGGAGTCCTCGCTGGGCGCGTTCCGTCGGGTGACGTTCCCGCTCACCCGTTCGGGGATCGTCGCCGGCGCGGCCCTCGTCTTCCTCACCACGATGAAGGAGCTCCCGGTCACGCTCATCCTCCGCCCGTCGGGCTTCGAGACCATCGTCACCCAGATCTGGCGCGCTCAGGAGACCGCGCTCTACCAGTACGCGGTCGTTCCGACCCTCATCCTGCTCGTCATCTCCGGACTCTCGATGGTCGTCATCCTCTCCCAGGAGGGAGGCGAGGAGGGGCTGTAGTCGCGAGTATCGTGGATCCGAGGAAAGTCGTCGAGCGGCTCACCGTCCACGCGGACCCGGTTCGATCGAGGCCGGCGAGCGAGCCATCGCGACGGTGACGTCACCGGTCACGCGGTGGTGCGCGCCTCCGAGCGGCCGCACCCGGCGGCAGCGAGGAGCGCCGCGCGAGGGACGCGGTGAGCGCTCGAAGAGCGCGAGCCGCGAGGCTGGGGAGGCGTGAGGTGCGGAGGCGGTCGCGGTCGAGTGGGATCGGAACCTCGGCAGCCCCCGTCGCAGTCGCGTTCACCGCACGGGCGAGTTCACCGCGCCAGCAACGACCCCCGTTCCGTCTCGCGACCCGTCCTCCAGTACGCCCTCTCGCTGGACCGTTCCACGAGCGGTGACGCGAAACGGACGATCACGACGCAGCCGCGTCCACGTATCTGTGCTAACCACATGACTTATCGTCTTCCTGACGCACGGTCGATCCGTCACGGAGCATCCCCATGTCACTGGCCGACGCACACCGACCGACGAGCCGGCGCGAACGATACAGTCTCATGGCCGACGCCGCGAGCCGACCGTTCACGGTCGGCGCGGTGGCGGTTCCGCTCCTCCTGCCCCTTCTCGGCTACCTCTCCGGGGACGTCCGGGTCATGTTCACCGTCCACCTCTTTCTCGGCGCGTTCTGGTTCGGCACCGCGGTGCTCGGCGCGGTCGTTTTAGGTCCCGTCATGGGTTCGCTCTCCGAGGAGGCGAACGTCGAGTTCGCCGAGGGCTTCGTCCCGAAGATGAACCTCCTCATGGAGCCGGTCTCGGTCGGCGTCGTCGGCTCCGGCGTCGGGCTCTCCGCCATGATGGGACTGTTGGCCTCCCCGTCCCCGTCATTGTGGGCGGCGCTCGTGCTCGCGGTCGCGCTGCTCGTTCTCGGTTTCGGCCCG
The DNA here is from genome assembly GCF_003697845.1 of Halobellus captivus. Taxonomy (GTDB): domain Archaea; phylum Halobacteriota; class Halobacteria; order Halobacteriales; family Haloferacaceae; genus Halorubrum; species Halorubrum glutamatedens. The sequence continues at coordinate 136,412 of NZ_RDQE01000006.1, read as the reverse complement.
CTTCACGCGTTCACCTCCGGAATGTTCGACGAGATCGCCGCCGAGGAGACCGACCACGATCGGCTCGCGAGCCTGAACGCGAAGTACGGCATGTTGAGCATGGTCGAGCTCGTCCTCATGGTCGCCATCGTCGCCACGATGTCCGGGATCCGCTGGGGCTTTTGAGCCACGGGGCCCCATCGGGACGTTCGGCGCCGACCCGACCGAATCCCACACGTACTTACCCCTCACTCGTCACTGACGCGTATGGATCTCGCCGATTCACACGCGCTCATCACGGGCGGAGCGGGGCTCGTCGGCAGTCACCTCGCGGCCCGGATCCTCGAGGAGGGGGGGACCGTCCGGGTCGCGGACGACCTCTCGAAGGGCGACCGTGACCGCGTTCCCGACGGAGCGGAGTTCGTCGAGGCCGACGTGACCGACCCCGCGGACGTCGCCGAGGTCGTCACCGCGGACCTCGACGTCGTCTTCCACTTCGCCGCGTACACGGACACGAACTACGACGACGACCGCGAGCTGTTCGAGGCGAACACGGCGATGACGTACAACGTCCTCGAACGGATGTGCGAGGTGGGCGTCGACCGGTTCGCGTTCACCTCCTCCTCGACCGTCTACGGCGAGGCCCCGCGTCCGACTCCCGAAGATTACGCCCCGATGGAGCCGATCTCCATCTACGGCTCCTCGAAGCTGGCCGACGAGGCGCTCATCTCGACGTACGCACACTCCTACGGGGTCCGGTCGTGGGTGTTCCGGTTCGCGAACATCGTCGGGCCCCACCAACGCGGAAACGTGATCCCCGATTTCATCCAGAAGCTCGAGGACGACCCGTCCTCCCTTACCATCCTCGGCGACGGTCGCCAGGAGAAGTCGTACATGCACGTCACCGAGTGCGTCGACGCGATCCGCCACGTCGTCGAGCACGCCGAGGACGACCTGAACGTCTACAACCTCGGGACGCGGACGACCACCTCGGTGACCGAGATCGCCGACGTCGTGAGCGAGGAACTCGGCGTCGATCCCGACTACGCCTACACCGGCGGCGACCGCGGCTGGACCGGCGACGTGCCGCGGATGCGGCTCTCGATCGAGCGGCTGGCCGACCTCGGCTGGGAGCCGTCGATCGAGAGCGACGAGGCGGTTCGCCGCGCGGCGCGACAGTTGATCGACGAGATCGTGGAGTGAGATAACACGCCAACGGAAATCGAGACGATCGGGCGGATGACGTGCCTGTCACACCCATCGTCTCTCTAACTCGTGGGGTTTCGTACTTCCGCTGTCGGGTCAAATCGACCCTATATTGAAATGAGACGGTACTCAAACCACGATATGGGCGCTACAGACGAAGAGGTAGGTGACAAACAACTGTTGACATACGTCTTCGTAGAGAGGTTCGGGTTCGACGGTCTATCGACGAGGTTTTCGGTAACGATCCCGGCGCTCTATCTGTACTCCGCGACGTTCGTGCTCCTCGATTTCGGCCTGATAAACGCGTACTTCCACGTATTCACGGAACGGTCTCATGGGTTCATCCAGAACCCGTTCTCGCTTGCGATCCCTGCGGCCGTGCTACTCGCCGCTATCGGCATTCGGTACATGACGGTCAACTGTCGACGAGCACTTGACCAAACGAGTCTGTGGGAGCGGAGCGACGGTGCTGTACGGACGAACTACGCCGAATTGACGATATCGCTCCGCACGAGAACGGCGTTGTATATCTCCGTTCTCGGGGCCTATTATGTCTACATCTTCGGTATCATCGGCGTTTCGTCGTACATCGAGACGTTCGGCGTCGTCTCGACCGTCGCGTTCGCGGGGGTGATTTACCCGCTGGGGTACGTTCCTATCGCGGTCGATTTCCTGATACAGTTTATCTCGATCCAGTTCGTGTTACCGAGACGGATCGGTAAGTCTCGCCCCACCCCCGCGTTCCTTGACCCGCGCGATCTCGGCGGGTTCTACCCGATCGGAGAAGTGCTCAAACGCACGTACTACATCTACACTGCTGGCCTGTTACTCGCTCTGTGTTATATTTACGGTCCGCCCATCACCGGACTCGGGACGGCGGCGGTCTCTCGGGTCGGCGCTCCCGAGGCCGGGTTTTTCACGGTTCTCTGGGCGTTCGGACTCGTTGCCGTGGGGAACTCCATGTTCAGGATCCACCGATTGATGGTCTGCGAAAAGACGTCCCACCTCGACCAACTCGAACAACAACTCTACGACGTCGTCGACGATCCCTACGATATCTCCTCTGCTGAGCTCCACGACAATCCAGAGGTCGAACAGATTCAGCGACGTATCGAACAGGTGTGGGCGATGAGAGAATACCCGACGTCAGCGAACACCTCGATACAGTTGCTCGCCTCGATACTGGCACCGGAAATAATAAATCTGCTCTTACAGTCCATCTCGTGATTGGGGAGTGCTACTGAGGCCAGCGTCTCCGTTCCGAACACCACACCGCCGCGCTCCCTCCCGCGCCGCTTCGGAAGGCCCTTTTAATCCGCCCGTCGAACGGACGGTATGTTCAGACAGTTCCGGTCGGAGGTCGAGTCGGCGCTTTCCGACGCGCTCGCCGAGCTCGACCTCCCGACCGACGACCTCGGGATCGAACGCCCGCCGGAGGACATGAACGCGACGCTCGCCTCCAGCGTCGCCTTCCGGCTCGCGGGCGTCGTCGGCGACGCGCCGCCGAACGTCGCGAGCGACGTCGCCGCGGCGGTCGACGTCGAGCCCTCCGACTACCTCGTCTCCGTCGACACCGCCGGCCCCTACGTCAACTTCCACGCCGGCGAGCGCTACCTCGCGGACACCCTCGCGGCCGCGGCCGGCGACGAGACGTACGGAACCCTCCCGGACAAGGAGAGGTCGGTGGTCGTCGAGCACACGAGCGCGAACCCGACCGGCCCGGTCCACGTCGGCCGCGCGCGCAACCCGATCGTGGGCGACGCGGTCGCGAACGTCCTCGAGTACGCCGGCTACGACGTGGACCGCCACTACTACGTGAACGACGCGGGCCGCCAGATGGCGGTGTTCACGTGGGCCTACGAGACGTTCGACGAGTCTGACCTCGAGGGCGAGCCCGCACGCGACCGGGTCGAGTACGACCTCGTGCGCTACTACCGGCGGGGGAACGCGTACCTCGAGGAGGCCCCCGAGGAGGAGGTCGAGGCCGCGGAGGCCGAGATCTCGGCCATCCTCCAGGGGTTGGAGGAGGGTGACGAGGAGACGTACGAACGGGTCGGCGAGGTCGTCGACGCGGTGCTCGGCGGCATGAAGGACTGTCTCGCTCGGTTACCCGCGGAGTTCGACGAGTTCGTCAAGGAGACGCGGTTCATGCGCGACGGCTCGACCGACGAGATCGCGGCGCGGCTGAAGGAGACCGACGAGGCGGTCTACGAGGAGGACGCCTGGCAGCTCGAACTCGACGAGTGGGGCATCGACAAGAACCTCGTCTTCCTCCGCTCGGACGGCACGAGCCTCTACACCACCCGCGACCTGGCCCACCACGAGTGGAAGTTCGCGAACTACGACCGCGCGGTGACCGTCCTCGGCGAGGACCACAAACTGCAGGCCGACCAGCTCGGCGCGGCCCTCGAACTCCTCGGCAACGACACCGACGACCTCGGTCACGTCATCTACTCGTACGTCAACCTCCCCGACGGAAAGATGTCCACCCGGGAGGGAACCGGCGTCATGCTCGACGACCTCCTCGACGAGGCGATCGACCGCGCCCGCGAGGCGGTCGAGAGCCGGATGGAGGACCGGATCCGCGACGACGACCTCGCCGACGAGGACGTCGAGCGCATCGCGCACCAGGTGGGGATCGGCGCGGTGCGGTACGACATCGTCTCGAAGCAGCCGGCGAAGGCGATCACCTTCGAGTGGGAGGAGGCACTCGACTTCGAGGCGCAGTCGGCCCCGTTCGTCCAGTACGTCCACGCGCGCTGTTGCGGGATCCTCGCGGAGGCCGCCGGCGAGGGGGTCCCGGTACCCGAATCGGGCGACCCGATCGACGTCGACGCCGCCGTCCTCGAGACCGACGAGGCGGAGGACCTCCTGCGGGAGGTCGCGCGCTTCCCGGCGGTCATCGAGTCGGCGGCGGACGACCTGGAGCCGCACACGATCGCGACGTTCACCCGCGAGTTCGCCGACGCGTACAACGCCTTCTACCGCGAGTGTCCCGTGTTGACGGCCGAGACCGACGAACTGCGGGACGCCCGGCTCGCGGTCGTCGCTGCCGCGCGATACACGATGGCGAACGCGCTCGACGCGCTCGGCGTGGAAGCGCCCGAGTCGATGTAGAGCCGGTCGTCGTACTCGATCGTGGCTCCGACTGCCGGGAACGCCTTCAAAGCCCCAGCCGTGAGGGCTCGAGAGCCGCCGGCGACTGCCCCTTCGAGTCCCACGCAGCCGCCCCGCACCTCACGCCTCCCCAGCCTCGTCGACCGGCCTCCGCTTCGCTCCGGCCGGCCGACTCCCTCGCGCGGGCCGGCCCGCGCCCTTCGGGCGCTCCCGGGCGCGCGCCACCGCACCACCTGCGAACTGCTCCTGCGAACTGCTCCGCGTCTTTGCGAACTGCTGTTCGCCTCTCGTCGTCGACGCGGCCCGTTCTCGCGTACTCGGCGGTCCGATCGGGAGGTCAAAGCTTACTTACACGCACGGGGCCGTAGTTCGGGTAATGAGTAGCGACGCCCAGGAGGCGAGCGAGGACCGGCGGAAGTACGAGTTCCGCAAGGTCATCGAGGAGCTCAAGGACTTCGAGGGCTCCGGCACGCAGCTCGTCACCATCTACATTCCCGAAGACAAGCAGATCTCGGACGTGGTCGCCCACGTCACTCAGGAACACAGCGAGGCGTCCAACATCAAGTCCAAACAGACCCGGACGAACGTGCAGGACGCGCTGACGAGCATCAAGGACCGCCTCCGCTATTACGACACCTTCCCGCCGGAGAAGGGGATGGTGATCTTCTCGGGTGCGGTCGACTCCGGCGGGGGCCGGACCGAGATGGTCACCCGGACGCTGGAGTCGCCGCCCCAGCCCGTCGAGTCGTTCCGCTACCACTGCGATTCGGCGTTCCTCACCGATCCGCTCGAACACATGCTCGCGGACTCCGGGCTCTTCGGGCTCATCGTCCTCGACAGGCGGGAGGCCAACGTCGGCTGGCTGAAGGGCAAACGCGTCGAGCCGGTCAAGTCCGCCTCCTCGCTCGTCCCCGGCAAGCAGCGTAAGGGGGGCCAGTCGGCACAGCGGTTCGCCCGCCTCCGGCTCGAGGCCATCGACAACTTCTATCAGGAGGTCGCGGGGATGGCGGACGAGCTCTTCGTCCCCAAGCGACACGAGATCGACGGGATCCTCGTCGGCGGCCCCTCGCCGACGAAAGACGAGTTCCTCGACGGCGACTACCTCCACCACGAGCTCCAGGACAAGGTGCTCGGCAAGTTCGACGTGGCCTACACCGACGAGTCCGGGCTGAAGGACCTCGTCGACGCCGGCAGCGAGGCGCTCTCCGATCAGGAGATCGTCGAGGACAAACGCCACATGGAGACGTTCTTCGAGAACCTCCACACCGGCGAGGAGGCCACCTACGGCTTCGAGCAGACCCGCCGGAACCTGATCATGGGCTCGGTCGACCGACTGCTCATCTCCGAGGACCTCCGCTCCGACGTGATCGTCTACGAGTGTCCCAACGGCCACGAGGAGTTCGAGGTCGTCGACGCGCGCCACTCGACGCCCGACCACGAGTGCTCCGAGTGCGGGGAGGACGCCGAGGTCGAGGAGCGCGAGGACGTCATCGAACACCTGATGGCGATCGCCGAACAGCGCGGAACGGACACGAAGTTCATCTCCACGGACTTCGAGAAGGGCGAACAGCTGCTCGACGCCTTCGGCGGCGTCGCGGGGATCCTGCGGTATTCCACCGGCGTGTAGGGCGGCTTCTCGCTTCTCGTTTCGATCTCAATCCTGTTCGACCGGCACCGCTCCGACCTCCAGACACGCGCAGGCGTCGGTCTCGGGGTCGAAACAGTCCGGACACTCCGGCTGGCGGTCGATGATCGTGTCCAGCCGCTCGGCGACGGTGTCGTCGATCACCGCCTCCAACTCGTGGGCCTCCTCGCGGAACTCCTCGACGGCGAGGACGTTCGCGAGGAACCGCTCGATGATACAGTAGGTCTGGAGGGCGTCCCGCGCCTTCACGATGCCGTCGTCGGTGAGTCGGACCCCCTTGTACTTCTCGTGTTCGGCGAGCCCGCGCTCCTCGAGTTTGCCGATCATCTCGTTGGCGCTCGCGGGGCTGACGCCCAGGGCGTCGGCGATCGACCCGGTCGAGGCGGGGCCGTCCGCCTGTTTCTGTACGACGTATATCGTCTTGAGGTACTGGTCTGCGGTGTTCACGGCTCCCCTCCGTCGGTCGTCCTCGTTCTCGTCGGCGGCCGTCCCGCCGGTTCGTTCCTCCGGTTCATCGGCGTTCCATGACCTCCGTGACCTCGCTTACGCCCTCGGCTTCCTCCTCGCGGATCGCCTCCAGGGTGTCGAGCAGTTCGGCGCGGTCGATCGAGAACTCGGCGTCCGAGCCCGCGATCGCCTCGATGAGGTCGTCGTAGAACTTGTAGGCGGTCTCCTCGTTGCACAGCTGATCGTACAACACGCCGTCGAAGTCGTCCGGCTGCGTTCTCCCGTAGCGCGCGTCGACGAGCGACTCGATCTCGTCGAACGGAACGCTGTCGACCCCGAGCCCCTCGATGAGTCCCTCCAGCCGCGCGCGGTGCTCGGCGGACTCCTCGGCGGCGTCAGCCAGCAGCGTCTCGACCTCCTCGTCGAGCTCCGCGTCGAGGCTCTCGTAGTGGTGGTGTGCTCGCGCCTCGACGACCTCCTCCAACACGATCCCGATCTGTAGCAGTCTGGCGAGCTGGTCGTCGGAGGTGATCCGCTGGCTGACGCTCACCTCGACCACCCGTCGCCGTTCGATACGCCCGTTCGCATAGTGCCACGTCGGGGCCTGCCCGACTTAAGCGGTTCCCTCGGCATCCCGGTCGGAGATCGAGTCGCGGGCGGGGATGATTCCCGATCGGTCCGGTTCATGGCCGGGAACCGATTCACGGTCGGGGGATCGATTTATGTCCTCCACCCGCGACGTCCGCTTCCATGGGCGTGTTCTACAAATGGGGCGCGGGCCGCAACCCGGACCATCCCGAGATCGTCGACGCGCACGACTCGACGCTCGTGACCGCGGACGGCGAGGAGATCATTGACGCGGCCGCGGGCGCGGCCGTCGTCAACCTCGGCCACTCGCTCGAGGGCGTCGGCGACGTCATGGCCGCACAGGCCGACCGCGTCGGCTACGTCTCCACCTCGCACTTCACGAGTCCGCCCGTCGAATCGGTCGGCGAGAAGCTCGCGTCGATGACGCCCGGATCGCTGAACGAGGCGTTCCTCGTCGATTCGGGAAGCGAGGCGATCGAGGCGGCGATCAAGCTCGCCCGCGACTACCACGTCGCCCGCGGCGAGCCGACGCGCGAGGCGGTGATCGGCCGGTGGGCGTCCTACCACGGGTCGACGCTCGGCGCGCTCGCGGCCTCCGGGAACACCGGCCGCCGGACGGTGTACGACCCCCTCCTGCGGGATTGGCCGAAGATCGGTCCCGCGTATCCGTACCGCTGGGATCACGAGGGAACTCCCGAGGAGCAGGCCGTCGCGGCCGCGGGGGAGCTCGAGCGGCTCGTCCGCCGCCTGGGTCCCGAGACGGTCGCCGCCTTCGTCGCCGAACCCGTCGGCGGGTCGAGCATCCCCGCGGCCCGTCCGCACCCGGCCTACTACCGCGAGATCCGCCGGATCTGTTCGGAGTACGGCCTCCTCTTCATCGCCGACGAGGTGATGGTCGGGTTCGGCCGGACCGGGGAACCGTTCGCCTGTGAGGGACTCGGAGTCACGCCGGACCTCATGGCGCTCGGCAAGGGGCTCTCGGCGGGCTACGCGCCGATCAGCGCGACGATGGTCGCGGACCGGGTCGTCGAGACGCTCGAGGGTCACGACCATTCCTTCCAGCACGGCCACACCTATAGCGGGAACCCGATCTCGACGGCCGTGGCCGACCACGTGCTCGACCGCTACTCCGAGGACCTGTTCGCGGCGGTCCGCCGGCGTGGGCGGCGGCTCGAGGCGGTCCTCGATCCGCTCGCCGACAGCCCGATCGTCGGCGAGATCCGGCGCGCCGGCCTCCAGGTCGGCGTCGAGTTCGTCTCCGATCGGGAGACGAAGGCACCGTTCGACCCCGACGCCGACGTCGCCGACCGGATCTACGACGCCGCCCTCGAGAACGGCGTGTACACGTACCCCGGCGGGGGAAGCGTCGACGGACAGGCGGGCGACCACCTCATGCTCGCGCCGCCGTTCGTCCTCGACGACGACGCCATCGGGGCGATCGGCGACGCCGTCGTCTCGGCCGTGAACCGCGTCGCCGAGGCGGAGGGGCGGCGAACGGCGTAGCGGACTGCCGAACGATCCGTGTGGATCAGAGAACCGAAAGTGGTGAGAGTCGACGCGACCGCGCCTACTGGAGCCGCTCGACGACGAGCTCCTCGACGTCCTCGCGGAACTCGTCGACCGCGATCTCCTCGAGGACGGGCACGAAGAAGCCCTCGACGAGCATGTTCCGCGCCGTGCGCGAGTCGATGGAGCGGCTCTCCAGGTAGAAGAGGTCCTCGGCGTCGACCTGGCCCACGGTCGCGGAGTGTGACGCCTCCGTGTCGTGGTTGTGGATGATCAGCTTCGGCGACGCGTCCGCCTCGGCGTCGTCCGACAACATCAGCGTGTTCTCACGCTGGTAGCTCGAGGTGTTCCACGCGTCCCTGCCGACGTCCTGAACGCCCTCGTACACCGAGCGCGCCACGTCGTCGAGCACGCCACGTGTGACGAGGTCGGCCGTCGTGTGCTCGGCCTGGTGCCAGACGCGCGCGTTGACGTCGAAGTGCTGGTCCTCGCTGCCGAAGAACGTCCCGACGATCTGGCTCTCGGAGCCGTCGCCGTTCAGTTCGGTCTCGACGTCCGAGCGCGTGAGCTTCGAGCCGAAGTTGCTCTCGATCCAGTCGATCGTGGCGTACGTGTCCGTGACGCCGCGTTTCAGCGAGTAGGTGTAGGTGTCGTCGTCGAGGTTCTGAAGCGAGCCGAACTGGACGGTGGCGTTCTCGCCGCCGACGACCTCGACGAGGTTCGAGAAGTAGCGGTCGCCCTCGCTTCCCGAGCCCGCCTCGCTTCCCGACTCGATCGACTCGAGGATCGTCACCGACGACGACTCCTCGGCGACGACGAGCGTCTGGCTGAACAGCGACCGGGAGTTCATCTCCGCGCGCACCGTCACGTCCTCGACGTCGACGCCCTCGGGGACGTACACGAACGTCCCCGTGGTGAAGAGCGCGACCGACAGCGCGGTGAGGTAGTTGTGCTCGGGGTCGAGCACGGTCCCGAAGTGCTCCTCGAGTACGTCGCCGTACTCCTCGAACGCCTCGGTGAAGGGTGCGACGACGACCTCGTCGTCGCCGGCCGTCCGCTCGGTCGTGTCCGACTGGTTCAACGGGTCGACGAGCGCCTCGAAGTCAAGCGCCTCGAGGTCGGTCCAGCGCCGGCCGGGCGTCTGGATCACGTCGGGCAGCTCCGCCGTCTCCAGCGCGTCGAGCGCGTTCAGACGGGTCTCGAGGAGCCACTCGGGCTCGTCGCGTTCCTCGGCGATGCGTCGTACCGTGTCCTCAGAGAGGCTCTCGATTGCTTTCGTGCTCATGTTATCCGAGCGAACCCTCCATCTCGAGCTCGACGAGCCGGTTCAGCTCGACGGCGTACTCGATCGGCAGCTCCTCCGTGATCGGCTCGATGAACCCCGAGACGATCATCTGTTTGGCGTCGTCGTCGTCCAGCCCGCGCGACTGGAGGTAGAAGATGTCCTCGTCGCCGATCTTCCCGACGGTCGCCTCGTGGGCGACGTCGACCTTCGACTCGTTGATCTCCATGTACGGCATGGTGTCCGACGTCGACTCGTTGTCGAACATCAGCGCGTCACACTCGACGGCCGTCGACGAGTTCTCGGCGCCGTCGGCGATGTGGACGAGCCCGCGGTAGTTGGTGCGGCCGCCGTCCTTCGAGATCGACTTCGACTCGATGGTCGATTTGGTCTCCGGCGCGTTGTGGTACACCTTCGCGCCGGTGTCGATGTCCTGGCCCTCGCCCGCGAAGGCGATGGTGATGTGGTTGTCGGACGCGCCGCGGCCCTTCAGGATCGTCGAGGGGTACAGCATCGTCGCCTTCGACCCCATCGACCCCGAGATCCACTCCATGCGACCGCCCTTCTCGGCGATCGCGCGCTTGGTGTTCAGGTTGTACGTGTTCTTCGACCAGTTCTGCACGGTCGAGTACTGGACGTGGGCGTCCTCGCCGACGAACACCTCGACGCCGCCCGAGTGGAGGTTGAACGCCGAGTATTTCGGGGCGGAACAGCCCTCGATGTAGTGGACCTCCGAGCCCTCCTCGGCGATGATGAGCGTGTGTTCGAACTGGCCCATCCCCTCGGAGTTCATCCGGAAGTACGCCTGGATCGGCATCTCGACCGTGGTGTCCTCGGGGACGTACACGAACGAGCCGCCCGACCAGATCGCGCCGTGAAGCGCCGCGAACTTGTTGTCGCTCGGCGGCACGGCCTTCGTCATGAAGTACTCCTTGACGAGCTCCTCGTGCTCCTGGACCGCCTTGTCCATGTCACAGAAGACGACGCCCTTCTCCTCCCAGCGCTCCTGCATGTTCTGGTAGACGATCTCGGACTCGTACTGGGCGCCGACCCCGGAGAGGGCGTTCTTCTCGGCCTCCGGGATGCCCAGCTTGTCGAACGTGTCCTTGATGTCATCGGGGAGGTCCGTCCAGTCGTCGACGCCGCCGCGCACGTCGATGTCGGGGCGGATGTACGGAACGATCTCGTCGATGTCGATCTCCGAGAGGTCCGGTGCCTCCGGCCAGTCGGTCGGCATCGGCATCGCCTGGAACTGCTTCAGCGCGCGCAGACGGCGCTCCAGCATCCACTCCGGTTCGTCCTTGTCCTCCGAGATGACGCGAACCGTCTCCTCGGTGAGGCCCTTCTCGCTTTTGAACGCCGAGTTCTCCTCCTTCTTGAACTCGAAGCGCGCCTCGGTGTCGGTCTCTTTCAGGTGGTCTTGTGAACTCATATCAGTTAGTTACGCCTCCGGTTGTATAGCGTTGGTGTGTAACCACGGGCGATTACGCGGCCTCGTAGACGTCCTCGCGGACCCAGTCGTATCCCTCGTCCTCGAGCTTCTCGGCGAGCTCCGGGCCGCCGCTCTTGGCGACCTCGCCGTCCAACATCACGTGGACGTGGTCGGGCTCGACGTAGTCGAGGATCCGCTGGTAGTGGGTGATCTGGAGGATCCCCGTGCCCTGTTCGTCGCGGAGCGCGTTGATGCCCTTCGAGACGTCCTGGAGCCGGTCGATGTCGAGCCCGGAGTCGATCTCGTCGAGCACGGCGATCGCGGGCTCCAACATCGCGGCCTGGAGCACCTCGTTCTGTTTCTTCTCGCCGCCCGAGAAGCCGGCGTTGAGGTACCGCTGCATGAACTTCTCGTCCATGTCGAGAAGCTCCATCTTCTCCGAGAGGATCTCCTGGAACTCCGCGACGCCGATCTCGCCGTCGTCGGCGGGACCCTCCATCGGGGAGGTGTCGTAGCCGGCGTCGTCGTCCGCGTCCGCCTCCTCGTCCTCGTCCTCGAACAGCTCCTCGCGCTCGTCCGCCTTCGCGTTGAGCGCCTGCCGGAGGAAGTTCGTCATCGTGACGCCCTCGATCTCCGCGGGGTACTGGAACCCGAGGAAGATCCCGAGCGCGGCGCGCTCGTTGGGCTCCATCTCGAGCAGTTCCCAGTGGTAGTCCTCGTCGTCGAGGTCGGCGTCGACGTCCGCTACGTCGGCCTCATCGAGGTGGAGCGCGACGCTCCCGTCCGTGACCTCGTAGGCGGGGTGGCCGGCGATGACCTTCGCCAGCGTCGACTTCCCCGAGCCGTTCGGACCCATCAGTGCGTGGATCTCGCCGGACTCGACCTCGAGGTCGACGCCTCGAAGGATCCGTTCTCCGCCCTCTTCGGCCACCCGCACGCGTAGGTCGCTGATCTCGAGAGTTGCCATGTGTAGGGTTATGCCTCGTAGGTGTACCGAAGGTGTTGCGGAGGTTAATAGTTACGGATATCCCGTCCAAAATCACGAATTAGAGAACAATTCTTTCAGGAACGAAAACGTAGTTTGGAGAGATCACATGAACGAGCCGAGGCCCGTCTGCTCCTGGCCCGTCTTGACCTCCTTCCAGGAGGTGCCGAGCGCCTCGATCACCCGCTCGATGGGTCCTTTCAGCGTCTTCTCGAGCATCTTCTCCCAGTCGACCTCGAACTCCTCGGGGATCTGGTCCGCGTACTCGAAGCAGATCACGTCCGGGTCGCGTTTGAACTCGCCGTAGAGCCCGTTCCGCTGGGGATCGAACCCCTCCTCGCCCTCCATCCGCTCCCAGAAGTCCGGGTGGACCTTCCTCAGGTAGAGCCGTTTCGGCTTCGAACCCCGCCCGAAGTTCGTCCCGAGCAGCTCGTTGGCGTACTGTGCGCCCCGGACCTGCGCGGTCGGCGTCTCGTAGGCGTCGAGCCGCTTGCCGATCCCGCCCGGGATCCCGATCTCCTCGACGTCGACGTCCCCCGCGAGGAAGTCGTCGATGACGCCCGAGAGGTACGTCGTGATCTCCGCTAAGTCCTCGTCGATGTCGTCGCCCGTGACGATGGTCTCGATGACGTGCTGTTGGACCTCCTTCGTGATGCCCGCGATGTCCGACCGCTTGTACTCGAAGCCCGTGATGTCGATGTCGTCGACGTCCTTCCCCTCCTTCCAGACGATGTGACCCGCGTAGCGCTTCTTCTTGCCGGCCTGGAAGAACCGCCGGTAGAGCTTCTCGAACTCGATCTCGAAGCGATGGAAGTCGGCGTTCAACTCCTCGCGTGCGAAGTCGTCGTACCGCTCGTTGATGTGTTCTTGAATGTCGAAGGACGTCTCGATAGCCTTTTCTTTTGACATGTCAGACAGAGATAACATTACTGAATCAGTATCTCCATAAGCTACTTGATAGTTTAGCTCGTTTGCGGCAGTCTCAGTAAAGTCGATAACTTCACGACCGGTAGATGTGACGGCTGCCGCACCTTCTTTGTCGTACAGCCGGAACCGATCCCAACCTGTCACACCATAGAGTGATTGACCGACGAACTGGAACTTCCCGTTCCGTCCCGCGAGCAACGTGTGGTTGTCCGCGACCGTCACACAGTAGACGCCGTTTTCGGCCTCGCTCCGTGATCCGCTTCGATGCATTCGTAGCGTGTTCTTCGCGTTCTCGGCCACGTAGATCCGCCAGCTCCCGCTGTCGCGGTTGTAACTCGCGGTCAGCCCGAGGTGCGCACACAGCCGGAGTACGTCGTCGCGAAGCCGATCGCTGGACGTGGTGTACCGCCACGATCCGGACTGCTGGTCCCCGTCCCCGTCGATCAGCGTCTCCAGGAAGCGGCGCTTCTGGTCCCGGGACACGTCGAAGACGAACGCCGGGATCCGTTTTTCGAAGCTGTCGCCACCACACCGGTTTCGAAGCATCTCCCCGAGAAGCTTCGAGGTGAACTGATGGGCGCGGTCGTCGACGTAGCAGTCGAACCCCATCCCGTCGAGTAGATCGCCGATATTGGCGTGGTGACCGCCGCCGTCGGCGATGGCGTTCTGTGCGATCTTCACCGTCGTCGCGGATCCTCGATGGTTCTCGCCGAACGTCTTCTCCTCAGAGGTGTACACGTTGCCCTCGGTGACGTACCACGCCAGCAACTCGAGGAAGTCGTCGCCGTCGTAGGTCCGTGGGATCCACTTTCGACCGGATTCGCGGTGGACGAAACTCGTCTCACAGACCGACTCGACGTACTCGCGGTGCTCCTCGAACTCCTCGGCGGTGAAGACGTACCCGGTCCGTCCGACGTCCGCCTTCGGGACGCGCCGCGGCGTCCAGCCGAGTTCGGCGGTGAACGTGTGGCCGTGTACGCTCGGTCGGACCCACACCTCGTACTCCCCGTCGATCAGTTCCGTCAGGTCCACCTCGTCGATCCGTTCCCCCTCCGGGCCGTCCCAGTCGTGCGGGAGTTCGTAGTTCGTCGCACGGTCGAGGTCGCCCGCCTCGACGAACCCGTAGCCGTCCTCCGTGATCCCGTTCGTCTCGTTCTTCCGGACCACCATCCGGTGGTTCGGCGTCACGCGGAAGTCGGCCTTCGACGTCTCGATGTCGACGAGTTCGCCGCGATACTCGGGATACGCGTGCGTCTCCTCGACGGGCTTGACCGCCATCTCCTCGGTGTCCGGATCGAGCGAGTACACCTCGTCGCCGACGTCGAGATCGGTGATCGACCGCACTCCGGCGGGCGTCAACACCTCCGTGTCCGGCGTAAAGCAGTTCATGATCACCTTGACGGCTCCCTGTTGCCGGTCGTACTGTTCGTACGCGTCCGTTCCGGGATCGTGGTCGTTTCTGAGCGCCTTCTTCTGTTCGCGCTCGTCGAGCAACTCGTCGACCATCTCGCGCATGATACCGTCCGGCTCCTTCCGGAAGTGGGTCCCGTTCGGTGCGACGTACGTCTCGCCGTCGTACGCGTCGGGATCGACCTTCGTCTCCGGCCCCGCGTTGATCGTTACCATACACATGGGGTAGAGACTTTTCAAGTCTTGGACAGTTACCATCTCTTTCACCCCCGTAATGGGCTCGAAGACCGCGCCGCCCTCGAACTCCTCCGACTCCTGTTGGCCTTTCGTCGGGAGCGCGAACTTCCCGAACGCCTTGTGGAGGACGTACATGTCGACGGTGTCGCCGGGTGTCGGCGCGTCCTCGATCTTACAGCCGACGAACGTCCGCACCTCGTCCCAGAACGCGATCACGTCCTGTGCTCGGTCGATCTCGACGCACAGCTCCACGTCGCGGATGCTGTACTCCAGGAGACGCTCGGGGTCCTGCTCCCAGAGGTCGCCGATGTCGCCGGCGTACCGTTCCTTGCCGACGCCGAGTTCGCGCTCGCCGACCGCGTCGAGCCGGTACGACTCCAGCTCCGTGAACATCGTGCGCTTGTAGGCGTACAGCAGGTCGAAGACGACCCGACCCTTGATGTCGGGGCCGCCCCAGCCGGACCGCCACACCTCGTCGATGCGGGAGAATCGATCTACCGAAAGATCGTACTGGCTTCCCGGATCAAGCTCTTCCATCCGATCGAAGAAGTACGGAACGTCGAAGTCCTCGCAGTTGTGGACGAGACAGTCGTCTGCGAAGAAATTGTGCGTGCTCGTCTCGATGTCGTAGGTCGTCTCCGTACCGACACAATCCACGTCCGTCACCTCCACGAACACGTACTCTTCCCACTCGTTTCGCGTCGTCTCGTGGCGTTTGAGATTAATTCCTCGGCGGTGTTTGTCTCGACCGATCCGCTTCTCGTCGGTGCCGGTGTCCGCCTCAAAGAGCGCGTACGGGATGTTCTCGCTCCGCCCACTCTTTCCACCGTCCAGCGTTTTCACTGCATCTCGCTTCTCTGAATGGGAGAGGTAAGGGAGGATCCGAGCCTTGAGCTGCTGGATGTCACACTCTGCGCTCGGAACCCGAACCACGTTCTCACGCTGTTCTGCGTAGATGCCCAGCCGGCGGAATAACTTCACGTACCATTCACCGATGGTCCGGTTTTCGGCCGCAACGGTCACTGAAGACGAAACGCTCCCGTCTCCGTCGATAACTCCCGCCAGGAATTGTTCGATGTGTGATTCAGGGAGCTCGAAAACGGTCGAGAGATCGACCTGCTCCGCGTTTTTGTCACCAAACGGGATTCCGAGGCCGTTGAACGCGTACATTCTCGCGTAGTCCAACACGTTCTGTTTGTAGCATCCTTTCCCGTCGGGTTCGAGATGTATCTCACCGGGGAACTGTTCGTGTAACTCCTCGCGAGTGTTGTAGAAACGGATCCCATCGTCGGACGACATTGTCCCATCTGTGAGAACTAATCCCGCGAGATACAGCTCATGGGTGGTGAGTTCTCTGTCGAGGTCTTTCCGCGTACGGCGGTATTCATACCCTCCGTCAGGAAGCGCGACATCGTATTGGTCAGCCGCAACCCGACAGCGCTCCGGGGTCCAGATGTCCGTCTTCGGATGATGTAACGTTCCTGTCGCGAGGCCGAACTCATCTGCGAGCTCCGAAACGGCACCGTAGGGAAGTTCGGATTTGAACGATTTGATAGCCTCTTTACTTCCGAACCGCTGGTATTCGATCGGGACGAGGTCACCGAGAGTCGGAATTCGAGCCGAATCGACGTTCAATTTTCGTGGCTTGAGGAGATAATCGCCGACCCCGATCTCGCTTCCCTCCTTCCAGTCGATCTGCTCGTCGTCGCCGACCATCACACGATGATCTTCAGAGCTGCTGAGAGTAGTTCCGTCCGCGAGTTCGTACTGGAGGATCTCTTTCTCGCTTTTCCACTTGTTCGTGACCTCCGCGGTTGTCGTCTCTTGTTCGTTGCTTCCGATCACCTCGTCCCCAACGGATACGTCTTCGATCCGCTGTTCAGTCCCGTCAGCTTTGAGAATTTGGCTATCCGCTGGAAGGCAATTCCACCCCGTGAAGAGATCCGGATCGGTCCCTTCGAGGTAGTCGACGAACGCGTCGAGCATCGCCGCCTCCTCCTCGAAGACTTCGACCCGGAAGTCGAGTTCCGCCCCCTCGACGATCCCCTCGTAGTCGGGGAGCTCCGCCGGCGGCGGCACCGCCGCCTCGGGCGCGTCGTACAGCCAGACGACGTACTCGTCGTCGTAGGAGTCGTGGCTGGTGAGACAGACGATCGGCTCCTCGCCGTCCTCGGGGAACCCGCGGCGGTCGTCGACCTCGATGTCGAAGGTGTTCACCCGCATCTCGGCGTCGACGTCGGCCGGCTCGAGGTGGCCCTCGTGGACCTGGATCGTCCCCTCGTCGTCGTCGAGACGGCGCTCCTCGACCCGAAGCCCGCCGTTGAGCCCGTTGTCGATCAGAAAGCGATTCGGAAAGAGGATGTCCGCCTCGAAGGTGGTCTCGAAGTCGTCGCGGACGTTCCCCACGTCGCGGGGAGTTCGGGTGACGATCCGGGTGAGCGGCTCGCCGCGGATGCTCTCGTACGGCTCGCCGTCGGGGCCCTCCTCGCGGACGCCGATGACGACGTCGTAGGCCTCGACCGGGTCGCGATCGAGCTCCGCGGTGGGCACGTAGAAGTACGGCTCGACGCCGAGCACGCGGAGGTGTTCGACGGTGTCGTCGCCGTCGGGATCCGGCCGCCGGCCGAACACGTGGACGACGGGGTACTCGTCGCTGCCGTACCCCTCGACCGCGTAGTCGATCTGGGTGATCATCAGATCGACGGTGCCGGTCGATTCCGGGAACTTCGCCTCGTCGACGTCGACGACGTCGCTGACGCGTCCGTGTCCGCCGCCGGCGACGACCTTCGCCTCCTCGGCGGCGAGGTCGCCGCGGGAGTCGTCTCCGTCGCCGTCGCCCGTCCCGCCGGGCGACGAGAAGTCCGAGAGCCCCGACTGAGTCATACGCTCCGTTCGGCGTACCCGGCTAAAAGACCGGCGTTCGTCCCCGCCACCGTCGGTCGCCAACGGGCCCGACCGGTGACACTCACCCCCACGGAAAAGCATATATCGTGTAACGACTTACCACGGTCCATGCCCTCGAACCCACTTCGGGACGACGGGACGCACCGCTCGGGCGACCACGACGCGGTCGACGCCGACGTGGAGGTGTACGAGGACGACGGCAACGTGGTACTCTTCGAGGCGGAGAACCCGCTCGCGTGGGTCGAGGCGAGCCGAACGGTCCGACTCGCCGACGCCGCCTGAGGCGGTCCGTCGGCCACGAACCAGCGATCCCCCGACGCATCCGCCCATGGCGGGCGGACACAACCCCTTTGACCCGTCGCGTCGTAGCGGCGGACGTGTTCTTCGACGAGGACGACGAGGGCGAGGTCTCCTTCGGAGAGAGCTCCGACGCCGAACGCGACATGACGCCGGACATCCCGAAGGCGCCCTCGGTGAAGACGTTCGACGACGACGGCGACTTCTCCGCCGCCGGCGACGTCGACGGCGACACCCTCCGCGCGTTCGTCGTCGCCGTGATCTACGCGAACGCCGCGGTCCTCCTCGTCGCGCTCGGCCCGCTCGTCTGGTTCTTCGAGGGATGGAGCCGGATCGGCGCGGGGCTCCTCGTCGTCGGAGCGTTGGCCGGGATCCGGACGTATCAGACGTATCGCGCGTGGGACCGATCGCGTGAAGGCGCCGAGGACGAGGACGATGACGCCGAGAACGATGGCGTGGATCCGGTGAACGGGGATCCGGTGAACGGGGATCCGGCGAACGCGGACGAGGATGTCGGTCCAGCGACCGGTCCCGACCGCGATCGATCCTCGGAACCGTGATCCGTCCCCGGAACCGTAATGCGTCTCGACGCCCTATCCGAACCCCATGCAGACGGTTCGAGACGCCGACGGCGACACGTACCTCCTCGTGAAGCGATCCGGCGACTCGAGCCGGATCCTGGACCCGGAAACGGGCGAGGAGCGGTACGTCGCGAACGACGCGCTTGAGGTCGCCGACGGCGAGTCACCGCTCACGACCGCCGCGCGAGGGGTTCCCGAACCGGTCCGCCGGACGATCCGGGCGGTCCACGACGACCGGACGCTGGGACTGCTCGTCGAACTCGTCGACCGCGGGCCGCTGTCGGTCCTCGCGCTCGGCGACGCCTACGACATGTGCGAGTCCGACCTCCACGGCCGGCTCGCGGAGTTCCGCGTCGCGGGGCTGATCGAGGAGGCCGACGTGGGCGGTCGCCGGGGATACGCCGCGACGACGACCGCCGAGGAGGCGGTCCGGATGTTGCGCGGCGAGACGATGACCGACGACGTGGAGTCGCTCGACGACGCGGAGCCGACTGACGGCGGCTCGTAGCGGATCGCCTACCCGGACTCCTTCGTCGCCTGCGACTCAGTCGTCCGCGAGCGACGCGATGTCGATCCCGGCGGCGTCCTCCCGGGTGACGGTCGATCGGTTCGTTCGCGGGTCCTTCTCGACGGTCACGAGCTCGTCTGCGGCCCCGACCAGCTCGTCGTCGTGGCTCACGATCACGATCTGTTTGACGCCGAACCCGCGCATCTCCTCGACGAGGTCCACGAGCCGTGAGACGTGTCCGGAGTCGAGGAAGACCGTCGGCTCGTCGAGGATGAGCGGCGGCGTCGGCGCGGCCCCCTCGATCCCCTCCGCGAGCAGCCGGTAGATCGCACAACGCAACGAGAGGTTGAAGAGCGCCCGCTCGCCCCCGGAGAGCTGCTCGGGATCGAGCGCCTGCCCGTTCTTCTGGTAGACGGTGAGGGCGTACTCGCCGTCGAGTTCGATGTGCGAGTACGCGTCGTTGCCGTACACCAGCTCGAACGTCTCGTTGAGGGTGCGTTCGAGTTCACGAACGTTGCGCTGGCGGAGCTCCGCACGGAGGTCGCCGTAGGTCGCCTCCAGCTCGTTCGTCTCCTCGTGTAGCGACTCGAGGGCCGAGACGGTCTCGGCGAGCGTCTCGCGCTCCTCGCGGAGCTCCTCTAACGCCTCGATCTCGCCTCTCACGCCGCCGATCGCGTTCTGGAGTTCGGTTCGTCTCCCGTCGAGCCGATCGAGCTCCTCGTCGACCTCCTCGAGGTACTCCTCGGCGTCCGCCTTCCGCTCTTTCGCCGCCTCGACCGCCGCCTCGTCGACCGCCTCCCGCAACGCGTCGCGCCGGTCGCGCTCGTCGGCGAGCCGGTCGCGCCGCTCGTCGTTCACCGCCTCGAGGTTCTCGCGCTTCTCGCGGCGACGCTCGATCTCCGCGTTCAGTTCCTCGACGGTCGACAGCCGCTCCTCGACCGCGTCCACCGCCTCGCGGGCGTCCTCGACGATCGACAGGGCGTCCTCCAACTCGCTCACGCGCTCGGCGGCGGCCTCGGCCTCCCCGCGTTTCTCCGCGGCGATCTCGCGGGTCGATTCGGCCTCCTCACGCCTTTCGGCCGCTTCCTCGCGCTTCTCGGCCGCGGCGTCCCGCTTCGATTCGGCCTCCTCGCGTTTCTCCGCTGCACGCTCCTCCAGAGTCGCGGTCCGCTCGTCTATCTCGTCGAGCCTTTCGGCCGCCTCGACGAGCGCGTCGAGCGTCCCGATCCGGTCGTCGAGTTCGCTCGCTCGTTCGCGGACCGTCGAGAGGGTGGTCTCCAGCTCCGCGACGCGCTCGCGGTCCGCCTCGATCCCGGTCGCGTGCGGGGACCCCTCGACGGGCTGGCCGCACTCGGGACACTTGCCCGCCGCGAGCAGCTCCTCGGCCTCCGCGACGCGCTCGCGGGCGTTCTTCAGCTCCGTCTCCAGCTCCGCGACGCGTTCGCGCACCTCGCCGCGCCGCTCCCGCAGCGTCTCGTGACGCGTCCTCGCGTCGTCGCGATCGACGTCGACGTCGGCCGTCTCGAACCGATCGCGGAGCGTCTCGGCCTCCGCTTCGAGCTCCTCGAGCGCGGACTCGCGCTCCATGGCGTCCGACTCCGCGGCCTCGGCCTCGTCCGCGATGTCGTCGGCCTCGTTCGCCGCCTCCGCGGCACGTTCGGCGAGGTCGTCGGCCTTCGCCGCGAGGTTCGTCGCCTGGTTGCGGAACGCCTCGGCTCTCACCCGCCCGTCGTCGAGCTCCTCGCGGACCTCCGCCTCCCGGTCGTCGAGCGCCTCCCGGCGACTCGCGATCGCCTCGTCGGTCGCGGCCTCGAGATCGGCCGCGTCGAGCCGGTCGTCGATCGCGGACTCGACCGACTCGATCCGCTCGCGGGTCTCGCGGATCGCCTCCCGATGCTCGTCGCGTTCGCGTTCCGTCTCGCGGATCGCCGACTCGATCCCCGCGATGTCCTCCTCGAGCTCCGCCAGCTCGGACCGCTTCTCCTCGTGGGTCGCGAGCGTCTCGGCCGCCTCCTCCCGCGTCTCCCTCGCGCGCTCCCGCTGATCCTCGTAGTGGTCGACCTCCTCGGTCACCTCCGCGAGCTCGCTCTCGAGTCCGTTGAGCCGGTCGTAGAGGTCCTCGTCCTCCTTCCGCTCGATCCGCGTCTCCTTCTCGTCGAGGACGGCACGCTTGGCGTTCAACACGTCCTCTACGCCCAGACGGGCGTCCCCCGCGCGCTCGCGGTATTCCTCCAGTTTGCCCAGCTGGAGGAGGTCGTCGATCACGTCCTGCCGCCCGCTCGGCGTGGCGTTGATGAGCGCGTTCACCTCGCCTTGCCGGACGTACGCACAGTTGACGAACGCGTCGGCGTCCATCCGGAGCAGCTCGGTCACGAACCGCCGAACCGCCGTCGCGCCCTCGCGCGTCACGTCGCCGCCCGCGGTGGTCTCGAGCGAGCACGCGTGGTCGACGCGGTCGTCGTACCGCCGGAGTCGTCGCTCGACGCGATAGGCGACCCCGTCGTGGGTGAACCAGAGGTCGACCTCGGTCTCCTCCTCACCGTTCGTGATCACGTCCTCGAGAGTCCCCTCCAGCGCCTTCGATCCGTAGAGGGCGAAGAAACAGGCCTCGAGCAGCGACGACTTGCCGCTGCCGTTGATCCCGTGGATGACGGTGACGCCCTCCGAGAGCCGCAGGTCGGCGTCCCCGTACGGCTTGAAGTTCGAGAGCCGGATCCGGTCGAACCTCACAGGTAGTCCTCCATGGAGACCTGTCCGTCGGCGGGCGTCGACGACTCCGTCGGTTCGTCGTCGCTGCCGGGGTCGTCGTCCGTACCCTCCCGGGCGTCCTCGTCATCGGCGTCAGCGTCGCCGCCGTCGTCGTCGGCCGCCGTTTCTCCCTCGTCCGTCGCCCCCTCGTCGTCGGTCTCGACGTCCTCCCCGGTGCCGTCTTCGTCCCCCGCCGTTCCGACGAACGCACCGGGATCGTCGAGCCGTTCCTCGACGCGGGTCTTCACCGTCTCGCGGACGTTGCTGTCGGCGACCGAATCCGACCGGACCACGTCGTCCACGTCGAGCCCGGTCGACGAGAGTCCCATCCCCTCGATCCGCTCGCGGACGGCCACCTCCGGGTCGGCGAAACTCACGTCTATTTCCTCCTCGGTCTCGACCGTCCGGCGGTCGGTGACGCGCGCGACGAGCGCGCCCTCGGCGTCCGCGAACTCCTCGATCGCGGCCGGGGTGACCGGGTCGCCCTCGCCGGTTATCTCGACGAGCACGACGGCGTCCGCGAGGTCGTGTTCGCGGATCCGCTCGCGGACGCGTGCTTCGCCCTCCCCGGACCTGAGGTCGACGCTCACGAAGACGAACTCCCGGGTGTCGAGCGCGCGACGGCGGATCTCCACCCGGTCGTCGCCGCCCACGGCCGCCTCGTCGAAGGTGACGAGGTTGTAGCCGCGGCCCTCCCGCTCGCTGGCGCTCGCGC
Source organism: Halobellus captivus (assembly GCF_003697845.1). GTDB lineage: Archaea > Halobacteriota > Halobacteria > Halobacteriales > Haloferacaceae > Halorubrum > Halorubrum glutamatedens. The sequence goes on along the minus strand of NZ_RDQE01000006.1, from coordinate 113,898 downwards.
GCTCGGTCGACCCCGGATAGGTGACCCACGTCCCCGCGACCTCGGCGCGGTCGGGGGTGTGGTTGTCGCCGAGGAGCATCGCGTCGAAGTCGACGTCGCTCTCGTCGAGGACGGTCTCCGTGTCCCAGTCGGCGTGCGCGAAGGGTTCGAAGAGCCCGTGGGCGACGAGCGCCGCGTAGTCGGCGTCGTGCGGCTCGAACGCGTACTCGAGATCGTCGCGGCGGGAGACGGGGACGTGGTCGAGCCCGTAGAAGGCCGTGTCGCCGACGACGGTCGGCGAACCGCCGAGTCGGGTGGCGAGCCCCAGCCGCTCGAAGAGGTCGAGCCACTGGCCCCCCCGCGTCGACTCGTGGTTTCCCACGACGGCGAGGAAGGGAACGCCGGCGTCCGCGAGCCGCCGGAGGACGGTGATCGTCCCCATGAGGCCGGGGAGCTCGGGACGCCGGTCGTGGAAGAGGTCGCCTGCATGGACGACCGCGTCGACGTCGTCGTCGATCGCGTCGTCGACGACGGCCCCGAACGCGTCGAGGAAGTCCTGGCGTCTGACCGGCGAGTGGTACTGCTGGTACCCGACGTGGGTGTCGCCGGTGTGGATCACCCGTGTCATCTGGTCGCGGATTGGCCCGTGTCGGATTTAGGGGTTCCGGGGCCGTCGGGGGGGTTGGTTCCGGCTCGGTCGGACCGATCGTCGCCGCCCGCGGCGACGGTTCGATACCGGCGGTACGCCTCGAGCGCCTCGCGTCCGCGGTCCGCGAGGTCGCCGTCACCGGCGCGGTCCGCCTCCGCGACCGCCGCGTCGAGCCGGTCGAGCCCGACGGCCTCGACGAACCCGGCCGCTCGACGGAGGTCGGCGCGGGCGGCGTCCGCCTCGTCTATCACCGCCGCGTAGGGGCGGGTCGCGGTGTCCGTCCGGGTCGCCAGCGCGGCGAGCGCCCGTTTGACGTCGTCTGTCGAGACCACACGGCGGCTGGGTCGGCATCGGATTTAACCTCTCGGGACGTCGGAGCGGGACTATGGAGTCGGCAGCACGGATCAGACCGCGAGCGAGTACAGCCGTTTCCGGGCGTCGGTAAACGAGAAACGGGCGTCGATCACGTCCTCCTCCTCGAGCCGCGAGAGCGCGTACCGGACGGTCCGCGGCGGGAGCAGCGTCTCCTCGGCGAGCTGGCTCTGGGTCAGCGTGTCGTTGTAATCGAGGACCTTCGCGACGAGCTTGGCGCTCGGCGGCAGGTCGCGAACGGCCTCCCAGCGGTCCGAAACGTCCTCGTCGGCGGCGACGGCTTCCGTGGTGCTCATGCGTGGTCATCAGTAACTCATGCCGTTAAATAATATTTACTATCCTGTTTTATTACTATTGGGCATTCATTTTCGTGACGGGACGGTTCTCGAGTGCCCCCACCCGAAACCTCTTATCCGCGAGACGCTTTATTACGGACAATGAGTGACACCGTCGACGACGTCGACATGCCCTACGAGGGGTCGGCGTCGAGACAGGAGAAGATCGAGACCCTCCAGGAGCGCCTGGAGGTCCTCGAGACCCAGAACGAGGAGATGCGCGACAAGCTCCTCGACGCCAACGCCGAGAACAACAAGTACCAACAGAAGCTCGAGCGGCTCACCCACGAGAACAAGAAGCTCAAGCAGTCGCCGCTCTTCGTGGCCACCGTCCAGGAGCTCACGGAGGACGGCGCGGTCATCAAACAGCACGGCAACAACCAGGAGGCGCTGACGGAGATAACCGACGAGATGCGCGAGAAGGTCGACCCCGACGACCGCGTCGCGGTCAACAACTCGCTCTCCGTCGTCAAGAAACTCGAGAAGGAGACGGACGTCCGGGCTCGCGTCATGCAGGTCGAACACTCCCCCGACGTCACATACAACGACATCGGCGGGCTCGAAGAGCAGATGCAGGAGGTCCGCGAGACGGTCGAGATGCCGCTCGAGAGCCCGGAGATGTTCGAGGACGTCGGCATCCAGCCGCCGAGCGGCGTCCTCCTGTACGGCCCGCCGGGAACCGGGAAGACGATGCTGGCGAAGGCGGTCGCCAACGAGACCGACGCCACGTTCATCAAGATGGCCGGCTCCGAGCTGGTCCACAAGTTCATCGGCGAGGGCGCGAAGCTCGTCCGCGACCTCTTCGAGGTCGCCCGCGAGAACCAGCCAGCCGTCCTCTTCATCGACGAGATCGACGCGATCGCCTCCAAGCGGACGGACTCGAAGACCTCCGGCGACGCCGAGGTCCAGCGCACGATGATGCAGCTACTCAGCGAGATGGACGGCTTCGACGAGCGCGGCGAGGTCCGGATCATCGCCGCCACCAACCGCTTCGACATGCTCGATCCCGCCATCCTGCGTCCGGGTCGGTTCGACCGGCTCATCGAGGTCCCCAAGCCCGACACGGCGGGCCGAGAGATCATCTTCCAGATCCACACCCGCAAGATGAACCTCGCCGACGGCATCGACTTCACCGAACTCGCCGCCATGGTCGAGGACGCCTCCGGCGCGGACATCAAGGCGATCTGCACCGAGGCCGGGATGTTCGCGATCCGCGACGACCGGACGCAGGTCACGCTCGACGACTTCCTCGAGGCCTACGAGAAGCTTCAGGAGACCGACGAGACCGGCGCCGACGACTCGCTCGCGTTCGCGTAGGCGACCGATCACCATCGACCGTCGCCCGGATCGGCCCGCACTCATACCGTCGCCCGGATCGACTCGCAGTCGAGCACTTCCTCGCACGTCTTCCGACTCGATCGGACGCCACCGACGGTCGAGCCTCCGACGGCCGGTCGGGGTTCGACCGCGATCGAACCGAAAGCCGGTGGTTTATATCGCCCGCCGCCGTTTTTCGACCAACGAGGGACCATCGTGACGACCGCAGAGTTCTCGTGTCCGGGCTGTAACCAGACCATCGAGGTGAACGACGAGATGCGCGAGACCATCCTCGAGGTCGGCTGTCCGGTCTGTACGACCGCCGTGAGCCCGGACGACTTCGCCGAGGCGTAGCCCGGCCGGTCGGGCCCGGATCCGCACGTCCACCCGTCCTCGATTCCGTCGTTTTCGCTTCCGCCGCTCTCCGTTCATCCGATCACCGTTCCCCACGGTTTCTCTACTTCGCCGGCGCGGTCACACGGGAGTCCGAGCGGAGCGGAAAACGAGCGTGGAGGGAGGACGGAGAGGGAGCAAGCGAGAGGAGGAAACGACGACGAGCGTGACGCGGGAACGGCCCGGGTTACTCGCCCTCGTCGCGGTCGACGGTGACCGTCCGACCGGTCAGCCGGTCGGGCGCGAGCCGGTAGAGCTGGATGTCGAGGTCGGGCTTGCCGTCGGCCCAGATCTCGAAGAGCGGGCGACGGGTCTCGCCGTACTGGGCGATCCGCTCGGGGGTGAGTTCCGCGGGGTCGACGCGTTCGAGCGTTCCGACGGCGACGACGCTGGCGTAGTCTTCGCCGTCCTCCTCGTACACCACGAGGCGGGCGTCGGGGTCGGAGCCGAGGAACTCGCGCTTCTCGCTGTCGACGGTCGAAACCAGCCGCAGGAACGCCTCGCGTGTGTCCTCGTCGTAGCCGTAGGAGATCGGGATCGCGTACGGGGCGTCGTCGCGGGCGAGCGAGAGCACGCCGGTCTCGTGGCGGGCGAGGAACGCGTCGATCGCCGACGCGGACATCTCGGCCTCGCGCTTCGTCGTCATACGCTACGTCTCTACATACGCACGCATAAACCACACGAGACCGGGCGACGGCCGCGACGCTCTCCGGACCGGAAGTCGTCTCGGCGGCGAGTGATTCACCGGCGGGTCACTCGACGGTCGGGGCGGTGAGGTCGGCGTCGACGACGGGCGCGCCGCAGACGACACAGCCGGCTTCGAGCAGCGCCTCCCGCATCGCGTCGTCCACCTCGAACGAGTGGCGACACTCCGGGCAGACGAACGTGTGTGTGGGTGTCGTCATGGATACGAATAGCACGCCCGTTCCTATCAAACGATCATCGAGTTCCCATGCCGTCAGAATCCGAGGGATCGACGGTCGCGAGCGTCACGAGTCGAGCACGGTCGCGAGGATCTTCCGCTGGGCGGCCGCGACGTGCTCGCTGAACGTCGACCGATCGATGCCGAGGTCCGCGGCGACCTCGCCCGCGTTCGCGCCCTTCGGGTGGTCGAAGTAGCCGGCGTCGTACGCGGCCGAGAGAACCTCGCGCTGTCGTTCCGTCAGCTCGCTCCGGTCGAAGGTGACCAGGTCGCTCTCCTCGGGCGTCGACGACGACTGTAACAGCCGAAGCACCTGCATGTCCGCACACGACTCCTGGAGCTCCCCGAGGACCGTCCGCAGCGTCGGAAGGTCCGCCGCGTGGAACGTCACGAGGAGCCGGCCGTCGCGGACGACCGTCTCCGTCGCCGGGACGCCGTGGCGGTCGAGCACCGAGAACGGCGACCCGTCCGCACAGGGTACCTCGAACCGATAGGCCGCCTTCCGACCGTAGTCGAACACCGTCTCGACGCCCTCCGGAACCTCGAGGTCGGCGTCCGCGAGGAACTCGATCACGACGGTGTCGGCGGCGGCGTCCGCCGGGACGCCGGAGCTCGCGGCCGTGTCGTCGCCGTCGGCCGTGTCGTCGGGGAGATCGTCGCCGTCGGCCGTTTCGGTGCCGTCAGCCGCGTCGTTCGCGTCCGGCGACTCGGGTGTGATCCGGCTTCGTGCGACGCTGTAGATCGGGGTCGACCCGTCGACGACGCCGTCGAACGGGGACGGTGCCGACGTCGGCAGCGAGACCTCCGCGCGGATGCCGGATCCCATCGTTCGTCCGTCCCTCCCGCCGAACAAAACGTTGACGGCCCGCGGGGCTCGCGGGATCCGGTATAAAACACCCCGCATATACAGGGATGGGGTTCGGGGGGATGGAGCGCCGACGTATAGACATGAAGCGAGACCCGTCCCGCCTGGGTGGACCGACGACGCTGACGGAGACCGACGGAGACCTGGACACCGCGTTCGACGCGCTCTCGGACCCCGACTGCCGGACGATCCTCGCGATGGCGGACGAGCCGATGACGACGAGCGAGATCGCCGACGCCTGCGACATCGCGCTCTCGACGGCCTACCGAAAGGTCGAACGGCTGAGCGAGACGCCGCTTCTCACCGAGGGCGTCCGGTTCGACCCCGACGGCGACCACGCCGCGGAGTACTCGCGAGGCGTCACCGACGCGACGCTCGAACTCACCGATGGCGGGGTCCGCCTGACGATGGAGTCCGACGAGGGAGCCGGCGCCCTCGGTGCCGCCTTCGACACGCCGGAGGTCTCCGCGGACTGACTCGCTCCGGCAACGTCGCCGTCATCGATCCGTCCGTCGACGATCGAACCGTACTTTTCGATCGTGATAACCGGACGGTCATGACCATCTGTGCCGTATCGAGAGAGCTCGGGTATGACCGGGGCGCCGAACGCCACGACTACGAGCGCCGCCGCTGGCGGAAGCGGTCCTCCCTCCGGACGCGAACGGGATCCCGCGAACGGGATCGCCCCCGAGCGAGGGGCGCGCCCCGGTCCGTCCGTCGATCGGTCGTTTCGCGCGCGCGTCGGTGTGGATTCCCGGAACCGGGAACCAGTCACCGTTATTAAAGCCGTAGTCCGCGTAGGCGGGAAACGATGGGTACGCTCAACGAACTGTTCGACCCGGACCGGGTCGCGGTCGTCGGCGCGACGGCCCGCGAGGGGGCGGTCGGCCGCGCCGTCACGTCGAACCTGCTCGCGGACTTCGACGGCGAGACGGTCCCCGTCAACCCGAACTACGACGAGGTGCTCGGGACGACCTGCGTCGACGGGATCGGCGACGCCGACGCCGACGTGGCGGTCGTCGTCGTTCCGCCCTCGATCGTGTTAGACGCCATCGAGGCGTGCGGCGAGGCGGGGGTGGAAAACGTCGTCGTGATCACCGCGGGGTTCGGCGAGACCGGCGAGGACGGCGCGGCACGCGAGCGTCGCCTCGCCGAGATCGCCGAGGAGTACGAGTTGAACCTCGTCGGCCCGAATAGCCTCGGTATCATGTCGACGCCCTCGGGAATGAACGCCACGTTCGGCCCCGAGAACGCGCTCCCCGGCGGGCTCTCGTTCATGAGCCAGTCCGGCGCGTTCGTCACGGCGGTCCTCGACTGGGCCAACGACAACGGCGTCGGGTTCAAGGACGTGGTCTCGCTCGGAAACAAGGCGGTCCTCGACGAGACCGACTTCGTCGACCACTGGGGCGACGACGAGGGCACGGACGTGATCATCGGCTACCTCGAGGGGATCGAGGACGGCCGCGAGTTCATCGAGACCGCCCGCGAGACCGCCGCCGACACCCCGATCGTGGCCGTGAAGTCGGGGCGCACGAGCGCGGGCGCACAGGCCGCCTCCTCCCACACCGGCACGCTTGCCGGCTCGGAGAAGGCCTACGAGGCGGGGCTCGACCAGGCCGGCGTCATCCGCGCGGAGTCGGTCGACGAGCTGTTCGACGCCGCCGGCATCCTCGGCAGCCAGCCGCTCCCCGACACCGACAGCGTCGCGATCGTCACGAACGCCGGCGGCCCGGGCGTGATGGCGACCGACGCGGTCGGCGACGCCGGCCTCGAGCTGGCCTCGTTCACGGGCGAGACCACCGAGGCGCTCCGCGAGTCCATGCCGGAGGAGGCGAACGTCCACAACCCCGTCGACGTGATCGGCGACGCCGACGTCGACCGGTTCCGCGAGGCGCTCGAGACGGTGATCGCCGACGACAACGTCGGGGCCGCGCTGGTGTTGGCCGCGCCGACCGCGACCCTCGAGTTCGACGAGCTGGGCGAGGCGGTACGCGAGACGGTCTCGGACGTCGACGCCCCGGTGGCCGCCTGCCTGATGGGCGGCGACCGGACCCGCGAGCCGAAACGGAAGCTCCAGGCGGCGGGGATCCCCTGTTACTTCGACCCCGCTCGCGGGATCGAGAGCCTCGCGACGCTCGCGGAGTACCGAGACATCAGAGCGCGCGAGTACGCCGAGCCGATGTCGTTCGACGTCGACCGCGAGCGCGCCCGCGAAATTCTTTCGTCGGTCCGCGACCGCGACGACAACCGCCTCGGCGTGGAGGCGATGGAGCTGCTCGACGCCTACGGGATCGAGACGCCCGCCGGCGAGATCGTCGACTCGCCGGCACGCGCGAGCGAGGTCGCGGCCGGGATCGACGGCGACGTGGTCATGAAGATCGTCTCGCCGGACGTTCTCCACAAGTCCGACATCGGCGGGGTCGCGGTCGGCGTCGCCGACGCGGACGTGGCCGACACCTACGAGGACCTGATCACTCGCGCGCGGAACTACCAGCCGGACGCGACGATCCTCGGCGTCCAGGTTCAGGAGATGGTCGACCTCGACGACGGCGTCGAGACCATCGTGGGGATGAACCGGGACCCGCAGTTCGGCCCGCTCGTGATGTTCGGGCTCGGTGGGATCTTCGTGGAAGTGATGGAGGACACCGCCTTCCGCGTCGCGCCCGTCTCCGAGCCCGAGGCCCGCGAGATGACCGAGGAGATCCGGTCGGCACCCCTGTTGCGGGGCGCTCGCGGCCGCGACCCGGTCGACGTCGACGCCGTGATCGAGACGATCGGGCGGCTCTCACAGCTCGTCACCGACTTCCCCGCGATCCTGGAACTCGACATCAACCCGCTCGTCGCACTGCCCGACGCCGACGGCGGCACGAACGTCGCCGCCGTGGACGTCCGACTCACCGTCGATCCCGAGGAACTCGACTTCGAGGAACCCAACCAATGACAGACACCACCACACTCGTCACCGCGACCGGAGAAGGCGCCGGAAAGACTGCGATCACCCTCGCGCTCGCTCGGCTCGCCGCCGACCGCGACGGGAGCGTCGGCTACATGAAACCGAAGGGGACGCGGCTCCAGTCGAACGTCGGCAAGACGCTCGACCGCGACCCGATGCTCGCCCGCGAGGTCCTCGGTCTGGACGCCGAGATGCACCAGATGGAGCCCGTCGTCTACTCGCCGACGTTCGTCGAGGGCGCGGTCCGGGGCACCGAGGACGCCGGCGCGCTCCGCGAGCGGATCCGCGGGGAGTTCGACGAGCTGGCCGCCGACCGCGACCACATGTTCGTCGAGGGCGGCGGCGACTGGACCACCGGCGGCGTCGTCGACCTCACCGACGTCGACGTGGCGGAGCTGCTCGACGCGCGGGTCGTGCTCGTGGCGGAGTACGGGTCGCCCGGCGACCTCGACGAGGTGCTCGCAGCCGCCGACGCGTTCGGCGACCGGCTCGCGGGCGTCCTCTTCAACAAGGTGGGTGACGCCGCCTTCGACTCGCTCGATCACGACGGGATCCCGTTCCTCGAGTCCCGCGGGATATCCGTGTTCGGGGCGCTCCCGCACGAGAAGGAGCTCGCGGGCGTCACGGTCGCCGACCTCGCCGACGAGCTCGGCGCGGAGCTGCTGACCGACGGCCCCGGGGACGCGTTCGTCGAGCGGTTCCTCGTCGGTGCGATGGGCGGCGACGAGGCGCTGCGGCACTTCCGGCGCGCCCGCGACGCCGCGGTGATCACCGGCGGCGACCGCGCGGACGTCCAGGCCGCCGCCCTCGACGCCTCCGGCGTCAAGTGTCTCGTGCTCACCGGCGGTCACCGGCCCTCGGGCGCGGTGCTCGGCCGGGCCGCCGAGGCCGGGACGGCCGTGCTCGCGATGAACACCGACACCGCGACCGCGATCGACCGCGTCGAGGCGGTGATAAGCGGCGGGCGGACCCGCGACGCCCGCACCGTCGACCGGATGGCGGAGCTGCTCGACGCGCACGCCGACCTCGACGCGCTCGTCTAGCGCGTCCTCGACGAGGAGCGCGTCCTCGGTGGGGGACGACGACGTCGATGAAGGGTGGACGACATCGACGATCCCGACGACGTCGTCCCGAGATCGGGTGAACGTCTGACGTACTGTTTTCACGGTGGGAGACGAAGGGGGCGTATGACTAGTCTCTCGGAGGCGTACGGGGGGAAGGGGCGCTCCGAGGTCGACCCGCGGCGGCTGTCGCTCGGGGCGGGGCTGTTCGTCGGCGGCACGCTGCTCCTCGTCGCGGGGATCCTCGTCGCCGCGGAGGTGCTCGTGCCGAGCGGCTACAGCTCCGGCGCGGCGCGGCGGCTCGGCGGGATCCTCGGCGGGATCGGCGTCCCGCTCGTCACGCTCGGCGTGATGACGGTGCTGCCGGCCGACCGACGCACCCGGACGGCCGCTGTCGTCGGCGCGGCGATCATGGCGCTCGGCGTCGCGCTGTTCTCGCAGGCGTACCCGAACCACTGGGTCGGCGGGCCGCGCCCGGAGCTCGTGGACCTCACCCTGCCGACCGCCGGCGTCTACTTCCTCGGGGCCGCGACGACGATGTGGTGCGTGTTCGTCGGCGTCGCCAACTTCAAGACCCGAAACGACCCCGGCGGGACGGTGACGATGGAGGTGACCCACAAGGGCGAGACGAAGGTCATCGAGGTCGAACGCGACCGGATCCAGGGGCTCGGCGGCGGAGTGGGCCTCCTCGGCGGCACGCCCGACGGCGACGTGGAGACGCAGACGAACCGGCCGGACGACTCGACGGGACTCGACGACTCCGTGGGGAACGCCGGCGGTTCGCTCGGCACGCCGTCGACGGTCCCCTCCGGTCGAAGCGACGGCGGGAGCGAGACGGCGGACCTCTCCTCGCCGCTCGACGGCGGCGGTTCGGATGGAGTCGACGGGACCGGACCGAACGGTTCGGCCGGACCGGAGACGCCGTCGTCCCCGATCGCGCCGACGGACGGATCACGGGAAGAGAACGCCGCCGCCGCACGCGACGGGCCCGGGGACACCTACTGCGGGAACTGCGCGGAGTTCGACTACGTTCGAACCGACGACGGGATGCGGCCGTACTGCGCCCACTACGACGAGCTGATGGACGACATGGAGGCCTGCGAGCAGTGGACGCCGCGGTGACCTCCGGTTCGGCTCCGTCGAAATCTACAGCGAGTGATAGATCAAGCACCGGTTCGGTCAATACAGACGAAGCCACGAACGATCCGGATTGCGGTGGCGCGCCCGGGAGCGGGCCACCGGCCCGCGACCGGCCCGCGAGGGACGTCGCGAACGAAGTGAGCGACGAGGCTGGGGAGGCGTGAGGTGCGGGGTGGGACTCAAAGGGGCAGTCGCGAGGGCGAACCCCGGCGACGTAAGGACCGCAGGGAGTGAGCAACGCGAACGACTGAGGACCGCAGCGAGCCGCGGGAGCCGTCGCGACTGGGGCTTTGGAGATGGTCACCGCGCCAGCAACGATACTCTTCTACTCACTCTAATCACATCGAAACGACCGTCCTTCAAGCAGTCTACATCGACCGATCGGTTCAGGCGATCATACGCCTGATTAACAGACGTTCAACGAAGCCTCCCGCCCCGATCTCGGCCTTCAGGCCGGCTCCCCGGTCGGGAGCTGCGACTCGGCGATCGCGAACGTGAGCGTGCTCAACACGCCGAGCAGCGTCCCGACCGCCAGCGCCATCGCCAGGTCCGCGAGCTCCAGCGAGGTGACGCCCGGCGCGGGCGGGAGGAGGAACCCGGACACCGCGTACAGCACGACCGCGATGGCGACGACGTAGAACGGCGCGTTGAGGTACCGCCACCGGAAGCGGCCGGCGAGGTACTCGTCGGTGATCTGTCCGAGACTGGAGGTCACGCCCGCCACGGCGAGCCACTGGACGAACCCGTGAACGAACGCGGTGACGGTCGCGGTCACCGGGAGGCTCCCGTCGACGACGCCGCGGACCGCCTCGACCGTCTCGGTTCCCTGAACGCCGCCGACGAGGACCAACGCGAGCGCGACGACGTACGTGATGAGCGTCACCCGTCCGGCGTAGAGCACGTTTCGGACCGCGTCGGCCGCGCCGTCGACGGTGTCCTCCAACCCAAGCCCGCGGAACAGCGAGTAGAGGCCGACGCCGCCGGAGATGAGTCCGAGCACGGCCGCCCCCTCCACGTCGAAGAGGTTCGCGACCACGACGAGCGGGTAGATGAGGAGGAGGATTCCGAGCGGCACGAGGATGGTCCCGCGGGTCTCGGGGTCCGCGAGCACCTGTTTCATCGTGTAGTACAGCGACTCGAGGTCCTGTGCCTGCCGGACGACGACGCGGCGGACCCCGTCGATCCGCATCCGCGAGCGGATCACGGGGAGCACCGACTCGTCCTGGGCTCCGTCGGTGATCACGATCGCCGAGACGTCCTCGCCGGTCGACAGCTCCGCGAGCACGCGGTCGACCTCCGCGCCGACCGCGCGGTTGGCCTTGACGTCCGGACCGTCGACGCCCGTGACGGCCGCGACCTCGACGGCCTCGCCCTCGGCGGCCAGCTCGTCGTGGACGGTCACGCCCTGGAACAGCACGTTCACGTCCGAGTCCTCCGGGTCGGCCGTCGCGAGCGCGACCGCGGCCTCGGTGACGTCGTCGTCGCCGATCACGGGGGTCGGGATCCCGGTCTTGCGGCCGAGGTCGTCGTCGAGGTCGACACAGAGGACGAGCAGCATTCAGCGATGGTATGCGAGGGGCCGGCATATGCTTTCGGCTCGGGCCGACGGAGTCGGGATTCGAGCTCTCGCGGTCGTGTGTCGCGGGCACCACCACGGACGGCCCTTGATGAGGGTGGCCGCCCTCGTCGGAGGCATGCAGGAGTTCGACTTTCTCGTGATCGGATCGGGGTCGGGGCTGGACGTGGCGAACGCGATGGCGAGCCGGGGGAACTCGGTCGCGGTCGTCGAGGAGGGCCGGCTCGGCGGGACGTGTCTCAACCGCGGGTGCATCCCCTCGAAGAAGCTCCTCTATCACGCCGAGGTGCTCGAGACGATCGAGGGTGCGGGCGCGTTCGAGATCGAGGCCGAGGTGACCGACGTCGACTTCGCGGAGATCGTCCGGACGGTCACCGAGGACGTCGCCGAGAGCTCCGAGTCGATCCGGCGGGGGCTCACGTCCTCGGACGCCCACGAGCTGTTCTCGGGAACCGGACGGTTCGTCGACGACCGCACCGTCGAGGTCGTTTCCGGCGACGACGAGGGCGCGACGCTGCGGGCCGACACCGTCCTGATCGCCACCGGGACGCGACCCTCGATCCCGCCGATCGACGGGATCGAGGAGGTGGAGTACCTCACGAGTACGGAGGCGCTCCGGCTGGAGTCGCCGCCGGAGCACCTCGCCATCGTCGGCGGCGGATACATCGCGGCCGAGCTCGGCCACTTCTTCGGGACGTTCGGCAGCGACGTGACGATCGTCGGCCGGCGCGAACGCCTGCTCCCGGAGGCGGACGGGGAGGTGGGCGAGGCCTTCACCGACCGCTACGCCGACCGGTTCGACGTGTACGCGGGCTACGAGGCCGTCGCGGTCGACGAGGACGCCGGCGAGGTGACGGTCGAGGCCCGGCCGTACCCCGAGGCCGACTCGGTCCGTTCGGGCGGCGAGCGGGTCGGACCGCCCGGGGAGGCCGAGAACGTCACCGTCACGGGCGACGCGTTGCTCGTCGCCGCGGGCCGCCGCCCGAACACGGACGCGCTGAACCTCGACGCGACCGGGGTCGAGACCGATGGGAGGGGATTCGTCGAGACCGACGAGTACCTCCGGACGGACGCGGATGGAGTGTGGGCGCTCGGCGACGTCGTCGGCGAGTACCTGCTCAAACACAGCGCGAACCACGAGGCGAAGGCCGTGATCCGCAACCTGCTCGGCGACGAGTCGGAGCCGGTCGATTACTCGGCGATGCCGTTCGCGGTGTTCGCCTCGCCCGAGGTCGCCGGCGTCGGCGCGCGCGAACGGGACCTCCGGGAGGCCGACGCCGACTACGCCACCAACACGTACGCCTACGACGAGACGGCTCGGGGGAGCGCGATGCACGCCGACGGGTTCGTGAAGGTGCTCATCGATCCGGACGGCGAGATACTCGGCTGTCACGTTATGGGCCCCGAGGCCTCGAACCTGATCGAGGAGGTCGTGGTCGCGATGACCGCGGGTTCGGGGACCGTTACGGACATTCGCGACGCGGTCCACGTCCACCCGGCGCTCTCCGAGGTCGTCGACCGGGCGTTCTCGGGACGGTTCTCGCGCGGCGGCCACGACCACCACCGTCACGAATGAGCCGCGCGGTCGAGCGGGCTCGACTCCCGGAGGAACGATCTCACGATCGCTCTCCGGGGGTTCCCGATGTCCGGATTCGGGCATCCCCATGCTCCGGGCTCGAGCGTCCTCCGGGTGATGACCCGACGGTACGCGTATGCACCGTGACCACACGACCGCGAGGCGTTTAACCCGGACGCAGTCGTCCATCCGATCGCGGACGGAGGCACACGTTCCCCCCTTATCGGGTCGTCGGCCGCCGACGACCGACCTCGTCGACTTCTCCTTCGTGTCTCGTGGATCCGGCGCACGCTCCACACGGTTTTGGTGGGTCGCTTCCAAGGACCGTCATGGATCGGGTTCGCATCGACGACGTGGAAAACGACGTACAGCCCGCCGCGGTGATGCGCAAGCTCACCGAACCGCTCGGGCTCACCGACGTGGCGATCAACTACTACGAGCTCGAATCCGGCGACAGCTTCGCGTTCGCGTACCACAGCCACGAGGTCCAGGAGGAGGTCTTCTGCGTCCTCTCGGGAACGGCGACGTTCGAAACCGGGGCGGGTCCCGTCGAGGTCGGCGCGGACGAGATCGTCCGGTTCGGCCGTGAGGAGTTCCAGCGGGGCTGGAACTACGGCGACGAACGGGTCCGGGCGTTCGCGATCGGCGCGCCGCTGGAGTACGGAACCCAGCCGAAACTCCGATACTGTCCCGACTGCGACGCCGAGACCGAGGGCGAGCTGGACCGGATCGAGGACGCCGAAGGGGAGGAGGTCGTCGTCGCGCACTGCGTCGAGTGCGACACCGAGACGGGCCGCTGGCATCGCGGGTCGATGGACGGCGAGGTTTCCTGATCGGCCGGGGCGGATCGGGACGGGTCGCGACGGACCGCGACGGTTCACGCTCCGGAGACGGCGGACCGCGGGCCGCTACGCCGGATCGTGTTCGATGCCGTTCAGCATTCGGCGGACGTTCTCGCCGTCCCCGAACGACGCCGGGAAGGCGGCCATCGGGACGACGTAGTCCTCGCCGGCCTCGACCGCCCCGCCGACGTGGAACTCGAGCTCGGTGCTCGCGCCCGTTCCCGCTATCTCGCCGTCGGCGGTGTACACGACCACGTCGGCGTCCGCGTCGAGGACGGTCGTGGTGTACTCCGAGCCCCGTTCGAGGGAGTCGACGTTCTCGTAGCGGTCCACGATCAGCTCGGCACGCTCCTCGTCGTCGAGGTCGCCGACGGGGTTGACCGCCCGCCCGAGCACCTCGATCCGCGGCGTCGTGAGCACCGCGAACACCGCCGCCTGGTAGCGCTCGCCGAGCACCTCGACGGCCTTGTCGTACTCCGCGACGCGGTTGACCACCCGGACCTCCCGGGTCGTCCCGGCCACCTCGACCTCCCGGGAGACCGCGCGGTCGGAGACCTCGTTGAGCTCGTACCCGGTCTCGTCGAGGGCCGCGTCCGCCACCGTCGCGGTGCCGGCCTCGAACTCGGCCGGATCACCGGTCGCGACGTCGAGCGCGGTACAGCCCGCGATTCCGGCGATCCCGAGCGCCCCTCCGGCGGCGAGCGCTCGCCGCCGGGTGACCGGAGCGTTCGTGTTCCGCCGGGCGTCGCCTCGCGTCTCCTCGTCGTTCGACGGTCGATCCATGCCTCCCGTTCGCCGGGGCGGGGGTACATACTTTGTGTCTGCGACCGCGTCGCCCCTCGCGACCCCGACCCTCCGTGAGAACGGCTCTCCCGGGCGTGCGGAGTCCGGTCGCTTTTTGAGGCCGCGGCCGGTACGGGACCGTAGATGATCTCCAAGGGCTGTGAACAGTGCGCCAAGGGCGGGAAGATGGTGCTCTTCGTCTACGGCTACTGCGACCAGCGGGACTGTTTCTACTGCCCCCTCGGGGAGAACCGGAAGAACGTCACCGACGTGTACGCCAACGAGCGGAAGGTGGAGTCCGACGAGGACGTGATCGAGGAGGCCAAACGCATGAGCGCGCTCGGCACCTCGATCACGGGCGGGGAGCCACAGGAGGCGATGGCGAAGACGACGCGGTACCTCGAACTGCTCAAAGACGAGTTCGGCGAGGACCATCACACTCACCTCTACACGGGGATCCCCGGCGGCCGCGAGAACATGCGCCGGCTGAGCGAGGCCGGCCTCGACGAGATCCGTTTCCATCCGCCCCTGGAGCTGTGGGGCGACATGCACGGTACCGAGTGGGAGGAGATCCTGTACATCGCCCGCGAGGAGGGACTCACGCCGGCGTTCGAGATACCCGGCATCCGCGCGGAGCCGGAGTTCCTGGAGTTCCTCGACGAGGGCGCGGCGGAGTTCTGTAACGTCAACGAGTTCGAGATGAGCGACGGCAACTACCGGCGGATGCAGGAGGAGGGCTTCGAGCTCCAGGAGGGACACATGTCCGCCGTCGAGGGATCGAAGGACGCCTCGATCGTCGAGGAGATGGCCTCCCACGAGAAGGTGTACTTCTGTACGTCGGTGTTCAAGGACGCCGCCCAGCACCGCAACCGCCTCAAGCGGATGGCCCGGAACGTCCGCCGCGAGTTCGACGAGGTCACGGACGACGGCACGCTCGTCTACGGGAAGGCGTTCGCCGACCCCGAGCGGTTCGAGGCGCTCGGCGTCCCCGAGGAGTTCTACACCGTCAAGACGAACCACGTCGAGGTCGCCTGGTGGCTCCTCGAGGAGATGATCGAGGACGGCGACCTCACGGAGGGCGAGATCGTCGAGCAGTACCCGACCGTGAACGGGACCGTCGTCGAGCGGACCCCGGTCGCGTAGGGCTCACGAACCCGTTCACGATCCGGACCGCTCGCCGTCGCGCGCGGGATTTTTATCGTCCCGCTCACAACGCGCGAACGATGCCCTCCACCCTCCCCGAGGACCCCAGCCTCCGGCGTCGCGTGCTGGTCGCGACCGCGCTGGTCGTCGTCCTCCCGTTCGCGTTCATCTACACGTTCGTGTTCGTGACGAACGCGGTCCTGATCCCGCTCCTGGAGTCGCAGGGAAGCGGCCCCTACCACGGCCGGGTGTACGTCGACCCGCTGTTCGCGGTCGTCGTCGTCGCCGGCGGGCTGGCGCTCCAGGCGTGGAAGGGTCCCGACGTCGTGCTCGGCAGCGTCGGGGCCCGCCGCGTCGACGCCGACGAGTACCCGGAGCTCCACGCGCGCGTCACCCGGCTGGCACAGGCCGCGGACGTCGACCCGCCGGCCGTCGCGGTCGCGCACAACGACGCGCCGAACGCGATGGCGGTGCAGGGGCCCCGCGGCGCGGCGGTCGTCGTCACCACCGGCCTGCTCGAGACGCTCGACGGTCGGGAGCTCGAGGCGACCCTCGCCCACGAGGTCTCACACGTCGCCAACGACGATGCCACCGTGATGACCGTGGCGTGGCTGTTGCCGACGGTCACCTACTACCTCGCGATCGCGACCGCGTACGTGCTCTACGGGATGGTCCGCGCGTTGGGCCACGGCGGAAGCTCGCGGAACCGCGGCGACGGCGCGGCGAAGGCGCTGCTCGTGTTGATCGTCACCGCGCTCGTCACGCTGGCGGTCTCGGCGACGTTCTGGGCGGCGAGCGTGCTCGTCCACCGCGTGCTCTCGCGGTACCGCGAGTACGCCGCCGACCGTGGCGCGGCGGCGATCACGGGCGACCCGACCGCGCTCGCGAGCGCGCTCCGGACGCTCGACGAGGGGATGGAGTCGGTTCCCGATCGCGACCTCCGGTCGCTCGACGGCGGCGCGGAGGCGCTGTACGTCGCGCCGCTCGAGGGGCGGGCGTTCACCGACGCGGAGCTGGTGTCGACCGACGTCTTCCCGGCCACGCACCCGCCGACGGCCGACCGGATCGACCGGCTCCGCGGGATGGCCGGGGCGCTCGAATGAACCGCCGACGGCTGCTCGCCGCGCTCGCGACGGGGTCGACCGCGGCGCTCGCCGGCTGCGGGTACGCCTACGGCGGCGGCGACGTTCGACGGACCGCCTTCGCGGGCGGGACGAGCGTCTTCATGGCCGGGTGGAGCGCCCACGCGACGGCCGGGGACCGGATCGTGTTCGCCGAGTCGGGGGACTCGCCGTTCGAGGGCGAGCGGACCGCCGTCGACGTGATCGACCGCGACGCGGCGGTGCGATGGTCGTTCCGACACGGGGACCGAAGCGTCGGAATGGCGGTCGACCCGGCGGCGGAACGGGTGTACCTCCGCGAACTCGGCGGCGTCGTCGCGGTCACCCCGCCCGACGAGTCGGCGGGGATGGGGGGCGCGGACGGCACCGACGACCCGGACGACACGGGCAGAATGGAGGACACGGACGGCATGGACGGCGGTCCGTCCCGGCGGCCCGACACGCCCGACTGGCGGGCGTCGCTCGCCGATCTGACCGCGGAGCCGGTCGACGGCGACGGATCGAGCGGGAACGAGCCGGACGACGGCGAGCCGGGAACCGACGACTCGGACGAGGAGCGCCCGATCGCGGCCGACGCTCACGGCGCGTACGTCGCGGTCGACGCCGAGGTGGTCGCGGTTCGCGAGGGGGGCGTGGCGTGGACGGTCGAGCCGTCGGCGTCCGTCGACTCGTCGCCCCCCGTCGACGGCCTGTGGGGCGGCGGTTCGGACGGTCCCGACGGCGTCGTCGCCGTCGCCGGTGACGCGGTCGTCGCGCTCGCGCCCGACGGGTCCCGTCGGTGGCGGTACGAGGTCGGGAACGAGCCGACTCTGACGGTCGACGGCGACCTGGTCCTGTGCCGCGACGGCGACGCGGTCGTCGCGCTCGACCGCCCCGATGGCGGGGAGGCGTGGCGGACCGAGGTCGGGAGTGGAGGTGTTCCGCCGCGAGTGATCGAGGACCGCGTCGCCGTCACGGCTCGGGGCGAGACTCGGGTTCTCGACCGGCAGTCCGGCGATCCGCTGTGGCGCGCCGGGGGCGCTCCCGGCCGGGACCGATACCGGTCCCTCGTCGTCGACGGGGGCCGGGCGTACTACGTCGGACGGGGCGGCGAGGCGATCGCGGTCGACGCCGACGGCCGGGTCTGGACGCGGGAGCTGGAGCTCTCCGGGGGAAAGGCCGTCGACGGCTGGCTCGTCGACGGGGCGGTGGCGTTCGCGTTCGACTCCGGCGAGTTCGTGTGGCTCCAGCGGCGCGACGAGGACCCCGGCCTGCTGTAGGGACCGATCGAGGGGTCGTTGCCGCCCCACGCCGATCGTCGTCCCACCACGCTTTTCGCGCCCGGGCGTCTACTCCGACGCGATGAACGCCGTCACGCTCGGTCCCGCCGGCACGTACTCACACCGTGCGGCGCGGGCCGTCGCCGCCGAGGTGTCGTTCCGCGAGTCGGTCACCGCCATCGTCGACGCCGTCGCGAGCGGCGAGTTCGAACGCGGGGTCGTCCCCATCGAGAACAGCATCGAGGGCTCGGTCTCCGAGAGCCTCGACGCGCTCGCTGACCACGAGGTCGCGGTCACTCGCGAGGTCGTCACCCCGATCCGGCACGCGCTGCTCGCGCAGTCGTCGGAGTTCGAACTGGTCGCCAGCCACTCGCAGGCGCTCGCGCAGTGTCGCAACTGGCTCGAGGCGAACCATCCGTCGGCCGGATTGGAGGCGGTCGCCTCGACCGCCCGCGGGGTCGAGCGCGCCCGGGAGGACGCCCGTATCGCCGGGATCGGCCACCCGGACAACGCCGGCGACGACCTCGAGATACTCGCCGCGGACATCCAGGACCGGACCTCGAACGCGACCCGGTTCCTCGTCGTCGGTCCCACGAGCGCCCGCACGGACGCCGGCGGGAAGACGACCCTCATCGTCTATCCGAACGCCAACTACCCCGGACTCCTCCTGGAACTCCTGGAGGCGTTCGCCGACCGCAACCTCAACCTCTCGCGGATCGAGTCGCGCCCGAGCGGCGAGCGCCTCGGCGACTACCTCTTCCACTTCGACGTCGAGGCCGGCCTCTACGAGGACCACATGGCGAAGGCGGTCGAGGACGTCGAGGCCATCGCCGACAACGGCTGGGTGCGGGTGCTCGGGTCGTACGACACCCAGCACGTGCTGGAGTAGCGCGTCCCGACGGCCTCCCGTTTCGTCCCCCGCCTACTCGAACCGGTAACTCGTCCCGTCCGGCCCATCCTCGATATCGACGCCGACCTCGCCGAGCGCGTCCCGCAGTTCGTCCGCGCGCTCGTAGTTGCCGGCCTCGCGTTCGGCCTCGCGGACGTCCAGGACGAGTTCCACCACGTCGCCGGCGAGATCGACGTCGCCGTCGGTCGTCGACTCGAACTGGAGGCCCAACACGTCGCCGCCGAGTTCCTCGAACGCCTCGACGGCCTCCCGGAGTCCGCGGTAGTCGTACGGCGGCTCCGCGTCGACGTGGCGGTTCACGGCCTCGGTGAGCTCCAGGAGGGCCGCGGTCGCCTCCCGAAGGTTGAGGTCGTCGTTCATCGCCGTCTCGAACTCCTCACGGGTCGACGCGACCGCCTGGCGCAGGTCCTCGTCGACCGTCTTCGTGCGGGCGTCGACCGAGTCGAGCGCGTCGACCGCGCGTTCGTGAGCGCGCGCGAGCCGGTCCCAGCGTTCCTCGGCCTCCGCGATCGTCTCCTCGGTGAGCGCCTGCTCGGAGCGGTAGGCCGCCCCGGCGTAGAACGTCCGGACGACGTTGACGCCGAGCTCGTCGAGGGCGTCGGGGACGGTCCAGAAGTTGCCGATCGAGGAGGACATCTTCTCGCCCTCCATCGCCAGCAGGCCGACGTGGAGCCAGTGACGGGCGAACTCCTCGCCGGTCGCGGCCGTCGACTGTGCGATCTCGTTCTCGTGATGCGGGAAGACGAGGTCTCGCCCGCCCATGTGAACGTCGAGCGTGTCGCCGAGATGCGTCGTCGACATCGCCGAACACTCCACGTGCCAGCCGGGCCGCCCCTCGCCCCACGGCGACTTCCACGTCTCGCCCTCGGGAACCGCGTCGCCGTGGTCGTGTTTGGCGTGCTCGCGGGCGGCCGCCTCGCTCACGCCGTCCGCCTTCCAGAGCGCGAAGTCCGCGGGGTTGCGCTTCTCGCTCCGCTCGTCCGGCTCGCCCTGCGCCTCCAGCTCCGAGGGGTCCTGGTTCGAGAGCGCGCCGTAGTCGTCGAAGGTCGTGACGTCGAAGTAGACGGAGCCGTTCGACTCGTAGGCGTAGCCCTTCTCGACCAGCGTCTCGACGAGGTCGACGATCTCCGGGACGTGCTCGGTGACGCGGGGATACACCTCCGCGCGGAGCAGGTTCAGCCCGCGCATCGACTCGAAGGTGCTCGCCGTGAACGTCTCGGCCACGTCGCGCTCCTCGTCCCATCCGTCGCGTTCGCCGACGCGGGCCGTGATCTTCTCGTTGACGTCGGTGACGTTCTCGACGTGGCGTACGTCGTACCCGAGGTGCACCAGCCACCGGTGGAGCACGTCGGCGTGGAACCACAGCCGGGCGTGTCCGAGGTGGGGGTCGTCCGACACCGTCAGCCCACAGACGTACAGCGTGACGTCGCCGTCGGCCGTGAACTCGACGCGCTCGTCCGACAGGGTGTCGGTAACGACGAGACTCATTACGCGCCGATACCCGCGGGGAGGCTTTGAAATCGTCGGATCGTCGTCCCGAAGGCTACAATCGGAGCCTGACCCATCCGACGCGTTATGCCTCCGGGATCGAAACCCGAGGACACCGATGGACCAGCACACGACCCCCCGCCCCGGCGTCGACGGGGGCGTGGCCCTCCGCGCCGACGCGGTCGACCTCGCCGACGGGCGAACCCTCGCGTACACCGACTGCGGTCCGCCCGACGGCTTCCCGGTCGTCCTCCACCACGGAACCCCCGGATCCCGGCTGTTCGCGGCGCTGTTCGCCGACGATGCCGCCGAGGAGGGCGTCCGGCTCATCACCCCGGACCGGCCGGGATACGGGCGCTCGTCGCCGCCGCCGGACGGCTGGAGCCGGCGCGATTGGCGCGAGGACCTGACGACCCTGCTCCGCGCGGAGTCGATCGACCGGGCCGGGCTGTGCGGGTTCTCGGGCGGCGGCCCGTTCGCGATGGCGGCCGCCGAGAGCGACCGGGCGACCCGGCTGGCGCTCCTGAGCGCCGTCGTCCCGCCCGCCGCCGACGGGCTCGCCCGGCTCGCGCGGGTCCCCTACGCGCTCCGTCTCCTCTTCCCCCTCTTCCGCGCGTTCGCGTCGGTTTCGGGGCCGGACGCGGTCGTGAGCCAGTACACCGACCGGTCGGTGTCGCCGGCGGTCACGCGGGCGGTGGCCGCGGACTTCCACGAGGCGCTCGGCGGGGCGGACGGTGGCGGAGCGCGCGGCGCCATCGGCGGCGCGACCGCGGTCGAACGCGAGAGCCGGTCGTTCGCGACCGAGCCGGTCGATCCGGGCCGTCCCGACCTCCCGATTCGTGCGTGGCACGGCACCCGCGACGACAACGCCCCGGCGGGACCCGTCCGGGAGTTCGTGGACGACCGCGGGGGAACGCTGACGACCGTCGACGCCGACCATCTCGGGACGCTGCTCGATCGCGGTTCCGACGTGCTCCGGTGGCTCGCGCCCGAGTAGGCGGGTCCGGATACGGACTCACGGGCTCACCGATCGGACCCGACGTCGGTCCGCGAGGCCACCGCGTACCCCGCCTCGCGGACCGCCTCGACGACGCGCTCCATGTGGGCGGGGCCGTTCGTCTCCACCTCGAAGACGAGGTCGGCGTCGCCGACCGGGAGGTCCGGGCGACTCCGCTCGTGGCGGACGGTGCGGATGTTCGCGCGTTCCCCGCCGATCAGCGTCGCGATCTCGCCCATCTTGCCCGGCGTGTCGTCGATGCGGACGGTGAGCTCGACGAGCTGATGGCGCTCGACCAGCGCGTGGGTCAACACCTCCTGAAGCGACGTGATGTCGATGTTCCCGCCACAGAGCAGCGGCACGACCGTCTCGCCGGCCAGCTCGAGCTCGTCGACGATCCGGTCGTCGAGGAGGGCGGCCGCGGCGGTCGCGCCCGCGCCCTCGACCATCTGTTTGGCGCGCTCCAAGAGGAGG
The DNA here is from genome assembly GCF_003697845.1 of Halobellus captivus. Taxonomy (GTDB): domain Archaea; phylum Halobacteriota; class Halobacteria; order Halobacteriales; family Haloferacaceae; genus Halorubrum; species Halorubrum glutamatedens. The sequence goes on along the minus strand of NZ_RDQE01000006.1, from coordinate 91,743 downwards.
AGGATCGCGGCGGCCACGTCGTCGTCGCTGACCACGACCACGCCGTCGAGGTGTTCCTCGAGGAGGCCGAAGGTGAGGTCGCTCATCCCGCCGGTGGCGATCCCGTCCGCGATCGTGTCCGGCTCCTCGCGCGTGACCAACTCGCCGGCCGCGAGGCTCTCCGAGAGCGTCGAGGCGCCCTCGGTCTGGACGCCGATCACCCGTACGTCGGGCGCGCGGGCCTTCACCGCGGTCGCGACCCCGCCCGCGAGCCCGCCGCCACCGACGGGGACGAGCACGGTGTCGACGTCGGGGGCCTGTTCGAGCACCTCCAGCCCGATCGTGCCCTGCCCGGCGACGACGTCGGGATCGTCGAAGGCGTGGACGAACCGTGTCGCCGGGTCGTCCACGAGCGTCCGCGCGTGGTCCATCGCCTCGGCGAAGACGGCTCCCTCGAGGACCACGTCCGCGCCGTACGACCGGGTGGCCTCGATCTTCGCGCCCGGGGCCGACTCCGGCATCACGATCGTGGAGTCGAGGCCCGCCGCGGTCGCCGCGAGGGCGACCCCCTGGGCGTGGTTTCCCGCGCTCGCGGCGACGACCCGGTCGACCGACGGCTCCGACTCGACGAGCCGCGAGATCGCGTTGTACGCGCCGCGGGGCTTGAACGAGCCGGTACGCTGGAGGTGTTCCATCTTCAGCCGCACCTCCGCGCCGCACCGCTCGGAGAGCGACCGGCTCCGCTGGACCGGGGTTCGTTGGACGATGTCGGCGTCGGCGAACCGCGCCGCCGCGGCCTCGACGTCGTCGACCGTGACTCGGGACATGACGAGCGAATCTACGCCACGGAACGAAAAGGACCCGGTTGCGGAATCGGGTTCCCTCGTGGTGGCGCGTGCCTCCGAGCGGCCGGCAGGCCGCGAGGAGCCCGCACGAGGTCGCCGCGAACGGAGTGAGCGGCTGCTCGGAAATCTCCGATTTCCGGTGGAGGGCGAGGCGACCTGCCAGCGGTCCCGGCGGGTCGCCGAGACCGAGGCTGGGGAGGCGTGAGGTGCGGGGCGGTTCGAGGCCGTGGGATTCGGGACGGGACTGGAAGGGGCAGTCGCGAGCGAATCGAGCTCTCGAGACCGGGGCTTTGGAGGTGTTCTCGACAGCCACGGCTCATTCGCCGTCGGCGCTCGGAACCGCCTCCAGCGCGCCCTCGACGACCCGAAGCGCCGTCGCGCCGTCGCGCCGGTCCACGACGACGGCGAGCGAGTCGCCGGCGACGCCCGCGGCCGCGACCGCGACGTCCGCCGCGTCGAGTCGGGAGAGCGCGGCCGAAAGCGCCGCGGCGTCGACCTCGCCGGTCGCGAGCAGCGCCGTGTGTGAACCACTCGGAACGACCGCCGCGCCGGCGACCCGAAGGAGCGGGTCGTCGTCGGGATCGCTGCCCGTCGTCGACTCGTCATCGCTCACCACCCCCACGCCGCTCCGCATCGTGACGCTCGCGGCCCGGTCGTCGGTCGCGTAGGCGGGGAGGTCCCCGCGGAACCGGCGGAGCGCGGTCGCGATCGCGTCCGCGTCGCCGTCGAGGTCGCCCTCGACGGCGAGCCACGCGGCGGCCGCGCTGTAGTTCAGGACCCCGGCACGGAGCGCGTCGAGGAGGAAGGGCCGCTCCCGGACCGCCTCGCGGGTGTCGGCTGCCAGCGACATGCCCGCTCCTGTGTGTGCGGCCGGCATGGCGGTTTCGGTTGATTCGGCGGTCGTGATGCTCGGCGGTCGGAGTTGCGTTGACGGTTGCGGTTGCATTCGCGGCTTCGCGGGATTCGATCGCTCGCCTGGCCTCGTCGACGCCTCGACGCGTTCCCGCGCGGCCGCAGCCTCCGAAGTCCCTAAGAACGGCGCGCCCCCAGATCGGGTATGCAGTCGCTCGTCATCGTCGCGCACGGCTCCCACCTCAATCCGGAATCGAGCGCGCCGACGTACGCACACGCCGACACGATCCGCGCGTCCGGCGCGTTCGACGAGGTGAAGACCGGCTTCTGGAAGGAGGAACCGCACTTCCGCGAGGTGCTCCGCACCGTCGAGGGCGACGAGATATACGTCGTCCCGCTCTTCATCTCGGAGGGCTACTTCACCGAACAGGTGATCCCCCGCGAGCTCCGGCTCGACGGCTGGGACGTCTCGGAGTGGGACTCCGACGGCCTCTCCGCGGACCAGGCGACGCTCGTCGCCCGGGACGTCGACCGGGAGGTCCACTACTGCGGCCCGGTGGGAACCCACCATGCGATGACGGACGTGATCGTCCGGCGCGCGGAGTCGGTCACCGGCGACCCCGACGTGGGCGAGGGATTCGGACTGGCGGTCGTCGGCCACGGTACCGAGCGCAACGAGAACAGCGCGAAGGCGATCGAGTACCACGCCGACCGGATCCGCGAGCGCGGTCGCTTCGAGGAGGTGAAGGCGCTCTACATGGACGAGGACCCGGAGGTCGACGACCTCCCCGAGCACTTCGAGAGCGACGACGTCGTCCTCGTCCCGCTCTTCATCGCCGACGGCTACCACACCCAGGAGGACATCCCCGAGGACGTCGGGCTCTGTGAGGACCACACCGAGGGGTACGACGTGCCGGAGACGGTCGCGGGCACCCGGATCTGGTACGCGGGCGCGGTCGGCACCGAGCCGCTCATGGCCGACGTGATCCTGGAGCGCGCGGCGGACGCCGGCGCGGACCTCGGCGACGCGCTCGCGACCGTGCGTGAAACGACCCGTGTCGCCGCGGGGGACTGACCGTGGCGGACCCGACTCCCGACCCCGCCACCGCGACGCCTGACGGGGGGACGACCACGACCGACGAGCCCGCAGTCCCCGAGACCGACCTCCCGAGCGACGCGTTCGACGCGGTTCTCGACGCGATCGGCGACCTCGCTCCCGACGAGCGGATCCGGTTCGAGGGGTTCGCGGTCGGGCGTGACCCCGACGCCGAGGGCGCCTACGTCCTCGAACCCGCCGGCGACGACCTCCGGACGGGCCTGAGCGAGCGTGACCTCCACGCGGCGCTCGCGGAGCGTGCCCCCCGGGTCACCGACTGGTACGCCTTCGAGCGCGTCGTCGGGGAGTTCGGCCCCCGGCGGGCGTTCCTCCGGTGGATCGAGGACGCCGACGGCGCGACGGTGGCGACCCGGTACGCCGCGCTCTCCGAGGGCATCGAGCGCGCCTGGGGCCAGTTGCGGATCACCGCGACCGTCACCGACCGCGGCGAGCGCCGGTACGAGGTGCGCCACGTCGACGACGCGGGCGTCCCGGTCGACGACCTCGAGACGCACGACGACCCGCTCGACGCGCGCGAGATCGTCAAACTCGACGGAAAGGGGCGGTACCGGCCGCTGAAGACCGCGCCGTCCCTGCGGCGCGGTTGGGCGTTTCCCGAGTTGGGGCCGCGGGACGCCTACGAGCTCGTCGAGACGGTCTACCCGGCGACGGTCGCGAACTGGCACCGCGAGCGCGAGGGGGACCTCGACGTGAACCACTGGCGCGAGACGATGGAGCGACAGTCGGGGATATACGGCGTGATCGAGACGTGGGACCGCGGCGAGGGCCACGAGCACGTGAACTGGGTGGCGGAGGCGTGCTGTGACGACTCGCAGTGTCTGAAACGCCGGGAGTGGGAGTACGACGAGGAGACCGACCTCGACGTCGACGGCGGCGACGGCGTCTTCCCCTGCCGGGAGCCCTGTTCCGTCGTCGTCAGCGCCGCGCGCAAGTGGACCCGTCTGGAGAGCGAGCAACCTCGAACGTACGAGTTCGAGCTGACGCCGAGCGAGAAGGAACAGCTCGAGGCGGTCGTCGACGCGGTCGCCGACGGCCGGATCGACGAGATCCGCGAGGCGGACACGAAGGAGGGCGCGAACCGCTACCGTGCCCGGTTCCTCCGCGCGAAGCTGTTCGACGAGGAGGGGAACCTCGGCGGCGTGCCGACCGACCCGGACGACGGCGAGTAGTGGCGGGTTCCGGAGATCGACGAACGCCCACGAAGTCGCCGCGGCGACCTCACATGAAGTCCGCGATGCCCGACTGTTTGTTGGTGTCGTCCTCGAATATCGACTCCAGCGCGTCCTCGAGCACGTACAGCCGCTGTTTGGTGTAGGGACGGCAGCCGAACCGCTCCGCGACCTCGATGGCGGTGTCGACGTACTTGCTCACGGAGCCCTCGTGGACGGTGAGGTTCACCCGACCGCCGCACTCCCGACAGTCGCCGGAGAGGGGCATCCGCCGGTACTTCTCGCCGCAGTCGAGACACCGCGTCTCCTGGCGCGAGAAGGCCCGGAGGTTCCCGATGATGTCGGGCAGGAAGTGGTACTCGATGACGCGCTCCGCGACGTCCGTCTCGTCGACCGCGCGGAGCTTCCGGGCGAGCTCCAACTGGGCGTCCATCTTCTCCATCATGTCGCCGAGCGTCTTGTACGCCGAGAGGTCCGGCCCCATCGCGATGTCCGTCGTGTCGTGGGTGTGGTCGAACCCGCGGTACTCGTCGTCGGTGCCGAGCGTGTCCTCGCCGAGCTGGATCCGCTCTTCGACCGCCTCGGGATCGGCCATCTCGCGGGTCGCCTCGTAGAACTCCAGCGGATACCGCCGCACGATGTCCATGTTGTGCGCCTCGTCGTCGATCTCCGACGGGTCGATCCGCGAGGACATCACGAGCGGCGCGTCCATCTTTCCACCTCTCTGATCGGGTAAGAAGGTTTTTGAGAAGTTGAGCAGCCCGTCCATGAGGAGCATGACGCAATCCTCGTCACCGTCACACTGATCGACCGACAGGTCGTTCGCGACGAGCGAGTGAGTGTCCTCGACGGTGAGACAGTAGACGTACTCGGTGTCGCTCTCGACGACCTCGATCGTGTCGACGTCGTCGACGAGGTACTCACCGGAGCCACCGTCCGCCATCCGCGGCGCGTTCGGCGAGATCGACGCGACGTTCTCCGCGAGCCGATCTGCCTTGCGAGAGAGGTGAAAGCCCGCCGTCTCGGCGAATCGGACGGCATCCCGCGAGGAGACGGCGAGAACGTACGTCTGTGCGTTCAGCCGCATGTCGCTCTCGTCGTAGAACTCGGGGAACTTGTCGTGGAGCCGGACCCGTTTCGGTCGATCGACCGTCGCGTGGATACCGAGCCGTCTGAGTAGTCCGAGCAGATCCTCCCGGAGTTCCTCGCTCACCGTCGTCGCCGTGATCCGGAGTGACCCCTCGTCCACACCGCCGTCACCGCTGAAGTAGCCGCTCAGATACGCACCGACGATCGTCTCCGACGCGTCGAAGACCGGAGCCGGCACACGTTTCGTGTGTGCGTACACGCCTGCGTCGAGTACCGAGTCGAAGAACGCGCGCAACAGCCGTCCGGAGACGGTCACTTTCGCGTGATTCTCTTCGTACGGGTCCACGCCGAACTCCTCGCGAAGGACGTCGAGGAAGAACTCTCTCGCCTCCGTCTCGGTACCGCAGATCGTCGTCTGGTGGATCGTCCCCTTCGGCGTCTCCTGTTTGCGGGCGAACCCTTCCGCCGCATAGTAGCCGAGAAGTGTCGCCACCCGATCATTAAGTTCTACGAACCGATCGATCTCGGTGCGGTCTCGTTTCATCCCGAGCGTCACGTCGTCCGGGACGAACTCGAGGAGTTCGTCGGTCGAGGAGAAACACCGCTTGAGGTACGACACGGGGAAACTCCCCCGGTACAGGTAGTTACTCAGCGTCTTCTTGTTCGTGTCGAACACCTCGGTCGTACTCTGAAGCGGATAGAAGCGCCCATCCCAGTCCTCGGCGAACGCGTCCTTGAAGAGTTCGTACATCTGGTCCTTGTCCAGTCCCTTGATCATGAGGCGATCGGTCGGAACAGCCTCGCTGTCGATGAACTCGTCGAGCAGGTCGAAGTGTCGGTGCGTTCGATCGCTTACGTCACCGTGGGCTGGCTCGGAGTCGACCGACTCAGGGACGACCAGGCTGTCGGACGTTTCGATATCTCTTGCCTCCTTTCCGACGATCCGGTCCGACTCCACGTCGTACACGTGAACGCTGTGGTCTGGCGTGACGGTTATCGATCGTCCCGATGCTGTTCGGATATCGATCACGTGATCTGATGCCGGGTGTTTGCTGACGGCCTCGACTGGCCGAGACACGCGCTCGCCGTCCGCGGTCAACGACGGAACTCGCAGCTCCCCGTCAACGGCTTCCATCTCACCGACGGCGGTCCCGAAGTCGTCAAATTCGACATCGGACCGATCGAGATACGTTTCGACGAAGTCGTCAATTTCGTCGTATCGCAGGCTCCCTGTCTCATCCTCGTACCAGATCTTCGTCTCCGGGTGGAAGCAGTTCCGCCGCTTCGCGGCGTGAAAGTACGGGTGAGCATAACCCACCGCGGCCGACGTGAACCCTATCACCCTCCCGACGGTCGCCGCGCTCGTGTGCGGGGCCATCCCGAAGACGAGCTCGCCGACGAGGTCGTCGCGCTCGTTCACCTCGTAGAAGCGAGGCAGGTCGTAGAACTGCTCGAGGAGGTCGTCGACGAAGTCGGCCGTCCGAAGCATGTGTTCGGCAGCCCCGTCCGAGAGCACCACGTCCTGTACCTTCAACTCGACCAGCTGGTCGTCGTGGCGGAGCGGGTCGCCGTCGACGTCGGTCTCGTACCCCAGCTCCCGGAAGTGGTCCGCGGTGACGTCGAGTTCCTCCGGGCGGACCGACGTGACCGGGAGGTCGGTCATGTCGTACCGGACCGTGCCGTCCTTGAACGAGGTGACGCCGTTCTTCGCGCGGAGGATCCCCTTCTCGATGGCCTCGGGCGTCTTGTTCGTCGAGGTGAGACCCTGGACGCCCTTGAGGATCTCGAAGGCCGACTCGCGCTCGCCGACGACTTCCATCGCCGAGCGGTAGGCGTCGTTGAGGTCGACCTCCTGGTAGGTAGCCGCGGTCACCTCCCACTCACAGCGCGGACACTCGACGCGGCCCGCCTCGTCGGGCTCACAGACAGTTCCGCAGTCGCCGCACTCGTAGTGGGGCTCGGTGTGGGTGCCGCAGTCGGGACACGCCGATCGATAGGTGTGGGTGCCGCAGTCGGGACAGGCCCGGTCTGCGACCTCGAGTTCGTGATGGCCGCGCCGCCCGCGGTCGTCCATCGTTCCCGCGGCCTTCGCCACGTCGCGTTGCGGGCCGCCGGCCTCGTTGATGGGGAAGAGCGTGTGGACCGCCGGCGAGAGGTCGCGACTCTCCGACTTCTCCGGGCGACCCATCCGGTTGCCGATCCGGACCGGCGCGCGCTCGCGGACCTCGAACGGCGCGACCGCGTCCACGGCTCGCACCGCGTTGTCGCCGCCGTCCCACTCGCGGGCGGACGCGGGCAGCTCCTCCCACTCCTTCCGCAGCCCGTCGTCGATCCCCAGCGAACGCGCCAGCGGTCGCCACGTCGGGATCCGGAGCGCGTCGGGCGTGGCGGCGTGCTCGACGAGCAGCGTCTCGAGCGTGCGCGCGACCGAGTCGGTGTGCTCGATCGCCAGAACGCCCTCGACGATCTCGCCGTCGGCGACCGCGTCCGCGAGCGCCTCGAACGCCTCGACGCTCACGTCGTGCCAGAGGTAGGTGTACTCGGGGTGGAGCGGACAGCCGTACGCTTTCGCCCACTCGATCGCCTCGTCGACGCTCGGGTGTTCGAGGTCGACGTTGGGGTCGTCGTCGAGCGCCTGCACGTCCGCGCCGGCGGCCTCGAACTCCTGGACCCACCACTCGTAGACGTACGAGGCCGGCGCGAGGGGGTGGTTGTTCTCGACGAACTCCCCGTAGTTGACGAGGTACTCGCCCAGGTCGAGGATCTCCTCCACGCCGTTGCGGACCGCGAGCGCCTCCTCGGGGTCGTCGATCCGCCGGACCTCGCCGTTCGCGAGCCTCACCGTCGGCCCCTCGATGGAGTCGACGGGGACGACGCCCGCGGCCTTCCCCGGACGCTCGGTCTTGATCTGCGTCCCGGTCGCGAGGAAGTCGTCCACGAGGTGCATCGTCGCCGGATGGACGCCCGCGGTCGCGAACCCGTGGTTCCGTGCGCGACCGTAGCGGAGCCGGAACCCGCCGTCCTCCGAGGGATGCGTGAACACCGGGCGTCCGGCGATCAGGTCCCGCAGGAACTTCTGCGACGGTTTCGGCCGGAGCGGCCCGGCGGGGCCGGCCGCTCCCTCTTCGTCCGCCTCGCCGTCGATCGCCCTCTCCCCGTCGCCGTCACCCGGCTCGCCGTCCGCGTCGCTTCCGTCACCGTCGTCGTCGGCAGCGGCTTCCTCGTCGCCGTCCTCCTCCTTCCCGATCGTCCCGTCGATGAGGTCCTGGAGCCACGGCCAGTCGACCTCGTCGAGGTCGCGGGTGTACCGCTGGATCTTCGGGGCCTTCAGGGCGATACCCTCCGCGGCGACGAGACACATCCCGCCGCGTGCGGAGTTGGTGTCGACCCGTTCGAGGTCGCGGAACCCAGATACCTCCTCGTCGCCGGTCGCCTCCCCGTCGAGCATGATGGGGATGTTCTCGGCGATGAACCTCGACTCCTCGTCCTTCGGCGTGTACTGGAGCCCTGTCTCGCGGTCGTACAGAGCGATCTCCTCGGCGTACCGCTCGACCTCCTCGGTTCGTGCGTGGTACTCGTCGATCCCCAAGAGTGCTCGTGCGTAGTCGGCGACCAGTACCGACAGCGCCTGTGCGGTCCCGCCGGCCGACCGGATCGGCCCCGCGTAGTAGACGTTGATGAACTCGGTGCCGTCGTCGTTCTCCAGCAGTTCGACGCGGTCGATCCCCTCGATCGGCGCGGCGACGACGCCCTCGGTGAGGAGCGCCACGGCGGTCCGGACCGCCCCCTCGATCTTGCCGGCGCGGGAGTCGTAGTCGCCGACGGTTCCCTCGACGAAGTCGGTGACGAGTTCGAGGGCTGCCTCCTCGCGGGACATCTCGCCTTCCAACTCACGGACGCGCTCCGCGACGCCGTCGATCCCGAGGATGTTCTCGACCCGGTCGGCCATGTCGCGGGCGACCGGGATCTCGATCTCCGGCTCGGGGTCCTTCCCCTGTGCCTTCGCGGTCTCCGCGACCTCGAACGCCTCGTCGAGCCGATCCTCGAGCCGCGCGAAGTAGCGCTCGTCGGCCGGTCTCATCGCTGCCGCCGGGTCAGAGCCATAGGTCGAGGTCGGTGACCGGGTCGTGTGTGCGTTCGAGCGGCTCCGCGAACGCCCGAAGGTGACACTCGCCGGCCCAGACGGTCGCCGAGTCGAGGTGGCCCGCGAGCGCCTGTCCGCTCGGTCGTGACACCACCGAGTGCGTGTGCGCGAAGACGTCGTCCTCGAGGAGCGAGACGTTGCCGACGCAGGCGGCGACCTCCAGCGGTTCGTCGAACGTCACCGATCGATACTCCGTCTCCTCCTGGTCGTAGAACCAGACCTCCGCGTCCTGGACGGCACCGAGCGCCGAGAACCACCCGGCGTCGACGTCCTCCTCGCGGGCGAGGTCCTCGATCTCCTCGCGCCAGTCGGCCCCCGTCTCGAACCGCGCGACGTACTCCGCCGTCGGCTCGACTTCGCGGTACTGCATAGGAAGCGATGACGGCCCGGGGGGCAAAAACCCTTCAGTCGTCGAACCGACCGGGATCGGTTTTTCATATCGCGATATGACATTTATCAGTGCGTGGCGGACGGCTTCATCGTCGAACGATCGATCCCGGAAAACGCGGTCGCTATCGGCTATCGGGCGGGAAAACGCGAGAGGAAGTGATACCGAGGGACGACGGCGTCAGAAGGGGGCCTGCGGCCCTTCGTCGTCGTCGCCGTCGGTCGTCTCACCGGGGAAGGAGGGGGACATGCCGCTGCCGCCGGTCCCGCCGAGGTCGCCGTCGGCACCCGCGCCCATTCCGGTGTCGGCGTGGACCGTCTCGATCTCGGGGATCTCCTTGACCATTCGGGACTTGATCGCCTGGATCGTCATCGGCGAGATGCCGCAGCCGGAACATGCGCCGCCGAGTTGGATCTGGACCTCGCCGGTCTCGCGGTCGAGGTGGCTGATCGCGGCGCTGCCGCCGTGCATCTGGATCTGCGGGAAGTTGCGCCGCAGGAAGTTCGTGACCCGCTCGCGAAGGTCGTTGTCCGCGTCGCTCGTATCCGTGCTCATGTCCTCGAGTTGGCGGTCGGTCGGCTTATGCCTTTGGTTCGGGCGGATCTCCGGTCATTCGGGCGCGTCGACGCCGAGCGTTCGGTACAGCTCCGTCTCGATCCGGTCGACGTACTCCTCGAGGGTCGCCTCGAACTTCTCGTCGTCGACGAGAACCCCCTGAAGCCGCTCGCGAGGGTTCTCGGGTAGTTCGACGGAGAACTCCCCGTCCTCGTAGGTCGGCTCCGATTCGTTGAGGACCATCTGGTCGATCCCGTGGATCAGCTCGGAGTCGTAGCGCTCGTTCATCTGGTTGAACGCGTTCTTGTACGCCCGCTGGAGTTCGGGGAAGTAGTGGACGTACTTGTCCTCGAACTTCTCGGGGTCGAACTCGTCGGCCATACCCGAATCGAGGGTCCGCCGGGGAAAAAGCCGGTCGATCCACGGGAGCCGACTCCCGCCGAACGGCGGCGTGATCGACGGACGTGCCGGGGTGTACCGGATCCAGTGCATTCCGGGATTCGACGAATAATAAATCTCATATCGCGATATCAATTCGATTTCACATCGGCGGCGCGTTCGTCACGCGGGGCTCACGGAGTCGGGGGAACGTCTAACCGCGGGAAACGACCTCGCAGGAAACGATCTACCGGTTCAGCGTGTGGATCGCCTGTCCACGGGCGTTCTCGGCGGCCTCCATCACGGCCTCCGAGAGCGTGGGGTGGGTGTGGACCGTCGCGGCGACGTCCTCTAGGGTCGCGCCGAGTTCGATCGCGAGCCCGACCTCCGCGATCAGCTCCGAGGCTTCCGGGCCGACGATCTGTGCGCCCAGCACGAACCCCTCGTCCGCGTCGGCGACGATCCGAACGAAGCCGTCCGTGTGGCCGGTGGTCATGGCGCGCCCGGAGGCCCGGAACGGCATCTCGCCGACCGCGACGTCGAAGCCGGCGTCCTCGGCGTCGGCCTCCGTCATCCCGACCGTCCCGATCTCGGGATCGGTGAAGACGGCGGCGGGGATCGCCTGCTGGTCGAGGGCGGCCGGCTCGCCGGCGATCGTCTCGGCGGCGACGACCCCCTCCTTCGAGGCCGCGTGTGCGAGCATCGGCTCGCCGGAGACGTCGCCGACGGCGTGGACGTGCTCGACCGTGCTCCGGGTTCGGTCGTCGGTCTCGATGAACCCGCGTTCGGTCGTCTCGACGCCCGCGTTCTCGAGGTCGAGCCCGCCGGTGACGGGCTCGCGGCCGACCGCGACGAGGACCCTGTCGGCCGGATAGCCCGACTCCGTTCCGTCCTCCGTCTCCGTGTGAACGAGGTGGCCGCCGTCGCCGGCCTCCGACCAGCCGGACGCGCCCTCGCCGAAGCGGAACTCGATCCCGAGATCCTCCGCGCGGTCACGGACGACGCGTTTCACGTCGTCCTCGTAGGGGTCGAGAATATCGTCGAGCATCTCGACGACCGTGACCTCGGCGCCGAGTTTCGCGTAGACGGTGGCCAGCTCCATCCCGATGTAGCCGCCGCCGACGACGACGAGGCGGTCCGGAACGCTCTCGGCCGCGAGCGCGGCCTCGGAGCTCCAGACGTGGTCCTCGGCGAACTCGAACCCGGGGATCTCGATCGGGCGGGACCCGGTGGCGACGATCGCGTGTTCGAACTCGATCGACTCGGAGCCCTGCCCGTCGCCGCCGTGGGCGACGCGGACCGTGTGGTCGTCGACGAAGCGCGCGGTCCCTTCTATCAGGTTCACGCCGTTGGCCTTACACAGCTTCTCGACGCCGCCCGTGAGCCGGTCGACGACGCCCCGTTTCCATTCCATCATGCGCGAGAGATCGACGGCGGGGTCGGCGTGGATCCCCATGGACTCGGCGTTGCCCGCCTCGTGGGCGAGCCCGCTCGCCGCGATGAGCGCCTTCGAGGGAATGCAGCCGCGGTTGAGACACGCCCCGCCGTAGGCGTCCTTCTCGACCAGCGTCGTGTCCAGCCCCTTCTGTGCGGCGCGGATCGCGGCGACGTAGCCCCCCGGCCCCGCGCCGATCACCAGTACCTCCGTTCCAGTCGAGATGTCTCCGACCACCATCACTCGTTCAACAGTAACAGCGGGTCTTCAAGATGGTCCATCACGACGTTCGCGAACCGGGCGGCGACCGCCCCGTCGACGACCCGGTGGTCGATGGACAGCGACAGCGGTAGCGTCGACGCCGGGACGACCTCGTGGCTCGCGTCGTCGCCGAGGAACCTGTCCTCGCCGGATCGTTCCCGCACGACGGGGCGTTTCTCGATGGCCCCCAGTCCCAGGACGGCGGTCTCGGGATAGTTGATGATCGGCGTCGCGTACTCGCCGCCGATCGCGCCGAAGTTGGTGAGCGTGAACGTGCCGCCGCGCAGCTCCGCCGGCGTGAGCGAACGGTCACGCGCCCGTGCCGCGAGATCGCTCACCTCGGCGGCCAGCTCGAAGAGCCCCTTCTCGTCGACGTCCTCGATCACGGGAACCATCAGTCCCGCGTCGGTCGCGACCGCGACGCCGAAGTGGTACTCCCCTTTCAGGACGATCTCCTCCTCCTCCTCGCGGAGCTCGCTGTTGAGGATCGGATACTCCCGCAGCCCCGCGAGGACGGCCTTCATCACGAACGGCAGGTAGGTGAGGGTCACCCCCGCCTCGGCCGCCTTCGGCTTCAGCCGCTCGCGGGCGGCGACGAGGTCGTCGACCTCGGCGGTGTCGTGGTGGGTGACGTGTGGGGCCGTGAACTTCGACCGCTCCATGCGCTCTCCGATCGTCCGGCGGACGCCGCGGTACGGGATCGTCTCCGCGGCCGTTTCGTCGGCATCCCCCGCGGCGTCGTCGACGTTCCTCGCCTCCGAGCCGTCCGTGACGTCGGCGTCGGTCGATACCGTGTCCGCGGTCGACGTCGGCGCGTCGGTCGCCGGATCGGCGGGCGTCGGATCGGTCTCGACGCCGACGTCGGTATCCGGCTCGGAATCGGGACCTGCCCTGATATCGTCGCCCGCTTCCACGTAGGCCCGTACGTGGTCATCGTCGACGAACGCCTCGCCCTCGCGCGTCTCGTCGGTGGGAACCTCGTCGACGTCGACGCCGAGTTCACGGGCGAGCTTCCGCGTCGCCGGCGTCGCGAGCGTCCGATCGCGGTCGGCGGGTTCGGGACCGGACGCCGACGGCCGGCCGTCGGACCCCGCGGTCGAGTCGCGCTTTTTCACGGCCGATCTTCGCTCGTCGGACCCGACGTCGACCGGTCTCGGACCGGACGAGTTCCCGTCGTCGGCGTCGACCGCGTCGCTTCCGGATCCGCTCGTCTCCGCGTGCTCGCGCACGTCGCGCTCGGACACCCGACCGCCAGGACCGCTGCCGGCGACGGCCCCGAGGTCGACGCCGAGTTCGCGCGCGAGCCGGCGGACCGACGGCGGGGCGAACGCGCGTTTCGCCGTCGAGTCAGTCGCCCCGGAGTCGGACCCTTCGGAATCGACCTCGTCGGGGTCGGCCGTCCCGGAGTCGGCCTCTCCGGCATTACCCCCGGCGTCCCCTTCGTCGACCGTCCCCGAGTCGACGGGCTCCCCGTCCCCCGCGTCGACGCGGAAGGAGATGATGGTGTCGCCGACGGGGACGATCTCGCCCTCCTCGACGAACAGCTCCTCGACGACGCCGTCGTAGCTGGAGGGCACCTCGACGAGCGCCTTGTCGGTCTCCACCTCGGCGACGGGCTGGTCCTCCTCGACGCGGTCGCCGGGCTCGACGAGCCACGCGACCAGTTCGCCCTCCGCGACCCCCTCGCCGACGTCCGGGAGGCGGAACTCCTCGATCGTCATGGCTCGTACTCCGCGGCCGCCCTGATCCCCTCCTCGATGCGCGTCGCGCTCGGGAGGTAGTAGTCCTCGAGCGCGTACAGCGGGTACGGCACGTCGAATCCCGTGATACGCTCGATCGGAGCCTCCTGGTAGAGGAGCGCCTCCTCCTGGAGGATCGCCGTGATCTCGCCGGCGAGCCCGCCCGTCCTCGGGGCCTCGTGGACGACCGCCGCGCGGCCGGTGTGCTCGAAGGCGTCGACGATCGCCTCCCGGTCGAGCGGCGAGATCGTCCGGAGGTCGAGCACCTCGCACTCGATCCCCTCCTCGGCGAGCGTCTCGGCCGCCTCGAGGGTGGGTCGAGTCATCGCGCCGTAGGTGAACACGGCGACGTCGTCGCCCTCGCGTCTGGTCGCCGCCTCGCCGATCGGGACGGTATAGGGTTCCTCGGGCACCTCCTCGCGGAACGCCCGGTAGATCAGCTTCGGTTCGAGGAAGATCACCGGGTCCGGATCGCGGATCGACGCCGCGAGCAACCCCTTCGTGTCCCGCGGCGTCGACGGGATCACTACCTTCAACCCCGCCTCGTGGGCGTAGAACGCCTCCTTGGACTCGGAGTGGTGTTCGGGCGCGCGGATCCCCCCGCCGTAGGGTGCACGGAGGGTCATCGGCAGCGAGAACCGTCCCCGCGAGCGCGCCCGGAACCGGGCCATGTGCGAGACGATCTGGTCGTAGCCGGGGTACATGAACCCGGAGAACTGGATCTCCGGAACCGGACGCATCCCCATCGCGGCCATCCCGACCGCGCAGCCGACGATGGCGGACTCCGCGAGCGGCGTGTCGACGACGCGGTCGCCGCCGAACTCGTCGTAGAGCCCCTCGGTCGCCCGGAAGACGCCGCCGTTCCTGCCGACGTCCTGTCCCATCACGACGACGTCCTCGTCCTCGCGGAGCTCGGTGTGAAGCCCGTCCCGGACCGCCTGTACCAGCGTGAGGTTTTGCGTGTCGCTCATTTATTCACCCAGAAACGCCGCGTCGCCGGCTTTCTCGCGGAGCGTCTCGGCCTCCGCGTACTGCGCCTCGAGCTCCGGCGGGAGCTCGGCGTAGGCGTGCTCGAACAGCGCCCGCGGATCCGGTCTGGGAACCGACTCCGCCGCCTCGATGGCGTCGGCGACGCGCGTCTCGACCTCGGCTTCGATCCGGTCGACCCGCTCGTCGTCGAGGACCCCCTCCGACCGGAGATACCGCTCGAGCCGCGGGATCGGGTCCTTGCGCCGCCACCGCTCCACCTCGTCGTCGTCGCGGTAGACGGTCGGGTCGTCGGCGGTGGTGTGTGCGCCGAAGCGGTACTGGACCGCCTCGATCAGCGTCGGTCGGAGCCGGCTCTCCGACGGGTCCCGCGCCTTCTCGACGGCCGCCTTCGTGACCTTATACGTCGCGAGCGGGTCCATGCCGTCGACCTGGACGCCGTCGAAGCCGTACGCCTCGGCCTTCCCTGCCAACGTGGCGCTCCTCGTCTGCCGCTCGCGCGGGACGGAGATCGCCCACTGGTTGTTGTTACAGAAGAACACCGTGGGGGTGTCGAAGACGCCCGCGAAGTTACACCCCTCGTGGAAGTCGCCCTCGCTCGTCGCGCCGTCGCCGAAGTAACAGACGAAGACGTCGTCGTCTCCCCGCAGCTTCGACGCCCACGCGCCGCCGACCGCGTGCGGCACCTGCGAGGCGATCGGCACCGCGATCGGGAAGACGTTGACGTCGTCCGGGGGACGGGCACCGTCCCCGTGGCCCATCCAGTAGAGGAGCGTCTTCTCGGGGGGAAGCCCCCGGACGAACGCGGCGCCGTGCTCGCGGTAGGAGGGAACGATCCAGTCGTTCCCGGCGAGCGCGGCCGCCGACCCGACCTGTGCCCCCTCCTGACCGGACAGCGGCGGGTACGTCCCCATCCGCCCCTGTCTCTGGAGGCTCACCGCCCGGCCGTCGAAGTGCCGAGCGAGCCGCATGTCCCGATAGATCCCGACGAGTTCCTCCTCCCCGAGATCGGGCACGTCGCCGACGACCGTGCCGTCCTCGTCGAGGACGCGGACCGGATCGTCGTACGCCCTGTCGAACACGCCCTCGGTCACGGTCGGATCCACCCCTTCATGCGAGTACAGTCCGAGCCCCGAGTAATATCCTTTTCGTCGATCGTTATAGATCGGCAGAAATCGTCGGAGACTGTGGGGATTCGTCCACGGAACGGCCGCGAGAGAGAAACGATCGTTCCCGTGAGCGCGATAACGCGGTGATCCGTGGTCGGCGGGACGACCCGTCCCGAAATCAGGGGATCGACGGGGACGGTTCGGGAGGGGATAGGTCCGGGCGGCTCGCGGGGAGACCCCGGAGGCGGTCCGCGACCTAGCCGAGACGGAAGGAGGGCTCGTCGGGCTCGCCGTCGAGGTCCTCGAGCTGGATCACGTCCTCGTCCTCGTCCTCGAGCTGCTCGCGGAGGTAGTTGACGTAGCGTTTGTGCTCCTCGAGCTGCTCGCGCAGGTGGTCGGCCTCGAGCTCCAGGCGTTCGTGTTCGCGGACGAAGCTCTTTGGGACCTCGATCTTCGGGGGGAACGACTCGCCGCTGTCGCCCATGCTCTCGAGTTCCGCCTCGGGGATGACGCGGACCTGTCCGTCGTGGGCAACGAGCGTATCCACGTAGTCCCGGAAGACGGCCGAAAGCGAGATGTCCCGCTCCTCGGCGATGTCGCGGAGGGTCTCGAAGGCGTCCTCGTTGACGCGGAACGAGATCGTCTTGTTCTTGTTGCCCATCACCACCCGATCGTTACGCGGACCACTTAAGCGTTTGTCAGACGGTCGCAGGCGCGCTCACGCGTCGTTTCCGGGGATCGAAACGTCGATCGGCGGAATCGGAGCGGGCGCTCGAGTCGGACTCGGGCGATGCTCGGACGGAAACCGAGCGTCAGAGGCCGGCCGCGTCGGGGACCTCCGCGTCGTCGTCGAGCGCCGCGTCGTCGGACCCTGTCGCGTCGCCGGTCGCTCCGTCGCTCACGCCGCCCTCCGTCGCCACGCCGTCGCCGGCGAGCTCGTCGGTCTCGTCGAGGTCCTCGAGCGCCGACAGCGCCGCGGCCTTGTACGTCTCGGGATCGAGGTCGTACTCCTCGCGGGCCATCCGCGCGTACTCGTTCCCCTCGTCGTCGAACGCGGCGACGCGCTCTATCGTCCGCTGAGCGGTCTCCGCGACCCAGCGGTCGCGGACGCTCGCGTCGACCTCCGTGATCGACTCGGGGCGGACCGAGACCCGGACGGTCCCGTCGTCGGTCTCGTACGTCCGGGGCTTGCCCACGACCGCGACGTAGGCGGGCGGTTCCAGGTCTCGGAGCTTCGAGGCGGCCTCTGGCTGGTACTGGCCGGCGTAGACGAAGAACGTCCCCGTCGGGTCGACGATGCGGCCCCGCCAGTACTCGCTGTCCTCGCCGACGTCCTCCTTCTCGGTGAGGGTGCCGACGAAGAAGACGCGGTTGGCGGACTCGCCCGTCGGCAACAGCAGGTAGACGGGCGCGCGCTCGTCATCGGACTCCTTGAACGTGTAGCCGGCGTCGTTGAACTCGCTCGCGAAGACGCGCCGGGCGACCTCTCGGGTGGGGGTTGACTGGCTCATTTCAGATCGACCTCGCTTCGATCAGCGCGCTTTCCACGTCGACCGCGCCGGGTTCCTCCATCTCGTCGACCAGGACGTACCGGCCGAACGTCGGGCCGGTGACGCGGTAGTAGCGGCCGAGGACGTCCTCGGCCATCTCCTCGGCGACGACCGTCGTGTCGAGCGCGTCCATCGCCATGTCCTTCGCCTCCTCGAGGCCCATCCCGGTGAGCTCCTCGGTGGCCTCGCGGTCGAAGATGACCTCGGTGACGGTCTCGCCGTCGTCGAGGACGCCCTTGATGCGGAGGTCGAACTCGCCCTCGACCTGGCCGTGCTCGGAACACCGTCCGTTCTGGAGGACGCGGGTACAGTCCTCCTCGGGACAGCGCTTGATCAGCCCGGAGCCGGACTGGATGTCGACGAGCGCTCCCTCGACGGTCTCGGCGTTGTCGCCGACCTCGATCTCCTCGTCGATCTCGGTGATCCCCGTCGTCCGGTTGAGCTTCACCGAGTAGCTGCCCTCGTACTCGTCGGTGACGACGTTCGAGAGCTCGTAGGCCTTCCCTTCCTCCAGCTCGGGGAGGTCGGACGTCTCGAAGGCGACGAACTTGATCGTCCCGGACTCGTCTCCGACGAGCCCGACCTGCGAGATGGAGTCGCTTCGGGGCTCCCAGAGGTCGACGAGCTTCACGCGGAGGTCGACCCACCGCTCGTCCTCGTCGATGTCGTTCACACGGACCTGCTCGGTGCCGCCGCGGCCGAGCTCGTCGCGCTCCATTCCGGCGTCGTCGAGGTAGCTGTTGGTGACGCTCCGGCGCGCCTCCTCGAGCGGCACGCGATACTCGTTGACCAGGTTCTCCAGCCGCTCTTCGATCTCGTCGGGGCCCACCTCGAGGTGGTCCGAGAACTGTTCCGCTATCGCTTCCGCTTCCTGTCGCAGTTCGCTCATGGGTGTCTCGCCTCCGGTCGTTTTCAATGGGAGGCGTACGACGGTTGGTTCCTCATGATATTAAAACGAACGTGACCGCGGTGAAAGTGTCCGCTCGCTCACCATGGAACCGCCGATATCGGTCGATAGTCGTGCGCTACCGGCTGATCTCGCTCTGTGATCGATCGATGGTTCCTCCGTCGGGAACCGGACCGTCAGACGCGCGTCAGCCATGCGCGGGCGGCGTTTCAAGTGGAACCCTCACACGGGACGTGTTCACGAAGCGGTCGGGCGCACGGGAGGGTCCCGACGCCCACGTCGCCAACGGACCTATACTCCGGGCGGTCGAAAGCGGGGACATGGACGACCGCCTCGAACGAGTGATCCGCCAGCAACTCCGAAAGGCCGGCCGGCAGTTCGAGGAGGCCAAGCGGGCGTACGCGGAGGGCAGAACGGCTCCCGACGAGGAGAACGCCGGTGCGGAACTGTACGACCTGCCGACCGACGAGGGTGGGCGCGCGAGGGTCGTCTGTCGGCGACACGCCGAGCGACGATCGGTGACCGTCGACGCCGAGGGCCGCCCCGACTGTTTCGAGCCGGATCACGCCGACTGTGAGGGCTGTGCGGAGGACGTCCGGGACGGCTACGTCGAGACGTGGTGACTCGCCGTGAGGGATCGTCCGGGACGTTCTCCCGGATCCCGCCCCCGGGAGGTTTTATAGCGCGGACGCGTGCGAATCGGTCATGCAACGGAAGACGGTCGCCGTGGCCCTCCTGCTCGTCGTCGGAGCAGGGCTGGTCCTCTCGGGGATCCTCGGCGGGACCGTTCAAGGGCCGGAGGCCGGCGACGTCCCCGCGGAGTCCCTGATCGAGATAGAGGGGGACTACGAGCTGTGGCCGTACACGAGCCGAAGCCGGTCCGTCTACGGACAGACCCTCGCGATCAACGTCGTGTTCCGGAACGACGCCGAGACGGTCGAGCGCGCACTCACCACTGACCCGGAGGCCGACTGGCGGGAGACCGACGAGCAGGAGGCGACCGACGAGGACGGACGCGCACCGCTGGTCGGGGACGACAACGCGACGGGGCGGACGGACCCGATCGAAAACGAGGATCGATCGGATCCCGTCCGGGACATCGTCGAAGGCAATTGGGAGAACGCCAGCGGATCGAACCGGTACTCGTATTTCAGGGGACCCGACGGCGGCACCTGGAAGGCGGTCACCTTCGAGGTCCACGACGGCACGTATCTGGGTACCCGTGACCACATCCGGGCGTACGAGTCGCCCGACGGCGCGTATACCGCGGTACAGATCCACGAGGAGTACTACGACTGGTTCCGTCTCCGTCACACCGTCCCCGAGATCGACGAGCCGGCGACCCGGCTCGAGGACGAGTTCATCGACGATCCGATCGCCGCGGAGGTCAGCCGGGAGTACCGCGGGATCGACGGCGGCCGGAGCGACGGCTGGCTCTCCGTGATCGAACTCGCCGTTCTCCTCCCGGCGGTCGGGGCGCTCCTCCGGAGACGGACGCGCGAGGCGGCCGTGGAGACGGCGAGTCGGCTGCGACGGGAGGCGGAACGACACGCGGAGGCGGCGGTTCTCGGCGTGGCACTCGCGGGGGCCTTCGTCTCGGTCCGACACCTGGGCGTCGCCCTGGAGACCGCGTATCCCGAACTCGCGCCGAAGGCCATCGCCGCACCGCTGTACCTCGTGATCGCCGTCGGGCTGCCGGCGCTCGTCGTCCACGGGAGCCGACGGTCGGACCCGACCGCCGTGTTCCTCGGGGTCGTGTTGGGGCTCGGTTCGGGGTTCGTCCTCGACTTCGCCGCGCTCGGGGTGGCGGTACCTCCCGGCCTGATCGTCCATCGCATGGCGGTACTGGCCGCCCTCGGGCTGATCGCCGTCGGGCGGGCGGAGGGAGACCGCTCGATCCTCGCCGCCGGCGTGCTCGCGTGGATCGTCGCGCTCGCGCTCCCCCTCGCCGACGTGCTTTAAGAATACCACACCATAGAACTGATATACTTTCGGAGACGACTCCGTCTGAACGATGACGGGGCGGATCAGCCGACGCGACGCGCTCGCGGGGATCGGCCTCGCTGTCGGGAGCGCCGGCTGTGCCGGGCGGGCGCGGAACATCGCCGGACGTGAGGGTTCCTCACAGCTCGTGTTGGAGATCCGAACCACGCCGGCCGACGAGGACCCCAACGGGATCCGGATCGCGCGCGCACTCGCCGAGAACCTGGACGCCGTCGGCGTCGACACGCGGGTCGAGACGATGAACGGGACCGACCTCCACCGGACGGTGCTCCTCAACCACGACTTCGACGTGTACGTCGGCCAGTACACGGAGGTACTCCCGTTCGATCCCGACGTACTCTACGGGCTCATCCACTCGAAGTTCACCGCCGAGGCGGGGTGGCAGAACCCGTTCGGTTTCACCGACCTCGACGTCGACGAACTCCTCGAGCAGCAACGGGCCGCGGCCGAGTCCGACCGGGCCCGGATCGTCTCCGACCTCCAGGAGTCGGTGTGTGAGAAACAGCCGTTCACCGTGGTCGCGTTCCCGGACGCGCTGGCGGCGGCGCGGACGGACCGGTTCGTCGGTTGGGAGACGGGACCGCCGATATCCGCGACCGGGCTGCTCACCATGGATCTCGTCGACGAGCGAGACGAGGACGACGGCGAGCCGGTCACCCTCCGGCTCGCGACCACGGACGGACGAATCACCGAGAACTGGAACCCGATCGCCGCCGAATATCGCCGATACGGGACGTTCATGTCGATGCTGTACGACCGGCTCGCGATCGTCGACGACGGGACCACGATCCCGTGGCTCGCGCGCGAGTGGGAGTGGATCGACCCGGAGACGATCGAGATCGGACTGCGGGACTCGACGTGGCACGACGGCGAGCCGCTGACCGCGGAGGACGTCGCGTTCACGTACGAGTTCCTCCGGGACACCTCGATGGGGGGCACCGAGATGCCGGTTCCCGCCCCACAGTTCCGGGGACGCGGGTCGATCGTGGAGTCGACCGACGTCGTCGACGATTCGACCGTTCGACTGATCGTCGGAGGGGCCGACGAGGCCGTCGCCGAACGCGCCCTACAGGTCCCGATCCTGCCGAGACACGTCTGGATCGACCGGGCCGAGACGGCGACGGTCGGCGGGTTCGAGTTCGACACCGAGACCACGGAGGCGCTCGTCACGTCCAACGAGGACCCGGTCGGCAGCGGTCCGATGCGGTTCATCGAGTCGACTCCCGGAGAGCGGGTGGTCTTCGAACGAAACCCCGACCACTTCCTCGTTCGTTCCGGCTCGGACGGTAGCGAGGACGCCGAGGCCGACGGGGACACCGCCGAATCGACGGCCGGGACCGAGGACGGGGAGTCGATCCCTGCACCGTACCGTGGGAAGCCGGCGTTCGAACGCCTCGAGGTCGCGATCGTCGGATCGGACGTCTCCGCGGTACAGTGGGTCGCCGACGGCTACGCCGACGGAACGGTCTCGAACCTCGGGCCGGACTCGGTGCCCAGGATCGGCCGTGAGAGCGATGCCCGCCTCGTGAGCACGCAGTCGGCCGCGTTCTACTACGTGGGGTATAACGCGCGGCGCGCGCCGCTTTCGAACCCGCGGTTTCGTGGCATCGTCGCGTCGCTCGTGGACAAGTCGACCATCGTCGACGACGCGTTCGCCGGGTACGCTCGACCGGCCACCAGTCCGCTGGCGACGTCGCCCGAGTGGGTTCCCGGGAACCTCCGGTGGGACGACGACCGCGAGGAGGACCCGGTACATCCGTTCCGCGGGGAGGACGGGTCGCTCGACGCGGAGGCGACGCGCGAGGCCCTCCGGGAGATCGGCTATCGGTTCGACGAGTCCGACAGACTGCTCGCGCGCGACCAATGACTCCGCTCCTCCCGGTCGTCACGAGCGTCCTGTTCTGGGTGGCCGCGATGTGCCTCGTCGCCGGCGTCGCCGTCGTCGGCCCGCGGCGGCTGTACGGGGTCGGCGAGAACCTGGTTCCGTACCTCCGCGAGTCGCGTCGGGAGGTCGCCGCCCTGATCGTCGTGCTCGTCGTGAGCGGGATCGGTCGGCCCGCGCTCCAGTCGATATCGGAAGTGTTCGGCCTGCGACTGACGGGGCTCATCTTCGCGCTGGAGGGGAACTTCGTCGCCTGGCTCCAGGGGACCTTCCAGAGCCCACGGCTGACGCTGTACTTCTCGTCCGTCTACGTGTTCGGGTACGCGTTCCTGCTCGTGTTCCCCTTCATCGCGTACGCGGCGCTTCCGGAGTCGACGACGCTGAAGCGGTTGATCGTGGCGTACACGCTCAACTACGCGATCGGGCTCGTGCTCTACACCGTCGTGTTGGCGTACGGCCCGCGGAACCTGATGCCGGACGCCGTGACCTCGCTTCTGTACACGTTCAACCCGAACTTCCAGACGCTCACCGGGGAGGTGAACGTCGAGACGAACGTGTTCCCCTCGCTTCACACCTCCCTGTCGGTGACCGTCGCGACCTTCGCCGCGCTCACGCACGGAAGGTATCCCAGATGGACGCCGATAGCCTGGTGGATCGCCGGCTCCGTGGTCGTCTCGACGATGTACCTCGGGATCCACTGGCTCACGGACGTGATGTTCGGGACCGCTCTCGCGCTCGGCTGCGTGTACCTCTCGTACCGGTACGTGGACGCGGTCGGGGACCGCGACGGGGACGTCGCCGATCAGAACGCCGCCGATCGGAACGTCGCCGATCGGAACGCGGCCGACCACAACGTCGACGACGGAGCGGTTGAAGACCCCACCGAGGGGGGATCCGCCTGATCGCGGTCGACCCGAGCGCGGTCGACGCGCCTATGCGCCCTCGACGAGCCGCCGGAGGTGTTCCGGCGGGACCGCGCCCCGGGCGGCGTGGCCGTCGTACGCGAACGTCGGGACGCCGGTGACTCCCCGCCGTCGCGCCTCGTCGAACAGCCCCGACACCTCCTCGCGGAGCGTGTCGTCCTCGAGCGCTGACCGGACCTCCTCGGGATCGACGCCGGCGTCCGCCGCGAGATCGACGAGGAGGTCGCGGTCGCCGATGTCCTCGCCCTCCCGCCACAGCGCGGCGAAGACGGACTCGTCGAACGCGAGCCACGTGTCGTAGGGGTGGTGCTCCTTTAGGTAGTAGGAGACGACCTGTGCGTCGAGCGAGTCCACGTCGGTCGCGATCTCGAGGTCCATCTCGACGTCGTACTCCTCCTGAAGCCGGCGGACGTTCTCCCTGGCCTGCGCGTAGTAGTCGTCGTCCTTGCCGTCGTCGACCGAGGTATCGATGCT
This sequence comes from Halobellus captivus, assembly GCF_003697845.1. Taxonomy (GTDB): domain Archaea; phylum Halobacteriota; class Halobacteria; order Halobacteriales; family Haloferacaceae; genus Halorubrum; species Halorubrum glutamatedens. The sequence continues at coordinate 67,956 of NZ_RDQE01000006.1, read as the reverse complement.
CCCGTCGGGACGGCGTTTCCCGCTCCGGAGGTCGAAGGGGTGCCAGTCGATCCGCAGGTCGCCGTCGTCCGCCTCCCGCGTCTCCCGGTATCCCTCGAGGGACTGCCGACCCAGGTAGCAGAACGGGCAGACGTAGTCGGAAAAGACCGTGACGGTGACGGGATCGGCGTCGGCCTCCGCGTCGTCGACGTCAGTGTCGCTCATACCTCCCCTCGGACCCCGAGGCGGAAAGCCCGTTCGACGGCGGTTATCGCCACCCACTAGTACAACCGAAGAATATCCGCGGACATGTCCGAACCCTACGACCCCGTCTCCCCGCCCGTCGCGCTGACGATCGCCGGCAGCGACAGCGGCGGCGGGGCGGGGATCCAGGCGGATCTGAAGGCGATGACGGCCCACGGCGTCTTCGGGACCGCGGTCGTGACGGCGACGACCGCCCAGAACACCCGCGGCGTCAACGACGTGAACCCGCTGTCGGCCGACCACGTGGCCGCCCAGTACGACGCGGTCGTCGACGACCTCGAGCCGCGCGCGGTCAAGACCGGAATGTTGGCGACGCGCGAGGTCGTCGAGACGGCCACGCGGAAGCTCGCCGACTTCCCTGGGCCGGTCGTCGTCGACCCCGTGATGGTGGCGGCGACCGGCGACCGCCTGCTGTCGCCGGCGGCGGAGGCGGCGTACGACGACCTGATCGCGGCGGCGACGCTCGTCACGCCCAACGCCGACGAGGCGGCGGTCCTCGTCGACGGCGCGGTCGAGACGCCCACGGACGCCGCGGAAGCCGGGCGGACGCTCGTCGACCGCGGAGCCGACGCGGCGCTCGTGAAGGGCGGTCACCTCGACGGCGAAGGAACCGTGACGGATACTCTGGTGATCGGTGGAAACGGGGGGAACGATCCCCGCGTACGTCGGATCGAGAACCCGCGGGTCGACACGGACGCGACCCACGGCTCCGGCTGTACCCTCTCGAGTTCGATCGCCGCACGGCTGGCGCGCGGCGAGCCGCTGGAGGGGGCCGTCGTCGACGCGGTCGACGGAATGAACGAGGGGATCCGGCGCGGCTACGACGTGGGCTCGGGTCCGGGTGCGGTGAACCCGACGGCCGCGACCGACCCGTAGGGTTTTAGCCGCCGACGGCGGGAGTACGGGTATGCCAACGGGGATCGTCGGGGAGTTCCTCGAACTCAAGGAGGGGACGGACGCGGACGTCCTCGCGATGCAGTGTGGCGATTTCTACGAGTTCTTCGCCGACGACGCCGAGCTGGTCGCCGACGAGCTCGACCTGACGGTCTCCCAGAAGTCCTCACACGGGTCGTCGTACCCGATGGCGGGCGTCCCGCTCTCGGAGCTGACGCCGTACCTGAAGGCGCTCGTCGAGCGGGGGTACCGGGTCGCGGTCGCGGACCAGTACGAGACGGACGACGGCGGCCACGCGCGGGAGGTGACCCGTGTCGTCACGCCCGGGACGCTCCTCGAGACCAGCGACGCCGACGCGCGATACCTGGCGACGGTCGTGCGCGGCGGGGAGGGCGGCGGAAGCGGAATCGACGACGGAAGCACCGGAAGCGACGACGGCCCCTACGGGGTCGCGTTCGCGGACGTCACCACCGGTCGGTTCCTCGCCACGACGGTCGACGACCGGGGCGACCTCCGGGCGGAGCTGTACCGGTTCGATCCCGCGGAGGTGTTGCCGGGCCCCGACCTCCGGAACGACGACGCGTTCCTCGCCTCGGTCCGCGAGGACCTCTCCGGCTCCGTCTCGGTCTTCGACGCGGAGGCGTTCGCGCCGGGGCGGGCGGCCCACGCGGTCCGCGAGCAGTTCGGGGCCGAGACCGCCGACAGCGTCGGGCTGGGCTCCGGGTCCGCGACGCGGGCGGCCGGCGCGGCCCTGGCGTACGTCGCCGAGACGGGCGCGGGCGTGCTCGCGTCGATGACGCGCCTGACGACGTACGGCGCGAGCGACCACGTCGAGCTCGACGCCACCACCCAGCGCAACCTCGAGCTGACGGAGACGATGCGCGGGGAGACGGACGGGTCGCTCTACGACGCCGTCGACCACACGGTCACCGCCGCGGGCGGCCGGCTGCTCCGCGAGTGGCTCACGCGGCCGAAACGCGACCGCGATGAGCTGGACCGACGGCTCGACGCGGTGGAGTCGTTGGCGTCGGCGGCGCTCGCACGCGACCGGCTCCGCGAGACGCTCGGGGACGCGTACGACCTCGAACGGCTGGCCGCCCGGACGACGAGCGGGAGCGCGGGCGCGCGGGAACTCTCGTCGGTCCGGGACACCCTCGGGCTGCTGCCCGCGCTCGCGGAGGCGGTCGAGGGGACGGAGCTCGCTGACTCCCCGGTCGTGGAGGTCCTCGGACGGCCGGACCGCGACCGCGCCCGCAACCTCCACGGGGAGCTGGAGGAGGCCCTCGCGGCGGACCCGCCGAAGACGAAGACGGAGGGCGGGCTGTTCCGGAAGGGGTACGACGCGGAGCTCGACGAGCTCATCGAGCGCCACGAGGCCGCCGCCGAGTGGCTCGACACGCTCGCCGAGCGGGAGAAGCGGGACCACGGGCTCTCCCACGTCACGGTCGACCGGAACAAGACGGACGGTTACTACATTCAAGTGGGCAAGTCGGTGGCGGACGGGGTGCCCGACCACTATCGGGAGATCAAGACGCTGAAGAACTCGAAGCGGTTCGTCACCGACGAGCTGGAGGAGCGCGAACGCGAGGTGCTCCGGCTCGAGGAGGCGCGCGGCGAGCTGGAGTACGAGCTGTTCGAGGCGCTCCGCGAGCGGGTCGCGGAGGCGGTAACGCTGTTACAGGACGTGGGGCGAGCGTTCGCGGAGCTGGACGCGCTCGCGTCGCTCGCGACCCACGCCGCGGGCAACGACTGGACCCGCCCGACGCTCTCGGACTCGCGGGCCCTCTCGATCGAGGCGGGCCGCCATCCCGTGGTCGAGCGGACGACGGACTTCGTGCCGAACGACCTCGAGCTCGACGCGGAGCGCGGCTTCCTGATCGTCACGGGACCGAACATGAGCGGGAAGTCGACGTACATGCGGCAGGCGGCGCTGATCCAGCTGCTCGCCCAGACGGGATCGTTCGTGCCCGCACGCGCGGCGGAGGTGGGCCTCGTCGACGGGATCTACACCCGGGTCGGCGCGCTCGACGAGCTGGCACAGGGCCGGTCGACGTTCATGGTGGAGATGCAGGAGCTGTCGAACATCCTCCACTCGGCGACGGAGGAGTCGCTCGTAATCTTAGACGAGGTGGGCCGCGGCACCGCAACCTACGACGGGATATCCATCGCGTGGGCGGCCACGGAGTACCTCCACAACGAGGTGCGCGCCCGAACCCTCTTCGCGACCCACTACCACGAGCTGACGACGCTCGCGGACCACCTCCCGCGCGTCGAGAACGTCCACGTCGCGGTCGACGAGCGCGACGGCGACGTGACGTTCCTCCGGACGATTCGGGACGGGCCGACGAACCGCTCGTACGGCGTCCACGTCGCGGACATCGCGGGCGTCCCCGGGCCGGTCGTCGACCGCGCGGGCCGGGTGCTCGACCGGCTGCGCGAGGAGAAGGCGATCGAGGCGAAGGGCGGCTCGCGGCAGGGGACGGGAGGGGACGGGACGAGACAGGCCGTCTTCGACCTCTCGACCGGATCGTTCGCGGGAGCCGAGGGGGGAGAACGCGGCGCTCGAAACGGAGACGAGGAGGAGTCGCCGGCGACCGGTTCCGAGGGAACTCCGGTCTCGGAGGGATCCTCGGACGAACGGGCCGCCGCGCTCGAGACTCCCGAGGACGGCCTCGACGCGGAGACGCGCGCGGTGATCGAGGAGTTGACCGACGTCGACGTCGTGGAGACGGCACCGGTGGAGCTGCTCTCGCGCGTCAAGGAGTGGCAGGACCGCCTCGAGTGATCGGAGCCGACTCCGTCGATCTCGGGCTCGCTACCGGACGGCCGCGCGGCGGGTTCGTCGTCGTGTGTGACCGCGTTCGAGCGACCGACGCGGCGGCCTCGTCCGAACGAGAACGCAACGGCCGTGTCTGACGTAAGAACTAATGTGCGACCTCGTCGTAACACTGGTATGGGTATTATGAGCAAGATCCTCGGCGGGGGCGGACAGCGCTCCGTCGACGACTACGTCGAACTCGACATAGACGACTTCGCCGAGGCGAAGGCGGACGCGGGAATGAAGGTACACATCGCGGAGATCGGCGACCAGAGCGACGTCATCCCGATCAAGGACGCGGTCTACGACGGCGACTTCGTCATCGCGGACATCACCCGGCACTCGACGTCCGACCGGACCGTGGAACACATCATCGACGAGCTCCGCCAGGTCGCGGAGGAGGTCGACGGAGACATCGTCCAGAAGGGGGACGACCAGCTCGTGGTGGCGCCGACCGGCGTGACCGTCTCGCGTCAGAAGCTCTCCTGAGGACGCGGAGCGGCCGTCGACGTCTCGGCGGCCGAACCGTGTCATATATGCCGTCCTCGCGTCCATAGTAGGCTGAATGGACGATCCGGTCCTACTCACAGGCGCGGGCGGGCGGGTCGGCCAGGCCATCCTCGACGGGATCGGCGAGGAGTACGACTGGCGGCTCCTCGACCGCGAGCCGCTCCCGGCCGCGAAGGTGCCCGACCGGGTGACCGACGCCGACCAGTACGTCGCCGACATCACCGACGAGCGTGCCGTCCGCGAGGCCATGACGGGCGTGAACGCGGTCATTCACCTCGCGGGGGACCCGCGGAAGACCGCGCCGTGGGACTCCGTCCTCCGGAACAACATCGACGGGACGCAGGTGGTGATGCGAGTCGCCGCCGCCGCCGGCGTCGAGAAGTTCGCGTTCGCCTCCTCGAACCACGCCGTCGGCGGCTACGAGACCGACGATCGGACCCCCGACCTCTACCGCCCCGACGACGACTACCGGCTCGACGGCGAGGAGCTCCCCCGTCCGGGGAACCTCTACGGGGTCTCGAAGGCGACCGGCGAGTTCCTCGGGCGGTACTATCACGACGAGACCGGGATGGGCGTCGTCTGCGTCCGCATCGGCAACCTCACCAAGGACCACCCGCCGCGCGAGTACGAGCGCGGACAGGCGATGTGGCTCTCACACGGCGACTGCGCGCACCTCTTCGACCGGTGTCTCCGGGCGGAGTACGGCTTCGAGATCGTCTACGGCATCTCCGACAACGACCGGAAGTACTACTCCATCGAGCGCGCCCGCGAGGTCCTCGGCTACGACCCGCAGGACAACTCCGCGAACTACACCTTCGAGGGCGAGCCGATCGCCGAGGATCCGCCGACGGACGAACCCTGACGCCCCCGCTCACTCGAACAGGCCCGAGACGTCCCGACCCTTGCGACGGTCCCGGTCGACGTGGTCAGCGATCCGCGCCGCGATCTGCGGGCGCGCCTCCGGCCGACGGAGATACGCGAACAGAAGCTCCGTGACCTGCGTCCGGCCCGTTCCGTGCTCTTCGCGAGCGAGCGCCGCCGCGGCCGACATCGTTTCCTCGTCACCGGCGTCGACCACGGCCGAAAGCGCGGACGCGGCCGAGAGCGTCGCCGCCAGATCCAGGTCCTCGAACCCGACGGCGACGCCGTCGATCCGGATCGGCGGCGGGCCGTCCCCGATCGCTCCCGGGTCCGCGGCGAGCCGTCGGCACCACTCGCGGATCGGCTCGAGATCGGTCCCGTGGCACGCGTCGTCGATCCCCTCGAGGAGGTCCACGGCGCGCGTGCCGTGGTCCGCGGCTCCGGACCGCTCCCCGCTTCCCGCGTGATCGGCCGCGGTCGCGACCGCAACCAGCCCGCGGAGGACCCGCTCGCCTCCGGGTTCGGTGCCGGCGTCGGCGGGTGCGTCGTCGGCGATCGCGACCCGTGTCGACCTCCAGCGGTCGCGCGCCGCGAGGACGTAGCCGGCGTTGAACAGCGCGATTCCCGCCTCGAGCCCGGCGGCAACCCGTTCGCCGCGGTCGTCGTCGCCGAGGCTGTCCGCGTCGCCGTGGTCGTTCGTGTCGCCGTGGTCGCCGCGGCCGTCACGCGTCACGTCGAGCGTCTCGGTCAGGGACGAACATAAATCCCGAGTTCGATCGTCGACGAACCAACACAGTAATGTACGGTGGGTACAATAATCCGATAGACGTGTCCAGTAGTCTCCTGCCGGTCGTCGCGGCCATCCTCGTTTCGGGGCTCGTCGTGCAACTGCTCGCGCATCGGCTGAAGGTGCCGAGCGTGGTCTTCTACCTCGCTATCGGGGTCGTCCTCGGTCCCGAGGTGCTCGGGCTCGTGACGCTCGACACGTTCGGGGACGGCCTCGAGATCATCGTCGGCCTCAGCGTCGCGATCATCGTCTTCGAGGGGGCGTTCGCGCTGCAGGTCGACCGGATCCGCCGGGCGTCGACGGTGTCGCTCCGGTTGGTCACGGTCAGCGCCCTGGTGATGTTCCTCGGCACCGCGGTGGCGGTCCGGTTCCTCGAAGGGTCCACCTGGGAGATCGCGCTGCTGATCGGAGCCCTGCTCGTCGCGACCGGTCCCACGGTCATCACGCCGATACTCAACGTCGTCCGGGTCCGGGACCACGTGGCGACCGCACTGGAGACGGAGGGGATCGTCAACGACGTGACCGCGGCGATCGTCGCCGTGGTCGTCTTCGAGACGCTGCTGCTCGACGACCTCGGCGTGCCCGCGACGCTCCTCTCGTTCCTCCAGCGGTTCGGCGTCGGCGTCGCCGCAGGGGTGCTCGCGACGGTCGTCATCTACCTCCTTCTGGAAAGCGAGTTCGTCCCCGAACGCGACGTCCAGGCGTCGCAGTTCCTCGTGTTGGCCGCGGCGATCGGGTCGTTCGCGGCCGCCGAGGCCGTCGCGGCCGAGGCGGGCATCGCCGCGGCGGCGACGAGCGGAATGCTGCTCGGGAACCTCGGCATCGACAACAGGGAGGAGATCGAACGGTTCGCGGAGAACACGACGCTGGTCGTGCTCTCGTTCGTGTTCATCTCGCTGGCCGCGCTGATAGACGTCGAGGCGATCCTCGGGCTCGGCGTCGGCGCGATCGGGCTCGTGCTCGTGGTCATGCTCGTGTTGCGGCCGCTGGGCGCGTTCATCGCCACGGCCGGCGTCGAGCGGTTCACGCGAGCGGAGCGGCTGTTCATCGCGGCGGTCGGCCCGCGGGGGATCATCCCGGCGAGCGTGGCGACGCTCTTCGCCATCGAGCTGGAGCTGGCGGGCAACGTCGCGGCCGGGCAGCTGCTCGTCGGGACGGTCTTCGCCGTCATCTTCGCGACGGTCGCGATCGAGGCGGGCATGGCGCGGCAGATCGGCGAGTACCTCGGAGTGTCACCAATGCGTACGATAATCATCGGCGGGGGTCGGATCGGCCGGGCGCTCGCCACACGACTGGAGAACAGGGGCGAGTTCGTCGTCATCGTCGAATCCGACGCGGACGTGGTCGAGCGCGCACGTGCCGAGGGATACACCGTTCGCGAGGGCGACGGAAGCGAGGCGGAAGCGTTGCGCAAGGCGGGCATCGAGGACGCCAAGCGGTTCGTCACGACGACGGCCGACGACGACATCAACCTCCTCGCGTGTCAGCTCGCGATCACCAAGTTCGACGTCGAGTCGGTGTACTCCCGGGTGAACGAGCCGGAGAACGTCGACGCGTTCGAGAGCATCGGCGTCGAGGCTATCGACGCCACGACGGCGACCGCGGTGGCCATCGACGACGAGATCGAGCGCCCGGCGCTCACCCACTGGATGAACGAGCTCGGCGACGACCACGACGTCCAGGAGGTGGAGGTGACCTCCGAGAGGCTCGCCGGCAAGAGCATCCGCGACCTCAACGCGGACATCCCGGACGGAACCTTCGTCGCCGTCGTCAGCCGCGACGGCGAGAACCACGTCCCCTCAGCGGACAGCGTGCTCGAGTACGGCGACCACGTCACCTTCATCGGCGACACCGACGCGGTCAAGCGGGCGATGGAGCGGTTCCACCCGCACGATTGATCGAGGGTCGGCGGTGGCGTTCCCGCTCGGGATCGATGTGTTCGCCAAAACGACTATCCGAACACGACGACGAATTCGACGGTAATGGGCTACCTCGAGGACGTACGCGGCTCGACGCACGTCGTTGGAGACTCCTCGAGTAGGAGTCTTCTCGTACTGGCAGTGGTCGGCCTCCTTTTGCTCGCCTCCGGTGGGTTCGTGATCGGACTGAACGTCGGCCTCTCCCTCGGCTGGATCGTGTTGACGCTCGGGATCGCTATCGTGGCGGGACTCGTCGGTGCGGGTCTCGTACCGACGATCGGTTCGCTGTGGCTCATCGGTCTCTGGTGGTTCGTCTTCTTGCCGCTCGTCGGGTACCTTACCGGAAGCTGGGCGGGGTCGACCCGGTATAACCACCCGAGAATGCTGGGATACGGGTACACCTCCGCACGCGCCGAGTTATTCGGTGGGGTCGAATACGGCGTCCAGTTCGGTCTCCCGTTTGCCGTCCTCCTCGGATCGAGCGGATACGCTGCCGGGGTAGCCATTGATCGGATGTCGAAACGAATGAAGGCATCTCGATGAGTATCACCCTCGTACCGACCGACCCAGGGTCTCGCAAAGAACCCCCGAACCGTTCGATGGTCCCCGCTATTTACCATTCGTAGCGTCCTGACGGAGTCCTGCGCGAGCGAAGCGAGCGCAGGGCACGTCAGGACGCTCACTTTGCGGCTGTCGAACGAAGTGAGACAGCCGCTGCGTTCGGTCCTGACGGAGATCTGAACTCGAAAAGACGGTCCGGGTCGCTCACTCCGTTCGCTCCCCGGTTGCGACTTTTCTGCTCAAATCTCCGCGGAGTTTCCTTCAGCACGTGCTGCTCGCTTCGCTCGCAGCGTTGTGCTGAAGGAAACGTCCTGACGGAGATTTGAACTCCGGTCCCTGGCTCCGCAAGCCAAGAGGATAGTCCACTACCCTACCAGGACTCGATTACACGTATCGCCGAGATACTTAAGACGGTTACGGTCCGGCGTGCGCCGTGCCCGACGGTCGCACGGACCGATTACGGAGCTGCCGGGAACCCGAGGATCGACTGAACGTTTTTGTATCGAACCGAGGCGAGAGTGTCGCATGGCGAGCGAAAACGCGACTCGAGAGCGGGGAGAAAACGCGACCGACGACGGCACGGAAACGGCGCAAGGACAACGCTTATCCGCGGAGTCGACGACCCTACGAGGTACGCGTATGGGAGCCATAGAGGACGTTTACGAGGACCTCGAGACCGACGTCGAGTTCGAGGAGTTCGCGGCCGCCGTCGAGGACAAAGTCGAGCAGATGGGCGGGCTCGCGGACGAGGAGACCGCCGCGATGCTCATCGCCCACGAGCTCCGCGACGAGGAGGCCGACACCATCGCCGACATCGAGCCCGGCATGAACGACGTGAAGTTCCTCGGGAAGGTGACCTCCATCGGCGACGTCCGCACGTTCGAGCGCGACGGCGAGGACGACGAGGGTCGCGTCTGTAACGTCGACGTCGCGGACGCCTCCGGCTCCGTTCGGGTCGCCCTCTGGGACGAGATGGCGACCGCGGCCGAGGAACAGTTGGAGGTCGGCCAGGTGCTGCGGGTCATGGGTCGGCCGAAGGAGGGATACAGCGGCCTCGAGGTGAGCGCGGACAAGGTCGAACCGGACGAGGACGCCGAGGTCGACGTGCAGGTGCTCGACACCTACCGCGTCGAGGACCTCTCTCTGGGCGCGTCCGACGTCGACCTGGTCGGGAAGGTGCTCGACACCGACTCGATCCGGACGTTCGACCGCGACGACGGCAGCGAGGGCCGAGTGGCGAACCTCACCGTCGGCGACGAGACCGGTCGGGTCCGGGTCACCCTGTGGGACGACAAGGCCGACCTCGTCGAGGAGTTCGAGTCCGGCGAGGTCGTCGAGGTGGGCGACGGCTACGTCCGCGAGCGTGACGGCGACCTGGAGCTTCACGTCGGGGATCGCGGCACCGTCGACCGCGTCGACGAGGACGTCGAGTACGTCCCGGAGACGACGGACATCGCCGAGTTGGAGATCGGTCAGACCGTCGACGTCGCGGGCGGGGTCATCGAGACGGACCCGACACGGACGTTCGACCGCGACGACGGGAGCGAGGGGCAGGTCCGGAACGTCCGGATCAAGGACGAGACGGGCGAGATCCGGGTCGCGCTGTGGGGCGACAAGGCGGATCGCGAGATCGACCTGGCCGACCGCGTCGTCTTCACCGACGTGGAGATCCAGGACGGCTGGCAGGACGACCTGGAGGCGTCCGCGAACTGGCGCTCGACCGTCTCCGTGCTCGACTCCGGCGGCGACGGCGCGGGTGCCGGACGCGCGAGCGACGGCTCGGACGCCGGCGCGGCGGACGCGACGAACGCGTCGGCGACGGACGCGGGACTGGACGCCTTCGGCGACTCGTCGGGATCCGACGAGGGGGCCGAGGCGGTGGCGGACGGCGACGGCACCCCGACGGCGACCGTCGAATCCGGAGCCGCGGACGACGTGGAGTTCACGGGGACGGTCGTCCAGACGGGAGACCCGGTCGTGTTGGACGACGGCGAGCGGACGAAAAGCGTCGAGACGGGGGCGAGCCTGCGACTCGGCGAGGAGATCACGGTTCGCGGCCCGGAACGCGACGGGACGATCCACGCCGAGGACGTGTTCTAAGCTACGTCGCCGCGCGATTCTCGCGCGGAGGGGGCGGGACGGCGTGCATCGTCGGTGCGAAACGACCTGCTGAGTGGCTTCGAGGCCGTCTTTCGGGCACGTAGACGCCGGTAACGGAAAGCGTTATACGGTGGACGAACCCGACTGTGTGTATGAGTGTCGAATTGCCGTTCGCGCCGGTCGATACGATCATCCGGCGGAACGCCGGCGAGCTCCGGGTCAGTGCCGACGCCGCCGAGGAGCTGGCCCGGCGGATCCAGTCGCACGGCGCGGAACTGGCGATCGACGCGGCCGAGCACGCGACGGCGGACGGACGGAAGACGCTGATGGCGTCGGACTTCGGCGTCAAGCAGGTCATCCCCCGCGAGGAGCTGTCCCTCCCCGTCGCGCCCATCGATCGGATCGCGCGGCTCCGCATCGACGACCGGTATCGCGTCGGCGTCGACGCGCGGATCGCGTTGGCCGACATCCTCGAGGACTACGCCGACAACGTGGCGAGCGCCGCGGCGACGCTGGCCCGCCACGCCGATCGCCGGACCGTACAGGCCGAGGACATCGAGACGTACTTCGCGCTGTTCGAATAGATGCGCTTCGGCTACAGCGAGCGGTGTCTCGACCACGACACGGGCGATCGACACCCCGAGAACCCGGACCGACTACGCGCGATCCGCCGTGGCCTCGCGAAGCGACACGGCGTCGAGTACACCGAGGCGTCGCCGGCGAACCGCGGGGCGGTGACGGCGGTCCACGCCGACGACTACGTCGACGAACTCGAGGCGTTCTGTGCGGACGGCGGGGGTAACTGGGACCCGGACACGGTCGCCGGCGAGGGGACGTGGGACGCCGCGCTCTCGGCGGCCGGACTGGCGCAGTGGGCGGCGGACGCGGCGCTCGACGGCGAGAACGGTCGAAAGACCCCGTTCGCGATCGGTCGTCCGCCGGGCCATCACGCGGTCACCGACGACGCGATGGGTTTCTGTTTCTTCAACAACGCCGCGGTCGCGGGCCAGCACGTCATCGATCGGGACCGCGCCGACCGGGTCGCGATCCTCGACTGGGACGTCCACCACGGCAACGGCACCCAGGACATCTTCTACGACCGCGAGGACGTGCTGTACGCGTCGATCCACGAGGACGGGCTCTACCCGGCGACCGGCGAGCTCACCGAAACGGGCGAGGGTGACGGCGAGGGGACGACCGTGAACCTCCCGCTCGCAGCCGGTGCGGGTGACGCCGACTACTGTTACGCGATCGACGAGGCGATCGAGCCGGCCCTCGACCGGTTCGCCCCCGATCTCGTGATCGTCTCGGCCGGGTTCGACGCCCACCGCCACGACCCGATCTCGCGGATGCGCGTCTCCTCGGAGGGATACGCGCTGTTGACGGATCAGATCCGGACGGTCGCGGAGGGGCTCGACGCCGCGGTGGCGTACGTCCTCGAGGGCGGATACGGTCTCGACACGCTGGCCGAGGGGGTGTCGATGGTTCACGAGACCTACGACGGGCGAACGCCGGTCGAACCGGACGGCGACGTCGACGAGAAGACCGAGGCCCGCGTCAACGACCTTCGCTCGGCGCTCGGGCTGTAGTGGTCGAGGACTCACTCGTCGTTCGATCGTCCGCGGATCAAGTCCCTCTGAACGATTCGTCGACGCCGGACTCACTCGTCGCTTGCGCTCCTCGTTCGCGTTGCGTTCCGAGAAAGCGCCCGGAGCGGGATTTGAACCTCACTCGTTCCGCTCGCGTCGCTCGCTTCACTCCCTGGTTCGAATCCCTTCAGTCGTGGTTCCGTTGCGACCGGACTCGCGGTTCGCGATGCTCACCGCTCGTTTGTTGGTCGCAACGGAACGCCCGGAGCGGGATTTGAACCCGCGTCACGACCGTGACAGGGTCGTATGATGGGCCACTACACCATCCGGGCAGACAGCGACGAAAGCCCCGAAATAGGGGACGCCCGGAGCGGGATTTGAACCCGCGTCACGACCGTGACAGGGTCGTATGATGGGCCACTACACCATCCGGGCGCGTCGCAACCTGTCGTACCCGTGTCTGGCAAATAAGGCTTGTCATCGGCGGCGGCGGTGGTGAACGCTCACAGGGCGGGCGGTACGTTTTTGTGTGTCACTCCCGAGCGTGAGAACGTGGGACGCCCCGGCGCGGAGAGCCGTGCGCGGCGGAGTTGACAAACCTTATGCGGCTGGAGTCGGTAACACGCTGTAGTATCTCGTGATAGCTTTTCCCCACCACCACCACCCATGGTAGACGTAAGCCAACACGAACTCGTTCCGGACCACGTCCTGATCGACGATCCCGAGGAGATCGAGACGGTCCTGACCGAGTACGACGTGAAGAAGACGAACCTACCGAAGATCAAACGCACCGACCCCGCGACCCCGGACGACGCCGAAGTCGGGGACGTGGTGAAGATCGTTCGTGACTCACGAACGACCGACCAAGCGGTCGTGTTCCGACTGGTCGTCTCATGAACAGGCAAGACCGACGCGTGGTGTCACGCGAGTACTTCTCCGACGAACGACTCGCCGAACACCACTTCCGATCGTTCAACAACTTCCTGGGTCGCGGGATGCAGGAAGTCGTCGACGAAAAGGAGACGATAGAGACCGACATCGGCGACAAGGAGGGCCAGGAGCCCGTCTACGTCGAACTCGGCGACGTGCGGATGGTCACGCCCCGAGTCCGCGAGGCCGACGGCTCCGAGGAGCTCCTCTACCCCCAGGAAGCCCGCCTCAGGAACATCACCTACTCCGCACCGGTGTTCATGGAGATGTCCATCGTGCGCGGCGGCGAGGACGAGCCGGAGACCGTCGTCGACAGCACGGAGACGAAGGTCGGCCGGATGCCGATCATGGTCGGCTCCGACAAGTGTAACATGGCCGATTTCACCGACGAGGAGCTGATCGACATCGGCGAGGACCCGGTCGACCCCGGCGGCTACTTCATCGTCAACGGCTCCGAGCGCGTGCTGATGACCTCGGAGGACCTCGCGCCCAACAAGATCCTCGCCGAGTACGACTCGAAGTACGGCGACGAGATCCAGGTCGCGAAGACGTTCTCCCAGCGCCGTGGCTACCGCGCGCTGGTGCTGTGTGAGCGTAACCGCGAGGGGCTGCTCGAGGTGTCGTTCCCCTCGGTGTCCGGTTCGATCGACTTCGTGACGCTCGTTCGCGCGCTCGGGCTCGAGTCCGACGAGGAGATCGTCCACCGCGTGAGCGACGACCCCGAGATCGTGAAGTTCATGCTGGAGAACTTAGAGGAGGCCTCCGTCCAGACCACGGAGGAGGCCATCGAGACCCTCGGCGAGCGGGTCGCCTCGGGGCAGGGGAAGAACTACCAGCTCAAGCGGGCGAACTACGTCATCGACCGCTACCTCCTCCCGCACCTCCACGAGGAGGGCGTCGACGAGGAGGACGTCCGCATCAACAAGGCGTACTACCTCTGCCGGATGGCCGAGGCGTGTTTCGAGCTCGCCTTGGACCGCCGGGAGGCCGACGACAAGGACCACTACGCGAACAAGCGGCTGAAGGTCTCCGGCGACCTGATGCGCGACCTGTTCCGGACCGCGCTGAACAAGCTGGCGCGCGACGTGAAGTACCAGCTCGAGCGGGCGAACATGCGGAACCGGCAGCTCACCGTGAACACGGTGGTCCGCTCGGACGTGTTGACCGAGCGGCTCGAACACCCGATCGCGACGGGCAACTGGGTGGGCGGCCGCTCGGGCGTCTCCCAGCTCGTCGACCGGACCGACTACATGGGCGTGCTCTCGCACCTCCGCCGGCTGCGCTCGCCGCTGTCGCGCTCCCAGCCGCACTTCGAGGCGCGGGACCTCCACGCGACCCAGTGGGGTCGCATCTGTCCCTCCGAGACGCCGGAGGGGCCGAACTGCGGACTCGTGAAGAACTTCGCGCAGGCGATGGAGCTGTCACAGACAGTCGAGGACGAACAGGGGCTGAAACGAGAACTGGCGTCGATGGGTGTCGAGGGGATCCCCGGCATCGAGGGCGTCGAACGACAGACGGCGGACGACTAACATGGCACAAGCAGAACGCGAAGCGAAGGTGTACGTCAACGGGAGCCTCGTCGGGACCCACCCGGACCCGCACGAGCTCGCCGGCCAGATCCGCGAAGCGCGCCGACGCGGCGACGTGAGCGAGATGGTGAACGTCTCGGTGAAGGAACGGACCCGCGAGGTCATCGTCAACGCGGACGCGGGGCGGGCCCGCCGGCCGCTGATCGTCGTCGAGAACGGCGAGCCGCTGCTGGGCGACGAGGAGGTCGCCGCCGTCGAGCGGGGCGACGTCGAGTTCGAGGACCTCGTCGACCGCGGCTACATCGAGTTCATCGACGCCGAGGAGGAGGAGGACATCCTCGTCGCCGTCGACGAGGAGGACGTGACCGAGAACCACACGCACCTCGAGATCGACCCGCAGCTCGTGTTCGGCATCGGCGCGGGAATGATCCCGTACCCCGAACACAACGCGTCTCCGCGCATCACGATGGGCGCGGGGATGATGAAACAGTCGCTCGGGCTTCCCTCGGCCAACTACCGGATCCGGCCGGACACCCGCCAACACCTGCTGCACTACCCCCAGCTGGCGATGGTGAAGACGCAGACCTCCGACCAGATCAGCTTCGACGAGCGGCCGGCGGCACAGAACTTCGTGGTCGCCGTGATGAGCTACGAGGGGTTCAACATCGAGGACGCGCTCGTGATGAACCAGGGGTCGGTGGACCGCGCGCTCACCCGCTCGCACTTCTTCCGGACGTACGAGGGCGAGGAGCGGCGGTACCCCGGCGGCCAGGAGGACCGCTTCGAGATCCCCGACCAGGACGTTCGCGGTGCACGCGGTGAGGACGCGTACACCCACCTCGACGAGGACGGCCTCGTCAACCCCGAGACACGGGTCGACGAGTCCTCGGTGCTGCTCGGCAAGACGAGCCCGCCGCGCTTCCTGGAGGAGCCCGACGACATGGGCGGGCTCTCCCCGCAGAAGCGCCGCGAGACGAGCGTGACGATGCGCTCGGGCGAGTCCGGCGTCGTCGACACGGTCACCCTGATGGAGGGCGAGGACGGCTCGAAGCTCTCGAAGGTGAAGGTGCGCGACCAGCGGGTGCCCGAACTCGGCGACAAGTTCGCGTCCCGACACGGCCAGAAGGGCGTCGTGGGCCACCTCGCGCCCCAGGAGGACATGCCCTTCACCGAGGAGGGTGTCGTTCCCGACCTCGTGATGAACCCGCACGCGCTGCCGTCGCGGATGACGGTCGGCCACGTGCTGGAGATGCTCGGCGGCAAGGTCGGCTCGCTCCGCGGGTCGCGCGTCGACGGGACGCCGTTCCAGGGCGAGGACGAGGAGGAGCTCCGGGGCGGGCTGGAGGAGCACGGATTCAAGTCCTCCGGCAAGGAGGTCATGTACTCCGGCGTCACCGGCGAGAAGATCGAGGCGGAGATCTTCGTCGGAACGATCTTCTACCACAAGCTGTACCACATGGTGTCGAACAAGCTCCACGCCCGCTCGCGCGGGCCGGTCCAGGTGCTCACGCGCCAGCCGACCGAGGGGCGCGCCCGCGAGGGCGGGCTCCGCGTCGGGGAGATGGAGCGCGACACGATCATCGGCCACGGCGCGTCGATGGTGCTCAACGAACGGCTGCTCGAGTCGTCGGACGCCGAACAGGTGTACGTCTCCGCGGAGACGGGCCTGGTCGCCGTCGAGGACAGGGAGCAGCGCCGCGTGTACGACCCGGTCACGGGCGACGAGGACGACATCCACGAGCTCGAGGTGAGCTACGCGTTCAAGCTGCTGCTCGACGAGATGATCGCCCTCGGAATCCGACCGAAACTCGAACTGGAGGACGCGATTTAAATGTCAATGCAAACACCGAAGGTGCTCGGCGGGATCGACTTCGGCCTCATGGACCCGGAGACGTACCGGGACATGTCGGCCACGAAGGTGATCACGGCGGACACGTACGACGACGACGGCTACCCGATCGACATGGGGCTCATGGACCCGCGGCTCGGCGTCATCGACCCCGGACTGGAGTGTCGGACCTGCGGGTCCCACTCCGGGTCCTGTAACGGCCACTTCGGCCACATCGAGCTGGCCGCCCCCGTCATCCACGTGGGCTTCACGAAGCTCATCCGCCGACTGCTGCGGTCGACGTGCCGTGAGTGCGGGAAGCTGGCGCTCACCGAGGCGGAACGCGAGGAGTTCCAGGAGCGGCTGGAGCGCGCCGAGGAGCTCGGCGAGGACCCCCACGACGTGTTGAAGGCGGCCGTGCGGCAGGCCCGGAAGGCGTCGACGTGTCCGTACTGCGGCGAGCCGCAGGCGGACATCAAACACGAGAAGCCGACGACCTACTACGAGGTCCAGGACGTGCTCTCGGGCGACTACTCCGAGCACATCGCGGCCGCGATGCAGCCCGACGAGGAGGAGGACGACCCGGGCACCTCCCCGCAGGAGCTGGCCGAGAAGACGGACATCTCGCTGGAGCGGATAAACGAGATCATGGCCGGCGAGTTCCGCCCGCGCAAGGAGGACCGCCGCGCCATCGAGAAGGCGCTCGACATCGACCTCACCGAGGAGGACATGAACAAGCTGATGCCCTCGGACGTCCGCGACTGGTTCGAGGACATCCCCGACGAGGACCTGGAGGTGCTCGGGATCGACTCCGAACACTCCCGACCCGAGTGGATGATCCTGACGGTGCTTCCGGTTCCGCCGGTCACGACCCGACCCTCCATCACGCTGGACAACGGCCAGCGCTCCGAGGACGACCTCACGCACAAGCTGGTCGACATCATCCGCATCAACCAGCGGTTCATGGAGAACCGCGAGGCGGGTGCCCCGCAGCTGATCATCGAGGACCTCTGGGAACTCCTCCAGTACCACGTCACGACGTTCGTCGACAACGAGATCAGCGGAACGCCGCCGGCGCGACACCGTTCCGGTCGGCCCCTCAAGACCCTCAGCCAGCGGCTGAAGGGCAAGGAGGGTCGTTTCCGCGGGAGCCTCTCCGGGAAGCGCGTGAACTTCTCGGCGCGGACCGTCATCTCGCCGGACCCCACGCTCTCCCTGAACGAGGTCGGCGTCCCCGACCGCGTGGCCAAGGAGATGACCCAGACGCTCAACGTCACCGAGCGAAACGTCGAGGACGCACGGCAGTACGTCCGGAACGGTCCCGAGGCACACCCGGGCGCGAACTACGTGCGCCGACCCGACGGTCGCCGCCTGAAGGTGACCGAGAAGAACTGCGAGGAGCTCGCGGAGAAGGTCGAACCCGGCTGGGAGGTGAATCGACACCTCGTCGACGGCGACATCGTG
The DNA here is from genome assembly GCF_003697845.1 of Halobellus captivus. Lineage (GTDB taxonomy): Archaea > Halobacteriota > Halobacteria > Halobacteriales > Haloferacaceae > Halorubrum > Halorubrum glutamatedens. The sequence goes on along the minus strand of NZ_RDQE01000006.1, from coordinate 49,923 downwards.
ATCTTCAACCGCCAGCCGTCGCTGCACCGGATGTCGATCATGGCCCACGAGGTGGTCGTGATGCCGTACAAGACGTTCCGGCTCAACACCGTCGTCTGTCCGCCGTACAACGCCGACTTCGACGGCGACGAGATGAACATGCACGCGCTGCAGAACGAGGAGGCCCGCGCGGAGGCGCGCGTGCTCATGCGCGTTCAGGAGCAGATCCTCTCGCCGCGGTTCGGCGGGAACATCATCGGCGCGATCCAGGACCACATCTCCGGGACGTACCTGCTCACTCACGCGAACCCCGAGTTCACGGAGACGCAGGCGCTCGACCTGCTCCGGGCGACGCGGGTGGACGAGCTCCCCGAGGCCGACGGCGTCGACGACGAGGGACGGGAGTTCTGGACCGGCCGGACGCTGTTCTCGGAGCTGCTTCCCGACGACCTCTCTTTAGAGTTCACCTCCTCGACCGGCGACGCCGTCCTCATCGAGGACGGCCAGCTCGTCGAGGGAACGATCGACGAGGACGCCGTCGGGGCGTTCGGCGGCGAGGTCGTCGACACGCTCACCAAGCAGTACGGCGAGACGCGCGCCCGCGTCTTCATCAACGAGATCGCCTCGCTCGCGATGCGGGCGATCATGCACTTCGGCTTCTCGATCGGGATCGACGACGAGTCGATCCCGCCGGCGGCCGAAGAGCAGGTCGACGAGGCGATCGGCAGCGCGTACGACCGCGTCAACGAACTGATCGAGACGTACCGCGCGGGCGAGCTGGAGTCGCTGCCCGGCCGCAGCGTCGACGAGACGCTTGAGATGAAGATCATGCAGACGCTCGGGAAGGCCCGTGACTCCGCCGGGGAGATCGCCGACCAGCACTTCGGCGACGACAACCCGGCGGTCGTGATGGCCCGCTCCGGCGCGCGTGGTTCGATGCTCAACCTCACGCAGATGGCCGGCTCCGTCGGCCAGCAGGCGGTTCGCGGCGAGCGCATCAACCGCGGCTACGAGGACCGCACGCTCGCCCACTACGAGGCGGACGACCTCTCGGCCGAGGCGCACGGCTTCGTGGAGAACTCCTACCGCGGCGGACTCACGCCCGAGGAGTTCTTCTTCCACGCGATGGGCGGCCGCGAGGGGCTCGTCGACACGGCGGTTCGGACCTCGAAGTCCGGCTACCTCCAGCGGCGGCTCATCAACGCGCTCTCGGAGCTGGAGGCGCAGTACGACGGAACCGTCCGGGACACCTCCGGACGGATCGTCCAGTTCGAGTTCGGCGAGGACGGCACCTCGCCGATCAAGGTCTCCTCCGGCGAGGGCGACGGGATCGACGTCGACGGGATCGCCGACCGCGTCCTGGAGTCGGAGTTCGCCTCCGACGACGAGAAGGAGCGGTTCCTCGGCGAGCGCACGCCGCCGACGAACCTCTCGGAGCACGCGGGTCCAGGCCTGAACAAGGCGGACGAGCTGGGGGTGGAGTCCGATGACTGAGTACGAACACGTCACCGAGGACATGGAGGCCGTCGTGGAGGCGACGGAGCTCCCGAAGCGGTTGAAGACGGAGGTGTACGAGACGTTGGAGGCGAAGGCGGACGAGTACGGCGAGATCTCGATCGAGCAGGCGACGGACATCGCGACCGGCGTCGAGAACCGGTACATCGAGACGCGGGTGGACCCGTTAGAGCCCGTGGGGACCGTCTCCGCGCAGTCGATCGGGGAACCCGGAACGCAGATGACGATGAACACCTTCCACTACGCCGGCGTCGCGGAGATCGACGTCACGCAGGGGCTCCCCCGGCTCATCGAGCTGGTGGACGCCCGGAAGACGCCGGACACGCCGATGATGACGGTTCATCTCGAGGGCGAGTACGCGACCGACCGCGAGAAGGCACACGAGGTCGTCTGGTCGATCGAGTCGACGCGGATCTTAGCGCTCGGCGACGTCTCCACCAACGTCGCGGACATGCTCGTACGGATCGACCTCAACGACGACACGCTGTTGGAGCGGTGGCCGACCCACTCGGACCCCACGGAGGTCGCCGAGATCATCGCCGAGACCATCGAGGACTCGCTCGGCGTCGACGCCCGGCAGGCGGGGACCGTGATCGAGTTCGGCCCCAACGAGCCGAGCTACCGCGAGCTGTTACAGCTCGTCGAGCGCCTCCGCGACATCGTCTTCAAGGGGATCGAGGAGGTCGAGCGGGTCGTCATCCGCAAGGAGGAACTCGAGGAGGGCGAGGAGTTCGTCCTCTACACCGAGGGGTCCGCCTTCGGCGACGCCCTGGAGATCGAGGGGGTCGACGCCTCGCGAACGACGTGTAACAACATCCACGAGATCTATCGGAACCTCGGCGTCGAGGCGGCCCGCGAGACGATCATCGACGAGACGAAGAACACGCTCGAAGAGCAGGGGCTCGACGACGTGAACGTCCGGCACCTCATGCTCGTCGCGGACATCATGACGAACAACGGCGAGATCGAGTCGATCGGCCGGCACGGCATCTCCGGCTCGAAGGACTCGGTGCTCGCGCGCGCGGCGTTCGAGGTGACGGTGAACCACCTGCTCGACGCGGCGGTCCACGGCGAGTACGACGAGCTCGACGGGGTCATCGAGAACGTCATCGCCGGGAAACCCATCTCGATCGGAACCGGCGACGTCGACCTCCGGATGGGGTCGCGGGTCGTCTCGGACGGCGGCACGCCGAGCGACGACTGATGCGCGTCGAGCTCTCCGACGAGGCGCGGCGCTACATCGGTCGGTTCGACGAGCTGACCGGCGTCGCGCCGAAGGACTGCCTCGTGGAGGGCGACCGGCTCGTGTTCCTCCTTCCGGCCGGCGAGATGGCGGCCGCGATCGGCCAGGCGGGCGAGACCGTCGAGGAGGCCGAACGACGGCTCGGCAAGTCGATCGACCTCGTCGAGGACGCGGACACGCCCGAGGCGTTCGTCGCGAGCGCGCTCGCGCCGGCGGCGGTCAACGCGGTGACCGTCTCCGAGCAGAACGACCGGGTCGCGTACGTGGAGGTCCCCGAGCCGGACCGCGGCGTCGCGATCGGCGCGGACGGCCGGAACATCGAGACCGCGCGGACGCTGGCGAAGCGTCACCACGACATCGACGACGTCCAACTGACTTGACCGCGACTCGCGGACGGCTTCGGCGGGCTTTTTCGCGTCCGTCGCCACGGACGGGTATGACCGAACGATCCACGAACGAACGGCGCGTCGGCCGGCGCGTGAACAGACGCCGCCTTCTGGCGGCGCTCGGCACCGCCGCCGGCGTCGGACTCGCGGGCTGTGTCGGCGGGAGCGTGGACGGTCCCTTCCCGGACGCCGAGTGGCGCGACGGCGACGGGCTCGACGTCGAGACGCTGGCCACGAACCACGTCGAGTCGGCGGTCGAGGCGGGCGGAATGACCCTCTTCTCGACGGCTACGTCGAGCTACGACGGGGACGGCGACCCGACCCCGTGGCTCCCCTCACAGGAGTACGAGTCGAGCCACGACCTCGAGAACGGACGGTCGTACCTTCGACAGGAGGTGACCGAAACCGAGGGGCCGGACGTGCTCGAGCGGTACGTCGCGGACGGGGAGGCGCTGCTCCGTGAACGCACCGAGGAGGGGGTCCGCTACGGCCGGCAGGCGGTCGACCGCACGGCCGCCGACTTCGAGGAGGCGCTTCGATCGGAGGCGCTCGTCGGGATCCGGGTACCTCGGGGAGACGGCTCGGGGGAGACGGCGTACGAGGGGCTCGGGAACTGGGACCCGCGCGCCGAGGGGGAAGGGGAGATGGAGGGGCAGCCGACCGCCCGGTTCGTCTCCGACTCCTTCGACGGCGAGCGGTCGGTTCCGGAGCGCATCGAGACCGCGTCGGCGACCGTCGACGTGTTCGAGGCCGGGTTCGTCCCGCGGATCGAGCAGTCCTGGGAGGGACCACACGACGACGGAACCGGGGCCGTCGAGGTCGAGATCGAGTACCGCGATCGGGGCGAGGCGGTCACGGAACCCGACTGGGCGGCGGAGGCGCGCGGCGAGACGGAGGGCTGAGAACGGAACCACGACGGGGACGTCTCCCGGCTGACGACGGGTTTCGGTCGACGACGGAATTCGATCAACGACGGGCTCTCAGGCTGGCTTATCGGTTCAACGGTCAGGAGCGTCCGTCGATATCGATCGGAGAAACGCGCGTAGATCGCTCGAGCGGTACCTCTCGTCGGATCTGTGCACGTTTCTCCGGGCGGAAAGACGACGCTTAAGTAGCTCCGTTCGGAAAGGAACGTACGATGGCGAACGGCAAATATGCCGCCCGTAAGCTCAAAAAGGACCGGCAGAAGCGCCGCTGGTCCGACTCCGAGTACGCTCGGCGAGAGCGCGGGCTCAAGAAGAAGTCCGACCCCCTCGAGGGTGCCCCGCAGGCTCGCGGGATCGTCCTCGAGAAGGTCGGGATCGAGGCGAAGCAACCGAACTCGGCGATCCGGAAGTGCGTCCGGGTTCAGCTCATCAAGAACGGGAAGCAGGTCACGGCCTTCTGTCCCGGCGACGGCGCGATCTCCTTCATCGACGAGCACGACGAGGTCACGATCGCGGGGATCGGCGGCGCGAAGGGTCGCGCGATGGGCGACCTCTCCGGCGTCAACTACAAGGTCGAGAAGGTCAACGGCGTCTCGATGATCGAACTGGTTCGCGGAAACGCGGAGAAGCCGGTCCGATGAGCGGGGAGGAAGTCGAGGCGGAGTCCGACGAGGACGTCGCCGCCGACGAGCCGGACCCGGACGCGCCCGCCTCGAGCGAGGCCGCGAACGAGAACGCGGAGCTGTTCGGCGTCTGGGACGTCACCGAGATCGCCTACGAGGACCCCTCGACGAAGCGATACATGACGGTGACGCCGATCGCCCACACGATGGGGCGACACGCGTCCAAACAGTTCCAGAAGAGCGAGATATCCCTCGTCGAGCGGCTGATCAACCGGCTGATGCAGACCGACGAGAACACGGGCAAGAAACAGCAGACGACCCGGATCGTCCGTGACGCGTTCGACGTGATCCACGACCGCACCGAGGAGAACCCGGTTCAGATCCTCGTACGCGCCGTCGAGAACGCCGCGCCGCGCGAGGAGACGGTCCGCCTGAAGTACGGCGGCATCTCCGTCCCGAAGGCCGTCGACGTCGCGCCCCAGCGCCGCGTCGACCAGGCGCTGTTGTTCATCTCCGACGGCGTCGCCAACGCGACGTACAAGTCCAGCACCTCGGCCGCCGAGGCGCTCGCGAACGAGCTGATCGCGGCCGCCGACTACGACGCCAACGCCTCCTACTCCATCTCACAGAAGGAGGAGCGCGAGCGCGTCGCCGCCGCGGCCCGCTGACGCGGGAGACCGAGCGACGGGCGGTTTTTCCGTTTCTCGAGCCCCCTCGATCCGCGAGCGACCGCGCCGTCGATCCGCGTCGCTACTTCTCGACCGTTGCCACCGACGATCGCGGAGAGCCGTCGCTCGGGGGCCGTGACGAAAGGGAGAAAGAACTGGAAGGGAGAAAGAACCGAAACAGGTGTGGGTCGTCGTTTCGTTTCAGTCGTCGGCGGGCGCGGCGCCGGAGCCGCCGTCGTGCTGCTGTTTGACCCACGAGAGCTTGCCGCCGGACGCGAGGATCTCGCGTTCGCGCTCGGAGGCGTCGAGCTCGGCCGTGAACTCCCACTCGTCGTTGACGCGGGCGGTGAACTCCGTCTCCCCGGAGTTGACGCCGGCGGGCACGTCGTCGACGATCTCGATGTCGTCGCCCTGGTCGATCCGCTCGTACGTCTCCGCGTCGATGGCGAGGGGGACGATACCGAAGTTGAACAGGTTCGCCTTGTGGATGCGGGCGAAGCTCTGCGCGAAGACGGCCTCGATTCCCAGGTACATCGGACAGAGCGCGGCGTGCTCGCGCGAGGAGCCCTGGCCGTAGTTCTCGCCGGCGACGAGGACGCCGCCGTCGGCGTCGAGCGCGCGCTGTGCGAACGTGTCGTCGACGCGCGAGAGCGTGAACTCCGAGAGCTTCTCGATGTTCGAGCGGAACTTCAGGATGTCCGCCGTCGCCGGGATGATGTGGTCGGTGGTGATGTTGTCCTCCATCTTGAGGAGCGCCTCGCCGCCGTCCACGTCGATCCCGTCCTTGAGCGGCACGTCGCCGATGTTCGGCCCCTTGACGAGGCCGTCGTCGATCGCCTCCTCGGGCGAGATGATGTCGTTGTCGTCGCGACCCATCCCGGGGCCGTACTTCGTCCCCATCTCGAGACCGGGCGCCTCGAGGTCGCCGAGCTCGTCGGCGAGGTCCCGCGGGTCGACGATCTCGCCGGTGATGGCCGCCGCGGTGGCGACCTCGGGCGAGCAGAGGAAGACGGAGTCGTCCTCGATGCCGGAGCGACCCTCGAAGTTGCGGTTGAAGGTACGCAGCGAGACGGAGTCGGAGGCTGGCACGTGGCCGATGCCGATGCAGGCACCACACGTCGCCTCGGAGAAGTTGACGCCGGCCGCCATCATCTCCGCGGTCCAGCCCTCACGGGCCAGCATCTCGGAGGCCTGCTTGGAGCCGGGCGCGACGATCATCTCGGTCTGCTTCGCGACCTCTCGGCCCTCCAGCATCTTCGCGCTCGGGAGGATGTCCTCGTAGGCGCCGTTGGTACAGGAGCCGACGATGACCTGCTCGACGTCGGTACCCTCGTACTCGCTGACGGGGGCGACGTTGTCGGGCATCGACGGGGCGGCCACGAGCGGCTCGAGCTCGTCGAGGTCGACCTCGATCGTCTCCGCGTACTCCGCGTCGTCGTCGGGCTCGAGCTCGACGAACTCCTCCTCGCGGTCCTGGCGTGCGAGCCAGTCCTTCGTCTTCTCGTCGGTGCCGAAGATGGAGGAGGTGGCGCCGAGCTCGGTGCCGAGGTTCGTGATCGTCGTCCGCTCGGGGATCGTGAGCTTCTCGGCGCCGGGGCCGGTGTACTCGAAGATCTTGCCGACGCCGCCCTTGACGGTCAGCTCGCCGAGCAGGTGGAGTGCGACGTCCTTCGCGGTCGCCCACTCGGGGAGCTCGCCCTCGAGGTGGACGTTGACGACTTCGGGCATCTCGACGTAGTAGGGGCCGCCGCCCATGGCGACGGCGATGTCGAGCCCGCCGGCGCCGATCGCGAGCTGGCCGAGCCCGCCGGGCGTCGGGGTGTGCGAGTCGGAGCCCAGGAGGGTCTTGCCGGGCGCGGCGAAGTTCTCCTTGTGGACCTGGTGGCAGATTCCGTTGCCGGGCCGGGAGAAGTACGCGCCGTAGGTGCCGGCCGCGGAGCGGAGGAAGCGGTGGTCGTCGGTGTTCTTGAAGTCGAACTGGTACGTCTGGTGGTCACAGTACTGCGCGGCGAGTTCGGTCTGGACCTCGTCCAGATCCAGCGCCTCGAACTGGAGCCAGACCATCGTCCCCGTGGTGTCCTGTGTGAGCACCTGGTCGATCTCGATGCCGATCTCCTCGCCGGGGGTCAACTCCCCTTCGACGAGATGGTCGCCGAGGATCTTCTCCGTAATCGTCTTTCCCATATCGGTCGAAGATGGCCGTCCCGTGAATATAAAACCCGCGAGTGTCCCGCCGGATCGACCGTGTTGGACCCGAAGGATCGAGCAATACTTGGGCGAAAACTGCCGTGATGGCACGCCGAACGCGGACGTGATCGTCGGATCCCGGACCCACCCACGACGCGGGGTCGACACGGTTTTGCCGCCGCCGCGGCTCCGGGAGGACATGTTCGAATCGGGGGAGTCGGTGGCGGCCGCCCTGGAGGCGGCGGGCGCGACGCTCGAGCCGGAACAGCGACAGCCGAACGGGGTCGATCTCACGGTCGGGGCCGTCTTCCGACAGACGGAGCCGGGACGGATCGGTCGGGACGGGAAACGCGTCGGCGACCGAATCGAGATCGAGCCCGACGACGGCGCGTATCGGCTCGACGCCGGGACGTACGTGGTCCGCTACGGCGAGCCGGTCCGGATCCCCGAGGGACGCGTCGGCTTCGTCCTCCCGCGGTCGACGCTGCTGCGGAACTCGTGTACCCTCGACACCGCGGTCTGGGACGCCGGCTACGAGGGGATCGGCGAGGGTCGACTCGACGTGGGACACGCGCTCGACGTCGAACCCGGCGCGCGGATCGCCCAGCTGGTGCTCGCGCGTGCGGACCACGACGGGACGTACGACGGCGACTACCAGTCCGAGGGTCTCTGATCCGAACGGGGCACGGTCGCCTACAGAACGCGGTCATCTACGGAACACGGTCGCTCACGGTTCGAAAGGAACGAACGCTCTCGCGTGCCGGGAAAAGGTGGCACGCGGGAGCGTTCAGTAGGTCCCCGCTGACGCTTCGGCCCTCCAAGCGAAGCGTCACCTGACACCAGACGCGTGAACCACTTAACGGTGCCGGGGGCGGCAGATACGTCGTGTTAACGGTTAGTGTTTACTTAATAACCATGGGGGATCGATCACTCGGACGACGAGCGCGCGGGATGGTCGGCCCGGAGCCGCGACTGTCCCTCGCCGAGAAGCCGCTCGCGAAGGGTGTCCCCCGGCGGGTCGGCGTCGGCGGGCGCGAGAAGCCCGCGCTCGCGGAGCTCGGGCACCACGAGGTCCACGAAGTCCACCAGCGAGTCGGGACGAACGACCTCCTTCACGTTGAACCCGTGGACGCCGACCTCCCCGTGCCAGTACTCGAGCTCGTCGGCGACCTGTTCCGGCGTCCCCACGATCGTCGGCGAGGTGGTCCCGAGCCCGCAGAACTCCGCGACCTCGCGGACCGTCCACTCGCGGTCGGGCTGTGACCGGGTGAACGCGTTCATCGTTCCCTGGATCGCGTCGGTCTCGATGTGTTCGACCTTCCGGTCGGGGTCGAGTTCGGACAGGTCCATGTCGAGGAATCCCGAGAGGAGCGCCAGCGTCGCCTCGACGTCGACGTGTTCGCGGTACCGCTCGTGTTTCTGCTCGGCGGCCGCCTCGGTCTCGCCGACGATCGGGACGACGCCGATGAAGAACCGCAGACTGTCGGGATCGCGACCGTACTCGGCCGCGCGTGCCTTCACGTCCTCGATGTATTCTCTGACTCCCTCCTCGGTCGGTTGGCTCGCGAACACCGCCTCCGCGTTGGCGGCCGCGAACTCCCGCCCGCGGTCCGACGAGCCCGCCTGATAGACGACAGGCGTCCGCTGCGGGGAGGGCTCACAGCCGTGGGGACCGGGCACGGAGAAGTGCTCGCCCTCGTGGTCGATGGCGCGGACCTTCTCCGGGTCCGTGTACCGGCCGCTCTCGCGGTCGCGCTCGACGGCATCGTCCGTCCAGGAGTCCTCCCAGAGCGCGTAACAGACGTCGAGGAACTCGTCGGCGCGGTCGTAGCGCTCGCCCTTCTCCATCCGCTCGTCGAGCCCGAGGTTCTCGGCGGCCGACTCCAGGTAGGAGGTGACGACGTTGATGGCGACCCGGCCGTCGGTGAGGTGGTCGAGCGTCGAGAACTCGCGGGCGAGCTGGTAGGGGTGGGTGTACGTCGTCGAGCGCGTGACGGCGAACCCGAGGTCGTCGGTGGCGGCGGCCATCGCGGGGACGACGAGCTGCGGGTCGCTCGCGGGCGTCTGAACCGCGCGCTCGACCGCCGTCTCGCGGTCGTCGCCGTACACGTCGTAGACCCCGCGGACGTCCGCGAAGAACACCGCGTCGAAGCCGCCGCGCTCGGCCGTGCGCGCGACCTCGGTCCAGTACTCGGCGTCGGTGTACTCCGCCGATCGGTCCCCGGGGTACCGCCACGACCCCGGCGAGACGTGCTCGACCGAAGTCATCGTAAAGAGGTTGAGGTGTAGACGGTCGCTCATGGCCCCGGTTGGGTCGCCCTCCGTAATACCCCCGAGGAAGGGGTGGATGTTGACGATATCGCGGACGGGGAGGAAACGGCCTCGAAAAGCGAAGGACCGCGTCGGTTACGGGCTCACCGGCTCGGTGCCGGAGACGTACGCCGCGAAGTCCGAGGTGGTGATGATCCCGATCGGCGTCCCCTCCCCGTCGACGACCGGGACGTGGTGGAACCCGTGGTCGATCATGGTGGCGGCGACCGCGGAGACGGCGTCCTGTGCACCCGCCGTGATCGGGTCCTGGGTCATGTAGCGCTCGACCGTCGTCTCGGCTTTCGGCTGGCTTTTCGCGACGATCTCGACGAAGTCGGTGGTGGTGAGGATCCCGACCAGCCGACCGTCCTCGACGACGAGCGCGGAGCTGATGTCGTTGTCGAGCAGGACGGCCGCGGCGTCCTCGACGAGCGTGTCCGGAGTCACCGTGTGGAGGTCGGTCGTCATCAGTCGGGCGACGAAGACGTCTTCTATCCCGTTCATACCGATGGATCCCGCCGTCGCCGTATAAGCGTTCTCACGGCGGAACGCCGGCGATCGGGGCGGGTCACGCGGGATCGGTTCTCACCGGAACCGCGAGAGTCCCGACTGCCTGCGCGGGCCGGTTCCGTCCGGGTCCGCCACCCACGCCGTCCGCTCGTCGCGGAGGCGGTCCCGGTCGACCGCCGGCGGGTCGGCGGGGTCGCGTTCCGGACAGCCGGGGCCGCACTCGCGACCGGGATCGACGACCCGGTCGAACCGGTCGCATCGTGGTCGGCCGTCGGCCGTGGGCGTCGCGTGCGCGCAGGCGGGCGGCTCCGGTCGCCATCCCTTCCCGTAGGCGCGCTCGGCGATCCGGCGACGCTTCCGCGCCTTCGCCTCGAGGGAGACGAGCGCGACCTCGGTCCGGAGCGAGCGCTCCTCGCGGATCTCGACGCCGGGGGCGTCGGGATCGAGCGGAGTCGCCTCGCGGACCACCTCTCGGTCGCCCGTCTCCGGGTCGAACCGCCAGACGCCGACCGAGTCGGGGATCCGGTTGAGGTGTGCGCGAGTGACGTAGGAGGCGGTCGCGAGCACGACCCGATCGAAGAGCCCGAGCGCGACGTCGTACCGGAGCTGGGCCGCCAGATCGCCCGGCGTCCCGAGGTCGGGCTTGTTCTCGATCGCGGTCAGCGACCCGATCCAGTCGTCGGGGTAGCGGGCGGTCGCGCGCACGAACGGGCGGCCGTCGCGACGCTCCCGTTCGAGGTACCCCGCGTCGACGGCGGCGTCGACGACGGCGTTCGCGCGCTCCGGCGGGAGGTCGAACGCGTCGGCGACCGGGACGGCCTCGCCCGGGCCGACGCGCGCCTCGATCGCGGCCGCCGGGATCCGGTCGGGCGTCAGGGAGGCCCGCGCGTCGAAGTCGGGGCCGGGCGAGAGGAGACAGACGTCGACGATCCGCGCTCCCGGCCGCGTCACCCCCGCGCCGAGCTGTCGGGCGACCACCCGGTCGGGAGACTCGAGGGCCGCACACAGGGCCAGCTCGAACCGGAACTCCATGTTCGAGGGGGAGGTCGGCGAGGAGTAAAACGCGTCGGCCGAAACCCGTATTCGACGCCGCCACCTAGCTCGCGTATGCGCCCGGTCACGCGGAACCTCCTCGTCGCCATCGCGGTGATCGCGCTCGCGCTGCTGGCGCTGGGTGCGTTGCCGAGCTACCTCGGGAGCGGCGACCCCTACTACCTCACCGCCGAGCCGATCGAGACCGACGAGCCGACCGCGAACGCCACCGGCCTCTCCGAGCGTCGCTACCCGTACCTGACGGGCGCGATCGGGAGCGACGACGGCCGCTCGGAGCCGTATCTGATGGGGCCGTACGGGCTGAAGGAGTGGTTCACGCACACGCCGTTCGACGAGGTCGACGCGCTCGCTCGGCGCGCGCCGGCGGCCGAGACGGACGGGGGCGTTCGGGTCGAACGTGACGGCGAAACGTATTACGTCGAGGTCACGCAGTCTCCGGCATGAAAGAGGACGGACCGACGGACGACGCACCCGCGAACGATACGTCCCTGAACGATCCATCCGCGGACGACCGCCCCGCCACCGACGACCGCGCCGCGGCCGACCTGCGCGACCTCCCGGCCTTCGCCGACGGACGGCTTCACTCGCTGCCGGGCGAGCCGGAGTGGCCGGTCCGGGAGGTCGCCGTCGAGTACGACCCCGGGTGGTTCGTCGGCGGCTACGACCGGGTCGAACAGCCCGACGGGACGGAGAAGAACTACTACTGGGCGGAGCTCCCGCCCGCGACCGTCGTGGTCGCGGTCGCCGACGACCGGGTGTTGTTCGTCGAGCAGTACCGCCCGACGGTGCGGAACATCCAACTCGAGTTGCCCGCCGGGATCGTCGAGCCCGGCGAGTCCTACACCGCCGCGGGGGCCCGGGAACTCGCCGAGGAGACCGGATTCTCCCCCTCGTCGACGACGCTGCTCCAGGAGGTGTGGTGTTCGACGGGCGTGTTGCGCCACCGGCGCGGCTACGTGTTCGCCGAGGGGCTGGAGCCGGTCGACGTCGAGGCCGACAGCAACGAGTTCCTCGTTCCGCGGACCGTGCCGATCGACGAGGCGCTGGCGGTCGTCCGGGAGCGGCCGACGAACGACGCGACGCTGGAGGGGTTGCTGTTGGCCGACCACGAGGGATTGCTATCGGCCTCCGGATACTCCCCGACCCGTGCCTGAGCGACGTCTCGACCGCACCTCACGCCTCCCCAGCCTCGGTCTCGGCGACCCGCCGGAACCGCCGGCGGGTCGCCTCGCCCTCCCTCGCGCGTGCTCCTCGCGCCCCGACGGGCGCTCGAAGGCGCGCGCCACCGCGATCGCGGACGTTCGGTTCGCCGGCATCGTCCCCGGACGGATGCGTCGGAGTGGCCGCATAAAATCCGACGAACGTCCAGTTCGAGTCGGGGACGGGGAGCTATTAGTCGTCTCGGCCCCTGGATCCCTCCATGAGTCAGACGCCGGAGCAGTCTGTGTTGTTGTCGGAGGACCCCCCGCTCGACCTGCGCCTCTCGGAGGCGGAGTTGGCGGAGACGCGCGAGCGCATCATCTCGTTCATCGCCGACCTCGTCGACGACGCGGGCGCGGAGGGAGCCGTCCTGGGCCTCTCGGGCGGGATCGACTCGACGCTCACCGCCCACCTCGCGGTCGAGGCGCTCGGGGAGGACGGACTGCACGGGATCACGATGCCCTCGGAGGTGAACGACCCGGACGTGATGAGCGACGCCGAGCGGGTCGCTCACGACCTCGGGATCGAGTACGACGTGGTGGAGATCCAACCGATCGCGGAGTCCTTCTTCGCGGCGTTCCCCGAGGCCGCCGACGACCGGACGGCGGCGGGGAACGTGTACGTCCGCACCCGGGCGGTCCTGAACTACTTCGTCGCCAACGCGGAGGACCGGATCGTGTTGGGCACGGGCAACCGCGCGGAGGCGATGACGGGCTACTTCACGAAGTACGGCGACCAGGCCGTCGACTGTAACCCGATCGGCAACCTCTACAAACAGCAGGTGCGCCAACTGGCCGCCCGCGTCGGCGTCCCCCGCGACCTCGTGATGCAGGAGCCGACGGCCGGGATGTGGGAGGGACAGACGGACGCCGAGGAGATGGGCCTCGATTACGACACGGTCGACGCGATCCTCGCGGTCCACGTCGACGGCGGGCTCTCCCGGGCGGCGACGACGCGAGAACTGGACGTGCCGGCGGCGGCCGTCGATCGCGTCGTCGAGCTGTACGAACGCAGCGCGCACAAGCGCTCGATGCCGCCCGCACCGGAGCGGTAGGGTAGTCGATCGCGGGTCGCACGTCCCGTTTCGAGGTCAGGCGTCGGGGGCCCGTTCCTTCGCGACCTCCGCGATCCCGGCGTTCGCGGAGCAGTTCGGACACGCGTGTATCCGCCCGCGAGCGTCCGAGAACACCCGGACGAACCGTTCGGAGACGTGCGCCTCACAGTGTTCACACGTCGGCATGATGTGTCGAGGTATCGTGGGTCATGTTCGGTACACGTTCCCTTGTCTCCGGAGCCTCAAGACGGCTTTCCGAATTCCGTCCCAAATTCGACCCGGATCGACGGGGGACGGTCGAACGAACGGACGACGACGGGCGGAGAAAGCGCGTTCGTGCGGCGTGATCAGAGGTCGCGAAGCGCCTCGAGGACCTCGTGTGCGGAGCCGTCGTCGATGGCCGCGCGGGCCGCCTCGAGGCCCTCCTCGATCGAGTCGGCGTCCTCGCGGGCGTAGATGCGCAGCGCCGCGTTGACGGCGACCGCGTCGGCGAACGGTCCGTCGCGCTCTCCCGCGAGCACCTCCTCCGTGATCCGTGCGGACTCGACGGCGACGTCGTCGACGGCGAGGTCGTCCTCCTCGAGGTCCATCCCGTACTCTGCGGTCTCGATCTCGAAGTCGTCGAAGGACGCTCCCTCGCTGCCGGCGCCGGCGTCGGCGGTGCCGTCAGCCTCGCTCCCTCCGGCATCGTCACCCCCCGCCGCGTCCCACTCGGCGACCTTGGTGTAGCCGGGACGCACGTCGTCGTACCCCTCCATTCCCTGGAACATCAGGACGCGGTCGAGGTCGTGGAACTCGCTCTCGACGAACGTGTCGACCACCTTCTTCGCGAACGCGAGGTGGTAGAAGGAGCCGAGGTGGACCGAGGCCCCGGCCGGGTTCGCGAGCGTCTCGATCGTGTTGACGAACGTCCGGACGCCCATCTGGTCGCGGCGGTCGAACAGGTCGTCGATCGCGGGGTTGAACGCGGGCTGGTAGTAGATGCCGAAGCCGGTCTCGTCGACCATGTCTGCGGAGTCGGACGGCGTCAACTCGGTGTGGACGCCCAACTCCTCGAGGACGTGCTTGTACGCGTCCTGCTTCTGGGTCGGGACGCGGTCGCCCGAGTGGACGACGACGGGGGTTCCCGCCGCGGCCGCGACCGCGCCCGCGGCCACGCCGAGGACCGCGGTCCGGCCCTTCCCGTCGTAGTTCGCGCCGCAGTCGACGGGGTCACAGTCGGGCTCGGCGTACTCGACGCGCTCGCACATGACGTCGACGTACGCACCGAGCTCCTCGGGCGTGTTCCGCTTCCAGCGGTTCGCGAGCCAGAACGCCCCGAGCGTCGTCGGGTCGGGCTCGTCCGCGAGGATGCGCTCGAACGCCTCGGTCGCCTGCGCGCGCGTCAGGTCGTCCGACGACTTGTGCCCGGAGCCGCAGACCTCGGTCATCAGCCGCTTGAGGGGCCACTCGCCGAACTCCTGGGTCGCCTGAGCCATACGCGTCGTTCGGGTTCTCGAACGAAAAGCCTCCCGCTCGACTCCCACGCGGCGGGAAGGGTGCCCCAAGGGCGATGGACGGGTACGCCATGGGCGATGGATGGGTACGCCATGGGCGATGGACGCGTACGGTGGCGTGCGCCCGCGAGCGCCCGACGGGCGCGAGCCGGAACGCGCGAGGGAGGGCGAGGCGACCCGCCGACGGTTCCGGCGGGTCGCAGAGCCCGAGGCTGGGGAGGCGTGAGGCTGCGGTCGCGGGCGGTGCGTGCGGCGAGGAAGACCAAATTCAGCGCTCACACACTGACGACTGCGTCATCACCGATCGCGCGCGACGCGGCGAAGGAGCCCCAACCCCCGATCGTGGCACTCATTACCAAATTAAGATCGATCGAACATACAAAAGGATCTAACAGAAGTGGAATTACAGAACTATTTATGGAATCTAATCTGTGCAATAGGGCTTAATGTCCGATACTATTATATATTTGTCCATCCAAATGTGACTTGACCCTGATGACGTCCAAATCCGTGGCGACCGCACTCACGCTGTATCGTGCCCGCACGCTGACGCTCGAACAGGCCGCCACCGTCGGCGGCTGCTCCGTGGCACAGCTCGAGGAGAGCGCCCGCGCGTTCGCGCCGACGTCTGGTGAGGCTCCCGCTGACGACTGACGCTACCTTTCGCGCCCCTCCGAAACCCGTACGTACACGCGACCCCTTCTACCGGCAATGAGTCTGGACGCCGACTGGCGGGCCGACCTCGACCCGGTCGACGCCGTCCTCATCGACGACTACCAGAGCGACTTCCCCGTCGAGGCGCGCCCGTTCGAACGCGTCGCCGCGCGGATCGCGGCCGAAACCGGCATCGACGTCGACGCCGACGGAGTCCTCGACCGCGTCCGCGACCTCCGCGAACGGGGCGTGTTCCGGCGGTTCGGCGCGGTGCTCAACCCGCCCGTCATCGGCTCCTCGACGCTGGCGGCGGTGCGTGCGCCGGCGGATCGATTCGACGCGATCGCCGAGGTCATCAACGGCTACCGGCAGGTGAACCACAACTACCGGCGGGACCACGAGTGGAACCAGTGGTTCGTCGTCACCGCCGGCTCCCGCGAGAAGCGCGACGCGATCCTCGCGGAGATCGAGGAGCAAACCGGCTGTGAGGTGCTGAACCTCCCGATGCTCACGGACTACTACATCGATCTCGAGTTCCCCGTGGTCAACGGGGACCGGTTCGCGAGAGAGTCGCTTGAGGGAACCGAGGTCTCGGCCACCCGGATCTCCGAGGACGCTCGTGGCGACCTGAGCGCGCTCGAGGCCGACCTCCTCGTGGCGATCCAGGACGGTTTCCCGCTGTCGGCGACCCCCTACGCCGACGTGGCGAGCGAGATCGACGCCCCGCTCGACGACGTGCTCGCCGCGGTCGACCGACTGCTCGTCGACGGCTGTATCAAGCGCATCGGCTGCGTCGTCAACCACGTCGTCACCGGCTTCACGAACAACTGTATGGTGGTCTGGGACGTGCCAGACGACGAACTCGACGCACGCGGCGAGGCGGTCGGGAGCCTCCCGTACGTCACCCTCTGTTACCACCGACCCCGCCGTCCCGAGCAGGGGTGGACGTACGACCTGTTCACGATGATCCACGGTCGAGAGGCCGAGGCGGTCGACGCGAAGATCGACGAGCTCGCCGCGGAACACCTCCCGTTCGAGCACGAGCGGCTCTACTCGACCGAGACGCTGAAACAAACCGGGGCGCGGTACGACGAACTCGTCGCGAACGAGAACGACGCCTGAGCACCCACCGACTCGAGAGGCGAGCGTTTATGCCCGAAGCCGCGGCCACCGCCCTCGTGGCCTGATCGAGGCCCGGAACGGGAGGCGGTCGTGCGGCGGTCGTTCCGGGACGGTGACGCGTCGCCTGTTCGCCATTACCGACGACCGGGAGGCCCGCTACAATCGTTCCCGAAGCCGTCGGGCCGTCGTGTCGCCGACGCCCTCGACGTCGGTGAGGTCCTCGAAGGAGGCGTCACGGACGTTCTCGACCGATCCGAACCGTCGGAGCAGTCCCCTCCGCGTCTCGGGACCGACGCCGGGGACGTCGTCGAGAACCGTCTTCACCTCGTCGCGGACGGTCTGGTGGTACTGGACGGCGAAACGGTGCGCCTCGTCGCGGACGCGCTGGAGCAGGTGGAGCTCCGGCGCGTCGTCGGGCCACCGCAACGGGCCGTCCGGCGTCACCACCAGCTCCTCGGCCTTCGCTAAGGCGATCGCCGGCACGTCCCAGCTGACCTCCGCGAGCGCGTCGCGAGCCGCGCCGAGCTGTCCCTCGCCGCCGTCGATCAGAAGCAGATCCGGATCCGGTCGGTCGTCACGGTTCTCGACCGCTCGAGTCGCGCGCCAACGGAGCAGTTCCCGCATGTTGGCGTAGTCGTCGTTGCGGTCGGTGAGCTTCTTCCGGCGGTACTCGCTCGTCCGCGCGCTCCCGTCGATGAAACAGACGTTCGAGCCGACGACGGCGGTCCCGGACGCGTGACTCACGTCGAACCCCTCGACCCGCGCCGGGCGGTCGATCCCGAGGCGGTCGGCCAGCGCGCCCACGGGATCGTCGCGTCCGCCGCGTTTCCGGGCGTTCTTCAGCGCGAGCTCGACGAGCTTCGCCTCCCGCCCGGCGCCCGGAACGCGGACCGCGACGCCCTCGCGTTCGAGCCACTCGACCACGTCGGCGTCGGCGGGACGCTCCGCGAGGAGCACCGCGTCGGGGAACTCACGCTCGGCGTAGTACTGGGCGAGAAACGCCGAGAGCACCGCCGCCGGCGTGTGAGCGTCGTCGTCGACGACTTCCTCGGCGTCGTCGACCGCCGCCTCGATCGTCGGGGTGTCGAGCCGGTGTCGACTCCGGTCGACGAGCTGGCCGCGCTCGCTGTGAAGCCGAGCGACTCGAGCGGTCTCCCCTTCGACGACGGCGGCGAGCACGTCGACGGTGCGGTCGTCGTTGCGGTCGCTCACCGCCTCGCCGCCCTCGCCGTGGAACGCCTCGACGGCCTCGAGCCGGTCACGGAGGTTCGCCGCGCGCTCGAACTCGGCGTTCTCCGCGGCCGCCTCCATCCGGCGGCGGAGCGGGTCGGCGAGCGCGCCCGTCTCGCCCTCGAAGAAGCGTCGTGCGGCGGCGACGTCCTCGGCGTAGCTCTCGGGGTCGATCTCGCCGGTACAGGGGGCCGAGCAGATCCCCATCTCGTAGTCGAGACAGGGCCGGTCGCGGTTCGCGTACTTGTGGTCCGAACAGCCGCGGAGCCGGTACTCGTCGCGGATCGCCTTCACGATCGTCTCGACGCGGCCCTTGTTCGTGAACGGGCCGTACGCGACCGCGCCCTCCTCGGGGTCACGTGTGATCTCGACCCGCGGGACTTCGTGATCGGAGAAGGCGACGAGCGGGTAGGACTTGTCGTCCTTCAGCCGGACGTTGTACCGCGGCCGAAGTCGCTTTATCAGGTTGGCCTCGAGCAGCAGCGCCTGCGTTTCGGTGTCCGTGACGGCGAATTCGACGCGATCCGCCCGCTCGACCATGCCGCGGATCCGGGCCGATCGCGGGTCGGCGTACGATCGGACCCGGTCCCGAATATCGACCGCTTTACCGACGTACAGCGTGGTCTCACCGGATCGAAACTGGTACACGCCGGGTTCCGTCGGGAGGTCGCCCGCACGGGCTCTCACGACGTCAGAGTCCATCGCTGACACGTAGCCGTCGGACGCGCTTGAACGCTGCGGGCGGAACCGCAGCACCGAAGCGATCCGCGATTCTCACGTGAGTATCAGATCTGATTCTCCAAGGGAGGACCTTATATAGGCGGTTCGGCGAGGGGGAAGTGAACATGACGGGATTTCGAGGTCTCCTCCGCCGCGTGCTCGGAGGAGATCGAAACTCACGATCGCTCCCGGACGGTGGCGTCGTCGTTGACGGGTCATCGGATGAGGACCTCTCGGAGGCGGACGCGGGGATCGGATCGGAGGAACGAACGAACGAGGGACGCGGCGTCACCGACGAGGACGGCGTCGATCGAGCGGAGACGCTCGAGCGAGCCGGCTTCGAACAGGTGTTCGACGCCACGAGCGTCCCGACGTTCATCCTCGATCGTGAGGGTAGCGTCGTCGAGTGGAACGAGTCGATAGCCACACTCACCGGCGTGGATCGTGAGGACGCGGTCGGTTCCGGACACGTCTCCGAGCTGTTCTATCCGGACGGCCGCCGGGCCGACACGCTCGCCGACAAGGTACTCGACGCGCCGGAGGACGCGGACGAGGCGTACGGCGTCGAACGTCCCGACTCGGCCCGGAACCGCTACCGCGACTCCAGTACGATGGTCGACCGCCACGGCGACGAGCGACACATCGAGTTCACCGCGACGCCGCTGTACGGTGACGACGGCGAACTCGTGGGGGTCACCGAGGTCGTTGTCGACCGAACGGAGAACGTCGAGGGACGGAAGGCGACCGCGGCGCTGATATCCGAGATCCGAGGGACCGCCGAGGCGATCGGCGAGGGTGATCTGGAGGCTCGGATCACTCGTGAGGAGTCCTTCGAACGGCTCGACGACGACCTGCTCCGGGTCGTGGACGCGGTCGACGGGATGGCCGAGAACCTCGAGGAACTCTCTCGGAGCGTCCACGAGCAGGCTCGCGAGATCGACGACACCGTCGAGGAGGCGAGCGAGGCGGCGGGCGAGATCGCGACCAACGTCGACGAACAGAACGAACTGTTGGCGGAGGGCGTCGCGGAGATGCAGTCCTTCTCGGCCGGCATGGAGGAGGTCGCCGCGACCGCCGATCAGGTCGACGCGGCGGCCTCGAACGCCAGGGAGGCCGCCGAGGAAGGGCTCGACGCCAGCAGCGACGCTCGCGAAGCGACCGAGGACGTGGTCGATATCGGCGACGAGCTGGTCGACAGCGTCGGCGCGCTCTCGGACCGGATGGACGACATCGAGGAGGTGATCGAAGTGATCTCGGACGTCGCGGAACAGACCAACCTGCTTGCTTTGAACGCCAACATCGAGGCCGCCCGCGCGGGCGAGGAGGGTAACGGATTCGCGGTCGTCGCGGAGGAGGTGAAGAAGCTGGCCGACGAGACCCGCGGACACACCGAAGCGATCACCGATAGCCTCGCCGAGCTTCAGGCGCAGTCGGACGAGACGTCGGCGGCCGTCGAGCGCTCGCACGAACGGATCGAGGACGCGGGCGAGGAGATAGAGACGGTTCTCGACTCGCTGTCGGAGATCGCCGACGCGGTCGACGAAGCGGCCGACGGCGTCGCCGAGGTCGCGCGGACGACCGACGATCAGGCGGCGACCGTCGAGGAACTCACCGCGACCCTCGAGAGCGTCCGCGACCGTTCGGACCGGACGGAGTCGGCGACCGAACGGATCGTCGACGCGACCGACGACCAGGAGGCCGCGGTGGCGGAGCTGATAGCGCGCGTCGAGCGGCTCGACGCCGCTCGCTGACGGCGACGAAACGCTCCTTTTCCGGATCGGTCGAAACACGGGCTGCCGAACGTTTAACACCGTTCAGGCCCCAGAAATCGTATGTCCGCCACGCCGCCCGGACCGGTCGGGGATCCCCTCTTCGGCAACGGCCGCCAGTACGCCGACGATCCCTTCGGTTTCATGCGCGCCTGCGCCGACAGCTACGGCGACGTCGTTCGGTTCGACCTCGGACCGCGCGAGACGTACCTACTCACGAACCCCGACGACATCGAGCGGGTGCTCGTCGCGGAGGCGGAGCGGTACCGCAAGCCGCAGTTCGGCGACGACGCGATGGGGACGCTGCTCGGCGAGGGACTGTTGTTGAGCGAGGGTGAGACGTGGCGTCGACAGCGGCGGCTCGCGAACCCCTCGTTTCACAGCCGTCGGATCGGCGCGCTCGCGGGGACGATGGTCGAGCACACGGCGTCGCAGATCGCCGAGTGGGAGGACGGCACGGTCGTCGACGTCCAACTCGAGATCGCACGACTCACCGTCCGGATCATCGTTTCGGCGATGTTCGGTGCGGACGTTACCGACGAGGAGGTCAGGACGGTCCAGGAGAAGCTGGAGCCGCTCGGCGCGCGGTTCGAGCCGGACCCGCGCCGCTTCCTGATCCCGAACTGGGTGCCGACCCGCGAGAACCGCGAGTTCGCCGACGCCGTCGACACCCTGGAGTCGGTGATCGACGGGATCGTCGAGCGACGACGGGGAACCGAACGCGATCCCGCGGTGGACCCGGCGGGTTCCGAGGGAGTCGCCGTGGGCGGTCCGCCGGGCGACCCCGACGGCGACGTGCCGATGGACCTGCTCTCCGTCCTGCTCCGCGCTCGCGACCGCGGCGAGCAGACCGACGAGAACCTGCGCGACGAGCTGGTGACGATGCTTCTGGCCGGCCACGACACCACGGCGCTCGCGTTGACCTACACGTTCTACCTCCTCTCGAAGCACCCGGCGGCCCGCGAACGCGTGGAGCGCGAGGCCGCGGCCGCGACCGCGGACGGCCCGCCGGACGCCGCGGACGCCCGGGAGATGACGTACACGGGTCGGGTGCTCTCGGAGTCGATGCGGCTGTACCCTCCGGTCTACACGCTGTTCCGCGAGCCGAAGCTCGACGTGAAGATCGACGGCTACCGGATCCCCGAGGGGTCCGCGCTGATGTGCTCACAGTGGGTCGTTCACCGCTCGCCGCGGTGGTACGACGATCCGGACACCTTCGATCCAGGTCGGTGGGAACCCGAGCGCCGGAGCGCGCGTCCCCGCTTCGCGTACTTCCCGTTCGGCGGCGGGCCGCGCCACTGCATCGGGAAGGCGTTCTCCCTCCTGGAGGCGAAGCTCATCCTCGCATGCGTCTGCTCGCGCTACGCGCTCGACTACGAGGGCCCCGACCTCTCGTTGCGCGGGTCGCTGACGATGCATCCCGACCACCCGGTGCCGATGCGGATCCGCGAGAAGTGAGGTCGCTCCGTTCCTCGAGCCCCGGTTTCGTCCTTCCGTCCTCGTTACGTCACGCCGCCCTCACTCGCCGCGTACTCCTCGTGTGCGCCGGCGTCGAGGATCGCCTCGATCCGGTCGACCACCGCGAGCACGTCCGCGAAGGCGGTGTAGGGCGCGGCCGGACACACGCGCACGACGTTCGGCGGCCGGAAGTCGACGACGACGCCCCGGTCCGTCAGCGCCCTGCTCAACCGTTCGGCGTCGGGATGCTCCAGGGCGACGTGGCCGCCCCGTGTGTCGCGGTCGCGGGGCGTCCCGATCGCCACCTCGGGGAGGCGTTCGTCGACTAAGGCGATCAGGAGGTCGGTGAGCGCGAGGGATTTCGCCCGGATCCGTTCTATTCCCGCCTCGCGTAGCGTCTCGACTGCGCCCTCTAGGGGGGCCGCCGCGAGCAGCGGCGGGGTTCCGATCTGCCACGCGCCCGCGGAGTCCGCGGGCGTGTACGTTAGGTTCATCTCGAACTGCGTCGCCTTCTCGTGGCCCCACCACCCGGCGAGCGCGGGCGTGAGCCCGTGGTGGCGCTCGGCGACGAACAGCGCGCCGAGCGCGCCCGGTCCGGCGTTGAGGTACTTGTAGGTACACCACACCGCGAAGTCGACGCCGGCGTCGTCGAACGCGTGCGGTACCGCCCCGACGGAGTGGGCGGCGTCGAACCCCGCGTACGCGCCGGCGTCGTGGGCCGCCTCGGCGATCCGCGCCACGTCGAACAGCTGCCCGGACCGGTAGAGCGCGGTCGGCATGAAGACGATCCCCACGTCGTCGTGTTCCTCGAGTACGGCCTCGACGTCGGCGGGATCGATCGTTCGACCGTCCCGGCTCTCGACGACTCGGAGCTTCTCGTCGGGGTCGATCCCGCGCTGGCGCAGCTGTGCCCGGATCGCGTAGTGGTCGGAGGGGAAATCGAGTTCGTTGACCAGCACCGCGGGCTCGACGTCCGGGTCCCAGCTCCCGTCCGCGGCGGCACTGTCGGCGCGGTCCGGTCCGTTCCCGGCGAGCAACTCGTCCAGGAACGTCCCCACGAGCGTGTGTACGTTCACCGTGATCGAGTTTCCGATGACGACCTCCTCGGGTGCCGCCCCGACGAGCGGCGCGAGCGCCGCCCCGATCCGCTCGCCGACCTCGAACCACGGCGGGTCGGCGTCGGTCCACCCGCCGATCAGGTGCTCGCGCCACTCGTCGACGACGCGGTCGAGGCTCGCGAGCGCGGCGTCGCTCGCGGGGCCGAGCGAGTTGCCGTCCATGTACAGCCCGTCGTCGGGGGTGAAAAAGCGGTCCGCGAGGCCGGAGAGCGGGTCGTCCGCGTCGAGCCGGGCGGCGGTCTCGACCGGGTCCGAGCCGAACCCGCCACCGTCGAGCACCGCCTTCGCGGGGGCGTACGGGTCGTCCCCCACGCCGTGTGAGTCGTCCATACGGGGAGGGACGCCGCCGTCGACTAAGCCCTTCCGGGGGTCGCTCGGATCGCCGATCCGACTCCGGTAGTCCAGTTCCGGTAGTCCGGTGTCGGCACCTCAGTTCCGGCGGCCACGCCGCGGCTCACTCCCTCGACTCGCCGAACCGGTGGACGGAACCCGAGGCGAGCGCGCCGCAGACGGCGATCCCCGCGAGCACGAGGAACAGCTCCCGGGTACCCGCGACCGTGAGAACGTAGCCGGCGAGCCCGGCCCCGAGGGAGCCGACGCCGAAGATCCCGAGGTAGGTGTATCCGAACGAGAGCCCACGGGTTCCCGGCGGGGAGTAGGCCGCGACGGTCGCCTGCGAGAGCGGCTGTACCGTGAACAGCGCGACGCCGAGCAGTCCCGAGACGAGCAGGAACGACCAGACCCGTCCGGTCGCCGGCACGAACGACAGCGCGAGGAGGGCGAGTATCGACATGAGGTACATGAGCGCTCGCTCCGGCGGCATCCGGTCGGCGATCCGTCCGCCGAGGTACTGGCCCGGCACGCCCACCATCAGGATCGCGACGTAGAGGTACCGGGCCGGGTCGAACTCCTCGGCGTAGGGCCCCTCGGGGTCGACGAGTTGGAGGTCGGCGAACCCGCCGAGCGTGTCGCCGAGGAGGTCGGGAAGGAACGTCAGAAACGTGCGGTAGTAGAGGCCGCTGAACGTGACGAACACCAGGACGAGCCCGAACCCGAGCGTCAGGAGCACCCGCGTGTCGTCGAGGAAGCCGGCGAACCCGTTCGGACTCGTGTCGGGGGCGTCGACAGTAGCGTCGTCGGAGCCGTCGGCGGCGACATCGGCGTCGTCGCCGTCCCTCTCGCCGGCCCCGTCGTCGCCGGCGGCCACGAGTGCGGACTCGACGTCGACGGTGTAGCCGTAGGCGGCGACGAGGAACGCCGGGACCGTGAGCAGCGCGGCGACGACCCGCCAGTCGAACGCGACGAGCAGCAGGACCGCCGCGAGCGGGCCGAGCGCGATCCCGAGGTTGCCGCCGATGCCGTGGTAGCCGAGCGCGGTTCCACGGCGCTCGACGGCCTTCGAGAGCAGCGAGAGGCCCGCGGGATGGTAGACGCTGGCGGTGACGCCCCACACCGCGAGCGCGACTGCGAGCACCGGGAGGCTCGGTGCGGCCCCCACGAGCAGGAACGAGCCGCCCATGCCGAGCAGACACGCGAGGATGACCGGCTTCGAGCCGAAGCGGTCGACGACGACCCCCCCGGGAAGCGCGCCGACGCCGAAGAGGCCGTAGCCGACCGTGACGAGCGCTCCCAGGGTCGCGGCCGTGGTCGAGAACTCCGCGATCCACACCGTGAGCAGGATCGGAATGGACAGCTCGTAGGTGTGGACGAGCCCGTGGGAGCTCGCCGTGAAGGCGACGATGCGTCGCTCGTTCGCGTTCATGTGGATCCGCAGTTCTCCGGGTGCGGGGATAATCCCGTGGGTAGGTGACGGAGTTGCCGGGACGGCGAAGTCGTGCGGTTTCAGTATCACAATCGTTTTGACGACGTGTGGCGAAACCCGGGTTCAGTGATGGACTGGGTCCTGCTCAGTCACGTGGCGGTCTTCGCCGTCTCCGCCCTCGCCTGCGTGGCGAGTCTCCCGCGCGTGCGACGCATCCGGCACGCCGACACTCGCCGAGGGCTCGCCGGACTCCTCCTCTCCGTCGCCGTCTGGTCGGTCGGCTACGTCGGGTACCTGCTCGCCCCGACGGCCGCCGGCAGTACCGCTTGGTACACGGTCGGGTTCGTGTTCGCGTTCGTCGCGGTCGGCGCGTGGCTGTACTTCTGTGCCGCCTACACCGGCCGGCCGCCGCGGCAGGCGCCGTACCGAAACGTCGCCCTCGCCGTGTTCGGGCTCCTCACCGCGCTCAAGATCACGAACCCGTTACACGAGCTCTACTTCACGACCGCGTGGACGACGGAACCGTTCACCCACCTCGAGATCCGCCATCAGGTGCTCTACTGGCTCGTTCTCGGGTTGTCGTACGTCGTTATCGGCGTCGGCTTCTTCATGTTGCTCGAGCGGTTCCACTACACGGGTGCCGACAGCCGTCCGCTCGTGGTCCTGGTCGCCCTCACCGGGATACCGGCAGTCGCGACGGTCTTCGGTGACCGGGTGGAGTGGTTGCTTCCGCTGATGTACGAGCCGCCCGGGGTCGCGATCTTCGCGGTCGGGACGCTCTTCGTGTACCACGACCGCCTCGAGACGATCCGACTCACCGGGACGTCGGACAAGCCGGCGATCTATCTCGACCGGGAGGACCGAGTCCTCGATTACAACGTGTCGGCTCGGCGGATACTCCCGTCGCTCGAGGAGTCCGTCGGGGAGCCGATAGGCTTCGTGAACGCCTCCATCGCGGAACGGCTCGACGGGGGTGGCGTGTGTACGCTCGAACACGCGGGGGACTCTCGAGAGGGGGACTCCCGGGAGGGAGGCACCCGGGACGAGGGAGTCCGTTTCTACGAGGTGACGTCGACGCCGTTCACCGCCGGCGACGTCCCGACGGGACGGTTGGTGACGATCACGGACGTGACCGACCGGGAGGCGTATCGTCGTCGTCTCGAAGTGCGGACGGAACAGCTCGAGACGCTGAACCGCGTCGTCCGCCACGACATCCGCAACGACATGGCCGTGATCCTCGGCTGGATGGAGACGTTCCGAGGTCGCGTCGACGACGACCTCGAGGCGGTGCTCGACCGCGTGTTACGCAAGGGGAACGACGTCGTGGAACTCACCGAAACCGTCCGGGACTTCACCGACGCGTTGTCCGAGGAGGGAACGGTCGACCTCCGCCCGGTCGACCTCCGGTGGTCGGTCGAGTCCGAGCTGGAGGCCGTCCGGGAGACGTTCCCGGAGGCGACGTTCCGGCTCGTCGACGACGCCGGAACCGCCCACGTCAGAGCGAACGGGATGATATCGTCCGTCCTCCGGAACCTCCTCGAGAACGCGGTTCGACACAACGACGAGGGGATCCCGGAGGTCACGGTCGCCATCGAGGGACGGGGCGAAACGGTCCGCCTCGAGGTCCGGGACAACGGCCCCGGGGTTCCCGACGAGCGAAAAGAGGCGGTCTTCGGGAAAGGCGAGAAGGGACTGGACAGCCCCGGAACCGGGATCGGGCTGTACCTCGTCCACGTGCTGGTACGACAGTTCGGCGGCGACGTGTGGATCGAGGACAACGAGCCGAAGGGCGCGACCTTCGTCGTCGAACTCCAGCGGGCGGATCTCACGGGGAGCGAGGACGAATCCAGCGAGGACGACCCTGCGGCGGACGACGAGGACGGTGGGGCTGCCGAGGACGGCGGAGGTGCCGGGGACGGCGGAGACGACGCTCCCGGCGACCCGTCGTCCCGCGACCGGGACCCGAACCTATAGCGCGGTCGGGCCGGAACTCCGATCCGACATGTCGTGGTACCTCCTGATCCTCGCCGGATTGTTCGAGATCGGGTGGGCGATCGGGCTCCAGTACTCCGAGGGGTTCTCGAAGCCGGTCCCCACGCTCGGGACCGCCGTCGCCATCGTGATCAGCATGGTGCTCCTGGCCCGAGCCGTCGAGGACCTCCCCGTGGGCACGGCCTACGCGGTGTGGACGGGCATCGGGGCCGTCGGCACCGCGTCGCTCGGCGTCGTCCTCTTCGACGAGCCGGCCACGCTCGCCCGCGCCGGGTGTATCGGGCTGATCGTCGTCGGCATCGTCGGGCTCCATCTGGCGTCCGGCGGGCACTGAGGTTCGCGGCCGATCAGTCGTCGTCCGATCCCCCGTCGTCCCGCTCGACCCCGTCCAGATCGTAGGCGTCCGGGTGGTCGGGCTCCTTCCAGCCCTCCTTGCCGCTCCACGAGTCGACATCGAGGCGGTAGACGGCCGTTCGATCGATGGACTCCGTCGCCATCTCCTCGTAGTCCTCGCCCGGCGTCAACTGGGGCGCGAACTTCCCCATGAACCGTTGGAGGACGCGTCGTTTCTCCGGTCGCTCCGCGACGAAATCGACGGTCCCGTAGGCGACGACGCTCGAGTACTCCACGGTGAAGTTCACCGGCTCGTCGGCCGGGACGTACCGACCCTTCTCGCTCGTCGTGAAGGTCGCGTTCGGCTCGTCGCCGTCCTCGACGAGGTCGTGCGCCCGCCCGGCCTGTGCGCCGTGGAGGTAGATCGCGCCCGCCTCGGGGTCGTAGACGAAGAGCTGCGTCACGAGGTGCGGCGTGTCGTCGTCGACCAGCCCGAGCACGCCGGCCTCCTGATCGGCCAGGAACTCCGGGATCCACGCCGGGTCGTCGATCGCCTTTCCCCCGTACCGGATGTCGTCGGAGACGTCGGTCGGCGTGCGTTCGGTCATGCGGACCGATCGGGGTGGCGTTCGTAAAGTCTTACCGTGACTCACGGACGACCGGGGTCGGGCGTACCTCGCCGGCGACTTACCGCCGTCGAACTCGAATCGCTACGCGGCAGCGAGCGCGCGGACTGCATCCGCCGAGATCGTGACGGTCCCGTTCCCCACGGTCACCGTCTTCCCGGTCACGTCCGCCAGTAGCTCCCGCAACCCACGCAGATACGCCTCCGATCGGTCCTCCTGGATCACCATGGTCCGCTTTTCCGGATATTCGGCCGCCCGATGAGCGACGTAGACCCGGGCGAACGACTCCCGCACCTCCCCCGGAACGTCCCTCACGACCGCGGGGAAGCTTTCGAGACCGACCTTCTCGCCGGCCGGAGCCCCCATCGTGACGAGACACCGACCGAGGACCGACGCGTCGGTGGCGGGGACGACCTCGGTGGCCCGTCCGTCCGCGTCGTCGTTACGGACGATCGTCCCGACGCCGACGCGATCGAACGCCTCCCGGATCCCGTCGAGATCGACGCGGCGGGCGGTAGCCACGGCGGGAACGAACGTGTCGGCGGCGATGCTCCCGCCCGCGAGGACGTGCGCGAGCAACTCGACGAGCCCTGCCGCCGTCTCGCCGTCGGGATCGGGGTCGATCCACCCGTGAGCGATGGCGGCCTGGATGCCGCGGACGGGGTCGGGCATCCCGCCGTTGATCCACGCACGGACGCGGCTCGGCGGGAGCTCGAGGGCGTTCCCGACGCGCGTCCGGCCGTGTTTGGGGTGGTCGGCGGCGTACTCACGAACGCGTCGGTAGTCGAGGACCTTCTCCCACGGGTCCGCGTACTCACGATCGCTGTAGGTCCGCGCGAGGGCCCGGGCCGTGGGGGACATGTACAGTGATCCAATCGGTTCGCGTTTGAACGTACCGAACTAATATTCAAGACTGAGATTCAGGACATCAAGTATATATACGGAACGTCCTTCCTTTCAAATAGCCAGCAACCCGACCGACGCGCCTCAGGGGGATTCCCGGGATCGCGCCCGTCGGCCCCAGCTGGGTTCAATCATGAAACCAAGCAACCTGTTCAACTCAGACGACCGCGCCGTGAGTCCTGTTATAGGGGTCATACTCATGGTCGCTATTACCGTCATCCTGGCCGCCGTCATCGGGACGTTCGTGCTCGGGCTCGGGGACTCGCTCGGAGACAGTCAGCCGACGGCTCAATTAAGTGTCGATGTTAACGAAGACAGTGCTGCTAACTCAGCCACAGTTAGTATTGAGCACACCGGTGGTGACTCTCTTGAGTCAGACACGGTTAGAGTAATTGTTGATGATACTGGAAATGACACTAGTTCTGACGGCGTGATTGATCAGCGTCTATCTGTCGGAGATAGTGTCGAAACTGACTCTTTCGGTGGAGATACCACCGCTATCGGCGAAATTCGTGTTAGATTGATCCATACCCCAAGCGACTCGATCCTTTTAGATCGTACGTTTGATGTCAACGATCTCCAGTACGACACCGATACCGATCTCTTCGCATAGTAAGCGTCTCTAATTTCAGTCCTATTCTGTTATTGAAGTCCGATAATTGATGTATTAGTGAGCTACTGGATACGAAACGGTCCGATTCTAAGACCGCCACCGACTTTCGATTCGCGTCCGGTACCGCAACCTGATAACATCGGTATTGAACCGTTGGATTGTCACGGGATCTAATTCATCACGGGCGTCACCCATGTTCCTATTGGACTGAATCAGATGCGCAAGCGCAGCATCAATCACCACGCTCATCGGGGGATCATCGTCGGGACCATTCGCCACGATCTCGCTCGCCTTTTCCAACTGTCGCTCTCGTTCGTCAGTGATCTTGAGACTGGTTCGGCGGCTCATTTATACCACGCTGTATGTACCGGGGTCGCGATCCCGCCGATCTCGGCTGACTGAACCGGTCCGTGTTGAAGTAGTGCGAACTGCTCGACCACGATCGCGACGACGGCCACCCACAACACAACCGATTTCTATGTACTTCGACAGTCCTCGAGGACCACCGAAGTACATAGATCGCGGTTCGGCGATACATCCAGGTCCGAACCCACGGGGTCGGTCCGAGATCCCCCTTCCGGCGGGTTTCACGCTCGCCCCACGAGTTCGATCAACGAGGGGACTTCCCCGTCCTCGGGGAACCGCACGAGGTACGCGCGCTCCCCGACGCGTTGAGTGTGTGCGTCCGCCTCCTTGATCGATCCGCGTCGCCGACGAGATCTCCAATCGCAACCCAAACGAGGATCGACATGAGCTACGACCCGGCGATCGTCGGTCGATACGGAAACCTCGTCGAGAAGTGGGCGGCGAAAAAGTATCCGCTCGAGCTCGATTATCCGATGGTGGACGGGCTCACGTTCGACGCGATCGACGAGAAGGGCCGCCCGTGGGACGTGACGGGCTCGATGACCAACGACGTCCGACCGACGTTCAAGCTCTGGGAGGACCAACACGAGACGCTGGTGGACGCTGACGGCGGGCGCTCGGGTGGTACCGGACGGAGGGACGGAAGGTTACGGTCGTGTCTTCGCGGACGGTTCGCCCTCGGGATCTGGAGGTCTCTAACTGGACAAACCCGGGCGAGACGCACTATCGGAGTCATTCGTGGGAGGCGCAGATACTCGAATCAAAGCTCCGATTGTAAGATTAGTTTCACCAATATACGGCAATAGGATCGATCACAGCAGTGCGTCCTTTTACAAAGAAATCTTCATTTCCCATCGAAATATTCAATTTGTTAGACACGTTTCTAACATCGTCTCGGAAATTCTCAACTGAATCTTCACCTTCTGGAAGAAAACGCGAAGCAATATTCATCGCATCAATTGGATCCCACCTATCGTTTCTTGGGATACATCGATTTACTCTACCAAAAACAGTAAAATTTGTGTTCTCAAGAAAGGCTCTTCTTGCTGGTGTTCTCATTCCGTTCTGTTTTAATGATGTACAATAAACTTCTTCGTCGGTCTCCAATCGAAGAGGCATTTTAGATCCTAAGAACTCCTTTACCATCGTAGATAATGCCTCCATCTCATTGATCTCTTGTTCCTGATATGGTGCTTCTTGATTTAGTGTTTGTAACGAATTCTTGAGGTTATCGTTAGCAAGTGTTTGAAAGGCCTCTACAGCAATTTGAATTTTGAAAATTGACATTGGATATACTTCTGCTTCAATTTTGACTACATCGCCCCGATTCAGCCGTCTCACATCTGGATTTGTATATATGTCAATATCTATGTCTTCCAGTTCATCGAGTAAATCTTGAAATCGATATGGAGCAGTTATGTCTAACCTTGTTTCTACTTGTTTTCGACTGAGATCACCATACTGACCGCCAGCCTGGATTCCCAAGAGGTTCCCTCCTGCTTCTCCAGATTTTTCAGTTTGATTCTCTGATGCGTGGGTAATCTCCGCAGGAATTCCTTTTCCAAGTGATGAGAGATTGTTATTCAATCGCTCATTATCAAGATAGATGAATTCTCGTAGTTGGGGCATATATTCTGTATTCTCTACTATATTTTAGTCATTTCTGTGATCGCTAACTCTGAGCGGAGTTGAGTGATATTATTTTAACGATAGACAGTCGTTCTCGCCAAAACGGGGCGGTACCTTAGAATCTGTGAGCCACACCCCTAACACGCGGCCGACCCCCCAGGGTCGATCTGAGCCCACCGATCAACGTCTCCGGACGAGATCGCGCTCGTGTTGCGGTCGCGATCGACGTCGAGCTGGGTGAGTAGCTTCAACCACGACTCGCCCGCCAAGTTCCCCATCGCCACCCCGAGCCGGGCGTCCCGTTCGTTTCACCACGGATCAGTGCGACGGGATTCGCGGTGAACTCTCTCAACGGGATCGGGATCGTGTATAGATACGTTGAACCGAAACCGACGAGAGACGACCCTTCGGTCCTGAGGAGTCGAGTAAAACCCGGATGGACTCGCGGGGGTCCCGTGAGCGGAGCGAACGGGACCAAGCGAGTGAACGAACGAAGTGAGTGGACTCGCGGGGATTTTGAACCGAAACCAGACGTGCTCGCTCGCTCCGCTCGCTGCGCGCGACTGGTAGGGTTCAAATCCCCGCTCGTTACAGTGTCGCGCCGCTCGCGAGATTGCTCGCGGCGCGAAAACATGGACTCGCGGGGATTTGAACCCCGGGCCTCTTCCTTGCGAAGGAAGCGATCTGCCGCTGATCTACGAGCCCGCACCCGAAACCAGTCCCCGTCCGTACTTGTACCTTACTTTTCGCCGATCCGCGCGCGAGGGGTTCACACCCGCCGAGCCGACCGCCGTGACCGACGCCCTTAGGTGGCCACCGGCCCGAGTTCGATCCGAAACGGCGGGATCGCGTCGCGGGATCCCACTCACGTAACGATTTTGAGATCCATCGCATATTCGTTATGCTTTTGCGTGCGGAGGTCCTCGATCGGGGTATGTCAGAAGCGACGGCGGCGACTCCCGACCCGGCGGCGATGGCGGCGTTGAAACACGTCGCGCTCGCTGGCGGGTTGACGGAGACGAAGGTGTCGTGTGCGGCGCTCGGCGACCGCCTCGGCGCATCGACGCAGACCGCCTCCAGACGCCTCCAGACGCTCGAATCCGCGGGGGTGCTCGAACGCGACGTCGTCGGCGACGGCCAGTGGGTCCGGGTCACCGACGCGGGCGAGGCCGCGCTGCGCGGCGAGTACGCCGACTACCGCCGGCTCTTCGAGCGCGACGTCGAACTCGTCCTCCGCGGGAGCGTCACCGGCGGCATGGGCGAGGGCCGCCACTACATCACCCTGCCGGGGTACGCGGAGCAGTTCGCCTCCCGGCTGGGCTACGAGCCGTTCCCGGGGACGCTCAACCTCGAACTCGACGAGGAGAGCGTCCGTCGGCGCGGCGAGATCGTGGGGATCGACGCCGTCCCGATCGACGCCTGGGAGGACGAGGACCGAACCTACGGCGCGGCCGCGTGCTACGCCGTCACGCTCGTCGCCGACGGCGGGCGGTACGAGGACGCCCACGCGATCGTCCCCGACCGGACCCACCACGACGACGACAAGCTCGAGGTGATCGCCCCCGACGAGCTCCGGGCGGAACTCGATCTCGCGGACGGCGACTCGGTCGAGGTCCGCGTCGAGGCGACCTCGCGGGCGGACGCGCCGGACGCTCCCGACGAGGCGCTCGGGGAGGTGGCCTGATGCGCGCCGACGCCGAGGGCTCCGAGCCCGACCCGGCCGACGCGCCGGTCACGGCGGGCGACGCGGACGCGACCGCGTCGGTCGACCGCGCGCTTTCGGCGTTCCGCGCCGGCGACCCGGTCTGCGTCCACGACTTCGCGGACCGCGAGGGCGAGACGGACATCGTCTATCCCGCGGGCGCCGTGGACGCGGCCGCCGTGGCACACATGCGAAACGACGCCGGCGGACTGATCTGCGTCGCCGTCGACGACACGGTCGCCGACGCGTTCGGGCTCCCGTTCCTCGCGGACGCGCTCGATCACCCCGCAGTCAACGACGACCCCGCCTACGACGACCGTTCCTCCTTCTCGCTGCCGGTGAACCACCGCGAGACGTTCACGGGGATCACGGACGCGGACCGCGCGCTGACGATCACGGAGATCGCGAACGCGGCCGCGGCCGCCGCGAACGACCCCGAGGGCTACACCCCCGACGACTTCGCGGCCTCGTTCCGCGCGCCCGGCCACGTTCACGTCCTTCGCGGCGCGGTCGCGGGACTCGACGACCGCGTCGGTCACACCGAACTCGGGCTGGCGCTCGCCGCGGCGGTCGACGCCGCGCCCGCCGCCGTGGTGTGTGAGATGCTCGACGACGAGACCGGCGACGCGCTCACGCCCGAGGACGCCGCCGCCTACGCGAAACGACGCGGGATCCCCTACGTCGAGGGCGCGGCCCTCGTCGACGCGCTCCGATAGGGAGCTCCCGACCCGCGTCGGACTCCGAAGGAGTCCCGAACGCCTTCGAATCCGGCGGAGCGGGGTGGTATGTCATAAATTTAAGCCCGGACGTCTCGAGTCCGGTAGTATGGGATTCGACGAGATGGACGTCGACACGATCTGGAAGAACGGGGAGTTCCTCGACTGGGAGGACGCGACGACCCACGTCCTCACGCACGCGCTCCACTACGGGAGCGGCGTGTTCGAGGGGCTCCGCGCGTACGAGACGGAGCAGGGTCCCGCGATCTTCCGGCTCGAGGAGCACCTCGACCGCCTCTTCGACTCCGCGAAGATGTACGACATGGACATCGGCCACTCCCGTGAAGAGATCACGGAGGCGACGCTCGAACTCCTCGACCGGCAGGACCTCACCTCCTGTTACATCCGGCCGATCGCCTACTACGGCTACGAGTCGCTCGGCGTCTCGCCGGGCGACTGCCCGACCGACCTCGTGCTCGCCGCCTGGCCGTGGGGGACGTACCTCGGCGAGGAGGCGCTCGAGGAGGGCGTCGACGTGATGGTCTCCTCCTGGCGGAAACACGCCTCCTCGCAGGTCCCCACGAACGTGAAGACCACCGGCCTCTACGTCAACTCGATGCTCGCGGGCGAGGAGGCCCGCCGGAACGGCTACGTCGAGGCGATCGTCTTGAACAAGGAGGGGAACGTCGCCGAGGGTCCCGGCGAGAACGTCTTCATGGTGAACGACGGCGAGATCTACACCACCGGCCAGGCCCAGTCGATCCTGGAGGGCATCACCCGCGACACGGTGATCACCCTGGCCGAGGAGCGCGGCTACACCGTCCACGACGAGGCGGTCATCTCCCGCGGACAGCTCTACACCGCCGACGAGCTGTTCTTCACCGGCTCCGCCGCCGAGGTGACGCCCATCCGTTCCGTCGACGACACGGAGATCGGAAACGGCAGCCGCGGTCCCGTGACCGAGGAGCTCCAGGAGGCCTTCTTCGAGGTCATCGAGCGCCGGACCGACGACCACGACGAGTGGTTCACGTATTTGTAGACCGGCTCACGACCCGCTAATCGGGGCGTGGGTCGTCTCCCGACCGCTCTCCGTCATCGTCGGATCGGTTTTCGCCGCCGTCGGACCGCTCACTGGCGGTTCGTCCCGGATGACCGACGCCGGGACGGTGGTCCTCGGGCCGGTCGTCGGCTGGCGGGCGCTCCTCCTCGACGGGTATCTGGTGGGCGGACTCGCCGAAGCCCGCAGAGAGGATCCGGGTCATGCCCTCCTCGACGCTCTCGCCGGTGTCCTCGACCCGCTCGGGCTCGACCTCGATGACGAAGCCGGTGGTGATGTTCGGCGCGGTGGGCATGAAGAGGACGATCTTCCCGTCGCGGGTCTTCTTGCCCGTTCGGAACGCGGTCATCCGGATGCCGGGCCACGTCTCGAGGTACACCGGGTTCTGGAGCTCGTCGGTGCCCGAGATGGCCGTCTCGGCCGCGAGCTTCGATGCGTTGTACACCACGCGCAGCGCGGGGATCCGGTTTATCGCGTCGTCGACCTTCGCCTCCGCGAGCCGGCCGAGGGTCGTCCGCATGAAGTAGCCGACCGCGAGCACGAGCGTCGAGAAGACCGCAATGGCGATTACGACCCGCGAGACGGGCTCCAGCGGGCCGGGGATGACTTCGGGCTGGAGCGCGTCGATGAGCGGGATCGACGCGATGTGCAGGTAGATCCACCGGATGACGAGAAGCAGAACGAGGAGGGGGGCCAACACGATGAGCCCGCTGGCGAAGTCGCGTTTCCACGTGGACATCTATCGAGCCGTTATGCGGCGGCGACGCTTAAAGGGCTTCCACCCACCTCCCGGTCCACCCGTCAGCGGTCGTCGAGGGGTAGCCGTCGGTCCCCGCCACCGGCTCACCGGCCGACGATCGCTCGATTCACCGCCCGGCGATCGCCCGTACGGCGAACGTCAGGTTCTCCTTGCGCTCGCGGACGCGACGGTAGAAGTACGAGAGCCACTTGTCCCCGTAGGGCGCGTACTGTTTCACGTCGACGCCCTGTCTCGCGAGGTCGCGCTGGGCGTCCTCGCGGACGCCCATCAGCATCTGGATCTCGTAGTCGACGTCGTGTTCGGTCGCGAGCCGGTTGGCGAGCGAGACCATCTCCGGGTCGTGGCTGCCGACGGCGACTCCCCGATCGCGGCGCTCGAAGAGGAACTCGATGTCGCCGCGGTACGCCTCGTCGACGTCGGCCTTGTCGGTGTAGGCGATCGCGTCGGGCTCGTCGTACGCGCCCTTCACGAGCCGGACCACGCCGGGAACGTCGACGAGCCGTTCGAGGTCCTCGCGCGTTCGCTTGAGGTTCGACTGGACGCACTGGCCGACGCTCCAGGGGTAGTCGTCGGCGATCGACTCGAACGCGTCGAGGGTGGCGTCGGTCGTGTCGGCGTCCTCCATGTCGCACCAGACGAACGCGTCGCGCTCGTGAGCGTACGCGACCAGGTCGCGGTACTGCTCCTCGAAGAGGTCGGCGGAGACGTCGAGTCCGATCTGCGAGGGTTTCACGGAGATACACGCGTCGAGGTCCGTCTCGGCCAGATCGTCGAGGAGCCGATGGTACGCGTCCGCGTCGGCCCGGGCGTCCGCGGGGTCGTCGTAGTGCTCTCCGAGCAGGTTCAGGATGACGGCGATGCCCTCCTCGTTGCGTTCCCGTGCGTGCTCGAGCGCCTCGGGGACGCTCTCGCCGGCGACGAACCGGCGCGCGATCGGGGGGATCATACCCGGAGGTGGGTTCCCCCCGACTTGAGCGTTGTCACCGGCCGACCCGCGGACGTGGCGGCGACCTCGCGCTTCGGTCCCCCGTCGGATCCGCGGTTTATATCACGCGGACGGGCGTGATGCCGGCATGGTCGGTTCCCTCGTCGCGACCGCGTTCTGGGCGATGGTGCCAGCGTACGTGCCGAACAACGCCGCGGTACTCGCCGGCGGCGGCCGGCCCATCGACGGCGGCCGGGAGTGGCGGGGTGCGCGCCTGCTCGGCGACGGGAAGACGTGGCGGGGGACCGCCGTCGGCACGGCGGTCGGCGTCGTCGTGGCGCTCGCGCTCAACGCCGTCGTCGACCCCACGAGCGCGGCGCTCGGCGTGGACCTCCCCACGTTCGAGCTCCGGGCGGCGCTGGGGCTGGCGTTCGGCGCGATGATCGGCGACATCGGCGCGTCCTTCCTCAAGCGGCGCTCCGGACGGGAACGCGGGGCGTCGTTTCCCGGGCTCGACCAGCTCGACTTCGTCGTCGGCGCGCTCCTCTCCGCCCTCCTCGTCGCACCCGGCTGGACGACCGCCGTCTTCACGCTTCCCGTTCTCGCCGTCGTGGTCGTGATGACGCCCGTCCTCCACGTGGTGACGAACGTCGCCGCCTACGCGCTCGGGCTGAAGAACGAGCCCTGGTGAGGGGCGAGTCCCGGCCGGATGTGCTTCGACGGACCGGCACTGGGACGCGTTCCGGCTCGAGACGACTTCCCGGGTCGCTATCGGGGTCGATCGGTCGAGAGGTCGACGATCACCTGATCGCCCACCGCGGTGACGGCGTCGCCGGGGATCCGGATCGTCTCGTCGTCGTGTGCGATCTCGGCGTCGTGTGTGGTAGCATCGTCGTTCCGAGTCGCACCGTCGTTCCGGCTCACGCCGTCGTTTTCGTTCGTGTCGCTGCGGATCGTCTCGCCGCGGGTCACCTCGCCGCGGTCGGCGGCGTCCACGACGGGATCGACGAGGAGCGTCTCGAAGTCTCCCGACCGTGGATCGATGGTGAGGTTACGGACGGTACCGAGTCTCCTGCCGTCGGCGCTGAGCACCGGCTTCTCGGGGAGGGCGCTCGCGAGGACCGTGGACATGACACCCGTGCGTGGGCGGGAACGGGACAAAAAAGTACGGATCGTCGTTCCGTCTCGGGTGTCCCTGACCGATCGGTCGGATCCGATCCGAGGAACGGCCGGATCCGAAATCACGGAAAGATACTTATGCTGCCGTGGCATACGTTGTCATGCAATGTCTAGCGCACCCAGCACGAACGACGACGTGTTCGACGAGTTCCTGTCCGACCGGGGCCACGAGACGGAGATCGTACGCTGGGAGCGATCGTATAACAAGCTTCAGTGCCCCGAGTGTGGTGCGCTCCATCCCGAGGGAACCGACAGCTGCTCCGTCTGCGACTGGCGGCCGACCTGACGCCGACGGCACCGATCGACCGGTTAGCGGTTTTCTTTCCGCCCGATCCGGGCGGCAGTATTATATATAACGATTAGCTAGTGGGGCGTATGCCGACCTGCCAGAACTGCGGTTCGTTCGTTACGACCGACTACGTCCGGGTGTTCACGCCGAACGACGTGGACCGTCCTCGCGTGTGTCCGGGCTGTGAGGACCTGGTTCGTGACGGTGCCGACGTGCGGGAAGCGCGCGCGACCCGAAGCAACTGACGTCCCGTCGATCCGCCCGCCACCGATCGAGCCTCCACCAACCCGCCCACCCAACCGACCGAAACCCTCCACCAACCGGCCCTCCCAACCGACCGAAACCCTCCACCAACCAGCCCACCCAACCGACCGACCCTCGCAACCAACTAACCCCTCCATCCACCGACCGGCCCTTCCGTTCGCCGGCTCGACCCTCCATCCAACGCTCGTCCTGACGGTTCTGCCTCCACTCCGACAGGGGGCGTAGACGGCCCGAACGACCCGTCACCGAGCCACGGCGTTTAAGGAGAGCCGCGATCAGTAGTCGGTAATGAACGACCCCACGGTAACGCGACTGTTCGGCGGCCCCGGGAGCGGGAAGACCACCGCCCTCCTCGACCGCGTCGAAGGGATCCTCGAGGACGACGGAGCCGAGGTCCGCGACGTGCTCGTCGTCTCCTACACCCGCGCGGCCGCCGCCGAGATCCGCGAACGGCTCGCCGAGCGCCTCGACGTCTCCCCGCGGAGCCTCCAGGGGAACGTCTGTACGATGCACGCGAAGGCGTACGAGCTGCTCGACCTCTCGCGGGGCGACGTCGTCGGCGAGAGCGACAAGGAGGAGTTCTGTGAGGAGTACGGCATCGAGTTCGAGGACCAACACGGCGGGGCGGGCCGCCGAACGGCGCGGTCGACGACCATCGGCAACAAGATCATCGCCACCTCCCAGTGGCTCCAGCGCACCGAGCGCGACGTGGCCGACTGGTACGACGTTCCCTTCCAGTGGAACGTCGAGGAGGTCAGGCTCCCGCCCGAGGAGGACCCCAACGCCCAGCAGGGGAACAAGTACACCCCGACGTGGCCCTCCGACGACGACCGGATCGACATCCCGGAGACGATCCGCGCGTGGCGGGCCTACAAGGGCGAACACGGGCTCGTCGGCTTCGCCGACATGCTCGAACGCGTGGCTCAGCGTTCGCTCGTGCCCAACGTCGACTACCTGGTCATCGACGAGTTCCAGGACATCACGACCCTCCAGTACGGCGTCTTCGAGGAGTGGAAACCCCACATGGAGAAGGTACTCATCGCCGGCGACGACGACCAGGTGGTCTACGCGTGGCAGGGTGCGGACCCCGACCTCCTCTTGGAGACCGACGTCGACGAGGACGTGATCCTCCCGAACTCCTACCGGCTCCCCTCGGAGATCCTCAACGTCGTCAACGCCGAGATACGCCACATCGACAAGCGTCAGGAGAAGGACCTCCACCCGCGAAAGGAGGGCGGCAGCGTCGAGGCGATCGAGTCGCCGTCGATGCTCGAACTCGTCCGGAACGTCCGGTACACCGTCGAGGACGACGAGGGCAGCGTGATGTGTCTGTTCCGCGCGCGCTACCAGATGTTCGACTTCATCGACGACTTCATCGATCACGGCATCCCCTTCACGATGTTGACTGACGGACGGATGTGGACCGACCGCGTCCAGGACTACGTCTCCGCAATCGAGAAGCTCGACGACGACGAGCCGATCACGCTGCTCGAAGCGCGCCGGCTGGCGGACATGCTTCAGGAGTCGGCGTTCGGCACGCACGACCGCGAGGAGTTCTACGACTTCGTCGACGACCGCGAGGAGGCCGCCGACGCCGACGACATCTCGCTGATCGAGGTGGCTCCCGACGAGGTACGCGACCGGGTCCCGTTCATGCCGGACGCCGCGAGCGCCGACGACATGGTCCGGAAGGTGACGAGCTTCCAGCGGAAGTCGATGGGGGCGTACTTCTCGGGCGACTATCAGGAGGTCGAGCCCGACCGGGTCCGCGTCGGCACCATCCACTCCGCGAAGGGCCGCGAGGCCGACCACGTGTTCGTCGCGACGGACCTGACGGAGAAGGTGGTCGAGCAGATGGCGGCCTCCATCGACGATCCGACCGACGTCGACGGGGTCGACGAGTTCACGAAGACCACGAGCCCCGTCCCGGTGCTCACCGACAACGAGCGACGGGTGTTCTACGTCGGGATGTCCCGTGCCCGCGAGCGGCTCGTGATCATGGAGAGCCTCATCGGCGGCGCGCCGACGCTCCCGATCAGCGTCCTGCTGTTCAACGAGCTCCGCGACGAGCCGCCACAGGAGCTCATCGAGGAGGTCCAGGACGAGGTGGCGGTTCCCGAACCCGAGCCGTGAGCGGCGGGGACGAGCGCTCTGCCGCTCCGGGCCACGGCGGCGACGGAGACGGTCGTCCGAACGACCCGGATCGGGGCGGCGACGATCCCGAACTCGGGCCGCTCCGAACCGACCTCTCCCCCGTCGTCGGGGCGGTCGCGGAGGCGGACGCGGCCGGGTTCGTCGCGGTCGGCGACCGCCTCGACGCCGACCTCCGCTATCTGACGCGCGTCGGCGAGCCTGACGGGACGTACGGCGTCGTCGTGATCGCCGAGTCCGGATCGTCGGCGGCGCGGGCGACCCTCCTCGCGCCCGCGTCCGCCGGCGAGGCGGCCGAACGCGGGTTCGTCGACGCCGCCAGGATCGACGCGCCGCACACGGACGCCGCCTTTCACGACGGCGTCCTCCGGACGGTTCGGACCGACCGCGCCGGCGTCCCGGTCGGCGTCCGTGCCGCGGCGGTCCTCGACGAGCACGGGAGCGGCGACGCCGTCGACGATCGCCGCGTCCTCGTCCCGCGATCCGTCCCCCACGACGCGGCCGTCTACCTCGAGCGGGCGGGCTACGATCCCGCGTCGACGCCGATCGTCACCGACTCGCGGGCGGTCAAGACCTCGGACGAGGTGGACCGGATCCGGCGGGCACAGCGCGCCGCCGCGGCCGGAATGGCGCGCGCAGAGACGATGCTCGCCCGGAGCGACTCGTCTCGGAGCGACCCGGCCGGCGGGTCGATGGAACCGGGAGGTTCCGGGAGCGAGGAGGACGGGCGACCCGTCCTCCGTTTCGAGGACGAGCCGCTCACGATCGAGCGGCTCCGGCGGGCGGTGAACGCGACGCTCGCCGCACGGGGCGTACGCGACGCCGGAAACACGAGGATCGCCGCGGGACGGGATGCCGCCGATTCCCCTCGCTGGGGAGGACCCGGCGGTCCCGCCGCCCTCGACCGAAACGCCGGGATCCGGGCGGGCGAGACGGTCGTGATCGATCTCGCGCCACGCGGGCCGGACGGCTACCACGGCGCGCTCACGCGTACGTTCGTCGTCGACGGCGACGGCGGCTGGGAACGCCGGGCGTACGTCGCCGTCGAGGCGGCCCTCGAGGCCGCGCTCGCGGAGGTGGAGCCGGGGGCTCCCGCGACGACCGTCCACGGGGAGGCCGCCGCCGAGCTGGCCGCGTACGGCTTCGATCCGAACGCGTCGCCCGGAGAACCCGGGTTCACCCACGACGCCGGCCACGGGGTCGGGCTGTCCCGCTCGGAGCCGCCGTCGCTGCCGGGCGGGTCTGACCTCCGTCCCGGCCACGTCCTCGCCGTCGAGCCCGGCGTGTACGACCCCGCGACCGGCGGCGTCCGGCTGGGGGACGTCGTCGTCGTACGCGAGGACGGGTACGAGCTCCTCACGGCGTACCCGTTCGGCACGGTCCCGGTCGACCGCGAGCGGTCCGCCGGGGACCGGTAGCGCGGTCGCCCGCCATCTCGCCATAGCTACGACGGTCGTTTGAGTCTCCGGCGTCCCTATATCGTCCCCGTCCGATCGCCGACGTGTATGCCGAGACAGCCCTCCACGGCCGACGAGACCGGATCGAGCGGACGAATCGTGAGAAAACTGCTTCCGGCCGCGGCCACCGTTCTCGTGGCCGCGCTCGCGGTGGTCGGAGCCGCGCTCGTCGGAACCGCGTTCGCGGGAACCGCCGCCGCGGACGGCACGGCCGACCTCGACGCGGACCTCGTCACCGTGACCGAGGGCGGCACCGCCGTCATCGGCGTCGAGACGGACGGCGTCGACGAGTTCTCGATCGTGGTCGGCGACGAGTCCGCGAGCGGATACGAACTCCGCGCGACGGTGACGCCGGACGACGACGGCGTCACGTCGCTCGTCCTCGACCACGCCGCGACGGACGGCGACGGCGCGTCCCTGACCGCCGAGGGCGACGCCGCGGTCTCCGTCGAGAGCGAAACCGACCTCGACGAGCCCATCGCGCCCGGGAACTACGACGTCGAGGTCGCCGTCGACGACGAGGGAACGGCCGACGTCGGGAGCCTGATGGTCGAGCCCGCGTCGAGTGACGACGGGAGCGACTCCGACGACGACGGATCGACGGACGGTTCGAACGATTCGCCCGTCGTCACCGAATCCGACGTCGAGGCGGCCGACGTGGTGGTCGAGCCGGCCGAGACGGACGTGACGGTCCCGGTCGACCTCGCGGACGGCGAGAGCGTCACCCTCCGGATGCGGTCCGCCGCGGACGCGAGCCCGGCGTACATCCTGACCGAGGAGACGACCGTCGAGGACGGCGAGACGACCGCGACGTTCGACCTGAGCCGGGCGAGCCACGGCGACCGGGCGACGCTGACGGTCCGCGGGAACGACGGGCTCGACGGCGAGAGCGAGCACGCCGTCCTCGTCGCCGACGAGTCGATCGGCGTCGAGGACGGTGAGAGCGGAACCGACGGCGGCGAGAGTGACGACGGCACCGGAAGCGCGGACGACGGCGACGACGGCACCGACACGAGCGTCCCCGGCTTCGGCGTCGTCGTGGCCGCGCTCGCGCTCCTCGGGACCGCGCTCCTCGCGCGCCGGCGGAACTGAGCGTCCGGACCTCCGGTCGACGGAGCTACTTCTCGACGGCGTCGCGGTCGGTTTCCGACTCCGCGTCGTCACCGCGGAGCTGTCGCGGGAGGAGCCCGCGGACGAGCCCCCGGAAGAT
The DNA here is from genome assembly GCF_003697845.1 of Halobellus captivus. Taxonomy (GTDB): domain Archaea; phylum Halobacteriota; class Halobacteria; order Halobacteriales; family Haloferacaceae; genus Halorubrum; species Halorubrum glutamatedens. The sequence continues at coordinate 6,768 of NZ_RDQE01000006.1, read as the reverse complement.
CCGCGCGGGATCGAGGAAGTACTGCGGCAACACGACCATCGCGACGGCGACGACGAGCAGCCCGCCGCCGAGAGCGGTCTCGCCGGCGAGGAGGCGAACGATCGCGTAGTTCGCGAGCGGCAGCGCGAACGCCAGCGACGCCGCCAGCCCGATCATGTCGAACAGCCCGAAACTCATCGGTCCCCGTACCACCTCGGCCGGGATAAGGATACAGGACGCGTCCCGCGGTCACCACGGCGGGCGGGCGACCACCACCCTTCAAGTCGATCGGACGTTTCCCCTCCGACATGTCCGACCGACCGACGACCGCCGTCGTGCTCGCCGCCGGGGCGGGTCGACGACTGAGCCCGCTGACGAACCGGCGGCCGAAGCCGATGATGCCGGTCGCCAACAGGCCCCTCCTCGAGTACGTGATCGAGGCCGCGAGCGCGGCCGGCGTCGACGAGGTGGCCCTCGTCGTGGGCTACGAACGCGAGCGCATCCAGACCCACTTCGGCGACGGCGACGACTGGGACGTCTCGATCCGGTACGTGGTCCAGGAGAAGCGGCTCGGCACCGCTCACGCGGTCGCGCAGGCGGAGCCGCACGTCGACGGGCCGTTCCTCGTGTTGAACGGCGACCGGATCGTCGAGCCCTCCGCGGTCGCCGACGTCCGCGACGCGCTGGCGGACGGCGACGCCGCGGCCGCGATGGCGGTGACCCGGAGCGACCGCCCGCGGGCCTACGGGGTGGTGACCGTCCGCGACGGGTTCGTCGAGACGATCGTCGAGAAACCGCGGCGGCGGGCCGACTCGGACGTCATCAACGCGGGCGTGTACGCGTTCACCCCCGCGGTGTTCGACGCTATCCGCGACACCGAGGCGTCCGACGACGGCGAGTACGAGCTTCCCGACACGGTCGAGCGGCTCATCGACGAGGGCGGCGTCCGCGCCGTCAGGTACGTCGGCGGCTGGCACGACGTCTCGTACCTCTGGGACCTGCTCGCGGTCACCGACGACGTGCTCGACCGCGACGGCGGGACCGTCGAGGGGACGCTCGCGCCCGGCGCGGGCGTCGACGACCGCTGTGTCGTCGCCCCCACCGCGTCCGTCGGACGGAACGCGGTCGTCGGCGCGGGGACGACCCTCGGCGCGAACGCGCGGATCGGGCCGAACGCGACCGTCGAGCGCTCCGTCGTCTTCCCCGACGCGACCGTGGAGGCCGGGGCGGTGGTCCGGGACTGTGTCGTCGGCGCGGGCGCGAGGGTCGGCGCGAACGCCACGGTCAGGGGCGGGACCGCGACCGTCGCCGTCGCGGGCGAGCTCCACGAGGGAGTGCGACTCGGCGGGGTCGTCGGCGACGACGCGGCCGTGGGCGGGGCGGCGGCGCTCGTGCCCGGGACCGTCCTCGGCAACGACGCGGTCGTCGGCGACGGGGCGTCGGTGAGCGGGAGGATCGAGGACGGCGTGACGGTACGGAGGGGGTAACATGTGTGGGATCATCGGCTACGTCGGCGGTCGCCCCGCGCTCCCGATCCTCTCCGCTGGCCTCTCGAACCTGGAGTACCGCGGGTACGACTCCGCGGGCGTCGCGCTCACCGACGACGCGCTCTCGGTGTACAAGAAGTCGGGCGAAGTGAGCGAGCTCCAGGGGGTCCTCCCCGAGTCGACCGACCACACGCGGGGGATCGGCCACACGCGGTGGTCGACGCACGGTCCGCCGACCGACGGGAACGCCCACCCGCACACGGACTGTACGGGGCGTGTCGCGGTCGTCCACAACGGGATCATCGAGAACTACGACGCGCTTCGCGGGGAGCTCGCCGACCACGAGTTCACGAGCGACACCGACACCGAGGTCGTCCCGCACCTGATCGAGGCGGAACTCGACGCGGGCGCGGAGCCGCGGGCGGCCGTCGAGGCCGCCGTCGACCGGCTCGAGGGGACCTACGCGGTCGTCGTGACGATCGCCGGCGTCGACGAGCTGTACGCGACCCGCCGCGACAGCCCGCTCGTGGTCGGCCACGGCGACGACGGGACGTTCCTCGCCAGCGACGTGACCGCCTTCCTCGAGCACACCCGCGACGTGACGTACATCGAGGACGGCGACTTCGCCGTGATCGGCGACGACGGTCTGACGCTGTACCGCGACGGCGAGGCGATCGATCCGCCGGTCGAACGGCTCGAGTACGAGGCCGACGCCGCCGAGAAGAGCGGCTACGACCACTACATGCTCAAGGAGATCCACGAGCAGCCGCGGGCGCTCAGACAGACGATCTCGGGGCGGATCGACGCCGACGCCGGCACCGTCGACATCGACGTCGACCTCCCCGCGGAGTACGTCGACTCCATCGAGGAGATCCAGGTGGTCGCCTGCGGCACCTCCAACTACGCGGGTCGGTACGCCGCGGAGCTGCTCGAGTCGGTCGTCGACGTCCGGACGACGGTGGAGGTCGCGAGCGAGTACGAGTTCGACGGCGGGCGCGACCCCTGGCGCACGCTCGTGGTCGCGGTGACCCAGAGCGGCGAGACCGCCGACACCCTCTCCGCGATCCGTCGGGCGAAACGCGCCGGCGCGCGGACGCTCGCGGTCACCAACACGCTCGGGAGCACGATCGTCCGCGAGACCGACGACAGCGTGTTCATCCGCGCCGGTCCGGAGATCGGCGTGGCGGCGACGAAGACGTTCGCCTCGCAGGTGGCGACGCTGACGCTGCTCGCGGTCCACGTCGGCCGCGCCCGCGGGTCGCTGTCGTACGGACGGGCCCGGGAGCTGCTCGAGTCGGTCCGCAAGCTCCCGAACGCGGTCCAGGCCGTCCTCGACCGCGAGGACCGCGTTCGGGAGGTCGCCCGCGAGTACGCCGACTCGGACGCGTTCTTCTTCGTCGGGCGGAAGCTCGGCTACCCGGTCGCGCTGGAGGGCGCGTTGAAGCTCAAGGAGATCTCCTACGACCACGCGGAGGGCTTCGCGGCCGGCGAGCTGAAACACGGGCCGCTCGCGCTCGTGACGGAGGAGACGCCGGTTCTCGCGCTTCTGACCGACGGCTCCCGGCCACACGAGACGCTGAACAACGTCAAGGAGGTCCAGGCGCGCGGCGCGCCGGTGATCGGGGCGACGGGAACCGACGGCGACGGCGAGACGTCGCTCGGCGACGGCTACGTCGACGTCGACCTCCCGGTGCCCGAGACGGGCGCGCTGGAGCCCCTCGTCGCGAACGTCTACTGGCAGCTGTTCGCCTACCACGTCGCCGACGAGAAGGGCCGGCCGATCGACCGGCCGCGCAACCTCGCGAAGAGCGTGACGGTGGAGTAGCTACGAACCCAGAACGGCTATCCGTCGCCCGCTCTCACTCCGCGTATGTTCACCGGCATCGTCGAGGGGACCGGGACCGTCCGGACGCGGACCGAGACGGCCGACGGCCTCCGACTGCGGATCGGCGTCGACGGCGTCGAGGGGTTCGAGAACCTCGCCCACGGTCAGTCGATAAGCGTCAGCGGGGTCTGTCTCACCGTCGAGAAACATGGGATCGCCGAGGAACCCGAAGCAGTCGACGACGCCTGGTTCGAGGTGTTCCTCGCCGCGGAGACGGTCGCGAAGACGTACCTCGGCGACCTCCACGAGGGCGACGCGGTCAACGTCGAGCGCGCGATGCCCGCCGACGGGCGGTTCGACGGCCACGTCGTCCAGGGTCACGTCGACACGGTCGCGGAGGTCACCGGGATCGAGCGGGTCGGCGAGGACTGGCGGTTCACCTTCTCAATCCCGGACGGACACGGCCGCTACCTCGTCGACAAGGGCTCCGTGACGCTCGACGGGATCTCGCTCACGGTCGCCGAGAAACGGGAGCGGGAGTTCGACGTGGCGATCATTCCGACGACCTACGACCTGACGACGCTCTCGGAGAAGTCCGTGGGCGACCCGGTCCACCTGGAGGTCGACGTGATCGCGAAGTACGTCGAGAACATGGTCGACGGCTACGCCTGATCGTCGTTGCCGGCGGCCGCCTCCTCGCCGCTGCCGCGTTCCGCCATCATCCCGGCGGCCCGCGCGACCCATCCCGAGTGCCGGAAGCCGAGCGCGACGACGAGCGCCATCCAGCAGTACGCGAGGAACACCCCGACGTACGCGCCCGGCGGGCCGAGTCCCGCCGTCCGGCTCAACGCCCAGGAGGCGCCGAGGAAGAGCCCGAACATGCCCGTGAGCCGCGCCGCGAACGGGATCCGGGTCTCGCTCGCGCCCTGAAGCGCGCCCGACAGCGACGAGAAACAGGCGAGCGCGCCGCCCGCGAGGCCGTACACTCCGGCGAAGTCGACGGCGTACTCGACGGTCGCCGGGTCGGAGGTGAAGAGGCGAACGACCCGGGGCGCGAGCGCGACGAGGGCGAGGCCGATCGATCCGACGGAGACGAGGGCGAGCCCCGCGACCGCCCACCCCTCGAAGCGGGCCTCGTCCGGGTCGCCCGCGCCGAGCGCCTGCCCGACCAGGACCGAGGCGGCGACGTTGTAGCCGCGGGAGAGCGGTCCCGTCACCTGCTGGTAGACGCGGCGGCCGATCTGGAAGCCGGCGTTGACCGCCTCCCCGAAGCCCAAGAGCAGGGCGTTGAACGGGAACTCCGCGGCCTCGGAGCTGAACCCCTCGGCCACCCGCGGGGCGCTCACCCGGAGGAGCTGTCTCGCGATCGTGAGGTCCCGAGGGCGGACGAACGCGGCGTCGGTCCAGGGGCCCAGGATCGCGGCACAGAGGAGTCCAGCCGTGAGGACGTTCGCGGTCGCGGTCGCGAGCCCGACGCCGACGATCTCCAGGCGGGGGAGCCCGAACAGCCCGAGGCCGAGGACCGCCGACCCGACGATGTTGACGGAGTTCGCGAGCACGTTCACGTACATCGGCGTTCGCGTGTCGCCGGTGCCCTGGAGCGCCCGCGCGGCCACGAGCGCGACGTGTCTCGCCGGGGCCGTCGCGAAGACGATGGCGAGGTACGCCGAGCCGAGGGCGACGACCTCGGACGGCGTCTCGCGGCCGATCAGCCGACCGAAGACGTCGATCGCCGCCTCGCCGAGGAACAGCCCGAAGAGGACGAAGGGGAGCCCCGCGAGCGCCCCGAGCAGGACCGCCTGCGTGATCGCCTCGTCGCGGATCGTCGTCTCCCCTGCCCCGGTGTCCTGTGAGGAGAGCGCGATCGCGCCGCCGCCGAGCCCCAACCCGATCCGAAGGGGGAACCGCGCGTACAGGTCCGCGAGGCCGATCGCGACCACCGCGGCCGGCGAGAAGAGCGCGCTGACGACGACGTCGGTCGTCCGCATCGCGGTCCGGAACGTCTGCTCGGCCATCACCGGCCAGGCGAGCGCGAATACGCGCTTCCAGACGCGGCGGATCCGCGGGAGGTCCATGCGTCACCGACGACGGATGCAGTCGGGTTCTAGCTGTCGGAGGCGGCCGAGTCCGCCGCCGGTTCCCGGTCGATGAACCCTCGATCGGGACCTCGAGTCGACGCTCCCCCGGCCGCCGATCCGTCGTCGTCCGCCCGCGGAAGCCGCACCTCGAACCGCGTCCCGCCGAGGTCGCTCTCCTCGATCGAGATCGTCCCGCCGTACTCCTCGACGAGGCTGCCGACGATGAACAGCCCGCCACCCTCGGAGCCGTCGTTCGCGGCGGTCGTCTCGCGGTCGCCGCCGAACAGCGCGGACCGCCGCTCGGGCGGGATCCCCGGCCCGTCGTCGTCGATCGACAGCGTGACCGTTCCGTCGCCGTCGCGGACGGAGATCCGGAGGGTTGCGTCGCCGCCCGCGTGTTCGACGGCGTTCTCGACGAGGTTGTCGACGACGGAGCGGAGACCGTCGTTCGCCGTGACCGGTGCCTCCTCGACGAGGTCGGCGTCGACGGCCACGTCGGCGCGCTCCGTGAGCCCCTCGAGTATCTCCCGGGTGACGGCCGCGAGGTCGACCCGATGGAGGTCCGAGTCGCCGAGGAGCGCGTCGGCGACGGCGCTCGTCGTCTCCAGGCGGTCGAGTCCCTCGTCGGCCTTGGACGCGATCACCGCGGCGGCGTCGCGTCCGTCGGGGCCGTGCGAGTCGTGCTCGCCGGCCCGTCCACGCTCGAGGTCGACGTCGTCGCCGTCACCGCGGTCGGTCGAGCCGGCGAGGTCCGCGTATCCTCGGATCGTCGAGAGGTCGTTCCGGAGGTCGTGACGAAGCAGGTGGTTCACGAACGAGACCGCGCGGGTCGCGTCGTGTGCCCGCCGAGCCTCCGCCTCCTGGCGAACGGCGAGGTATCCCGCGATGGCGCCCCCGAGCGCTCCCGACCCGGCGGCGACCAACAGCGGAAAGACGGGCTCGACGAGGGGGCGGCCTTCGACGACCCGAACGAGAAGCGTCGCGCCGATCGCGGCGGCAGCGAGGAGCGTGCCGGTCGCGGTCCACCGAGCGACGCGTTCCTCCTCGTGCCGGGTGAAGCCGGCCTCCCGGAGCCGCACACCCGCGTAGACCACGCCGAGGGCGATCCCGCCGTCGAGTACGAGCGCGAGTGCGGGACCGAGCGTCCCCTCGACGGCTCCGATCTCGGCCCCGTGATGGACGATCGCGGCGAACAGAAGGCTACAGCCGATCGCGACGACGACGACGTATCCCCGCGGTTTCCACACGATGTCACCGCTTGGAAGGGAGCCGACAAAAACCGTTTGTGTCGAGCCGCTCGAGGAGGTAGTGTTCAGATAAGCTGATTCCATGCGAATGCGAACGATCTCAGCCACTCGTTTGCTGTTTCTGCTTCGGCGTTGCTGAAACAGTTTGAGAA
>NZ_RDQE01000005.1:192520-278874 GCF_003697845.1 Halobellus captivus | reverse complement strand
TTCTCAAACTGTTTCAGCAACGCCGAAGCAGAAACAGCAAACGAGTGGCTGAGATCGTTCGCATTCGCATGGAATCAGCTTATCTGAACACTACCTGTTTAGACGGTCGAATCCGATCAATCTGAGAGCTGTGTCACTCGGATTGCCGTACTCGTATCTCCGCAGAAGTGCCACATCTTCTAGGAACTGAAGCGAGACGGATTAGGTGTGCAAACCAAGACCGCCCGCTTCGCAGAGACGGTTGTAACGCTTGCTCAAAAAGCCGTCGCTGGTGAGCCAGCTCCCGCATACCGACCCGGAAAAGAGGGGTATGCCGACTGGGTGATTCTCGCCGTTCAGGGGTTCAAAGAGTATCTTGAACACGATTACAGGAAATTAATGGATGTTCTCTGAGAGATGCCGAGAGTAGCAGACTCACTCGATTTGACGGTCGAGACGCTGCCACACTTTTCGACCGTCTGTGCGCGCAAGCAAGCGATCCCGATGAAGCGGTGGCGAGCGATTCTCAACGCGTCGGTCGAACTGTATCAACTCGGAGATGTCCAAGCAATCGACGCAACCGGCGTGGATCGTGTTCAAGCGAGCCAGCACTACGCGAAACGAACAGATTACACGTTTGAGGCGGTCAAGACCACGCTACTCATCGATTGTGAAACGAGCGCGATCATCGATATACACTGCTCGATGAAACAACCGCACGATACCCAAGTTGGTTTACAGGTGTTAGTGCGGAATCTCGACGATCTGACGGCTGTAGCGGCGGATAAGGGATACGACTGGGAAGCTCTCCGGACGAGATTGCGTGCTGAAAGTATCACACCACTGATTACGCAACGTGGCCCCGGCTTCCGAGGATGGGCGAGAAATTTACTCATTCACGATCGGGAGTATAACCAGCGTTCGAACGCCGAATCCGTGTTTTTCGGATTGCGACAGCGATACGGTGAGACGTTGTGGGCGAGAACGTGGTTCGGTCAATTCCGAGAACTTGTCATGAAATCGGCGGTGCGAAACATCGAACGCAGCTTAGAGGGTGCTTCCCGATGATTTCAGCCGTCTAAACAAGGCCAATTAATTAGATACCGTTGACGAGGTCCGAAAGTGACCTCTACTCAGAAACTGTATAATCGCTGCTGGCTTCTCCGTGGATCTGGATACTTCCGGAGAGCGAGTCGAGTGACTCAACATCTAACTCATCAGCGACTATTTTGACACCGACAGCAAGTCGTTGATCGCCAACGCTGGTGTCGAGAGCGTTTTCTTTTCCAAGTATACTCTGACTCGGATCGCTGGCATCACCGGACTTGCTACCGTAGAAGTACACTCCAGGGAGGTTAGACTTGGTCAGCCACCATTGGACGTCCTGACTGCCGCGATTCATAATTTGGAAAACGTTGTCGAACTCGTAGACCGAGCCCTTATTGATCCCGTCTCCACCGAAACCGAAGTACGTTGTATTCCCATCAGTGAAGTCCAGTTCCAGCGTATCCCGGTCCTCATAGCTTTCGCCTTCCGGAGAGAACGTATTTTCGGGTTCAGCGCCAGCGTATATCGCATTCGGACCGTATTCACCGCGTGGACTCTTTTTATACGGCATGATAGCCGTGTATGCGTCTGCATCAGAAGCGACTTCGACAGCCACTCCCCGATCTCCGCTCGACATCTGTGAGAACGCACCGGTTCCTGTTGCAGCTGCCCCGCCGGCAGCGAGCGATCCCATTCCGACCAGTAGTTTGCGTCGTTGCATGGTTGGTCTACCTCTGTTGTCCGCACGCGACCCGCTTCGGGAACACGGGACATCCCATGTCACCCCGGGTCGCTCTACTTCACCCATGGGACGTATCCCATATCGTTATGAGTCAGCAGAAGATGTTCTGGCCGGAACTGAATTGATTCTGGCGGGGTTTGTAACCAATTCTGGACTGGTCTGTAACCGTTCTGGATGGCCCTGAACACGTTCTGGTCGTGGTCACGGACGACGATCATCCCTTTACGATCAGATCCTAGGCGTCGGCATCGCCTACACTGATGACGACTCTTTGACTGTTGTATCCTCCGTGTCACGCAACGAATGTACGGGCTCCTTGCCGAGGATATGCTTTGGCTTTCCGAGATCGGAGATGTATTCCTCGCCCTCGATCTCACATGTCTCGGGCACGTCGCCGTCAACGACCTCGATCGTCACAGTCGTGTCGCGTCTGAGGACCTTCTCGCAGATCGGGTATTCGAACTCGGTGATGACGATGTCCTGATCTTAGAAGATGAAGTGTTCGATCGTCCAACTCTTCACACCTCCGAGCCCGCTCCTAATGAGATCGGTTGTCGCTACCGGATGTCCCGCGTCAGATGTACTATGTGTCGATCCGTTGTGGATCAATTGTTGACAAAACAATTGCCGAAGGCATTATCAAGGCTCGTGGTCTCCGCCGTTTCACCGCCCGAATTCCCGGGATTATCGTTACCACTGCCCGGGTTGTCGCCTCCGCCGGCACTACTGGATCCCGAGTTTCCAACGACGATCTCACATACCGAGTCATCGAACTTTGGATGGACGAACACGCCGTCTATTCCATCGATCGCGATCCCGACGATCGAATTTCCTTCGGAAACATCGAAGTCGTCGTCAAGTTCGAGTTGCGTATCGACTCGGACGTCTTTTGTGTCGGTTTCTTTCACGTCGCCACCGTCGGTGGCGTAGTACGCAGTCGCACTTACTTCTGGGTCTCTCTCACTTGCTCCGCCTCCGTCAGAATCGGTCCGAATCTGTACTTTTCCGCTATTCCCCGGAAATTTCACGGAGGAGATCAGGTCCGCCAGATCGTTCAATTTACTACTAAGCTTGAACCGGCGCGTGTCACCGAATAGCTGCGCCGTAATGCCAGTCCCTTCGATACCCTTGACGGTGATCGTCACCGCTACCTCCACTTCCTCGCCGGGCGGAACGCATGCGTCTGCGACGATTCGTATCCATTCACCCGGTCCGAACGCATCGGCGTCGTCCGCGGCTGGAAAGTCGCCGTTCGTCGACCCACGTTCGATCGCCACGTGGTCGTCGTTGACGCCGATGAAGTCCTCTTCATTGAACTCCTCATCGGGATCTGCCGGACCTTCGTATCGCTCGACGGTGATGTTTTTCAATACGTCATCTTTTACGGTCTCGTCGTCGTACTCGTACTCGATACCGACCAAGGCAAGCTCTTGATCGCCGCCGAACTGATTTCGAACTCGAACGAGCGTGACCTCCTCGCCGTATTCGGTCTCCGTGCCGTCGTTCGGTTTCTCGTACCGGATGAACGCGTCTTTGTCGTCCTCCACGCTCACCGACACCCCCCGCTCGGCCTCCGCACTGCTGAACGCCCCCGTGCCGACGCTCATCGCTCCGGAGCTCGCCCCGCCAAGCAGGAGGATGAGGTTTCGTCGTTTCATGTGAAGTGAGCCCCTCTTGAACCGATCAACGTCTTCTATCCCTATGGTTATGCGTTCCCCGAAGACCGGTACGCGGTGCCTGAAGCCCCGACGAGCCGTCCGATACCGCCCTCACTGGAGTTCCGGCGGCTTCTCCAGCTCCCCGACCTTCATCTCTCTCGTGTAGTACAGGTGCGCGATCGACGAGAACGCGAAGGCGATCACGACCGCCAGCGTCCACGCGAGGTCCGGCAGCAGGAGGAACGGCCACGCGCCCATCCAGACCGCGCCCACGAGCGCGAGCGCGACCCCGGAAAGTCCGACGTAGTAGAGGCTCCAGGGGATCTCCTTCCCCTCGACCACGTCCATGTAGAGGTCGATGTTCTCGAGTGCGACCGTGGGCTCTACCACCCCGCGGTCCTTGTTGAACTCGACGACGCCGGCACGGTCCATCTTCGGCAGGTGCGACTGCTGGAGCGCGGTGTAGACGCGCTTGCGCTCGTTGCCCGTGATCTCCACCGGCTCGACGTCGTTCTCCCAGGCCGCGATCTGCTCGGCCATCTCGCCGATCTCCATCCGTTGCTCCTCCCGTTTCAACAGGTGCACCGCGAACCGTCGTCGCTGGTTCGCGAGCACCTCGTACAGCTCGTCGTCGGTTATCTCGATACCGACGTCAGAGGGCCCCCCGTCGATCTGCTGTGCCGACGCCATTTCTGTCAGACACATATGATCCAATCTACATAAATCCTCGGATCGTGATAGAGAATTGAGAACTTCCCGTGAGTAAAATACGTCTCTTTTCCACCCGCCAAAATCTCGAATTATCGTCTGAAAACGTCTGAAAACGGTGTTCTTCGATCTGAGCCATACGATATCGTGGCTGGAAATCCCCTCTTCGTTTCCGTTCGTTTACACATATTTTGCCGGATCGGACGGTTTCAGACCGATCGTGAACGGTCGGTGAGTGGTCTTCAGACCGAGCCTGAAACGGCTCTCGCGTCGAGCGTGTCCCGGATCGAGGGCGAATTCGGAGCGATTCAGCGATCGTTCCGGTCGGACCCGATCGACCGGCCGAGATGCGAGAAACGGGTCTACCACCCTCGAAATCGCGTCATCTGCGGCGATCCGACGCCTCGATCCGCCCTCGTCTCGGAAGCGAGGACACCCTTCGGCGACTTCAGGCACCCCATTATCAAGTCCCCTGCTGTCTAACCACCATCAACGGCATGCCCACCGCCCGCCGCACCGCGATCCTCGCCGTCCTCCTCGTAGCCGCGGGCTCGCTCGCGTTCGCCACGGGCGCGGCGGTCCTCGACGGCGAGGCGGACACCCTCGCCGACGACCGGATCGCGGTCCAGCCCGCGGACGGACCCAACGGCGACTACGCGTACCTGAACGACGACGACGAGATCGCGATCGACGTCTCCGCCTCGAACCCGAACCTCCGGAACTCCAGCTTCGAGGGCGTGAACGTCGATTCTCGGGGTACCATCGACGACGTCTTCACGATCACCTACACCGCCGACCGGTCCGCCGAGGTCTGGATCGAACAGGACGACGCCGGCGAGCAGGGCGACGGGAACCTGACGTTCGTCCACGAGGACGGCTCGATCGAGAACGAGTCGAACGGCGTCACCCTCGCGCCGAACGAGTCGGTCTCGGTCGGCCTCCGGTTCGACACCCACGGCGCGGAGGCGGGGGGACGCCTCGGCGCGGACGAGTTCTCGATCCACGCGAACGTCACGGATCCGGAGTCGGAGACGATGACGACCGCGGACGACGACTCCGACTCCTCGGGCCCGACCGTCTTCGTCACGGGCTCCGGAGCCGAGCGAAGCCTCAGTGCGAGCGACGTCGACGGAGGCGACACGGTCCGGTTCGGGACCGACGGAATGCCGATCGACCGATCGAACGTCACGCTCGACGGCCTCGAGCTCGAGGGCGTCTCCGTCGAGCGCGTCGAGATGACCGCCGGCGGCAGCCCGGAGGCGTTCCCCGATGCTGGCGACCTCGAGGCTCCACGGGACCCGATCCCGCTCGGCTATCTCGCGCTCGCGTACGACTTCGACCCCGAGAGCGTCGGCTCGATGCACCTCCGGTTCAGCATCGATCGGGACGCCCTCGGCGACGCGGACCCCGAGGACGTGACCGTCTTCCGCCGGAGCGACGACGGCGAGGCCGACGGCGACTGGGAACCCCGCGAGACCGCACCCCTCGACGAGGAGGTCGTCGAGATGCGCGATCTCCCCGCGGACCGAGTCCACTTCGTCGCGACCACCGACGACTTCTCGACGTTCGCGGTGGCGGTCCACACCGACCGGATCGGCGTCGAGGAGGCCGAAATCGCCGACGAGGCCCTCGAGACCGGCGTCGGGACGACCGTGACCGCGACGGTCGAGAACGCTGGCGGCGCGGCCGGCGAGCGGACCCTGGCGTTCACCGCCGACGGCGAGACCCTCGAGTCCGAGACCGCGTCGCTCGCGCCCGGCGAGTCGACGACGGTCACGTTCCCGGTCGGCTTCGACGAGGACGGGGCGTACGACCTCGCGGTCGACGGAACGTCCGCAGGCACCCTCCTCGTCGGCGACGGTACCGACTCGAGCGACCGAGGGGCTCAGGGTGGTGCCGGCGGCGGAGACCGGAGCGACACGGGCGGTGACGGGAGCGGGAACGACGCGGGCGAATCGGACTCCGGATCCGGCGCGTCCGACGACGGCTCGGCGTCACCCGAGGCCGACGCCCCGACCGAGGAGCCGGGAGGGTTCGGGATCCCGGAACTCGCGGGCGTGACGGGAGTACTCGCCGTGCTCCTCGGGTGGTTGGCAGTGATCCGGCGAATGCCGCGTTCCTGACCGCTCGCGGCGACAGGGATTTACTGTCGGCCGCTGACGGTGTAGCCGTGACGAATCGGTCGACCGATTCGAGCGTCCGTGACGTGGATCCATCGCTTCGCGAGGTCCTTCGCTCGCGGGCCCGCCCGATCGACCTCCTCGTCCTCCTCACCGTCCCGGTCGTCCTCCTCGCGGTCTTCACGCTCCCGGAGACGACCCGCCGATCGCTCGCGTTCGCGTACCACGACCCGACCGTGCTCACGGCGTTTTCCGCCCACTACGTCCACCTCGAGGCCGACCACCTGCTCGCGAACGTCGCCGCCTACGGCCTGCTCGCCGGCGTCGGCTACCTGCTGGCGGTCACGAGCCGACGGCGTCGGTTCTTCTTCACCGCGCTCGCGACGTTCTGTCTCGCGTTCCCGTTCGCGCTCTCCGCGTTGAACCTCGCCGTTCCGCGGCGCGCGATCGGCTTCGGCTTCTCCGGGATCAACACGGCGTTCGCGGGGCTCCTCCCGCTTCTGCTCGCCGCGTTCGTCCACGAACACCTCTCGGAGCCCGGATTCGCCTCCGCGAACCCGTCGCCACGGTCCGGAGGCCCGCAGCACGTCCCGCTGTCCGACTCCGCTCCGGTCCGACTGCTCCCGGCGACCTTCCTCGTCGTCGTCGGCTGGATCGGAGTCCTCGCGCTACCGACCTCGGCCGACCTGACGGGGCTCGTCGGCCCCGCCGTCCTCCTCGGCGGATCGCTTCTCGGCGCGCACGAACTCCTGTCGACGTCGCCGGGGGGTCGACCGTCCCTCCGGGACGGCCTCCGTCGGACGGTCGATCGGCACGGGTACGGCGACCTCTTCCTCGTCGGCGCGGCCCTGGCGGTCGCGTACCCGGCCGTCGGGTTCCCCGCGGAGCCGTCGGTCGACGGCGGCGTGATAAACCTCTACGTCCACCTCCTCGGCTTCTGTCTCGCCTTCATCGGCCCGTACACGTTGATCGCGGCCGGCGCGTTCGACGAGCGGTCGTCCGGTTCCGGGACCCGCGCCGACCTCCGAATCGATTGACACGACCCGCGAGTTTATTACGCCCCGACGATTGCGTGCTATCGAACGCGACTGCTTCCTGATTGACACATGTCTCCCAGACGACTCCTCTCGATCGGTTTACAGGTCGCGGCCGTTCTCGTGGTGCTCTCGCTCGTCGTCGGGCAGTTCCTGGGGCAGCCGATCCTCCTGAGCTTCGTCGAGACGGGAAGCATGCAGCCCACCCTCGACCCCGGCGACGGCTTCGTCGCGATCCCCGCGCCGGTCGCCGGCGGGATCGGCGTCGGCGACGTGGTCACCTTCGAGGCCCAGGAGATCCAGGGCGGCGGGCTGACGACCCACCGCGTCGTCGACGAGACGGAACGTGGCTACATCACGCAGGGCGACAACAACCCCTTCACCGACCAGGACGGCGGGGAGCCGGTCGTCCAGGAGGCCGACGTCGTCGCGAAGGCGCTCACCGTCGGCGGGAACGTGGTCGTGATCCCCTACCTCGGGACGGTCGCCATGGCGTTCCAGTCGGCGCTGGAGGGGATCCAGACCTGGCTCGCGGTGACTCTCGGGTTCCGGTCGCTCCAGGGCACCCAGGGACTGGCGTACCTCCTCTTCGGGCTCTCGATCGTCGCGTACGCCGCCGACTGGCTGCTCACGGGCTCGACCCGCGACAGACCGGAGCGGGACCGATCCCGCGACGACGGCACCTCGGTGACGTTCATCCTCGTCGTGCTCGCGCTCGTGCTGATGAGCACCGCGACGGCGGCGATGGTCGTCCCGGGCGGCACCCAGGAGTACGGCGTCGTCAGCGCGGAGTTCGAGTCCGAGAACCCCACCGTGATCGAGCGGGGAACGAGCCAGGAGCTGGAGTACGTCGTCCCCAACGCGGGGCTCGTTCCCGTCCGGACCTATATCGAACCCGCCAGTCCGGGCGTGACCGTCGATCCTCAGCGGGTCGCGGTCGGTCCTCGCGGCGAAGGGTCGACCACGGTGACGCTCACGGCCCCCGACGAGACCGGTTACTACCGCATGTTCGTGGTCGAACACCGATACCTCGCGGTGTTGCCGCCGGCGGTCATCGACGGTCTCCACGAGGTCCACCCGTGGGCACCGATCGTCGCGATCGACGCCCTGCTCGGCGGCGGCATCCTCCTCACCGGGTTCGTCCTGCTCCGCGGGGAGCCGGCGCGGATCCGGGGCCGCGAATCGCGTCGGACGACCCCGCTCCACCGACGACTCCTCCGTAAACTCTACTGATACCCATGAGCACGCCCACAGCCCCCGACGAAAGCGCATCCACGGGCCCGGATGAAACCCGACTCCGGCTCCGCGCGTTCCTCGACGCACAGTTCACGGTTCTCCTGGTCGTCTGTCTCCTGATCGCCGCCGTCGGCGGCGGGATCGTCTACACCACCCACGTCGAGCCCGGCACGGAGACGCAGACGCGGACCGTCTCCTCGTGGACCGTCGAGACCGGGTACACCCACAGCGCCGAGGTGACCGAACCGAGCCCCGTCTTCTCCATCGGCGACGAGCTCACGAACCGGTCGACGTACTTCGCGACGATCGCCCCCGAACTCGACGTCGCGGCCGAGGTCGTCTATGCCGCCGACTCCGCCGAGGACGTCGACGTCGCGGTCGACTCCGAGCTGGTGGTGCGCAACGTCGGCGAGGAGGGCGTCGTCTACTGGCAACAACGCGAGGCGGTCGACTCGACGACCGCCGAGGACGTCGCTCCGGGCGAGACCGTCTCCTCCCCGTTCACGCTGAACAGCACGGCGATCGACGAGCGGGTCTTGACGATCGACGAGCGGCTCGGCGCGTCGCCCGGCGAGACGGAGACGTTCGTCGTCACCGACGTCGAGCTGACGGGCACGCTCAACGGGGAGAACGTCACGTACACGCGCTCGGTCGAGTTCGGCGTCTCCCACGAGGGCGCGACCTACACCGTCTCCGATCCGGGCGTCCAGTCGGACTCGGACGAGCAGCAGGTCACGGAGACCGTCGAGCGGACGTACGGCCCGCTCCGGGGGATCGGCGGTCCGGGGCTTCTGATCGTCGGCCTCCTCGGCGTCGTGGGACTCGGATACGGGCGGTACGAGGGAATACTCGACGTGAGCGAGGCCGAGCGAGCGTACCTCTCGTATCGGGACGACCGCTCGGAGTTCGACGAGTGGATCACGCGAGTTCGGCTTCCGCCCGAGGTATACGACCGACCGGAGGCCCACACGGAGGGACTCCGCGACCTCGTCGACTTCGCCATCGACAACGACGCCGGCGTCGTCGAGGACCCGAACACGGGCGCGTACCACGCCGTCTCCGGCGAGTTCGTCTACACCTACCGACCGCCGCTCGCCCCCGGTCGGGGAGCGGCGGACGCCGAGGACGCCGCGGGTTCGCCCCTCGACGGGGACGACGCTTCCGGGGATCGCGAGCCGGCGGAAACGGACGCGGGGCTGTTCTCCGGGTCACTCCTCGGCGGCGGCTCGGACGGCGGTGACGACGCCTCCGACGCGGCGGCGGACGCCGACGGCTCCGACACAGGAGACGGCCCGGACGAGGAGCGGTGACGCTCGACGCGGCTCAGAACGCCGTCTCGTGGCCCGCTTCCTCGATCGCGGACGTGAGGGCGGCGTCGGCGGCGTCGCCCTCGACGCTCGCGGTGCCCGCCTCGTGGTCCGCGGTCGCCGACTCGACGCCCGGCACGTCGTCGAGCGCGTCCACCACGTTGTCCTCGCACCCGCCACACGCCATGCCGTCGATCTCGATCGTTCGCATGCCCGCCCTTCGGCCGCCACGAACATCGGGTTTCCCTTGACGGCAGATGGTCCGGACGCTTTTGTCCGCCGGGAGAGAAGGACTTCCATGCGCACGCTCGACGAGACGGATCGGGAGATCCTCCGACTGCTGTTGACGGACGCCCGGCGGCCCTATAGCGACATCGCCGACCGGGTGGACCTCTCCGCGCCGGCGGTGTCGGACCGGGTCGACCGGCTCCGCGACGCCGGCGTGATCGAGGGGTTCACCCTGCGGATCGACGCCGACGAACTCTCCGAGGGGCTGGCGGCGCTCGTGACGCTCGGGGTGTCGCCCGCGGACGCCCCGGCAGTCTACGAGGCCCTCGCGGGCCGCGACCGCGTGGAGCACGCCCTCCTGACGGCCGACGGCGACGTGGTCGCGCTCGTCCGGGTCGCCGACGGCGACGTTCGCGCGTTCCTCGACCGAACCGTGGGGTTGGATCGGCTCTCGGACCTCTCGGTGCGGGTCGTCGACCGCCACGAGTGGTCGCCGGGGATCGGCGACGCCGACCTCGCCGTCGACTGCGTCGAGTGCGACAACACCGTCACCGCCGAGGGCGAGTCCGCGCGGATCGACGGGACGCTGTATCACTTCTGTTGTGGCTCCTGCCGGCGGAACTTCGAGGAGCGATACGAGCGATTGGAGGAGGGGGCGTGAGCCCGGGAAAGTAACCTACTTGAGTCCGGCCCGGTTACCGGCATTCGAAGTCCCGTGGTGTAGTGGCCAATCATAATGGCCTTTGGAGCCATTGACGGCGGTTCGAATCCGCCCGGGACTATTCTCCGAACGAAGTGAGGAGACTCGTCGCAACGCGGATCCGGACTCCGGGCGATCCGACACCGGTACGTGGTCCGGGAGCTCGCACGGGAGAGCGAGCTCGACCGGCTCCGAGAGACGAGTCCGAGCGACCTCGGTCGGTGGCGGCCCCCCGCGGGCGCGTCGGTAGCTGAAAAGGACGCCTGACCGCAGGCGATCCGTTCGTTCAGACCAGCCGCTCGGCGATGCGGGCCGCGCCCTCGGCGGCAGCGGTCGCGGGGTCGTCGGGGGCGACGACATCGACGTCGCGGTCGAGTTCGGCCGAGAGCCGCTTCTCGAACTCCTCGACCAGTCCGGGGATACACGCCATGCCGCCGGTGACGGCGATCGGGCGGCCCAGCGCGAGCTGGTAGGGTTTCATGTGGTCGTTCGCGAGCTCGGGGAGGAACTCGTTGGCGACGTCGTCGACCGCGTCGTCGATGTAGCGATCGACCGGGTCTCGGACGCCGCGGTCGACGGTGAACTCGTGGCTCCCGCCGCCGGGCTGTTGAACCACGTCGGTGAACGGCTCGAAGTCGTACACGTCGGCGTGTTCCTCCTTGTACTCCCGGGCGGTCGTCCGGTCGATGTGGACCCGGCCCTGGCTCTCCTCCTCGACGGCGGCGACGATCCAGCGGTCGACCTCGTTGCCCGTGACCGAACCGGTCGAGAAGGGCGAGAGCTGCTCGCCGCGACGATACGCACACGCCTCGAGCGTCGTCGACCCCATGTTGACCGAGACGAACACCTCGTCGATCGCGTCGAGCCCGTCGCCGTAGGCGGGGATCGCCCCACACAGCGACTCGGGGAAGCTCCGCACCGCGGCCTCGCCGATCGACGAGCCCTCGATGACGGACTCGAGGTTCTCGACGCCCGTTTCGTTGTCGATGGTCGGCACCGCGTAGACGACCGCGCTGTCGGCGGGGACGTCGTGGGCGTCCACGACGGCCTCGAAGAAGCGCTCGGCGTCGGCGACGCCGTCGTCGTCCTCGGGCAGCCCCGATCGGAGCATGAACCGGACGGCGTCCGGGTACTCGATGGCGGCGTCGCGGCCGAAGAGCACCTTCTCCGCGCCCGTGATGGCGTCCTCGTAGGTCGCCAGACAGGTGAGCGTCGAGCGTCGCTCGCGGCCGTCCCGGTCGTCGGGAAGGTCGAGCACCGTCCGGGTGCTGCCGAGTTTCACTCCGACCGGGGTCGGGGCGTTCTGGTCGTCGAGGTCCGTCGTATCGGTGGATTCTGCGTCGCTCATTGTTCACTCGCACACGAGACGATCCGGACGACCGAGACGAGGCTGATCCGATGGTCGGCGGGGGAAAAGGGCCGGTCGTGGCGCGGCGCGTCGAAGCCGGCCAGCCGGCGTTCCAACGCGTCCGCGACTCCCGGCGCGATCCACCCGAGTTCGGCGTAGTACGACAGCGCGTCGCGGCTCCGCAGGTGGCCGCCGACGTCGACGAGGTAGCCGAGCCAGTCGGCGACCTCCCGCTCCGCCTCGGGGTCGGCGGGGAGTGCCCGCAGGTAGGGGCGCTCCCCGTCGACGACCCGCCGCAGCCCGCGTTGCCGCTGGAGGACCTCCGTGAACGCGGCCGAGCGAGCCGCCCGCTCGGCGCGATTCCGGTTCGGCTGACGAAGCGGCCGCTCCCGAGGCGCTTCGTCCGCGCCCGCCCGCGTTCCCGCGAGCCAACGCAGTTCCCGTACGTCGTATCTCCGTGGATTCAGGCTCATCGTCCGTCCGTCGTTCGCGTCCGTACCGAAAGCGTCCCTCCCGGCGTATATGAGGGTTCGTGCGCAGTTATCAGCCGTGAAACTCACCGTGGCCCGTCGGATCCCCTTCGAGCCTCCGTCCGGCTACCACGCGTCTCGTCCCCCCGACCGGGTGACGATCCGGTTCGCGACCGCGACGCTGCCGATCGCGAGCGCGGCACCTGCGACGACGTCGATCGCCCAGTGGATCCCGAGGTACATCGTCGCGACGGCGATGCTTCCCGCGAGGAGCGCGGCCACGGGCGTCCACCGCGGGAACTCCTCGTGGGTCGAGACGGCGACGAGGAGGACGGTGGCCGACAGCGCGGTGTGAAGGGAGGGAAACACGTTCGTCTCGACGTTCACCCGCGCCGTGAGCTGGGTCACCTGCCGGAACGAGTCGAGGAGCGGCTCCTCCACCCGCGCCGCGTTCGGGTCCGCCCCGGGCAGCCGGTGGTAGTTTCGCGGGCCGTACGCCAACACCGCCGCGTAACAGCCGATCGCCGCGGCGTAGTTGACCGCGTACGCCGCCACGAGCGTCTTCAACGGACGAGCGTTCCCGGCGAACAGGTACGCCACGAACGGGAACGCGAGCAGGACGACGTACCCGATCACGTACACCGGCGCGAAGTAGTAGAGTCCCCAGTCGGGGATCGCCCCTTGGAGGCTCGCGACGAAGTCGCCCTCGACGGCGTAGAACCACGCGGTCGCGTCCACGCCGTACCGCCGGGAGAACGCCTCGAGGCGGTCGAGGAGCCCCTTGTTGACGAGCAGAACGATCCCCAATCCGCCGACGTAGGGGGCGACCGCTCGGAGCCGCCGCCGGAACCGGTCGCGTTCGGCGGCGACCGTCCGGACTCGATCGAGGCCGACGCAGGCCGGGAGCAGGACGGCGAAACACGCGAGGGTGACCCCCGAGACTAGGGTGGCAAGCGCCGCGAATAGCATCGGTTCACCGGGGTTACGGTCGAGCGGGTATCACTCCTCCGCTCCCGGCGAGGCGGGTCGTCGTCGTCGTCGTCCTTCGTCACTCTCCGTCGTTCCCCTCTACTCCCCGTCGTCGGCCCACGGCAGCGGCTCCGTGCACCAGTGACAGAAGTCGAGGGTCGCGTCGGTCTCCCGCCCGCACTGGGGACACTCGACGTCGGCGTGATCGCGGTCGGGCGTTTCGGCGGCCTCCGGTTCCGCCGGTTCGCGGCCGACGCCCGTACCGTCCTCCTCGGCTCCGTCCGTCGCGTGCCGCCGTATCGCCGCCGCGGTCGCGGCGGCTCGATCGGCCTCCGCGGCCTGCGAGCGCGCCACGAGGTACGCGTCCACCGCCGAGAGCCCGACCAGCACCGAGATCGGCAGGGCGATCTCGGGAGGGATCGCGGCCGCGACGTCGGCGACCGATCCGGTCGGATCGACGGGGCCCGCGTCCGAGAGGCTGTACAGCGCGACGGCCCCCCCGAGGACCGTCACGTGCCACACGATCGCCCGCCCGAATCGCCCCAGGAACGCGTGTCCCAGGCCGGGGACGAACGTCGCCAGGAGGGCGGCGACCGGCGCGCGGAGACGGCGTCGCATGCCGAGCAGTTCTCGCGGCCGCTACTTACCGGCTACGATGGCGGACGATCGCGGATAACAACCGTTAATCGGGGGCTTCGCGTGCGATGATACATGAACGGGAAGCGGGCGACCGCGTTCGTCCCCGGCCACGTCACCGCCTTCTTCAGCGCGCACCCGGCGGAGGACCCGGCCGAGGCGGGCTCCCGCGGTGCCGGGCTCACCCTCTCGGACGGCGTCGACGTGACGGTCGATCCGGTCGACGACGCTTCCGCGGCGGACGACGGCCTCGACGCGCTCACGCTCAACGGCGAGTCGGCGTCGATCGGCGCGGTCGCGGACGTGCTCTCCGCGCTCGGCGTGCGGGCGCGGGTGACGCTCGAGACGGACCTCCCGATCGGGGCCGGATTCGGCGTCTCGGGTGCGGCGGCGCTGGGGACCGCGCTCGCCGCCAACGCGGCCGCCGACCGGGGGTGCTCCGAGAACGAACTCGTCACGATCGCCCACGGGGCCGAGGTCGAACGCGGAACCGGACTCGGCGACGTGGTCGCCCAGGCCCGCGGCGGGCTCCCGGTCCGCGTGGAGCCGGGTGCCCCCGGCCACGGCGAACTCGACGGGATCCCCGCCCACGCCCGCGTGGAGTACGTCACCTTCGGGGAGCTGTCGACGGAGGACGTGCTCGCGGGCGACACCTCGACGCTCTCGGCGGCGGGCGAGCACGCCCTCTCCCGTCTCCGTGCCGACCCACGGCTCCCGACGCTGATGGACGCCTCCCGCGAGTTCGCGGAGCGGGCCGACCTGCTCGTCCCCGAGGTCGCCGAGGCGATGGACGCCGTGGCCGCCGCCGGCGATCCGGGACACGACGACTCCGTCGACCGCGCCGGCGACGGCTCCGGGACCGGGGCGTCGATGGCGATGCTCGGCCGCACCGTCTTCGCGCTCGGAACCGACCTCTCCGACGCCGGCTACGACCCCGCGGTCTGTCACACTCACCCGGCGGGTGCGCGACTGATCGGGGAGGAATAATCCCTCCGGGAGCGGCCCCTCAGTCCGTCCGGACCGCCGCCGGCTCGCCCTCCTCCAGGTGTTCGCGGGCCGCCTCGGCGATCACCTCGGCGGGGCCTCGGACGCACTCGCGGCGAAGGTCGGGATAGCGGCCGTCGACGAGCTCCTCGACGATCGTTTCCGCCTCGAGGGCACGCCCGATCGGCTCGCCGGTCAGCGCCTCCGAGACCATGCTCGCGACCGCGGTGCTCACCGCGCAGCTCTCGCTCTCGAAGCCGATCTCGGCGACGGTCCCGTCCTCGCCGAGTTCCACGTAGAACTCGCCGTCGTCGCCACAGGAGGTCTCCGCCGAGTGCTTCGTGAACGTCGGGTCGGCGATCGCCCCGGCGTTCCGCGGCGAGCGGTAGTGGTCGGCGAATCGGTCGTGGAAGCGGTCGGACGCGACCAGCTCGTCGCGGCGCTCCCGGGCGTTCTCCAGCGCGTCGATCAGGGTATCGACCTCGCGTTCCGTGTTGTAGACGTAGAAGGACGCGCGCACGGAGCCGGGGATGTCGAGCCGGTCGTGAAGCGGCTGGGTACAGTGGTCGCCGGCGCGGACGGCGATGCCGCGGTCGTTCAGTATCGATGAGAGGTCGTGGCCGTGAACGCCGTCGACGTTGAAGGAGACGAGCCCGGATCGCTCCTCGCCCCGCGGGACGCCGTAGACGGTCACGTCGTCGCGCTCGGAGAGCCGGTCCATCGCGTACTGGGCCAGGTCGTTCTCGTGGGCGGCGACCCGTTCCATCCCGATCTCGTCGAGGTAGTCGGCGGCGGCCGCGAGCGCGATCCCCTCGGCTATCGGCGGCGTCCCGGCCTCGAACTTCCAGGGCGGCCGGTTCCACGTCGACCCCTCGAAGGTGACGTGGCGGATCATCTCGCCGCCGTAGAGGAACGGCTCCATCCGCTCTAAGAGGTGGCGTTTCCCGTACAACGCGCCGATGCCGGTCGGCCCGGCCATCTTGTGGCCCGAGAAGGCGAGGAAGTCGGCGTCGAGCGCCTCCACGTCGACCGGGCGGTTCGGCACCGACTGGGCGCCGTCGAGGAAGAGCAACGCGCCGTGGTCGTGTGCGAGGTCGGCGAGGTCGCTCACCGGATTTATCGTCCCGAGGACGTTCGAGACGTGCGCAACCGACAGCATGCGGGTGTCGTCGTCGATCACCTCGGCCGCGTGCTCCATGTCGAGGTGGCCGTCCTCCTCGACGCGGACGTACCGGATCTCCGCGCCGGTCCGCCTCGCGACCTGCTGCCAGGTGACGAGCGAGGCGTGGTGTTCCATCTCGGTCACGACCACGTTGTCGCCGGGCCCGAACTCCTCGATCCCGAAGCCGTAGGCGACGAGGTTCATCGCCTCCGTCGCGTTCTTCGTGAACACGATCTCCTCCAGCCCGCCGCTCGCGCCGACGAACTCGGCGATCCGCTCGTGGGCCTCCTCGTAGGCGACGGAGGCTTCGTGGCTCAGCCCGTGGATCCCGCGGTGGACGTTCGCGTTGTACTCCTCGTAGTACTCGCGGAACACGTCGTACACCCGGGTGGGCGTCTGGGTCGTCGCGGCGTTGTCGAGGTAGACGAGCGGCTCGCCGTCGACCTCCCGGTCCAGTATCGGGAAGTCGTCTCGGATGCGTGCGGGGTCGGCCATACCGGCAACAGATACCGTCGTACAATAAGCTTCAGGGTGGGAACGTCGCCGTCCGACGGCCACGACGACGTGCCGTTCGGCGGTCGCGACGACGCGCCGATCGTTCGTGTCTCACGACGCGCCGATCACGACACCGGGTCGCGCGCCGGTGTGGTCGCCGTCGCGGACGACGAACTCGCCGTTGACCAGGACGTGTTCCACGCCGGCGGGATACACGGCGGGATCGAGGAAGTCGCCGGTCTGCTCGACCGTCTCGGGATCGAACGCCGTCACGTCGGCGCGGGCGTCCCGTTTCAACACGCCCCGGTCGTCGAGGCCCAGCCGTGACGCGGGCATTCCGGTCATCTTGTGGACGGCGCGCTCGAGCGGGATCGCTTCCTCCTCGCGGACGTATCGACCGAGCACGCGGGGGAACGTCCCGTAGCTGCGCGGGTGTGGCACGCCCTCGCCGAGCGAGCCGGACCGGCGGAGGGAGGACCCGTCGCTGCCGACCATCGTGAGGTCGTGACGCAGTACGGTCCGAACGTCCGCCTCGTCCATGCCGAAGCTGACGTGCATGGCCCGGTTCTCGTCCTCGAGAACGACGTCGAGGAGGAGCTCCGCGGGTGGTCGCTCCTCGCCGCTTCGGGCGGCGAGTTCGGCGATCGTTTTCCCCTCGATCCGCTTCAGATCGGGGTTCTGAACCCCGGTCACCAGGACGCCGTCCCAGTCGGCCGTGCGCTCCGTCTTCAGGTCCTCCCGGATCCGGGCTCGAGTTTCGGGATCGCGAAGCCGCTCTACGAGCGCGTCGTCGCCGCCGTCGTGGGCCCAGTCGGGGAGGAAGGCCCCCAGACTCGTCGAGGAGGCGACGTACGGGTACTGGTCACACTGGACGTCGATCCCCTCCCGTTCGCGAACGAGTTCCATTCGTCGGAGCGTCGCCCGCACCTTCCCCCAGTTGTCGGGGCCGATCGCCTTGTGGTGGGACACCTGTACCGGGGCGTCCGCTCGACGGCCGATCTCGATGGCCTCCTCGACGCTCTCGAGGAGGTCGTCGCTCTCGGAGCGCATGTGGGTGGCGTAGAAGCCGCCGTGGTCGGCCGCCACCTCGGCGAGCGCGACGACCTCGTCGACGTCGGCGTAACAGCCCGGCGGATAGAACAGGCCGGTGGAGAGGCCGACCGCCCCGTCCGCCATCGCCTCGGCGACCAGCTCGCGCATCTCGTCGAGCTCGTCGGTCGATGGCGCGCGGTCCTCGTGTCCCACGACGGCCGCGCGGACGTTCCCGTGGCCCACGAGCGACCCGACGTTGAGCGAGAGGCCGTCCGCCTCGAGGTACTCGAGGTAGCCGGCCATCGACTCCCACTCGTCGGCGTCGACCGCGTCCCCGAGTCCACGGCTCTCGAACCAGTCGTCGACGGAACGGGAGGCCGCTCCGTACCGCGGGGCCGCGCTCGTCCCGCAGTTCCCGACGACCTCGAGCGTCACGCCCTGTCTGACCTTGCTGTGGGCGTCCCGGTTCGCCGGGAGCGTGAAGTCGGAGT
Source organism: Halobellus captivus (assembly GCF_003697845.1). GTDB lineage: Archaea > Halobacteriota > Halobacteria > Halobacteriales > Haloferacaceae > Halorubrum > Halorubrum glutamatedens. The sequence continues at coordinate 260,528 of NZ_RDQE01000005.1, read as the reverse complement.
GCGTGTGGACGTCGATGAACCCCGGCGCGACGACGTCGTCGTCGAGGTCGATCTCGGCGTCCCCCTCGCCCCCGACCGTCCCGACCGCGGCGATCCGACCGTCGTCGACGGCGACGTCCCCGCGGTACCACGGTGACCCGGTTCCGTCGACGATCCGCCCGTTTCGGAGCACGCAGTCGTAGTTCATCGAGCCGATCCACGGGAAGCCACGGGTAAAGGGTGCCGTCGCCGCCCGTCGCTTTCGGCCGCCGCCACGCGCTCGGGCGACGAACAAAGCCTTTACCGCGTGGCCCGCCTACCTCCGGCAAATGGTGCTCGACGACCTCGGAACGTCCCTGCGGAGCAGCCTCGACAAGCTCCAGGGGAAGACGCGTCTCGACGAGGACGACGTCGAGGAGATCGTCAAGGAGATACAGCGATCGCTGCTCTCCGCCGACGTCGACGTCTCCCTCGTCATGGAGCTGTCGGACTCGATCGAGACGCGCGCGCTGGAGGAGGAGCCGCCCGGCGGCACGACCGCCCGCGACCACGTCCTCAAGATCGTCTACGAGGAGATGGTCGCCCTCGTCGGCGACTCCACGGCGCTGCCGCTCGAACCGCAGACGATCCTGCTGGCCGGGCTTCAGGGCTCCGGGAAGACCACCTCCGCCGCCAAGATGGCGTGGTGGTTCTCGACGAAGGGACTCCGCCCGGCGGTGATCCAGACGGACACCTTCCGCCCCGGCGCGTACGACCAGGCGAAACAGATGTGCGAGCGGGCGGAGGTCGACTTCTACGGCGACCCCGACGCCGACGACCCGGTCGAGATCGCCCGCGAGGGGATGGAGGCGACCGCCGACGCCGACGTCCGGATCGTCGACACCGCGGGTCGACACGCCCTCGAGGACGACCTCATCGCCGAGATCGAGGAGATCGAACGGGCGGTCGACCCCGACCGGTCGCTGCTCGTGCTCGACGCGGCGATCGGGCAGGGCGCTAAGGACCAGGCCCGCCAGTTCGAGGCGTCGATCGGCATCGACGGCGTGATGATCACCAAACTCGACGGGACCGCGAAGGGTGGCGGGGCGCTCACCGCCGTCAACGAGACCGGTTCGTCGATCGCCTTCCTCGGCTCCGGCGAGACGGTCCAGGACATCGAGCGGTTCGAGCCCTCCGGGTTCATCTCCCGGCTGCTCGGGATGGGCGACCTCAAGCAGCTCTCCGAGCGCGTCGAGCGCGCGATGCAGGAGGCCCAGGAGGAGGACGACGACTGGGACCCCGAGGACATGCTTCAGGGCGAGTTCACCCTGAAGGACATGAAGAAACAGATGGACGCGATGAACCGGATGGGGCCGCTCGACCAGGTGATGGACATGATCCCCGGGATGGGCGGCGGGATGATGGACCAGCTCCCGGACGACGCGATGGACGTCACCCAGGACCGGATGCGAAAGTTCGAGCGGATCATGGACTCGATGACGGAGGGGGAACTGGAGAACCCCCGCGTCGTCGGGCAGGAGCGCACCCGCCGGATCGCCCGCGGATCGGGTACGGACGAGGAGACCGTCCGCCAGCTCCTCGAACAGCACTCGATGATGGAGCGGACCATCCAGCAGTTCCAGGGAATGGGCGAGGGCGACATGCAGCGCATGATGAAGAAGATGGGCGGCGGCGGTGGCGGCCTCGGCGACATGATGGGCGGCGGGAAGGGGCCGTTCGGGTAGGCCGCTTCCTGCCGAACCGCCCGCGTTCGCGCGACCGTCAGCTCTGCCGACTTCCTCCGTTTTAAGCGTCCGACCGGACAAGGGCGGCCGATGGACCTCCGGCGGATCGCCGAGTACGACGTGCTCCTGTTGACGGCGCTTCTGTGGTTTCTCGGCAAGTTCCTTCGGTACGCGTTCCCGCCGCTGTTCGAGTCGCTTCAGGCGAGCTACGGCGTGAGCAACGCCGCGGTCGGCACGGCGTACACCGGGTTCATGCTGGTGTACGCGCTGATGCAGTTCCCGAGCGGCGCGCTCGCGGATCGCGTCGGCGCGGTGCGGGTCATCGTCGCTGGCGCGGCCGTCGCGGCGGTCGGGGCCGTCGCGCTCGTCGTCGACGCGCCCTTCCTCGTTCTCGCCGCCGTCATGCTCGTCATCGGGGGCGGGACGGGCGCACACAAGACGGTCGCCGTCCGGCTGCTCTCACGCGTCTACCCGGCGCGGACGGGGCGCGCGCTCGGCGCCCACGACACCATCGGGGCGTTGGGTGGCGTCGCCGCGCCCGCGGCGGTCGTGCTCTTCGTCTCCACGCCGGCCGCGCTCGACGCGCTCCTGGACCGGCTGCCGGGTGCGGACTGGCGCGGGCTGTTCGTCGTCTCGGGGGTCGTCGTCCTCGCGGTGGCGGTCGCGTTCGCGGTGCGCGTCCCGAGCCGGCTCCCGGAGAACGCCGACCGCGGCGAGCCGCGGGAGGGTCCCGACCCGACCGCCCGGGACTACCTCGAGTCCTTCCGCGACCGCCGAATGAGCGCGTTCGTGATCGCCACGATCGCCGCCTCGTTCGCGTACAACGGCGCGGTCGCGTTCTTCCCGCTGTACCTCTCACGCGCCGCCGGGCTGTCGACGTCGACGGCGAGCCTGTTGTACTCGGTGCTCTTCGCGGTCACGTTCGTCCAGCTCGTCTCGGGCGACCTGTCGGACCGTCTCGGCCGCTTCCCGGTGATGGCGGTCGCGCTCGGGCTGGCTGCGGCCTCGCTCGTCGGCGTCGTCCTCCTCGTCGACGCCGGACCGATCGTTCTCGGCGTGCTCGTCGCCACGCTCGGGCTCGGATCCCACGGCTACCGCCCCGTCCGGGGGGCGTACCTGGTCGAGGCGCTTCCGGAGCGACTCGCCGGCGGCGGGCTCGGCGTCGTCCGCACCCTGCTCATGGCCGCGGGCGCGCTCGCGCCGGGGATCGTCGGCACGATCGCCGACGTCGCCGGGTTCCGTCCCGCGTTCGCGCTGCTCGCCGGGTCGACCGCGCTCGCCGCGCTCGTGGTGACGGGGCTGTGGGCGACCGAGTGACCGATCACGTACTCGATCCGGTATTTGTTTCGTTTGTTACGACGTTCGATCGACTGAAGTGTCCGATCCGCCCCCCTCTCGACGGTTCACTGTGTGAAGTGACACATTCCACGTCGACATCGGTGGGTTTATGTAGATCTTGTCGCGACACTACATCGGACATGGTAGGGAGTAGCACATGTTACACGTAAACAGCCTAACTACCCGACCGGAAGCGGAGTACGGGCCGAGGGACGCCCCGATCGGTGGGGATCATCCTCTCGAAACGCGCCGCGGCGTGGAGGGTGACGGATGACGGGCGCCGAGACGTACGGGGCGATCTCGATCGTCCCGCCGCTTCTGGCGATCGTCCTCGCGATCGTCACCCGTCGGGCGATCCTCTCGCTGTTCCTCGGTATCTGGTCCGGAGGGATCATCTTCACGGGGAGCCACGGGGTCGTCCAGACGCTCAACTGGACGGTCTCGTCGCTCGGTGAGAGCCTGTTCAACGCCAAGATCCTCACGATCGTGATGTTCCTGGGTGGGGGCGTCGCGCTGATCTGGCGGCTCGGCGGGGCGAAAGCCATCGGGAACGCCGCCACCTCGCGGCTCGACTCACAACGGAAGGTCGGGCTCGCGACGTGGATCTTCGGCATGCTCTGGTTCTTCGGGGACTACTCCAACACGGCCATCGTCGGCACGACGATGCGGGACATGGCCGACGAAATGCGAGTGTCCAGGGAGAAGCTGTCGTACATCATCGACTCCACCGCCGCGCCGGTGGCGACGTTCGGCATCTCCAGTTGGGTCGTCTACCAACTGAGCATGATCGAACAGGGGTACGAGGCCGCCGGGATCTCGGGGGAGGCACCCGAGGCCTTCAGCCTCTTCCTCCAGAGCATCCCGTTCAACATGTACTGCCTCTTCGCGCTGGCGATGGTCGGGATCGTCATCATCACGCAGCGCGACTTCGGCGAGATGCTCGACGCCGAACACCGCTCGTGGAAACACGGGAAGGTGCTCCGGGACGACGCCGTCCCGATGCAGAGCGCCGAAGACAGCCTCGGTGACATGGTGACCGACTCGCCGCAGCTCCGGTACTTCCTCCTCCCCGTCGGTACGCTCATCACCGTCGTCTTCGCCGGCTCCGCGTACACCGGCATCCAGGGAGCCGGCGCGAACCCGGAACTGATCGACATCGTCGGCAACGCCGCGTTCGTCGACGCGCTGTTGTGGGGCTCCTTCTCGATGGTCGCGATGGGCCTCATCAGCGGGTTCTTCGGCGGCCTGATGGACCTCGAGGAGGCGATGGAGACGGTCATCGACGGGTTCAGCATGATGATAACCGCCGCGTCCATCCTCGTCATGGCGTGGACCATCGGCACCGTCACGACCGAACTCGGCACGGGGATCTACGTGACCAACGTCGCGGAGTCGATCATCTCCCCGATGCTGCTGCCCGTGGTCATCCTGTTCGCCTCGGCGGTGATCGCCTTCTCCACCGGGACCTCCTGGGGGACGATGGCTATCGTCACGCCGATCGCCATCCCGCTGGCGTGGAGCATCGGCGGCTCCGCCCCGACGCTCCTGCCGGTCGCGGTGGGGACGGTGTTCAGCGGCGCCATCTTCGGCGACCACTGTTCGCCCATCTCGGACACGACGATCCTGTCGTCGACGTTCACCGGGGCGGACCACATCGACCACGTGCGGACGCAGATGTACTACGCGGTGACCGTCATCATCGTCGCCTCGTCGATGCTGTTGGTCTGGGGGGCGACCCGGATCACGCCGCTGGTCCTGCTCCCGATCGGCGTCGGCCTGCTCTACGGGCTCGTCTACGGGCTCTCGGAGTTCGACGCCAACCGCAAGGACCTGACGCCGCAGGCGGCACGGACCGAACAGCAGTCCTCGCCGTCGGACGACTGACGACGTCGGGGTTCCCGATCTCCGCTTCATTTTTCGGCACGCTCCCCCGCCAGCGGCGGCTCTCGATCGTCGGGCGACAGTATAAGACCCATCCGGCCGAACGATCGCTCGAATGAGCCGGAACGACGAGGTCGCGTCGCTCCTCGAGGAGTTCGCGGACCGACTCGAGGCGACGGGCGTGGAGTACAAACCCTCGGCGTACCGCCGCGCCGCCGAGAACGTCCGCGAGCATCCGACGCCGATCGAGGACCTCGCGGTCGACGGCGAGGACGCGGTCGCGGAGATCGACCGCGTCGGCGACGCCATCGCCGCGAAGGTCGTCGAGTACGTCGAGACGGGCGAGATCGCGGAGTTGGAGGCGCTTCGAGAGGAGTTACCCGTCGACATGGCAGCGCTGACGGCGATCGAGGGGGTCGGCCCGAAGACCGTCGGCACCCTCTACGAGGCGCTCGAGATCACGACGCTCGACGAGATGGAGGCCGCCGCCGAGGCCGGCGAGATCCGCGAGGTGAAGGGGTTCGGCGCGAGGACGGAGGAGTCGATCCTCGAGAACGTCCCGTTCGCACGCGAGTCCAGGAAGCGGACTCGTCTCGGCGACGCCCGGCCGGTCGCCGACGACGCCCTCGCGTACCTCGCGGACGTCGACGGCGTCTCCCGGGTCGAGGTGTGCGGGTCGATCCGGCGGTGGAAGGACACCATCGGCGACGTCGACCTCCTCGTCGCGAGCGACGAGCGCGAGCCGATCGTCGACGCGTTCGTCGACTGGCCGGCCGCGGACGCGACGATCGAGGCCGGCACCGGAAAGGCGAGCGTCCGCGCGGACGGGACCCGCGTCGACCTGCGCATCGTCGACGACGTCGAGTTCGGCGCGGCACTCCAGTACTTCACCGGGTCGAAGGCGCACAACGTCGCGGTCCGCAACCGCGCGATCGATCGCGGGCTCAAGCTCAACGAGTACGGCCTGTTCGACGTGCGCGACGTTGCGGATCCCGACGCGGGAAGGCGCGTCGGCGACCGGGTCGCGGGCGAGACCGAGGAGGGGGTCTACGACGCGCTCGACATGGCGTTCGTCCCGCCGGAACTCCGCGAGGACGCCGGGGAGGTCGCGGCCGCGGCCGCGGACGACCTCCCCGACCTCGTCGACGGAGCGGACCTCCGGGGGGACCTCCACACCCACACCGACTGGTCCGACGGCGGGTTCGCGATCGCGGAGATGATCGCGGCCGCGGCCGAGCGGGGGTACGAGTACCACGCCGTCACCGACCATGCCGCCGGGCCGGGCGTGTTCGGGAACGTCGGCCTCGACGAGGACGAGATCGTCGAGCAGGCGGCGGCGGTCGCCGAGGCGGCCGACGCGGTCGACGCCGGGATAGAGGTGCTACACGGGATCGAGGCGAACATCGATACCGACGGGGGGATCACCACCGACGACGCGACGCTCGCCGACCTCGATATCGTGGTCGCCTCGCCGCACTCGGCGCTCGACGCGGAGGCCGACGCCGCCACCGAGCGGCTCGTACGGGCGGTCGAACACCCGGAGGTCGACGTTCTGGGCCATCCGACCGGCCGGCTCATCAACGAGCGACGGGGGCTCGATCCCGACATGGAGGCGGTCTCGGCCGCGGCCGCGCGCGAGGGCGTCGCGATCGAGGTGAACGCGAACCCAGCCCGTCTCGACGCCGACGGGAGCGCGGTCCGGGCCGCCGTCGACGCGGGTGCGACGATCGCGGTGAACACGGACGCACACACGCCTCGCGAGCTGGACAACGCCCGATACGGGGTTCACACCGCCCGCCGCGGCTGGGCCGAGGCCGCCGACGTGCTCAACACGTACTCGGCCGACGACCTCCGCGAGTTCCTCGCGTAGCTCCCTCTCGGCGTGATCGTGACGATCCCGCCCGCGCCGACGACGGCGCGACGGAGACGCCGAGCGCAACCCGTATGAGCCCGCCGCCCGTACCGCGGGACGATGGAACTGGAGCGGGCCGTCGACCGGGTGGAGGCGATCGTCGACCGCGTCGAGGACGAGCCGATGCCCGTGCCCGTCCGGGAGGTGTGGGCGTTCGGCGACGTGGCGCTCGGGCTCGACCCGATCGACCGGCTCGACGTCTACCTCACGAAGGACGTCCTCATGGACAGCGACGCGGACGCGGCGGCGGCCTTCGAGGCGGAGTACGGCGTCAAGGGGATCGGAACGACGGTCCGCGCGTCGTGGGCGGAGGCGAACCCCGACCGCGTGCGCGCCAGCGACAACGGGTACGCCGCCCCCGAGAAGTGCCTCGCCGCGGAGCTGCTCGCGGTTCCCGCCGCGTCCGATCGACCCGACACTCCCGCCGACAACGCTGCCGCCGACAACGCTGCCGCCGACAACGACACCACCGGAACCGACGCCCGTGACGCCCCGATCCACCTCGAGGTGTGTAACGCGAGCTTCGGCGACAACGTGACCCAGCGGCTGAAGGGTGCACTCGCCCGCGAGGCCTACGGGGAGGTCCTCGACCCCCGCGGCGTCTGTCTGTGGGCCGGCGGCCGCCGGGACGAGGAGGCGTTCGAGCGGCTTCGAGACGGGGCGTTCGCGATGCCGACGCTGCCCGCCGCGCTCTCGTCGCTCGGCGTCGACGACGACGTCGCCGGGGCGGTCGCGGACGCGCTCGCGACCGAACGCGCCGACCAAGACGGCTCGTCGGTCCGTGGCGACATGGTTTGAGCGTCGACCCCGCGTCTCCACACACCCCGCGATCTCCACGAGACCCGTGTATTCCGCGATTTCCGCGACCCAACTCCTTTTGGGACCGATCGCCGTGGGGACGGTATGCCCACGCCGACCGACCGCGTCCGGGACGCGGACCGATCGAGCATCCGCGTGATGTACGACCTCGCACAGGAACAGGGCGGCGACCTCGTCCGGCTCGAGGTCGGCGAGCCCGACTTCGACACGCCCGAACACGTGATCGACGCGGCCGCCGAGGCCGCCCGCGGCGGCGCGACCCACTACACCTCAAACGCCGGGATACGGGAGTGCCGCCGCGCGATCAGCGACACGCTCGCGCGCGACTACGGCGTCGAACACGACCCGGACGAGATCGTCGTCACCGTCGGCGGGATGGAGGCGCTCCACCTGGCCACGCTCGCCACCGTCTCGCCGGGCGAGGAGCTGCTCGTCCCCGGCCCGACCTGGCCCAACTACGCGACGCAGGCGCGGCTCGCGGACGGGACCTTCCGGGAGGTGTCCATGCCGGCGGAGACGGGGTTCGACCTCGACGCCGACCGCGTGGTCGACGCGATGAGCGACGACACCGCCGCGGTCGTGCTCACGACGCCCTCGAACCCGACCGGCCGCGTCTTCGACCCCGAGGAGTGCCGGGCGGTCGTCGAGGCCGCCGCCGACCACGACGCCTACGTGATCGCCGACGAGGTGTACCTCGGGCTCACCTACGACGGCCCCGCCGAGGGGATCGCCGCCTACACGGGCCACCCGGACCACGTGTTGACGGTCGGCTCCTGCTCGAAGCGGTACGCCATGACCGGCTGGCGGCTCGGCTGGCTCGCCGGCGACGACCACGTCATCGACGACGTGGTGCGGGTCCACGAGTCGACGACCGCCTGCGCGTCGAGCGTCGCCCAGCACGCGGCGATCGCCGCGCTCACCGGCCCGCAGGAACCCTACGAGGAGATGTACGACGCCTTCCGGGAGCGTCGGGACCTCGTGGTCGACCGCGTCGCGGGGATCGACGGCCTCTCGTGTCCCCGGCCGGAGGGCGCGTTCTACGCCTACCTCGACCCCGGCCTCGACGAGCCCGCGATCGACGTCGCCAAACACTTGTTAAAAGAACACGGCGTCGTGCTCGCGCCCGGCGACGGATTCGGCGACTCGACGCCCGGCCGCCTCCGGCTCTCGTTCGCCAACTCCACCGAGCGGATCGAGGAGGGGTTCGACCGGATCGAGGCGGGACTGGCCGAGTACTGAGTCGGCTCCTCAGTCGTCGGCGGGCACGGGTTCGGCCGTCAACAGGCCGTGCGCGTCGAGCGATCCGATCGTCGCCAGCCGGATCGCGTGGGGCCACCCCAGCGGCGTGGCGCTGTCGGGGGTTCCGTCGTCGAAGAACTGCTCCGGGAGGTATCCGGTCGGCTCACAAAGCGCTCCGGCCGGCGAGACGAGCCCGAGCAGCTCGCGGGCGCGCTCGGCGAACCGCTCCGCCCGCGGGTCGTCGTGGTCGGAGAGCAGGGCGGCCGTCTCCGCGCAGGCGTGCGCGCCCCACGCGGTCGAGACCGTCCACACCTTCTCGCCCGGCTGGTCGGCGCGCCGCCAGCCGTCGCCCTCGTAGCGGAACAGCCCCGCGATCGCGTCCGTCTCCCGAGCCAGCCCGTCGACGACGCACTCGACGTGTGAGACCAGGCGATCGAGCCGCTCGTCGTCGACCGCGCCGCCCGCGGTCGAGTCGGCTTCGCTCGAATCGGCTTCGGTCGAGGGAGCGTCCCCGAGCGAGTCGTACGCGCGGTGCGCGCTCGCGAGCTCGAGCGTCGCCGAGTCGAGCCGGTCGTCGACGTCGCCGTGGTCCGTCTCGCGGAGCGCGTAACAGCCCCGGTCCGGAACCCAGAGGTCGTCGAGCGCCTCGTACACCTCCCGGGCTCGGTCCCGGGCGTGGTCGGCGGGCGCGTCGTCGAACTCGTCGTCCTCGGGGCCGTCGTTTCCGTCGCCGGCGAGCCCCGCGCCGTGACGCGCGAGCGCGCTGTACGCCTCGAGGAACGTCGCGGCGGTGTGCGTGAACCGGCCGACGGAGTCCTCCCAGGCGTTCTGACAGACGACGGGGCGGCCGTCCTCGGCGAGGGTCGAATCGAGGCTCGCGAGCGCGTCGACGAGGACCGGATCGAGCCCGTCTACGTCGACGCCGCGTCCTCGCGCCCGGGCGAGGAACGCGATCACGCTGCCGGTCTGGTCGGCCTGGTAGTCCACGTCGGGGCCGTCCTCGATGCGCGCGTTCGCCCAGCCGGGCGCGAGCGCGCCGTTCCGCGGCCAGACCCGATGTGGCCAGGAGCCGTCGGGGCGCTGGGTGTCGACGTACATCCGTGCGGACCGGGCGTGCCAGTCGTCGAGTCCGAGCTCGAGCCGGTCGTCCGACTCGAGGAGGAACGTCGATATCTCGGCGTCGTCGCGGAACCAGGTGTAGCCGTAGCCGCCCGAGTGCTGGTAGTGCGGATCGAAGTCCGGCCCAGCGATCCGCAGGCCCGTCTCGGCCGACAGCAACGACAGCACCCGCAGGTCCGCGACGACCGACTCCCGCTCGGGAACCGACGCGGGAACCGTCGGGGTCGTCCCGGCGGCGGCGTCCGCCAGCGCCGACGCGGAGTCGAGTTCCGCGAACAGCTCCGAGAGACGGCTCCGGGCCGCCTCGCGGGTCGTCTCCGAGCGGTCCGAAAGCAGGGTTCCGAGCGTCGTCGCGGCGTCCTCGAAGGGAGCCTCGACGACGACCTCGCCGGAGAGCCGCTCCTCGTCGTAGCGGGCGGCGTCGCGGTCGCGCGGGAGGTCCATCGGCGCGTCGTCGAGTACCTCGGGGAACGTGGGCGGGAGCTGTCCGCGCAGGTCGCTGAGGCCGGTCGCGCTCGCGAGGTAGTCGTGTTCGTCGGCGTGGTACACCTCGACCGCGTCGTCGTAGCGGAGCTGTCCGACGCGTTCGTCGCGCCCGTCGGGCGCGAAGGCCGCGTACGCGACGAGCGCGAAGTCGTCCGCGTCGCGGTCGGCGTCCGGGTCGGGCTCGACGGTCGCGCGCGTGAGGTGGGCGTCGCCGATCGCGAGGTCGTACCGCCGCACGGTCGCCCGGTCGGTCTCGTGGACCGTCTCGACGAGCGGCGTGTCGTCGACGTAGCGCTGCCGGGAGCGGGACGGGTCGAACCAGGTCACGTCGCCGTCGACGGCCAGCCCGAACCGCGAGCGGGAGAGCCCGCTGGTGCCGGTGAGCGGGTATCCGAAGTCCCGGAGCCCGCCGTCGGGGGCGACGTGGAGGAGCCGCCCGTCGCCGCCCGTGAACCGGCCCGCCACGGTGCGTCGTTCGCCCGCGAAGAGCCGGTCGTGGCCCGCGTTTCGCTTGTAGTCGTCGAGCGCGTCGCGTAGTTGCATTGGTCGCGAGGACGTGCCCGTCAAGAATGAATCTTTGGTGAACTATTTATTCACGATTTTTCATGGTGGAAACGCTCATGCGGGTCCGGTTCCGGATGGGGGTATGCACGAGCCCGGACCGCCGCGAGCGACGAGCGTCGGGCGGTCGGTCGAGTTGGCGCCCCGCGACCCGGACCCGTCGGGGCGCTACGAGTGGACGGTGCTGGACGCGCCCGTCGACGGCGACGGCGACGTCCTCGAGCCCGGCGCGACGAGCCGGCCGGACGACCCGGTCGTTCACCTCCGTCCGGACGCGCCGGGGACCTACGTCCTCCGGCTCGACGCTCCTGACGGGTCACACCGCCAGCGCGTGCGGGCGTTTCCGGACGAGCGACGGGAGACCGAGATCCGGGTGCCCGCGAGCGACCTCCCGGTCGCGGACGACGCGGTCGAGCGCGTCTCGCTTCTGTGGCGGCACAACGACCGGCTGCTCGCGCGCGACCGGCCGACGCGCGAGGGTGACGAGTGGGTCTACCGGAGCCGCCTCCCGCCGGGTCGTCACGGCGTCGGCTTCGTCGCCAACGACGACCGGAGTACCGAACGCCACGTCGTCCACGAGGTCGAGGGACCGGGTCGTCCCCGGCTCTCGCTCGACTGGTCGGTGGAGGTCGGGAACGGTGACGCGCCGTCGATCCTCCGCGTGACCGCCGACGTCGGCGTCCCGCCGGACTCGGAGAGGGACCCCGCCGACGTCGACGTGGCGTTCCTCGTCGACGACCGGGACGCCGACCCCGAGACCGTCGATCGGATCGAGGCTCGCTCGGACGGGCACACGCTCGCCGTCCCGCTCCGGGACCTGGACGGGGTCGACGGCGGGATCCGGATCCACGCCGTTCCGCACGCGGAGCGGCGTGGGGCGATGGCGACGGTCCGGGTCGACCCGGACGGGGACGGATCGCTTGCGGCGACGGACCCGCACGCCCGGCCGACGTGGGCGGAGTCGCCGACGGTGTACGAGGTGTACGTCCGGTCGTTTGCCGGCGACACGCTCCCGACGACGTTTCGGGAGATCGAACGGCGGATCCCGTACCTCGAGAGCCTCGCCGTCGACGCGCTCTGGTTGACCCCCGTGCTCGCCTCGCCGACCGAGCACGGCTACCACGTCACCGACTACTTCGAGACGGCCGACGACCTCGGGTCGCGGTCGGCGTTCGAGTCGCTGGTCGACGCCTGCCATGACGCCGGGATCCGGGTCGTCTTCGACCTCGTGATCAACCACACCTCCCGGGACCACCCGGCGTTCCAGCTCCACTCGGCCGGCGTGCCCGAATACGCCGACCGCTACCGGCGAGCCGACGCCGCGGTCGACGTGACGGGGATCGACTGGGCCGAACTCCCCGCGGGCGCGGTCCCGGAGTACCACTTCGACTGGGGGCGGATCCCGAACCTGAACTACGACGACCCCGCCGTCCGGGCGTGGATGCTGTCGGTCGTCGACGAGTGGGCGAGCGTCGTCGACGGCTTTCGCGCGGACGTGGCCTGGGGCGTCCCGCACGGGTTCTGGAAGGAGGTCGCCGACCGCGTCCCCGACGACTTCCTGCTTCTCGACGAGACGCTTCCCCACGATCCCTTCTACGGCGAGGGGGAGTTCGACCTCCACTACGACACCTCGCTGTACGGGACGTTGAACGCGATCGGGTCCGGACGGGCGCCGGCCGACGCGGTCGCGGACGCGCTCGAGCGCACGACGTGGCTCGGGTTCGACGATCCGAGCGCCCAGTTACGCTACGTCGAGAACCACGACGAGGACCGATACCTGGCGACGCACGGCCGGGCCGCGCTGCGCGCGGCCGCCGCGGTGACGTTCACGCTCCCCGGCGCGCCGATGGTGTACGCGGGACAGGAGCGGGGCAACGAGACGACTCGCGGCCCGTTCCGCTGGCACGACGGCGACAACGCGCTCACCGAGTTCCACCGGCGTCTCTCGGCACTCCGGGACGCCGAACCGGCCCTCCGTGCCCCGAACGTCGACTTCGCGACCGGATCCGGGGCGATCGAGGTCGTCGCCGGCGACCCCGACCGCGTGACTGCGTACGAACGGACGATCGGGACCGAGAGCGCCGCCGGAACGACCACGGGACACGACCGCCTGCTCGTCGTCGTGAACTTCGCGGAGGCGCCGGCGACCGTCGAGGTACCGGACCGGATCGACCGGGACCTGTTCGCCGCCGACCCGGTCGACGGGGAGGCCGTCGTCGAGAGCGTCGCGGTCCTCGCGTGAAACGGCGGGTCGGTCGATTCGGTCGACTCGATCGTTCCCGACGACGACCGGGGCGGTCGTGACGACCCGGACGGCCGCCGCGGAGCACCACCGACCGGTATAAGTGCCGCGTCCTCCCCGTTCGAGTATGGACGACCGGACGCTGACGGACCTCCTCGGTCGGTTCGGACTCTCGGAAAAGGAGATCGACACCTACCTCACCCTCCTCGAGTACGGCGAGGCCAAGGCCAGCACCGTCGCCGACGCCGCGGGCGTCTCGAAACGCTACGTGTACAGCGCGAGCGAGTCGCTCGCGGACCGCGGGTTCGTCGAGGTCCACGACCACGCCGTGCCGACGACGGTCCGCGCGAACCCCCCAGAGGAGGTGATAGAGCGGCTCCGGTCCGACGCGGACGCGATCCGCCCCGGACTCGAGGAGCGCTACTCGCGGGCGGAACGGGAGGCGGAGCAGTTCGAGGTGGTCAAATCCCGCGTCACCGTGATCAAGCGGATCCGATCGCTTCTCGAGGGGGCCGACGCGGAGCTGACGCTCTCGATCCCCGCGAAGCACCTCGCCACGGTCCGGGACGCGCTGGCGGCCGCGCTCGATCGCGACGTCCTCGTGCTGCTCGTCGTCACGGACGTCGAGGACGTCGACGGGGTCCGCGACGCGCTCGGGGACACCGAGGGGGCCGATCGGATGGACCTCGAGACGATCGCGAGCGTCGTCCGGACCTGGGGCGAGGCGATGCCGACGATGCTCACCGTCGACTCGGCGCGGGGGCTCGTCGCGCCGCCGGAGCTGTTGCGCCGGTCGGACTCCGACCGGCAGGCGATCGTCTTCGCGCAGGCGCAGCTCGCGCCCGTCATCGTCGGCGCGTTCATGGGCAACTACTGGCCCGCCACCGACGAGGTGGCGCGTGCGGAGCCGGCTCCGCTCCCGGTCGAGTACGACGACTTCAGACAGGTCGTGTTCCAGGCCACGCTTCACCTTCGGGCCGGGCGGACGATCCGAGCGACGGTCGCCGGGAGACGGATAGACGAGGAGGCCGAACCGGTGGAGGTGACCGGTCGCGTCCGCTCGGTCAAACAGGCGATGGTCGAGCCGACGAACAACGAGTTCCCCGTCGAGAACTCGCTCACCGTCGAGACGGAGGACGGGGCGGTCTCGGTGGGCGGTCGAGGGGCGTTCGTCGAGGACGTGGAGGCGGAGTTCACCCGTTTGGAGACCGAGTGACGACCGGCCGGTGAGACCGGTCGTCCGGTTCAGATCCGCCGGTCCCGGAACGCGCGGATCACGTCCTGCCGGGCGATGAGCCCGACGAGGGTGCCGTCGTCGTGGACGACGGGTAGGCGGTTGATGTCCGGATCGTCTCCGGAGAGCAGCTCGAGCACTTTGTCGACGTCGGCGTCGGGAGCGACCGTCGCCGGGTCGGCGGTCATCACCTCGGTGATGGGTCGGTCGGCGTTGCGCACGAGGTCGATCCCCAGATCGAGGTCGCCCCAGGGCGGTTTCACCTGATACGTGAGCGTGTCGACGAACGGGGGGAGCCCGATCGGGATCCACAGCGTCTCCTCCTCCGGCTCGAACAGGTCGACGAGGTCCGACTCCGTGACCACGCCGACGACCCGATCCTCGTCGTCGACGACCGGGAACCCCGAGAAGGAGTTGCGGGCGAACTTGTGGAAGACGTCGCTCACGTCGGCGTCCGCGGGGACCGTCTTCACGTTCTCGACCATCAGGTCGCGTGCGTTCATACCGGACCCTCGCGGTCGCGGGTGGTAGGCGTTACGACGCGACCGCGTCGACGAAGTCATGCTGGAGAGTATAGGGATTGTAACATGAGGGGTATTCAACCGACATAGCCGGGTGTACAGATCGTCCCAGTATTAACAGTGCTCTGACGAACGTCTTCGCGCCGATGACCGGAGATTCCGTCTCGGAGTATAACGACGATGGAGATACTGTCGGCCAAAGAACGGTGACGAGTTCGCCGAATCGAAATATATGTAAATTTATACTTAATAAATAAAATACCAGTCATGTTCTAGTAATAT
The DNA here is from genome assembly GCF_003697845.1 of Halobellus captivus. GTDB lineage: Archaea > Halobacteriota > Halobacteria > Halobacteriales > Haloferacaceae > Halorubrum > Halorubrum glutamatedens. The sequence goes on along the minus strand of NZ_RDQE01000005.1, from coordinate 245,191 downwards.
TTGAATATTGTCACTTCATTCGAAGGGGAATCCGGGACGTTTGGACAGGTGATTCGAAGCGTTCGAACGGATCGGAGGATCGACATGGCTGACGGAGATCTCCCTCGACCGACGACCGTCATGCGTATATTTAATGACCAGCGTCTCCTGGGGGGAGGTATGTCGGCGGAGCAACTCTCTGAATCACGGGTGCGGATCGACGTTCGAAAGATCGGCGGGATCGACGAGGCCGAGGTGACCCTTCCGCCCGGCGTCTCGGTACTGACCGGACGAAACGCGACGAATCGGACGTCGTTTCTGGCGGCGCTCATGGCGGGACTCGGCAGCGAGAGGGCCTCGCTCAAGGGCGACGCCGAGGAAGGGTCGGTCACCCTCGAGATCGACGGGGAGACCTACACGCGGACGCTGACCCGACACGGGGACACGGTCGCGTTCGACGGCGACCCGTACCTCGATGACCCCGAACTCGCCGACCTGTTCGCCTTCCTGCTCGAGAACAACGAGGCGCGACGCACCGTCGCCCGCGGCGACGACCTCCGCGAGATCATCATGCGGCCCATCGATACGGACCGCATCGAAGCCGAGATCGAGTCGTGTAAACGGGAGCGCGAGGAGCTCGACGACGAGATCGAACGGCTCGAACGGCTCGAGGACGAACTGCCCGAACTCGAGGAGAAACGCCGTGAAAAACGTGCGGAACTCGAGGAGGCTCGCGAGGAGTTGGCGACCGTTCAGTCCGAACTCGAGGACCTCGAGACGGACGTCGAACGGAGTCGTTCGCAAAAACGGGAGCTCGAGGAGGCGTTCCAACGCGTCCGGGACGCCCGGTCGGAACTGGACGACCTCGAGTTCGACCTCGAAACCGAGCGGTCGACGCTCTCCGAACTCGAGTCGGAGTACGACGAACTCGAGGAGCGGCTCGCCGACGCGGAGCCGCCCGAGGAGGACCCGGACCGACTCGCGGGGCGAGTTCAGGAGCTTCGAGAGCGCAAGCGCGCGCTCGACGGGACGATCAACCAGCTCGCGAGCGTCGTGAGCTTCAACGAGGAGATGCTCGAGGAGGAGGAGCTTGATCTCGATCGGGACGACACCGGGGAGGAGACGGACCCGACCGACGCGCTGACCGGAAGCGACCAGACGACCTGTTGGACCTGTGGGTCGACCGTCGCGACCGAACAGATCGAGGGGACCGTCGAACAGCTGCGTGACCTCCGCGCGGAGAAACTCGAGGAGCGCAGCGGTATCGAATCCGACATCGCCGAGCTCACCGAGCGACGGTCCGAACTCCGTACCGAGCGACGGAAAGCCGAACGGGCGGAGAACCGACTCGCCGACGTCGAGGCGGAGATCGAGACGACGACCGAACGCATCTCGGATCTCGAGGGCCGGATCGAGACGAAACGTGACGAGATAGCGGACCTCGAAGCCGAGACCGAGACGATCGAGGTACAGGACCACGACGAAGTGCTCGAACTCCACCGGGAGTCCAACGAACTCGAGTTGCGGGTGGAACGGATCGAAGGGGACCTCGAGACGATCGACGAGGAGGTCGCCGAGCGCGAGGAAGCGCTCGAGGGCCGCGAAGAACTCGAGGCCGAACGCGAGGAGCTCACCGAACGGCTCGCGGACCTCCGAACCCGCGTCGAGCGCATCGAGAAGGACGCGGTGACCGCGTTCAACGAGCACATGGAGACCGTCCTGGACATCCTGGAGTACGACAACCTCGATCGGATCTGGATCGAACGCCGTCGGGAGGAGGTGCGCGAGGGACGCCGGAAGGTGACGAGGACGCGGTTCGAGTTACACATCGTCCGGTCGGCCGCGGACGGGTCCGCGTACGAGGACACCATCGACCACCTCTCGGAGAGCGAACGCGAGGTGACCGGACTCGTCTTCGCGCTCGCCGGCTACCTCGTCCACGACGTCCACGAGGTCGTTCCGTTCGTCGTTCTCGATTCGCTCGAAGCGATCGATTCGGACCGGATCGGACGCGTCGTCGACTACTTCAGAACCCACGCGGAGTACCTCGTCGCGGCCCTGCTGCCCGAGGACGCCGAGGCACTCTCGGAGGAGTACACGTACGTGAGGAGCATCGATTAGCGTCGGGCGATCGTTCGACCGTGCCATCTCTCGTCGGTCGGCATCGATGGACATCGACGTGACATCAGTAACTTTGTAACGCTTGCTCGGATAGGAGGGGTATGAGCAACGGGACGCGAAGCCGCGGAACGAAGGTCGCACGGCTCATCGACGAGTACGACCTGTCCGGGACGGGCGCGCAACTCGAGGCGGCGTGGACGGGCGAGACGGGGGAACGAACGAGCCTCCGAGATCTCGCCGACGAGTTCAACGAACGGCTCCTCGAAGTAACGCTTCGGGAGGCCGACGTCTCGCCGCACGAGGTCGATATCACGGGAACGTACGAGAGCCTTCGGGAGGGATCGAGCTCCGAGCGAACGCGCGCTCGACGTCGTCTCGAACGCGAGGGCGTGGACGTGGAGACGCTCTCGAACGATTTCGTGACACACCAGGCGGTACACACCTACCTGCGGAAGGACCGTGAAGCGAGCCTCCCCGAGCGGGACGGCGACGTGGTCGAACGAAAGACCGAAACGATCGAGAAACTCCAGGGACGGGTTGCCGTCGTTACGGAGTCGACGATCGAGTCACTGGTTTCGGCGGGCGAACACGACCACGCGGACTACGACGTTCTCGTGGACGTTCGAGCCATCTGCTCGAAGTGTGGGTCGAACCACTCGATCGGCGAGTTGCTCCGGCAGGGTGGGTGTGGATGCACGACTTCATCCGAGTACGAATAATATAATTATACTTACTATGAGTGAAATCGTATACTTCATATATTCATGAAGTATCAATTAGGGCATTATGACGAGGATCGGCGTCGGAAGACACGTCTGCGGGAGGTCACCCGAACGCTCCGCCACGATGACGGGGATCCTTCTCACCGCCGGTGTTCGCGAGTACGGGCGACTCGTCATCGTCGCGGACTCGGGATACCACTGGAGGAGGCTCCCAACCGGAGGCACTGACGGTAACACGGCCGGGAAACCCGATCTCGAGATGAGTGGCCCCATCGAATACGACGGGCAGCCCTACCGAGTCCAAGGGGTTAACGAGTCGGAGCAGTCGTCGGCTTCGGCGGCGGCGTCCTCGTGGTCCCGGTGCCGGGGCTCTCAGGAGCACTACGATACGGTAACGTTCATCGTTAGTGACGGGGACGCGGTCGCGGCGACCGGGACCGAATCGATACCCCGTTCGACGTCGAAGACGACGAGTGAGCGTCACCATTCTCGAGATCTAGGTTGCCGAGATGATTTTATATCGCGTGATTTGGTTTATTATTCGCCGAACGCCCGAACCGTCTCGAAGGAACCGTCGGCGATCGCGGCGGCGATCGCGGCGGTATCGGCCTCGCGGTCGATCTCGTGAGGGTACTTTCGGCCGAAGTATCTCAACAGGTTGGCAACGTCGCGTTCGAGGAACTCCCGGGCGTTCTCGTGGTCCGTCGGGACCGCCTGTGGCCAGTCGAACACCGTGATCCCGTCCTCGGCGACCGCGACGTTGTGTTCGGACATGTCGGCGTGGACCCAGCCGAGTTCGTGGACGGTCACCAGCTCGCGGTAGATCAGGTCGAGGACGCCGGCGGCCTGTTCGGGCTCGAGCTTGGCACGGGCGAGTTCGACGCCCGCGAACTTGTCCATCACGATGGCGTGGCGGTTGTGGTCGACCGGACGGGGAACCGACACGTCCGGATACAGCGACTCCATCGCCTCGTACTCGCGTTCGGCCGCCTTGCGCGCGGTGTACATCCAGGAGACGTGGTCGCGGTCGGCGGTGTACTCGCGCTCGCGGTTGACCGCCCGGAAGTTGGTGTACCCCTCCCGATGGTACTTCAACGCGAGCGGCTTGAACGACTGGACCTCGTAGACGTCGCCCTCCTTGCCGAGCCCGAGCGGGGAGCCGACGCCGTCTATCGTTCCGCGCTCGGAGAACGTCCGCAGCGCGAGCGCGTCGTACCCCTCGAAGGTGAGCTGGTACCCCTCGTACTGGATCGTCTTCCGTTCTATCAGTTCGCGGTCGAGACATCGGTCGATCCGGTACTCTATCTCCTCGGCCGTCAGGTCGGCGTACTCGGGCAGTTTGTCGCGGCGCACCCACTCGGAGAAGCGCATCCCCTGCTCGACGCCCGAGAGGAGGTAGAAGTCCTCGGGGTCGAGCTCCGCCATGTCGCCGGCGACGTTGCGTACCATACGGGTCCTACTCCGGGGATTCGTAAAAACGGCCCGCGTTCGTCGGATGGATGATATAAATCAAATATGGCGATATAAAACCACGATCGCTTTCTGGGTTCACGGAGTCGGCGCCTTCGAGGCCGTCTCCTCCGCAGTCTTATTCCTACGGACGACCGAACGACGTTCGATGTACCTCGTGACGTTTCGTCTCGATCCGGGCGAGTACGACGCCGAGTTCCACGAGTTGAACGACGCGATACGGGCGGCAGCCGAGGGAACGGACGGATACCTCGGCCAGCGGACGTGGAACGATCCGGAAGGCGACGAGGTTCTCGTCGTCTACTACTGGGAGACGCTGATCGCGCTCGAGTCGTTCGCTGCCGATTCGGACCACGAACGGGCGAAAGCGCGGTGGAACGAGTGGTACGACGCCTACGAGGTCACCGTCACGGAGGTGATCGAAACGTACGGGAGCGGCTTCGGCGACGACGCGGACCCGCCCGGGTAGCGGGCGTCGGTGATCCCGGACACGTCGGGGCGGACGGGCGGGGTGATCCGTCCCGATCCACGTTCGAACGCAATCGCTTTCGGATCGCCGCGCCGACGGGAGAGCATGACCGCGCCGGAGGGCGACTGGCGACTGATCCGCGAGGAGGACCGATCGGGGCCGATGCAGATGGCGCTCGACGAGGTCGCGGCCGAGACCGCGAGCGCGGAGGGACTCGCCACGGTCCGGACCTACCGCTGGGGCCCGAGCTGTCTCACGCTCGGGTACGGACAGAGGCCGGAGACGGTCGACTGGGACGCGTGCGAGCGTGCGGGCGTGGACGTCACCCGTAGACGGACCGGCGGCGGGGGGATCCTCCACGACTCGTACGGCGACGTCGCGTACTCGATCGCCGTGCCCGCCGAGGACGTCCCCGGGAAGCTCCTCGACGCGTATCACCTGCTGTGTGAGCCGATCCTCGACGCGTTCTCCCGGCTCGGGATCGACGCCGACTACGTCGAGGAGGCGGTTCCGGAGCTGTATCACCCCGCGTGTTACCTTCGCGAGCTACACCCGGCTCACGACGTGGTGGTCGCGGGACGGAAGATCGCCGGCAACGCGCAGTACCGCACCCGCGACGCGGTCGTCCAGCACGGCTCGCTCTCCTTCTCGGTCGACGCCGAGGCGCACCTCGCGGCGTTCGCCGACCCGCCGGTGGACGCGGAGACGTTCCGCGAGCGGGTGGTGGGGATGGACGAGTTGGTCGACGTGGACCGCGCGGACGCCGTCACGGCGGTCGAGGGATCGCTCGCGACGTGGGTCGAGACGGGGATCGGTTCGAACGGAGCCGGATCGTTCGATCGAGAGGGGTCGTGGACCGACGCCGAACTCGATCGCGCGCGGGAACTCGTCGAGACGAAGTACCGGGACGACGCCTGGGTTCGGTCCCGTCCGGGCGACCGCGAGTAGAGAACCGATCGGCCACCTCGTTCCGAAGCGGCTTTTCGTTCCCCCCGCGTATCGTCCGTATGAGCCTGAAGGTCGGCGCGCACGTCTCCATTTCCACCTCGAGAGCATCGAACGACCCCGAGACGCCGCCGCACGGAAACATCGCGAACGCCGTGTTCAGACAGACCCAGTTCGGCGGCAACTGCGGACAGATCTTCACCCACTCCCCGCAGGTGTGGGAGGACCCGAACCTCGACGAGGAGGAGACCGCACAGTTCCGCGAGCACACGGCGCGCGACCTCGACGGTCCGTGGGTGATCCACACCTCCTACCTCGTCAACCTCTGTACGCCCAAGGAGGGGCTCCGCCAGAAGTCCCTCGAGTCGATGCAACGGGAGGTCGACGCCGCCGACGCGCTGGGGATCCCGTACGTGAACGTCCACCTCGGGGCCCACACCGGCGCGGGGGTCGAGGACGGCCTCGACAACGCGGCGAGCGTCATCGACGACGTCGACGTCCCCGAGGGCGTGACGATCCTCGTCGAGAGCGACGCGGGCGCGGGCACGAAGCTCGGCGGCGAGTTCGAACACCTCGCGGGCGTCATCGACCGGACGGAGACGGACGTCGACGTCTGTATCGACACCGCCCACGCGTTCGCGGCGGGCTACGACCTCTCGACGGCCGAGGCGGTCGACGAGACCGTCGCGGAGTTCGACGACGTGGTGGGACTCGAGCACCTGCAGTGTATCCACCTCAACGACTCGAAACACGCCTGCGGCACCCACAAGGACGAACACGCCCACGTCGGCGAGGGGCTCATCGGCGAGGCGGGCATGGAGCGGGTGATCAACCACCCCGACCTCGCGGAGGTCCCGTTCGTGTTGGAGACGCCGACGGAGGACGGCAAGAGCTTCGCGTGGAACATCGAGCGCGTCCGGGAGCTTCGTCACGAGTGAGGACGCGAGGGACACCCGTCTGACGCGTTTTTAAGTTCGTCCGGCGTGTGAACGCGACTCATGACGACCACGGAAGCGCTGCTGTTCGGCCGTCGGCGCGAGCGAGCGATCGGGCTCGTGGTCGGATTCTCCGTCGCCGTCGGGGCGGTGGCGGCGGTGACCCTCCTCGCGAGTGCGGTCGATCTCCGGCCGGTGGCGACCCTCTCGGCCCGGACGCTTCCGGTGTTGGTGGTGTACGCGCCCGCGCCGATCGCCGCCGTCGGCGCGTACGCCCGCTGCGGCGGACCGGCCTGTCTGGCGGTCGGAGTCGTCCCGGTCGTCCTCCTCGGTGCGCTCCTCGCGGTCGCGAGCACGATCGGAGCGCCGGGCGTCGCCGGCGGCGCGTGGGTCGTCGAGCTCACGGGCTCGTTTCTGATCGGCAGCGTCGCGAGCGCGTTCGTCGGCTTCTGTGCGGGCGTCACCGCGGCGCTGGTCGTCGATCTCGTCGGGATCCGGTCGGACGGGTGAGCCGGCTCCGCCCCCGTCGCTTCGTCTCCGATCCCGCCGCTTAATCCCCGTCGCCGCGAACGGGGCGACGTGAGACGGTTCTCCGCCGACTACCTCGAGCACACCCGCGAGGGGATGTGGGCCGACGGGCGCGAGGCGCTCGCCGACTGCTCGCTACCCGACCGCGAGCGCGTCCTCGACGCCGGCTGCGGCACGGGCGAGTTCACCCGCGTGCTCGCCGAGGAGGCCGGTCGGGACGCGACCGTGATCGGCGTCGACGCGGACACGGACCTGCTCGACGTCGCCCGCGAGGAGACCGCCGCCTCCTACGCCGCCGGCGACGCGACCCGGCTTCCGTTCCGGGACGACGCCGTCGATCTCGCGGCGTGTCAGGCGCTCCTGATCAACCTGCGGGAGCCGGCGCGGGCAGTGCGGGAGCTCGCACGGGTCTCCTCGGACCTCGTCGCGGCTGTAGAGCCGAACAACGCCGACGTGGCCGTCTCCTCGACGGTCGAGCGGGAGGCCGACCTCGAGCGGGAGGCGCGTGAGGCGTACCTCGCGGGCGTGGACACCGACGTGGCCCTCGGCGACCGCGTCGAGTCGCTGTTCGCGGACGCCGGCCTCGTCGACGTCCGGACGCGGCGGTACCTCCACGAGAAGCGGACGGCCCCGCCCTACGCCGAGCCGGCCCTCGAATCGGCCGCCCGAAAGGCGTCCGGCGCGGGGCTCGCCGACCACCGCGAGGAGCTTCGGGCCGTGCTGTCGCCGGCGGCGTACGACGACCTTCGCCGACGCTGGCGCGAGATGGGCCGGGAGGCGGTCGCGGCGATGCGCGAGCGCGAGTACGAGCGCGTCGAGCTCGTCTCCTTCGAGGTGACGGTGGGTCGGGTTCCCTGATCGCTCCTCCTTCGCCGGGTCCGGAAGGACGAAGTCGGTCGGCCCGGACCGGGGAGACATGCCAGCCGCAGTCGTGACGGGGTCGTCGCGGGGGATCGGTCGAGCGATAGCGCTTCGGTTCGCCGAGGACGGATACGACGTCGCCGTCAACTACCACACGAGCGAGGACGCGGCCGAGTCGGTCGCGGCCGAGGTCCGGGATCTGGGTCGGGAGGCGGTCGTCGTCGGCGCCGACGTCTCCGACCCCGAGGACGCTACACGGCTGGTCGAGGCCGCCGCGGACGCGTTCGGCGGCGTCGACCACGTCGTCAACAACGCCGGGATCGACCAGCACGTGTACACCGAGGACCTCGCGCCCGACGACTTCGACCGGGTCATGGACGTGAACGTCAACTCGGCGTTCAACGTGACGAAGGCGGCGCTCCCGTTCCTCCGGGAGTCCGCGGACGACCCGTCGGTGACGAACGTCTCCTCCATCCTCGCACACACGGGCGCGCCGATCGAGTGTCACTACGCCGCCTCGAAGGGGGCGCTGCTCTCCCTCACCCGCAGCCACGCCGGCGACTTCGCGCCGGACGTACGGGTGAACGCGGTCGCGCCCGGCCACGTCGAGACGGACATGACCGGCGACCGGACCCCCGAGGAGGAGCGCGAACAGCTGGCGGCGATCCCGGTCGACCGCTACGGCCAGCCCGCGGACATCGCCGAGGCGGCCGCCTACCTCCGGGACGCGGGGTTCGTCACCGGCGAGACGCTGAACGTGAACGGCGGCGAGTTGATGAGCTAGGTTCCCGGCGGTCGCTACGCTCCCCGTTCTCGCTACACGAAAACCGCAAAAACCGCTTCAGAGAGACCGGTCGTCTCTAGAGAAGCCCCGTCTTCTGGAGCTTCATCAGGTCCTCGGTGTCGAGGGTCTCGCCCTCCTTGAACTTCTGGTAGATCTCCTCGGCTTCCTCCTTCTCCTCCTCGCGCTTCTCGGCGCGCTCGTCCTTGCGCTCCTCCTCCTCCTTCTTGTCGAGCTCACGCAGGCGCTTCTGGACGCGGACGAAGTCCTCGTGGTGGCGGTCGGCCGCCTCCTGGGCCTCGACGAAGAGCTCGTGCATCTCGTCGGCCTCGTCGCGGATGTCGTCGGCCTCGCGGTAGGCCTCGATCATGTCGTTGTGGTGCTCCTGGGCCTTGTCCGCGAGCTCCGTCACCTTCTGGTGGTGTTTCGACGCCTCCGAGCGGACCTCCTCGGCCTCCTCGACGAGGTCGTCGAGCTCGCTGGTGTCGTCGACCTTCTCCTTCTTCTCGGCGAGCTTCTCGCGTTTGTCGTCGATCTTCTCGATGAGCTCGCGCTCGTCCTCCGCGTCGAGCACCTCGGTCTGCTGGCGGAACTCGAGGTCCTCGATCTCCTCTTTGAGCTCCTCGATGGACTTGCCGGAGCCGAGCTCCATGTCCCCTTTGAGCTCCTCGACCTCGTCGAACAGTTCGTTGGCCTCCGCGTTGAGCTCGTTACGCTTGTCCTTGTGTTCCTGGACCTGCTCGTTGAGCTCGTCGCGCTTCTCGCGGTGTTCCTGGGCCTCGTCGACCTTCTCGCGCGTCTTGGCGTTGAGGTCGTCGCGCTTGGAGGCGCGCTCGGAGGCCATCTGGTTCAGCTCGTTACGTCGGTCCCGCAGTTGACCGGCGCGTTTGATGAGCTGTCCTTTGGACCCGTTCTCCAGGTCGTCTTCAGAAAGGTCCACGTTGTCCGCGTCGTTCATCGGCTCGATGTCGTACTGTTCGATGACTTCGTCTTTCGTTACCATTTTTTATCTCTCCATCACCGCTCCGGATGTGGCGGCCGCTCGCCGTCGTGCGTAGGGCCGTTGATAAGAACTCCCGTTCATTTCAGCGTGCGATCCTACCAGCGCCGGAGGCGTTCTGGTACCTCTACGTACCGTAGGGTGACATATAAATACTTCGGTGAATTCGTGTGAAAGTCGGTAGCACGGACCGTGTACCGGCCGATATCGCGGGATCCACGCGTTACCATGGGTGGGGTTAACGGGCATGGGTAGGGGGCGATCGTCGTCCGATGCGTCCGACTCCCCGCCGGTTGACGCTCGATTCACGCTCTCCCGTCGACGTCGTACGAGAGGACGACCCCGTCGTCGAGCCGCTCGACCTCCGTGAGATCGAGCCGGGGGAACGCCTCCACGAACCCTTCGCCGTCGGCCAGCGTCGGCGCGTCGCGTCCGCCCACGACGAGCGACCCGACGTACACCTGCAGCTCGTCGACTATCCCGGCCGCGAAACACGAGTAGATCACCTCGCCGCCGCCCTCGACCATCAGCCGGTCGATCCCCTCCCCGGCCAGCGCGCTCGTGCCGTCGACGAGGTCGACGCGCTCCTCGCCGGCGACGATCACCTCCGCGCCGGCGTCGGCCAGTTCCTTTCGGCGCTCGGGCGTCGTCGCCGCCGACACGAGCAGGTAGGTTGTCGCCGCGTCGTCGAGGATCCGCGCGTCGGTCGGCGTCCGTCCCGTGGAGTCGACGACGACCCGTGCGGGGTCGCCCGGTCGGCCGTTCCGGAGCCGTTCGACGCGGCGCGCCTCCTCGTCGAGCGTGAGGTGCGGGTCGTCGGCGAGGACGGTCCCGACGCCGACCAGCACCGCGTCGGCGGCCGCCCGGATCCGATCCACCCGGTCGAAGTCCTCCTCGCCCGAGATCCGGAGCTGCTCCCGGCGGCGCGTCGAGAGCTTCCCGTCGACGCTCTGGGCCGCGTTGACGACGACGTACATACGCGAGGGTGGCGCGGGCGTCGAATGGTCGTTTCGGTCGCCGTACGTCGGAGACGTGAGATTCATTCGGGATGGTTGGGGCGTCGCCCTCGACGATCGCACGAATACGCCCACCACCAAGGCCGCAGCCGCTCGGTCATCGGAGACTGGAAACGTACTCGCGGAGAACACTGTCAAAGCCCCAGCCGCGAGGACTCGGGGGCCTCGCTGCGGTCCTCGATCGTTCGCTTTGCTCACTTCCTGCGGTCCTTGCGTCGGCCGCCGTCGCCCTCGCGGCTGCCCCTTTGAGTCCCGCCCGCACCGCACAGCCCCGCACCTCACGCCTCCCCAGCCTCGGGCTCGACGACCCGCCGGCAGTTCCGGCGGGTCGTCTCCCCCTCCCTCGCGCGGTCCGCTCGCGCCCTTCGGGCACTCGCGGGCACGCGCCGACGCTCATAAACCGCGTCGCCACCAATCGACGCCATGGACGACGACGCACGTTCGACCGGATCGGGCCTCCTCGTGGCCGCCGCGCTGGGCGCGGCGGCGACCGTCGCCGGCGGGCGACTCCTGGGTCGGCTCACTCGCGGTCGGTTCGGAGATACCGAGGAGTACAACGTGGCGAAGGTGTCGATTTCGGGGCCCATAAAGCGGGACAAGGGCCGTCCCTCGCCCCTCTCCGGGCCGGGGGGGACGACCGCCGACGAGGTCGTCGAGCAGGTCGAGGCGGCGGACGACGACGAGGACGTCGAGGCGCTCCTCGTCGAGCTCAACACGCCCGGCGGGGAGGTCGTCCCCAGCGACGACATCCGGCGGGCGGTCGCCGACTTCGACGGGCCGACGGTCGCGTACGCGACGGACCTGTGCGCCTCCGGGGGCTACTGGATCGCCAGCGGCTGTGACGAGCTGTGGGCCCGCGACGGGAGCCTCGTGGGGTCGATCGGCGTGATCGGCTCGCGGCCGAACGCGGCCGGGCTGGCCGACAAGCTCGGGATCTCCTACGAGCAGTTCACCGCCGGCGAGTACAAGGACGCCGGCGTGCCGTTGCGGGAGATCGAAGCGGACGAGCGCGAGTACCTCCAGTCGCTCATCGACGGCTACTACGAGCAGTTCGTCGAGACCGTGAGCGAGGGTCGGGGGATGGACCCCGAGGCGATCCGCGAGACGGAAGCGCGCGTCTACCTCGGTCCCGACGCCCTGGACCTCGGGCTCGTCGACGAGCTCGGCGTCGAGGACGACGTGGAGGAACGGATCGCCGAGGAGCTCGACGACGACGTCGGCGTCAAGGAGTTCACGCCCGATCGCGGGCTCGTGGAGCGGCTCGGTATCGGCGCGGAGCGCGTCGCGTTCGCCGCCGGCAACGGCGTCGCCAGCGTCTTCGCCGGCGACGGCCGCGACCTCGAGGTCGAGTTCCGATAGGCCCCTCCCGTCCGTACCGTGGTGGACGCCCCCGGGACCCCCTGACGGCGAGACTTTTTACTCCGGCGGGGTGTGTGACCATCCGTGACGACGCTGGTCATCTGCGTGGACCGCTCGGGAACGATCGGGCGGGCCACGAACGTCCCGATGCCGGTCGCCGGCTGGGAGGCGGTCCGCTCGCTCGTCACCGACGCGGGCCTCGCCGACCCCGAGGACGCCAGCGTCAACTGCCTGCTCGAGGCGCTCCGGGTGGCCCGTGACCTCCGCGACGAGCGCGAGGACGCGATCGTGGCCGTCGTCTCGGCGGAAAGCGAGAGTCCGGTCGGCGCTGACCGGTCCATCGCGGCACAGCTCGACGATCTCGTCGACCGCTACGCCCCGAACGCCGCCATCGTCGTGGTCGACTCCGCGGAGGACGAGCGCGTCCTCCCGATCGTCGAGTCGCGGATGCCCGTCGACGGCGTCGACCGCGTCGTGGTCCGACAGGCCCGCGACATCGAGTCGACGTACTACCTGTTGAAGCAGTTCCTCGCCGACGAGCAGCTCCGCTCGACCGTGCTCGTCCCGATCGGGATCGCGCTGTTGTTGCTTCCCGTCCTGTTCGTGCGGTTCTCGGCGGGGGCCGCGGTCGCCGGCGTCGCCGGCCTGCTCGGCGCGGCGCTCCTGTACAAGGGGCTCGGGATCGACCGGCTGGTCGCGGGGATGCCCGAGCGGGTGCGGGAGGCGCTGTACGCCGGGCAGGTGTCGGTCGTGACGTACGTCGTCGCCGGCGGGCTCTCCCTGGTCGGCGGGTTCTTCGGCGTGCTGGCGGCCACGGACCTCGAGGACGCGCTGTTGACCGTGCAGGCGATGGAGTTCACCTACGCGGCCGTTCCGTGGCTCGCGATCGCGGGCGTGACCGCGGCGGTCGGCCGCCTGCTCGACGAGCTGATCCGCGACGAGGGGATCCGGACGCCGTATCTCAACCTTCCCTTCGTGATCGTCGCCGTCGGGCTCGTCGTGCGCGGGTTCGCCGGCTACTTCCTCGAACAGGAGACGCTCCTCGCTCCGACGGTCGTCGCCGGCTACGTCGTCGCGCCCGCCCAGCGACTGGCGGCGTTCATCGTCGCCGGCGTCGTCGTCTCGCTCGTCGGCGTCAAGCTCGCGAGCGACGTGGGGACCGAGACGTTGGAGGAGGTCATCGAGGCCGAGGCCGACGCCGACGTGGACGCGGACGGTGGGGCCGAGGGCGAGTGAGTCGGGTTTTTGTTCGTCCGAGTCGCCCGGACGCGTATGGACGTCTACGGACTGATCGGCAACCCGGTCGGCCACTCGCTGTCGCCGCCGATGCACGAGGCGGGCTACGAGGCGCTCGGCATCGACGCGCGCTACGTCACCTTCGAACCGGCTCCGGACGACGCCGCGCGGGCGGTCGAGGGCGCGGCCGCCCTGGGCGTGGCGGGACTCAACGTCACCATCCCGTTCAAGCGGGACGTGCTCGCGGCCGTCGACGCGGACCCGCTCGCCGAACGGATCGGCGCGGTGAACACGGTCGTCTTCCCCGACACCGGGGAGGGCGACGTGAGCGACGGCGAGGGGGATGAGCGCGACGGAAGCGGAACGCCCCGCGGCTACAACACCGACGCCGCGGGCGTGACCCGGTCGTTTGCGCGCCACGACGTGCCCCTCGACGGGCGTGACGCGGTCGTCGTCGGCGCGGGCGGCGCGGGGCGGGCCGCGGCCTTCGCGCTCGCGGACGCCGGCGCGGACGTCCACGTCGCCAACCGCACGACCGAGCGAGCGGTCGAACTCGCCGCCGACGTGCCGGACGCGACCGGCGGCGGGCTCGACGGCCTCGCCGAGGAGGTTCCCGCCGCCGACGTGCTCGTGAACGCGACGAGCGTCGGGATGGAGGAGGACGCGACGCCGGTGCCGGCGGAGCTGCTCCACGGCGACTTGGCCGTGCTCGATGCGGTCTACGCGCCCACCGAGACACGGCTGCTTCGGGACGCCGCGGCCGCCGGCGCGACGACGATCGAGGGCGCGTGGATGCTGCTCTATCAGGGCGTCGAGGCGTTCGAGCGCTGGACCGGCGCGGACGCGCCCGTCGCGGAGATGAACGCGGCGTTGCGTGCGGAGTTGGAATAGAACCGGGGGTGTGTCCGTGTGGGATCATCGACACGGAACGTCCTTTGAGTCCCGCCTCGCACCGCACAGTACCGCCTCGCACCGCACAGTACCGCCCCGCACCTCACGCCTCCCCAGCCTCGGCGGCTCCCTTCGGTCGCCGCCTCCCTCGCGGGCGGTTCGCGGGTGCTCTCGCACCCGCTCACCGGCGCGCCACCGCACGGTCCGATCGGTCGATCTTATACTCCGGCCGGGTTCGCGAGCAGGCCGGCGGTGAGGATCAGCCCGACCGAGAGCGCGGCCGCCCCGTAGAAGAAGGGCTTCGCGTCGCGGGCGGGCGCTCGTGAGAGAGGATCGATCCCGTCGAGGAGCTTCCCGCTCGCGACCTCGACGAGCCCCGTGATGACGAACCAGAGCGCGAGCATCGTGAGAACGAAGTGGCCCCGGCCGGTTCCGGTGAGCGTCTCGGCGGTGTACAGCGTCCCGGCCATGTGCCCGCCGGTGGCGAGGAACGCGAGCGCCGCGATCCGCGTGATCCACCGAAGTCGACCGACCACCGCGGCGAGCGCGTCGCCCCCGATGTCGCCGCGGATCGCCGGCGGAACCACCGCGAGCGCGACGAACAGCACGCTTCCCGTCCAGAGCACCGCGAACCCGACGTGTACGGACCACATCACCGCATCGAGGATCGACATGACCGATCGTGTGCCCGCGACGACTTAATCGCGGCGAGACCGGCACCCGGGCCCGCGTTCGGGCCCGTCGCGGGCCTTTAAATATCGGGCGCGTGTACCGGACCCCAATGGCCCTGCTGAAGAAGATCAAGGAGAAGCTCGGGTTCGGGAGCGACTCGTCCGACGGCGAGAGCGGGGAGACGACGGTGACCGTCGAACGGGACACGGACGGAAGCGAGCCGAACGACCGAGGCGAGCCGGAAGCCGGGAACGGAACGGAGAGCGGGACCGAGGACGACGGTACGGGAACCGCGGCCGCCGGCGTGAACGAGGCGAACGCCGCCGATGACCGCGAGGCGAACGCCGAAGGGGAGACCATCGGAGACGAGGCGGCGGCCACCGACGGAGACGAGGAACCGACCGAGGACGACGCTGACGTCGCCGAGGTGGACGACGCCGACGATTCCGACGACGCCGACGACGCCGTGGAGGACGAAGCCGGCGCGGGTGGCGAACCCGACGAGTCCGGCGACGAAGTCGACGGCGCGCCCGTCGACCGGATCAAGGGCATCGGCCCGGCGTACGGCGAGCGGCTCTCGAAGATCGGGATCGAGACCGTCGAGGACCTCGCGGCCGCGGACCCCGCGGAGGTGGCCGAGGGCGCGAGCATCGGCGAGAAGCGTGCCGTCAAGTGGGTCGACCGCGCGAAGGAGTTCTGAGGTGGCTCCCGGCGACCGCCCGGTTCGGCAACGCCGATGAACGACGGTTCGGATGGGTCGGGCGATCCGGACGGTCCCGACGGCTCGGACGATCCGAACCGCCGATACCACGTCGACGGCGAGGTCGTGGCCGCGGATTCCGCGACGGTCCACGTCGAGGACCGCGGGTTCCGATACGGCGACGCGGCCCGCGAGACCGTACGAGTCTACGGCGGAAACGCGTTCCGCTGGGACCGGCACGCCGACCGGCTGGCCCGAAGCCGTGAGGCGCTCTCGATCGACCGCGCGATCCCGGACGCGGAGCTGAGAGACCGCGTCCATGAGACGCTCACGGCGAACGACCTGACGGACGCACGCTGTGAGGTCTCGATCACGCGCGGCCGCGGAGCGAACGCCGCCGACCGGTTCGATCCCCGGATCGAGAGCGATCCGACCGTCGTCGTGACGGCTCGTCCGCTCCCGAGGGGCGGAGTCGGGTCGGATCCGGTCTACGACGCGCCGGCGACGCTCCAGACCGTCAAGACCCGGAGAACGTCGAACCGGGCGGTGCCGGCCGACGCGACGACCCACGCCCGGGTGAACGAGACCCTCGCGCGACTCGAACTCCGCGTGACGGGCGCGGACGAGGCGCTGCTCATCGATGCGGACGGCCACGTCGCCGGCGGTGCGGACTCGACCCTCTTTTTCGCCGACGGGGAGGGGCTCAAGACGCCCTCGCTCGACGGTCCGATCGTCCCTCGCGTCACTCGATCCGAGATCGTCGACGTCGCCGAGGAGGAGGGGATCCCGGTCGAGGAGGGGAGCTACACCCCCAGCGAGGTGCGCGAGGCCGACGAGGTCTTCCTCGCGAACGCGACGTGGGAGGTCCGTCCGGTTCGGACGGTCGACGGGATCGCCGTCGACGGCGACGGTGGGGGCGTCTCCGGGGCGCTCACGACCCTTCTCTCGCGGCTGTTCGACCGCCGGGTGGAGGGGGCGTGTTACGGTGGCGGCCGGGAGTCGTAGGAACCGCTCGGGATCCGACGGCGATGGCGAGAAGTGTTCGTTGAACCACAGGACTATCCGACTAGAGGACCTAATTAGGGGATGGCAGACGACAAGAGCGGTCGCGACAAACAGGCTCACGACGAGGAGAGACGCCAGCGCGAGCGCGAGATCGCTGCGGAGTTGGAACGCGGAGACGAGGCCGAACCGCCGGTCGACGCCTCCGAGCTCGCCTACTTCGAGACGGAACTCGAACCGCTGGCGTTCCCGGCGACGGGGGTGGAGATCGTCTCGGCGGTCGGCGACCGCGAGATCGAGTCGACCGTGGGGACCTACGCGATCGCGGACCTCGTCCCGGACGCGGACGGGGAGACGTTCGACTCGCCCGACGAGATCGGGGTGCGGATCCGACGACCCACCGTCGCCATGGCGATGAAACGGGTCGTGGAGGCGGGCGACGGGCTCCCGAACGCGGAGATGAGCCGGTCACAGCGCGACGCCTACGAGCGGACGTTCCGGGAACTCGCGGCGATCGACGCGGACGACGACGACGAGGGCATCCGGGTCATGGCCGACTGGATCGTCGAACGGATCGATGACAGGGAGACGATCCCGGGGTCGCGGGACGTCCGACGGCGGGCGGCGAAGTTCTGCCGGGCGAACGGGTACGAGGTCCGAAACGACGAGTGGCTGGGGATCTGAACGGGGCACACCGCGCGCGACGGCACAAACGGCCTCCGGCCGACGCGCAACGTTCAAACCCGACGCGGGCCACCGGTTCGTATGGACGCGGACCGGCGGATCGCCGCCCTCGACGAGGTGCCGGAGGACAGCACGCTTCTCGTGACGCTCCGTCCGGTCGATCCCGACTCGGTCGCGGAAGGCGAGGGTGACGTGGGCGCGGACGACGACGGCGGCGTGGAAGCCGAGGCGATCCTCCTGCGTCTCGACGACGGCGTCTCGGCGTTCCGCAACTACTGTCAACACTGGACCGACGTGCGTCTCGACAAGGACGAGGGCGCGTTCGTCCGGAACGGCGAGGTGTTCTGTCAGAAACACGGCGCGACCTTCGAAGGTGAGAGCGGCTACTGTAACTTCGGACCCTGTGAGGGCGCGGTCCTCGAGGACGTCGACGTGACGGTCGCCGACGGCGCGGTGTACCTCGCGGACGACGCCTACGAGTTCGTCCGGCGGGGCCCGAGCCGCCGCGACGCCGACGCCGGCGACTCGCGGATCGACTTCACCGGGAACTGATCGGGACGGGATCCGGACGGCGGCGTCCGAGCCGACGCCGGCCACGTCGGACCCGGAGGCGACAGCGGCTCTTTGTGCAACGCCGGCGTATTTATGACGCCCGGACGTACGACGGGTATGCGCACTCCGAAGCCCTCCAGACGCCGGCTGCTCGCCGGCGGCCTCGCCGCGACGGCGGGCGCGATCGCCGGCTGTCTCGACGGATCGGTGACCGGCAGCCCGGCGAACGACGGCGACGCCGATCGGGTTCTGTCGCTCACCCTCAGCGACGTCGGAGAGACGCTCCGGGACGCCGCCGTCGTCGATCCCGCCGAGACCGATCCGAGGTGGAACGAGGCGGCGTTCACGGCCGCCCGGAACGGGGGGACGCACACCACGCAGTACCGGACGCCGTTCTTCTCGACGGCGGACGACCCGACCTACGCCGTCCACGAGGGGACGTACTACCGGTTGAGTTCCGTCGTCGTCGACGAGGCGGCGGCGACCCGTCCGGTGCTCCGGCTGTTCGGGATCGACGAGGGCGGGGTCGACGGAGCCGAAGCTGACGAACCCGAGAGCGTCGACGCGGAGACGCTTCCGGAGGGCGACCGACGCGCAGTCGAGATCGCGCACTTCGCGGCGCGGGCGCGAGGCAACGTCGGCGGGATGCCGGTCGGGTTGGTCGAGCGCGGCGGCTACGTCTACCGAGACGAGGACGCGGTCGAGGCGAGCGTGCTGCTCGCCGACGACGGACCGAACCGCGTCACGTACCGCGACCCCGTCTATCGGGTCGAAGTCACCCGCGAGCGGTTCCACGAGCCCGTCTACCGCGCCGTCGCGGAGCCGGTCGCGGAGTCGCCCGAGGGGATGGAGGCGGTCCTCCGAGCGCGTACCGTCGGCGCGCGGCTCGACGGGGAGGACCTCTCGGCCGACGCGCTCGACGTGATCGAAGCGGCCAGACACGACGGGTACGAGGAGTCGCACCCGTACTCGGACGGGTACGCCGAAGTGATCCGGGCGTTCCACGAGCGCCCGTACCTCGACGGCGACGTTCGGAAAGACGGAGGGGGGAGCGAATCAGGCTCGGGGCGGGTCCGCTACGAGGACCGGTACTACGACTACCGACTACGGTTTCTGCCGGGTGAATCCGGCCCGTGATCACCCGATTCAGAACCGCGCCCGACCGCCCGCGCCGCCGGCGTCCTCTCGCCCGAGCGCCTTCTTCAGGAAGTTCATCCAGCGTTTCCGGTCCGCGGCCTCCTGGCGTTCCGCCTCCGTCTCCGGATCCGACGCGTTCAGCCCCTCCAACGCCTCGAGCGCACGATCGATCCCGATGATCGACGCCGCCAGCTCCTCGCCGCGCTCGTAGCTCACCTCGTCCTCCTCGATGCGCTCGAGTCGCTCCAAGCGCTCGCGGCGGAGGTTCCGTTTCGCGCGCTCGACGCGGTCGCGCTCCCCTGGAGGGACCGTCTCCCGGCGCTTGATCTCGAAGACGAACGACCGGAGGTCGATCGGCTCGTCCTGAACCTCGATCTCCTCGGGGATCTCCGCGCCGACCGTGGCCGCCTCGCGCTCGACGCGTTCGAGGAGCCCCTTCCGTTCGTACTCTCTCACGACCGAGCCGTAGGAGGCGATCGCACTTCGCTCCTTCGCCGTCGACGGGCGCGTCCTGGGGAACGTCGAACGCGATGGTGAGAGGGGAGTCGTTAACCCGATCGGCGCGCAAACGGAGCCATGGAACCGCTCGAAACCGAACTCGACCGCGCCCGCGAGCTCGACGTCGACGACCTGGCCGGGGCGATCGAGTCGATCGGGTTCGAGTGTACGCGCTGTGGCGGCTGCTGTACGGGGTACGCCCCGGACGAGCCGGGCGGCGCGCCGGCCGGGGAGGGGACCGGTGAAGGGGTCGGTGAGGAAGTCGGCGAGAGGAACGGGAACACGGACGGCGAACCCGACCGCGAGCCGCACACCGCGACCGTCTTCCCCGACGAGGTCAGAGCGGTCGCCAACGCCGCCGAGGACGCCGCCGAGGACGCCTTCGGCGAGGAGTACGACTGGCGCGACGTGGCCCGTCCCATGCCGTACGGGCTCGTCGCGGGCGAGGACGGCGAGCCGGCCGGCGAGACGTTCGAGTGGGCGCTCGCGACCGACGACTGCGGCGACTGCACCTTCTACGAGGAGACGGACGGGCGGGGCGCGTGTACGGTCCACGACTCGCGGCCGCTGATCTGTCGGACCTATCCGTTCAGCGTCGCGCTCGGCGGGACGAGCCAGCCGATGGGCGAGGCGGTCGACGGCGAGGGAATGGTCCGGGCCCACGAGTGCGAGGGGCTCGGCCGGGATATCTCGCGATCCGACGCCGAGGAGCTGGCGGCCGCGCTCAAGGAGCGGGCGGTCCGCGAACTGGAGGAGGCGATCGCCGTGCGGAACGGCTACGACCCGACCGCCGCCGAACGGGCCGACGGCGACGTCGTCGTCTTCGACTCCGAGGGCCCGAAGAACGCGGACGGGACGCCCGTCGACGGGGAGTGAACTCGGGCCGAGCCGAACCGAGCCGCTTTAGACGGCGTCGAGCGCCGCGTCGACGTCGGTCGCGATCGCCTCGCGTGCCGCCTCGTCGGGGAGCGTCAGCGGCGGACGGACGGCCGGGTCGGGGATGAACCCGCGGTGGGCGGCCGCGACCTTCGTCGCGGGCGCGAAACCGTGGTCCGCACACCGGTCGAAGAGCGGGACGATCCCCCGGCGGTGGAGCATCAGTGCGCGGTCGTCGTCGCCCCCGCGGATCGCCTCGCCGAGCGCGACGAACACCTCGGGGATGACCTGCGAGAGGGCGTGTATCCCGCCGTCGACGCCGAGGGACGTGCTCGGATACAGGTGGGAGTCGAACCCCTGAAGCACGGTGAACGAATCCGGCGTCGCGCGGATCTTCGCGTCGAGCGACGAGAGGTCGCCGCTCGTGTCCTTCATGCCGACGACGGAGTCGTGTTCGGTCGCGAGCTCGCCGACCACGACGGGGTCGATCGACTCGCCGACCGTCGACGGGATGTCGTACAGGAAGAGGGGGAGCGGCGATCCGTCCGCGACGGCCCCGAGGAACGCCAGCTGGCCCTCGGGGGCGGTCGAGGTGTGGTAGTACGGCAGCGTGACGAGCCCCGCGTCGGCCCCGACGTCGCGGGCGACCGAGAGGCGTTCGCGCACGCCCGGAACGGTCGTGTCCGCCACGCCCGCGATCACGGGAACGCGGCCGTCAACGGCCTCGGTCGCCGTCTCGACGACGGTTCGGTACTCCGCGTCGGAGAGGCTGGCGAACTCGCCGGTCGTCCCGCAGGGGACCATTCCGTCGAGCCCGGCGTCGACGAGCGTCTCGGCGTGGTTCGCGAGCGCGTCGGCGTCGACGTCGCCGTCGGCGTCGAACGGCGTCACGATCGGGGGTGAAACGGCTCCGTGGCGGAACTCCGGTTCGGTCATGGAGAGCAGTTCGACGGGGCGTCACAAAGGCGTTCGTCCCCTGGCCGCGGTTGCCGGGACCGGGGCGGACGGAGGACCGACCGGAACGTATCGGACGGGTCGCGCCACGGCTCGGCAGCGGTACAACTATGGTAACCGCTCTCGACGTACCGGTCGGAGTATATCATGGAAATCTCCGAGAAGCTCCTTTGTCTGTTCAGCGCCGAAGTCCGGGAGGAGGACGGCGAGTACGTCGTGGAAGTACCGCGCCGCGAGGTCGAGACCGGGTCCGTGGAGCCGGGAGAGACCTACCGCGTCGCGCTCATCGAGCGGGGCGAGACCGACGGCGGAGCCGCCGAACGCGACGACGCGGCCACGTCGACCGGCGACGGCCCGCAGCCGCCGGTCGAGCCCGGCGAGATGCGGTACGTCGAGATCGAGGACCTCGGCAAGCAGGGTGACGGGATCGCCCGCGTCGAGCGGGGCTACGTGATCATCGTCCCCGACACGGAGGTCGGCGAGCGCGTGAAGATCGAGGTGACGGAAGTGAAATCGAACTTCGCGGTCGGCGAAGTGATAGACGAGGACGTTTAGGCGGGCCGACCGCGGTCCGAGGGATCCGGTCGTCCACGGTCCGCGGGACTACGCGCCCGCGATCCCTGGGGCCTACTCGCCCGCGACCCGGGCGTCCCAGTAGGAGACCGAGGCGACGTAGTCCCCGGGTATCGTGTTCCCGATCAGCTCGTCGACGACGCGGAACGGTTTGGCGACGACGCTCGGGAGCCCGCGGTAGAACCCGTAGGGCAACACGAAGTCGTGTTCCTCGCCCGCGAGGGTCATCCCGACCTCCCCGAGCAGGTCCGCGACCTGTCGCTCCGAGTAGAGCCGCGAGCCCATCGGGAGCAGCCACGTGTACAACACCCGGAGGCTGCGGGCGTTGAACGTGTCGAAGAACACCTGATCGCTGCTCACTCGACGGAGCTCCCGCATGAACTCGAGCGGCTCGTCCATCAGGTGGAAGAAGCGCATCGCGACCACCGAATCGAAGTGGTCGTCGGGAAACGGCAGTCTCGAGGCGTCACCCCGCAGGAACTCGACGGTGTCGGAGAGCCCCGCGTCGGTCGCGTTCTCCCGACCCTGCTCGAGCATCTCCCTGGAGATGTCGAGTCCGACGATCTCCGCTCCCTGATCCGCGAGCATGGTCGTGAACCGACCGGTGCCGCAGGCGACCTCCAACACCCGGTGGCCGTCGTCGATCGGTCCGAGCGCGGAGAGCACCGCCTCCTTCTCGCGCCGGTCGATGAAGGCCCCGCCGCCGGAAAAGCGGAGGTCCTCGTACTCCTCGGCGACCTCGTCGGCCTGATACCAGTCCTGACCCTTCACGTTGTCTCCGGTGGACGCCGGACGACCAAAACCGTACTGGATACGCGTCGCCCGGCAAAACGAGCGGCATCGTCGTGATATTAATACCTTATATAATAACGATCGTATACTCCTGTATGTAGCCAACCTTTACCACCGATCGGGCAGTTCTCCGGACGTATGAGTACCAGTCCCGTGGGGTCAGCCGACCAGGACCGTCTCACCGAGACCGAATACCGCGACCGTCTGCGCGAGCTTCCGCCGAGCGCCAAGCTCGTCGCGAAGGTCCTGGAGGGCGACGCGCCCCTCTCACAGGGCGGACTCGCCGAGGAGTCGCTGCTCCCCGACCGTACGGTCCGCTACGCGCTCAATCGTCTCGAGGAGGAGGAGCTGGTCGATTCCCGCTACAGCTTCAAGGACGCCCGCAAGCAGGTCTACTTCCTGACGGTCTAGCTCGGGTTCACCGCTCGATCCCGCCGTCCAACCACGGAGCTCTTTTTAACCCTCGACCCGATGGTCACGCGTATGGACCTGTCGGTCGTCGTCCCGACGCTCAACGGCCGGGACCGGTTAGCCGCCTGTCTCGACGCGTTGGCGGCGCACGCCCCGGACGCGGAGGTGATCGTCGTCAACGGTCCGTCCGCGGACGGCACTACCGGCATGGTGCGGGATCGCGAGGACGTCGACGTGCTCGTGGAGATCTCCGATCGAACCGTCAACGTCGCCCGCAACGCCGGCATCGAGGTGGCGGGCGGCGACGCGATCGCACTGGTCGACTACGACAAGCGGATCGGCGAGTCGTGGCTCGAGGCCGTCCGCGAGGGGCTCGCCGACGCCGACGTGGTGACCGGTCCGGTACGACCGACGGAAACGGAGTCGGGCGGAGAAGACGGCTCGACCGGAGAAGACGGCTCGGACGGGCCGGAGCGCCGTCGGATCGCGGGTCGGTCGGTGACGTACTTCGTCGGCGGAAACGTCGCGTTCCGACGGGAGACGCTTCGGGACCTCGACGGGTTCGACGAGTACCTCCGGGTCGGCGGCGCGCGGGACGCCTCCCACCGGCTCGCACGGATGGACCGCGAGGTCGCCTGGCGCGCGGAGGCCGCGGTCCGCGAGGAACCGCCGAGCCCGACCGCGGCCGACGGCGGCCGGACCGCCCGCGACTGGGGATGGAAGTACCGGGCGCTCGCCTATCGCCTCGTCAAGAACTACGGGATCCGTCCCACCGCGCTCGTTCGAACCGGCAAGCACGCGGTCACGGACGCGGCGTCCGTCGCCCGCGACGTGGTCCGCGGCGAGGCCACGCCCTCGGGATGGGTCGCGAACGGCCGCGACGTGATGGCCGGGATCCTCTCCGGCGGCTCCGACGGACTGGTGGCTCGTGCGCGCGACCGAAGCCCCGCACGCAACCCGAACGGCGTCTCGACGCGCGCGGACCGCGCGGTGTCCCGATACGACGCGCGGGAGTGAACGGAGCCGTCGTGAGCGGAGGCGTTGCCGGCGAGCGGTCGATCGCCATCCCCGCGCCTTTTACTTCCCGCGTCGCCAACGGTCGGTAACGAATGGGACTCACGAAGCGGATCATCCCCTGTATCGACGTCGACCTCGACGACGACGGCGACGCCGCCGTCTACACCGGAGTCAACTTCGAGAACCTGGAGTACACCGGCGACCCCGTCGAGCTGGCGAAGAAGTACAACGCCGCGGGCGCCGACGAGTTCGTCTTCCTCGACATCACCGCCAGCGCCGAGGGACGCGAGACGATGCTCGACGTGGTGAACGCGGTCGCGGACGAGTGTTTCATCCCGCTCACGGTCGGCGGCGGCATCCGGACGAAGGCCGACATCAAGGAGACGCTCCGTGCGGGCGCGGACAAGGTGTCGATCACGACCGGCGCGTTGGAGCGACCCGAACTGATCGAGGAGGGTGCGGCCGCCTTCGGCAGCCAGTGTATCGTCATCTCGATCGACGCCCGGCGACGCCACGACGACGCGGGCGAGCACTTCTACGAGGACGCCGACGGCGAGGCGGTGTGGTTCGAGTGTACGAAGAAGGGCGGCCGCGAGGGAACCGGGATCGACGCGGTCTCGTGGGCGAAGGAGGCCGAACGGCGGGGCGCGGGCGAGCTGTTCGTCAACTCCATCGACATGGACGGCACGAAGGACGGCTACGACGTCCCGCTGATGAAGGCCGTCTGTGACGCCGTCTCGACGCCCGTCATCGCCTCCTCCGGCTGTGGCGGCCCCGAGGACATGTACGAGGTGTTCACCGAGGCGAACGCGGACGCCGGGCTCGCCGCCTCCATCTTCCACTTCGGCGACTACTCCATCGAGGAGACGAAGGAGTACCTCGACGAACGCGGCGTTCCGGTTCGCCTATAGGGAGACGGATCGAACGTCCGATCACTTCTCGAGCAAATCGGCGACTTTCGACGAACTTCTCGACCGATCGACGCCGATGGAGACGAACCAACAGGTATTATCCGATGGACCATGAACGATCATGTATGTCCACGTCACCGATGCGTGTTCGCGGCGAGCGGCCGGAGATCGTCTGCCGATCGGCGGGTGAGGAGTCCCCGGACGCCGAGGTGACGTTCTTCGAGGCCGACCGCGACCCCGACGAGCGGACGACGCGGTGGATCACGGTGCGAGCGGCGGACTGCGTGCCGCGCGAGGAGTGGCGGTAGGTCCTTCGGACACGTGGGTCGCCGGCGCGTTCCGGGCCGACACCGTTTTCTCGCCGGTCGCCGACGCTCCGGGCGTGTCCGATCCAACCGCACACCACGTCGGGATCACCGTCTCGGACCTCGACCGCGCCGTCGCCTTCTACACCGAGGTCTTCGACCTCGACGTCGTCGCCGAGTTCTCCGTCGGCGGGGAGGCGTTCGCCGACGCGGTCGACGTCGCCGGCGCGTCCGCCGCGTTCGCCCATCTCGACGCCGACGGTGTCCGCGTGGAGCTCGTCGAGTACGACCCCGCGGGCGAACCGATGCCGGAGCGGTCGCTCGACCGGGCGGGCGCGACCCACCTCGGACTCTCCGTCGGCGACGTCGAGGCGTTCCACGACGACCTCGATCCGGCGGTCGAGACGCTGAGCGAGCCGAGGACGACCGAGAGTGGGACGACGATCCTGTTCGTCAGGGACCCCGACGGCAACCTGGTCGAGGTCCTCGACGCCTGAAGTCGGCGAGACGGTCGCGCGGCCGTCGGCCCGCCGTCGCGGATCACGTGCTCGTCCGCGAGTCACGCGCTCGCCTCGCGCATCACGAGCAGCGACAGCGGGAGGCTCGCGGCGACGAGTCCGTAGACGCCGCCGAGGATCGGTTCGACGCCGAACTCGGGGGCGAGCAGGTAGCCGGCCGCGAAGCCGATCGGGTCGAAGACGAGCGCGAAGAGGACGACCTGTCGTTCGAAGGGCTGTGCGTCGAACCAGCGGGGAAGCAGGGACATGGGACGGGAGCCGGTTCTCCCGCCTCGAGGATAAACGTTCGAGGAACGGCTCGGTCGGCGGGGGACTCCGCGCTCCCTACCTGAATCAAGGAGAGAGTCCCGCCCTTCAGGGCGGACGTGAATCCGACACTCCACGTTACAACCCACGTTCGACGCTTACTCCGGGGTATCCTCTCTGACTTTCTTCTCCCCTTCGAGGAGTAAGCCCTTCCACGTCAATCCACGGTGCTTCTTCAGTTCCTTCAGCCGTTCGTACTGTTCGTCGTCGTCAAACTCTATGCGAATTGCGACCATACAGTATCACATGAACGGAATAATTATGTGCGTTACGGTACAAACAGCAGTTGATGAAGCGAGCCAACACGTTCGAGGTAGTTCCTCAGTTCGATGATGACGAGGAGTTGCTTCGACGCCTGTTGGACGCTTCCGCCGCTCTCTGGAACGAAATCAACTACGAGCGCCGCGAGAACTATGCTGACCCAAACCGAGACGTATGGGAGATCAGCGAGTATCGTGGTCGCTATGGCGGTGTTCTCGGCGCGTCCACGGTTCAGCAAATCGAACGCAAGAACCGCGAAGCGTGGAAGTCGTTCTTCAGCCTCAAAAAGAAAGGCGAAGCCAACGGAAAACCCGGCTTCTGGGGCAACTCGGAAGACGGGAGAGAACTCCGCACGTACATCCGCAACACGTCGTACTCCGTTGAGTGGGGTGAATACTCCCGCCTCGAAATTCTGGTCGGCAAAGACTTGAAAGACGAGTACGGATTGGGACACCGCGAACGCCTCCGGCTCGAAGTTCGAGGCGACCCCAACTGGAACGAGTACGACAAGCAGGGCCGATTAGAGTTGTTCTACGACGAGCAAGCACAGAAATTCAGGGCTTTTCAGCCAGTTACTATCAACACTTCTCGACTGGCACACCCACTGGCTTCGGAAGAAGCCGCTCTGGATATTGGTGCGAACAATCTCGTTGCCTGCACAACAACGACCGGCCAGCAATACCTGTACGAAGGACGCGACCTGTTCGACAGATTCCGCGAAACCACGCGAGAAATCGCCCGACTCCAATCGCTCTTGGAGGAAGGTCGATACAGTAGTCACCGTATCCGACGCCTGTACGACCGACGCACGAAGCGACGTGACCACGCCCAAGATGCACTCGCCCGTGACCTCATCGAACGCTTGTATGCTGAGGGCGTTTCGACGGTGTACATCGGGGCGTTAACTGACGTACTCGATACACACTGGTCGGTGGAGACGAACGCGAAGACGCACAATTTTTGGGCGTTTAGAGCGTTCGTGAATCGACTGGCATGTACTGCTGAGGAATACGGTATGTCGGTCGAGGTTCGATCCGAGGCGTGGACGAGTCAAGAGTGTCCGAACTGCGGTTCGACGGAGGACACGACACGCCACCGTGACACACTGACGTGTCCGTGTGGATTCGAGGGACACGCTGATCTTACAGCGTCGGAGACGTTCTTGAGACGTCATCAGAACTCTCCGAGTTCTGATCGGCGAACGAGACACGGAGTGTCTCGTCAACGGCAGACGACGGTAACACGGTCGATGGCACGGCCTGTATGCCTCAAGTGGGACGACCACGAATGGTCAGAGTCACCACGCTCAGTTCCCAACGAGGAGCATACGAACCCGCAAGTTGCCTCCGTGGGTCGGTAAGCGATACCCCCAGCGCGAGGAAACTTCGCCGTCGTCGGGCTATGCCCGACTGCAAGAGGCGCGAAGCGCCTCCCTGTTCACGGCGAGGAGGATGTCATAGGACCTTCGTGCCGGGCTCGGCGTTCTCGTGGGTGGTGAGGAGGTCGGCCTCCTCGCCCGCGGCGAGCACCATGCCGTTCGACTCCACGCCGAACAGCTCCGCCTTCTTCATGTTGGCGAGCACGACGACCTTCGTTCCGGGGAGTTCCTCGACCGCGTGAAGGCCCTTGAGCCCCGCCACGATGGTGCGGGTCTCCGCGCCGAGGTCGACGCGGAGCTTCAGGAGGTCGTCCGCGCCCTCGATCTCCTCGGCCTCCTCGATCCGTCCGACGCGGACGTCCAGTTCCTGGAACTCCTCGAAGCTGATGCGGTCGTCGCTGATGGGGTCGATGTCGGTCATGGGTTCCTCGGTCGCGGTGTCGTCCGTTTCGTGGTCCTCGTCGTCTCCTTCGTCCGCCGTCTCGTCGCCCTCGTCGTCCTCCGCCTCGGCGACGCGCGACTCGAGCTTCGCGTTCAGCTCCTCGACGCGGTCGTCCTCGACCTTCTCGAACAGCTCCTCCGGCTCGGAGAGGTCGCCCTCGGGAGCCTCGCGGGCCGCGTCGACGGTCACGTCGTGGACGGAACCTCCCTCGCCGAGCTGGTCCCAGAGCCGCTCGCACTTCTCGGGGGCGATCGGCTCGAAGAGGACCGCGATCGCCCTGGCGATCGCGACGCAGTCGTGGATGACCCGTGCGGCCTCCTCGGGCTCGTCGTCGACGAGCTTCCACGGCTCGTTGTGCTGGATGTACTCGTTGCCGAAGCGCGCGAGGTCGGTCACGGCGTCGCCGAGCGCGCGCACGGAGTAGTCGTTGACGGCGGCCTCGACGTCGGCGATCGCCTCGTCGATCCGGTCGGCCACCTCGTCGCTCGTCGCGTCCGCGATCGGCGCGTCCTCGTAGTTGCGGTGCGCGAAGAGCAGCGAGCGGTAGAGGAAGTTGCCGACGGTCCCCACGAGCTCGGTGTTCACGCGGTCGCGGAACTTCTCCCACGAGAAGTCGACGTCCTGTTGGAACCCGCCGTTGGTCGCGAGGTAGTAGCGCAGCGGGTCGGGGTGGAACCCCTCCTCTAAGTACTCGTCGGCCCAGACCGCGCGGTCGCGGCTCGTCGAGAAGCCCTTGCCGCCGAGGGTGACGAACCCGCTCGCCATCACCGCGCGCGGCTCGGCGTGACCCGTCGCCTCCAGCATCGCGGGCCAGAAGATCGTGTGGTGCTGGATGATGTCGCGGCCGATCACGTGGACGATCTCGCCGCCCTCGGGGTGGTCGTCGTCCGCGCCCTCCTTCCAGGCGGCCTCCCAGTCGAAGACGTCCGAACCGACGCGTTCGGAGTACTGTTTCGTCGAGGAGACGTACTCGATCGGCGCGTCGACCCAGACGTACAGGACGAGGTCCTGCGGGTTCTCGCCCGGCAGGTCGATCCCCCAGTCCATGTCGCGGGTGATACACCAGTCCTGAAGCCCCTGTTCGATCCACTCGCGGGGCTGGTTCCGGGCGTTCGAGGTCCCCTCCAGTCGGTCGAGGAAGCCGGAGAGGTACTCCGAGAACGCCGAGACCTCGAAGAACTCGTGGGTGCGCTCGCGGTACTCCGCGGGGTTGCCCGTGATCGTCGAGACCGGGTCCTCGACCTCGCCGGGCTCGAGATGGCGCTGGCACCCCTCGTCGCACTCGTCGCCGCGGGCGTGCGCGCCGCAGTACGGGCAGGTGCCCTCGACGTAGCGGTCGGGGAGGTACTGGTCGTCGACGGGGTCGTACGCGACCATGATCTCCTTCTCGTAGACGTGACCCGCCTCCTCGAGGTCGCGGACGAGCTGCTGGGTGATCTCCGTGTTCGTCTCGTCGTGGGTGTGGCCGTAGTTGTCGAACGCGACGTTGAACTTCGGGAACGTCTCGGCGTACCGTTCGTGCCAGTCGAGCGCGAACGCCTCGGGCGAGACGCCCTCCTGCTCGGCGTTGACCGCGACGGGCGTCCCGTGCATGTCGGAGCCCGAGACGAACGCGGTCTCCTGACCGAGCCGTTCGAGCGCGCGGGCGTAGACGTCGCCGCCGACGTAGGTGCGGAGGTGCCCGATGTGGAGGTCGCCGTTGGCGTACGGCAGTCCACAGGTCACCACCGCCGGGTGGTCCGTGGGGAAGTCGTCGTGGCTCATGTGGCTGTGTACCTGACGTGTCGTGGATACGCGTCAAAAGCCCGCTGGTTTCCGGGTGCGGGACCGCGCTTACAACAGCTTCCGGACGACCCGCGCCGCCTCGGGCGCGGTCGGCGCGAGGACGTACACGATCGGCTCGACGCCGACCGCCCCGGTCTGATAGCACACGAGGGTGTCGGTTCCGTCCGGGAGGTCCGCGGCCGCGACCGCGTCGACGACCGCCTCCCGCGTCGGGCGCTCGGGGTCGAACTCGACGGTCGGGTGTGACTCGGCGAGTTCCGCGACGAGATCGGGGTCGTATCGGAGGTTCACCGCCCCGCGGGCCGACGAGCCGGCCTCGCGGGCGGCGAGCAGCACGGTCGCGACGTGCTCGCTCACGCCGAACTCCGGCTCGCCGGGGACCATCGCGCGACCCTTCACGTCGACGAGCCGCCCGGGGACGGCGGCCACGTCGTCGACGGAACCCGCGTCCGCCAGACGCTCGACGACGTTCGCGCCGACGTTCGGGATGAGCCCGGCGAACCCGGAGGCGTTCGTCAGGGTCCGGAGTCCCCGCCGGACCGACGCGAGGACCGCCTCGCGCTCGCGGAGCCCGCTGTCGGGGTCGTGGACCGAGAACTCCACGTCGGCGGCGGCGAGTTCCGGCATCGCCTCCTCGTGGAGCTCCGCGAGGAGGTCGCCCTCCTCGAGTTGCCGGATCAGCACCTCTATCTCGACGAGCGACGCGACCGGGCTCATGTCGCCGCTCGCGAGCCCCTCGCCGACCCGATCCACGAGGTCGCGCACGCGCTCGTCGGCGACGATCCGCTCGTGGCGGGCCACGTCGCCGTGGGCGTACTTCGAGACGGCCGACTGCGAGATGCCGAGCGCGTCGGCGACCTCACGCTGGGTGAACCCGCGCTCGCGGAGGTCCTCGGCCAGCATCGAGCGCACCGTCGGGAGGAACTCGTCGACGACGACCTCCTCGATGAACTTCATTGGCCTTCACCATCCGATTCCGCCCCGTCATCGTCGTCGAACTCCGGGTCCGAGCCGATCCGCGACGCCTGCGGGCCGTCCTGGTCCTGGTACTTCGAGCCGCGCTCGTTCCCGTACGGCCGTTCGGCCGGCGACTTGAGCTCCGTGAAAGTGAGTTGTGAGACGCGCATCCCGGGCGAGAGCGCGACCGGCGCGGTCCCGAGGTTCGACAGCTCGAGCGTGATCTGGCCCTTGTATCCGGGGTCGCACAGCCCGGCGGTCGCATGGACCACGATGGCGAGCCGGCCGAGCGACGACCGCCCCTCGACGTGTGCGACGAGGTCGTCCGGGATCTCGACGCGCTCGGTCGTCGTCCCGAGCACGAAGTCGCCGGGATGGAGGATGAACTCCTCGCCCTCCGGGACCGTGGTCTCCGTGACGTACTCGCCGACTTCGTCGGCCTCGGTCGGGTGGATACAGGGGATGTTGGTGCGCTGGAACTCCAGGAACCGCTCGCCGAGCCGGAGGTCGACGCTCGCGGGCTGGACCTGCTGGTCGACGTCCGCGAGCGGCTCGATGGCGAGGTCCCCGGCCGCGAGGCGGTCGAGGATGTCCGCGTCCGACAGGATCATGCCGGGAGAGGGGACGGGTACGACCTAAAGGCTCCCGGAAGCCGTCGGGGACCGCTGCCGATCGCTCACTCCTCGTGGGGCTGAACCACCACGAACCCCTCGGCGCCGGTGAACTCCATCTGGATCGACTCGCCGGAGGTCTGGCCGAACTCGAACGTCTTGTTGATCGACACCGACGGCGAGAGCCCGCTGCTCCACGCCACGGTCGCGTCCGGGTCGGTGAAGACGGGCGGCTCCAACACGACGGGGTCGCCGTGCGTGGAGATCGCCACCTGTCCCGGTCCGGTGAGGTAGACGTTCGTCAGCCCGCCCGCAGCCGCCTCCGAGACGCTGCTTATCGTGTTGATCTCGTAGTCGACGGAGGACTCGAACGCGAGCACGTCGGTGCCGCTGACGGAGATCGACTCGCCGGGATCGAGATCGAGTATCCGCACCTTCTTGCTCTGCTCTGCGACGTAGAGGTAGCCGCTCCCCTCCGCCTCCATCACGGGCGTGCCCTCGCCGCTCACCGCCTCCTTGAGGAATCCCTTCACGCCGCCCTCGGCGGAGGACCTGCCGGTGAACGTCACGTCGCCCGTGTACGCCACCATCGAGCCGGCCTTCACCGTCACGGTCCCGTCGAGCGGGACCCCGAGCAGCCGGTTGTTCTCCTTTCGAAACTCGTCGCCGTCGCGGTCTGGCGCGCTCGTGCGCGCGAACTCGTCCAGATCCATGGGGGAAACCAAGCGCCGCGGGGACGACGCGGTCTGGATCCGCGAGGGCGGCAAAATAAAACCCGGCGATCCGAACGTCCGAGAGAACAGAGCTATACCCACGGCCGGGCTCCTTCCGGTATGAAACAGGCGATCGTCGCCCGCCGGGACCTCGGGATGGGCGAGGGAAAACTCGCCGCGCAGGTCGCACACGCGTCGCTTTCGGCCTACGAGGACACGGGCCGTCGAAGCCGAAAGAAGTGGAAGGGCTCGGGACAGAAGAAGGTCGTTCTCGGCGCCGACTCCGAGAGCCAGCTGTTCGAGCTCGCCGACAAGGCCGACACGGAGGGGATCCCGTACGCGGTCATCCGCGACGCCGGACACACCGAACTGGAGCCGGGAACGGTCACCGCGCTCGCGGTCGGTCCCGCGAGCGACGACCTCGTCGACCGCGTCACGGGCGACCTCCCCCTCTACTGAATGGTCGACCCTTCTCCTGACGATCCCTCCCTCGACGACTCCTCCCCCGACGACCCCTCTCCTCGACCCCTTCGCGAGGCCCACCCCGTCGAGCGCGCTGTCGGCATCGACGGCTATCTCAGCGACGCCGACGGGATCGGCGGCCGGCTCCGCGAGCGACCGGAGGACTTCCGCGTGACCGAACTGGAGGCGTTCGAGCCGGACCCGCTCGATTCGGACCGCGGCGGCTACCCCGAGCTCGTCGTCCGCGTCACGCTCCGGAACTGGGACACGAACGACTTCGCGCGTCGGGTCTCGGACGCGCTCTCGATCAGCCGCGAGCGCGTCTCGTGGGCGGGAACGAAGGACAAACGCGCCGTGACGACCCAACTGTTCACGCTTCGCGGCGTCGACCCCGGAGACCTGCCCGAGATCCGCGGCGTCGAGATCGAGCCGATCGGTCGGGCCGGCCGCGGGCTTTCGTTCGGCGACCTCGCCGGTAACGCCTTCGAGATCCGCGTCGCCGACACGGTCGCGGAAAGCGAGGAGCGCGTTGCGACCATCGCCCGCGACCTCCGCGCGTTCGCGGGCGGAGACCCGGACGACCCGGAGGCTCCCGTCGCGGTCCCCAACTACTTCGGCCAACAGCGGTTCGGCAGCGTCCGCCCCGTCACGCACCTGGTCGGGCTCGCGGTCGTCCGCGGCGACTTCCGGGAGGCGGTCCGGCTGTACGCCGGCAACCCCTCCCCGGCCGAGCCGGACGACACGCGCGCCGGCCGGCGGCGCGTCGACGACGCGTTCGGGGTCGAGGCGGTCGAGCCGCCGACGGACGACCGCGATACGGGCGACGACGTGGACGACGACACCGCCGAGGACGACGCGGACCTCCCCGATCACGGCCACGCTCCCGGCGTCGTCGCCGCCGGTACCGGCGACGGCGACTGGCGGGCGTGTCTCGAGGCGATGCCCCGGAAGCTCCGGTTCGAGCGCGGGATGCTCTCGCGGCTCGCCGAGGAGGAGGTCGACCCGGCCGCGCCGCCCGAGCACGACGACTGGCGGCACGCCCTCGAGGCGGTTCCCTCGAACCTCCAGCGGCTCTTCGTCAACGCGGCCCAGTCCGTCCTCTTCAACCGCATCCTGAGCGAGCGGCTGCGGCGCGGGCTCCCCTTCGACCGCCCGGTCGCGGGCGACGTGGCGTGTTTCGCCGACCGCGACGCACCCGACGGGCTGTACGCGCCCGACCCCGACCGCGAACAGCGGGTGACCGACGAACGGGTGTCGGTGATGGAACGCCACTGCGCGCGCGGTCGGGCGTTCGTCACCGCGCCGCTCGTCGGCACCGACGCCGAACTCGCCGACGGCGAGCCCGGCGAGATCGAGCGGGCGGTCCTCGACGACGCCGGGATCGAGCCCGCCGACTTCGCGCTTCCGGGCGAGTTCGACTCGACCGGAACCCGCCGGGCGATACAGGTCCGGACCGACCTCGAGGTGACGTTCGAGGCGGGCGACCCCACCTTCGCGTTCGCGCTCCCGAGCGGGTCGTACGCGACGGTCCTCCTCCGGGAGTTCACGAAGGTCGACCCGCTGGAGCGATAGCGGGTCGACTCCCGACCTACCGACGTGTTGATCCACGAAAATGGATCGTTCCGGCGGATCGTAGCCGAGAACCGACACGACCCTGCGACGGTTCCGAGCCGTTTTTGTGCCGCCCCCGCGGATCGACTCCATGACACGGATCGTCGTTCTCGACCTCCACGGCCAGTTCACCCACCTGGAGCGGCGCGCGCTCCGGGACATGGGCGTCGACACCGCTATCCTCGACGCCGACACGCCGCCCGCCGAGGTCGACGCGGACGGGGTCGTCCTCTCCGGCGGCCCCGACATGGACCGTATCGGGCGGGCGCGCGAGTACCTCGACCTCGAGGTCCCCGTCTTCGGGATCTGCCTGGGGATGCAGGTGATCGCCGACGAGCGCGGCGGGCGCGTCGGCGGCGGCGACTACGGCGGCTACGCCGACGTCGACGTGGAGATCGTCGACGACGAGGACCCGCTCGTCGGGTCGCTCGCGCCCGACACCCGCGTGTGGGCCTCCCACGCCGACGAGGTGAAGGAGTTGCCGGACGGGTTCACCCACACCGCGACCTCCGACGTCTGCGGGATCGAGGCGATGTCGAACGTCGAGGAGGGGCTGTACGGCGTCCAGTGGCACCCCGAGGTCGCCCACACCGAGGAGGGCGAGGAAGTGTTCGAGAACTTCGTCGCGATCTGCGAGTCGGGGTAGCGTCATCCACGGGCCGGCGGAGTGGACGGCGGCTGACCCGACTCCCCGGTCGCCCGCGAGCCGGAGAGATTTTCATCCGCGGGCGAGAACCGCACAGCCGTGACCGCGACACAGGGGCGGCTCGCCGGGCTCTCCAAGTTCATCTTCCGCGCGCCACGTTGGCCCAGGACGCTCGCGTTCGCCGTGCTCCTCGGCGGGCTCACGGGGATCGCCGTCTTCGACTCCGCTTCGACGATGGGGTCGAGGTATCCCGTGTTGCTCGTCGGCCAGGACGCCTGGCAGGGGATCGTCTTCCTCGGGGCGCCGACGGTCGTCGCCGCGCTCACGACGACGACGATCGACCGCGCGCTCGGCGGCGGGCTCACCAACGACCGGTCGGCGCTTCTGGCGCTTCTGTGCGAGCTGTTCGTCGTCGTCGTGCTCGTCGTCGCCGGCGTCTTCGCCGCCGTCCTCGGGCTCTCCCAGCGGTTCGTCTTCGACGCGCTCGTCGTCGCGCTCGCGTCGATCTTCGCCCTCCGGCTTCTCGCCGTCCTCGCGGTCTCTCGGGTCTCGCTGCCCGTCGCCAGCGTCCCCGCGTCGGTCCAGACGGTCGTCGCCGCCGTCCTGCTGTTCGTGTACGGCGGGACCGCGCGCCTCCTCATCGACGGGGGATCCGCCTACGAGGCGTACGTCGTGTTCCTCTCGCGAACCGACCACGGCCCGCCGATATTCGACGCGGTGACGCTCGACCACTTCCTGTTGTTGGCGGCGCTCTGTCTGCTCTACGCGGTCGCCGTCTGGGCGTTCCTCGTCGCGGTCGAGCGCCCCTGGCGGCGCGCGCTCGATGTCTCGGTGCTGGACTTCATCCGCGGGTTCATCGGCTACGCCGCCGAGGAGTCCCGCGATCTGGAGCGGTTCTTCGAGCGGCTCGGACAGGAGGCGGTCGTCCCCGTCTCGGTGCTGTCGTTCCGGACCCTCGCGGACGACGAGGATCCGAACGATCGCGATGGCGACCCGAACGACCGCGACGGCGCTGACCGGGAATCGGCGACCACCGACGGCGGGGCGGTCGATCCCGACCGGCTCGGCGAGGAGAAGGCCCGGTTCGTGTTGCCGATGATCCATCCCGGTCCGTTAGGCGAGATCGGCGGCGGTGACCTCCCACGTCGGGTCGCGCTCTCGGCAGAGGGGATCGGGTTCCCGCCGCACGCGACCGCCGGCCACGACTTCAACCTCGTCTCCGAGACGGAGGTCGACTGCGTCATCGACGCCGCCGACCGCGCGCTCGACGGCGCGACGTTCCGGCGGGAGGGGACGGTCCCGCTCTCGGTCGAGTCCGGCGAGTCGTCGATGCTCGCCCAGCGGTTCGGCGACGCCGCGCTCGCGGTCTCCACGTTCGCGCCGGGTTCGGCCGACGACGTCGACTTCGCGGTCGGCCAATCCGCGCGCGCGGAGTTCCGAAGCGACGGGGTGGCGGACGTGCTCCTCGTCGACGGCCACAACTGCCACACCGGGCTGTCGGGGGCCGGTCCCGACCTCGGACACGTCACGCCGGGGTCGAAACGCTCCTACGACCTGTACGACGCCGCCGGGCTCGCCGGGGAGGAAACGGCCGAGGCCGACCGCGGCCGGACGGAACTCGGCGTGGCGTGGGACCCGACCGGGTGGACGCCCGAGGAGGGGATCGGCCCGCTCGGCGTCCGCGTCGCGGTCACGCGCGTCGCCGGCGTCGAGGCCGCCTACGTCCTCATCGACGGCAACAACATGGTTCCCGGGCTCCGCGAGGACGTGCTCTCGGCCGTCCGCGAGGCGACCGGCGTCGACCACGTCGAGGTGATGACCACCGACAACCACGTCGTCAACCGCACCCGCGCGGACAACCGGGTCGGCGGGGAGGTCGACGCGGACGCGCTGTGCGAGACGGTCCGGTCGCTCGCGGTCGACGCGCGCGAGGACCTCGAGCCCGTCGCCGTCGGCGGGGGGACGGAACGCACGACGGTGACGGTGTTCGGCAACGACCGAACCGAGACGCTGGCGACGCAGGCCAACGCCGCGCTCTCGCTCGGGGCGGCGTTGGCGGCGGCGGTGACGCTCTTCGCCATGTCGGTGAGCGTACTGTTGTTCTTCCTGACGTGAGCGGTCCCGAGCGCCCTCGAGCGACCTGAACGGCGCGTCCGCTCGGAACGAAACGAACCGTAGGCGGAGAGGATCGGTCCGCCGCCTACTCCTCGAACAGTTCGTCGACGGCGTCGCCCGCGGCCTCCGTGGCCGCCTCGGCGACCGCCTCGGGGTCGGGATGGTCGGGGCCGTCCGGGGCGTTCAGGTAGACGTCCACGTCGAGGACGCCGTCCTCGAAGGTGATCGTGACGTCGAGGTCGGTCACGGCCGACTGGTCGTATCGTTTGAAAACGACACCCTCGGCCGCCTCGGCGGCGGTCCGGACGACTTCCTCGTCGGTGGGGTCGGCGTCGGCTTTCCCGTCGCTCGACGCGTCCTCGTTCATCGGTCGTTACGCGCCGCCCGCGCCCGGGCCGCCGGGACCCATCGGGCCGCCGCCGGCGCCGCCCTGGAGCATCTGCTGGAGCTCGCCCTGGAGGTCGTCGAACTGCTCCTGGACGCGCTCCTCCTGCTTCTCGAGCTGCTCGACGCGGACCTCGAGGGAGTCGACCTTGTTCTCGAGGTCGTCGTAGGCGGACTCGTAGTCGGTCTCGACGAGAACCTCGCCGATCTCGCGGTACATGCCGGCGTCCTCGTCGACGTCCTCTAAGGCGTCGAGCGCCGTCTTCGACTCGTTGAGCGCCGTCTTCGCCTGCTCCTTCTGCTCCGCGACCTGCTGTGCGGTCTCCTGCAGCTCCTGAAGCTCCTCTATCTTCTCCTGTGCCTCGGGCGGCATGTTCCCTTGCATGGGTGGACCGAGACGGTCCGGACGGAAAAACCCCCGACTTCTCCGATGAGGACGAAAACCGCCGAAAATGGACGGAAGACGGTCCGAAACGGATGAAGTCGATCGATCGACGGGTTCCCGATCGGCGCGCTACCGGTCGTCGTCCTCTCGATCGACGTATCGTCCCCGGCTCACCCGTTCGGCGACCGCGACCAGTCGCGACCAACTGGTGATACCCGCCCGCAACGCGACGAGGTCCGTGGCGGTCACGCGGACGCGAACGGCGGACCCGTCCCGGGAGACGGTCGCCCGCGACCGCGACTCGTCGAGCTCGCCGACCTCGGGCGCGAGCGCGTCGGCGACGGTCCTCGCGCGGGGCTCGTCGGGGTACTCGAAGGAGAGAAGCGTCCCGTGGTCGCGGTCGACGTCGGCCGCCGGCGCGGCGTCGGCGGGTTCGGTCGTCGACGCGTCGCGGTCGGTCACGGCGGGGGTCCGGCTACTCGACGTCGACTTCCTTGATGTCGCCGCCGCGCTCCTTCAGGAGGACGCGGTGGCCACAGTAGGGACAGCGGACGCCGCCGTACTCGTCGAGCGTGACGTCGCGCTTACAGCGGGAACACTTGTAACTCATTATTCCTCGTCGGCGAGCGCGGCGCGGATGGAGCGGCGGACGGTCCGACCGCCGGGAGTCTCGGGGCGGTAGGCCCCGCCGGTGAACGTCTCGCCGGTCTCCTCGTTCACCCAGATGCCGGTGCCGACGCGCTTGACGTCGTCGCCGTCGACGGTCGCGTTGCGCATCTCCGCTTCGATGTCCTTGACCCGCTTTCTGGCGACGCGGCCGTACCGGGCCCCGAATCGGCCCGCGCTGCCGGTGCTTCGTGCCTTGTCCTCAGCCATAGTGTGCCCGAATACCCCGAGCGTGCGTAAAAAGGCTACGAGTCGGCCACGCCCGTGCGTCTCCGTGGCGCGTTCCGTTCGTTCCCCTCTCGATGGCCGCTCCCGTTCGTTCCCCTCCCGATGGCCGCTCCCGTTCGTTCCCCTCCCGATGGCCGCTCCCGTTCGCCCTCCTCACGATAACCCGAGCGGTTCCGACCACAACGACTAATACAACTTAGTAGTATTACTCGGTCGTACCATGGAGTTCGACGGCTTCAGCGACGTGAGCGAGACGGACGTAACGCGCGCCATCGGTCGGGACTGGTCCGAGGAGTTCCTCGAGTTCTCCGAAAGCGATGCCATCGTGATCGGGGGCGGCCCGTCCGGACTGATGGCGGCGAAGGAACTCGCCGACCGCGGCGTGAAGGTGATGGTCGTCGAGAAGAACAACTACCTCGGCGGCGGCTTCTGGCTCGGCGGCTTCCTCATGAACAAGGTGACCGTCCGCGACCCCGCCCAGGAGGTGCTCTCCGACCTCGACGTCGACTTCGAGCCCGCCGACGGCGTCGAGGACCTCTACGTCGCCAACGGACCGACGGCGTGTTCGGGGTTGATCAAGGCGGCCTGCGACGCGGGGGCCAAGATCCAGAACATGACCGAGTTCACCGACCTCGTCGTCCGCGAGGACCACCGCGTCGGCGGGATCGTGATGAACTGGACGCCCGTCCACGCGCTCCCGCGCGAGATCACCTGCGTCGACCCGATCGCGGTGGAGGCCGAGGTCGTGATCGACGCCACCGGCCACGACGCGGTCGCGATCTCCAAGCTCGACGAGCGCGGCGTGTTCTCCGCGCCCGGGATCGAACACGCCAGGGCACACGACGGGGGGATGGACGCGACGGGCGACGACGAGTACGGCGCGCCAGGCCACGACTCGCCCGGCCACGACTCGATGTGGGTCGGCGAGAGCGAGGACGCGGTCGTCGAACACACCGGCGTCGTCCACGACGGACTCGTCGCGAGCGGCATGGCGGTCGCGACGGCCTACGGGCTCCCGCGGATGGGGCCGACCTTCGGCGCGATGCTCGTCTCCGGCAAGCGCGCGGCACAGGCCGCACTCGACGAGCTCGGCGTCGACGCCGGCGACGTCGAACTCTCCTCGCGACCCGCCCCTGCCGACGACTGACCGACGACCGGCTTCGACCCCCGTTTCGGTCGATCTAGCTCGGATCGACCGTGCCCGCGGTGACCCGCGCGAACCCCGCGATCTCGCGCGTCGTGGTCGCGTCCGAACACCGCTCGTGGATCCGACGGTGTGCGGCCAGCGCCCGCTCGTCGAGGACCTCGACCGCCCGCCGCTTCCGTTTCTCCCGGTCGCCCCGCCCCTCCTGGTCGTTCCCGTCGCGGAGCCCGTCGTCCCATCCCGACGGAGCCGCGGCACGGACGATCCCGGCGAATCCCGGATTGAGGAGGCGGCCGAGCGGCCGGGTGCTCCGTGCGAGCCCCGCGATACAGACGCGACCCGACCGGCGGCGGGATCGGTCCGGTCCTCCTCGCGTGTCGGCGACGAGCCCGCACCACCCGTCGACCGCGCCCGCGGGGTCCTCGAGCATGCCGGTGAGGAACGTCGCGAGCACGGCGTCGACCTCGATCGACCGGAATCGCTCGTTCCCGTCGTCGACGTCGGCCCCTGTCGGTATCGGCGATCGCCTCGCGTCCGCGCGGGCGACGTGGACGTTCCGCCAGCCCGCCCGTTCGATCCGGCCACGAGCGCGGTCGAGCATCCCGGCCGAGACGTCGAGTCCGATCACGGTTCCGCCCGGACCGACTCGATCGCGGAGGGGCGACAGGTTCGCGCCGGTTCCACACCCCATCTCGACGACGACGTCGCCGCGCCCCGGATCGAGCACGTCGACGACCCGCCGGCGGAGCCCGGCGACGATCGGCGCGTCGGCCGCGATCCGGTCGTAGAATCCGGCGTGGCGCGTGTACGGCGTCGTGGCGTCGCCCCCGGTCATGGATGGCCTTCGGCGGCGATCGGCAAAAGTCGTCGGGGCGGTCCCCTTGGCTGCCCGAGGTTTCGAGTCGATCGTGCCCGTTGGGCGGCGTTCTGGATCGACTACTCCCGCCGGACCTCGAGTTCGTCGTCGACCCGGAAGCGGATCCCGTCCGGGGTCTCGAAGACGAGCTCCGCGTCCCCGACGGTGACCGGCCACGACATCACCGTGGCGAGGCGGTCCCACCCGGGAGCGATCCCGTTCGTCGCGAAGAAGTCCGCC
This sequence comes from Halobellus captivus, assembly GCF_003697845.1. Taxonomy (GTDB): domain Archaea; phylum Halobacteriota; class Halobacteria; order Halobacteriales; family Haloferacaceae; genus Halorubrum; species Halorubrum glutamatedens. The sequence goes on along the minus strand of NZ_RDQE01000005.1, from coordinate 204,086 downwards.
ATCGGCTCGCGGTCGTCGGTGGCGTAGAGCGGGTGTGACAGGTGTCGGTGCCCGCAGTGGGTACACGCGAACCGGACCATCCCGTCGTGGTTCACGTGGCTGAACCCGTATCCGTCGTCTCCCGGTTTCTCGCCGTCGCCGGGGGGAAGCGTGACCCTCACGCCGTGTCCACAGTTCGGACAGAACCCGTCGGCCATCGCTCGAAAGGTGTGTACCGACCTGAGATGCGAGCGTTCGAAGGCGGTCTCGATGTCGATCCCCGACACGCCCGACGGCGGGTACGAGAGCGACGCGAGCGTGCCGTCGGCGACGAGCTCGTGATCGATCAGTCCGATACACTCCCGACACTGCGTCACGAGATACCCTCTGCGGTAGAATGCCTGAATGCCTCCTCCACAGCGGTAACACTCCCCGTCGACCTGCGTCGCCTCGACGTTTGGGTCGGCCGTGAACGCGCCGGTCCGCCGGAGCCGGATCACCTCCCGGCCGGACTCGGCGAGCCGATACCCGGTCTCGGTCTTCGTGACGAACCGGTCGGTGAGCTTGTCGAGGTGGTAGCTGAACCGGCCGCTGTCCTCGACGCCGACGTCGGCTTTGATCGTCGAGTACGTGGCGTTGCCCGCGAGCGGTCCGGATGCGACCGTCCGATCGTACAACGAATCGAGGATGGCGAGCCTGACCTCGCTGTCGAGAACGGAGAACGCGAGCGCGTCGCGGGATCGAGCCGAGGCGAGGCTTTCCATTCGTCGATCCACAGTGTTAGTAAGTTCATATGTATTTCGTTCCAAATGACACTTCGTGTCGCACGACCGTCCGAACGGCGCCCGACTCGGTCGTCGTCTCTCGTCCTCCCTTCGCCCGGCAGTCCCGTCGGGGCTCGCGTCGGACCCGTCGTGCGGCCTCGAATCCGTCGTGATCGACCCGGATCGTTTCTCGTCGTTCGGCCGTATCGTGGCTTCTGGACGGCTCTATCTCTCGTATCTGGTCTCGCACGGATCGCGGCTCGACCGTGTGGCTTTTTCCGAGGCTGTGCCGAACGGAGGGTATGCGAAACGCCAAGATCGTCTGTACGCTGGGGCCGGCGTCGGACGACCGGAACACGATCCGCGGTCTCGCGACCGCGGGGATGTCGGTCGCCCGACTCAACGCCAGCCACGGGACGACGGCCCACCGCGAGGACGTCATCGAGCGCGTCCGCGACGTCGACGACGAGATCGACGACCCGCTCGCGGTGATGGTCGACCTGAAGGGTCCCGAGGTTCGAACCGCCGAGATCGACGACCCGATCCGGATCGAGACCGACTCCGAGGTGGCGTTCCACGAGGGGACGGACGCCACGCCGGAGCGGATCGGGCTTACCCACTCGATCGCCGCGGCGGCTTCCGGCGACACGGTCCTCCTGGACGACGGCCGGATCGAGTGCCGCGTCGAGCGGGTCGACGAGGACGGTTCGGTCGTCGCGCGGGTGGTCTCCGGGGGCGAACTCGGCTCCCGGAAGGGGGTCAACCTCCCGGGGGTCGCGATCGACGTCGACCTCATCACGCCGGAGGACGAGGGGGAGCTCCGGCTCGCCGCACGCGCGGACGCCGACTTCGTCGCCGCCTCGTTCGTCCGCGACGCCGACGACGTCTACCGGATCGCCGACCGTCTCGAGGAGTACGGCGGCGACGACGTCCCGGTGATCGCGAAGATCGAGCGCGCCGGAGCGGTCGAGAACCTGTCGGGCATCGTCGACGCCGCCGACGGCGTGATGGTCGCCCGCGGCGATCTCGGCGTCGAGTGTCCGCTCGAGGACGTACCCATGATCCAGAAACGGATCATCCGTACCTGCGTCGACCGAGGCGTTCCGGTGATCACGGCGACCGAGATGCTGGACTCGATGATCCGCTCCCGACGGCCCACCCGCGCGGAGGCCTCCGACGTCGCCAACGCGGTCCTCGACGGGACCGACGCGGTGATGCTCTCGGGCGAGACCGCCATCGGCGACCACCCGATCCGGGTCGTCGAGACGATGGACCGGATCGTCCGCGAGGTCGAGACCAGCGAGGAGTACGCCGAGACGCGCGAACAGCGGGTGCCGGCCGCCGCCGACGGCTCCCGGACCGAGGCGCTGGCGCGCTCGGCACGGTACCTCGCCCGCGACATCGGCGCGTCGACCGTGGTCGCGGTCTCGGAGTCCGGATACACCGCCCGGAAGACCGCCATGTTTCGCCCCGGGGTTCCGGTGGTCGCGACCACGCCGGACGACCGCGTGCGACGCCAGCTCGCGCTGTCGTGGGGCGTCCAGCCGGTCACCACCGAATACGCCCACGACATGGAGACCGTCCTCGACAACGCCGTCGACGCCGCGATCGACACCGGTGCGGCCGCCTCCGGCGACACCCTCGTGGTCCTCTCGGGGATGTTGACGGAACTGGAGGGGACGAACACCACGAACACGCTGAAGGTCCACATCGCGGCCGAGACGGTCGCCACCGGGAAGGCGGTCGTCGCCGGCCGCGTGGCCGCCCCGGTCCATCGGAGCGCCGACGGCGACCTCTCCGTGGTTCCGGAGGGATCGATCGTCGCGCTCGAGTCCGACTTCGATGGCGAGTTCACCGGCGACCTCGACCGGATCGCCGGGATCGTCGACGCCCGTCCCGGGATGACCGGCTACCCCGCGGTCGTCGCCCGTGAACTGGGCGTGCCGATGGTCTCCGGCGTGACGCTGCCCGACTCCGTGGCGGACGGGACCACGCTGACGCTCGACGGCGAGCGCGGCGTCGTGTACGACGGCGACGTGATCGCACCGGCCCGACGACGGTAGCGTCCGATCGGTCTTCGCCCGGCGAACCGCGTCCGACGAGCCGCACCCGCCAGCCATTTATCGGGCACGCGTCTACCACGGGTATGAGCGGCGACGACACCCGAAGCCGGGCGAACGAGGTCCGTGACGACGGCGGCGATGACGGTCGCGAGTGGCGTTTCGGCATCGACGACGTGGGTCCCGACGGGGTGACCGAGGACACGTCGACCCCCGAGAGCGAGCCGATCGAGCCCGGATCCATCGACGCCGAACACGCCGCGTTCGTCGTCCTCGGGGTCGCGCTCGTCGTCGGCGTGTTCGTCTTCGGTTTCTGAACGTCGTCTTCGGTTTCTGAACGTCGTCTTCGGTTTCTGAACGTCGTCTCCGGTTCTCTCGTCCGCTCTCCTGATGGGCCGTCGGGGACGTTTCGTGGTCCTCCGCCGTGTCCCACGGGACTTCGTCGTACCACCACTTATCCGCCTCCCAGCCGTATAGCGGCGCATGGACGTGCTCTTCCAGGCGGGCCTGATCGGTCCGGACACGCTTCCGCTGCTGTTGTTGACGGCGGGGCTTCTGTTGGCGATGGCGGAGGCGCTCGCGCCGGGCGCGAACTTCATCGTCGTCGGCATCGCGCTCATCGGTGCGGGACTTGGCGGACTACTGCTCGCGACCCTCGGCGTCGCCTTCGGCGGCCTGGTGTTCGTGATGGCGATCCTCACCCTCGTGTTCGGCGTGGCCGCGTTCTACGGCTACCACGAGTTCGACCTCTACGGCGGGAAGGGACAGGCCCAGACCAGCGACAGCGACAGCCTGAAGGGGAAACTCGGAACCGTCTCGGAGACCGTGACCCCGCGGGGCGGGCAGGTGAAACTCGAGGGCGGCGGCTTCAACCCGCACTACTCGGCGCGCTCCATCGAGGGAACCATCGAGGAGGGCGAGGAGGTCATGGTCGTCGATCCCGGCGGCGGCAACGTCGTCACCGTCCAATCGATGACGTACGTCGAGGACGACATCGACCGCGAACTCGCCGCCGACCGAGCCCGAAAGGAGGCGGACGCCGACGACGGCACCGCGGAAGCTGCCGGCGAGCCGAGCGAGGACGCCGACTCGGACGAGACCGCGACTGCCGAGGTCGACGCGGAGCGCGACCGCTCACGGTAGTTCTCCCGTGGAATCGAACCGCCGGTCGGGTGTGCATCCGACGGGGGCATGACGCTCGTCTGACTGACATTTATCGGCGTCGATGCGGTATATGATATCTCGACACATGATCCCCGACCCCTCCGTCGTGAGCGCCCACGGTCGAAGCGAACCGGACGGTAGCGAGCGGTACGCGTCGGGAAACCCTGTCGGTCCGATCTCGGCGGCTCGAAGCGATCCGCCCGATCGGAAACCTTCCGCGAACCGACGAAGTGGCCCGTCGAATCGGGGAGGAAGCCTCCCGGATCGAGATTCCGACCGGTCCGACGGCGAGGACGAGTCTCCGGATGAAGGCCGCTTCCTGGACGCGGATCGCTCCCCGGACGAGACGGAGTCGATCGACGACGAGATCGCGCGTCTGGAAGCCGAGATCGAGCGCAGGGATCGACACCTCCGGTACGTCATCGAGCGATACGAACGACTTCTCGAGGAGAAGGACCGTCGGCTCTCCGAGGAACGAACGGAGGCGTCGGACGACGTCTGGTCGGCGGTCCGCTCGACGGTCGCGCGTCTCCTTCCGGGCGACCGATAGCGGTTCCCGGTTCGTCGGTCCGATCCGTTTGACGCGTTTCGACGGCTCGCTTCGCTCGCCTTCATTCGCCCCCCGAACGGTCGATTCCCGTCCACTCGGTCCCGCTCACTCGTCGCCGTTTCGTCCGCGCTCCGCGAGTCGCCGTGCCGCCTCGCTCAGCTCCGACTCGTCCGATCGATCCGTGCCCGTCCCGTCGTCCAACGGTACTCCCTCGATCCCGGCCGCGTGGTCGTCGGTCTCCGCGGGTCGGGTAGCTCCGCTCTGCGGATCGGCCCCCACGGATTCACCGATCTCCCCTGACGAGGCGTCCCGATCACCGACCTCCCCCGGAGCCGCGTCCGGCGGATACGCCCGCTCTCCGGGCGGGACGAACGCGGTTTCGACCGCGCGGACGACCTCCCGAACCGACTCCTCGTCGAGACGGTCGGCGTACGCCTCGCGGATCAGGTCCGGGACGGCGTACGCGTAGTGGCCGCGCCCGGCGTGACGAATGAGTCCGGACTTCCGGATCGGACGGTGCCGGCTGTAGGCGTGGCCCGCGTCGCCGTCGCCGCCGGCGTCGATGTGGGCGGCCACGGGATCGCTCACCCCCTCGCGTCGGTAGTGTCGCAACATCCCGCGTGACAGCTCCGGGAGGGACTCGATCCGCCCGCGGAGCTCGTCGATGACCGCCTCGCGGGTGCCGAGCTCGATCGCGTCGTCGAACCGGAGCGCGCCCTCGGCCACGTCCGCGCGCGTCACGGGATCCACGTCGGCCGCCGGCTCGTTCCCGGCGAGGTCGTCCCGGCTCCGTCCTCGCCCGTCCGCGCCGACCCCACCGGCCGTACCGGCGCCGCCGTCGTCGTCCGATCGATCGGAGGGATCGCCGGAGCCGTCGGGGCCACCGTCCGCGTCCGCCGTCGGGAGTTCCGTTCCTCCCGCGTCTTCCGTTCCTCCCGTGTCAGTGCTTACGGTTCCGCTCCCGTCGTCCCCTCCGGTCTCGACCGCGTCGTCCGCCCCGACCCTGCTCGAGTCGTCCGTCCCGATCTCGACCCCCCCGTTCGCCTCGTCCGGATCCCCGTCGTACGCGCCGAGCGCGGACTGCGCCCGCTTCTCCGCGGCGACGGACCGTCCGGATCCCCCGCGGTAGGGTGCCTCCGCCTTGCCCAGGAGCGCCTGGGCGAACTGGTCGGCCATGTCGCTCAGGTCTCGGGCCTCCTCCAGCTCGCGTTCGAGCTGACGGATCCGCTGGTCCTTCTTCTCGAGCTCCTGGCGGAGATCGGCGAGCTCGGACTCGTGGCGCGCCTTCTCGTCGGAGATCGACTGGAGCTCCCCGACGAGGTCGCTCGAGACCGACTTGAGCTCCGGCCGCTCGAAGTCGTCGAGTCCGGGGGTCGCACCGGCGTCGAAGGTCCGCTTGCGATGGAACTGGATCCGGCGGATCGACTCGTCCCAGTCGGTCATCAGGAACGCCTCGCCGTCGCCGAGGTCCTCGACGGCGCTCGCGTACTTCGATCCGAGGATCCGGCCGACCACCTTCGTGTCGTTGTCCCAGGTGAGCCGGTGCCAGCAGAGCCAGTCGCACTGGGTGATGAAGTCCTTCTTGACGTCGGCGGGGCGCTGGCTGATCCCGACGATCCCGAGGCCGTGTTTCCGCCCGCGTTTGCCCACCTTGATCAGCATCTTGCCCGTCTCGTCCATCCCGCCGCCCTCCGGGATGTACTCGTGACACTCCTCGACGACGAGCAGGAAGGGCTTCTTCAGGCGCTTCTCCTTGGCGAACAGCTGCTTGACGACCTCCAGGAGCAGCTCGTTGGCCACGTCCTCCTCGAGGTAGCCGGAGACGTCGAGGATGATCGGGACGTTCTGTTCCAACGCGAGGTTCGCAAGCTTCTCGGCGTGTTCCGGGGAGACGACGATGTCGCACTCGTCGTCGGCGCCGGCGTGGAGGATCTCGTACTCCTCCTTCAGGCCGTAATATTCACCGTCCGTGTCGACGATCATGACCGGGAAACCGTTGGATAACAGGTTCTCGATCACGACGCTCGCGGTGTTGCTCTTCCCGGACCCGCTCTTGCCGGTGATAAACGAGCGGCCGGTGAGCACGTCGACCACCGGAAGCTCCACCGGCGACCCCGGTTCCGCCGTCGCGTCGCCGCCGATCCCCTCGCTGACGTCCGCGACGTGGATCGTCTCCTGCTCGGTCATACCCGTGACAGGTAGCGCCCGGGTCATAAACCATCGCCTCGGGACGTGGCCGTCGGTCGCCGCTGGTCACGGTCCTCCGGGCCGCGGCAGTCGGTGGCCTCGGGTCGTGGTGACCGGAGACGTCTCGACCGTTCGCGGGACGAAGCCGCAACGACTTACAGCCCGCCGGTCGATCCCGGATCCATGCCCACGGTCCAGGACCTCATCGACCGGCTCGAGACGGAAGCGGCGGCCGACGCCGACCCGGAGACGACCCCCGACGTGGGGATAATCATGGGTTCTGACTCGGACCTCCCGACGATGGAGGGCGCCTACGACGCGCTCTCGGAGCTCGGATTCGCCGAGCAGACCGACTTCGCGGAGCCGCCGGAGGCGCGGTTCACCTTCGAGAGCTACGTCGTCTCCGCACACCGCACCCCCGAACTCATGTACGCGTACGGCGAGACCGCGGCGGACCGCGGGCTGGACGTCATCGTCGCCGGCGCGGGCGGGAAGTCGGCGGACCTCCCGAACATGACCGCGTCGCTCGCGTATCCGATCCCCGTGATCGGGGTTCCGGTCCAGGAGAAATCCGTGGACTCCGTGATCGGGATGCCGACCGGCGCGCCGATCGTCGCCGTCGACGCCGGCAAGTCGTTCAACGCCGGACTGTCGGCCGCACAGGTGCTGGCGCGCGAACACGACGAGATCGAGGAGCGGCTGGTGGCGTACCACGAGGACCTCAAGGGCGGCGTCGCCGACGTCTCCGCCGACCTCCACGACCTGGGGATCGCGGGGTTCCGCGAGAAACACGGGGAGTGACGACCGGATCCGGCCGGGATTTTCGGGATCCGGCCGGCTTCCACAGGACTCGATCAACTTCCCCGGGATCCGGCCGGCTTCCCCGGGATCCGACGTGGTTTATGACCGCCACGACAACCACGCCCGAGTGACAGTGAGACCGATCGTTCGGCGGGTCGTGACGGGCGTCGACGGGCTCCGTGGCGACCCGCGGACGCCGGTCCTGATCGCCGTCGCGGGCGGGTGGTTCCTCTCGCTCGGCGTTCGGCTCGTCTATCCGGCGGTGATCCCGCACCTCCGGACCGCGTACGGGATCTCTCTCTCGACGGCCGGGCTCCTGCTCACCGTGTTGTGGCTGGCGTACGCGGTCGGACAGCTTCCGGGCGGGGTCCTCTCCGACCGGTTCGGCGAGCGGGCGGTGCTCGTGGCGAGCACGCTCGTCTCCGGGGCCGTACTGGGGTTGGTCGTCGTCGCCGGCGTCGTCGAGCTGTTGTTCGCCGCGACGGCGCTTTTCGGCCTGAGCACGGCGCTGTACGGGGTGTCCCGGTTCACCATTCTGTCGGCGGTCTATCCCGACAACGACGGAACCGCGATCGGGATCACGATGGCCGCCGGCGACCTCGGGAACACCGTGCTCCCGCCGTTCGCCGGCTTCCTCGCCGTCACGTTCGCCTGGCAGTTCGGGTTCGCGTTCGCGATCCCGGGGTTCCTGATCGCGGCGGTCGCCCTGTTCGTGACCCTCCCGAAGCCGAACGGCGGATCCGGAACCGCCGATCCGGACGGAACTGCACCCCTGCGGCGCGCGGTCGAGACGGGTCGAACCGTCGCCGGCGCGCTCCGAAGCCGGCCCGTGATCGTCGTGACGGCGATCCAGACGCTCGCCTACTGTGCCTGGCAGGCGTTCACCGGCTTCTATCCCACGTACCTGATCGACGTGAAGGGGCTCGCGCCGACGACGGCGACGCTGCTGTTCGGGGGCTTCTTCGCCATGGGCGTCGCGGTCAAGCCCGTGACCGGCCGCGCGTACGACCTGTACGGCGCGCGGCGGACGCTGCCCGTCGTGTTGGCGGTCGCGACCGTCTCGCTCGCGGTTCTCCCCTCCGTGGCATCGCTCCCCGGACTGGCAGTTCTGACGCTCGGACTCAGCGGCCTGCTCGGCTACTCGACGGCGACGCTCTCATATCTCACGTCCGCACTCCCGCCGGCCGTCCGTGGGTCCGGACTCGGCGTGCTCCGGACCGGATACATGGGTATCGGCGCGGGGAGCCCGGTCGTCGCCGGCGCCCTCGCGGACGCCGGCTTCTTCGACGAGGTGTTCCTCCTGTCGTCGGGGCTCGCCCTCGTCGCCGCCGGCTGTTGTCTGTTCCTGCCCCGACGGACGACGTCGACGTAGCTCGGACCGCGCCCGCGGTCGGGAATCCGACGAGGGCCCTCGTCCGGATGGCGGTCGGAGGTAGGCACCTTGATACCGGCTTCGGAGCGCCCGCGCGCACGAGTCTCAACGCTTATGAGGGGGCGGTTCAAACCCCAGGACGTTACGGAGACCTATATGAGTGATTGGATAGCGATCGGCGCCTTGGCGGCCGTCGGCCTCCTCATCCCGATCGGGATGATGACGGTTTCGGCGTTACTTCGCCCGAGCGTGCCTGAGACCGGTAAAAGTACTACCTACGAGTCCGGCGAGACCCCGACGGGCGGGACGCGGATCCGGTTCAACATCCAGTATTACATGGTCGCGCTGTTGTTCGTCGTCTTCGACATCGAGACCGTGTTGCTGTTCCCGTGGGCCGTCATCTACCGTCCGGCGATCGAGGCGGGTGTCCCCATGATCGACCTGCTGTGGCCGATGTTGGCCTTCGTCGGGATCCTCGCGATCGGACTCGGCTGGGCGTGGCGGACCGGGGCGGTCGAGTGGGCCCGGAGTTCCCGTGCGGCCAGCAGGAAGACGGAGCGTGACCTCAACACATGAGCAGCGACCAACCGTTCATTACCGACGAATCGCGCGTGGTAACCGAGACCCGCGACAGCCGCATGGAGGGCCAGGGAGACCGGTTCAACTCCCGGCTCCGGGAGGCGTTCGGTTCCTCCCCGTTCATCCTCACCAAGTTCGACAAGTTCCTGAACTGGTGTCGCGGCTCCTCGATGTTCATGCTGCAGTTCGGGATCGCCTGCTGTAGCATCGAGATGATGCACACGTACGCGGTGAAACACGACCTCGACCGCTTCGGCAGCGGGGTCCCCCGTGCGTCGCCGCGGCAGGCGGACGTGATGATCGTCCCCGGGACCATCGTCTCGAAGTTCGCCCCGCGGATGAAACGCGTCTACGACCAGATGCCGGAGCCGAAGTTCGTCGTCGGGATGGGATCGTGTACCATCTCCGGCGGGCCGTTCCAGGAGGGGTACAACGTGATCAAGGGCGCGGAGGAGGTCATTCCCATCGACATCCACGTCCCCGGCTGCCCGCCGCGTCCGGAGGCCCTCGTCTACGGGGTCGTCAAGCTCCAGGAGCGAATCGCGAACGGCGAGGCCGCCCCCGTGACGGTGAAGCCGTACGAGCTCGAGGAGTTCTCCGACCTCGAGAAGGACGAGCTCGTCGAAAAACTCGCCGACCAGATCGACGAGGACGAACTCGTCATGCGGTACAACTTCGCCGATTCACCATGAGCCTCGAAGCACCAGACACCACAGAGACGGACGGCGTCCCCGAGCGCACCCCCGACGAGTTGGAGGCGCTGCTCGGCGACCTCGTCATCGACCGCGACGACCACCTGAACGCGCCCGGGTTCGTGATCCGGCCGGACGCGGTCCAGGAGACGCTCTCGACCCTGAAATCCGAGGCGGGCTACGACCACCTCTCGCTCGTCACCGCTCAGGAGTACGAGAACCGATACGAGTCGATCTACCACCTGAAGAAGTTCGACGACCCGACCCGGGAGGTCAGCGTCGTCGTCCCCGCGGACAAGGACCGTCCGGTCTCGGAGTCGGGCGAGGCCGTCTTTCGGACGGCGGACTGGCACGAGCGGGAGGCGTACGACCTGATCGGGATCGAGTACGACGACCACCCCGACCTCCGGCGGATCCTCCTACCCGAAACGTGGCAGGGCCACCCGCTGTCGATGGACTACGACAGGGACCGCCCGCAGATCGCCACGCTGCCGGAGCACGCGAACCCGCTCGAGGACCACCATCGTGACGCCGAGTCGGACACGATGTTCCTCAACATCGGACCGCACCACCCGGCGACCCACGGCGTCCTCCACCTGAAGACGATCCTCGACGGCGAACAGGTGATCGACGTGGAGCCGGACATCGGTTACCTCCACCGCTGTGAGGAGCAGATGGCCCAGTCGGGCACCTACCGCCACCAGATCATGCCCTACCCCGACCGCTGGGACTACATCTCGGCGGGCCTGCTCAACGAGTGGGCGTACGCGCGTGCGGCGGAGGACCTCGCCGACATCGAGGTCCCCGAGTACGCGCAGGTCATCCGAACGATGGGCGCGGAGATGTGTCGCATCGCGGCGCACATGCTCGCGCTGGCGACGTTCGCGCTCGACGTGAACGGCGACTTCACCGCGACGTTCATGTACGCGATCAACGACCGCGAGCGCGTTCAGGACCTGCTGGAGGACCTGACGGGCCAGCGGCTGATGTTCAACTACTTCCGGCTCGGCGGCGTCGTCTGGGACCTGCCTAAGCCCCGTCAGGAGTTCTTCTCGAAGACGCGTGACTTCCTCGACCAGCTGCCCGGCTCCGTCGAGGAGTACCACGACCTGGTCACCGAAAACGAGATCTTCCAGATGCGGACCATCGACACGGGTATCCTGCCGCCGGAGGTCGCCAAGGAGTACGGCGCGACCGGCCCCGTACTTCGCGGGTCGGGCGTGGACTACGACCTGCGTCGGGACGACCCGTACGGCTACTACGACGAGCTGGACTGGGACGTCGTGACCGAGGACGGCTGTGACAACTACTCCCGGCTGCTCGTCCGGATGCGCGAGGTCGAGGAGTCCGCGAAGATCATCGAGCAGTGTGTCGACCTGCTCGAGGACTGGCCCGAGGAGGAGCGGAACATCCAGGCG
>NZ_RDQE01000005.1:0-192510 GCF_003697845.1 Halobellus captivus | reverse complement strand
CACCGAGATCTACCGCGCCGTCGAGGCCGCCAAGGGAGAACTCGGCATCTACATGCGCGCCGACGGCACCGACAAACCCGCCCGCTTCAAGATCCGCTCGCCGTGCTTCTCGAACCTCCAGACGCTTCCCGAGATGGCCAACGGCGAGTACATCCCCGACGTGATCGCCGCGCTGGGGAGCCTCGACATCGTGCTCGGGGAGGTGGACCGCTGATGGGGACGGTACAGCTGTTCCCCGAGTTCGTCTCGGAGACGCTCGGGCTGTCCGGCGTCCTCGGCGACGTGGTCGGATCGCTCGTCGCGGCCGCGGTCGTCGGGAACATCGTGCTCGCGTTCACCGGCGTCGCCGGGCCGTGGGCGAAACGGAAGATCACGGCCGCGTTCACCGATCGGATCGCCGTCAACCGGATCGGTCCGTTCGGACTGCTCATCATCCCGGCTGCGGCGGTCCAGTTGCTCGCGAAGGAGCTCATCGTCCCCGAGGGCGTCGACCGCCCGACGTGGGACCTCGCACCGATCGTGTTGCCCGCGTCGGCGCTGCTCGGCTTCGCCGTCATTCCGATGGGTCGGCTCGGCCCGATCAACCTCCAGATCGCCGACCCCGAGGTCGGACTGGCGCTGGTGTTCGCGTTCGCCTCCATCGCGTCCGTGTCGCTGGTGATGGCGGGCTACGCGTCGAACAACAAGTACTCCATGCTGGGCGGACTGCGGGCGGTGGCACAGAACCTCGCCTACGAGATCCCGCTCATCGTGACCGCGATGTCCGTCGTGGTCTTCGCGGGGACGCTCCAGACCAGCGGCATCGTCGCCGCACAGACCGACGTCCTGTTCAGCGTCGGCGGCTTCGACGTGCCGACGTGGTACGCCTTCGTGAACCCGTTCGCCTTCGTGCTGTTCCTCACGGCGAACATGGCGGAGATCGGCCGGAACCCGTTCGACATCCCGGAGGCGCCGACGGAGATCGTCGCGGGATATCAGACGGAGTACTCCTCCGCGTACTTCGTGTTGTTCTACCTGGGGGAGTTCGTCCACGTCTTCCTCGGCGGGGCGATCCTCGCCGTGACGTTCCTCGGCGGGGCGTCCGGTCCCGGACCGGAGAGCATCGGATTCCTCTGGTTCGTGGTGAAGATCTGGGGCTTCTTCCTGTTCACGCAGTGGGCGCGCTCGGCGCTGCCGCGCGTCCGGATCGACCAGCTGATCGAGATCGGCTGGAAGGGAATGCTGGTGCTGTCGTTCGCGAACCTGGTGCTCACGGCCGTAATCGTGGGGGTGATCGCCTGATATGATCGGACTCATGAAATCGATGGCGACGACGATGAAACACGCACTGGACGGGTCGACGTTCACGGTGGAATACCCGGAGGACGCACCCGACGTGAGCCCGCGGTTCCGCGGGGTCCACAAGTTCAGCCAGGAGCGGTGTATCTGGTGTCGACAGTGTGAGAACGTCTGTCCGAACGACACGATCCAGATCGTTCAGGACGACCAGCGCAACGGCGAGCAGTACAACCTCCACATCGGGCAGTGTATCTACTGCCGGCTGTGCGAGGAGGTCTGTCCCGTCGACGCCATCCTGCTGACGCAGAACTTCGAGTTCACCGCGGACTCGAAGGACGAGTTCGTCTACAACAAGGAACAGCTCAAGAACGTCCCGTGGTACAAGGGAATCGACCCGCTGGAGTCCCGGAACCCCGATCGCGGCGCGTGGATCGGGGAGGGAGACGGCGAGGTCGACTACCAGTAACGGGCGTATCTCGAAATCTTCAAAGGGACACTGATTGGAGGGTTACACAATGGTTTACGACACCATCGCGTTCGCGCTGTTCGCCGCGGTCACGCTGGCGTTCAGCCTGGGGGTCGTCCTGGCGCGCGACGTGTTTCACGCCGCGTTGCTTCTGGGCGGTGCCCTGACGAGCGTCGCGGTGCACTACGTGATGTTACAGGCGGAGTTCATCGCCGCCATGCAGATCCTCGTCTACGTGGGCGGGGTTCTGATACTCGTCACGTTCGCCGTGATGCTCACGCGATCGGATAGAACGGACGACGTGGAGGTGAGTAGCGGATGACTGACGAATCCGGCGGAAACCGGATCCTGCCCGCGATCGCGGTCGGCGTGCTGTTCGCGGTGATGGCCGTGACGTTCCTCTCTGCGAGCTTCGAGGAGGCGGCCGGCTTCCCGGAGGGCGAGTCGATCGTCCACAACGTGGGGTACGCCCTGTTCAACCTGGGCGAGGCGGCGACGATCCCCGCGGAGGGCTTCCTCGCCGCGTTCCTGATCGTCGCGGTCGCGCTCGACGTCGCCGTCGACGGGGCGATCTACCTCGCGCGCCGCGAGGACGGCGGCTCCGTGAGCGCGGCGATCGGCGAGGCGCTCACCGACGGCGGACGCGACGGGGGTGAGCGGTGATGGCCGCCGTGGCAGCGTCCATCCCGCCGCAGTGGTACCTCCTCCTGGCGGCCGGGGTCTTCTGTATCGGCCTGTTCGGGATCCTCACCCGGAGCGACGCGCTGTACTTCCTCATGAGCGTCGAGCTCATGATGAACGCGGCGAACATCAACTTCGTCGCGTTCTCGCTGTACTACGGCGACCTCACCGGCCAGGTGTTCGCGCTGTTCGTGATCGCGTTGGCGGCCGCGGAGGTCGCGATCGGGATCGGGATCATCCTCGTGTTGTACCGCAACTTCGGAGACATCGACGTGACCGTTCCGACGGAGATGAGGTGGTAAGATGGTGGACGCATTCGCCTACGTTCCGGCCGTCGTGTTGTTACCGTTCTTCTCGTTCCTGGTCGCGCTCGGGGCGGGGAAGTACCTCCCGAAGGGCGGTGCCTTCGGCGGGATAGCGGCGACGGCGGGCTCGTTCCTGCTGTCGCTGTGGATCGCCGCGACCGTCGCCGGCGGCCGCGCCTACGACGAGACGCTGTACACGTGGGCGGCCGGCGACCAGTTCGAGCTCACGTTCGGCGCGCTCGTCGACCCGCTGTCGGCGCTCATGCTCGTCATCGTGACGCTCGTCGCGCTCCTGGTCCACGTCTTCTCGCTCGGCTACATGAACGACGAGGGCGAGACGGGGCTCCCGCGCTACTACGCCGGTCTCGGGCTCTTCACCGCCTCGATGCTCGGGTTCGTCGTCGCCGACAACCTGCTCATGGCGTTCATGTTCTTCGAGCTGGTCGGGCTCTGTTCGTACCTGCTCATCGGGTTCCACTTCCGCGAGCCCGGGCCGCCGTCGGCGGCGAAGAAGGCCTTCCTCGTCACCCGATTCGGCGACTACTTCTTCCTGGTCGGCGTCGTCGCCGTGTTCGCGACGTTCGGGACGGCCGCGTTCGCGGGCGAGGGGTCGTTCCCCGCACTCGCCGAGGCGGCGCTCGCGGGCGACCAAGCGGTCTGGACGCCCGGCGGGCTCGACGTCATGACGTGGTTCACGGTCGTCGGCCTGCTCGTGCTCGGCGGCGTCGTCGGGAAGTCCGCGCAGTTCCCGCTTCACACCTGGCTGCCCGACGCGATGGAGGGTCCGACGCCCGTCTCCGCGCTCATTCACGCGGCGACGATGGTCGCGGCGGGCGTCTACCTCGTCGCGCGGATGTACGGCTTCTACGCGCTGACGCCGACGACGCTCGCGGTCATCGCCTTCATCGGCGGCTTCACCGCGCTGTTCGCGGCGACGATGGGCGTGGTGAAGGACGAGCTGAAGCAGGTGCTCGCGTACTCGACCATCTCGCAGTACGGATACATGATGCTCGCGCTCGGCGCGGGCGGGTACGTGGCCGCGGTCTTCCACCTGACGACCCACGCCTTCTTCAAGGCGCTCCTGTTCCTCGGTGCCGGATCGGTCATCATCGCGATGCACCACAACGAGGACATGTGGGACATGGGCGGGCTGAAAGCGAGAATGCCCGTCACCTACTACACCTTCCTCGCCGGCTCGCTGGCGCTCGCGGGAATCTTCCCGTTCGCGGGCTTCTGGTCGAAGGACGAGATCCTCTACGAGGCGCTCGTCCACGGCCTGAACGAGCCGCTGCTTCTCGGCGGATACGTCATGGGGCTTCTCGCGGTGCCGGTCACCGCGTTCTACACCTTCCGGATGGTGTTCCTGACCTTCCACGGCGAGCCGCGGACCGACCTGG
This sequence comes from Halobellus captivus, assembly GCF_003697845.1. Lineage (GTDB taxonomy): Archaea > Halobacteriota > Halobacteria > Halobacteriales > Haloferacaceae > Halorubrum > Halorubrum glutamatedens. Next base: position 188,383 of record NZ_RDQE01000005.1, on the reverse strand, counting down.
CGGCCGACCCCGAACCGGTCCGTTGGAACGTGAAGGGACCGCTGACGGTGCTCGGATCGCTCGCGGTCGTCACCGGGTTCATCAACATGGTGCCGGTCCAGAAGGTCCTCGGACTGGAGGGGATCGACTACCTCCACCGCTGGCTCGACAACGAGTGGGGCGGCATCGACGGGCTCTCCTCACACCACTACGCGGATCTGGGTCCGTACAGCAGCGGATACATCGCCGGCGGGGAGGTCCCGACCGTGCTCGTCGGCGCGGCGGTCTCGCTCGGGCTGGCCCTCGCCGGCCTCGGCCTCGCGTGGCGGCTCTATAACGTCGCGTCGCCGACGGAACACACGGCGAAACTCGGCGGGATCAAGGACGTGTTGTACAACAACTACTACCTCGACGAACTCCAAGTCTGGATCGCGTATCGGACCGAAGACATCGCTGGCGGCGCGGACACCTTCGACCAGGGGATCATCGACGGCGTGGTCAACGGCGTCTCCTCGGTGAGTCTCGCCGGCGGGAGCCGCGTCCGCCGGATACAGACCGGGCTCGTCTCCCAGTACGCCGCGATGCTCACGCTGGGGCTGATCGCGCTGCTCGTCCTGATCGGCGTCAACGGGGGGTGGTTCCTGTGATACTCGAGGCGCTCATCGGGTTCACGTTCCTCGCCGCGCTCCTCGTCCTGCTCGCGCCGAACGCGTGGGCGGGTCGGCTCGCGTTCGCGTTGAGCACGGTCCCGTTCGTCGGGAGCCTCTACCTCTGGTCGCGGTTCGACGCGGTCGGAAACGCGCTCACGGGCGGGACGATCGCCTTCGAGTCGCGGTACGAGTGGGTCGAGGTCGGCGGCCGGACGGTGTCGTGGTTCGTCGGGCTCGACGGGATCAGCCTGCCGCTCGTCGTGCTCACGACGTTCCTCGTTCCGCTCGCGATACTCAGCGCGTGGACGCCCGTCGACACCCGTCAGAGCCAGTTCTACGGACTGATGCTGTTCATGGAGGCGAACCTGCTGGGCGTGTTCACCGCGCTCGACTTCTTCCTCTGGTTCGTCTTCTGGGAGGCCGTCCTCGTCCCGATGTACTTCCTCATCGGGGTCTGGGGCGGTCCCCGTCGGAAGTACGCCGCGATCAAGTTCTTCGTGTACACGAACGCGGCGTCGCTGCTGATGTTCATCGGCTTCATGTCGCTGACGTTCGCGCTCGGCGACTCGATCGGGTCGCTGGCGCTTCCGGAGATCACCCAGGCGATCGCGGACGGCGGGCTCGAGACCTGGTTCGGCATCTCGCCCGGCCGGATCGCGATGGTCGCGTTCCTCGCGACGTTCGCCGGGTTCGCGGTGAAGGTACCGATCGTCCCGTTCCACACGTGGCTTCCCGACGCTCACGTCGAGGCGCCGACGCCGGTTTCGGTGCTTCTGGCGGGCGTCCTCCTGAAGATGGGGACGTACGCGCTGCTCCGGTTCAACTTCACGATGCTGCCCGAGCAGGCGTCCGCGCTCGCGGTCCCGATCGCGGCGATCGCCGTGATCAGCGTCATCTACGGCGCGATGTTGGCGCTCGCACAGAAGGACCTCAAGCGCATCGTCGCGTACTCGTCCGTCTCGTCGATGGGCTACGTCATCCTCGGGCTCGTCGTGTTCACGGAGTACGGCGTCGGCGGCGCGACGTTCCAGATGGTCGCACACGGCCTCATCTCGGGGCTGATGTTCATGGCCGTCGGCGTCGTCTACAACGCGACCCACACCCGGATGGTCGGCGACATGGCCGGCATGGCCGACCGGATGCCCGTCACCGTGGGAATCCTCGTCGCCGGCGCGTTCGGCTACATGGGGCTTCCCCTGATGGCCGGCTTCGCCGGGGAGTTCTTCATCTTCGTCGGCGCGTTCGGCGCGCCGTCGCTCCCGTACGCGCCCGTCTTCACGGCGCTCGCGATGTTCGGTATCGTCATCGTCGCCGGCTACCTGCTGTCGGCGATGCAGAAGACGCTGTTCGGGCCGTTCCGGCTCGAGACCGACTACGAGATCGGTCGCGCTCCGTTCCACGACGTCGCGCCGCTCGCGGTGCTGCTCGCGGCGATCGTCGTGCTCGGGGTCGCGCCGGACCTGTTCTTCGAGATGATCCGTGATGCCGCGATGCCCGTGGTCGAGGGGGTGAGCGTCGATGTCTAACGCGCTTCCGGCGTGGTCCGCGCTGTCGCCCGCGCTGCTGCTCGGACTCACCGGGCTCGCGCTGCTGTTGGTCGACACGATCCGTCCCAACGAGCGGTCGAACACGTCGATGGCGCTCGTGAGCGCGCTCGGCGCGCTCGCGTCGCTTTCGGTCACCGTCTGGTTCGTGGTCGCCGGCACGGGTCACGCCGACACCGGCGGGGCGATCACGCTGCTCGAGGGCGCGGTGAAGGTGGACACGCTGGCGCTGTTCTTCACCGCGATCTTCGCGTCGGTGACGGCGCTCGTCGTCGTGGCCGCCCACGACTACTTCCACGACCACGCGAACCCCGCGGCGTTCTACTCGCTGACGCTCTTCGCCGCGACGGGGATGGCGCTTCTGGCGGTCGCGAACTCGCTCGCGGTCGTCTTCGTCGCCCTGGAGATGGTGTCGCTGCCGTCGTACGCGCTGGTGGCGTTCCTGAAGAAGGACCGCGGCAGCGTCGAGGCGGGGCTGAAGTACTTCCTCGTCGGCGCGCTGTCGTCGGCGGTGTTCCTGTTCGGGATCTCGTTGGTGTACGCGGCGACCGGATCGCTGATCTTCGGCGAGGTCGCGAGCGGGATCGAATCGCTCGGCTCGCTCGCCGGCGTCGCCGGCATCGGGATCGTGATGATCGTCGGCGGCGTGGCGTTCAAGACGGCCTCCGTGCCGTTCCACTTCTGGGCGCCGGAGGCGTACGAGGGCGCGCCCGCGCCGGTGAGCGCGTTCCTCTCGTCGGCGTCGAAGGCGGCCGGGTTCGTCGTCGCCTTCCGCGTGTTCACCGAGGCGTTCCCGCTCGGGGCGTCGCTCGCGGCCGGCATCGACTGGGCGCTCGCGTTCGCCGTCGTCGCGGCGGTGACGATGACGCTCGGCAACTTCGCGGCGGCCGTTCAGGAGGAGGTCAAGCGCATGCTGGCGTACTCCTCCATCGGCCACGCGGGCTACGCGTTGATCGGACTGGCGGCGCTCTCGTCGGGTAGTGCCGGTAACGAGGCCGTGATGGGCGCCGCGATGGCGCACCTGCTCGTCTACGGCTTCATGAACACCGGCGCGTTCCTCTTCGTCGCGCTGGCCGAGCGGTGGGGGATCGGTCGGACGTTCGAGGACTACGCGGGTCTCGCGCGGCGCGCCCCCGTGGCGTGTACGGCGATGGCCGTGTTCATGTTCTCGCTCGCCGGGCTCCCGCCGTTCGCCGGGTTCTTCTCGAAGTACTTCCTGTTCATGGGAGCCATCGAGAACGGATTCCTCTGGCTCGCGGGCCTCGGCGCGGTGAACAGCGTGATATCGCTGTACTACTACAGTCGGGTCGTGCGGGCGATGTTCCTCGACGACCCCGCGACGCCGAGCGCGCTGGACGCGATCGACGTGCGGCCGACCGCGCTGTACGCGGCGGTCGTCTTCGCGGCGGTCGCGACCGTGCTGCTCCTCCCTGGCTTCGGTCCCGTCATCGAGGCGGCCGAGGCCGCGGCCGAGGGCGTCATCGCGGCGTCGGGATCGTTCTAGCGCCGGCGACTCTCCTCCGGTCCGTCCTTCTGTCGAACTCGACGACTCGAACCCGATCTCCGGCAACCGCAGATATTAGCGCGTTCGACGCCTCGTTCTAATATGAGTCGAAGCCGGCGGTACCGCTGTCTGAACTGTCTCGAACAGACCGTGAGCCGGGAGTTCGACACGTCACACCTCTCGGTGACGTGCCCGAACTGTGGCTCATTCGAGCGGTTCCTCAACGAGCGGGTGTTCGAGCGGTTTCAGGCGTTCGAGGAGTCGCCGCCGCCGGAGCTGGCGTGGGACCGGCTGGACCGCACGGAGAAGCTCGTCGTGTGCGAGCGGCTCGTCCGCTCGATGAAGACGATCGACGACTTCGAGATCGTCGAGGAAGGCTCGGCCTGATCGGGGTGGCGTCGGCGGCGATCAGCGAACGGATGGCGTTACCGATTCCACCGCGGAGAACACCTCCAAAGCCCCAGCCGCGAGGACGGCGCACGCTCGTTTCTGTCCTCGGTCAGTCGTTTCACTCCTTCCCTGCGGTCCTTACGTCGCCTGCGCCGTCCTCGCGGCTGCCCCTTTGAATCCCACCCCGCACCGCACAGCCCCGCACCTCACGCCTCCCCAGCCTCGGGCTCAACGACCCGCCGGAACCGCTGACGGGTCGTATCGCCCTCCCTCGCGCATGCTGACTCGCGCCCTCCGGGCGCTCGCAGGCGCGCGCCACCGCTCGAGTCACTGAGTGTCGACGGCCGAGCGGCTGGGGGAATCGCTCTCTACCGATGATCGCCTCTCACCGGGCGTACAGCGGTCCGCCGACGAGCGCGGCGAGCGCGACGCCGTCGTCGGGGGTGACGGCGACGTACGGGTGTGAGACCGGGCCGAACACGTCGACGACGCGGCCGACCCGCGAGAGGGACTCGTCGACGACGCCGGCACCGATGTCCGGCGGTTCCTCTCCCGGATCGGCGCGGGCGATCGCGAGGCCCTGGGCGGTTCTGACGACGGTGCCGACGCGACGCATCGTCACTCGCGGAGGATCCCGATGTAGGCGGCGATCGCCTGTACGAGGTCGTTCTTCGCGGTGTCGTCGGTGCCGCGCACCACCACCGCGCCGCGGGGCTCGTACTCGCGAGAGTACGTCTTCTCCCGTTCGATCACCGCGTCGTAGCCGACCTGCTGGACCGCCTTCGCGATCTCGTCGACGGTCGGGTCCTCGACGGCGAGGTCCGTCGGGACGCGGCGACCCTCCGACCGCGAGCGGTCGACGTCGAAGTACGCGGGATAGACGACGTTCTCGACCATACCGGTGAGGCGGGCCCGCGGGGTAAGGTCGTTTCGGACCGCGGTCGTCTTCTCCCTAGACGTGTTCCCCGAGGAACTCGACGATCGCGCGGTACGCCTCGATCCGGTTCTCCAGCTTCGAGAAGCCGTGTCCCTCGTCGTCGAAGATCAGCTTGCGAACCGGAACGTCCTGCTTGCGGGCCTCCTCGACGATCCGCTCGGCCTCGCCGACGGGCACCCGCGGGTCGTTCGCGCCGTGGAGGACGAAGAGCGGCGACTCGATCGACTCGACGTTGTTGATCGGCGAAATGGACTCGAGGAACTCCCGGTCCTCGGCGAGCGAGCCGTACTCGGCCTCGCGCAGCTCGCGCCGCCAGTCGCCGGTGTTCTCGAGGAAGGTGACGAAGTTCGCGATGCCGACGACGTCGACGCCGGCGGCCCACAGCTCCGGATACTCCGTCAGCGCCGCGAGCACCATGAACCCGCCGTAGGAGCCGCCCATCGCGACGATCCGGTCGGGGTCGACCTCCGGGTGATCGTGGAGCCACTCGACGCCCGCCCGCAGGTCCGCGACCGAGTCCATCCGCTTCTCGACGTCGTCGAGCGCGGCGTACGCCTTCCCGTACCCCGAGGAGCCGCGGACGTTCGGCTCGAAGACGGCGTAGCCGCCGTTCACGAGGTACTGTTTGACCGCGCCGAAGGAGGGTCGTCGCTGTGACTCCGGTCCGCCGTGGACGTCCACGACGACGGGATAGCCCGACTCGGGCGCGTCGGTCTCCGGCACCGAGAAGAACGCGGGAATGTCCCGGCCGTCGAAGGTGGGGTAGTGGACGAGTTCGGGCTCGACGAACGTGTCCCGGGGGATCCCCGCAGTGGAGGCGTTCGTCCAGCGCGCCGTCTCGCCCGTGGTCGTCTCGACGACGTGGACGTTCGCGTTGTCGGTGCTGCCCGTGGCGGTGATCGCGAACCGGTCGCCGTCGGGGCCGAAGCTCACGCCGCCGGCGACGCCCCTCGGCAACTCGGGCGCGGGGAACTCGTCGATCCGGTCGGGCGAGACCAGTTCGCCGACCGTGATCTCGGTGTAGCCGTCGACGTTCCGCGAGTAGACGATCCGCCGGGACTCCTCGTGGATCGCGACTCCATCGACGTTCCAGCTGCCCTCGTCGGGGTCGGCGTCCGCCGGCGGCTTCTCGTCGTCGCCCTCGCGGTCGCGTTCGTCCCCGTGACCGCTTTCGTCCGCGTCGTTTCCCCCGTCGTCACCATCGCCGCCTTCGCCCGTATCGCCGTCCTCGCCGCCACCGCCGTCACCGTTTTCGTCGCCGTCGACGACGACGCCGAAACCGCCGGTCTCGAGGTCGAGCCGTTCGAGCCGGAGCGTGTCGGTCTCGCGGTCGGTGACGAGGTAGATCGCCTCGCCGTCCGGCCCCCACTCGGGACTCCCGTACCGGACGTCCCCCTCGTGGGATGTATGGTGCGTCAACTCGCCCGTGTCGAAGTCGAGGGTGTACAGGTCGTGGTCGAACGAGGAGTGTGCCTCGTGGACGATCAGCCGGTCGTCGTCGGGCGACCAGCCGGCCACGGAGAGCCAGCCGTCGCCCTCGTGGACGAGCTCCGCGTCGTCGCCGACGCCGTCGCGGTCCTGAACGTAGACGTCGAAGGCCGCCTCCTCGCGCCGGTTCGACGCGAACGCGAACCGCTCGCCGTCGCTCGCCCAGCCGCCCCACCGGTGTTTCGCGTCGGGGTGCGCCGTGAGGTCCGTGATCGCTCCCGTCTCGAAGTCGAGCCGGTACAGCTGTGCGCGCTCGTTTCCGCCCTCGTCCATGCCGAAGACGGCCTCCGATCGCTCGGGCGACGAGTCGACGAACGTGACGCGATCCTCGAAGAACGTGTGTTGTTCGGGCCACGCGAGCGGGGCGTCGACCGACCACACCTGCGAGGTGCCGGTGGTGTCGAGCAGAAACGAGAGTCGGCCGTCGGGACCCAGGTCCGCGCCGCCCGCTCCCCGCACGTTGAGGTAGCGTTCGACGTCGTATCGGTGCATACGTCCCGTTCCGTCGCGGGGGAGAAACCGTTTCGGGTGGAGTTCACGTCCCCCGGACGCGCCGCGACGCTTCCTCCCGGGCGGATCGCGGGTCTTTTTGTTCGCCCCCGTCCTCCGGTCGTCGTATGCGCGTCGCGTTCGTCTCGCTTTTCAGCCCCGAACACGGCGACACGCCGGCGCGTTCCCGGACGCACCGGATCGCCACGGGGCTCGCCGACCGCGGCCACGACGTGACGTGGCTGTGTGCCCGCTGGTGGGGCGGCGAGGCGTCGACGTTCGAGGCCGACGACGTCACGTATCGGTCCGTCGTCGTCGACCCCTCGCCGACGACGTTCGCGGCGCGGGTTCCGGCGGCCGTCCGCCGGCTCGACCCGGACGTCGTCCACGCGGTCAACAGCCCGCCGACGCCGGCGCTCGGGACGACCCTCGCCGGCCGGGCCGGCGGCCCCCCGGTCCTCGTCGACTGGTGGCGCGACCACCCGGCGGACTCGCGACGGATCTATCGGCTGCTCGCGCGCGACGCCGACGCGGTCTCGACGCCCTCGCGCACGACGAAGACGCGGATCCGCGAACACGGCGCTGACGGCTCGACGGTTCGGGTGATCCCGGAAAGCGTCGACCTCGATCTCGTTCGCGAGACGGAGCCGGACGACCGCTTCGACGCCGTCTACTCACGGCGGCTCGACCGCCACGCCAACGTCGAGACGTTCCTGTTGGCGTTGGCCGAGATCCGGGGGCGCGACTGGAACGCGGCCGTGATCGGCGACGGTCCCGAGCGCGCTCGGATCGAATCGACCGCCGAGGACCTCCGGATCGACGATCGGGTGGCGTTCCTCGGAGAGCTCCCGCTCGACGAGCGCGTCTCGGTGTTCAAAGGCACCCACGTCTTCGCACAGACGGCGAGCTGGGAGACGTTCGCGACGGAGCTGCTGTGGGCGCTGGCCTGCGGCTGCGTCGGGCTCGTCGAGTACCAGGCCGACTCGAGCGCCCACGAACTCGTCGAGGGCCGTGAGCGCGGGCAACTCGTCACGAGCCCCGCCGAGCTGGCCGACGCGATCGTCGCCGTCGGCGACCTCGAGCGGCGAACGAGCGATCCCGCGCTCGAGACGTACGGCCGCGACGCGATCCTCGACCGATACGTCGACGTCTACCGGGATCTCGGCGCGACTTGAGGTTGCACCTGCACGGCCGAAGACCGGCGACGGGAGAAGGGAGCGTGCGGAGTCGCGGTTCAGGCCTCGTCGGGGGCGATCGTTCCGCCGTACTTCATGAAGACGAACGCGAGCCCCAGGGTGCTCACCATGGCGATGAACGTGGCGATGGTGAGCGCACGGGCGCTGTCGGGGACGAACACCGCGCTGCTTTCACCGCCGCCCGTGTCCACCGTCGGGACGTCCTCGCCGACCGCGAGTCCGGCGTGCATGCCGACCGAGGTGTGAGGGACGCAGTGGTAGTGGGTGATGCCGGCGTCCTCCTCGGTCACCTCGTACTCGTAGGTGTATCCCTCCTCGTCGACGGGGTCGCCGCTGTCGAGGGAGGCCGGCCCGCCGTCCTCGACGGTCTGGACGTTGTGGGCACCGCCGTTTCCGGTCCACTCCCACGTGATCGTCGTTCCCGTGTCGACCCACAGCTGCGTCGGATCGAACGCGAGTCCCTGGTCACCGGCGCCGACGGAGACCGTCACCTCGCTTTCGCCGCGGGCGTCCTGGTACGATCCCACGTTCCCGTTCGTGGCGCTCGGCCAGTCCGGTTCCTCGCTCCCTCCCTCCTGTCCCGCGGCGGTCCCCGTCGCGGCCGTGGCTCCGCCGACGGCGGCAGCCGTGCCGCCGGCGGTCCGCATGAACGTGCGCCGAGAGACGTCGTCCGTGCTCATGGATCCGGGTTCGTCGCCGCCGATAGTGAATATGTTGGTTCCGCTCGCTCGGAACCGGTGACGGCCGCCCCCTCCGGTCGGTCCGTCGGCCGCTTCCGGTCGGTCCGCCAGCCCCTTCCGACCGACCGCCAGGGACGGATCCCGACCCGACCGATCTCAGCGCACCGAATCGAGCAGCAACCGCTGTTCGACCCGTTTGACCTCGTGTTGGACGTCCCGGACCGCGTCGATGTTCGCGGAGATGGAGGAGACGCCCTCCTCGACGAGGAAATCGACCATCTCGGACTTCGAACCGGCCTGTCCGCAGATGCTGGTGTCGACGCCGAGTTCGCGACACCGCTCGATCGTGTCGCCGATGAGCCGGAGAACGGCGGGGTGGAGCTCGTCGAATCGGTCGGCGACGTGTTCGTTGTTGCGGTCGACGGCGAGCGTGTACTGGGTCAGGTCGTTGGTGCCGAAGGAGGCGAAGTCGATCCCCGCCTCGGCGAGCTCGTCGATCTGGAGCGCGCTCGCCGGCGTCTCGATCATCACGCCCCACCGGTGCGTCTCGGGATCGATCCCCGCATCGCGCATGTGGCGTTTCACGCCCTCGAGGTCGGCGGCGTCGTTGACCAGTGGGAACATCACCTCGAGGTTGTCGTACCCCATGTCGATGAGCCGCGCGAACGCGGCGAGCTCCTGACGGAACGGCTCTGGTTTGTCGAGGCTCCGACGGACGCCCCGCCAGCCCAACATCGGGTTGTGCTCGTTCGGCTCGCCGTCGCCGCCCTCGAGATCGCGGAACTCGTCGGTCGGCGCGTCGATCGTCCGGACCCGAACCGGCCGCGGATAGAACTCGTCCGCGACCCGCCGGACGCCCTCGATGAGCTCGTCCTGATACGCCCGCTTGCCGTGGTCGGCGATGTACTTCTCCGGCGTCTTCCCGAGCGAGAGCACCATGTGCTCGATCCGGAGCAGGCCGACGCCGTCCGCGCCGGTTGCGGCCGCCCGCTCGCCGGCCTCCGGGATCGAGACGTTCACCTTCACCTCCGTCGCGGTCATCGGCTTGACGGGCGTCTCCGGCCGCGCGGCCTCGACCGGCTCGAACTCCTCGCCGGACTCGGCCGTCTCGTCGGCTCCGGCACGGACGGTTCCCTTGTCGCCGTCGAGCGTGACGCCTCCGCCCTCCTCCAGCACGCGGGTCCCGTTGCCCGTGCCGACGACCGCCGGAACGCCGAGCTCGCGGGAGATGATCGCGGCGTGGCTCGTCATCCCTCCCTCGTCGGTCACGATCCCCGCGGCGCGCTTCATCGCGGGCACCATGTCCGGCATCGTCATCTCGGTCACGAGCACGTCGCCCTCCTGGACCTGGTCGAGGTGGTCGAGCTTCGTCACGATCCGGACGGTACCCGACACGACGCCGGGGCTCGCGCCGAGCCCGTCGACGAGGACGTCCGAGTCGTCGTTCGCGCCGTTTCCGCCGTCCTCCGCCCCGGAGCCGCTTGCGTCGCCGTTCCCGTCGGCCGCGGCCCCGCCGGTCGAGGCATCGACGCTTCCCGCAGTCGCGTCGTCACCGGCCTCCTCGCGGATCGTGGTGATCGGCCGCGACTGGAGCATGTACACCTCGCCCTCGTAGATCGCCCACTCGACGTCCTGGGGGGTGCCGTAGTGGTCCTCGACGAGTTCGCCGAGCCCGACCAGCTCCTCGATCTCCGCGTCCGAGAGGACGCGCTCGTTCCGTCGGTCCTCCCCGACCTCGAGCTGGACCGTCTCGCCTGACTCTGGATCCTTCACCATCTCGACCTTCTTATCGGCGATCGTGACGTTCTCCACGGCTCCGCGGCCGCGGTCGTACACGTAGTTGTCCGGGGAGACGGTGCCCGAGACGACCGCCTCGCCGAGCCCCCAGGCGGCCTCGATCGTCATCTGTGGGTCGCCGGTCGAGGGGTGGCTCGTGAACAGCACGCCCGACTTCTCGGCGTCGACCATCCGCTGGACGACGACCGCGATGTCGACGTCCTCGTGGGGGAAGCCGCGCTGTTGGCGGTAGTAGATCGCCCGCTGGGTGAAAAGCGACGCCCAGCACTCCTTCACGCGCCGGAGGAGGTCGGCCTCTCGGACGTTGAGGAACGTCTCCTGCTGGCCGGCGAACGAGGAGTCTGGCAGGTCCTCGGCGGTCGCCGAGGAGCGGACGGCGACGAACGCCTCCTCGCCGTCCTCGCCCATCTCGCGGTAGCTCTCCAAGATCCCCTCACGGACCGGCTCGGGGAACGGGGTCTCCGTGATCAGCTCGCGGGCGGTCGCCTCCGCCTCCCGGAGCGCCGCGGAGTCCTCGGGATCCACGTCGACGGCGGAGAACAGCTCCTCGTCGATCTCCGCCTCCTCGATGAACTCACGGTAGGTCCCCGCCGTGACGACGAATCCCGGCGGAACCGGCAGCCCCGCGCCGATGAGTTCACCCAGCGAAGCTCCCTTGCCGCCGACGGTCCCGATGTCGTCGGCGTCGACGTCGTCCAGCCAGAGTACTGCCATTCGTATGTTCGGTGGATATACGACCCACCGTATGAATCTTCCGAACGAACCACCCGCGAATAAAAGATTACTCGAGACCGAGTTGTCGGCGTCGATCCGACCGACATGGCTCGAGAACGACGGATCGCATACACCGTGACGGATCACATCGAGACGGATCACATCGAAGACCATCGAACACGCGTGGTCCCGACGCGAGATCGAACACAGCCGATCGGCAGTACGCTCCGCCGGCGGCTCGAGGACGAGAGAGGGCCGAGTTCGTCGCGGGCGTGACGAACCGACGAACGGTCCGTATCCCCCCTCACGCTCCCGTCCGACCTATACTTACTTGCTGCTCGAATATCGGGATCGATCACATGTTACGGGTATTGTAACACCTGTCGCCGTCACGCCTCCGCGAGCCGCCGGCGTTCGTCCCGAAGGAGCCGCTCCCAGAGGCCGAACAGCCGGCTGTCGAGCCCGTAGGCGGCGTCCACTCGCGCGACCCAGTCGTCGTCGGCGAAGAGCAGCTCCTGGAACCGTCGGATCTCCGGAGAGAGGCGGTCGCGGTCGCCGGCGTAGTACGACAACGACTCCTCACGCGCCCGTTCGACGAGGTCGCCCGGGACGTCGATCCCGTCGGCGCGCGCGGCGTGGACGAACCACTCCAGATGGAGGAGCGCGGCCGCCGCGAGGAACCGCTCGCGGAACCCGGAGACGCCGTCGAGCGCGGGCCGCCCGTCGACGACGACGTCCCGCGGCCGCGAGAATCGCGGGGCGGTCGCGGTCACGTCCGCGGTGGCGGCCACCTCGCGGGCCGCTCGCCGAAGCCGCCACTCCCCGTACCTGACCGGCGCGAGGAGGCCCAGTTCGTACCAGAGCGGCATCCACTCGCAGTAGGGCTCCGAGAAGACGCCGTCCGCGAGCAGCGTCGTCGCCACCGACCGTGCCGCCGCCGGCGAGAGGTCGGTCGGGTCGGTCGCCAGCGCGTCCGCGACGTGCTCGCCGTCGACCTCGGTCGCGCCGGGCAGGCCCATCCCCTCGGCGACGTGACGGGTGTACGCACGGCTCGCGGCGTACCAGTCGGCGAAGTCCCGCGGCGTGGTCAGTCGGAGGAGGCCGAATACGGTGATGGCGAACGTAGGTTCGGCGAGGTCAAAACCGCTCCGGCGGATCGGGGTCGTCGTCAGCGAGCGTGTCGGGATCGTCGTCAGCGAGCGCGTCGTCCAGTCCCCACTCGCTCGCCCGTTCCCTCGCCTCGCTGCGCGCCTGCTCCCGGATCGCCGCGATCCGGTCGTCGTCCGCGAGGAACGCCGCGACCGCGTCGGCCTCCTCGCCGTCCTCGTCCGCTAGGCGGTCGGCCGGCGCGGCCTCGCGCGTTCGCTCGGCGAGGTCGCGGTCGTCGGCGAGCTCCGTCGCCGCCGCCGCGGGCGGGACCCGGAGCGCCTCCTCGTCGTGGGCGGCCCGGAGCGCCTCGGGTGCGACCGCGTACAGTTCCACCCGATACGGACCGGGTACGGCAAGCTCGGCGAGCGCGTCGGCACCGCCGCTGTCGGTCACGGTGTTGTACGCCAACACGGGAACGCCCGCCTCGAAGGTGAGCACGCCGCGCGCGTCGCCCGAGAGCAGCAGCGTCTCCTGGGGAACGACCGTCGCGTACCCCGTCAACGACCGCTCGAGCGCGGCGGACAGGGTGGTCCCGACGTCGGAGACGACCCGCGAGCGGAGGAGGTCGCCGCGGGGGATCTCGAGAACCGGCGCGTCCGTCGACCCGCTCATGGGGTGTCGGGGACGACCGCGCTCTTGAACCGCGCCGCCACCGCGTCCTCGTCGCCGTCGCGCACCTCGAGACGGGCGGCCGCCTCGCGGTACCGCTCCGCGGGCTCGCTGTCGGGCGCGTGCGCCAGGAGCGGCTTGCCCGCCCGCCGCGCCGCGCGGACCACGTCGCTGTCGGGCACCTCGGCGAGCACCGGCCCGCCGAAGTGTCGGCTCGCCTGCTCGGCGATCGCGGCGGCGGGCTCTCTGACCTTGTTGAGCAGCACGCCGGCCGTCTCGGTGCCGTACGAGCGGGCGTACTCCTGGACCTTCAGCCCGTCCGAGAGCGCGGGGATCGTCGGCTCGACGACGACCACGACCCGGTCGGCCAACACGATCGGCAGCACCGCCGACTTCGATCCCAACGCGGCCGGCGAGTCCAGAAGGAGGACGTCGGTGTCCCGCGCGAGTTCCGCGACGACCGTGCGGAGCCGCGCGGGGTCGGCCGCCGAAAAGCCCGCGAGCGAGGTGCCACAGGGGACGACCGAGAGCCCGAACCGCTCGTAGGTCGCCTCCGAGACGTCGGTCGCGGTCCCCTCGACGAGGAGGTCGTGGAGGGTGACCGCCGCGTCGTCGAGCCCGGTGTGAAACAGCAGGTTCGCCATTCCGGTGTCGGCGTCGACGACGGTCACGTCGTGCTCCTCGGCGAGCGCCATCCCGAGCGCGAGCGTGCTCGTCGTCTTGCCGGTGCCGCCCTTGCCGCTGGCGACCGCGAACGCCTCGACCATGCCTCCTCCACCGTGTCGATCCGCTAAAAACTGTCTATCGGTCGGACGTGCGCGCGGGTGACGACGGACTCGGACTAGGCACTTGCGCGTGCGTCGTCGGCATCGTCCCCATCAACGAGCGGGTAGTCGACGTGTACCTCGATCCGATCGAACGGAACGAGAGGTCGTATCGCGCCGCCCGGGCCGCCCTCCTCCAGCGTGAGGATGCCCAGCACTTCCAGCTGCTTGAGGTCCGAGTGGACGTCGGACACGTCGCGATCGACGAGGCGGGCCGCCTCGCGCATGCTCTCGGGACCGTTCTCCGCGATCGCCCGGACGAGTTCGAGGCGAAGCGGCGTGAGGCTGTCGATGAGGTCGTCGTACGTCCCGAATTGGAGCGTCGCCGTTCCTTCCTGGTCGTCGAGACCGTCGGCCTCGACGTCCCTGACGAACTGGAGTGCGTCCCCGCGGAGCTGTTCTCGGTCGCCGACGGTGATGTGAAGCGTGGTCATGGGTGGGTGAATCGGTGGATCGGGTGGTGGTCGGTCAGTACGGCCGGGGTGGATCGCCGCCGACGGCGTCCCAGTACTCGTCCGTACTCGCCCAGAACTCGACGAGCCGGTCCTCCATCCCCGGGAACTCGACGTCGTCGACGTCGCCGGCTGCGGTGTGATGTTCGTGGCCCTTCGTGTCCTCGTGGGAGTTGTCGTACCGGACGAGCGTGAGATCGTCGAGGGTGCCCAGGTGGAGCGTGTACTTCCAGCCCGAGGGGTACGTCTCGGTGGCGTCGGTCGGCCGAAGCACGACGTTCTCGACGAGGCCGGATTCGACGTGCGTGTACTGAAAGAACGGTTCCTGGGCCATCCCTCTCGGCGTTGGGACGGCAGCCAACACCATAAGCGTTGGGTGTGTGACCAACATCGGGACCATGGCGGAGACGTCGGGGAGTTCCGTCACGGGACCTCGGGGCATAGCGCGCCTCGGGGTTTCACGATGCATTCGTTTCGCTCGTCACCGGGAACAGCGCTTTTGTCCGTCCGGATCAATACTCCGTCATGGTCGAGACGATCACCGCCGACGAGTTCCGCGACATGGTCGACGCGGCACGACGAGGAGAGCGCTCCTTCGCCGTCGTCGACACCCGTCCCGCGGAGAGCTACGAGGGCTGGCGGATCGCCGACTCGATCAACTACGTCTACAAGCCGTTCCACACGTTCGACCGCGACGAGTTCGAGAGGGCGACCGGGATCGGACCCACGGAGGCGGTCGTGACCGTCTGCGCGAAGGGGAAGTCCTCACACGCGCTCGCGGACGACCTCGCGGCCGCCGGCTACGACGACGTGTACGCCATCGACGACGGCATGCGCGGCTGGTCGGCCGTCTACGACCACGCGTCGGTCCCGCTGTCCGACGCCGGCGACGGGCCCCTCGACGTCGTCCAGATCCAGCGCCGCGCGAAGGGGTGTCTGGGGTACCTCGTCGTGGGCGGATACGGGGACGAGAACGAGGACGACTCCCGCGTCTCCGTCGCTGGTTCCGACGGCTCCAGAGTCGCCGTCGCCGTCGACGTCTCCCGACACGGCGAGGAGTGGCGGGCCGCGGCCGCCGAGCACGACGCGTCGATCGCGGCCGTGCTCGACACCCACGTCCACGCCGACCACCTCTCCGGCGGCCGTGCCCTCGCGGACGAGTTGGGGGTTCCATATCTCCTCCCGGCGGCGGCCGAGATGCGCGACGTGGCCTACGAGTTCGAGCCGATGGAACGCAACGCGACCCTCGACGTCGGCGGGATCGACGTGAAGGCGCTCGCGACGCCCGGCCACACCGACGACATGGCGAGCTACCTCGTCGGCCGGTCGGCCGTCCTCACGGGCGACACCCTCTTCACCGACAGAGTCGGGCGGACGGAGCTCCAGTTCGCGGCGGGCGAGGAGGATAACGAGGGCAACGACGGGGACGGCGGAGTGGGGAACGACGGAGATGACGGGGACGTCGGCGACGGGAACGACGGGGACGTCGGCGACGGGAACGATGAGACGACGGACGAACGGGCAACGGCCGGCGCGAGACGCGGTGCGGAGCGGCTCTACGACTCGCTCCATGGCACCCTGCTCGCGGAGCCGGACGGCGTCGTCGTGCTGCCAGGGCACTTCTCGGTCGCGAACGACGGCACCACCGGGAACGTGGTTCCGGGCGAGCCGGTGGCGACGACGGTCGGCGCGGCCCGGACCGGGATCGACCTGCTCGGGTGCGACCTGGAGGCGTTCGTCGAGGAGATAACGGCGACACTGCCGGAGAAGCCGCCGAACTACGGCGACGTGATCGCGGCCAACCGCGGGGTCGAATCGCCGCCGGACGAGGTCGCCGCGACCGACCTCGAACTCGGCCCGAACCGCTGTGCGGCCGAGCCCGCTCCGGAGCCCGAGGCGGACGACTGAGAGCGGGACCGACGGCGGAGCCGGACCCGGAAGCTCACTCGTCCTGCAGATCGGCCTCCCGCAACGCCTCGTTCAGGTCCTCCCGGACGCGCTCGCCGGTCTCGCGGTCCATCGCGGTCGTGACGATCCGGTTCTCCTGGACGCTTGAGCCGTCGCGGAGGAGGAGCCGGACGTTGCCGTTCGTGCCCGCGCGAGTCGCCTTCGCGCGCAGTCCCGTCCGCGAGCCGGTGCCGCCGGCGTCGATCGGGCCGGGGACGACCTTCTTCACGTGCGGGTGTTCGGCCACCGTCCGGATCGCCCGTCGACCCTTCCGGTCGCCGATTAGCGTCGAGTGGGAGCCGCCGATCTTCTCGCGCGGCGGCGTCTCGACCACCGCCAGCGCGCGGTCGCCGCGGCGGTCGAGTACCCAGTCGACGACGTCGTCGACGTCCCCGTCCGGCACGCGATAGAACTCGTGGTGGAGCTGTGCGCGCGTCTCGCGTAAGGGTTCGCGAGCGCCGGCGGCGTACACGGTCTCGGGACGCTTCCGGCGGATCTCGTCGGCGACGCGCCCGGCGAAGTTGCGGAGCTGGACGTGGCTCAGCTCCTCGTCGTCCTCCGGGCGAGTCGTGATCGCCGTCCGCCCGACGACGTCGTCCTCCTCGAGCATCGTCAGCTCCGCACGCGCTTCGGAGAACGCCACGACGACCGCGTCGCTGTTGGCGGTGTTACAGGTCAGACAGTAGTCCCCGGGCTTCTCCAGGGGCGTCCCACACCGCCGGCAGTTCATACCTGTCGGAGACGCGTGGTGAATAAAAGGCCGTCCGTTCGGGTTCGCTCCCCTCCCCTCTCGAGCCCGCCGCGGTCGGTCCGGGCGGAGCGACCCATATTAGTCGATGCCGCACACAGGAGACGTATGGATGTCGACCGATCCGGACCTGGCGGGACGGAGGGGGAACCGGACGAGGCGGACGGTGGACCGGACGGGACGGAGGGAGCACCTGACGACGGATCACCCGGGCCTATCGAGTCACTCGTCGAGGACGCGGTCGACGGGGAGTGGGCCGACCAGCTGTTCCGGAGCGGGCGGACGAACGCGCTGATCGCCTGGGCGATGGTCGCGGTGCTCGTCGGGACGTTCCTCGAGAGTCTGCTCGAGTTCGACCTCCTCTCGATGGCTCTCACCGCGGCCGTCGTCGCGGTCGTCGTCGCCCCCGCGGTTGCGGCGCGCGACCCGCGAGCGATGCTCCCGTGGGAGCTGCTCGCGATCGCGCTGTTGCCGGTGTTGGTCAGTGCGCTCTTCGGCGGGGATCTGGGCGTCTTCGCGGTCTACCTCGCGATCGCGGCGCTCGCGCTCGTGATCACGGTCGACCTCCACATGTTCTCCTCGCTGCGGGTGACCCACTGGTTCGCCGTCGTCCTCGTCGTGATGACGACGCTGGCCACCGCCGCCGCCTGGTCGATCCTCAGGTGGAACCTCGACCGTCGCTACGGCACCTCGTACCTCACGACGAACGAGGCGCTGATGGTCGAGTGGATCTACGTGACGCTCGCCGGGCTCGCCGCCGGGATCCTCTTCGACGTCTACTTCCGGCGCCGCGGACGGCGGCTCCGCCGCGTGCTCCGGCGGGTAGTGCGCCGATGACGCTGCTCCCGCGGCCGTCGATCCGGAACCAGAAGCGACTCTCCCGGACGATGCAGGCGGTCCTTGTCGGGATCGTCCTCTACGGGGTCGTCGCCGGCGCGCCGAAGGCCATCTCCAACGGCGGGATCGCGCTGCTCATCACGTTCGTTCCGGCCGCCCTCGAACGCAACTACGAGGTCCCGCTCGACCCCTGGCTGGCGCTGTGGATCACGAGCGCCGTCTTCCTCCACGCCATCGGGTCGGCCTGGTTCTACACGCAGATCCCGTGGTGGGATCACCTCACCCACTCACTCTCGGCCTCGCTCGTCGCCGGCGTCGGATACACGACGCTGCGCGCCGTCGACCTCCACAGCGACGAGATCCGGATCCCCGACCGCTTCGCGTTCGTCTTCATCCTCCTCGTCGTTCTCGCGTTCGGCGTCGTCTGGGAGCTGTTCGAGTTCGGGCTCGACGTGATCGCCGGTGCGACCGGTATCACCATGCCGCTCGCCCAACACGGCCTCGACGACACCGTCCTCGACCTGATGTACAACTCCGTCGGCGCGCTCCTCGTGGCGACGTTCGGACAGGCACACCTCACCGGCGTCGCGGAGCGGGTCCGCGAGGGCCTCCTCGCGCGGTCGGGCGGTTCCGGGGAGTGAGGCGTTTCGGGGCGCCTCCACCGTCGTCAGTCAGTCGAGACACGCCGCGACCACCCGCAGCGCGGCCTCGCCACGAACCTCCTTCGCCAGGAGGGGCACCCGTTTCACGTCGCGGCCGCGGAAGAGGTCGGTCGCGTCCCGGAGCGCGGCCTGCTGGACGTCCCAGCGTCGCGCGCAGAACTCGCAGTGCTCGGGGTCGGGCTCGACGATCCACTCGGGGTCGACGTCGGCCACGTCGCTCACCCGCTCCATCACGCGATTGACGACGAGCGTGTTCACCGGGATCTCGAACTCGTCGAGGCGGGCGACGAGTCGCTCGGATTCGACCACGCTCATCTCCTCGGGGATGGCGACGACGCGGAAATCGGTCCGGTCCGGATCGCGTAACACGTTCCGGAGGCGCTCGATCCGGGCCTGAAGCTCCTCCAGGTCGGCGCTCGGGTCCCCCTCCTCGTCGTCGCCGCCGAACATCCCCTTGATCCCGTCCATCATCCCGGAGAACCGCTGGCGGAGCGTCATCACGCGGCCGATCATCGAGTCCATGATCTCGGGCAGCTGAAGGAGTCGGAGGGTGTGTCCCGTCGGCGCGGTGTCGACGACGACCCGATCGAACCGGGGATCGTCGAGGTACTCCAGTAGCTGCCGCATCGCCGCGGCCTCGTCGGCGCCGGGCATCGTCCCGCCGAGCAGCCCGGGGGCGTCCCCACCCTGCTCCCCGACGCCGCTCCCGTCGCCCGCGCCGCCCATCCCCTCGCCCATCTCGCCGAGTCCGCCGAGCGGGTCGCCGTCCGCGCCGAACATCCCCTCCTCCATCGCGGCGTCGGGATCGATCTCGGCGGCGTAAAGCGGCACGTCCTCGTGGACCACCGCGGGCTCCGCGGGCACGTCGATCCCGAGGGTGTCCGAGAGCGAGTGGGCCGGATCCGTCGAGACGACGAGCGTCGGGACGCCGCCGGCCGCCGAGGAGAGCCCGGTCGCGGCCGCCATCGTCGTCTTCCCCACGCCGCCCTTTCCGCCGTACAGCACGTACTCCGGCGCGTCCACGCCCCGAGGGAGGTCCTCGCCCGCGACCGCCTCCACGTTCGCGTCCTCGTCGGCCCCGGCGTCGCCCGCGGCGTCCTCGTCGTCGACACGGTCGACGGGCTCGACGTCGATGTCGTCCATGCTCGCCACTGGCGGCGGCGCGCTTGTGTACCCGTCGGTCCGGTCGCGGAACGACGACCGCGTGAGAAGGAGATCCGTCTACGGCGACTCGTCGAGCCGATCCACGACGGTCTGGAGGTTCGCCTCGGTCTCGATCTCGCGTTTCACCTGCTCGCGCCGACGAACCGCCGCGGAGTCGGCGTCGTACGCGCGGACGTACTCCGCGCGGGTGTGCTCGTCGAACGCGTGCCGGATCGCGAAGTAGCCGTCCGGGACGATCGTGCCGCACACCTTACACTCGTGGCGCTGGTGTTCTCGTGTCTGGTGGAGAACGGCCGACTCCACGTCCTCGAAGACGGCGTCACACCCGTCGATGCCGCACGCCCAGGGAACCATACTCCACGGTTCCCGCCGAGCGGATTAACGGTTTCCCCCGAGGCCGCGGGCGTCCGTCGGTCGCCCGCCGGTCGTCCGAGACCGATCGTCGACCGCGAACGATACGTCTTTGGGCGGCTACGCGTACCTCCGATCGTGAGCCGAGCCCGGACGCGCGTCGACGCCCACGTCAAGGTCCTCGACGACCGCGTCGTCGCCCGCGCGAAGGAGCGCGGGATCGACGCGCTCGTGTACGCGCCTCACTTCACTCGACTGCCGACGGTCCACGAGCGTGCGGCCCGCTTCTCCGACGACGATCTGACCGTGGTCCCCGGACGCGAGGTGTTCACCGGCGACTGGGGCAACCGTCGACACCTCCTCGTGATCGGTCTCTCCGAGCCCGTTCCCGACTACATCACGTTCGAGGGAGCGATGGCGGAGTTCGAACGCCAGGACGCCGCGGTGCTCGTTCCGCACCCCTCGTTCGCGACCATCTCGCTCACTCGACCCGAACTCGCGGCCCACGACTCTCGGGTCCACGCCGTCGAGACGTACAACACGAAGCTGCTCTCACACCAGAACGACCGCGCACGCGACATCGCGGACGACCTCGACCTCCACGGATTCGGCTCCTCGTACGCACACCTCCGGCCGACGGTCGGGGAGGCGTGGACCGCGTTCGAGAGGGACCTCCCCGACGCCGAAGCGGTCGTCGAGGCGTTCCGCGAGGGACGCCCGCGGACGGTCGTTCACCGTGGCGGCCTCGGCCACCGGCTCCGCGGCCTCATCGAGTTCGGCCATCTCGCCTACGAGAACACCTGGGCGAAAGCGGACCGACTCTTCCTCTCCGGAGAGGCGCCGACGCTCCCCTCCAACGTCGCCTACGAGGGCCGGTTCGACGACGTTGCCGTCTACGAGTAGCGAACCGTGAGAGGCATCGGCGGCGTCAGATCCCGATCCCGGCGGTCGCCGACGAGAGGTCCACGTCGAGCGAGACGACGTAGGTGGTGACCGCCCAGAAGGCCGCGATCTCGAGGGCGGTGATGATCACGGTCACCAGGTCGGCGTACTTGCTGCTCGTGGTGACGCCGAACGGCAACGAGAACTCCTCGTCCGAGAGCGGGTGGAAGAGCGCGATCCCGCGGCGGCTGCCGACCAGGTCGAGGACGTAGTGGGTCAACACGCCGACCCAGACGAAGTGGAGGTTGTCGAAGACGACCGGGTACGCGAGGACGACCGCGAGCACCGGGAGGCTGTGGAGCGTCTTCCGGTGTTTCCCGAAGGCCGTGTCGACGTCGGGGAACAGCGCCCCCAACACGATCGGAACCGTGATCTGGACGACCTTCCGGGCGGTGTCGACGTCGACTCCCGGCTCCAGTACGAAGCCGAGCCCGACGGCGAGAAGCAGCGCGTTCAACACGTGGCCGCGTTTGTTCATACCCCGGTCTCTCGCGGCATCCACTGAAAAGGCACGGATCGCGGGACGGGATCGCCGCAGGTCGTGGTCGCAGTGTCCCGGTCGTGGTCGTCGTCGGTCGCAGTGCTCCGTTCGTGACCCTTGTCGGCCGCCCCCGCCCGCTTCTGCCAGCGTCGAAAGAGCCACGGGGGGCGCTCCCCTGGGTCCGACATGGAGTACGAGGAGCCGAAGTTCTTTCACGTGATGAAGTACGGCATCGAGGCCGACCGCGACGTCATCGACATGGTGAGCGGCAACCCCGACTGGGAGCCGCCGACCGCGCTCCGCGAGGCGCTGGCGGCGTACGCGGAGCTGCCGCCCGCCGAGTTCCAGTACCCGCCGAGCGAGGGGATCCTGGACCTCCGCGAGGCGATCGCCGCCCGACGGGGCATCGACGTCGATCGGATAATTCTCACAAACGGAACGGGCGAGGCCAACTACCTCGGGATGGCCCGGGCGCTCGAGCGCGGCGCGGGCTCTGAGGCGCTGCTCTTGGACCCAGTCTACCCGTACTACCCCGGAAAGACGGAGCTGCTCGGCGGCGAACCGACGCTCGTTCCGACCGAGCGCGACGGCGGACTCGACGTCGACGCGATCCGCGAGGCGGCGAGCGAGGAGACCACGCTCGTCGTCCTCAACACGCCGAACAACCCCACGGGGGCCGTCTACGATATCGGAAAGATACGCGAGGTCGTCGAGATCGCCGCCGAGGTCGACGCGCTCGTCCTCGCCGACGAGGTGTACGACAGATTCGACCACACCGGGAGCTTCGAGTCGGCGCTCTCGCTCGGCTCCGATCGGGTGATCGTCACGAGCGGCTTCTCGAAGTCGATGGCGATCACGGGCTTTCGCGTCGGCTACGCGATCCTTCCCGACGAGCACGTCGACGCGGCGAAGACGCGACACATGCTCGTGAACGTCGCGGGTTCGCGACCCGCCCAGTACGCGGTCTCACACGCGTTGGAGGCGACGGAGCCGGCGTACTACGCGGAGGCCCGCGAGCGGCTCGCCGATCGGATCGACGCGTTCACCGAGGCGCTCGACACGGCCGGCGCGGAGTACGCGCGCCCCGACGGCGGTTTCTACGTGCTGGCGCGGTTCGACGGCTTCCCCGGGACGATGGAGAACGTGAAACGGCTGATCGACGAGGCGGGCGTCGCGGGGATGCCCGGCGACACGTTCGGAACCGCCCGCGACGACTGGATCCGGTTCGCCATGGTGACCCCACGGTCGCTGGAGGCCGCCGAGCGGCTCGTCGATTACTTCTCGGAGGAGTGAGGACCCGATCCCGGCGTGTCCGCCCTCATCCGACGACGTCGACGCCGGTGACCTCGATCCGCGTTCCGCCCTCGCGGCTCGCCGTCGCCCGTATCTCCCACCCGTGCGCCTCGGCGATCTCCTTCGCGATGTTGAGCCCGAACCCGGTGCCGTCGGTGGCGGTAGTGTAGCCGGTCTCGAACACCCGTTTGCGGTCGTTTTTCGGGATCCCCGGGCCGTCGTCGGCGACGTAGAACCCGGCTCCACCGCCGTCGACGGCCCGCGTCGTGGTGTACATCGGCTCGACGATCTCGACGCGGACGGTCACGCCGTCCCCGCCGTGCCGTACCGCGTTTCCGAGCAGGTTCTCGAGGAGCTGTCTCGTCCGTCCCGGATGTCCCCGGATCTCGCGATCGGCCTCGGGGTCGACGACGAGCGTCGCGTCGCCCGTCTCGACGCTCGCCCAGGACTCCTCGACCGCGTCCGCGAGGGTGACGCGCTCGACCCTCGAGACGGTCCGTCCCTCGCGGGCGAGCGTCAGGAGGTCGGCGACGAGCGCCAGGCTTCGGTCGACCGCGTCGGCCGCCGGCTCGAGGTGCTCGCTGTCGCACTCGCCCCGGGCGAGGTCCAGTCGCCCCTGCGCCACGTTGAGCGGGTTGCGGAGGTCGTGTGAGACGACCTCGACGAACCGCTCGAGGCGGTCCCGGCGACGCTCCGCCTCGCGTATCGCGCGGGCGGACTCGACCGCGCTCGTGACCCGACGCGCGAGGAGGACGTACCCCTCGATCGAGGGGCTCGTTCGGACGTAGTCGGTCGCGCCCGCCGCGAGGGCCTCGGCGGCGGCGTCCTCGGTTCCCCCGTCGGCGTAGAGGACGACCGGAAGCTCCGGATCGCGGGCTCGAAGCCGCTCGACGAGCCGGAGACCGCCCTCCTCCGGCCGATCGAGCACGGCGACGACCGCGTCGTCGCTCCCGTTCGCGACCCGCTCGATCGTGCCGTCGACGTCCGCGATCGGATCGACCCGGAGCCGGTCGTCCTCGCCTTCGAGTCCGGCCGCGACGCTCCCGGCCGCGTCGGCGTCGGAGCCGACGAGGAGGATCGACATCGGACTCCCGGTAGCTGCCATGGCTCTCGATCGGACGTCTCGGGCGAACGGTGTATATTTATTCCTCTGATCCGGCAAGGTTCGAACGTGGCTCACCGCCGCGTCGGAAGCCCCCGGTCGCGGACCGCCTCCCGGTATCGCGCGGCGAGCTCGCGGACGACGAACCGGTCCCGTGGGTCGACACCCACCGCATGCAGGGTGAGCAGGTAGGCAACGAGCCCGACGACCGTCCCGGCCGCGGCGCCGGACGCTCCGTCGACGGCGGTCCGGACGGTCAGCATGACGGCCCCCATGACGACTCCGGCCGAGAGCGGGACGAGGAACGTCCGGTCGAACGGCCACAACCCCTCGAACCGACGGAGCAGCAGGACTTGGAGTCCGTTCTGGACGGCGATGGCTATCGAGGTGCCGAGCGCGGCTCCCACGAGCCCGTACCGGAGCACGAACGCGTAGGTCAGCCCGACGTTGAGCGCGGCGAGCAGCCAGTCGAGCGCCATCCGCGCGTACTGGTGGTCCGTCATCATGAGGAGCCAGCCCGTCGCGCCGACGGCGCTGCCGACGAACACCCCGCCGAGGTAGACCACGAGCGGGAGGTACCCGCGGACGTACGTCTCCCCGAACAGCGCCAGGAGCGGCTCGCCGTACACGGCGAGCGTCGCGATCACCGGGAGCACCGTGGTGACGATGAGTCGGGTTACCGACGAGTACACCGCGTTGAGCGTCGCCATTCTGTCGTCCGCGTACAGCTCGGAGGCGACCGGCGGGAGGAGCTGATTGAAGGACAGAAGCGGGATCCACGCGATCGAGACCAACACGAGGACGACGTTGTACACCCCGGCGGCGACCGCGGTGAGGAGCGCCCCGACGAGCAGCACGTCGATCCGGTTCTGGAACACCTTCCCGAGGCTGCTCATCGCGACCGGCGCGGCGTGGTCGTAGAACCGCCCGACCTCGCGGCGCGCGCCACGGAGGGTCGGGGTGATGCCCGTCGCACGCATCGAGACGGGGACGCCGACGCCGACGAGGAGCGCGGTACACGCCACTATCGCGCCGGCGACGCCGACGACGGAGTAGCCGAGCGCCACCGCGCCGGCCGCGCCGACGAGCCGGACCGCCGGCCGGAGCAGCTTGTTGAACAGGACCTCGCCCCGCGCCGAGCCGATCGCCCGGAAGACCGCCCCGGTGACGGTGACGAGGCCGATCAGGCCGACGAGGACGCCGAAGAGCCGCATGGTCGGCGGGAACGCCGGATCCGTTACGGTGAGGTCGTTCACCCGCGGGGCGGCGACCCAGACGCCGAGCGCCATCGCCAGCCCCACGGTCGCGGTCGTCGCGTACGCCAGCCCGACCACCCGGGACCGGTAGGCCGGATCGTCGGCACCCGGAACGAACCGCTGGAGCGCCGGCACGCTTCCGAAGGGAACGAGCCGCACGAGCACCTGGGCGATCCGCCACGCGAGCGCGTACACGCCGTAGGTCGCCGGTCCCAGCCCGCGGGCCAGGACGAACTCCGTCGCGGTCATCAGCCCCCGCTGTGTCGAGAAGGCGCCGGACGTGACGACGGCTCCGCCGGCGATCGTCACCAGCGCGTCGCGTTCGTCCTCCGGGATCTCCTCACCTGCCTCCATCGTCGTGTCGGTTCCCACGGTGGTTCGTCCGACCGAAGCGTCGTCCGCGGATTAAGCGGTTCGCTCCGCGTCTCCGGCGAGGCGTGCCGGTTCCCGTCGATCCCTATCCGAAGTTCTCGACCTTCGCGGCGTCGGCGTCGCCGCCGGCGGCCTCGATCGCCTCCCGGGCGTCGTCGACGAAGCCGGCGAAGCCGTAGACGAAGACGGCCTCGTCGTCCGCGCCGGTCAGCGCGTCCCCGACCGCCGCCGTCAGCTCCGCGTCGCCGTCGAGGGTCTCGATCGACGCCCCCCGATCGCGGAGGTCGTCGAGGCGGGCCCCGTGGGCGGGGTCGTCGTCGCGGTAGACGACCGCCGCCTCCCCGCCGTCGTCGAGCGCGCGACGGGCGATGGCGACGGCCGGTCCAACGCCGGGGCCGCCGGCGAGGACCACGACGCGTCCCTCGCCGTCGTAGTGTTGGTCGCCGAAGGGGCCCGAGAGCGACATCTCGACGCCGGCCCCGATGTCGGCGAGGAACCGCGAGAAGTCGCCGCCCTCCTCGACGTCGATCCCGACCGTGACCTCGAAGGTTCCCTCGGTCGTCGGCGAGGAGAGGGTGTAGAAACGCGAGACTGACTCGCCGTCGATCTCCGTCCCCAGCTTCACGAACTGGCCGGGCTCGGCGTCGAACCCGGCGGGCGTATCGAACCGGATCGCGTACGTGTCCGACCCGACCTCCTCGACCGACGTCACCGTGACTGTCGCGTCCATACGCCCCGTCGGTCCCTGACGCACAAACGTGTTCTCGTCTCGTCGGGGGGACCGGTTCGCCCGAGTCGGGTCGATGGGTTCGACGAACGTCGAAACGGACTCCGACGGTCGGTGTCGATAGCGACGGATCCGGTTGACGATCGACCACCATCTACGCGTTCGTCCGGCATCCGAGGTCGATAAAGCGACAATATTCGCGAAAAATAGGACGTACGTTGAATAACCGCCGGATGCCGCCATCCAGAAGCCTTTTGATGAGTCCGAGTGAACCGTCGACATAGAATGGCTGCGGACTTCAACTGGGCCGTCGGCGGGGAGGCCGGCGACGGCATCGACTCGACGGGCAAGATCTTCGCGCAGGCCCTGTCTCGATCGGGTCGACACGTGTTCACGTCGAAGGACTTCGCTTCGCGGATCCGCGGCGGATACACCGCGTACAAGGTGCGAACCTCCGTCGACAAGGTACAGAGCGTCGTGGACAGACTCGACGTGCTCATCGCGTTGACTCCACGGACCATCGAGGAGAACCTCGAGGAGCTCCACGAGGGGTCCGTGATCATCTACGACGGCGAGCGAACCACGATGCAGAACGTCGAGATCCCCGAGGGCATGATCGGCATCGACGTGCCGCTCAAGCGGCTCGCCGAGGAGGCCGGCGGGGCGATCATGCGGAACGTCGTCGCGCTCGGCGCGGCGTGTGAGGTCGCGGAGTTCCCCATCGAGAACCTCGATTCCGCCCTCGAGAAGCGCTTCGGCGACAAGGGTCAGAAGCTCGTCGACAACAACAAGGAGGCGGCCCGCGCCGGGCAGTCGTACGTCGCCGAGGAGTACGACGCCGACTTCGAGTACGACCTCGAGACCACGGACGAGGACTACGTCCTGCTCAACGGCGACGAGGCGATCGGCATGGGCGCCATCGCGGCCGGCTGCCGGTTCTACTCCGGGTACCCGATCACGCCCGCGACGGACGTGATGACGTACCTCACCGGCCGCCTCGAGCGGTACGGCGGTCACGTCGTTCAGGCGGAAGACGAGCTGTCGGCGATCAACATGGCCCTCGGGGCCGCCCGCGGCGGCGCGCGCGCGATGACGGCGACCTCCGGGCCGGGGATCGACCTGATGACGGAGACGTTCGGGCTCGTCGCCACCTCGGAGACCCCGCTCGTCATCTGTAACGTGATGCGGTCGGGTCCCTCCACGGGGATGCCGACGAAACAGGAGCAGGGCGACCTGAACCACATGCTGTACGGCGGCCACGGCGAGGTGCCGCGGTTCGTGCTCGCGCCCACCACCGTCGCGGAGTGCTTCTGGAAGACGGTCGAGGCGTTCAACCTCGCCGAGAAGTACCAGCTCCCCGTCTACCTCACGGCGGACCTCTCGATGGCGGTCACCGAACAGACGTTCGCGCCGGACACCTTCGACATGGACGAGGTGGAGGTCGACCGCGGCTTCGTCGTCGACGACGCGTCGGTCGAGGAGCACCTCTCGGAGAGCGGCGGGTTCATGCCGCACGAGCTGACCGATGACGGCATCTCCCCGCGGGCGTTCCCGGGGACCGTCGACGGCGCACACATGTCGACCGGCCTCGAGCACGACGAGCAGGGCCGGCGAACCGAGGACACGGAGATGCGCGTCGAGCAGGTCGACAAGCGCAACCGCAAGGTGGAGTCGGCGAGGGAACGCGAGGACTGGAGTCCGCGGGAGTTCGGCGACGCCGACGCCGAGAACCTCGTGATCACGTGGGGGTCGAACGAGGGCGCGCTCGCGGAGGCGCTCGACCTGCTCGAGGCGGACGACGTCGACATCCGCGTGCTCTCGGTCCCGTACGTCTTCCCGCGGCCGGACCTCTCGGACGCCGTCGCCGCGGCCGAGAACGTGATCGTCGTGGAGTGTAACGAGACCGGACAGTTCGCGAACCTCGTCGAACACGACGTGTTGGAGCGCGTCGACCGGATCAACAAGTACGACGGCGTGCGGTTCAAGGCCGACGAGCTCGCACGAGAGATCGGAGAGGCCCTGGAGACGGGGACGGAGGCCACCCAATGAGTTCAGACGTTCGATTCACCGACTTCAAATCCGACAAGCAGCCGACGTGGTGCCCGGGATGTGGCGACTTCGGGACGATGAACGGGATGATGAAGGCCCTCGCGGAGACGGGCAACGATCCCGACAACACATTCGTCGTCGCCGGCATCGGTTGTTCGGGCAAGATCGGCACGTACATGCACAGCTACGCGCTTCACGGGGTTCACGGCCGGGCGCTTCCCGTCGGAACCGGCGTCAAGATGGCGCGTCCCGACATCGAAGTGATGGTCGCCGGCGGCGACGGCGACGGCTACTCCATCGGCGCGGGCCACTTCGTCCACGCCGTCCGCCGGAACGTCGACATGACCTACGTCGTGATGGACAACCGCATCTACGGGCTCACCAAGGGCCAGGCGTCGCCGACCTCCCGCGAGGACTTCGAGACGTCGACGACGCCCGAGGGCCCCAAACAGCCCCCGGTCAACCCGCACGCGCTCGCGCTCGCGTCGGGCGCGACGTTCATCGCGCAGTCGTTCTCCTCGGACGCCCTGCGTCACCAGGAGATCATTCAGCAGGCCGTCGAACACGACGGCTTCGGCTTCGTGAACGTCTACTCGCCGTGCGTGACGTTCAACGACGTGGACACCTACGACTACTTCCGCGACTCGCTCGTCGACCTCGCGGAGGCGGACCACGACCCGACCGACTACGACGCCGCCAAGGACGTCATCCTCGACTCCGACAAGGAGTACCAGGGCGTCATCTATCGGGACGACGAGTCGGTGCCGTACCACGAGCAGCACGGCGTCGACGAGAACATGTCCGACATTCCCGACGGCGCCCCCGAGAACGCGACCGACCTGGTCCGCGAGTTCTACTGAGCGTCGCGGCGTCCTGTTACGCCCTTTCGGTCGTACCGTTCGACGTTCGAATCTCGATCACCCTCACCGTTCGAATCCCGTCCTCCCGGATCGGTCAAAAACGGCCGATGACGGCGGGTTCACCCGGAAACCCGTCCCGTTTCGGCAAACCTAATTACACGGGTCGGCATGTACGCGGTATGTCCGACCGTTACGACGTCGCGATCGCGGGTGCCGGGCCGGCGGGCGCACAGTGTGCCCGCGATCTGGCCGCCCGCGGGTACGACGTCGTCGTTCTCGAGACGGAGGCCGAAGCCGAGTTCCCGCGGCAGAGCAACAAGTCGACCGCGGGAACGTTCCCCTCGATGATGTCCGCGTTCGGGATCCCGGACGACGTCGTGATGTCCTACACCGACGACGTGGTGTTGGAGTCGCCGAACGACTACTACGAGTCCTACCAGCCGGGCGCGGTGTTGGAGTTCGCCGATTTCAAGCGGTATCTCGTCGCCGACGGTCGCGAGAAGGGTGCGGAGTATCGCTTCGATTCGCGGGTGTCCCGGCCCATCCTGGACGACGACGGCGTCATCGAGGGCGTCAGGTACGCCGGGGACGAGGAGGTGTACGCCGACGTCGTCGTCGACGCCACCGGACCGGCCGCGCCGATCGCGAGCGCGCTCGGCGTGGTCGACCTCGAACGCGAGAACCAGGCGATCGGCATCGAGTACGAGATGGAGAACGTCGATCTGGACCACCCCGAGTACGCCGACCTCCGGCGGGCGATGATGCTCCGGCTCGACCACGACATCGCTCCCGGCGGCTACTCGTGGATCTTCGCCACCGGCGAGGAGAGCGCGAAGGTCGGGCTGTGTTACATCCAGAACGACCGCCACCGTGAGGCCGGCGAGGAGGGCAAGACGATCGACGGCTACCTCGAGGGGTGGCTCGAGTCCGACCCGCGCTTCGCCGACGCCGAGCGCCTGGAGGGGAAGGTCCACCGCGGGTCGGCACACATCCAGCGACCCGGACGAATGCACACGGACGGCTTCCTCGCCATCGGTGACACGGTTCCCACCATTGACCCGCTGTGGGGCGAGGGGATCCACAAGGGCATGAAGTCCGCGCGCGCCGCGGCGATGTCGATAGACCGGTGTTTCACCGACGCCGGCCGCCCGACCGACGCCGAGAGTCTCGCGATCTACGAACAGCTCTGGCACCGCGACGTGGCCCCGCGGATGAACTCGCGGCTGGTGCTCACCGAACTCCTGTACCTCGCGCCGAACGAGCGGTACGACCGACTCATGCGCGACCTCCGACGGACCGACGAGGACACGCTCGCGGCAGTCAATCGCGGGGACAAACGGGCGATGCGGAAGCTGATCCACCTCGACGACCTTCCGATCCTGACGAAGTACCTCCGCCAGCGGTTCGGGTCGTCGCAGTCGCTCCGGTCGTCGTGATCGACCGATTCGCCGTCGTCGATTCGCCGTAGCCGACTCACCGCGGAGGATCGGTTCGCCGCGGTCGATCCGGCCGTTTCGACCGTCGGCCGACCTAGCGCTCGTCGATCGGCACGAACTCGGCCGCCTCGGGACCGGTGTACCGCGCCCGCGGCCGGATGAGCCGGTTGTCCGCCTGATACTCGTGGACGTGAGCGATCCAGCCGCCGACGCGGCTCATCGCGAAGATGGGCGTGTAGAGGTCCATCGGGATCCCCATCGCGTCGTAGACGGAGCCGGAGTAGAAGTCGACGTTCGGGGCGATCCCCTTCTCGACGAGCCCCTCGTCGGCGAGATGCGACTCGATGGCGGTGGTGTACTCCAGCCACTTCCGGTCGCCCGAGGAGTCCGCGAGGTCACGAAGCTTCCCCTCGAGGATCCGCGCGCGCGGGTCCTTCACCTTGTACACGCGGTGGCCGAACCCGGGGATCCGGCGGTCGTTCTCTCGCGCGTCCCTCACCCATTCGACGGGATCCTTTCCGGACGCGTCGACCTCGTGGAGCATCTCCATGACGTCCTGGTTCGCGCCGCCGTGAAGCGATCCCGAGAGCGCGCCGATCCCGCCGGTGACGCTGGAGTAGACGTCGGCCATCGTCGAGCCGATCACCAGCGCCGTGAACGTCGAGGCGTTGAGGCCGTGGTCGGCGTGGAGCGTCAACGCCATGTCGAACGTCTCCTCGCTCACGTCGTCCGGCTCCGTCCCGGTGAGCATGTACAGGAAGTTCCCCGCGTGCGAGAGGTCCGGGTCGGGGTCGACGGCCGCTTCGCCCTGACGGGCGCGCTCGAAGGCCGCCAGGACGGTGGGTATCTTCGCCGTGATCCGTGCGCCCTCCGCGAGGACGCCCTCCCCCTCGGCGTCGCCGTCGTACGCCGAGAGCATCGAGACCGCGGTGCGAAGCGCGGCCATCGGTCGGTCGCCGGCGTCCGCGAGCGTGCGGACGGTCGAGAGCACCTCGTCGTCGACGGCTCGCTCGGCGGCGAGCTCCGCCCGGAAGTCATCGAGCTCCGCGCGCGTCGGAAGCGAGCCGTGCCAGAGCAGGTGAAGCACCTCCTCGTAGCTCGCGCCGCGTGCCAACTCCTCGATGTCGTACCCGCGGTAGACGAGCTTCCCGACCTCCCCATCGACGTGACTGAGTTCCGACTCCGCGACGAGGACGCCTTCCAACCCGCGTTTCAGCTCGTTCGACATGCCATGACCTTCCGACCACCGCCAAAAAAGCGTTATCTTTCGGGAAGGACCGAATACGACGATCGTGGTACGCCGCAGCGGCGACCGACGACGATCGCGTCAGCGGGCGGGGACGACGGTGATCGTCCGCTTCCGATCGATCGCGTCCTCCAGCTCCTCGGCGATGGCCGAGCCGCGCGACACCTGCACCTCGCCGCCCTGTCCCACGGTGGCGGTGAAGAGGTACTCGCCGTTCGCGCGGACCTCGACCGTCTCGCCGACCCCGGCGTCGACGTCGAGGACGACGTGTCTCGAGGTGATCTCCGGCTGCACGACGGAGCCGCGCTCCTCGCCCACCTGTCCGTCGGGTCCCCCGCTCGCGCCGCCGCGGCCGTTTCCGCCGGGATCGCCCCCGGCCGAGCCCGCGCCGCGACCGCCCGGCTTCTCCGAGTGGGTCCGCACGTCGATCTCGATGCCGAGACGTCCCTCGATGTCGCTTATGCGGCCGCCGCCCTTGCCGATCACGGTGCCGATGTCGCCCTCGTCGACGTACACGATCGCCCCGTCGTCACCCTTCAGTTCCACGTCGACGTGGCCGTGTGCGACCGAGCGGATCTCCCGTTCGATCTCCTGTTTGGCGATGCGCCCGACGCCGGTCTCCGTCCCGCCGTCCTCGCCGTCCTCGTTCAGCGGAACGGTGACGACCTGGCGGTTGAAGGTGTATATCTCGAACTCGGGCCGGCCGGTCTCGAAGTTCGACACCTGGATGACCGGTCGCGCGAGGTCCTCGGCCGTGAGCCCCGCGGGCACCTTCACCTCCGTCGTCACGTCGTAGACGGTGTGGACCTCGCCGGCCTCGATGTAGACGACCGTGTCGACGATCTGCGGGATCATCCCGAGCTCGACGCGGCCGACGAGCCGCTGGAGCGCGTCGATCGCGCGGGAGGCGTGGACGACGCCGACCATCCCGACGCCGGCCATCCGCATGTCCGAGAACACCTCGAAGTCGTTCGTCTTCCGGACCTCGTCGTAGATGGTGTAGTCGGGCCGGACTAGGAGGAGCGAGTCGGCCGTGTTCTCCATCTTCCCGCCGAGCGCGCCGTACTGGGTGATCTCCGGGCCGACCTGGAGGTCCCGGGGTTTCTCCATCGTCTTGACCGCGTAGTCGTTGTCGTTGAGGAACTCCGCGACCGCCTGTGCGAACGTCGACTTGCCGGCTCCGGGCGAACCCGAGATGAGCACGCCGCGTTTGCGCTCGAGGAACCGCTCGCGGAGCTCGTCCGCGAACTCGTAGTCGTCGAGCGTCGTCTTCGCGATGGGGCGAACCGCCGTGATCTCGATCCCGTCCGCGAAGGGCGGCCGCGCCACCGCGATCCGGTAGTTGCGGTACTGGACGATGTCCATGCCGTCGTCGGACAGCTCGATGAACCCGTCCGAGGACTGCCGTGCGAGGTCGACGATCGAGTTCGCCAGCTCGGCCATCCGCTCCTCGCTCGTCTCCGTCTCGTCGATGACGACGTAGCGCATCTCGCCGAGCGAGCCGCGTTTGGCCTTCGGCTTCGTCCCCGTCTTCAGGTGGACCGACATCGTCTCGTCGGTGAAGTACTCCTCGATGGGGAGCTCGTCGACGACGCCGCGGGCGACCGGCTCGACGTACTCGACGTCGATCCCCTTCGCGCGGGCGACCTCCGCCTGGACGACGTCGCTGGAGAGGAGCGTTGCGTCGTTGTCGGCGGCGACGTCGCGGATGAGCGCGTCGACGTCGCCCTCGGCGGCGTGCGAACGCTGGTCGCCGCTCGGGCGGTCGCCGACGTACCGTAGGTCGATGCGGCCCTCGTCGCGGAACGCCGCGAGCCGCTTGAGCTCCTCGAGTCCGTCCCACCCCGACTCGAGTCCGTCGTTGGCCTGTGACTCCAGCTCGCCGACGACGGCCTCGGGGACGACGACCGTCACCCCCTCGTAGCTGCCGTCCTCGACGCGTTCGGACACGCGGCCGTCGACGACCGCACTGGTGTCCGGTACTACGTTCATGGCCGAGTTCCGGGCGGGAAGCGTATAAGGGTGTTCGACCGGCACGGAAGGGGGTTCCGCCGGGCGTCTGTCCCGCGTCAGTCGTTCGGGTCGACGTCGTCGTCGAGATCGACGACCTCGGTGACCGTCTCGACGACGTCGATGTCGCGGGCGCGGTACGCCTCCACGAGACGATAACAGACGACGTAGCTCGGCACCGCCGCGACGGCCGCCAGGATGACGTTCCCGACGACGAGCCGCACCACGATCTCCGGCCCGGCGGCGAACGAGACGTCGCCGACCTCCGCGGGCGTCACGCCCGGAACGGGGCCGAGGATCGCCACGCCGAGCGTGAAGCTGGCGGCGTACACTCCCCACTTCACCGCGGGATTGAAGACGACGACGGACGCCACGAGCGCCGCACGGTTGATCCGGTCGAACGCCCACGCGAGCACGACGAAGACGAGCAGGCCCGTCCCGAGCGTGGGCAGCATCGTGATGAACACGCCCACGGAGAAGCTTCCGGCCGTCTCTCTCACCGTGTACTCCTCGCCGAACGAGTGCTGGATCTCGGTTTTGACCCGAGCGATCCACTCGTTCGTCCGACGGAGTATCATCCCTCTCTCCTACGCCGTCGAGGAGAATGTAGTTACCGGCCCCGGCACCCCCTGGGACTCTCCCGGAATTCCGGAACCATCCTCGAGTCTTGAGGACGCAGGTCAGTCGTCCGCGGCCGCGGTCGCCTCCCGGTCCCGTTTCACGTCCTCGGCGTACGCGACGAAGTTGTCGAAGATCGACTTCGCCTCGCAGGCGGCCTCGAACGCGTCCGGCGTGATCCCGGCGAGGACGTCGTCGACGCGGGCGTCACCAAGCGAGTCGCGTTTCCCGTCGGCCACGTCGCGGGCGGTCTCGACGTCGTACTCCGGGTGGAACTGGACGCCCCAGCAGTGCCCCTCGCGGAACGCGTGGACGCCGTGTTCGTTCTCGGCGAGCAGCGTCGCGCCCGGCGGGAGGTCGACGACCGCGTCGCCGTGGGTCGTGAAGACGGTGAACGACTCCGGAACGTCCTCGAACAGGTCGTCGCCGCGGTGCCGGACCGTGTTGTACCCGATCTCGAACCCGTCCATGCCGGCGACGCGGCCGCCGAGCGCCTCCGCGAGCACCTGATGGCCGTAACAGACGCCCAGTATCGGCACGCCGTCGTCGGCCGCCTCGGCGACGTAGTCGACGAGTTTCGGTATCCACGGCTCGTCCCAGTAGACCGACGAGCGGGAGCCCGTGATGACGACCCCGTCGAAGCCGGTGTGGTCGGGGAGGTGTGCGTCCGTCGCGTCGAACTCGACGAGGTCGGCGTCGAGCTCCCGCCGGAAGTTCCTGCGGGTGTGCTCGCCGTCGTGGGCGGCGTTCAGCAGGGCGAATCGGAGACGACTCATACCCGATCCGACGGGCGAGGGGCTCAAAACCGTTGTGGCGGCGTCTGAACCGTCCGGTGTCGCCGACGACGTCGGTCGTGAACCGCCGATGTCCGGGCCGTCACGCGTTCGGTTCGCTCGCGTGTTCCGAGAGCCAGCCGGCGACGACGTCGTTGACCGCGGCGGACGCCTCGACGCCCACGAGGTGGCGTGCCCCCTCGACCGCGTGAAGCTCGCCGCGGGGGAGCCCCTCGGAGAGCGTCTCGGCGGCGGGGAGCGGACAGACCGCGTCCTCGTTTCCGTGAACGACGAGCGCCGGCAACGTCGCCTCGTAGAGCCGATCGGCGACGTCGAACCCCTCGACGGCCGCACGATGTGCCTCGAAGGTCTCGCGGTCCGCGTCCTCGGCGAGCCGCCACTCGACGATCCGGGAGAGCGCGTCCGCGTGCGTCCGCCGGAACTCCTCGGAGAGCAGCCCCGTCAACGAACCCCGGACGGCGGCCGGGTCCGACGGGTCCGCCCACACCCCGGCCGGGTTGTAGGCGTCGCCGGCCGGCGGCGTCCCGACGAGCGTCAGGCTCGCGGGCCGCGAGGAGCCGAGTCCGTACGCCAGCGCCACCATCCCGCCGAGCCCGTACCCGACGAGGTGGGCGTTCCGCACGCCCTCGGCGGCACACACCGCGTCGAGGTCGCCGGCGAGCGTTTCGACCGAGTACGGCCCCGGCGGCGCGTCCGAGCGCCCCACGCCCCGCGTCTCCGGCGTGACGACCGTGTGCAGTCCCGCGAGCGCGGCGTGTTGCCAGCCGAACTGCCACGCGCCGAGTCCCACGTCGCCACAGAACACGACCGCCTCGCCGTCGGCCGACCGCCCCTCGTCGACCTCGTATCGGATCGAGACGCCGCCCTTTTCGGCGTGCGGCATCGTCGGAGCTACGCCTCTTGGAGCGTCCGAAGCACGTCCGGGGCGGCCTCGAGCGCGTCGTCCAGGGCGTCGACGTCCGGACCGCCGCCCTGTGCGAAGTCCGGCGGGCCGCCGCCGCCGCCGCCGACGCGTCCGGCGAGTTCGGCGACCACCTGGCCCGCGTCCACGTCGATCCCCTCGGGCACGCCGACGACGAAGCTCGCGGAGCCGTCCGCGCCGCTGCCGACCACCGCGACCTTCCCGTCGTCGACGTGGGCGTTGGCGGTCGCACGCAGCTCGTCGGTGTCGCCGTCGAGCCGCTGTATCACGGCGGTGACGCCGTCTATCTCGACCTCCTCGGCGTCGGCGCCGCCGGAGGCCCGTGCGGCCGCCAGGTCCTCCTTGAGGGCCTCGATCTCCTTGCCCCGGGCCTTCCACTCCTCGAAGAACCGATCCGCGGTCTCCGGCACGTCGAGCGGGTCGACGTCGAGGACGTCCGCGGCGTCGTACAGCGCGTCCTCCGTGCGCTGGGTCGCCTCGATGGCCGCCCCGCCCGCGGCGAAGACGATCCGTTCGACGCCGTCCTGGACCGGCTCGGTCTTGAGCACCTTGACCGCGCCGACGTCGCCGGTTCGGTCGACGTGGGTACCCGCACACGCCTGGACGTCCGCGTCGCCGACGTGGATCAGCCGGACGTTCGTTCCCGGAGGTACCCCGCCCTGATAGAGGTCGAAGCCGTGTTCGGCCTCCGCCTCGTTGCGGTCGGGCCACTCCTGTCGCACCGGGACGTTCTCGCGAACCAGCTCGTTGGCGACGCGCTCGATCTCCCTCGTCTGCTCGCGGGAGATCCGGTCGTAGTGACGTACGTCGAGCCGCGAGGAGTCGAGTCCCTTCTGTGCGCCCGCCTGCCGGACGTGGTCGCCGAGCACCTCGCGGGCCGCGTGCCCGATCAGGTGCGTCGCGGTGTGGTGTGCCCGCAGCCGCTCGCGGCGGTCGCCGTCGACCTGCCCGCGGACGAACTCCCCCTTCCCGGGATCGGCGTCGACGCGATGGAGGACGACGCCGTCGACCTCCTGGACGTCGGTGACCTCGGCGGAAGTCTCGCCCTCGACGAGCTGGCCGCGGTCGGCCGGCTGGCCGCCCCCCTCCGGGTAGAACATCGTCTGGTCCAACACCACGTCGTAGCCGTCCTCGGCCTCGAACACGTCGAGGACGACCGCCTCGAACTCCGTCCGACCCTGGTCGTCGTAGAAGAGCTTCTCCGTCTCGGGGAGGTCACGGAAGCGATCGTCGCGGTCGTCCTCGGTCCGCTCGCCGTCGACCTCCTCGTGGCGGTCGGCGACGAGCGCGTAGAAGTCGTCGGGGACGTCGACGCTCGCACCTCGGTCCGCCGCGATCTCCGCGACCATGTCCGGCTGGATCCCGTGGGAGTCGTACAGCTCCAGCAGCTCCGCCGTCGGGATCGGCTCGCCGGTGCCGGCGTACTCGTCCGCGAGCTGTTCGACCTTCCGCGAGCCGCGTTCGAGCGTCTTCCGGTACTTGCGCTCCTCGGTACGGACGATCTCGCGGATCGTGTCGCGGTTCTCGTACCCCAGCCGGTCGGCCTGCATGTCGACGAGCTCGTCGAGCGGGGCGTCGACGCCCACCTCGTCGACGAGCCGCTTCGTCCGCCGGAGCACCATCCGCGCGAGGTAGCCCGTCCCGACGTTCGAGGGGACGATGCCGTCGCCGAACATGTACGCGAGCGTCCGCGAGTGGTCGGCGATGGCGTATATCGACTCGAGCGGCTCGACCAGCTCGCGCAGGCGGTCGACGTCGACGTCGAGCCGCTCCGCGATCTCGCCGCGGGCGTCCTCCACGTCGTCGACGTCGTCGATGTCGAGCCGGCCGGAGAGCTTGGCGGCCCGGGAGACGAGTTTCTCCTCCTCGGCGGTGTACGCGAGCCCCGCGTTCTCCTTCAGGAAGTCGATTGCGTCGGGATAGATCGCCTCGTAGACGGTCGGGGTCCCCTGGCTCATCCACGTCCATCGCTCCAGGCCGTAGCCCGTGTCGACGATGTACGTGTCCATGAACGAGTAGGTGTTCCCGTCCTTCATCTCGTAGTCGCCGTCGGGGTCCCGTTCCATACACATGAAGACGAGCGTGGCGAGCTCCGCGCCCTTGTAGATGACCTCGATGGCGGGCCCGGCGTTTCCCCCGCCGACCCACGGGTCCTCGATGTAGGTGATCTCCTCGAGGTC
This sequence comes from Halobellus captivus, assembly GCF_003697845.1. Classification (GTDB taxonomy): domain Archaea; phylum Halobacteriota; class Halobacteria; order Halobacteriales; family Haloferacaceae; genus Halorubrum; species Halorubrum glutamatedens. The sequence goes on along the minus strand of NZ_RDQE01000005.1, from coordinate 149,984 downwards.
CGCACCGAGCTCCTCGAAGAGCCCGTCGCAGTACTCGACGGTCTCGTCCTTCCAGTACACCTCCCCCTCGTAGGCGTACTCCGCCTCGGCGTCCTCGCGGGTGTTGAACGCGTGATGGGCCATCATCTCGAAGGCCATCGTGTGCCGGCCGGTCTTCCCGACGTTGTCGATGTCCTGCATCCGGATACAGGGCTGTGAGATCGTGAGCGGGTTCGCCGGCGGCGGGGTCTGCCCCGACGTGACGAGCGGCTGGAAGTCGTAGATCGACGCCTGCGTCAGCAGGACGTCGTCGCGCCAGCGGTTCGCCGCGACCGGGTACGGGTCGATCCGCTCGTGGCCGTGGTCCTCGAAGTACGAGAGGAACGCCTCGCGCATCTCCGAGAGGGTGTACGACTCGGGAAAGCCGGGGTCGTCGATGAAGCTGTAGTCCTCACACGGCGGTTCGCCGCACAGTTCGCGGTCGGGATCGCGCGTCCAGAAGTGCGCCCCGCAGGAGGGACACTCCCTTCGCTCGAACCCCTCCTCCTCGAAGTAGTCGAGGCGGTACTCCGCTTCGAGATCGCTCATTACCATGTCCTGACCCGTGTTCGTCCAAAAGGGTTCCGGGGTGCGGGCATCGGCGGGAGCGCGGTCGAATCCGGGGGATCGGTCGTCTCCCGGAGTCCGCAGGATCCGGACGACGGCGGGGCGGCGACGGGACGGCGCGCCGGCTACTCCGCCAACAGCGGCCGCGAGGAGTTCGTCACCACCAGCAGGCTCGAGAGTCCCATCGCCACCGCGGCGAAGAGCGGGTTGAGGAGTCCGGTCACCGCGAGCGGGATCGCGATCGCGTTGTAACAGAGCGCCCAGCCGACGTTCCCCTTCACGCGCCGTCCCGCGGCCCGCGAGAGCTCGAAGACCGTCTCGATGGAGGAGAGGTCGTCGTCGACGACGGCCACGTCGGCCGCGTCGGCCGCCATGGCGGTGCCGCCGCCGAGCGCGATCCCCAGGTCCGCGGCCGCGAGCGCCGGCGCGTCGTTGGTGCCGTCGCCGACCATCACGGTCCGACCGCGGCCCTTCAGCCGCTCGACGGTCTCGGCTTTCCCCTCCGGCGGCACCCCGGCGAACACCTCCGAGACCGCGTCGTACTCGCGGAAGACGGTCGCCGCGCGCGCGTCGTCGCCGGTGAGGACGACGACCTCGACGCCGGAGTCGGCGAGCGCGCCGACCGTCTCCTCCCACCCTTCGCGGAGCTCGTCGCCGACGACGACGAGCCCCGCCGCCGCGCCGTCGCGACCGATCGCGACCGGGACGCGCCCCACGTCGCGGGCGGCGGCGACCGCATCGCGGATCGCGTCCGGCACCGTCCAGCCGCGCTCGTCGAACAGGTCCGGATGGCCGACGACGACCTCGCTCCCGTCGACGACGCCGGAGACGCCGCGTGCGTGGCTCTCGAAGGCGTCGACGGTCGGTTCGCGGGTGTCGTCTCCACCGGCCGCCTCGTCCGCGTCGGCCGCGACGTCGACCTCCCCGGACCCGGTTCCCGCCGCCGTCCCGCCATCGGTGGCGACGCCTCCGGCGTCCGATCTCGGGCCGTCCGACCCCGCTCCCTCCGCCCGCGCCGCCGCGATCGCCCGCCCGACCGGGTGTGCCGAGCGCGACTCCAGCGCCGACGCGAGCGCGAGCAGGTCGTCGTCTACGTCGCGGTCGAGGACCCGCATCTCGCCAGTCGTCAGCGTCCCAGTCTTGTCGAAGACGACGGTGTCGGCCCCGCGGATCCGCTCGAAGACGGTGTCGTCGAAGACGACGATGGAGCGTTCGAGCGCGTCGCGGAGTCCGGCGGCGACCGCGAGCGGGGTCGCGAGCCCGAGCGCGCACGGACACGAGACGATGAGCACCGTGAGTCCGACGAGCATCGCGGTCGCGATCCCGTTGCCGAGCGCGAGGTTGGCCGCGGCGGCGACGACCGCGACCGCGAGCACGACGGGGACGAAGACGGTCGCGAGCCGGTCCGCGAGCTTCTGGACGCCGTGGTTCCCGCTCTGGAGGTCCCAGACGAGCTCCGCGACTCGGTCGAGACTGGAGCTGGCGTCGTCGCCCACGGCCACCGTCAGCGAGCCGTCGGCGACGACGGCGCCGCCGACCACCGTGTCGCCCGGCTCCTTGCGGACCGGCATCGACTCCCCGGTGACGACCGACTCGTCGACGGCGGCGTCGCCGTCGACCGCCTCGCCGTCCACCGGAATCCGCTCGCCGGCGCGAACGAGCACGCGGTCGCCCGGCTCGAGAGCGTCGATCGGGACCTCGGTCGGCGCGGCGTCGCCGGATCCCTCCCGGTCCCCACCGTCGACCCGCCGGGCGGTGTCGACCTGGACCGCGGTGAGATCGGAGAGCAGCTCCGTCGCCCGCCGCTTGACCGACGACTCGTAGTGGTTGCCGACGGTGACGATCACGATTATGGCGACGGTCACGTCGTAGTAGATCGAGGGGTCCGGCAGAAGCGCGACCGCCAGGGTGCTGTAGAGGTACGCGCTGACGGCGGCGATCGCCACGAGCAGGTCCATGTTCGGCGACCGCGTCCGCGCGCTCACGTACGCCCCCCGGAGGATCGGCTTGCCGGTGACGAGGAGGACTATCGTCGTCAACACGCCGAGCACGATGAAGAAGTACGTTCCCGACGTCGAGGACATCGCCTCGTTGAGGTACGAAAGCGTCCGCTCGTCGTAGAACGGGAACGCGAAGTACGTCGGATAGATGAGCACGACGTACTGGAGCATGACCGCCATCCCGACGAGCACGCCGATCGCGAGCCGTGCGGTCGCCATGTTGTCCGCCTGCCGGCGCGAGAAGGCGTCGTCGCGCGAGTACGCGCTGTAGCCGAGCCCGCTCACCGCGTCCGCGAGGTCGTCCGCGGAGACGTCGGCGGGGTCGTGGTCGACTCGCACGGTGTCGGTGACGTAGCTTGCGCTCGCGGCGCTGACGCCGTCCGTGTCGGTCGCGACCGTCTCGATGAACGCCTCGCAGGTCGCACAGTGCATCCCGTCGACCTCGAGGAAGGTCGCCTCGTGGTCGGCGGGGACCGTTGTATCCGTGTCCGCATCGGCGTCCGCCGTCCCCTCCTCGCGGTCCCGACGGGCCGCGACCTCGTCGGCGTCCACGTCCACGTCGCCGAGCGCGTCGTACACGTCCCGACAGCCGACACAGCAGAAGCGGTTGCCGTCGTCGTCGACGACGTCGACCCCCTCGGTCGGGAGGTCACACAGCGTACAGTCGGGGGCGGACCCGGGAGACCGATCGGCGTTTTCGGGCACGCTAGCCACCCCCGTGGCCGGCCATCCCGCCCATTCCGGCATCGAGCGGGTTCCAGAACGGGAGCCGCGGGTGCGGGACGTGGATCCCGATCGACATCAGCCCGTGTGCGAACAGGACGTACCCGAGCGCGAGGAACGCGACCCCGAGCAGGCGGTGGACCCGCCGCCGGTGGACCGCGTCGACGCTCCCGATCAGGGTGCCGTAGAGGAACACCGCGGGCATCGTTCCGACGCCGAGCGCGGCCAGCGCGATCCCTCCCGAGAGCGCCGACCCGCTGGCGAACGCGTACAGGTACGCCGGGTAGAGGATCGGACAGGGGAGGAGTCCGTGGACCGCGCCGAGCGCGACGATCCCCGGGCCGTTCGCGAGCCGGTCGACGTGGCCGGTCAGCCAGCCCGTGACCCGCTGGAGCCCCGGCAGGTGGACGCCGCCGGTCGTGCCACCGAGGACGTACCGGACGCCGACCGCCATCACGACGAGGCCGACGCCGAGTCCGACGACCCCGCGGACCGTCCCCGCCGCGCCCGTGACCGTCGCGGTCGTGACGAGCACCGCTCCGCCGAGCGCGCCGAGCGCCGTACCGATGGCGGCGTAACTCGCCGTCCGTCCGAGGTTGAAGAGCGCGTGCTGGCGCACTTCATAGGTGGTGAGGTGGCCGCCGCGGCCGTCGCGGTCGGCGCGGCCGGTTCGGCCTGTTTGGTCTGTTCGGGACGTCCGGTCCGTCGCCTCCCCGGACGTTTCGTGCGTCCCGCCGGCCGTTCCACGTGTGCCGCCGGTCGTTCCGTGTGTCCCGCCGTCCGTCCGTCCCGCGTCGGGGTCCATCCGTGCCGCGTACGTCGTGACGAGGGGACCGCACATCCCGATACAGTGGGCTCCGCCGAGCAGGCCGATGGCGAGGAACAACAGAACGTCGGTACCGAGCAGGCTGGATGGGTCCATCGCGTGGTTCACCGCGAGTTGGGGACGCGTGCGCTAATGGGTTTCGTCGGTTCCGAGCGGCGGGGAACCGCCGAACCGTCGAACCGTCGAACCGCACGCGGGAGGTCGACGGTCATCTCACTCCTTGACGATCACGGCCCCGACCATCCCGCCGGTTTCGTGGGGGATACAGACGTAGTCGTATCTCCCCGGGACCGAGAAGGCGTGTGAAAAGCGGTCGCCGTTCTCGAGGCGGCCGCCGAAGTCGGACCACGCCTCGCGGGCGGCGGCCTCGTTCTCGAAGCCGCCGGAGGCGAAGTACTCGGCCTCCTCGGGGATCGCGTCCTCGTAGGCGGTGACGGTGTGGCCGCGGACGCTCGTGTTCTCCCAGACGACGGTGTCGCCGACCTCGACGGTCACCTCGTCGGGAACGAACCCGGTCGCGGTCATCCCCACGTCGTACGGATCGGCGAGACATCCGGAAAGCGCGAGAGCGGATCCGACCGCGACGCCGGCCGCGCCGGCCCGCCCGAGGAACCGTCTCCGGTACATGTTCGTCCTCAGGGTTTCGACCGTTTCAATACCGCGGTTGGTCTCGGAGATCGGGAGGCCGTCGGCTCGTCCCGTCGTTCGTGATCTCGTCGGCTCGTCCCGTCGTTCGCGATCCTGTCGGATCACCTCGCAGTCTGCGTATTCCGGCGTGAGACACCACACTGGTTGGGTATCACCGTTATGTGATTACTTCTCGAACGCAGAGTGTTACATGATCGAAACAGCCGCAGCCGACCTCGCGGTCGCGTCACAGGGCGTTCCGATGGAGTTGACCCAGACGGAGGTGTATCGAGAGATACGGGCGGACCAACTGTTGAACCTCTCGTTCTGGGCGAACATCGCGCTCGCGGGACTGTCGATCCTGCTCTTCGTCTACATGGGTCGAAACGTCGAGGACCCACGCTCACAGCTCATCTTCGTCGCGACGCTCATGGTCCCACTCGTCTCCATCTCGAGCTATCTGGGACTGGCCTCCGGGCTCACGGTGAGCTTCCTCGAGATGCCGGCCGGCCACCCGCTGGCGGGCGAGGAGGTGCTCACGATGTGGGGGCGGTACCTCACGTGGGCGTTGTCGACGCCGATGATCCTGCTCGCGCTCGGACTACTCGCCGGGTCGAACCTCACCAAACTGTTCACCGTGATCGTGATGGACATCGGGATGTGCGTCACTGGCCTCGCGGCCGCGCTCACCACGTCCTCCTACGCGCTTCGTTGGTTCTGGTACGCGATCAGCTGTGCGTTCTTCGCCGTCGTGCTGTACGTCCTGCTCGTCGAGTGGTCCGCCGACGCCGAGGTCGCCGGAACTGCCGACATCTTCGATACGCTGAAGATCCTCACCGTCGTCCTCTGGCTCGGCTACCCGATCTTCTGGGCGCTCGGTGCCGAGGGGTTCGCGGTACTCGACGTCGCATACACCTCGTGGGCGTACAGCGCCATGGACATCGTCGCGAAGTACGTCTTCGCGTTCCTGCTGCTTCGGTGGGTCGCCAGTAACGAACGCACCGTCTCCGATATGGCCTCCGGACTCGGTTCGGTAGGCGGTACTACGGCACCTACCGACGACTGAGGTCGATCTCGAACGCCCGTGCGTGCTTTCGGAAAACGGGGGCTGATCCTCCGGAAACGAAGCAGATCCAACTCGTGAATCACTCGCCCGACCGGGAACGTCGGGTGGTCCGTTCGAACACGTCTGCCGTCCTCCTCACGACTCCTCGGATGCCGTGGTCTCGGCGTCCTCGTCTTCCGTCTCGCCGGGCCCGTCGACCACCTCTCCGCGCTCCTCGATCAGCCGTTCCTCGGCCTTCTCCCGGTCTTCGGGGTAGCCGATGTCGGTTCGCCAGCCGTCCATGCGGATCGCGTCGATGGTCCGGCCGGACGCGAGAAGGAGGTCGACGGCGTCGGAGATCTCGAACTCGCCGCGGTTGGAGGGCTGAACGAGGTGACACGCGTGAAAGATCGCGGGCGTGAACGTGTAGAAGCCGGTCATCACGAGGTTGCTCGGCGGGTCCTCGGGCTTCTCGACGACCTCGACGATCTCGCCGTACTGGTTCGTGTCGCACACCCCGTATCGGCTCGCCTCCTCGTAGGGCACTTCCTCGACGAGGAATGCAGCGTCGGCACGCGTCTCCCGCTGGCGGTTGACGACGTCCGCGAGGTTCGCACGGAACACGTTGTCGCCGAGCATCAACATGAAGTCGTCGTCGATGTGCTCTTCGACCGTGAGCAGCGCGTGGGCGAGGCCGAGCTGTTCGCGCTGGTGTGAGTACGTGATCGGGACGCCCTCGAACTCGTCGCCGTAGTACTCGATGATCGCCTCCTTGCGGTACCCCACGACGACGTACAGCTCGTCGGCACCGAGATCAGCCAGCTGTTCGAAACAGTGCGTCAGGATGGGCTTGCCGGCGACCTCGACCATCCCCTTCGGCTTCTCCTCCGTGAGAGGTCGAAGCCGCGTCCCTTCGCCGGCGGCGAGCACGACTGCTTGCATATGTCATAAACACACCAGTACGGCGATAAATACGTTTTCACTCCGATCCATGACCCGAACATCGGACCGATCGATGGTGAATAGCTCCGTGGCATCCGCCTCGCTGATCGTGAAGGTCCGCGCCCTGCCGATCGTGAAGGCCCGAATCCCTCCGTATACGACACCCGAACCCACACCCCTCGTTTCGTCTGTTCTCGTTCGTGTTGAGTCCTCTTCGGTCGTTTCCCTGCACATCGCCACGGCCGATGGCCTCGGTACTTCACTGAACGCACCCCTCGTTTCGTCTGTTCTGCGTCAGCGAAGAGGGGGGTCACGTCGACTCGGCTTCGATCGCATCTCGCGTTTCGAGAACGATGGTAGGATCGAGCGCAAGCTCGTACTGGTAGTGTGCACCGCCCGCGCGACCTTCGTTGTGCTCGGTTCGTTCGAGGAACCCGAGCATCGTGAGGTCGGCAAGATGGTTCTGGATGCTTTTGAGCGTGGTGAGAGGATCTTGACGCCTTCCCTCGGCCACGCGGACGTATACCTGCTGTATCTCCTTCGATTTTGCGGGAGTCGATCCCTCGACCTCGAGTTTCGCGAGCGCTTCGAGGATCAACTGGCCGTGCATGGTCTGATCACGCAGTTTGTTCTCGACGCGACCGCGTTGGACGCGATCGACCGCGACCTCGATGTGTTCGTCCGTGATCTCGGTGGCACCGTTCTCCTCGGCGACGTCGCCGCCTTCTCGGAGCAGATCGATGGCCTGCCGTGCGCTTCCGGTGTCCTTTGCTGCGTTGGCCGCGGCGAGTTTGATCGCCGAATCGTCCCAGGCGTCCTCGACTAGTGCCTTCTCGGCTCGTGTCGTGAGAATCGACCGAAGCTCGTCGGCGTCGTACGGCGAAAACGCTATCTCCTTTTCCATCAGCGTGTCCTTGACCTTCGGACTCAGCGAGGAACGAAACGCGTAGTTGTTGCTGATCCCGATGACGCCCACTCGCGAGTCGATCAGATGATCGTTCGCGCGTGCTCGTGGAAGTTCATAGAGGAGGGTGTTCGGATCCGAGAGGTGATCTATCTCGTCGAGGACGAACAGATACGTCCCACCGTTCGTATCCATCTCCTCGTAGAGCGTCTCCAGTGCGTGTGCCGTCGAATGGCCGGTCTCTGGAAACGGCGCACGATCGTCGCCACGGATGTTGTTGATCAGGGCTCGAACCGTCCGATACACGGTGTCATCGTTGCAGTTTCGGAAGTAGACGTGAAGTTCGTCCGCATCGTCTCGCCGCTTCACTTCAGCTTTGAGGGCGTTCATGATGTACTCCGTAACGGCGGTCTTTCCGACCCCGGTTTTTCCATAAATGAATACGTTCGAAGGGTTTCGTCCGAACAGGACGTCCTTAAGTGCGGATCGGAAGGAATCGATCTCGTCCTCGCGTTCGACGATCTCATCCGGCTGGTACTCCTCCGAGAGAATGGTTTTGTTCTCGAAGAGAGTATCCGTGATATCCGAAAAGAGATCTTCGGTCATTATCCGACTCTCCGAACGAGCCATCCACATATATAATTGTGCATTCGTCTGTTTTATTTGTTTCATCTATTTTCTCTGATTCGTTATCGTCTCGACCTCCCCCTAAAATCGAAAGATGGGTGGAGGAGGGCTGACGAGAACAGACGAAACGAGGGGTGTGTCTCATCCTCCTACAGGTGAACGGGTCGTGCGTCTCGAAGCTTGGACCCGATCCGAACTCGAATTCGAGACTGTTGACTTCACACGACCTCGAAGAACAGACGAAACGAGGGGTGTACCTCGCCCAGCCCGCCCAGCTCTCCCCTCCACTGACTCCGAAGAACAGACGAAACGAGGGGTGTCGGACCACTGGTCACGGACGACGTCTCCCGGTTCCAAGGTCTCGAGATCCGATCACGGACGCTGGCGTCCGCGTTCGTACGCTCTCGAAAGGGGAACGGTTTTACTCCCCGCCTAACACCCATGGGATAATGCGATTTACGGGTGGTCCTTCATGGAACTGATCGACGACGACGGCGACCTCTTCGGCGTCGTCAACGTCGTCGATGCGCTCGTCGTGCTGTTGGTCCTCGCGGTCGGCGTCGCCGGCGTCGCGCTCGTGTTCTCCGACGACCCCGAACCCGAACCCGACCTCGACTCCACCTACGCGACTCTCGATGTGGGAACCCAGCCGGCGTACGTCGTCGAGGCGATAAACGAGGGCGACACCTACAGCCCGAACGACGTCTCCACGATGACCGTCACCGACGTCCATCTCACCCCGCGCGGGAACGACATCGGCGTTACCCTCCGTGTCGAGCTCGAGGGCGAACTCGAGAACGACGGCTCCATCGCCTACGACGGCGCACCGCTGCGGCTCGGTCGCAGCCTCTCGCTCAACACCGACCGCTACACGCTGGACGGGCGGATCCGCGCGGTGGGCGACGGCGACGCGCTCGAACGCGAGGAGACGACGGTCGTCCTCCGGGACACGCTCACGACCGCGGACGCCGAGGACGTCTCCTCCGGCGATGAGGTCCGACTCGCGGGTCGGACTGTCGCGACGATCGAGAACGTGACGCAGTTCGCGACCAACGACCCCGACCGGCGCCGGGTGTTCGTCGCCGCGACGCTTCGGACACACCGGCAGAGCGGGGATCAACGCTTCGGCGGGAACCCGGTACGACGTGGACAGGACGTTCGATTGTCGACCGCCGACTACACGATCAACGGACGGATCGAGCGTGTCGGCGGCGAGCTCCAGCTGGGCTCGGCGTCCACTCGCACGGTTACCCTCCGGATGGACGACGTTCGCGAGGACATGGCCGACGCGCTCGAGCCGGGAATGGTCGAGGAGGCGGGCGGCGACACCGTCGCACGTGTGACCGCCGTCGACACCCGCCCCTCGCTCATCATCGCCACCGGCGACAACGGGTCGGTGAACGTGGTCGACCACCCGGTCGACCGTGAGGTGACCCTCACGACCCGACTTCAGGTGCGCGAGACCGTCTCCGGACCGCGGTTCAAGGGTGAACCGCTCCGGCAGGGCGAGACCGTGACGATCGATCTCGGCACCGTCACCGTCCGTGCGACGGTCGTCAACGTGAGCGGATGAGTCCGAGGACCGTCGTCGGTAGCCCACGCGACCACAACCGGTTTGACGCTTCACCCGATCGGTTCACCCGATGACGACTCGTGACGCGGACGGGGACGTCGCGCGAACCCCTGGCGATCCCGCCGACGAGGGCCTGCTCTCGCGCGTCGGTTCGGGCTCGGTCGTCCTCGATCGTGCCCGGGCCGTGGGAGATCGCGTCGCGAGCACGGTCCGCGCCTCGTGGCTGTACCGGTGGCTCACGGCCGAACCCGACCCGGACGTGATCGTGATCGACCTCCGCGAGACGTGGACGGTCGGTCCCTTCCTCCGGATCCTCGACTGGATCGTCGGAGCTCTCGTCGGCGCGATGGAAGGATCGATCCTCGCCAGCGCGGCCGGAACCACAGTGAAACGAGTCCACGAGACGCCTCTGCGCGTCGCCGGCGGCCTCGCAGTGGGTGCGGGATCGGTCGCCTTCCTCGCCGCGGTCGCCGGCGACGCCGTCTCGCGGACCCTTCTCGCGGGTGCGCTCGTGCTCTACGTGGTCGGTGCCGCAGGACTGCGCGACCGACGGAGTTGGCCGGAACTCCGCGACACCCGTCCCGTCGAACTCCTGATCCGTGCGCTGGAGCCGCCCGCCCCGCCGGAGGCGAACGACGAGCCGACTGGCTCGGACGAAACCGACGTTTCGATCGAAGATGACGAGATGCGGGACGGTACGCAGTCGGACCTGCTCGCCGATGACGGGGAGACGTCATCGACCGATCCGGAGCCGACGCTCTTCCCGGAGGATTCGGACGCGGTGGAGTCGAACCGGGAGTCGGATGACGACCGGCGGTAGTCAGGATTCGTCGTCGAGGCTCGCTTCGCAGGGATCGATGCCGCTTAAGTACCCGGATCGCGCCAGTGTGAGACGTGACGGACACGGACCTCCTCATCGCGGTTCTCGCCGGGGTCGTTCAGGGCGTCGTGGAGTGGCTTCCGGTCTCAAGCCAGGGGAACCTCGCGCTGTTCCTCACGTTCGTCGGCACGGAGCCGGACGCCGCCCTACAGCTCGCGCTCTTCTTGCAGGTCGGGACGACGCTCTCGGCGGCGACGTACTACCGCGAGGAGATCCTGACCGCGTTGTACGCGACTCCCGGCTGGCGACCGGCCGGCGCGTACGACGGCGACAACGCGCTCGTCTCGTACGTCGTCCTCGCCAGCGCCATGACGGGGATCGTCGGGATCCCTCTGTACGTCTTCGTCGTGGATCTGGCCGGCCGGCTCACCGGCGGCGTGTTCATCGCTGTCATCGGCGTCCTGCTCATCGCGACCGGCGTCCTGACATATGCCTCCGAGTCGGTGTCGATGGGCGGGAGCACCGACCCGACGCTCGTCGATTCCCTGCTCGTGGGTGCCGCACAGGGGTTCGCGATCCTTCCGGGGATCTCGCGGTCGGGCGTGACGACGAGCACGCTGTTGTTTCGGAGCTACGATCCGCCGGCGGCGTTCCGGCTGTCGTTTCTGATCTCGATTCCTGCAAGCATCGGCGCGGCGGTTCTGACGCTCCTCGATGCCGGGGGACTTCCCGGGATCGCTCCCGGTCCGGCTGCTGCCGCACTCGGGGTCAGCGCGGTCGTCGGCTACGTCACGATCGACGCGCTGATGCGGATCGTCGAGCGCGTGCCGTTCTGGGCCGTCTGTTTCGGACTCGGCGGGCTCGCGATCGTCGGCGGCGGCGTGGTCTCCCTCGTGGTGTGAGTAGAGAACGAGACTCCCCTCGTGGCCGGTTCGATCCATCGATGCGACAGCTAACTACGTCTTTTCTGTCATTCAACCTCATGATCAGGGCGTATCGGCCATCAGTATCCGAAATTTCTCCGAATAGAAACTTCCAGTGTCGTAATTGATATATAACCGACCGGATTGGGTACGAATATCCCGCAGCGCGTGACCGGCTGGCGGTCGCGCGGAAATCAAGCGTCGGCCTGATCGCCGCGTGAGCATCCGCGCTAGCGACAGCATCGGCACCGCGGGCACATACATGACACGTGAGAACTCGCTTCGGATCGCCGTGATCGTTGCCGTTCTAACTACCACCGTCGGCGTGGCCGCGATCAGTTTCGGTACTTCTTCGGTGAATGCAGAAACTTCTGATGAGGTATATATCAATGAGACAGGGACCCCGACAAATATTATCCCAGGCGATACATCCCACACCATTCACGATATACAAATTGATCAAAATAACAGTGATTTCAGAACTGATGAAGTCCAATTAAATATCAACATATCTAGCATTTCTACATATGGTGTGAACACATCTGAAGCATATGTTGGAAATACGACCATACAAAATGGTCATCTCCGCAGTCAAGGAATATACTCTTATGAAAATAGTACTGAAAGCCTCTACTTGGTTATTGAATACACTGGAAATGGAGATCCAATTCAGATTGATAAGGTTGTAATTGATGGCCTCAAAACAAATAATTCTGAAAAGAAATCAAGTATAAAATATTCTTTCAAAGTAACTAGTAGTACGGGGGATCTCGATAATTCATCCACTAATACTGATGACTCTACATTTTCTAAAGAATTCAACATTGCCGGAGGATCATTTCAATTTAGAGATCAGGCGACTGGATCCAGCGATGGAGATCGATTCACCATCCCTTCTGCCACAATCGAAGATGTTGAGACAAACGTGAATAGTACACTTATTGTCGCTTTTGAAGATGGTGATACTCGTATCGCGGGTATGAAATCTGTTTCACGTGATACGATTAATCAAAATAATGAGATAACTATTAGATATCTTGAAGCGAATGGATTCCCGGGACCGCATAAGATCTATCTTGTTCCTGAGAGTAAATTGAGCAGCGAAAATTACAGTACTGGCGACAAACTCCCAACAGCAGCTTCGAAATTCTCGCTTGCTACTCATACGGGTGATTCTTTATTTGCATCTATTAACTTTGACAATATTTCCACTAACGCGATAATTGAAGATAATATTACTATCTCGAGTACTCAACTAGATGATGAACACGGTGGTATGACTCCATATATTGTCACAATTCATCCCATCTTGAGTGATGGATCTGTCCTAACTCAGGAATACCTCGGAACATCTCAAATAATCACTGGAAATAACCAAGATGTTGAGATTGAATTAAGAAATAAAGATGGCGATCCTGTTCATTTCTCTCAAAGTAATCGATATGCGGCTGTTATGCGTCTTGTTGATGATGGTTCAGAAGTCGGTGACTCTGTTTCTCTTGGATCTTTTCCGCTGTTACAGAATTCGGATTATAATCAACAATTTGTACAAAATGGTGTCTCAAATACTGCATTAATTTCAGTCAATAAATCTGAAAAAGAGATATCTGATACTAAGCGAACATTCAATAAAAGTTCTTTAAATCACAGCCAACAGATATACGCTGGAGGAATCATAGCTTTCGAGGGATCTATTGATGGAGAGAATCGTGTCGAATTACATCGTGAATCGACTCAAACAGAATCTGTTCTTGAAGGAATAGAGTCAACAACTAATAATTCTACACAGGTCCATTTCAATACATCTCAGCTTTCAACTGGTAATTATTCTCTCATTGGTGGTGGATTTGATAAACAATCATCATTCAAAATTATCGGAAGAGCTGATCAATACTCAAATCTCATTAGTATTTCAAAATCATCTGTCGTCGGAGATCTACTTGAATTTGAATTAGTAACTGATTCCAACTCAACCAAAGTTACGATCACTGAATCGACTACGAACGATTCGATCGCTACGGCGACCGTCACGACACCCCGTGGAGAATCGACGACACTCCGATTCAATACCTATGCGGCGGGCGATCCCGATCTCGAATCCGATCTCTTCACGCTCGACGGACCGGGAACGATCGAGTCGGTTACGACGTCGACGGCGGACGGGACGATCCCGGCTGGCGAGTACGCGATCACGGCGACAGCGGAACCCGGGGGGTCGACCGATACCGCGACCGCAACGCTACGAGATCGATCGATGAACGACCTCGCGGTGTATTCGACCACGGAGAACGGCGTTGACGCCTTCTCCACGCCCGAGACGGTCACGGACGCTATCGCGAACGGAACGCTCACGCCCGCTGAGAACGTCACCGACGACGAGACGGTCGTCTACGCGGTCAACGCCACCGGCCTGTCCGGCTACACCGCGGTCTGCGATCCGGACCTCTCGACGGGTGCCGATCTCGACCGACTGGCCGGTCTCGAGTTCACGGTGTCGAACGAGTCGGCCACCGGATCCGACGCGGCCCCCGCGGCGACGGCAAACGGCACGACGGTTCTCTCCCGCGAGACGGGACTCTTCCTCGTCGGCAACGCCACCGAAACGCTCGACGAAACGGTCGGTACGAGCGCCGAAACCGATCTCACCGCCACGTTCGACGTGATCGACGAACGCCTCCGCGCCGCCGCCGGATCGAACGCGTCTCACGCCGGTTCCGAACCGTTCACGTACGTCCAGAACGCGACCGGCTCCGACGGAACAAGCGATTCAGGGGAAACCACTGACGACTCCAACGAAACCACCGATACAGGAGACCCTATCGACGACACCGTCGACACCGGCGATTCGACCGGATCCTCGAACGACTCGGCGACGGTCGAAAACGAAACGACGGACGTCACGGACGGGAGCAGTCACGACGGCGGTAGCGTCAACGACGGTTCCACTGGGGACACGACAGAAGACGAGAATGAAAGCCTCGAAACGGCAGAAGAGACGACGATCGACGATGAGAGTGACGGGAACCTCGATGGGACCGTAGAGACGACCACTGAGACCAGCTCCGGTGATGACGCTCTCGATTCCGACGGAGCCGACGGAGCCAGTGGCACGGACACGGAGGGTGCGGATGACGGCGGTAGCGGTGGCAGTAGCGGTAGTGAAAGTAACGGTGGCGTCGGTGGAAGTAGCAGCGGTAGCAGTGGCGGTAGTGGTGGAGGGGGCGGCGCAGTAGGCGGTGACGGAGCGATCGGAGGCGATGGGGACGACGCTGGCAGTACGAGCGGTGAGAACGACGGAGACGCCGATCGATCGGCTGAGAACGCAGGACGTGATTCCGACTCGGTCGGCGATGAATCCTCCTCCGATTCCGACGAGGAATCGGGTTCAAGGCCGGATCTCGATGAGGAAAACGAGGCGGACGCTTCGACTGATCGGGGCGAGGGCGAGATCGGATCCGACGGCGATGCCGAGGGCCCGGGCTCCGCGTCCGACTCCGCGGCCAACGACGTGGGAGAATCCCGCGCCGCTTCGTCTCGGGCGTCCGCCGCTCGAGCGGCCGAGGAGCGTACGATCCGCGATCGCCGGGAGATCGGTCCCCGTCCGGTTGCCGATACGAACGCCCCCGAGGAGGCCGAGTACGTTTCACGTTCCGGGGTTCTGGAAGGGGGATCCACGCCCAGCACGGCCGCGGCAGCGACCGGTCACGATGACACCTCGTCGAGCGGAGGATCCGACGCTCCTGGGGATTCGCTCGGGTCGTCCGATGACGATCGGTCCGCACGGCCGCCGACCTTCGAGGAGGCCCCGTTGCGCTCGACTGCCTATGACGTTCCCGGATTCGGCGTCATCACCGCACTCCTCGCCATCGCGTCGGCGAGCGTCCTCGCCGGCCGCCGGGAAACACCGTAGATCGAGCGACTGCTCGACCGGTAGTTCGAAACGCCGACGACGTGGCGGGCCGGCGATCCGGCGCTTCGACGATATCCTTTTCCTGACGCGACGCCTGCCTCCGGACATGAGCGTCACGATCTCACCCCCGACCGAACGGACGTGCGAACTGTGCGGCCGCGCCGAGCGCTGGGACGACGACGTGGAGGGCTGGCGGATCGACGGGGAACCCGGCGACGTCTACTGCATCCACGACTGGGACGTCAACGGAACGTACGCACCCTTCGAAGAGTAATCGACGAACGTCCGGAACCGGCGGTTTCGTATCCGCCTTCATCTCAGTATTAGTCCGTGATCGTCTAGTTACGATACTTTTTCGGTCGAATATCTGAACGAACGTATTTCGTGATATTCCGTACCAATCCCTTATAGATAATTACCTTATATTCCCTAATGTGTGTACGATGGATCCTACCCATATCAGGGTTATTCCTTTAACTGATGATTCGAGAGGAGGTGTATGACCAAGTCACGTAGTACCATCCCCGACCCGGGGACGAGCCGGGACGACTGCGACGACGGGCTCGCCTCCCCGACGGACGACCGCTCGAACTGCGGGATCGGCGGCGTCATCGACCTCGACGGCACGCCCGCACACGACACCGTACGCGACGCGGTTCAGCTTCTGGAGAACCTCGAACACCGGGGGACGACCGGCGCGGAGGAGAACACGGGCGACGGGGCCGGGATCATGGTCGCGCGGCCCGACGAGTTCTTCGAGGCGGTCGTCGACGCTGACCTGCCCGAGGAGTACGCCGTCGGCTCCGTCTTCATGCCTCCGGAGCCGGGCGTCCGCGCGGGGATCCACGACGCCATCGCCGAGGTGCTCTCGGTGTACGGCCTGGAAGTGCTCGCCTGGCGGGCCGTCCCGACCGACAACGACGACCTCGGCGAGACCGCGCTCGAGTCGGAACCGCACGTCTCCCAGCTGTTCGTCGCCCCCGTCGAGGGGGCCGGTCTCGCCGAGCGGTTCACCGATCCCGACGCCGATCCCGACGCCGATCCCGAACTGCTCGGGTTCGACCGCGCGCTGTACGCGGCCCGCCGGGAGATCGAGAACGTCGTGAGCGACGTCGACGGCGCGGGTCGGTTCTACGTCTGCTCGTTCGACCGCCAGCGCGTCGTGTACAAAGGGCTTCTCAAGGGCTCACAGCTCGCGGGCTACTACCCCGACCTGGAGGACGAGCGGTTCGCGAGCCACGTCGCGTTGGTCCACGCGCGCTTCTCGACGAACACGCTCGGGGCGTGGCACCTCGCACACCCGTACCGCAACGTGGTACACAACGGCGAGTTCAACACGATCCGCGGGAACGTCAACTGGATGCGCGCCCGCGAGAACGACCTGGATCACCCGGCGTTCGGCGCGGAGCTCGAGACGATCCGGCCGGTTATCGACGACCCGAACCAATCCGACACCGCCAGCCTCGACAACGCGGTCGAGTTGCTCCTCCAGACCGGCCGCGACCTCCCGCACGTCCTGCGGATGCTCGTTCCCGAGGCGTTCCGCGACGACGACCTCATGGCCGAGGAGCGCGCGGATTTCTACGACTACCATGCCTCGCTCGTCGAGCCGTGGGACGGCCCCGCGCTCGTCATCGGCTTCGACGGCGACCGCGTCGCGGGCGTGCTCGACCGCAACGGACTCCGCCCCTGCCGGTACGAGGTCACGACCGAGAACCGGCTCGTCGTCGGCAGCGAGGTTGGCGCGCTCCCGACGGACGCCGCGAACGTGACGCGCCGCGGACGGCTCCAACCGGGCGAGATCTTCGTCGCGGACCCCGAGCAGGGACGGATCGTCCCCGACGACGAGGTGTTCGACGAGCTCACAGACGAGAAGTACGGCGAGTGGGTCGGCGAGGAGCAGGTCGAACTCGACGCCCTCGTCGACGAAGCCGCCTCGAGGCGGAAGGACGACGAGGCGACGCCGACCGCCGATCCGACCGACGAGAACCGCACGGTCCGCGCCTATCAGGCCGCCTTCGGCTACACCACGGACTCGCTGAACCACCTCGTGGAGCCGATGGCCGAGGCCGGCAAGGACCCGGTCGGGTCGATGGGAGACGACACCCCGCTTTCGGTGCTCGCCGACGTCGACCGGCCGCTTTTCACCTACTTCAAACAGCTGTTCGCGCAGGTGTCGAACCCGCCGATCGACTACATCCGCGAAGAGCTCGTCACCTCCCTGGAGTCGCGGATCGGCAACCAGCGCAACCTGCTCGCGGAGACGCCCGAACACGCGCGGCAGATCGTCGCCGACTCCCCCGTTCTGTCGAACGCCGAGACGGCCGCGTTGAAGGATCTCGACGGCGACGCGGGGTTCTCCGCGGAGACCGTCGACACCACCTACCGCCGTGACACCTCCCTCACCGACGCGGTCACCCGGATCCGCCGTGAGGCGTCCGACGCGATCGAGGCGGGCGCGGACGTGGTCGTGCTTTCGGACCGGGCGATCGGTCCGGATCGGCTCGCCGTCCCGAGCCTGCTCGTCACCGGTGCGGTCCACCACCAGCTCGTACGCAACGGGCTCCGCAACCGCGCGGGACTCGTCGTCGAGTCCGGCGAGCCCCA
Organism: Halobellus captivus; assembly: GCF_003697845.1. Classification (GTDB taxonomy): domain Archaea; phylum Halobacteriota; class Halobacteria; order Halobacteriales; family Haloferacaceae; genus Halorubrum; species Halorubrum glutamatedens. The sequence goes on along the minus strand of NZ_RDQE01000005.1, from coordinate 131,872 downwards.
CGAGGTCCATCATCTCGCCACGCTGGTCGGCTACGGCGCGGACGCGGTCGACCCGTACCTCGCGTACGCCTCCATCGCCGACGTGGTCGCCGGCCCGGACGGCGCGGACGAGGCGGAGGCGCTGGCCGCCTACCGGGGCGCGCTGGAGGACGGCCTCCTGAAGACGATGGCGAAGATGGGGATCTCGACGGTCGAGTCCTACCAGGGCGCACAGATCTTCGAGGCGGTCGGTCTCGATTCCGAACTCGTCGGCGAGTTCTTCGAGGGCACCGAGATCCGCACCGAGGGGATCGGGATCGAACAGATCGAGGACGACCTCCGGACGCGCCATGCCATGGCGTTCGGCGTCGATCCCGAACTCGAGACGGTCGGCGAGTACGAGAACCGCTCGTCGGGCGTCCACCACGGCTGGAACCCCCAGACGGTCGGGACGCTCCAGCAGGCGGTGCGCGGCGGCGATTACGAGCAGTACGGCGAGTTCGCCGAGCTGGTCAACGACCAGTCCGAGACGCTCCAGACGCTGCGCGGTCTCCTGGAGTTCGACTCCGAGCTGGACCCGATCCCGGTCGAGGAGGTCGAGCCGGTCGAGTCGATCGTCGAGCGCTTCTCGACGGCCGCGATGAGCCTCGGGAGCCTCTCGCCGGAGGCCCACGAGAACAACGCGATCGCGATGAACCGGTTGGGGGCTAAATCCAACACCGGCGAGGGCGGCGAGCCGCCGGAGCGGTTCGACACCGAGAAGGAGTGTAGCGTGAAGCAGGTCGCTTCCGGCCGGTTCGGCGTCACCGCCGAGTACCTCGCGAGCGCGGATGAGCTCCAGATCAAGATGGCACAGGGGTCGAAGCCCGGCGAGGGCGGCCACCTCCCCGGCGAGAAGGTCAACGAGATGATCGCGCACGTCCGGTGTTCCACGCCCGGCGTCGGACTCATCTCGCCGCCCCCGCAACACGACATCTACTCGATCGAGGACCTCAAACAGCTCATCTTCGATCTGAAGGCCGCGAACCCCTCGGCCGACGTCAACGTGAAGCTCGTCTCGGAGGCGGGGATCGGGACCATCGCGGCGGGCGTCGCGAAGGCGAACGCCGACGTGGTCCACATCTCGGGCCACTCCGGCGGGACGGGCGCGTCGCCGAAGACGTCGATCAAGAACGCGGGGCTCCCCTGGGAGCTCGGACTCGCCGAGGCGAACCAGATGCTACGCGCGACCGGCCTGCGCGACCGCATCCGCGTCGCCGCCGACGGCGGGTTGAAGACCGGTCGCGACGTGGCCGTCGCCGCCGCGCTCGGCGCGGAGGAGTACGTCTTCGGGACCGCCTCGCTCGTCACCTCCGGCTGCGTGATGGCCCGGCAGTGTCACGAGAACACGTGTCCGGTCGGCGTCGCCACCCAGCGCGAGGACCTCCGCCAGCGCTTCCCCGGCCAGCCCGACCACGTGATCAACTACATGACGTTCATCGCTCAGGAGCTCCGTGAACTCATGGCCGAACTGGGATTCGCCGACCTCGAGGAGTTCATCGGCCGGCCCGACCTCCTCGTCCAGCGCGAGACCGACCACGAGAAGGCGAGCCACCTCGACCTCTCGGCCGTGATCGCCGACCCCGCCGGCGACTCCCGCACCAAGACGCGTGCCCAGACCCACGCCGGCATCGAGAAGCTGCTCGACTGGGACCTCATCGAGGAGGCGTCGCCCGCCATCGAGGACGGTACGCCGGTCGCGCTTACTCGCGACATCGACAACGTCGACCGCGCGGTCGGCGCGACCCTCTCGAACCGGGTCGTCTCCGAACACGGCGGGGAGGGGCTCCCCGACGACACCGTCACCTGTCGGTTCGACGGCCACGCGGGCCAGAGCTTCGGCGCGTTCCTCGCACGGGGGATCACGATGGAGCTCTCTGGCGCGGCCAACGACTACGTCGGCAAGGGCCTCTCCGGCGGGCGGATCGTGATCTCGACGCCCGAGGACGCGGGCTACGATCCGGCCGAGAACGTCGTCGCCGGCAACGTCTGTCTGTACGGTGCGACCGCGGGCGAGACGTACGTCAACGGCGTCGCCGGAGAGCGGTTCGGCGTCCGCAACTCGGGGGTCCGGGCGGTCGTCGAGGGCGTCGGCGACCACGGCTGTGAATACATGACCGGCGGCGTCGTCGCCGTGCTCGGCGACACCGGTCGCAACTTCGCGGCCGGCATGTCCGGCGGCGTCGCGTACGTGTACGACCCCGACGACCGGTTCGCGGAGCGGCTCAACCGCGGGATGGTGTCGCTCTCGCGCGAGCTCGACGCCAGCGACGAACGGATGCTCCGCCGGCTCGTCGAGAACCATCGCGCGTACACCGACAGCGACCGTGCCGCCGAGCTGCTCGACGATTGGGAGACCACGCTCTCGGACTTCGTTCGCGTCTTCCCCGACGCGTACGCCGACGTGATCGCCGAGGGGACCGGCACCGACGTGCGCGAGGCGCCGCCCGCGCCCGCCGACGCCGCGCCCGAGGCCGCCGGCGACGCCGCCGAGCAGGTCTCCGGCGACGACTGATCCGTCTCCCGCCCGTCCTCCTCGCGTTCGCCGGGCGGACCGTTTAATACGCGGGGGTCGAACCGTCCGTCGTGGACGAACTCGTCGTGCGCACCGAGGTGTACGCCGACCCGGAGACGGTGTACGAGTTCCTGTTGGACTTTCAGGGGTATGCACACTACTCCGAGTACCTCCGGGAGGTCCGGACGCTCGCGGGCGACGGCGGGCCCGGAACCCGCTACGCGCTCACCTTCGCCTGGTGGAAGCTCACCTACACCGCCCGCTCGGAGGTTACCGGCGTCGAGCCGCCGGAGCGGATCGACTGGAAGATCACGAAGGACATCGACGCGGGCGGCTGCTGGCGGGTGACGCCGATCGAGGACGATGACGCTGCGGAACCGACGAAGTGCGAGGTCGCCCTCGAGGTCGAGTTCGACCCCGGATCCGCCAGCTCCGACGCGCTCGACCTGCCGCGACTCGTCTCGTTCGACTGGGTGCTGAAGAAGGCGGTACCGCTGATTCGGGGGGAGGCCGAGCGGGTGGTCGAACGGGCCGTCAGGGACCTCGAAGGGTCGACGCGGGACGTCGACCTCGAGGTGTACGTCGACTCCGACCGGATCTGAGTGCGAGGCGGTCCGTGATTCGAAGCCCTTAAGATATTCACCGGGGAACGATCGGACGCGTACGAGGGCTCGTAGATCAGTGGTAGATCATCCCCCTGGCACGGGGAAGGCCCGGGGTTCAAATCCCCGCGAGTCCATGTTTTCGCGCCGCGGGCAACGTCGCGAGCGGCGCAAAACTGTTCCGAGCGGGATTTGAACCCTACCGGTCGCGCACAGCGAGCGAAGCGAGCGAGCACGTCCGGTTCCGGTTCAAAATCCCCGCGAGTCCACTCGACTCACTTCGTTCGTCTCGTTCCCTCGCTTGGTCCCGTTCGCTTCGCTCACGGGACCCCCGCGAGTCCGTTTCGACCCTTCGCGGAACCGCGATCCCATCCCCACAGTCCCCCGATCGAACCGCACAGCCCCGCACCTCACGCCTCCCCAGCCTCGGCGGGCGGGTCGTCGCGGGCACGCCGCTCCGACCCGCCGCCTCCCTCACGTTCGGTTCGCGGACGCGACCGCGTCCGCTCACCGGGTCTCGCCGACAGCACAACACCAAACGGATCGTCGTCCAGTCGTCCTATCGTCCCCGTCTATCGTCGGACTTCTAACCGCAACTCCACCTCTCCGCTGTCGGCGAGCGCGGCCACGAGGTCGCGGTCGAGGTCGGCGGCGGCCGCGTCGGCGTCGACGAGGACCGTCCGCTCGTCGTCGGTGTACTCGCTCGTCCGTGCCACCATCGACCGGTCGTCGACGAGCGCCAGTCCGGGATCGCCCCGGCCGACGACCGTCTCAGTGTACCTCTTCCCGTCGCCCTCGACCGTGATCGTCGCCGTGATCGTCGCGTTCGGGTCACGACAGGCCTCGCGGAACTCCGGGGAGAAGTCCCGTGGCGTCCGGTCGGCGTCGACGCCGAGGATACAGTCGCCGGCGAGGGTGAGCCAGTCGTCGGTCGTGAACTCGAAGGTGCTCGCGTGCTCGGCGGTGACGTTCTCGTGACCGCGTGCGCGGACGACCTCCACGTGTGATCCGTTCAGATCCGGCTCCGTCTCGGGGCCTGCGTCGGCGTCGCTCATGTTCGCCGGATCGGCGGCGACGCGACAAGTGGCCGTCGCTTCACGCGTCCGCGCCCTCGGCGAGCGCGGGGACGAGCCGGACCGGGTTCTTCGCGAAGACGCGCCGCATCAGGTCCTCGGAGACGTCGAGGGTCAACACCTCCATCACGCCGACGTTCGGGTGGACGTGGGGCGCGCCGGAGCCGAACACCACGCGGTCGGGGTGTTCCAACACCCCGCGCTCGAGGATCTCGCGGTAGCGCACGGCGCTGGTGTCGACGTAGAGGCGATCGTGTTCCTCGAGGAGGTCGAGCGTCCGGTTCATCAGCTCCGTGTCGAGCGGGTAGCCCCCGAAGCTGGCGAGCACGACCGGGAAGTCGTAGCCGAGAAGCTCGCGTTCGACCGCGTCGGGCGGGAAGCGCTTTCCGCCGTGGACGATCACGGGGAGGTCGGCCCCGTCCAGCCGCTCGAGCACGTCCGCGTTCGGCACCCCGTCGTGTGGCGGGACGAGCGTGAACCCGTGAAACCGGTCGTCGTAGGAGTACTGCTCGACGTCGTCGGGGCGGGCGTGATGGTCGTCGCGCTCGGCTCGGAGGTTCCGGATCGCGGAGACCGGGCCGCCGCCCGGATCTCTGGGGCCGTTGAGTCGGGCGAACGCGACGAACGGACGGTCGACCGAGAGGCGCGCGACCGCGTTGTTGGCGCGGAGGTAGCTCCGTCCGGGAGCGCGCCGGCCGGGGCTCGCGACCGCCCGGACGATCCCCGCCTGGTGCATCTCGCGTTCCAGACGCTCGGGCGTGATGTCCCGGCCGTGTGCTGCGACCGAGGCCTCGTCCGGGTCCAGCGAGGCGTGGGTATCGACGATCCGGAAGTCGTGTTCCAACCCGAGCATTCGCGTGAGTATCCCACGCGTGCCGCATGTGCCTGTCGGTCCGATGTCGGGAATCGGCTCGTCGACCGAGGCGTTCCCTTCGGGCGATTCTACCCGATCGAGAGCGATATGGATATATAGAACCGCTGACCGAGTATCCGCAACGTATGGCATCCCGTACTCAACCCCTGTACGTACTCTCCGAGGACAGCGAACGAACGCGCGGCCGCGCGGCCCAGGAGTCGAACGTCGCCGCCGGAAAGGCGGTCGCCGAGGCCGTCCGCACGACGCTCGGACCTCGCGGGATGGACAAGATGCTCGTCGACTCGACGGGTACAGTCGTCGTCACGAACGACGGCGCGACGATCCTTGACGAGATGGACATCGACCACCCCGCCGCCCAGATGATCGTCGAGGTCGCGGAGTCTCAAGAGGAGTCCGTCGGTGACGGGACCACCACGGCGGCCGTGCTGCTCGGCGAGCTGCTCTCGCGGGCGGAGGGCATGCTCGAGGACGACCTCCACCCGACGGTGATCGTCGAGGGGTACGCCGAGGCCGTCCGCCTCGCCGGGGAAGCGATCGACGGCCAGCTGCTCGACGTCGAGGTCGGGAGCGACCCCGCCGCCGACCTCCTCGCGTCGGTCGCGGAGTCGTCGATGACGGGCAAGGGAACCGGCGACGCCGCCGCCGCCGACCTCGCGGCGCTCGTCGTCGAGGCGATCGGTCGGGTCACGACCGACGACGGCGACGTCGACCGCGACGCGGTTCACGTCCACCCGCGGACCGGCGCCGGCTCCTCCGCGACCGAACTCGTCGACGGCGTGGTCATCGAGGAGGAGCCCGTCCACGACGGGATGCCCCACGAGGTCGAGAACGCCTCCGTCACGGTCCTCGAGACGAAACTCGAGGTTCGGCAGGGCGACGTCGACGCGGAGTACTCGATCACCTCCGTCGACGGACTCAACGCGGCCATCGAAGCGGAGGACGCCGAGCTTCGCGGATACGCGGACGCCCTCTCGGAAGCGGGCGTCGACGTCCTCTTCTGCCGGAAGAAGATCGACGACCGCGTGGCCGGCTACCTCGCCGACGCCGGGATCCTCGCGTTCGAGAGCGTGAAGTCCTCCGACGCGACCGACGTCGCCCGTGTGACTGGCGCGAAGCGACTCGGAACCCTCGAGGACGTCGAGGCGAGCGACCTCGGCCACGCCGAGTCGATCGCGGTCGAGGTCGACGGCGACGACGACGACCTCGTCTCCGTCCGCGGCGGCGACGCCTCCCGGGCGGTGACCCTCCTCGTGTATGGGTCCACCGAACACGTCGTCGACGAGCTCGAGCGCGCCGTGAACGACGCGGTCGACGCGGTCGTGGCCGCTCGCGACGCCGGGACCGTTCCGGGTGCGGGCGCGACAGAGGTCGCGATCGCCGCGCACCTCCGCGGGGCGGCGGCCTCCGTGGAGGGCCGCAAACAGCTCGCGATCGAGGCGTTCGCGGACGCCGTCGACGCGCTTCCGCGAACGCTCGCGGAGAACGCCGGCGCGGACCCGATCGACACGCTCGTCGACCTGCGGGCGACTCACGACCGCGACGGGCGGGCGGGCGTCATCGCCGACGGCCGGACCGCTCGCGTCGGCGATCCGCTCGAGGAGGGGATCGTCGACCCCGCCGCGGTGAAACGCGAGGCGGTCGACTCCGCGACCGAGGCGGCGCGGATGATCCTCCGAATCGACGACGTCATCTTCGCGGAGTAGTCGGAACCGCCGCGCCGTAGCCGCGTTCCTACGGCCCCGCCGTCGAAACGATCTTCACCACGTCCCCCTCCGAGAGGACGTGGTCCTCGCCGATCCGGCGGTTCGATCGGGCGTCGACCGCGTGGAGGTATCCCTCGCCGATGTCCGTGTGGACCGCGTACGCGAGGTCCGGCGGGGTGGCGCCCTCTGACAACAGGAACGCGTCAGGGAGGACGTTCCCCGTCCCGTCGGTCCATTTTCCGGCGTCCTGGACCGGGTAGACCGTGATCCGATCGAGGAGGTCGTAGACGGCCGCGTTCAACGCCGCCTGGACTCCCGTCCCGCCGAACCGACCCATCACCTCCCGGATCGCGTCGAGGCCGGCGCGCTGCTCGGCGGAGACGTCGCCGACGACCTCGAAGTCGGGGTCGCCGGGGTCATAGGAGACGACGCCGGCCTCGGCGGCCCGGCGGAGCGCGAGCTCGCCGTCGGCGGTCGCCGGAACGACCGGCTTGTCGGTCGCCTCACGGAGCCGGTCGAGGTTCTCCGGCGGCGCGACGTCGGCCTTGTTCGCGACGACGACCATGGGTTTCGTCCGCCGACGGATCTCCCGGGCCAGCGCCTCGCGATCCGCGTCGTCCCACCGCTTCGGGTCGTCGGGATACTCGAGGTCGCGGAGCACCGCGGCCACGTCGGCCTCCGTCGCGCCCACGCCGGTCAGCATCTCGGTGAGCGTCCCGTCGAGGTCGAAGTCGGGCGCGCGCGACTTCCGCTCGACGCCCTCCCAGTTGTCGCCGATCACGCCGGCGAGCCAGAGGTCCATCTCCTCCTCGATGAAGTCGACCTCCTCGACCGGGTCGTAACTGCCGACCTCGACGGGCTCGCCCTCCCGGTTCGTGCCGCCGGAGGCGTCGACGACGTTGAGGACGACGTCCGCGTTCGTCAGTTCGTCGAGGAACCGGTTTCCGAGCCCCTTTCCCTCGTGTGCGCCGGGGACGAGTCCGGCCACGTCGAGGAGTTCCACGGGGACGTATCGCGTCCCGTCGTGACAGCGGTCGTTCCCGCAGCGCTCCTCGCGGTCGAGACACGGGCACTCGGTGCGGACGGCGGTCACCCCGCGATTGGCGTCGATCGTCGTGAACGGGTAGTTCGCGACGTCGACGTCGGCCATCGTCGCGGCGGTATAGAAGGTGGACTTGCCGGCGTTCGGCTTCCCGGCGAGCGCGACCGTGAGCATGCTCGTGGGTCGCGGCCGCACGAAAAGCGCCTTTCGGTCGGTGGTCGCGGTGGCGTGTGCCCGTGAGCGCCCGACAGGGCGCGAGCCGGCCCGCGCGAGGGACGCGGCGAACGAAGTGAGCCGCGAGGCTGGGGAGGCGTGAGGTGCGGGGCCGTGCGGTGGTCTCCGTAGTGGATCTCAGTTGTCCCGTAGTGGACTTCAGCTATCCGCTACTTCCGCGCGACGATGCGGAGCACGTCCTCGTCGGCGAGTTCGTGGCCCTTCCCGACCTGCTGGTCGTCGTGTTTCGCGCTCGGCCCGGACACCCGCGCGAACTTGAACCGCTCGTCGAACTCGCCGCCGATCTTCTCGCAGGCGTCGCCGACGGTGTCGCCCTCGAAGAGCACCAGCGGCTCCTCGTAGTCGACGCCGCGTCCGGGCTTGTCCATGTAGATCCGGATGAGTCCGAGTTCCTCCCAGAGGCGCTCTTTGAGGCCGTCGAGCCCGAGCTCCTCCTCGGCGGAGATGAAGAGCACGTCGTCCGGGTCGAGGTCGCGCTCGCGGAGTTCCTTCTTCACCGTCGGGAGGTAGGACTTGTCGATGAGGTCCGCCTTGTTCACCGTCACCATCGACGGGAGGTACTCGCGGTTGTCCATCACGGCGTCGACCAGCTCGTCGATCGTAAGGTCGTGCGGGATCGTCACCTTCGCGTTGACGTAGCCGTACTCGCGTAGCACCTGTTTGACGGTGTCCTCGTCGAGGCTCACGTCGTCGCTGGTCGTCACCCCGATCCCGTCCTTGTGGGTCTTCCGGATGTTGATGTTCGGCGGCTCCGTGTCGAGCCGGATGTTGGTTTCGTACAGCTCCTCGCGGAGCCGGTCGTACTGCTCGATCTCGAACACGGAGAGCATGAACACGACGAGGTCCGCGGTCCGGACGACCGACAACACTTCCTTGCCGCCGCCGCGACCTCCCGCGGCCCCCTCGATCAGTCCGGGAACGTCGAGGATCTGAATGTTCGCGCCGCGGTACTTCAACATGCCCGGGTTGACGTCGAGCGTCGTGAACTCGTAGGAGCCGACCTCGCTGTCGGCGTTGGTGAGGGCGTTGATCAGCGTGGACTTTCCCACGCTCGGGAACCCGACGAGCGCGACGGTGGCGTCGCCGTGCTTCTCGACGGCGTATCCGTGGCCGCCGCCGGCGGAGGACTGGTTCTCCAGTTTCTCCTTTTTCTCCGCGAGTTTCGCCTTCAACCGCCCGATGTGTGCCTCGGTGGCCTTGTTGTAGGGCGTGTTCGCGATCTCCTCGCGGAGGTCCTCTATCTCTGCTTCCAGTCCCATCGGTACCATCTCGGCCGCTCGACTCGTTAAAAGTGTTCCTTCGACGGCCGCCGGGCCCCGATCGCCGCCTCGCTTCGGTCGCCGTCGAACCGCGTCGACTGCCGTCCGACGGTCTCGGCCGTCCGGTCCCGTCTGGTCACCCGGACGTCACTACGGCTATTGGGGGGGACACGTTACTGGAGAGACATTTCGACACGGTTATGCGTCGGTCGCTCCTCGCGGCACACGTCGAATGCCCGACGCCTCGACGTTCCGCGATAGCACGCAGATCCTGCTTCCCGCCTGCGCGATCGACGGGCTCCGGGACGGACTCGAGGAGCGATTCACCCTGACGATCGTCGAGGCCGGCGACCGGTGTCGGATCATCGGAAGCCCGGTCGAGATCAAGGACGCGAGCGCGTACCTCTCACGCAACGGCGTCTCGATCGCGTGAGAACGGGATCGGTTCGGAGCGTACGCCCGACCCGAAAAACGCGACTGGACGCGAACCCCTCAACCGCCGATCCATGACGCCGACGATCAGCCGATGACGCCGACGAGGAGCTGAACGGCGATCAACACGAGGAAGACCAGCCCGGCCGCGAACGACCCGGCCGCGACGCCGTGTGCGTTTCCGAGTCCCCGACCGCGCACGCCGAAGTACGCTCCGAGAAAGACGAAGCCGGTGAGGAGCAGTCCGACGACGGCGTACAGAACTCCGAGGAGCGAGTCGGCGAAGCCCTCGACGAACGCGAAGTTTCCGACCGAGAGGACGACGAGCGCGCCGACGCCGAGCGCGATGACGACGAACGCGATCGACCACACGGCCGGCGTCCTCACGACCTCCGCCAGCCGCCGGGTGATCGCGGTGTACCTGTCCTCCGACTCGTCGGTTCCCGGCGCGCGCTGCCCGCCGATCCGAGCGGCGGCGACGAACGTGGCCAGGACGAGCAGCCCCATCAGCGCCGTACTCAAGAGGGTAAGCGAAACCATGATTTCCTCGTTACTACCCGGTCCGGACGCGTGTACAAATAGCCTTCGTATGCGCCTCCGTGAGACTCGCGACGCCGGCGTACACAAGAGCTAAGTGCGCCATCACCAAGGGAACGATAAGAGCTGAGAGACGAACATGATAGACCCAATTACCCTACAACAAGGGACCGACTGGCGGGCACAAGCGGAGGTGTTCGACGAGATATTCTTCGTCTTCCTCACGCTGGGCACGGTCGTCGGCATCATCGTGGTCTCGTACACGTTGTGGAACGTCTACAAATATCGCGACGACGGCAGCGAACCGTCCGACGACTTCGACGCGCCGGTGGTCGGAGAGCTGCCCACCGGACAGGGCGGCCCGAAGGCGAAGAAGCTCTTCCTCTCGTTCGGACTGAGCGCGATCGTCGTCATCAGTCTCGTCGTGTACGCGTACGGACTGCTCCTCTACGTCGAGGACGGTCCCGACACGGGCGAGGAGGGTGACATCGAGATCACCGTCGAGGGATACCAGTTCGGCTGGGAGTACTTCTACCCCAACGGCCATTCGGAGATGAACGAACTCGTCGTTCCCGCGGACCAGCGGATCGACCTGAAGATAACCTCACGGGACGTGTGGCACAACTTCGGATCCTCCGAGTTACGGATAAAATCCGACGCCATCCCCGGTGAGACCAGCGAGACCTGGTTCACCGTGAGTTCCGAGGAGGTCGAGGAACGGGGCGGCGAGGCGACCTATCTCGTCGAGTGCTTCGAACTCTGCGGCTCCGGCCACTCGGCGATGAAGGGCCAGATCACCGTCCTTCCCCAGGACGAGTGGGAGGAGTGGTACGCGGGCACCGGCGACGACTCGGCGGACGCCAACAGTTCGAGCGTCGAGGGTGACCTCGCTAACCCGCGCGTTACGGGTTCGGACGTCGGAGGTGTCTCCGCATGAGCGAGCTCCCGCCGACGACCTCGGTCCGCCGCTGGCTCGTCACGACCAACCACAAGGACATCGGGATCCTCTACCTGATCACGGCGCTGTTCTTCCTGCTCTTCGGCGGGGTTCTGGCGCTTCTGATCCGCGTCCAGCTGTGGGACCCAGCCAACCAGGTCCTCTCCGGGCTGGCGTACAACGAAGCGGTCACCGCCCACGGGTTGATCATGGTGTTCTGGTTCCTCTCGCCGTTCGCGTTCGGCTTCGCGAACTACTTCGTTCCGCTCCAGATCGGCGCCGACGACCTCGCGTTCCCCCGGCTGAACGCCCTCTCCTACTGGATGTATCTCTTCTCGGGGATCCTGCTGGCGGTGAGCTTCTTCCAGGGCGGCACGCTGAGTGCCGGCTGGACGATGTACGCGCCGCTCAACGTCCCGATGTACACGCCGAGCATCGGCTCGACCGGGGCGGTGTTGGCGCTCGCGATGTTCGTCATCGGCGTCACCGCGTCGACGGTGAACTTCCTCACCTCGATCCACCACTCGCGTGCGGAGGGGATGGGCATCATGGACATGCCGATGTTCACGTGGTCGATGCTCGCGACCGTCTGGATGATGCTCTTCGCCTTCGCCGCGGTGCTTGCCGTCGGGCTCATTCTCGCGTCCGACCGGGTGCTCGGGAGCGTCTACTTCTCGGCGACCGAGGGGGGATCCCTGCTGTGGGGTCACCTCTTCTGGTTCTTCGGACATCCCGAGGTGTACATCGTCTTCTTCCCCGCCTTGGGAGTCATGCTCGAGCTGTTCCAGACGTTCTCCGGCCGTCGGCTCGTCGGCCGCAAGTGGGTCATCATCGCCATCTGTCTGATCTCCGTTCAGTCGTTCCTCGTGTGGATGCACCACATGTTCCTGACGACGATCAATCTCGAGATCAAGACGCTGATGATGGCGACGACCATCGGGATCTCGTTGCCGTTCGACCTGATCGTCTTCTCGCTCATCTACACGCTGATGAAGGGCCGCATCCAGTTCACCACGCCGTTCCTGTTCGCGTTCGGCGCGCTGTTGCTGTTCATCCTCGGGGGAATCACGGGCGTCTTCCTCGGCGCCATCGTCCTCGACTACGAGTTCCGCGGCACCTACTGGGTTGTCGCGCACTTCCACTACGTCATGTTCGGCGGCGCGACCGCGCTGTTCGGCGGGGCCTACTACTGGTTCCCGAAGATGACGGGGAAGATGTACGACGAGTTCCTCGGCAAGGTCCACTTCGCCGTGTTCTTCATCGGCTTCAACGCCGTCTACGCCTCCATGTTCCTCGGGTGGGAGACGCCCCGTCGGGTGTTCGAGTACAACCCCGAGTTCCAGCTCTTCCACCAGATCGGGACGATCGGGGCGTTCCTGCTCGGGTTCTCCTTCTTCATCATGTTCTACAACTTCCTGAAGTCGTTCGTCTCGGGTCCCGAGGCGGGCGATAATCCGTGGGACTACTCGCGGACGGCGGAGTGGGCGGTTTCCTCGCCGCCGCCGCTGGAGAACTGGCCGAACCGCCCCTCCTACGCCTCCGGGAAACTGGAGTTCGTGAAGGATTATATTCCGGACGGCGGTCCGGCGGTGAAAGCCGACGAGAACGGCAACGCCGCCACCGACGGCGGCGACAGCCACTCCGATCACATCCGCGAGTATCCGTACTGGGACAAACACCCGAGCCACGCGAGCATCTGGCCGATCGCGCTCTCGTTCGCGACGCTCGTTATGTTCCTCGGGCTGTCCGGGTTCAACGACTCGATCTCGATCGGGGTTGCCGACTCGCTGGCGACGACGCCGGTGACGATCAGCAACCCGGTGTATCCCGCGTTGGCGGCCCTCGGGTTGCTCGGGCTCGTGTACACCGGCGTGAAGTGGGGACTGGAGGACTTCTACGCGCCGCCGTCCGAGTTCGCCGAGCGGTGGCCGTTCAACGGCGTCGAGAAGGTGAAACTGGGGATGTGGTTCTTCCTGGCCTCGGACGTGATCGTGTTCGGCGCGTTCATCTCGGCGGCGGTGTTCATCCGGTACAACGCCGGGTGGCGGGAGTGGTCGCCGCTGACCGAGTCGCTGCCGGGACTGATCAACACGTTCGTGTTGTTGACCTCGTCGTTCACGGTGATCCTCGCGCTGGTGGCGGCCCACCGCAACAGCCGGAAGGGGCTGCTCGCGTCGCTCGGGACGACGATCGCGTTGGGGCTGACGTTCCTCGCGATCAAGATGTGGGAGTGGCACCACGAGATCTACGACGTGGGCGTCACGATCGCGGAGAACTCCCACGGCGACCCGGTCCAGGCGTCGATCTACTACGTGACGACGGGATTGCACGGCGTCCACGTGGTCGGCGGGCTGTTGATCGCCGGGTTCCTGTTCTACCGGGCGTGGCACGGACACTACATGGACGACGAGCGGCCGATCGAGTACTTCGGGCTCTACTGGCACTTCGTCGACATCGTCTGGGTCTTCCTCTTCCCGCTCTTCTACCTCTTCTGAGGTAGCGGGGTTCTCTCTCGTTTTGCGGCGTGACGACTCGTTCGTACTCCCGAGTCACTCCGCCGGCGGATCGTTCTGAAGTCGCCGGGCGATCACGGTGAACAACCCGAGCCCGACGAGGTAGAGCCGCCATCCGCGCCCCGCGACCGGGAAACGCCGGTCTATCGTCTCCGCCTCCGCGAGCGCCTCCGGGTCGTCCGGCTCGACCGGGTTGTTCACGTGGACCGACTGCGTGGTTCCCGTGCTCCCGGCGTCGACCCGCCGGCTCCCCGTCTCCGGGTCGAGATCGACATCGACGAACGTCTGGACCAGGCCGTCGACCGAGGACCAGAACAGCTCGCCCTCCAGTCGGAAGAAGGAGTCGTGGAGCGGCCACAGAACGTTCACGCCGTCGAGGTGCGCCCAATCGAGCGAGACGTGTGCGAAGACGTGGACGAAAAGCGCCACCCAGGCGATCCGGACGCCGCGCTCCGTGACGCGTTCGCGGAGGAGGGACTGTCCGCGCATCCGGGTGTCGTAGTAGATCAGGAACGCGGCCGCCGCCGGGAACGTGAAGTTGTGACCGACGGTTCGATGCGCTCCGGACATGACCGGACCGAGAAACGAGTCGGCCTCGGGCAGGAGGACCACGGCGAGGACGACCGCGAGCGCCCGCCGGTCGTAGTCGCCCCGCAACAGTCCCGCCGCGAGCACCAGCGCGAACCCGGCGTGGACGATCGTGGAGACCATCTATCGGCTCGTCTCCTTCACGGATCCCTCCGGAGCGGCCTCGGTTCCCGCTCGTGTCCACGGTCGGAACCGGACCGCGAGCGACGCGACCGCGCTCGCGACGACGACCGCCTGCCACCCGGCGTCGACGAGGACGAGCCGCCGCTCGCTTCCGAGCGCGAGCCCCGGCCGGCCGTCGGGGTTCACCCACGTCGGGACGGCGTGCGTTTCGGTCGTCCCCGGGCTCTCGAACGGGAGGACGCCGGGGGCGTCGGCGGTCGTCGAGACGAACGTCTGTACGACGCCGTCCTGCGTCGAGAACAGCAGGAGGCCGTCGACGACGTAGTAGACGTTCTCGACGGGGTACAGCAGGCTCACGCCCGGTTCGGCGAAGAGGTCCGGGGCGATCCCGGCGAGCGCGAACCCGGCGAGCGCGACCCAACCGATCCGCACGCCCCGCCAGCCGTACCGCTCGCGGAGAACGGACCGGTCGCGAAGCGCCGTGTCCCAGTAGAGGAGCCCCGCGAGCGCGATCGGGACCCAGACGTTGTGAGCGAGCGCGTTCGTCGCGCCAGCGATCGCGAGGCTTGCGACCGCGTCGAGGTTCGGTAGGAGGGCGGCCGCGACGACGACCGCGACCGATCGCCGGTCGAACGCCGGTCCGAGGAGCGCCGCCGCGAGCAACGCGCCGAGCGCGGCGTTGAGGAGGGTCGGTGCCATTGGCGGTTCCTTCGGTCCCGCGAGGATAAGCCCTCGGGCGGGGGACGGAGCGGCCGCCGCCTCGTGCGTTCCGACGAACGCCGACCGAAGCTATTCCGGTCTCGATCCCGAACGGTCGCGTGATGAAGGTCGGACTCCTCTCGGACGTCCACGCGAACCTGCCCGCGCTGGAGGCGGTGCTCGAGGACATGCCGCCGGTCGAGACGGTCGTCTGTGCCGGCGACGTGATCGGCTACAACCCGTGGCCCGCCGAGTGTCTCGCGCGCGTTCGCGAGGTCTCCGCGGCGACGGTTCGCGGCAACCACGACCGGACCGTCGAGACGCCCGAGCGGTACCGCGCCAACCGGATGGCCGAGGCCGGGCTCGAACACGCGAAACGCGAACTTTCGACGGAGGGTCTCGCGTGGCTCGCCTCGCTTCCGCGAGCGACGTGGTTCGCGGACGGCCGATACCATCTGGTCCACTCGCATCCCGCGCCCGATCGCGAGGACGCGTACGTCTACCCCGAGGAGTTCCCGGCGCTCGACCGGCACCTCGACGCGCTCGCCGACGATGCGCCGGACGACGCGGGAGGCGACCGCGACTCGAGCGGTGACCGTGGCTCGGGCGGCGACTTCGACGGCCTCGTGCTCGGTCACACCCACGTCCAGGGGGCCCGGTCGATCGACGGACGGCTCGTCGTCAATCCGGGAAGCGTCGGCCAGCCCCGCGACGGCGACCCGGACGCCGCCTACGCGGTGCTCGACGTCGACGCCGGCGAGGTCGACCTCAGACGGGTCGCCTACGACGTCGACCGCGTCGCCGAGGCGGTCGAGCGCGAGGGGTTGCCGGAGCGGACCGGCGAACGGCTGTATCGCGGGGAGTGACGACGCGGAATCGACCGTCCGGTCAGGGCCAGTAGCCCGCGACGAGGAGCAGGTTCCTGCCGGCCGCGAGAAGCGATATCGCGCCGACGCCCGCACACATCACCGTGGCCACGAGCCGGCGGCTCCCGCCCGCGACCGCGACCGGGATCCCGATCACGACCATCCCGAGCGCCTTCGTGACCAACATGCCGCGGAGCGGGCCGAGCCACGTGATGAACGTCCTGCCGACCGGCGACCCCTCGACGAACTCGCCCGTCGAGATCGCGAGGTACGTCGACCACACGTCGGCGACGGTGCCGACGAGGAGGAGGGCGATCGCGGCGACGAGGCGTCCGGACACGACCGGACGCACGCGCCCGGCGAGCATAAATTCCCTGACCGCCGGCCGTCGACGCGGCTGGTCGAGGGACGCGCACACCTCATGGACATTTAACCCCGTCCGACTCGTAGCACCGACAATGAGTGCTTCCGACGAGAACGCTTACGACGTCGCGGTCGTTGGCGGCGGTCCGGCCGGATTGACGACGGCGCTGTACGGCGCGCGACTCGGCCACGAGACGGTGCTGATCGACCGCGGCGGCGGCCGCGCCGCGATGATGGCCGACACCCACAACGTGATCGGCGTCACCGAGGAGACCTCCGGCAACGAGTTCCTCGCGACCGCCCGCGAGCAGGTGGCTTCCTACGGCGGCGACTTCGAGCGCGGGTTCGTCGAGTCGATAGACAGGATCGACGACGAGGAGGACGGCGACGACCGCTTCAGGCTCGTCGCCGGCGACGACGAGTTCACGGCCGAGCGGGTCGTGCTCGCGACCGGGTTCTCCGATAAGCGACCCGATCCCCCCCTGCCCCGCACCGGCAAGGGACTCCACTACTGTCTCCACTGTGACGCGTACATGTTCGTCGACGAGCCGGTGTACGTGATGGGCCACGGCGAGGCGGCCGCCCACGTCGCGATGATCATGCTCAACGTCACCGACGACGTGGACCTGTTGACCCGCGGGGCGGAGCCGACCTGGAGCGACGAGACCGCGGCACAGCTCGAGGCACACCCGATCGAGGTGGTCCACGAGGAGGTGTCGGGCGTCGAGAACGACCCCGACTCCGGCTGGCTGGAGGCCCTGGAGTTCGAGGACGGCACCCGTCGGGAGTACCGCGGCGGGTTCCCGATGTACGGCTCCGACTACAACACCGCCCTCGCGGAGTCGCTCGGCTGTGAGCTGACCGAGGACGGCCGGATCGACGTCGACGACCACGGCCGCACGAGCGTCGACGGCGTCTTCGCGGTCGGCGACGTCACCCCCGGTCACAACCAGATCCCGGTCGCGATGGGTCAGGGCGCGAAGGCCGGCCTCGCGATCCACAAGGAGATCCGCGAGTTCCCGCGTTCGAAGGAGACCATCGCGCGCGACGGCCCCGTGAGCGAGGCGGAGGTGCCCGCCATCTCGCCGGAGCTTCTGGCGACCGCCGTCGCCCACGAGGGCCACGCCGGCGGGCCGCGGGGGTCGCCGTCGGCGGAGGCGGCGGCGGACGACGACTGAATCGGGTCGGTCGTAGGAGGCCGGCGGCTCCCGACCCGGATCGACGACCCGACGAGTGAGACGCGACGCCAACCCTTTTGATCCGGCGTCGCCGACCCTCCGTATGGGAACCATCGACGCGGACTTCTCCGGCGACACGGTCGTGGTCACGGGGGGATCGAGCGGTATCGGTCGCGCGGTCGCGACGGGGTTCGGCGACGCGGGCGCGACCGTGATCAACGCCGACGTCCGCGCAGTGCCGAAGGACGTCGACGCCGAGACGCCCACACACGAGGTCATCGAGGAGCGCGGCGGAACCGCCGAGTTCGTCGAGACCGACGTCTCCGATCCGGCACAGATCGAGGCGGTGATCGAGGCGGCCCGCGAGTTCGGCGGCGTCGACGTGATGGTGAACAACGCCGGCGTCCACCGAAGCGCCGAGTTTCTCGACGTCACGCCGGAGACGTTCGACTTCGTCCACGGCGTCAACCTCCGTGGCGCGTTCTTCGGGACGCAACTGGCCGCCAGGGACATGATCGACCGCGGCGTCGAGGGGGCGATCGTGAACACGTCGTCGACGACGGCCGAGCGCGCGGAGTGGAACCACTCCCACTACGCGACGACGAAGGGCGGGATCCGGATGCTCACGCGAAGTGCCGCACTCGAGCTCGACCGCCACGGGATCAGGGTGAACGCGGTCGCGCCGGGACCGATCGCCACCGAGATCCGCGAGGGCTGGTCCGAGGAGGCGGGCGAGATCGGGGAGAGCGAGGGGCTCCCGTCCCGAGCCGGGACGCCCGCGGACTTACGCGGCGCGTACCTCTATCTCGCCTCGACGGAGGCGAGCTACGTGACCGGCGAGACGGTGTTGGTCGACGGCGGCGCGAGTTTGTAGACTGGGGCTTTCGATCCCGGGCTACTGATAAACCTTGATATGACTCTCTCGTGAACTGTTCCGTATTCATGGACGACGATGCGGTAGCCGAATACGTGGAAGACGCTCGATCGACGATCGAGGCGGCACCGCAGATGGATGAAGCCAATACGAAGGCAGCGATTCTACAGAGTTTCCTGACGCTCCTCGATTGGAAAATCCCGGAGAATACTCAACTAGAGTACTCCGTCAAGGCGTTTGGCCGGACGTACAAGGTCGATTACGCGCTCGTTCTCGAGGGAACACCGGTCGCGTTCCTAGAAGCGAAAGGAGTCGATACACCGCTGAACGACGACCACGAGGAACAGTTGTCGTCGTACATGTCCAACAAGAACGTCAACTACGGTATCCTCACGAACGCGGAGAAGTATCGGTTCTTTCAGCGGCGGGTCACGGGATCCGAAGTCAGTGTCAGACGCGTCGGTACTGCCGACTTGGAGGCTCTCGAAGACCGATCGACGCTGCTAGAGGCATACACGAAAGACGACATCGAGTCGGGGGAGGGACGAGAAAAACTCGAACGAATAAACGAACTTCGGGAAGCTACGGAGAAACTCGAAACGCGGAAAGACGAACTCGCGAGAGAGTTAGTAGAAGTACTCATCGAGGAGGTTTCCGGATCGATCGCCTCGCTTGCCGAGTCGGAGTCCAAGGAACTCATCGACCGACTGGTCACGGAGATCGAACGCGAAATCGATAGCGGACAGAACGAACGTCGTGACCCGGAAGGGACGGAGACGCTACGAGACCATCATAGTGACCGAAACGACTCGACTGGTACCGAGTATCTGATCGCGTTTGCTAACGGAGACGATCTGATCGCCGAATTTCGTGGCGACCAGCAGGCAGAGACGTTCGTCGAAGCGGTCGATTACCTCGTGAGGGAGCATTCGATCGTCTCCAAGATCGGTGAATTCCCGTATATTCCCGGGCGAACACGGCCAATTCTACACGAAGGGGCATCGATCGATGGGATAGAGATGGTCCAGCCTCGCGAGATAACCGGTGGATACTACGTAGAGACGAATCTGAGTTCGGTTCAGAAGCGCCGGGAGATCGACCGACTGGTCGATCACTACGACTTCACCGTCGAATTTGACGGTGACTGGTGAATATAGCTCCTGTTGTGGTTCCCCTGTAACGTTCGAGGAATGCACCGGCCGGGATCCTCGCGAGCGAACGAAGTGAGCGAGCGGGGGTACGGGCGGAGCACGAACGAAGTGAGTGCACCGGCCGGGATTTGAACCGGAATCAGACGTGCTCGCTCACTTCGTTCGCTGCGCGCGACTGATAGGGTTCAAACTCGTCGGAGATTTCTCTCACTTCGTTCGAGAAATGCACCGGCCGGGATTTGAACCCGGGCCATGAGCTTGGAAGGCTCAGGTCCTACCACTAGACCACCGGTGCGCGTTTCTCGAAAAACGGTGCCGGAATAAGGAGTTTACCCTTTGGGCCGATGACGGCGACCCGGATCCGGTTCCGGAGTGTTCGATCGATCCGTTCCGTGGGATCCGCCGTCTCCCCGCGCGAATCTGGGACACGTCGAGCGGAGCTCCTCCAACGCCCGCCCCGCACAGTCCCGCCCCGCACCTCACGCCTCCCCAGCCTCGCGGTTCGCGCTCTCCGAGCGCTCACCGCGTCCCTCGCGGTCGGCTCGCGGGTGCTGACGCACCCGCTCACCGGCGCAGCGAGGCGCTACGCGCCTCTGGAAGCCGGCGACGGAGCCGCCGGCGACGCCACCGTCCAGGGTCCCTCGACGAGCGTCTAGCTCGGCCGATCCCGTTCGAAACCACCACGAACGATCGACGATCGCGGTTCGGGTTCGACCGCAGTGATCGGCCGTGGAATTCGACGGTTGCGAGTTCTCACGCCCTCGAAACGCTTACCAGCCGGTGGGAGTAGCCGCCGGAGTATAACTCGGTTCCGACGCAACGTCCACACGTGAGGTGACGCCCATGTCATACCAAACGGGGAATCCCCTGACGACGGACGTCGAGTTCGCGCTGGACGGCCCGTGGACGGCCTACTGGGTCGCGTTCCTGCGCGTCGCCACCGGCTGGTGGTTCTTCCACGCCGGCGTGACGAAACTCATCGAGGACGGGCTCGCGTACACCTACGGCCCGGCGTACATGCAGGAGATGACGGGCACGGCGCTCGGCCCCATCCCGGTCTGGATGGGGAACAACCTCGCGTGGCTCATCGAGCCCGGCGTCCCGCTGTTCGAGACGCTGATCGGGCTGGCGCTCATGGCGGGGGCGCTCACCCGCCTCGCCGCGTTCGGCGGGGTGATCTTCATGGTCCTGTTCTGGGTCGGCAACGCCGGCTTCGGCAACGGGGTGGTCAACGGCGACTTCATGGGCCTGCTGTTGTTCATGACGGTGATCGTGTTGGCCGCCGGCCGGTACTACGGACTCGACGCGGTCCTCGAGCGCACCGCGTTCGTCAAGCAACGCCCGAAGCTGCGGTACCTGCTCGGCTGAGAGGTGACATCCAATGACCGAACCAGACATCATCGACAGGGCGGCGATGGCACTGAGTGCCGGACTGATGCTCACGGGGATCGTCGTGCTCGGCGTGGTCGAGATCCTCGCCGGCCAACCCTACAGCCCGGTCCCGATAACCAACGACGCCGGCGAGGTCGTCGCGACTCCGCTCGTCGACCCGACGCTCCGGACGGGGCTCGTCCTCGCCGGTATCGCCGTGCTCGGCCTGTACGCGGCCTACAGGCTCGTGACGCCGATGCCGGAGGAAACGACGACGCGGAAGGAAGTGCCGGCCGACTGATCCGAACCGGGTCGGATCTCCGATCCCGTTTTCCGACGCTTCGACGGACGTCCCGAGCGACGCCTTCCGTGAGCCTGAAGGACGCCTTCTGCGACCTGAACGACGCCTCACGCGACCGGATCCGGCGCTCGGACGGTTCCGTAGCAGTTCCCGCTCGAGACCTCGACGTCGACGGCGACCAGGTCGCTCTCGGCGAGGTCCGCGGCGAACTCCTCTGGGTCGTATATGTGGAAGTACCGCGGGACCGTCTCGCCGCCGGGGAGCGTCCAGTCGACGGTCGTGTCGAACCCCTCCTCGCGGTCGAACCCGTCGTGAGCGGTGCTCCACGCGCTCACGAGCGCGACGCCGTCCGACCTGAGGACCCGAGCGAGTTCGTTCAGGCTCCGGACTCGCTCGGATCGCGGCGAGAGGTGGTGCAGCGTGGCGACGTACACCGCCAGATCGACCGCGTCCGCCCCGATCGGGAGGGCCGCGGCGTCGCCGTGGACGAACGTCGCCCGATCGTCGAACCCCCGGTCGCGCGCCCGACGACCCGCCTCCCGGAGCAGCCCTCGACTGAGGTCGACGCCGACCGTGACCGGCGCGTGATCGGCCAGGAGTTCGGTGTGGCGTCCGTTCCCGCAGCCGACGTCGAGCGCACGGTCGCCGGTCCGTCCCTCGAGGAACGCCTCGACCTCCGGCCAGGCGTACTCCCGCGTCTTCGAGAAGTGCCCGGCGATCCGGTCGTACGTCGACTGCGGGTCCATACTCGTCGGTCGAGCGCGAGGAATATAGCTCCGATGTCCTCGGTACCGCAGTCGGCTTCGGAAGTCTCCGATCTCCTCTCGCTCACGGACTCCCCATCGCCGCGAAGGCGACGAGCGTGAGAACGAGGAGGATCGCGGCGTGTTTCGCGCCGTCCCGGGCGGAGCCTTCGCCGAGCTGGCCGGCGACGATCCCCGAACACAGCGCCTGGATCGCCGCCGAGTGGAAGAACAGGCGCTCGTAGGCGTCCGCGTCGATGTCGCCGAGGCCGGCCGCGATCCCGCCGCCGGCTCCCGCTCCGACGCCGGTTCCGGACCCCGTGGCCGCCCCCGAGACCGACGCCCCCTCGACCGCGGGGATGAACGACACCGAGAGCGCGGCGATCACGCCGAGGAACACCAGAAACGAGATGTAGATGACGATGAGGTACGTCAACATCACTTGCCGCCGCTCGCGCCGGAGCGTCCACGTCGCCCGCGCCTCGTCGGCCGCGATCCGGAGCACCGGCGCGACGTCGCCGCTCGCATGCATCGCGTTCGTCACGAGCACGACCGCCCGCGACGTCATCGGCGAGGCGACCCGCCGTTCCATGCGGTGGAGCGCCGAGGTCACGTCGGCACCCCAGTCCATGTCCCGGCGGGTGCGCTCTAGGTCGACCGTCAGCGCTTCGAGGTCCGTTCCGGCCACGCGGCGGATGCTCGCCACGACGGAGGTCCCCGCCTCGTTGACGCTGGCGAGCCGATCGAGGAAGTCGGGTATCGCCCCCTCGATCCGGCGTACTCGGCGTTTTCTGACCTCGTAGACGACGGCATAGGTCGCGAGGACGAACGCGGACGCGGCCACGATCGGTGCGTCGATCCGTGCGACGAACTCGGTCGGACTCCCGGGGGACAGCGGATGGACGGCCGCGATGACCCCGAGGATCGCGACCGGAACGGCGACGGCGAGGACGGCCTCGGGCGACCGCAGGACGTGTTCGACCGGCGAGTTCGCCCACGCCCGGACCGAGCGGAACCGGTCGTAGGCTCGGAGCCGCTCGCGGCTCGCCTGCCACCCGTCGGAGACGATCCCCCCGTCCGAACGGGTGGACGCCGCCGTCGCCGCGGACCTGCTCGAGGATCGGTCGTCGCGATCGCCGCCGTGACCGGCACCGCGACCGTGCGGCGTCTCGGACGTCCGAACCTGCTCGGTGCCGCCGATCCCCTGCGTGATGCTGTCGACGTACACCGCGAATCCGAACGTCGCAAGCGGGATCGCGACGTAGACGACGACGCGCAGGAGCGGGAGCGTGTCCTCTAAGACGAGCCCGATCACGACGAGGATGGTGATGAAGAACAGCGGGCCGGCGACGAGGGTCGTGACGTACGCCTCCGCGAACGTCGAGAGCAGCTCGAGGTACTGCTCCTGTTTGGTCTCCGCCTCCTCCTGGTACCGCTCGTACTGGTCGTTGAGGAACGCCGACAGCGACCGACCGGTTCCGAGGACCGACGCGAGGTTCTCGGCGAACTCGGAGAGGTCGTCGCTCGGCGTCCGCCGCGCGGTGTGTCGGAGCGCGGTCAACACGTCGGTTCCGAACGCGTTCATCTCGCGGACCGCGACCGACAGCTCCGTGGCGGCTTCGCCGTACACCGCCTCGTTCTCGGCGAGCGTATCCATCACCCGGGGGAACGCCATTCCCGACCGCGAGAGCGCGTACACGAACGCCACGGTCCGCGGGAGGGTTGCGTCGATCCTCGCGGCGCGGGCGGTCGCCCGCTGGCTCAACAGCATCCAGCGGGCGTAGTACGCACCGACCGCGAGCGCCGCGCCCACGGTCGCCGACGCGACCACGAGGAGGACGAACAGCCCGGGGAGGCCGACCTCCGTCAGCCGCGTCACCCCGGCCAGGAAGGACAGCTGGGCCGGGAGGAGTTCGCTCAGGCCGTCGCCGCCGACCTCGAGCGCGGTCAGGGCCGCGGCGGCGAGGTACACGCCGCTCACGCTGCCGGCGACCCCGAGAACGCCGGCGTACAGCAGGGTTCGTGAGGCGTACTCCCGATGGGTTCCGCCGACGTGCGCGGCGCGCATCAGGTCGCGTTCGCGCCGTCTGCGGTCCCGCCCGGCGACGTAGTCGCCGAAGAGCGACAGCGCCAGTCTAGTGACCACCAGATCTGCCTTCGGAGACGCCCGTGACGCCGCGAGCGCGAGACAACAGGCGACGGCGACGACGAGCGGGAGATACGCGATCATCCGTCGCCGATCCCGTCTCGATCGGGGCCCTCGCCGTCTCCGTCGGAGAGATCGGGCCCCTCGCCGTCTCCGTCGGCGACGTCCGCCCGTTCCTCGAGTCGTTCCATCACCCGATCGGCGTCCGCGTAGTACTCGTTGACGAGCGCCGTGAACCGCTTGTATCCGTTCACGCCGAGCCGGGAGAGCAGTTCGAGGAACCGCTCGCGCCGGTCGACCTCCCGAAGCAGCTCGGACCGGTTCCAGCCCCGTTCCGTCTGTATCTCCTCGAGAAGTATCGAGTCGTTGCGGCGGAACTCGTCGGTCCCCGCGCGCCACTCGAACGCGGAGGAGTAGTCGAGCTCGCCGGTTCGCTGGTCGATCCCGCCGATCTCGCCGATCGTCTTCGCCCGCCGAACCCGCTGGTCCTCCGAGCGCGTCAGCGTCTGGACCGAGAGCATGTCGAGCGACTGGACCATCGCGCGTGGAACGTTGATCGGCTCGTTCTCGAGCCGGTTGATCACGGTCTCGATCGAGTCGGCGTGCATCGTCGAGAACGTGGTGTGTCCCGTGTTCATCGCCTGGAACAGCGTGATCGCCTCCTCGCCGCGGACCTCGCCGACGATGATGTACTCCGGACGGTGTCGGAGCGCCGACCGAAGCAGGTCGTACATGTCGATGTCGGTCCCCTCGTAGCGTCGCTCGCGGGTGACCGATGAGAGCCAGTTGTCGTGGTACAAGGAGAGCTCGCGGGTGTCCTCGATCGACAGCACCTTCGCCCGCGGCGGGATGAACATCGAGACCGCGTTCATCGAGGTGGTCTTCCCGGAGGCGGTCCCGCCCGCGAAGATGAGGCTCTTGTTGTGCTCGATACAGAGCCAGAAGTACGCCATCTGCTCGATCGAGAACGTCCCGTACTCGACGAGGTCGATCGGGGTGAACGGCTCGTCGGCGTACTGGCGGATGGTGAACGCCGACCCGCGCGGCGTCACCTCCTCGCCGAGCGCGAGTTCGGCGCGAGACCCGTCCGGGAGCGTGGTCTCCACCATCGGGTCGCCGACGGAGACGTGCCGGCCGGACTGCTGGGCGAGCCGGATGACGTAGTTGTCGAGCTCCGACTTCGGGAACGAGACGTTCGTCTCGATGTCGGTGTACTCGTCGTGATAGACGAAGATCGGGAGGTCGTACCCGTCACAGGAGACGTCCTCGATGTGGTCGTCGTTCAGGAGGGGGTCGACCTTCCCGAACCCGCGGAAGTCGCGGTAGAGGTAGTACGCGAGCGAGTGGAACGTGTCCATTCCCGCGTCGACGCCGTATCCCTCGAGCAACGACTCGAGCTCCGTCCGGAGCGTCTCCTCGTCGGTTCGACCGGTTCCCTCGCGGTAGAGGAGGGGGTCCCGGATGTCGTCGGCGACGCGGTCGAGCAGGTCACGCTCGAAGCCGTCGAGGTCGGGTTCGACCGCGTAGTAGCGATGTTCGCTCTCGATCTCTTCGTAGGTGATCACGACGTACGCGTACGGCGCGTTCACCCAGTAGCGGTCGACCTCGCGCTCGTCCGGCGGCACGGTGAACGAGGCGAGCGGGCCGTCCTCGCCCGGCCTGAACGGACGAACCGCGAGCTCCGACCCCTGGAGCATCTCCCACGTGCGCCGGAGTCGCTGCCGGAACGCCTCGACTGCGTCCCCGAACTCCTCCGCGCGAGCGTCCCCCGCCATTCTCTCGTCCCCGTATACACGGTGCCGCGGTTTAAAACGCACCCGTCGATTATCAGCGACGAGTTCGGCGGTTCGCGGTCGCCGAGCGGGGTCCGTCGGCCCGTGCTACGCACCGGGAAGCGCCCGTTACGTTGATACGGCATGACCGCTAAGTGTCGGACAGGAAATGCGGCGTGACTACTTCGAGTTGACCGTCGAGGGCGTCGGGGACGACGCCGGCGAGCCGACGACCCCGCGGGTCCGCATCGACTTTCACGGACCGGAGGGACTGCTACGCGACCGGCTCTCGAACGCGGACGGCGACCTGCTCTCCGCGGACGAGATCGACGTGGCCTTCCGGCTCCGCGAGCCGCTCGAGGTCGGCACCGCCGAGGGCGTCGTGGGCGTGACGAACCGGTTCACGGGCGACTTCGTCCTCGAACTCAACGAGACCGCCGACGACGTCCTCCCGTTCATCCGCGCCGCGCGAGAGTCCGTCGACGCCGGGGACGGCGACGACGCGCGCTACCGCGTCGACATCGACCTCGACGGCGATCGGCTCGTGAGCTACGACAAGGAGACGTTCCTCGTGTACGACCACGAGGGGAACCTCCTCCGGAGCGAGAGCCTGATCCCCTCGGGCGTCGAACTGTAGGTCGCTTCGTCCGCCGGTTCATCGGCCCGATGGTGCCTACTCGAACTCGAACGCGACCGCGTCACGGGGCGAGAGCCCGAACGCCTCCGACCCCCGGCCGTCGTTGACGTCGCACTCGACGTAGCCGTGGCTCCCCACCGTGACGAGCCGGTCGCCGACGGGCACGTCCGCGAACGTCTCGCCGATCGGGACCGACTCGCCGTTCACGCTTACCCGCTCGCGACCGCGAACGTACTCTCCGGGAACGTTGGTGATCGCGTTCCCGAAGTCGTCGACGACGACCACTTCTCCCTCGACGACCACCTCCCCCTCGATGGCGACGGGCTCCACGTCGAGATCGGTATCCGTGGCGGCTCCGTCGCCCTCCTCGCCCTTCCGGATCGTCGGTTCGGGGATCTCGACGTCGACGTAGTCGTCCGTTCGGTCCAACCAGTCGGCGTCGTCGAGGGTCCGACGGACCGTCCGGGCGGTGACGGTCGACGCGTCCGACCCGTCGAGTTCGTCGACGATCGTCTCCCGGAGGTCCGCGGCCGCGGGCGCGAAGACGTCGCGCCCGTGGAACGTCGAACTCGCCGGGTCGAAGCCGTCGATCCGGTACACGTCGACGTCCCCGTCGTCCCTCCCATCCTCCTCGGTCTCACCGTCCCCGTTCCCTCCGGCGGCGGCCAGCGCCCGCGCCGGCGGCAGCGCGAGCCCGTTGTCGGGAGCGACGATCGCGTGTGCCCCGGCGCGAACGGCGAGCGCGGCGCGGTCGGTCCCGACGCCCGGGTCGACGACGGCACAGTGGACCGCCGGCGGGAACTCCGGGAGGACGAACCGTAGCCAGAAGGCGGCCGCCAGGGGATCTCCCCGCGGGAGATCGTGATCCACGTCGAGTATCTCGGCGTCGCTCCGTCGACGGACGACGCCCTTCATCGCCGCCGGATACGGCGAGCCGAAGTCGGACGCGAGCGTGAGGGGGAACCTCCCCGGGGCGGTCCGAGTCACTCGCCACCCGTCGCGTCGGTCTCGGCGATGCGTCGGATCCGCTCGACGCCGTCCACTTCCTCTATCACTTCGACGACGGCCTCGGGGACGAGTTCGACCCAGTCGCGGCCGCGGACCATTCGCTCGCGGAGCTCCGCGCCCTCGAGGACCTCCCGCCGGAACATCGGCGATCCCTTGACCTCGACGCCGGCCTCCTCGAAGAGCCGGACGACGAGCGGGTTGTTCGAGTACGCCACGTCGAACCGCGGGGTCATGCTCCGGACGTGGCTCACCCACACCGAGTTTCGGTCGAGGTCCTCGATGGGGACGACGTAGGTGGTGACGTCGAGGTCCTCGACGGCCTTCGTGACCATCATCACGCGCTCTCCCGCGGTGAACGGGTTGCGGGTCGTGTGCGAGTCGCCGGCGGAACCGATCCCCAACACCAGCTCGTCGACCTCCTCGGCTATCTCCTCGACCATGTGTCGGTGGCCGTCGTGAAACGGCTGGTACCGCCCGATGTAAAAGCCCCGCATGGATACACGATGCGACGGCTGGATTTATAAACCTCGTGGGACCGGAACGCCGACGTATACGGGCGTTATATGCCGATATCGGCGGTCTAACGCGTTGGGGAGCGATGGTCGCGGGGAGAAAGTATATCAGTAGCCGACCCTTCCGTCCCGATAACGGATACCGATTCTATGAGCAACGAGAAGGACACGAACGACCCGCCGGAGGAGGACGCCGCGCCCCCCGACGACTCCGCGCCCGACGGGGCGGGCGAGGACGTCCGAAGTCCGTCCGGGAACGGCGAGGACGCCCCCGACGAGGAGCGTCGGGGCCGCTCCGGAGACGAGGCGGACCACACGGAACCCATCGACGACGGGTTCCGAGAGCCCGAGGTCGCTCCGGTCACGGGAGACGACCCGGCCGACGGGAGCGAACCCGAGGACGATCTCGAGAACGACGACCTCGAGAACGACGACCTCGGAAAGGGCGATCTCGAGAACGGTGACCGCGAGGACGACCAGGCGATCGTTCCCGGCGACGGGGGGATCGACTCCGAAGACGGCGGGATAGACGACCTCGGGAGCACCGTCGAGGTCGAGGGTGCGGAGATCGATGAGGACCCCGACGAGGACGACCTGCTCGGGGGACTCAAGATCGACACCACCGCGGAGATATCCATCCCCGACCGGCTCGTCGACCAGGTGATCGGCCAGGAGCACGCCCGCGACGTGATCATCAAGGCGGCCAAACAGCGCCGTCACGTGATGATGATCGGCTCGCCCGGGACCGGGAAGTCGATGCTCGCGAAGGCGATGTCCGAGCTCCTCCCCAAGGAGGAGCTCCAGGACGTCCTGGTGTACCACAACCCCGACGACGGCAACAAGCCGAAGGTCCGGACCGTCCCGGCCGGCAAGGGCGAACAGATCGTCGACGCACACAAGGAGGAGGCCCGCAAGCGCAACCAGATGCGGTCGCTCCTCATGTGGATCATCATCGCCGTCGTGCTGGGCTACGCGCTAATCATCGTCGGCCAGATCCTCGTCGGCATCATCGCCGCCGGGGTCGTCTACCTCGTCTTCCGCTATCTCAACCGCGGCTCCGACGCGATGATCCCGAACCTGCTCGTGAACAACGCGGACACGAAGTCCGCGCCGTTCCGTGACTCGACGGGCGCACACGCCGGCGCGCTGCTCGGCGACGTCCGGCACGACCCGTTCCAGTCCGGCGGGATGGAGACGCCGAGCCACGACCGCGTCGAGGCCGGCGCGATCCACAAGGCGAACAAGGGCGTGCTGTTCATCGACGAGATCAACACGCTCGACATCCGCTCACAGCAGCACCTCATGACGGCGATCCAGGAGGGCGAGTTCTCGATCACGGGCCAGTCCGAGCGCTCCTCGGGCGCGATGGTCCAGACGGAGCCCGTCCCGACGGACTTCGTCATGATCGCGGCCGGGAACCTCGACGCGATGGAGAACATGCACCCGGCGCTGCGGAGCCGTATCAAGGGGTACGGCTACGAGGTGTACATGGAGGACACCATCGAGGACACCCCGAAGATGCGCCGGCAGTACGTGCGCTTCATCGCCCAGGAGGTCACGAAGGACGGCCGTCTGCCGGAGTTCACGGCCGAGGCGATCGAGGAGGTCATCCTCGAGGCGAAGCGGCGCTCCGGCCGGAAGGGACACCTGACGCTTCACTTCCGGAACCTCGGCGGGCTCGTCCGGGTCGCCGGCGACATCGCCCGCGGCGAGGACGCCGACTTCACCACCCGCGAGCACGTGTTACAGGCCAAAGGGCGGTCCCGCTCCATCGAACAGCAGCTCGCCGACGACTTCATCGAGCGCCGGAAGGACTACGAGCTCCAGGTCTCCGACGGCTACGTCGTCGGCCGCGTCAACGGCCTCGCCGTGATGGGCGAGGACTCCGGGATCATGCTCCCGGTGATGGCCGAGGTCGCGCCCTCGCAGGGGCCGGGCGAGGTCATCGCCACGGGTCAGCTGAAGGAGATGGCCCAGGAGTCGGTCTCGAACGTCTCGGCGATCATCAAGAAGTTCTCCGACGAGAACATCTCGGAGATGGACATCCACATCCAGTTCGTCCAGGCGGGCCAGCAGGGCGTCGACGGGGACAGCGCGTCGATCACCGTCGCGACCGCGGTGATCAGCGCGCTGGAGAACGTCGGCGTCGACCAGAGCCTCGCGATGACCGGCTCGCTTTCGGTCCGCGGCGACGTGCTTCCGGTCGGCGGCGTCACCCACAAGATCGAGGCGGCCGCGAAGGCCGGCTGTACTCGGGTGATCATCCCGCAGGCGAACGAGCAGGACGTGATGATCGAGGAGGAGTACGAGGACATGATCGAGGTCATCCCGGTGAGCCACATCAGCGAGGTGCTCGACATCGCGCTGGAGGGCGAAGCCGAGAAGGACTCGCTCGTCTCCCGGCTCAAGTCGATCACCGGCTCGGCGCTCAAGGACCAGGGCGTCTCCGGGCCCTCCAGTCCGAGCCCGCAGTAGTCGGTCGTCGCCGGCGGGTCCCGCGTCGCGGTCGACGGTTCCGCGGTCCATCCGTCGTCGGCCCCTGCCGGTCCCGCCCCTTTTTGTACGGTCGAGGACGTACGAACCGTCATGACCGGAAAGCCGACGGTCGGCGAGTACATGACTCGGGACGTCGAGACGGTCAGCCCCGACGACACCGTGGCGGCCGTCGCGAAGCGGATGGTCGAGACGGCCGGTCACAAGGGATTTCCCGTCACGCAGGGGCGAACCGTCGAGGGGTTCGTCTCGGCGGGTGACCTGCTCCTGGCCGACGACGACGCCCCGGTGTTCACGGTGATGTCCGAGGACCTGATCGTCGCCCATCCCGACATGAAGGTCACCGACGCCGCCCGCGTGATCCTGCGGTCGGGGATCCAGAAGCTCCCGGTCGTCGACGACGCCGACAACCTCGTCGGGATCATCTCGAACGCGGACGTCGTTCGCTCACAGATCGAGCGGGCGACTCCCGGGAAGGTCGGCAAGCTGATGCGAACGCTCGAGCAGATCCACGGCGTCGAACTCGATGAGGAGCGCCGTGAAGTCCGCCTCGAGGACCTCACGCCCACGCAGGCGCGGGTGTACGCCGACGAACTGGAGGGCAGACAGTACGAGCTCGAGCGGGGACTTGCCGAGCCGCTCGTCGTCATCGACAACGGCGGCGTCCTCCACCTCGCGGACGGACACCACCGCGTGATGGCCGCCCACGAGATGGGGATCGAGTCGATGGACGCGTACGTCATCGTCACGAGGACCCCGGTGGACCTCGGGATGGCCAAGACCGCGAAGAAGGAGGGATTGGAGTCGATACGCGACATCGACGTGGTGGATTACGCGCGCCACCCGCTCGTCGAGACGACGAAGCGGCTCCAGTGACGGCGACGCGGCTCCGTCGACGTCGAGGGTGACTCACGACGGCGACGCGGCTCCGATGACCGGCTCCGGGAGCTTTTTCGAGCCCGGTGACGACTCGACACCATGTCCGAGTATTCGGTGCGCGCGGAGTGGGAACGGCTCTCGGCGGTCAGGGTGCACACGCCCGGGCTCGAGCTGTGGTCCGGAAGCCTCGCGCCCGAGGCGAACCTGTTCGAGGACCACGTCCCTCCCGAACAGGCGCGACGCGAGCACGAACAGCTCGTCGAGACGCTGGCGTCGACCCACGTCGAGGTCCACCGTCTCGCCGACGACCTCGCGGCCGGGGACGCGCTCGACGACCTGACGCGGGACGTCCTCGAGGACGGCGGCGTCGACCGGGTCGACGACGTGCTCTCGACGTTCTCGCCCCGAGAGAAGCTCCAGGTCGTCCTCTCCCGGCCGAGTCTCACGCCGGAGACGACGGCGGACGGCGGGACCGACGGGGCGTCGATGACGCTCGACGCGCCGATCTCCAACGTCTACTTCCAGCGGGACACGACGATCGTCGGGGACCAGGGGCCGATCCTCTGTCACATGTCGAAGCCGATCCGGCGGCGCGAGGAGCCGATCGTGAAACGTGCCTGGGAGGCCATCGGGGCGGAACCGTGCTACGAGATGACGGGCGAGCCGCTGGAGGGCGGCGAGTTCATGCCCGCCGGCGAGTTCGCGCTGCTCGGCGTCTCCGCCGAGGTCGACGGCGAGGAGCACGTCATCCGGACCAGTTACGAGGCCGGCGAGCGCCTCATGCGCGAGGGCGCGGTCTCGTACGACGAGTTCGGACTGGTACGTGCCCCGCTGGAGGCGGACCGGCGACTGCGGCGGGATCGCGGGCTCGGCTCCCGAGTCATGCACCTGCTCGGCTGGTTCAACATCGCCGCCGAGGGGCTGGCCGTGCTCGACGCCGACCTGGCCGAGGCGGCCGAGGTCGACGTCTACCGCAAGGACGGTGACGTCTACGAACACAGCCACGCGACCTCGACGCTGGAGTACGTACGCGACGAGAAGGGGTTCGACGTGATCGACGTCGCCGACGGCGAGCGGTGGCCGACCAACTTCCTCGCGATCGACGACGGCACCGTGATCCCGCTCTACGAACCCGACGAGGAGGGGACGTATCGACCCGAGGACAACCCGACCATCGAGGCGCTCCGCGACCGGGGAGTGGAGGTCCTCCCCGACGGCGTCGGGATCCCGCGGGCGGCGCTCACGAACGGAGCCGGCGGCCTCCACTGTATGACGACGCCGATCGCGCGAGAGTAGCCGGCCGATCCGACGGACACCTTTTTGTAAACGAACCGAGTAGTTCGACCCATGGGACGAATCAGAACTGCGGTCTCACGGGCGAAGTACGCCGCCGTCGGAGCGGCCGTCGGCGCGGCGATCGGCGGACTGGTGAATCGAAACGCGGCGAGCACCGGTGGCGCGCTGGGCGGGCTCGCCGGGGCGACCGTCGGAGAGATCCGGGCCGGCGATTCCAGGCTCTTCGAGGGCGTTCTTTCCGGAAACGACGAGACGGACGATGACGTGGACTTGGAACCGCCGTCCGACGACTAAGGTCGCCGACTCGGGACCGTCGCCGAGGGATCCCCCACTATCGACGCAATGAATCCCCGTCGCTGGACGCCGTTCACGTTCCTCGCGCCCGACCGCTACGTCGACCGCGGCGAGCGGTGGGCGGAGTTCGATCTCGAGGAGTGGTCACGATCGGAGTACGACTGGACGCAGGACCCCTGGAACGGATTCCGGGATTTCGCCCGCCGCCCGCACGAGTGCGTCGAGGCGGGGCGCGGCGACTGTGAAGACTACGCGCTCGTCGCCCTCTCCTGGGCGGTCGCACACGAGCGCGAGGGGGTCGGCATCGCGTTCTGTTGGGACCTCCCGTACCCCTGGCCGCGACACGTGATCGCCTTCGACGACGAGCGCGTGTACTCGTCGGGCGATATCGTCGAGACGAGCGTCGACGAGTGGGTGGCCGACTCCAAGTACGCGTTCTCGGTCAGGCGACACGTGAGCGTGGAGTGACCGACGAAGTCACGGGCGGGGGCGGCGAGGGTTCTACCGAACGAGCACCGACACACCGGGATACCTATACGAGTTCGCCCGCAGTGCTCCGAGTATGACGACCGACGAGAGCGACGCGGGCTGGTTCGCGTCCGTTCCGCCCGACGACCCCGCTGCCGCCCGCGACGCGATCGAACGCGGGAGCGCGGCGTCACCCGCGGACTGGCCGCGTCTCGCCGTCGAGTCCGGCTTCGCGGACGACGTCGACGACTACTACGACCGGCTTCACGAGGCGAGCCTCCACGCCACCCGCGAGGCCGTCGCGGAGCGCGAGCGCGCGGACGACCAGCAGCTGATCCATGCGGTCCGCGCCCTCTGGACGATGGCCAGAATACTAGTATAGATAATTCCGATTAGCTCTATTGAAATATCAATCGGTTAATAGAATCCAGCATAAATCGCCAAGTACAGCAAGCCGAACGGTCTGTTCCACATAATTCAGGAAGGCGTCTCATAGTGATTACTGCGAATAGTTTCTGGACGGTGTCGAAAGACGTCATTTCAACAGCTCTCACCAAAGATGCAGATCGTCACAGCGGTAAAGACTCGAAGTAATCACTATCGGTCATGCTCAACCGCCATTCTTCAGGAATTCAACCCGAGAAGTTTTGCTTCCCGTTAGGGGTGTGCCTAAGTAACTGGCCGTAGAACTCCGGTCGTATTCATCACGGGCACTAGCAACTGATCTAAGCGAGTTAGTTTTACAGTCCATAGACGACCCGTGTGTAGATTTACTTTCACTGACCTTTGCGTCCCTTTTTGTATTCGTTGTTTGAATGATAGGCCGTATGCTTTCCCGCTACAGAGGTGAGTCATCCGGGTGCGTATAATGGCACATCTGTCCGCACGCGCGGATGCCGCTTACCAGAACGACTACCACCACAAGCTGCGCAGCCGTCTCTGGGACGCACTTGAGGGGACCACCTACGGCGAACGACACGACGACGGCGAGCCGCCAGGGTTCGCCTACTCAAACCCGTTTCCCCCCTACGACATGGAGGAGGGTGACGACCGTAAACTGTTGGTCGCTTCGCCAGAGGAGGAGCTACTGGCTAACGTCGCTGCCGATCTGCTTGAAGAGCCGGAGCTGA
Source organism: Halobellus captivus (assembly GCF_003697845.1). Taxonomy (GTDB): domain Archaea; phylum Halobacteriota; class Halobacteria; order Halobacteriales; family Haloferacaceae; genus Halorubrum; species Halorubrum glutamatedens. Next base: position 97,238 of record NZ_RDQE01000005.1, on the reverse strand, counting down.
ACATCGGTGAGATGCCGTTCCACGTCGATGACGTGACTTCGCTCGACCCCGATGTTGGCGAACCAGGCACGCGAGGGACGATCGAAACCGGCACTGGCCTCTTGGTTCGGATTCCGCCGTGGCGATGCGAGGAGTACGGGATCGACCATCCCGGCGGCGACACTGCCGTGTTCTGGCGACCAGAGCACTCGATGGAGCCACTGCGTAAGCAGCTGGAGGACAACCTCGATCAGAAACACGACCGCTTCGCCCACGACCACCTGCCGGGGCCGAGCGATGTCGATGGCGATCTGTTCGACGGCTACGAACTCATCAAGACGTTCGCCGTTCCGGTGACCGTCACCGAGGGTCAGGAGATGACCTACGTCCTGAGCAAGTGGGAGTTCTCCTATACGGTTCGGGACGATCATCATCGCCGGCACCTCAATCTCGCGTTGGATTGCGGGCTTGGTGAACGGAACTCGCTGGGACTCGGGTTCGTGAATATCACGGAGAAAACGCGACCAGGCGAGAGCGAACTGGAGGGAGCCGATGCTTTCGCCTGATGAGTTTCGGGAGAAGTACCCAGCAGAGGTATTAGAAGACGAACTTCCGAACTCGCCAATCGGGTCACTTCGAGATCTACAATACCTCTACGGTAAGCTCTACACGCTCGCCACGACAGGTGGCGGCGAGTACGCACCGTATCTCACGCCCGACGCAGCTAGCGATCTCGTTGACACCGATGATAGCCTAATCGTCGTCCGGGTGGACATGTCAGGTGACGAGCCACGGCTGGCTGCTGATCTCGATCCAGTGCTGATAACGAGGTACTCTGACGACCTGATTCAGCAGGTTGGCCACTGTAAGTATTCGGCAGCCGCCGGAATTGATCATAGCGTGACCCACCAAGCCGGTCAGGACAGTGACCCAGAAAAGCTGGCACGCTACGCGAAAGAACGGCTGACAAGGTGGGCTGTCGATGAAGTCGTGACGAAAGCAGCCGACGACCACACCGATGGATGGATTATCGAACGATTAGCTGAACTCGGTGAGGACGAGACCATACTCGAAACGATCGAAGAGACGATCACGCGGAAGCTCGGCGGCGAATCGGCCACATCGCTGTTAACGGTCCAAGTCAAAACCGCGTCGGACGGAGACTACCAGTGGCCCGGTGATCTCGACGTGTTCAACGAGGCGATGCGACAGCGGAAGCTTGCAAAGCTCGTCACGAAGAATAAGGCAGACGATTCGTCGGGAGATGCGACCGACCTCGTTACGGGACTGCCCGCTCGGACGGTCGGAACTTCTGAAGATCCGCAGAACTACTTCCTCGGCAAACAGCTGGAAAAATTCCCTGGACTCGACATCGAAGAAGCGTGGCGTTCACATCCGATTTCGGAGGACGCCGCAATCACCGTGATGAATGCCGGGACGTTCGTCGAAGCCTGTACCTACCGGACGTTCGGCGCGAAGGTGTACTACCTGCCATACGTGTTCGGTCGACTGACAGCCAACAAGGTACATCGGCTGTATGGACTGCTATACCATGCAGTGGAAAACGATGATACAACACCAATCGAAGATGCCTACAAAGATGAACGGGATGCTGATATCAACACCCGAGACCTTCGGTTCTACATTTCGGCAGTCATGCCGCACCAAATGTCTCGATACGACGTGTTCGGCGAGACGCTAAACGGACGTCTCCACTACCCGAAAGAACTCGCGTTTACTCACAACCGTCTTGTCGAAAGTGTCTCGGCATTCAATATGAAATCTGAGGCGGAGTGGACCGCACCGCTTCCAACAAACGAGAAGTGGGGGCTGCTCTCAACGAGCGATGAACAGTTACACGCCGTCTCGACAGGCTGGTACTTCTATCAGACGTTCTCCGAACGCGACGATGACGAAGCCGATGCAGACGATCCACGAATTAAGGCACTCATCAGTGTTCTGAGTGGCGAGCCGATTGCAGTCGACATGCTCCTCGAAGAGTACGTCAACCGAATCGTTGACGAGCAGACCGATGACGACGAACACGAGGGTTTCCCGTCATTTTTGATCGCCAGCCAGTTCGCGCAACTCTGTGCGCTGGCAGACAACGAACTTCAGCTATTGAGACCGACCGATCCGAGTAACGAACCGATTGCACACGAACCAACCTATGACAGATACATCATGCCATCACTAGATGAAATACCAATCGCGGATGGGGGCCACCCTGCCGCACCGAAACTCGAATCGTTCATCAACGAAACGCCTGCACTGTCGCCAGCCCATGACGACGATCCGGATTCCGTGACGAGCCAACGCCGCGGGGCGTTCCTACTCGGCGCACTCGTTGGCGACATCGGAAGTTATCAAGAATATAGCGAAGATCGGTCGACGACACTCGTTGACCAGTATCCAGTCAAATCGATCACTCGATCCCGAATCAAGAAGGTAACACAGGAGACTGTCGCTAAGACGTTGACCTATACGCGTCAGGAAAAGAAACAGCAAGGGAATTATCCCGGCACGAAGGCGGATCACATCGTCGATCGGCTTCGGGATACAATCCTCAAACCCGATCCGGAAGAGTGGGAGATCGAAACCGACGATCTCCGCTTCTACTACGCCCTTGGGGTGACGTATGGAATGAACGACCACCCGTGGAACCGGGACGAAAGCGATGTAGACGAAATCGAGGAGGAACACTAACATGTCCGACACACCTGATCCAGTAACGAACCGCTCAGAAATCGTCTTCCTGTACGATGCCGTTGATGCAAATCCAAACGGCAACCCACTGTCCGGTGCTAACCGGCCGCGAATCGATCCACAAACCCAGCAAGCAATCGTTACCGACGTTCGCCTGAAGCGGTATCTCCGCGACCAACTCGACGATGACGGCCACGGCGTCTACATCCGAAACGTACAGGAAGACGGCGATCAGTACACACGCGGGCAGCTCCTCGAAAATCGGCTCAAGGCTGTCGAGCCCGACGACTACGATCTCGATGATGACGAGGGAGCCGACGAGTTCCGCGACGACGTGTTCGGGGAGTTCCTGAATGAAAGCGTCGACGTGCGATACTTTGGTGCGACGATGTCAGTGGATACCGACGAGGTATATGCCAAGCACCTGCCGGATCACTTCACTGGCCCCGTTCAGTTCTCACCCGGCAAATCGATACACGCCGTCAACGAAAACGAGGAGTACGACAGCCTGACGAGCGTGATCGCCACACAGGAGAACAAACAGCAGGGCGGGTTCGATCTTGACGACCATCGGATTCAGTACGGGCTGATTCGGTTCCACGGACTCGTCGACGAACACGGTGCGGCGGACACAAACCTCACTGAAGCGGATGTCAAACGGCTCGATACGCTGTGCTGGCGCGCGATCAAGAATCAGACTATTAGTCGTAGCAAAGTCGGACAGGAACCGCGGATCTACTTCCGTGTCGAGTACGCCGACGAGAGTTTCCACCTTGGCGGTCTTGACCGTGATCTCGAACTCGACGACGAACATTCGAAACCTGACGAGGAACTTCGAACGGTTCGTGACCTCACGCTTGACGTGACAGGCCTCGTGAATCGACTCGATGGGGCGAGTGACAGAATCAACCAAGTTCGGTTTGTTGCCAGCGACGTATTAGAACTCTCCTACGATGGCGATCTTGGTGGACCAGCGGTGCTTCACGACGCACTCGAAGACGCCCTCGGAGCGGATGCCGTCGAGAAAATCGATGTCTACGACGAACAGACTGCGACACTCCCAAGTGACGACGACACGGCCTAACGATGTCCCAACAATCGCTGGACGGCTGGACGGACGACGAAGACGACGACCAGCCTGATCGCTGTCTCTCGTTTACCGTTCGGGGCCCGTGGGGGCACTTCCGACGGATCGAGGGCAACATCGTCAAGCAAACCTATCGGATCATTCCTCGTACAACCGCTGCTGGACTCCTCGCAGCAGTCCTTGGAATCGAACGGGATGGTTACTACGACCTGTTCGGGCCTGATAACTCAGCAGTCGCAATTGAGCCTGTTCGTGAGATTCGAACGGTTAACATGCCGATGAACACGCTCTCGACTGCTGCTGGAAACTTACAGTCACTCAATGGTCGCGGAAAAATCAGCATCAAACTACCTGACCCGACGACCCTCCGGCAGCAGCACAACTACGAGGTACTGGTCGATCCGGCCTACCGTATCGATATCGCACTCGCTGACGATCAATGGTATTCCGAGCTGCGTAAAACGCTTGCTTCAGGGGAATCTCACTATGTGCCGAGTCTCGGTCTCTCCGAACACCTCGCAGATATCGAGTATCACGGTGAGTTCGATATTGAGGATGGCCCTCAGACCGGCACTATCGAGGTCGATTCGGCCGTACCGAATGCGGTCGACGATGTCGTCCTTGAGGCAGGCACACGCTGTCAGATCGAAGAATCACCAGCGTTTATGAAAGCTGACTCTGGTGGTCGGACAACAACGAGATTCACCAACTACGCGTATAATCCTGATGCCGAGTCTCTCAAAGTTACAAACACGTCAGCTGCCAGTGTCGACGGTCGAACTGTGGTGTTCGTCTGATGTCTGTTCGGTACTCCCACCCACCCGAAGACGGTCATGATGGTGTCCATCTTCAAGAGCATCTGGATGATGTCGCCCGACGAGCCAGTAAAATCGTGCCTGACGAGGCATCAACGCCTGCGGATAAATCGCTACAGCGAGTCGTTAAGACGCTTGCTTACGTTCACGACTTCGGAAAAGCGACGACGTTCTTTCAGGAGTACCTTCGACACAACACCGAACCTGAGTACAAGCCGTGTCGATACCATGCCCCAATCGGCTCGTTCGCAGCGTATTACGCCCTCGACACACAGGGATTTGAAACTGAGACCTGCCTAGCCGGCTTCGTCGCGGTTGCCAAACACCACGGTCGGCTGCCGGATGTGACTCAGTACATCCACAACCGTGCGTACAACTCGGAGAACTCAACGGGGGGTGCCCAGACCAATGCCGAACAGCAACAGGCAGCAATCGCCATGCAGTTGAACGACATCGAAGAACACGTTCCTGAGCTTGCGACCGATATTTTCAACGGTGCAACTGATAGCCACGGGTCGTGGGACGATTTTCGGTATTCGTACAAAGAGCTTCTTGACGAGATTGCCGCTGCTGTTGCCACGGAGAGCGGGACGACAATCAGTCGTGACTCGCTGTCCGATTCCTGTTATGGACTGGTTCTCGAATGCTGGGGATCGCTCGTGCTTGCGGATAAGACGAGTGCAGCGAGCCGGAGCAAGGATGCTAGCTCGGGGGAACCCTACAAAGCAGAACGGCCATCGATGCGGGTATTAGACGAGTACGTTGACGATCTCGAATCGTCATCGCCTGCTGATCCGGATGGCTCCAGAACAGAACGATTGAATCACTACCGGTCACGCGCACGATCAGCTGTCATAGCGAATGCGGAGGAGTTTGCCGAGGGGGGCGGCGGTGTAGCGACGCTCACACTGCCAACCGGTATGGGAAAAACACTCTCCGGGCTGTCGGCCGCACAGACGATCCGTGATAAACTCGGCGGCGAGCGTATCGTCTATGCGTTGCCGTTTACCAGTATCATCGATCAGGTGGTCAATGAGGTCGAAGAAATCTACGAGACTGACACCCTCGGTCGGTTACTGACGGCTCACCACCACCTCTCGGAAACCAAAATCGTCGACGAAGACGACGTAGACGCCGATAAGGCAGACAGGAACGACGACGTGGCCGGGATGCTCGCCGAAAGTTGGCGTGCGGGGCTTACCGTGACAACCTTCGTCCAGCTGTTCGAAAGCCTCGCTGGCCCGGCCAACAAGCAGTCGATGAAGATCTCTGCACTCCGTGACAGCGTTGTGATCCTCGATGAACCACAGAGCCTACCACTTGACTGGTGGAAGCTCATCCCTCGCCTCGTTACAATTCTGACCGAGCAGTACAACGCGACGGTGATCGCTATGACTGCCACGCAGCCACAGCTGTTCGATGCAGGAACCGAGCGAATAGGCAACGTAAGCGAACTGGTCGATGATCCGGATGTATACTTCGAGGCGACCGAACGCGTTCAGTACGAACTCGATGTATCGGCCGAACGGTATCTCGAAACCCAATCCGAGCCGAAAGCATACCCCGACGCAGGAGCCGAACTGCTCAGTGCGGTCGATGCTGGAGCGTCAACCCTTGCCGTCTGTAACACAATTGATAGTGCGCGCACACTCTTTGACGAACTCACTGGTCCCCGACGTTCGCTCCTGAGTGTTGGGGATGTCTATGCCAACGAACTCGAAGCTGCCGATACGACAGCTGACATCGATCCGGAGGCACTCGCTACTCGTATCAAAAACCAAAGCGATGTATCGATACTTCATCTCTCGACGCGTCTTCGTCCGCTAGATCGGCTCAAACTTATCGAAACAGCGAAAGAACTCACTGACGACGAACACGGTCTTATTACAGTCTCGACGCAACTCATTGAGGCCGGTGTTGACATCAGCTTCGACCGCGTCTACCGCGACTTGGCCCCAATCGACAGTATCGTCCAAGCGGCCGGTCGCTGTAATCGGTCGTTTGAACGAGAACAAGGGCGGGTCATCATCTGGTGGCTCGATGTTCCAGACGAGCAGAAAAAAACGCCGGCAGAAGCAGTCTATAATCGCGGAGCGACACTGCTTCCCGTTGCAGCCGAAACGCTGGATTCCATCCGTGAAGCTGATACACCTCTTTCGGAGACAGCGGTTGCCCGCACAGCGGTCACAGAATATTATCGACGACTACATGCCGACAAAAATGTCGGTAAACAGGAATACGTTGAGTATGTCGACGATCTACGTGGAGATAAATTGAGAGAGCTATCGCTGATCGATCAGCGAAACGCAGTGGACATCATCATTTGTCGTACTGAAGCTGAACGGAGGCAGGTAGAACAGGTACGTGACGCGTGGAAGCACTACGAGTTTGACCGTGTTCGTCGACTGATGGATGAGCTCAAAGAGCTACGCGTGTCGATGCCGATCTACCGCGGTGAATCCGATAAGAAGGAAAAAATCGGACAACTGAATCCGGTTCATGAGGACACGGATGTCCTGTGTCTCGATACCCGTGAACACGGATTGAGCCAGTATTTCGACCAGAACACAGGATTCGTTATTCCGGACAGTACCGCGGAGAGGCGAATTATATGACCGACGCTGATCCGGTCGATCGACTCCTCGCCACAGCTCGCGGCAAGCCGGTTGACGACCCGTTCCGCGTGACGGGCGTCATGATACAGTACTACTACGTCTGTAAGCGCGAACTTTGGTTCGAGAGCCGGAATCTCGAAATCGACCGCGAGAACCCGACTGTCGTTCGTGGCACTCGCGTCGACGACACGGCCTACAGCGACAAGCGGGAAAACCTCCACCTCGGGATGATCTCACTCGATCTGTTGGACGACGGCCGCGTCGTCGAGGTCAAACCCTCCTCAACGCTGACTGAACCGGCCGAGATGCAGCTGTCGTACTACCTCTGGTATCTCGACCGTGTGGCCGACATCCAGCGAGATGGCGTCTTGGCCCATCCCCGAGAACGCAAACGAGAGCCTGTCGACCTTACTGACGAACGAAGAGAGAAAATCAAAACGGCGATCCGTGGGATTCATGACATCGTCAGTCAGTCCTCGCCGCCACCGGCCGAGGAAAAACCGTTCTGTGACTCGTGTGCGTACCACGACTTCTGTTGGTGTTAACCATGGACCGAAACTACCACGTCTTTTCGGACGGCCGACTCGAACGAAGCGACGACACGCTCAGACTCGTTCCCGACGACGGGGGCGACAAGAAGTACATCCCAATCGAGAACGCCGAGGCGTTCTTCCTCCATGGCCAGATCGATTTCAACACGCGGCTGATGTCGTTTCTCAACGACCGCACAGTCGCACTCCACGTCTTCGGGTGGGAGGATTACTACTCGGGTTCAGTGATGCCGAAACGCGGGCAGACCTCCGGAAAGACCGTCGTCAACCAAGTACGCGCCTACGAGGATAGCAAACATCGACGACAGCTCGCCGCCGCGATTGTGAGGGGAAGCATCCACAATATGCGGACAAATGTCGTCTACTACAACGGCCGGGATTGCGATCTCGACGATGTCATCGATGATCTGGAAGCGGCAGCCGCACGTGTCGACGACTCACTTCCTATCGATGAACTACTGGGTACCGAAGCGACGGCGAGAAAAGCCTACTACCGGAGCTTCAACGAAATCCTTCCAAGCGAGTTCCAGCTCAGCCGACGAAAGTACAACCCACCACCCAACGAGATCAACAGCCTCATCTCGTTCGGTAATTCGCTGGTCTATGCCAACTGCGTCTCGGCGATCCGGGCGACCGCACTCGATCCGACGATCAGTTACCTCCACGAGCCAGGGGAGCGACGGTACTCGTTGTCGCTCGATATCGCGGACCTGTTCAAACCCGTGCTCGCTGATCGGGTCCTATTCCGGTTGGTGAACCGAAACCAGATTTCAGATGCCGATTTCGAGACGGAACTAGGCTCCTGTCTGTTGAACGAGTCCGGACGAAAGACGTACACGAAGGCATTCGAAGAAACGTTGGAACGGACTGTTGAGCACCCGAACCTGAACCGGAAGGTCAGCTATCAATACCTGATGCGGCTCGAAGCGTACAAAATGAAGAAGCACTTGCTCACTGGTGAGGAATACGATCCGTTCCAACGGTGGTGGTGACATGTACGTTGTGATGGTCTACGACTTGGAAGCCGACCGCACGCAGAAGGCTCTCAAACTCGGTCGGCGGTACCTGACCCATGTCCAGAACTCAGTACTCGAAGGGGAGATCTCAGAAGGTGATCTGGCTACGCTGAAAGACGAGATTGATGACCTGCTAATCCCCGGTGAGTCAACGATTATCTATGAGCTATCTTCCGATACACTCCTTAATCGGACGGTATATGGTGACGATCCAACCGAAGGCCAGCGGTTTCTATAACCAGTTCCGTCGACCCCCACGGGTGACGCGGCCTATTGAGGGTTGACGGAAGCTCTTTACTGTATCCACACGTTAGCAGGCGTATGCCCCGGAAATCGGGCATGGTTTCAGACGAACCCTCGTGGGGTTGAAGCTCCGCGTCTCTCCCGTTGTTTCCGTGTCTCATAGGTGTTTCAGACGAACCCTCGTGGGGTTGAAGCGATCCCAATATCACGGACACGGAAATCGAGTCGGTTTCAGACGAACCCTCGTGGGGTTGAAGCGATCCCTAACCACACCCACCCACAAGAACCCGGTAGTTTCAGACGAACCCTCGTGGGGTTGAAGCTGGTCCGCGATCTATCGCCTCGTCGCTCACGACAAGGGTTTCAGACGAACCCTCGTGGGGTTGAAGCGACGTCGACGCGTGGCTCGACAAGCCCTATCAGGAGTTTCAGACGAACCCTCGTGGGGTTGAAGCACTCGCTCGCGACGCGCCCCGTTGAGGTGCGACACCCGTTTCAGACGAACCCTCGTGGGGTTGAAGCACGACGTGCGGACTAAACCCGTCCCGTCGCAGTTGCTCGTTTCAGACGAACCCTCGTGGGGTTGAAGCGGCACGAACGAAGAGGACGCCTAACGCCGTGGATGGGGTTTCAGACGAACCCTCGTGGGGTTGAAGCTCTTGCGGGAGTACCGCGAGTCGTTCGACGCGCATAGTTTCAGACGAACCCTCGTGGGGTTGAAGCGGGCAACTCGGCCTCGCCACGCGCATGGGCCTGTTCGTTTCAGACGAACCCTCGTGGGGTTGAAGCCCACGCACCGACGACACACCCGAGACGGCCGCGGGTTTCAGACGAACCCTCGTGGGGTTGAAGCCAGTGGCGAACGGCCTCGGAATGGACGCGGCTATGTTTCAGACGAACCCTCGTGGGGTTGAAGCTTGCCCGTATCTCCGTCCCAGTCGCATGCGACGCCGGTTTCAGACGAACCCTCGTGGGGTTGAAGCGAGGACCAACTCGCGGAGGACACCGACGCCGTGGGTTTCAGACGAACCCTCGTGGGGTTGAAGCGGTACGGACGGACCAAGCACAGGCGCTCAAGGACAGTTTCAGACGAACCCTCGTGGGGTTGAAGCGCGCTCTACGTCCGACCCACTCCCCGAGACACTACGTTTCAGACGAACCCTCGTGGGGTTGAAGCTGGAGAACGAGCCACGTCGGGATGACGACCGCGACGGTTTCAGACGAACCCTCGTGGGGTTGAAGCTTGGCCATCGGTGTCGCGGGCTTGAAACTCTAACGTTTCAGACGAACCCTCGTGGGGTTGAAGCGGACCGCGCGGCAAGAAATCGTCCGCCAACTCCGCGAGTTTCAGACGAACCCTCGTGGGGTTGAAGCCCGAGTCGGCCGCTTTGATGGCAGTCTTGATGTGCTCGTTTCAGACGAACCCTCGTGGGGTTGAAGCAGAACGCGGCGACCCGGACGATCGACGAGGCGGTTGTTTCAGACGAACCCTCGTGGGGTTGAAGCGATGACATCGACGCCATCTGGCTCTCCGAGCAGCCTGTTTCAGACGAACCCTCGTGGGGTTGAAGCGCGTAACGCTCGTGGAGCGTCACCAGCACGTCGATCGTTTCAGACGAACCCTCGTGGGGTTGAAGCAGGTCTGATGGTTCGATGTTGCCCGATTGCCTCAGGTTTCAGACGAACCCTCGTGGGGTTGAAGCTCGGGGCTCTCGACCGGGCGTAGCGTCGCGTCGATCGGTTTCAGACGAACCCTCGTGGGGTTGAAGCCCCGCGCGCTCGGAGTAGTCGACTTCGTATAGCGGGTTTCAGACGAACCCTCGTGGGGTTGAAGCGATCGGGGGGACTGGAACGACGTATATCGGCAGACAGTTTCAGACGAACCCTCGTGGGGTTGAAGCTGTACGTGGTGTAAAAGCGCGACTCCAGAAACAGCGGTTTCAGACGAACCCTCGTGGGGTTGAAGCCTCGCCCGGCTGGCCGAGCGTGACAGCGATCCATAGTTTCAGACGAACCCTCGTGGGGTTGAAGCGATGTCCAACACGCCGTAGTCCGAGTTGGGGACGGGTTTCAGACGAACCCTCGTGGGGTTGAAGCGAGACGACGGCAAAGCGCTCGCTGTCTCCGGCGAGTTTCAGACGAACCCTCGTGGGGTTGAAGCCCCTTCCAGGAGGCCGAGGCCGCCGCGGGCGGCAACGGTTTCAGACGAACCCTCGTGGGGTTGAAGCCGTCCTGGTGTCTTGTACTGCGTGTCGTCTGGTGAGCGTTTCAGACGAACCCTCGTGGGGTTGAAGCCCGTCGATCTCGGAGTGGTCGGTGTCGACGGCGTCCGTTTCAGACGAACCCTCGTGGGGTTGAAGCCTCGCGTGGGGGCTAACGGCCTTGCTCGGCGGAGCGGTTTCAGACGAACCCTCGTGGGGTTGAAGCCGCCGGCTCATCGACGAGCGGGCGAAACGCGAGACGGTTTCAGACGAACCCTCGTGGGGTTGAAGCCGCCGGCTCATCGACGAGCGGGCGAAACGCGAGACGGTTTCAGACGAACCCTCGTGGGGTTGAAGCGGGCGAGGAACATCCACTTTGGAAACCCGAACAAGTTTCAGACGAACCCTCGTGGGGTTGAAGCCCCCGGCGTTCGATCCACCGGCGGCGGTCGAACCGCGTTTCAGACGAACCCTCGTGGGGTTGAAGCGACAGCTCGAATCTCGATGAGGGGCTCTACGACTGTTTCAGACGAACCCTCGTGGGGTTGAAGCGGGCCAACTCCCCGAGTCGATCCGGTCGTCCAGTTTCAGACGAACCCTCGTGGGGTTGAAGCTTGTCGATGTCGTTTAGGTCGATAGCCTCTCGGTTGTTTCAGACGAACCCTCGTGGGGTTGAAGCCCCGTCGGAGATCGTGAACTCGGAGAACGTCGCGGTTTCAGACGAACCCTCGTGGGGTTGAAGCGGGGTGGCCGTCCGCGTCCCCCGCGTCTCTGCCTGGTTTCAGACGAACCCTCGTGGGGTTGAAGCGACTCCGCGGGTGGGTGTCCCCTCGTGTGGGGGAGTGGTTTCAGACGAACCCTCGTGGGGTTGAAGCACGCCGCGACGTTCGACGAAGGCGCGGAGCTGGTCCGGTTTCAGACGAACCCTCGTGGGGTTGAAGCGAGGTACCACGTCGAGGACGGCGCTCGCATCGGGCCGGTTTCAGACGAACCCTCGTGGGGTTGAAGCCCGTTATCATGGAGTAGCGTCCACTCAAACGCCGGGTTTCAGACGAACCCTCGTGGGGTTGAAGCGCCCGTCACCTCCCCCAGCGTCACCTGCTCGTGGGCCGTTTCAGACGAACCCTCGTGGGGTTGAAGCGATCCACGTCGACACGGTCCGGTCGAGCTCGCCCGTTTCAGACGAACCCTCGTGGGATTGAAGCAGGAACCATCCGATCCGAGTCGCCGACCGCAATAGTTTCAGACGAACCCTCGTAGGATAGAAGTTTGACGGAACCTGCGGCTCGACGGAGGTACGAACACGAAAAGAGGTCATCATATACTCGACCGGCCAAAACGGAAGGTGTGACTCACGAGATCAGGTTCACCATCCAACTCCTCGCATACCTGGATATCGGGGTTGTTACACAAAGCGAAGACGAGTATCGAGTTACCACCGACTACGAGAACGAGGTCCAGCTGGTGCGGTCACTTGAAACACTGTCCAATCTTCTGCCGAAGATGGGGGCAGCTAACAACCTGATCGACCGTTTTCGGCGTTTCCGATCGATCAACGCTGTCGAATCCAAGTATTATGCGTATTCCTTCTCGCCGGGGCCTCTCCTCCAAGAACCGAGTATCGCCGGCGCACTCCACCAAGGAAGTCACACTACCCTCTAGTATTGTCGATAGTAGCTGACCAATATATTGACCGATTTCGACATCTCTGCTGGATCAAAATCGTTGAATCCGGATGTTATGAAGATTTTCCAACCTCCGGTTTTCGGAGTTCAAATGATTTCCAATCCTCGCTAGGGTCACTCCCCGGAGCAGCCTCGGGGTCTCCGACCAATTCTTGGGGGATTGCCAGAGTCTCTTCCCAAAGAACCGAGACCGTTGGCACGTCCCTCGAAGATGTCGTACTGTATCCTAGTATAGTTAGTAGCTGCTGATTTGGATACCTCCTGATTTCGACGTTTCTGGTCGATCAAAACTGCCAAATTCAGAGATATTGATTCCTCCCCTCTCTCGTCTCCGGAAACCCAAGTGATGTCCGGTTCGTACCCGGATGATCTCCCGACGTATCCCCGGAATCCCCGACCAATTCTTCCGGACAGTTGGGGACTGTTTCCCTCAGGATCCACGTACTATCTGTAAGGCTCCTCAAGGATACCAAATTACGCCGGCCCCTGATCGGGAGCAACTGATCATCGCTTCGCGTGATTTCACTGTTTTAGGCCGAGCAGAACTGCCAAATTCGGATATTTAGAAGGCCTCCTGTTCGTGTTCTCGACGTGGGAGGGAATGCTCCCGGCGTCTGTCGGGACTATCCCAGGGTAACAGGGAAAAGCTCCGAGCAATATACCTGGGAAGTACTCGAGGTCACTTCCCCCGAGATCCCCGACCAATTCTCCCGGGGCGTTACCCGTGAAGTCCGGCGGACTCGAAAGCGTCGTCGACAACGGAGGGTGTAGAGGCGTTGAGATAGGGTTGATGGCTTGAAAGAAATCTCACCTGCCGACCTACATTACCACCGTGGTTTCATCGACTGAAACACTTCTTTGAGACCGACTGATGGGATCGCCAAGAGGTCGCCGTCGATGAGACGAAAATCAAAATCGACGGCGACGAGCATTTCGTCTGGGCGGCAGTCGATTGTGAGGCGTTCTACCTTGACACCATTCCACACCTATATCGAGAAAGATAACCAATTCCTCGACGGTGAGCTTGGTTTCCAGTGAATTACCAATTCCGAGATCTCGTCACCAATTCTGCCTACAGAATACCCAGAGGAGTTGGTAGAGGTGTTTGAAAAATATACTTTTATCCATCAAAAAGTCATATACATACAATAATATACCACAAGTCTCACGGGATTGGTGATATAATCTCCACCAACCACCAATTCGCACTAATCTATATATACACTACTGACCAGACGGCGAACGTGGAGACATCACCGACAAAGGCGTTCGCCACCCGCATCACCGCCTCAGAAGCAGCACAGATCGAAGACGCACTTGAGGATACAAACTGGACAAAGTCGGGGTTCGTTCGACGAACGATTCGGTATTACGTCAAACAGAACCCCGACGAAATTCGAGCGTTCTACGCCGAGGATTCGCTGGAGCAGTTCGTTACAGAGTTGGTCGAATAATGGCGACAAACGTGATCCCGGCAATTGTCCGCGAAGAGCCAGAAGGTCGAACGGCACGTATCGCACGCAATGCGAAGGGCGATCTATCGGCGTTGCAGTATTCCTCACGTCGGAAGAAATCGAATCATTGGGAGTCAATACAGCTGTAGCGGATGCAGTAGAGCTCCAAATCAGGGACGATGAAGCTCATTTCCTCCCGATCAGCTGGAAGGATGATGAGTAGCAAGGAAAGCAGTTCCAAGTCAATAGTGGGAACCGAATATGGTAACATAACCGCATGCGGTTATTTTATCACAGATGAACCACATACGGTAAGGTACATGGCGATAACTGGCTTCCAATCAATGGCAGACGAACGCAGGGGCCTGTTGACTGAACGGGAGCGTGAGATCATCTCTGGCGATGCGGACGTGAACGACGAGTACTACTACTCAGTCGTAAGTCGGGTCCGGCGAAAAATTGATAACCTCTCTCGGGACGCAGCACTCCTTGAAGAGCATCACCCGGACCTCAGTGAGGAACTTCGAGAGGCTGTCTCTGACGACGACAGTGAGGAAGACGATGAGTAGCCCCTCCAGAATCACCATCGCGCACTTGCTTCAGCTAGCCCACAAATAGACGATGGGGGACGACTACAAACAGGCTGCGACCTACCCATCTGAGGAGCAGTACGACCGATGGGAAAATCAGTGCGAAGAACTCGGGATGCGATCAATGTCGGAGTTCATGGAGGCGATGGTCGAAGCCGGGCTGAAGAAGTTCGACACCAGCAACGTAGAACCAGACGAAACGAATCGGGAACTACGTCAGCAACGGAACGAACTGAAGACCGAACTGGACCGGGCCCGTGAGAGGATTGGCGATTTAGAGGAAGCAGTCTACAACAGCGAGCGGAGAGAAGTCAAGGAATACGTTGCTGAGAATCCGGGAGCGATCTACGACGAAATTATCCAACACCTAGTTGAGACAGTCCCCGCCCGAGTTACGACACACTTGGATGAGATGGAGGGTGATGACCTCCGCGTAGAAGACGAACAGTACTATCTCCAGGACGAGATCGCCCGAGACGTTGAGGAAGCATAGTCATGGCTGCACCGAAAAATCGTCCCCGACTTTCGAACGACGTACGCCAGCGAATGGGCGTGTACAAGGATATTGATAGCGTCCCGACGAAATATCGTCTCCAAAACCACGAACCTGCCTATGCAGATCGGGATGTGTGGGCGAACTACTTCGAAGAGAAGACTGCGGTATTCAACACTAAATCTACTCGGGACCGCTACGAGAAAGCAGGTCGGTACCTTCAGAACTTCATGCAGAAGGCTGGCCGACATCACGCGTTGGCCGCTCCCGAACACATCGAGGGATATCTGACTGGTCTGCGGGATGGCGAAGTCGGGAGGCGTAACCAACCTCGGAAGCTCCAGACGGTGTATTTCGAGTACTTCCAGCCGCTGGAAGAGTTCTACACCTGGCTCCAGTGGCATACCGACCACCCGCACGTGTATCATCCCGTGTTGATGGCCGTCGCAGCTGGGGGATTCGCCCGAAAGGTGTGGGATCGAAAGTTAGAGCAAAACGACAAACGTTGAATCCATGTCCGAAAACGACCGCCAAGCACTAGCAGACGCCTTCGACCGAGAGATAGACCCATTAGCAGACCACGCTTCGACGTTCGATCACGTCGATGTCGACGTGTTCGGCTTGTTCATTGAAGATGTACTGAAACCAAAGGATCCCGCAGAGGGGACCATAGTCTCCTATGAGCGAACGATCGAGGAGTGGAGCGAGTTCATGCAAGGAGAGGGTCGCCACCCTGCCTGTCCCCATGAAGACCACGTTAAGCGATTCGTTCGTCGGGAACTGGATGAAAAGGGGAACACCCGACGGACGGCGAAGAAGAAGCTCTGGGAACTGAACAAAATCTACAAGTACTGGCAGAACGGGGCGGAGTTTCCGCATCCAGTAGATTACAACCCGTTCATGATCGCGAAAAAGAAACTGTCTCTCTCAACTCGGCGAGTGAAGGAACCGCCCCGAATTCCGGTTGAGGACCTACGGGGGATAGTCCGAGACGTGAAGCACATTCGGGACCGCGCGTTCATCGTAACACAGCTCAAACTAGGTCTGCGCGCCAGCGAGATGGCGAACATCAAGATTAGCGAGCTGAACATCACCAACAGCGAGGTGGCCGATCATTACCCGGAGATGGGAACCTCACCGCAGGTCTCTCGGTTTGAGAATGCTGTCTACATCCCCCACGATCGTAAAGGGAATAAATCAAAACGCCCCCGAATTCTCCCTGTTGACGAGGAACTTCGCCGACTTTGGATGAACTATCTACTCATCCGGCCTGACAATGAGCAGCCATGGTTGTTCCTCTCTCGTACGAGCCACTCACAGGTAGACGACGAAGCAATTAACCTCGCTTGGAAGCGCCACTTCCATCCGGAGTATGAGGAAACACAGCAGCACAGGGCAGTTACCTCGCACTACGGTCGCCACCGGTTCACTACGTTCTGGCGTGTTGAGCAGGACCTGAATCGGGAATTAATCAAGTACATGCGAGGGGATACCTCAGCTGGTGGGACTACGGATCCCGCTGGTGGGATTGACCACTATATACACAGCTACTATGAGGATATCGAACCTCTCTACCGCGAGCGTATCTACAAATTTGGAATATAGCCAAAAAGAATTCTATTCTTTAGTTACTCAGCAAGCCCGTACTTCTCCTCGCGCTGAACAAAGGCCTCTTTACCCCCTTCCAATACGGTCGTAACTTCCTCTCTGATGCTCTCATCTTCCAGAGGACCGGACTTGAACGATATCTCATTTTCCTCATACTGCGCCACAACGACCTGTTCAGCGTCCGTATTCACCACCAAATTAGCATTATGGGTCGCAATAATAACCTGACGCTTCTTTTTTGCCTCCTTGAACGCGTCTTTGAGGGTTCTGTAGACGAACCGATTGTCGAGATTCTCTTCGGGTTGGTCGATAATCAGCGGCTTCTCATCTTGAGCGAGGAGGATCTTCAATAGTACCGTTCCCTTCTGTCCAAGAGATAGATCTTCCATTCGAGTTCCTTCTAGCAGAATCTGCTCTGATAGCTTGAAATTGCCAGTAAACACGCGTCGCTCAAACTCCGCAGTGGAAGCGTTAGCTAACAACTGATCTTTGAACGACAGAGCTGCCTCAAGATACGCTTCAGCATTATGTTCTGACTGTTCACTGCCTTCGATCGCATCTAGTGCAATTTGGATTATTGGCTGAATTTCAGCGATATTCACACTCCGCCCATCAAGTAAGTCATATAACTTGGATTGTAGACCGTCAATAACGTCTAAATTAGCATCGAATTTGACTTCGTCAAGAATTGCTGACTGATCCGCTTCGAATTCAGAGATTACTAATGAATAGAGGTTCCTCAAGTCGTGATATGCATCTACATAATTAACGAACTCGCTCCGTCGTTTAGTTCGTAGCTCTTGGATTTTTTGGGAGTCCGTCTCTATTGACTGGACGTTATTTTCTTCTTCCTCGACGACTTTCTGCTGTTCTCGTTTCTCTTTTAGTAGTTGAGAAAGTTCTTGATCAAAATCTTCTAGATCGTCTAGCTGGTCTTGGACACGCTCTCGTTGATCTGTTATTCTCAAGATGTCGTCATCAATCGCTTGTTCGTAATCACGCAATTTTGAACGGGCTTCCTCTACAGAGAATTGGGTTATTTCGAGATTCTCCTCAATCTCTGTTTCTTCAGATAAGGATCTAAGCTTCCCAATATCCCGATTGAAATCCTCAATCTCACCAAGCCGTTCGAGTTGGTCCGATAGAATAGATTTAATTTCCTCTACTGTTTGCAGCTCTTTATCATAAGTATCTAATTGGTTCTGGAGTTCTGTGGAGTTTTCGTCCCGCAATTCATCTCCGTGCTCTTCCCTAAACTCCTCAATCTCCCGTTCTTTATCTTCTAGTTTGCCGCGTGCGGCGTTTAGATCCGATTTCGCATCACTAATTCGCTCATCAATTGTTTCCGGGTCATACTCGTGAATTCGGTTCGTTAATTCCTCGAGTTCCTTCTCGATATGGCGGATACTATTGCGTTTCTCCTCAAAACGTTCCATCAGTTCTGAATCAGTCGTTCGAACTGATTGCTGGATTAATTCCAGAACCTGATCGTGCATCCGATCTTCATCCCGGCAATATTCAGATATCTTCCCTTGAGGTAGATACTCAACATTCGAATGCGAGATACACTCTTCATCAAGTACTGACTTCTCAAATGGATCTACGTCTTCTCCATTGAATTCGAGTTCTGTCGTAATGCCCGGATTTTCGTCCTGAATCCGTTGGATGAATGAATTAACATCGATCTCTTCATCTTCCCCAGAAATGTGCCTGTTTTGATAAAAATTGGCAATTAAATCTAGTAACGCAGTTTTTCCTGCCCCCTTACCACCGATTACTGTAACGAGATTTGGATTAAGAGGGAGAGTGGTATCTGACACAGTCAGCCGGTCATTTATTACACCCTCTCGAATATTCACGTTATTTGGCGTATGGATTGAGACACGCCGCTGAGGGTCGTACTCACCAATATAAACTCGATCTCCCGGTTCGTACTTGATCTGCTTTAGTCCTTCAAAAGTCGTGTCCGCCTTAATCCAGCAGTAGCGATTCTTATCGGGGACGCAAAAATCGTCAAAGTCGTGTGAGTCTGATCCTCTAAGTGCCGGTTTTAGACTACCGAACGCTTTCCGAAACTCAGCAGTAGACATCATTTCGGTCCGGCCAAGTAACCAATCCCTCGTATCTGAATTACTGATAAATACAGCGTCGGCCTTGCCCAAGAGACTTCCTCTAAGTGTACCTGCCCGACCTTCCCAAGAAATCTTTTCCCAGTTGTCTTCGACTAAGACAGTGAGATACTTACCTTCAAAGACATCGCTGTCCAGCGCTTCATAGATCGTATCAACGTCAACGGTGATTCTGTTACAACCAGCAATATACGGGTCATCGTAATCATCATACGTATCGAACTCAGAATTTTGACCCAGCCGTTCAAGGTTTTCCCGAGTGGGAGGCATTGTATTTCCGTCGGGCTTTTTTGCTTCGAGTTGATTTATGAAATTCTCTCGAATTCTGACAGGGTCTAGTTCGTCACTAAAGAGAACATGCATTTCGACGGCTTCCGACGAATGACCGCCTGAACGACTAGTGACGAAATGATCTACGCGTAGTTCAACATTTGGAAGAACTAGGTCGAAGTTCTGTAACCGGTCATCTTGTTCAATCGCCTCTTGAACTCGTTCATAACCCTCAACAGAGAAGTAGTCCGTTATTCCGATACAGGATATATCGTCTATGTCTTCTAATTCGTCAAGGTAGCGCTCCCAGACAGCATCTTCATGGTCTTCCTCAGCTCCGAGTGATCGCTCCAAATTGAAATTTTCGTGGAACGAGGAAGGAGAATGTACATGTAAATCCCATTTGTTCCATCTGGATCCATGCGAAGTATCCATACTCTGTGTCTATTATTGACAAGTGATATTCTTTGCTAAAATGTCTAGACTAAAAACTAAGCGAGACCACCACATCGGGATACATATACGAATTCGAGTCCACCATCCTGTATATGACAGACGCCGATGCCGACTCAGGATGGTTTGAATCAGTCCCACCTGACGACCTAGAAGCCGCTCGAAAAGCCATCGACAGCGGAAACACAGAATCGCCAAAGGATTGGCCCACAAAGGCCGTTGAGTCTGGTTTTGCGGAGGACAAAAACGAATACTACGATAAACTCCACGAAGCAGCGACTTACACTACCCGAGAAGTCGTTAAAGAACGAGAGAGGGCAGATGACCAACAGTTAAAACATAGTATTCGTGCTATGGACGACTGCGAGCGCGTCGCGAACGAACTGGCCGAACGGGCGACCGAGTGGGCGGGGAGCCGCTTCGACGACGTCGATACGGGGATCGCGGGGGCTCGCGATCTCGCCGAGCGGGAGCCGAGCGGCGACCTCGACGGACGGGTCGTCTCGCTTTCGGCGCGGGCGGCCGCCCTCGCCGACGAGCGGGACGCGTTGGCGGCGACGATCGACCGGATCGCGCCCGCGGTCGCGCCGAACCTCGCGGACATGGCCGGCCCGGAGCTCGCGGCGCGGCTGATCGCGCTCGCGGGCGGGCTGGAGCCGCTGGCGAAGAAGCCCTCGGGGACGGTTCAGGTGCTCGGCGCGGAGGACGCGCTCTTCGCGCATCTCTCCGGGCGAGCCCCCTCGCCGAAACACGGGATCATCTACACCCACGAGTTCGTCAGGGGAACCCGCCCCGAGGACCGCGGGTCGGCCGCGCGGGCGCTCGCCGGAAAGCTGGCGCTCGCGGCGCGCGCCGACCACTACTCGGGGGAGTACCGCGAGGTGCTCCACGAGGACCTCCGCGAGCGAATGGCGACGATCCGGGCGCGGGCGGAGCCGGCGGGCGTGGACGGAGATGCGGACGACGCGCCGGGTCCGGGGGGCGACTCGGCGGCCACGGAGGGAGACGATGCCTGACTCCGCCCTCCCGGACGGGGTCGAGCGACGCGAGTTCGGCGGCGAGACGCGGCTGGCGACGCGCGGACCGCCCGTCTACGGCGAGCCGACCGATGGCGAGTGGCGCGCGTGGGACCCCGAGCGGTCGAAGCTCGGGGGGATGTTCGAGCTCGGGTTCGACACCGGCCTCTCGGGCGGCGAGACGGTGTTGTACCTCGGCGCGGCCGCGGGCACGACCGTGGGCCACGTCGCCGACTTCGCCGGGCCGACGTACGCGGTGGAGTTCGCTCCGCGGCCGACGCGGGACCTGCTCGACGTGGCCGAGTCCCGCGACCGGCTGTTTCCCCTCCTGAAGGACGCCCGGAAGCCGGAGACGTACGCGCACGTCGTCGAGAGCGACGTCGACGCGATCGTCCAGGACGTCGCGACCCGCGGGCAGGCGACGGTCGCGAATCGAAACGCGCGCTTTCTCGCCGACGACGGGCGGCTGCTGCTGGCCGTGAAGGCCCGTAGCGAGGACGTCACCGCCGACCCGGACGACGTGTTCACGGACGTGCTCGCGGAGCTGGATGGAACCTACGAGGTGCTCGAGAGCGGGCGGCTCGACCGGTTCCACGAGGACCACCTCGGGATCGTGGCGACGCCGCGGTGAGACGGGGCGGAGGAGGACGGGATCTGACCCCTCACCACGTCGGCGGCGAGAACCCGGCGTTCTCGAGGAGGGGCTTCCACCGTTTCTGGACGGAAAGTCGCGAGACGTCCATCGCGTCGGCGACGGCGGACTGGGGGCGCTCCTGGCCGCGGATCAGCGCGGCGGCGTAGAGGCTGGCGGCGGCGGCGGCGGGCTTCGAGCGTTCCTCGTCGGGGACCGCAGAGAGGAAGACGTCGGTCGCGGTCGAGCACGCCTCGTCGTCGAGGCCGAGGTCGGCGCAGGCCTCCTCGAGGCGCTCGATCCACTCGGCGTTGTCGACGCGGTCACTCGCCCGGTACATGCGTCTTCGTTGGCGGCCGACGTACAAAAGCGGTGCGTGCGGTCGGGTGGCGGTGGGCCGTGGTCGGTCGTCAGGTTCTTGAGGCGGTTCCGCCTACGAGTGGTCGCGCGCGGGTTGCCGAGCCAGGCCAAAGGCGTAGCGCTTAGGACGCTATCCCGTAGGGGTCCGCCGGTTCGAATCCGGTCCCGCGCATACCGTCTCGAACGAACGTGAGAGGCGTGTATGCGCGACGAGGATTTGAACCCTGGAAACCGAGCGAAGCGAGGTTTCATCCGGTTCGAATCCGGTCCCGCGCATTGCGAGGCGTTCGCTTCGATCGCGCCTCGAAACAGGAACGGCGAGCGAAGCGAGCCGTGAGTTCGGAAGTGAAACCAAAGAGCAGGACTGCGATCAACGGCGGATCTTCCAGGCGACCTATCGGCTGCTCCGGCCGATGAAAAACGGAACGTGAGTCACTTCCACGGGTTCGGCACGAGGTCGGCCTGTATCTCCGCGCCCACCTCGATCCGGCAGTCGGAGCGCGGCTCGGCCACACAGAGCAGGACGTACCCCTCCAGTCGGTGGTCGGGTTTCAACCCCCGCGGTCGTTCGACGTGGGCGAGGTCACCCTCAAGCAAGCGTCCGGTACAGGTGGCACAGGCACCGTACAGACAGCCGTAGGGGACGCCGAGACCGGCACGCTCGGTCGCGTCGATGACCGTCTCGGACTCCCGGACGTCGACGGTCGTCTCCCGGCCGTCGCGCCACTCCAGCGTGACCGTGTGGGACATCGGCGGCTACTGCCAGACGTCGCTGGTACAGTCGCCGCCGGGCCAGCGGATCTCGTGGGCGCGGGCCGGGCCGCCGGGGGCGTCGCCGAAGTCGACGACGAACTCCTCGTCGAGTTCCATCCGTCCCTCCTCGGGGTATACGTCCGCTTTCATCATCAGCGACCCCTCTTCGCTCATCTCGGGGTAGAACTGGTTGTCCCACGAGGAGAACAGCGACGTGGTCCAGTAGAGCCGTCTGCCGTCCCGGGAGAGCTGGAGCATCTGCGGTGCGCCGCGGACGTCGTGGCCGCCGACGGACTGGCGCTCGGCGAAGTTCCCGCCGACCCAACACTGATCGACCAACCGCGGGCTCCCCGTGTCACTGATGTCGTACATCCGCACGTCGCCGTGTAGCCAGTTCGAGAAGAACATGTACTGGTCGTCGAGCGAGAGGAGGACGTCGGTCACCAGTCCCGGCACGGGCATGTCCCAGTCGGGGTGTTCGCGGTCCTCGACGTCGATGACCTTCTCCCACTCCCAGCGTCCGTCCTCCGCCTCCCAGAACCGGAGGATGTTCGAGGAGAGCGCGGCACCGACGTAGCCTTCGGTCTCCTCGGGGTTGTGGGGCATCCGGATCTCGAGCGGGATGAGACCCTCCTCGCCGAAGGTCAGCGTCTGTTCGTGTTCCTTCGTCTCCCAGTCCCAGACGTGGATGCTGTCGCCGTACTTGCCGGCTTCGACGTCGTCCAAGTCGAAGCCCGGATAGTAGGTCTCCGGCGCGGCCCACTCCGTCGACAGCATCACGCCGTGTCGAGGCTGGTACCAGTAGTCGTAGTTCATCTCCATGTCGCCGCGGTCGATCTCCCAGTGGCCGTCGATGGAGAAGTCGTCCTGATCGAGCTGAAGGAAGCCGCCGGGGAGTTCGCCGTCGGCGTTGCCGAGCATGCTGATGACGATCTTCCCCTCGGGGACGCAGTGAACCGTGTGTGGCGCGGAGAGGTCGTGTTCGAACACTGCTTCGGGTTCGATCACTTTCTCGATCGCCGGATTCCGCGGGTCCGAGGCGTCGATGATGTGGATGCGCGAGGATCGCTGGCCCGGGACGATCAGGTGGTCCCGCATGAGACCCTCGGCGTGACAGGAGGACGAACAGCTGTTCCAGCCGAAGTGGTGGAGTTCGTCACCCTTGTTCGGCATCTCGACGGTATCGATCAGCTCCGCGTAGGTGTCGGAGTCGGGATCGACGTCGACGACGCCGACGAAGTCGGGACCGTCCACGTCCATCCCGACCCGGAGCGACATGACGAAGGCGGTCTTCTCGCGTTCCGATTCGGTTCGCATCGCAGCCGGGGTTGGATATCCCGGCCCCTCTACCCCGTGGTGTTCGTGGCCGTGCGCGTCGGTCGACTGGCTGGGTTCGTCGGTGCTCATGGTAAGCACCCACACAGTCATATCCATAATGAATAATGATATGCTTGTCGAACGACAATCCACACCTGATGGGGATCCGTCCGCGCTCGTCGACGGCGTTCGAGAGTGTGTCCTCGAGTTCTCGTGACGAACCGGAGAGTGGGTGATGCGCGAGTTCACGTTCAGCATCGACTACGAGGCCGGCGTCGATCCGATGACGGACGTGTTCATCGACCATCCGTCGCTCGTCGCACGGGGATTACACGGCTGTGTGAACGACGACGACTTCTGGCGTATCGAGCGCTTCAGCGGGCCGATGGCGGCGCTCGACGCAGTCGAACGGCTTCGCCTCGACGGGGACGTACGAACGGAGTCCGTGACCGAGACGGACTTCCTCGCCACCGAACACCACGAGATCCTGGAGCGCTCCGACGGGGAGCGGGTGGTCTACACGTACGTCGAGCGAGTCGGCGGCGGCAGATCCGTCCAGACGCTCGCCGGTCGGTATCTCCCCCGAGGATCGCTCCTCTGTTCCCGCCGGTCGGAGGATCGGCACGAGTGGCGCATCCTGATGCGGTCGGACGAGAAGGTCGGTCTGCTCTACGACGCCCTCGGCGCGAACCTGCGGTCCGGGCTCTCGTTTCACATGGGCCACCTCCGGGACGCCCGCCGGTGGGGACACGACTCGCTCGGGACGGTCTCGCTCGACCCCGAGCAGCGGACGGCGTTGCGCGCGGCCGCCCGGAACGGGTACTATCGATCGCCGAGCGAGATCACGCTCGAGGAACTGGCGTCGAAACTGAACGTGCCACGCTCGACGCTCTCCTACCGGCTCCGGCGGGCCGAAGAACAGCTGGTCATGGAGTACGTGAACGACGTGTGAAACGTCCCACGCGATCGATCGGGATCGCGCCGTGCCGCCGACACGGTCTCCGTCACCGACGGGGACGGTTTCAAGTACTCGCTTCCCCCACCCACGAGCAGCCATGGAGCCGCCCGAGATCGAACGGTTGGACGAGCGGACGATCCAGCGGATCGCGGCGGGCGAGGTGGTCGAGCGGCCGGCCAGCGTCGTGAAGGAGCTGATCGAGAACAGCCTCGACGCGGGCGCGAGCCGCGTTGCCGTCTCGGTCGAGGCCGGCGGCACGGAGGGGATCCGCGTCCGCGACGACGGCGTCGGGATCCCGGCGGACCAGCTCGAGGCCGCCGTCGCCGAACACGCCACCTCGAAGATCGCCGACATCGAGGATTTGGAGGCCGGCGTCGGAACGCTCGGTTTCCGCGGCGAGGCGCTGTACACGGTCGGCGCCGTCTCGCGGCTGACGGTCCGATCGCGGCCGCCCGACGCCGAGGCGGGAGCCGAGATCGCAGTCGAGGGCGGCGACGTCGGCGCGGTGCGCCCCGCTGGATGTCCGGTCGGGACGACCGTCGAGGTCGCGGACCTGTTTTACAACACGCCAGCTCGCAAGAAGTTCCTCAAGCGGGTGACCACGGAGTTCGACCACGTCAACACGGTGGTCACGGGGTACGCGCTCGCGAACCCCGACGTGGCCGTCTCGCTCGAACACGACGGCCGCGAGACGTTCGCGACCGAGGGCAACGGGGATCTGCGGTCGGCGGTGCTTTCGGTCTACGGCCGCGAGGTCGCGGAGTCGATGGTCGAGGTCGACTGGGAACCCTCGTCGGCGGCGGAAACGGATGAAGGGAGGAAGGGCGGAGATCCGGCCGTGAAACGCGTCACCGGCCTCGTCTCGCATCCGGAGACGACCCGGTCGGCCCGGGACTACCTCGCGACGTACGTCAACGACCGATACGTCACGGCGGGCGCGCTCCGCGAGGCGGTCCTCGAGGCGTACGGCGGACAGCTCGCGCCCGACCGGTACCCCTTCGCGGTGCTGTTCGTCGAGGTTCCGCCCGACGAGGTGGACGTGAACGTCCACCCGCGGAAGCTGGAGGTGCGGTTCGACCGGGAGGCGGGCGTCAGGTCCGCGGTCGAGTCGGCCGTGGAGGCGGCGCTGCTCGACCACGGGCTGATCCGATCGACCGCGCCGCGCGGGCGGTCCGCGCCCGACGAGGTCGACGTCGCTCCCGAGACCGTCGACGGCGAGGTGGTCGGCGGAGCGGGGACCGCGGACCGACGGCGTGAACGTGTGGACGGCGCGGTCGACGCGGACGGCGATCCCGATGTGGATGACGACGCGGACGATGGTCGTGGCAACGCCGGTGACGGAGACGACGCGAAACCCGCCACGGCGACCGGGTCGGCGACCGAACTCGACCCGGACGACGAGGACGCATGGGCGGTCGAGGGGCTCGCCGGCGACGCGGATCCCGCCGGAGGGTCCGACCGTGATGAGGACGGCGACCCCCACGACGACACCGGTCTCTCGGGATCCGACCGCCCCTCTCCGCGGAGTTGGCAGTCCACCGACGCGGCGTCCGGTCCCGACTCGGAGCCGGACGCCGACGCGGGTGGGAACGGTCGATCCCCCGACGAAGCGGACGGTACCCTCGTCGATCCCGACTCGTCGGGCGAGCCCGATCCGGTCGTCGGCTTCGACTCCCCGTCCGACTCCGATCCGGTCGCCGACGCCGGTTCCGATTCCGATCCGGTCGCCGACGCCGCGCCGCCCGCCGACGCGGACCCGACGCCCCGGCGCGCCGCGACCAGCCAGCACACCCTCGCGGGCGAGGAGACGAGCGACGAGCGCGCGTACGACTCGCTCCCGTCGTTGCGCGTGCTCGGTCAGCTTCACGACACGTACGTCGTCGCGGAGGCTCCCGACGGGCTCGTGTTGATCGACCAGCACGCCGCCGACGAGCGGGTGAACTACGAGCGGCTCAGACGTGAGTTCGCCGACGGCCCGCCCGCGCAGGCGCTCGCGGAGCCGGTGACGGTCGAGTTGACGGCGCGCGAGGCCGCGCTGTTCGGCGAGTTCCTCGAGGAACTGTCGGGAGTGGGGTTCCGCGCCGAGCGAGCGGGCGAGCGCGAGGTCGTCGTCAAGGCGGTTCCCGCGGTCTTCGACGCCGCGCTCGACCCCGAACTCCTCCGTGACGTCCTCACGGAGTTCGTCGCGGACGCGGCGGCGACCGCGGAGGCCGGAGCGTCCGACGACGCCACGGCCGCTTCGCCGGCCGGGAACCCGGTGACCGACGCGGTCGACGACCTCCTCGCGGACCTCGCGTGTTACCCCTCCGTGACCGGGAACACGTCGCTCACGGAGGGTCGCGTCGTCGACCTCCTCGACCGGCTCGACGCCTGCGAGAACCCCTACGCCTGTCCGCACGGCCGGCCGGTCGTGATCCGGTTCGACCGCGAGGAACTGGAGTCCCGTTTCGAGCGCGACTATCCCGGCCACGCCGGTCGGCGCGCGGAGTGATCCCCTTCCCGTAGCGGTCTCTCGACTGTGCCGGCTGAACGGTCGCGGAGAGGTACGCTTTTGCCACGCCGGGGCGACCCCGACGCATGGAACGCGTAGCGATCGTCGGCGCGTCGATGACCCGGTTCGGGCAGCGCGACGCCTGGGTTCGGGAACTGCTCGCGGAGGCGGGCGAGGCGGCGCTCTCCGACGCCGGGATCGTCGGCGACGACCTCGACCACTTGTACGTCTCGAACATGGCCAGCGGCGAGTTCGAGGGGCAGACCGGCGTCCCGAACGCGCTCGCTCACGACCTCGCGGCCACGCCCGCCTACACCGCCCGGATCGACCAGACCTCCTCCTCCGGCGGCGCGGGCGTCTACGCCGCCTGGCAGTCGGTCGCCTCGGGCGCGAGCGATCTCACGATGCTGGTCGGCGGCGAGAAGATGACCCACCGGAGCACCGCGGAGGCGACCGACGTGATCGCCTCGCTCACCCACCCCGTCGAGTACAAACACGGCGTGACGCTCCCCTCGTTCGCGGGGCTCACGGCGCGCCTCTACCTCGACGAGTACGACGCGCCCCGCGAGAGCCTCGGCAAGGTCGCGGTGAAGAACCACGCCAACGGCGTGGACAACCCCCACGCCCAGTTCCGCAAGGAGGTCGACCTCGAGACCGTCCTCGAGTCGCCGGTCGTCGCCGACCCCCTCCGGCTGTACGACTTCTGTCCGATCACGGACGGCTCCGCCGCGCTCGTGTTCTGTCCCGAGTCGGTCGCCGAGGAGTACGCGCCGGACGGAGAATATGCCGTGATCAGCGGGATCGGCGGCGCGACCGACACCCACGTCGTCCACGAGCGCGCGGATCCCACCACGATGGGCGGGGTCGTCGACTCCTCGGCGATCGCCTACGAGATGGCCGGGATCGCCCCCGACGACGTCGACGTGGCGGAGCTCCACGACATGTTCACCATCCTCGAGTTCCTCCAGAGCGAGGACCTCGGCTTCTTCGAGAAGGGCGAGGGGTGGAAGGCGGTCGAGGAGGGCGTCACCGACCGCGACGGCGAGCTCCCGATCAACACCTCCGGCGGGCTCAAGTCGAAGGGTCACCCGCTCGGGGCCAGCGGCGTCGCACAGGTGTACGAGATCTACAAGCAGGTCACCGGGGACGCCGGCCCGCGGCAGGTCGAGGCCGACACGGGCCTCGCGTGTAACGTCGGCGGGTTCGGGAACTGCGTGACCACCGCGATCCTGGAGGGAAGCCAATGAGCGACACGAACGCCGACGACGACACGCACGAGGAACCGACCGACGAAGCGAGAGACGAACCGACCTTCGAGGCCGCGGAGTACGCCGACGGGAGCGTCTCGTATCCGCCCCATCCCGTCGGGCCGAACGGCGCGGAGCGAGTCGGGTCCGTGGACCTCCGCGAGCACGAGGCGCGCGTCGTGACGTGGACCACCTCGATGGCGACGCCGCCCGGCGTCCGAGCGCCCAACACGCTCGCGATAGTCGAGTTCGAGATGGGGGAGGAGTACGACGGTCCGCCGGTCCGCGCGCTGGGGCAGGTCGCGGCCGACCCGGACGGCAACGCGTTCGACGTCGTCATCGGTGACCACGTCGAACCCGTCTACGCCGACGAGCTCCGCGAGCCCGGCGCGGGAATACGCGAGCCGGCGAGCCAGGCGTGGGACGGGTTCCGGTTCCGGCCGGTCGAGTAGGCGAGGTCCACGTCGACCGCGTCGGAGCGGTATCCGCGACGGGCGGTCCGGCCGAAGACACTTGTCGCGGGCGCGAAACCGTGGGCGTATGCCCTCCATGGAAACCGACGACGTACACGGCGGTCCCGTCGCGGGTCGGGGTCGGGTCGGGGGCGTCCTGATCCTCGTCGGCCTCGGCTGGATCGCTCTGGGGTTCGCGCTCCGAACGGGCGTCGTGGACCTCGCCGGACCGTTCGCTCACTCCTCGGTGCTCGGACTGTATCCGGGTGAAGCCGCCCGTATGTTCGAGACTGACCTCGTGGGCGTGCTCACTGCCGTCGTCGGTGCCAGCGTGATCGGGACGGCGGCGAACGGTCCGGCGTCGGACGACGCCGGACGCGACCCGGCACCGATCCGCTTCTCCACGGCGCTCGGGTCGGCGGGGCTCGGGTTCGCGGTCGTCGTCGTGGCGCTGCCGCTCGGGCCACCGCCGGGCGGTCCGATAGCCGGGCCGCCGGTCATCGAGCGACTCGTGGACGTTCGGTTCCTGCTGAGTTACGTGGCGGCCTGGTCGTTCCCGCTCGGCGTGGCGGCGACCCGTCGGGAACGGGCGGTCATCGGGGCCGGGATCGCGACGCTCCCGCTCGCGGCGGTCGCGTTCACGGCGTTGCTCGTCGTTTCGGGGGGTGGCCTGGCGGTCCTGGCGGGGATCTTCGCGGTCGGCGTCGCGGTCTCGTTGCTCGCAGTCGGGTCGATCGTCGGGCTACCGTTGTACCTGGCCGGACGGGCCCTCGGCCCCCGCGACACGCCTGACCGGATCGTCGGCCGCTTCCGTCGGATCACTCGATGAGTGACCCACGAACGCTCCGGTACCACCCCCTCGCCTTACCGCACCGCCCGAACGCCGAGGGTGGACGTGGCTATCCCGCCGATGGCGACGGGCATCCAGTAGGTGCCGCCGCGGAACACGAGCACGGCCGCGGTGATCGCCGACGCCTCTATCCCCGTGGTCGGCACGAGCAGCGCGACGTAGGCGGCCTCGATCCCGCCGAGCCCGCCCGGCATCGGCGTCGCGCCGGCGAGGTTGGCGAGCGGGATCGCGAAGAGCACGACGTACGGCGGGATCGCGTGGCCGACCGCGGCGAACGCCGCCGTCAGCGCGACCGCCTGCGCGAGCCATCCCAGAAGCGACAGCCCGACGACGGCCGACAGCCGGAAACGGTTCGTCCCCACGCGTTCGATGTCCGCGAAGAACCGGTCCAGCCGTCCCGCGAGGTCCGACTCGAGGTCCGCCGCGTCGTACCGTCCGCGCCCGAGCCGTCCGACCCACGGGGCGACGACCCCCGGAACGCGGTCGACGAGCGTCTCGCGGTACCGCCAGACGACGGCGATCGCGACGACGATCCCCCCAACGAGGACGACCGCCGAGGTAACCGCCGTCTCGAGACGCTCGCCGACGGCGGCGATGGTCGCGTAGTAGCCGACGCCGACGAAGACGAGGGAGAGCGACGGGATCACGTTGAGCACGTCGACGCTCGCGATGCCGGCGAGCCCCGTCTCGTATCGACAGTCGGACACCTTCGAGATGAGCAGCGCGGCGACTGGCTCCCCGCCGGCCTGCCCGAACGGGGTGACGTTGTTCGCGAACACCGCGCCGGCGTAGACGAAAAAGGACGTGACGACGGGGATCGAGACGTCGAGCGAGCCGAGGACGGTCCGGAGCATCAGGCTCCACGCGGCCAGCCAGCAGAGCGCGAACGCGACCGTCGCCGCGACGAACGTGGGGTCGGCCGACCGGAGCGTGTCGACCACGTCCCCCGCGCCGACGAGGTAGAACAGGACCCCGAGGACGGCGACCGCCGCGATCGACCCGAGAAGCAGCGCGCGGCGGTTGCCGTCGGCCATGCCCGACTTACCGCGGTAGCGAACTTGAAACGTCTGATCGACCACGAGCGCCCGGCGGATCCGCGCGGGCGATGGCCGACGGCCACTGGATTTGACGACGACACGGATCGCCACGGCGATCCACGGACCAATAAGAATACAACGGTCGATCCGAAACGTACCCGCAACCGATGGAAGACCAGCGTTTCCTCGAATCGGAGTGGGACTACTGTCTGGTGCTCGATGCGTGCCGATACGACGTCTTCCGGGACGTCTACGACGACTATCTCGAGGGCGATCTACAGAAGCGCTGGAGTACGGGTTCGTCGACGCCGGAGTGGGCCTACCGGACGTTCACCGGCGATCACGACATCGCGTACTTCTCCGGGAACCCGTTCATCAACGACCTGGGAATCCCGCTGAACGAGCTCAAGTGGGGCGCGAGCTGTGACTACGAGTGGACCGCCTCCGAGCACATCAGCGACGTCTTCGACGTCTGGAAGAGCGGTTGGGACGACGACCTCGGAACCGTCCCGCCCGAGGGGATCGCGGAGGCGTTCCGAAACGAGCAGGCGGCCGTCGAGCGGGCCGACCGCACCGTGCTCCACTACATGCAGCCGCACGCGCCGTACCTCTCCCGCGGTAAGGGCCAGAAGCTCAAACAGATCCAGAAGGGGATCAAACGACAGGAGGAGGAGGCGGAAGCCGACGGGGACGGCTCCGACGACGGGCTGCTCTCCTCGATCAGCGACTCGATCCGGCCGAAGATCGAGAGTCGGCTGGACGACAGCGAGTTCGCCCAGAAGGCCGGGCTGTGGCTGGAGCTCGATCCCACCGACCTCGTGACGGACGGGACCCGCGTCACTGCGCTCCGGCTGTACGAGGAGAACCTGCGGATCGCCCTGGAGTCCGTCGCCGACCTGGTCGACGAGCTCGACGGGACGGTCGTCGTCACCGCCGACCACGGGGAGGCCTTCGGCGAGGAGGGCGTCTGGGAACACCACATCGAGACGCACATCCCGCCGCTGATGGAGGTGCCGTGGCTCGAAGTGGAGTGACCGCCGGACGATGAAGGTCAGCCACTACTTCGAGTTCGAGTCGCGGGTCACCGGGGGGATCCGCGAGTCCGTCGTCCACCAGCGGAAGATGCTCGACCGGCTCGGGATCGAGTACACGACCGAGCCGACGCTCGAGGCCGACGTGTTCCACTGTAACCTGCTCGGACCTCGGTCGGCGTGGTACGCGCGCCGCGCGGCCCGCCGAGGCGTGCCGGTCGTCGCGAACACGCACGTCACCGCGGAGGACTTCGGCGACAGCTTCCGCTTTACGAACGCCCTCGCGAAGCCGCTCCGACCGTATCTCGAGTGGGCCTACGGGCTCGCGGACGCGCTCGTCTGTCCCTCCGAGTACAACCGCGGGGTGATCAAGTCGTACACCGACGTCCCGACGACGGTGATCTCGAACGGCGTCGACCGCGAGAAGCTCGCGGGCTTCGAGGAGCTGGAGGCGACCTACCGCGACCGGTACGACCTCGAGGAGCCGGTCGTCTTCCTCGTCGGTCACGTGATCAAACGCAAGGGCCTCGAGACGTTCGTCGAGACGGCCCGCCGGATGCCCGACGTCGACTTCGCGTGGTTCGGCCCGCTCGACCTCTCGTTGAAGGGGCGGGAGACGACGGCGCTGATCGAGGGATCGCCGGAGAACTGCACGTTCACCGGCTACGTCGACGACGTTCGGGGAGCCTACGCCGTCGGCGACGTGTTCTGTTTCCCGACCCACGAGGAGAACGAGGGGATCGCCCTGCTCGAGGCGATGACGGCCGGAAAGCCCGCCGTCGTCCGCGACATCGAGACGTTCTCCTGGCTCGAGGACGGCCGGGAGTGTCTGAAGACCGCGGCCGACGCCGGCGTCGACGCCTTCGTCGAGGCGATAGAGCGGCTCGCGGACCCCGGCGTCCGCGACCGGATCGGCACGAACGCGGCGGAACGGAGCGAGGAGTTCGCGCTCGAGACGGTCGCGGAGCGATACCGGTCGCTGTACGGGGAGGTGATCTGAGTGCGGATCGGCTTCTTCACCGATAGCTACTTTCCCGGGATCGACGGCGTCACCTACACGATCGACCTCTGGCGCGAGGAGCTCGAGGCGCGGGGCCACGAGGTGTACGTGATCTATCCGGACGGCGACTACGAGCCCGACGAGCGGGAGATACCAGTTAGATCCCTACCGAACCCGTTCTATAAGGGATACCGCATCCCGACGTATCGCCGCCTCTCGACGCTGCCGGAGCTCGACGTGGTCCACTGTCACGGCCCCGCCCCGGTCGGGATGCTCGGACGGTACTACGCCCGGAAACACGACCTCCCGTCGATATACACCCACCACACGCCGCTCGAGGAGTACTTCCACCAGAGCATCGGTATTGCCTCCGTCGCGTCGGCCCTCTCGCGGCTGTACGTCCCGTTCGAGAACGCGTTCCTCCGGACGTTCGACGTCGTGACCGCCTCGACGAAGCGGATCGACCGCGACGTCGAACACGTCCCGCTCCCGGTCGGGATCGACATGGACTTCTTCGAACCGACCGCCGAGGACTGGTATCCCGAACGGACCGTGATCGGCTACAGCGGCCGGCTCAGCATGGAGAAGAACGTCGAGGAGATACTCCGTGTGGCCGAGGTGCTCCCCGAATACCGGTTCGTCGTGGTCGGCGAGGGGCCGCGCCGCGAGGCGCTCGAGCGCGACGCTCCGAACAACGTGGAGCTCCGTGATTTCCTCCCGCGGGAGGACCTCCCGACCTTCTACTCCTCCATCGACGCGTTCGTCACGGCCTCAACCGGCGACACGCTGGGGCTGTCCACGCTCGAGGCGAACGCCTGCGGAACCCCGGTCGCCGCCGCCGACGTTCCGCCGTTCGACCAGACGATCGGCCCCGACAACGGCGAGCGGTTCGAACGCGGCGACTTCGGGGGGATGGCCGAGGCGATCGAGACGTGTCTCTCGACCGATCGCGACACGCGCGGCGCGGTCGAGCGGTTCGACGTCGACCGCACGCTGGAGAACCTCGAGCACCTCTACCGGAACGCGCGGACGCCGACCGACCGCGCGACGGGCGTCGAGGGCGACTGGCCGCTCTCCGAGGACCCCGTCGAGTGAGCCGACGGCCGCGACGACGCGGGCGAGTCTGCCAGGTCAGATCCGTCGAAAGTCCCCCAGTCGAGTCCCGTCGAGGAGGTACGCGTCGCCGGCGGCGAGCCCCTCCGGGAGGAACGGCGAGAGGAACGACCCCCCCTCGACGTTGATCCACGTCCCGCCGGAGCGCTCGTTGAACGCCGGGAACACGACGAGTTCGGGACCGGAAGCCGCGGTCTCCCCCCCGCCGTCCGAGGCCTCCTCGTCGCCGAAGACGGCGGGCTTCAGCGGGCCGCGAAGCCACGCACGCTCCGTCCGCGACCCGCCGACCGCGTCCTCGAGTCTGACCTGCGGGTGTTCGTGGCCCATACAGACCACGTCCGCGGACCGGATCGCGGGATCGGGTCGGGTGTGCCCGTGGAGGACGGCGAGGTCGGACTGGCGGGCGTCCGGACGGGGGCCCTCCCGCAGGATGCCGCCCTCGGGTCCGATCACCTGGATCTCGTCGGCGAACGCCTCCGCGACGCCCGCGTCGTGGTTCCCCTCGACCAGCGTCAGCGGGACGCGGTCCGTGACCGCCGACACGAGCGTCTCCAGCTCCTCGCGCTCCTCGCCCTCCGGCGCGCCGATCCGGTGTGCGAGGTCGCCGAGGACGACGATCCGGTCGGCTCCGGTCCCGTCGATCAGCGAACACAGCCGGTCGACGCGTTCGTCCGCGCGGCTC
The DNA here is from genome assembly GCF_003697845.1 of Halobellus captivus. Lineage (GTDB taxonomy): Archaea > Halobacteriota > Halobacteria > Halobacteriales > Haloferacaceae > Halorubrum > Halorubrum glutamatedens. The sequence goes on along the minus strand of NZ_RDQE01000005.1, from coordinate 62,405 downwards.
TCGAGTTCCACCCCACGCTCGTAGCGGAGGCCGACCTCGATGCCGGCGTGGACGTCCGCGACGAGCAGCGCCCGCTCCGCGCCGAGGTCGGCGACGGCCGCCGGCTCGTCGACGACCGGCTCGACCGCGGCCATCAGATCGCTTTGAGCAGTCCGTCGCCCGGCTCGTAACACTTCCCGCCCATCAACGCGTCCTGGACGGCATCCTCGACGGTATCGGGGTCGACGCCGTGTTCGGACGCGACCGCCTCGACGACCGCCTCGCGGTCCGCGCCGTCGCCGTCGTCGAGCGCTTCCATCCTCTCGACGGCGGCGGCCTCGAGGTCGACGTCGGCGGCCGCGTCGTCCCCCTCGTCGTCCCCGCTCCCTCCGTCGTCTCCCGCGGACCCCGGCCCGTCGTCGTCGCTCGTGGCCGCGGCCCCGTCTCCGTCGTCGACTCCGACGCCCTCGGACATCTCCTCGGGTCCGGGCACGTCGATGTCGGCCTCCCCCGGATCGTCGACCTCGGAGCCGGTCGCGAAGTCGGTCCCGAACTCCGACTCTATCTCCTCGCGCTCCGCATCGTCGAGTTCGTACATCTCGTCGGCGGCGTCGGGAGCCGTCGTCTCCGGGTCCGCATCGCCGACCTCATCGTCGTCGGCTCCACCGGAATCGACCCCATCGCCGTCGGCTCCACCGCCGCCGATCCCGTCGTCATCGAAGTCCCCGAGGCCGGTTTCGTCCTCGGCGTCGCCCGGACCGTCGGGACCGTCGAGCGCATCGGACTCGACGGGATCGTCGAGACCGTCGGAACCGTCGAAGTCGCCGATCTCGTCGCCAGCACCCACGGCACCGACTCCGTCCTCCTCCGTTCCGTCCTCGAACGGTTCGGTCGCCGTGGCTGCGTCGGGCGAGGACTCGTCCGACTCCGCGTCGTCGATAGTCGGCTCGTCCGATACGTCGGCCGATCCGGTCGTCGATTCGGCCGGCTCGTCCCGCGTTTCCGCCGATCCTGCGTCGTCGCCCGTCGACTCGGTCGCCGCCTCGCTCGTTCCGTGGGTCGCCGTCGGTTCGATCCGCACGTCGGTGTCCGGAAGGGGACCGATCGTCGCGTCGCCGCCGGCGTCGGGGGCGATCTCAGGGGCACGAACGTCGTCGCGATCGCCGGCGATCATCTCCAGCGCGTCGACCGCGAGCCGCCGGACCGCCTCGACGTACGCGGGGGACGTGTCGTAGTGGGCGATCGCCTTCGGGATCCCCGCCGCCAGCGACGCGGGTGCGCCGCCGGCCTCGAGCGCGCCGCGAAGGTCGTCGCCGCGGAGGTCCGACGCGAGCGCCCGGTCGAGGACGGCGAGCCGGTCGAGGGTCCGCTCGGCCGCGGAGACCACCCACCGGTCGCGGACGTCGGCGTCGACCTCGTTGAGGCTCTCGGGACGGACGGAGGTGAACACCCGGTCGGAGTCCTCCGGCTCGAACGTCCGGGCCTTTCCCGTCAGCGCGACGAACGTGGGCGGCTCAGCGCGCTCGAGGAACGCCTGCTCGTCCGGCTGGTACTGGCCCGCGTAGGTGACGAACGCCCCGGAGGGATCGACCACTCGGCCGCGGCTCGTCCGGTCGTTGACGCGCTCGACCTCGGTGAGCACGCCCGCGACGAACAGCCGGTTGACCCGCGCGCCCGTCGGCGTCACGACGTAGTTCGGGGCCCGTTCCTCGTCGCTCTCGGAGTACGACAGCGAGGCGTCGTCGAACTCCGCGGCGAACAGCCGGTGGGCGACCTCGCGGGTGCCCGGCCCGTCGTCGCTCATCGGCCCACCTCCGCGAGCGCCGCGCGGGCGGACTCCGCGGGGTCGTCGTCGGCCTCCTCGAAGGCGGTCGCGTCGAGCGTCGCGCCGTACTCGTCGACCGAGAGGCTCCCGCGGACGCGGTAGGCCCCGCCCACGAGCGTGTCCGCTATCGACTCCGCGACCACGTCCTTGTCCATCGCGTCCTTCGCGGCCGCGAGCGCCTCGTCGAGCCCGCCGCCGTACACCTCGGCCGTGAGCTCGTCGTCGAGCACGACGGTGACGGTGTCGGTGCCGTCGTCGAGTATCGCCTTCACGCGGAGGTCGTCCTCGCCGTCGACCTCGCCGTGGCTCCGACACTGGCCGTTCTGGGTCACCCGACCGCACTCCGGGCAGCGCTCGATGAGTCCCGAGCCGTCGCGCACCTCGAGGACGTTTCCGACGAACTCGACGTCGAACATCCCGCCGGAGGCGACCGCCTCGCCGACCGAGAGCCGCGGCGCGCTCTCGGCGACCGAGACGGGCTCCGAGAGCGGCGTCACCGTCGTGAACTCGGTGAGGTTGATCGAGGGAACCCCCCGGAACTCGCGGGCGTACACGTCCTCGATCCGGAGGTCCGCGCCGACCTCGAGATCCGGGCGCGGGTCCCAGTCGGTGAAGGGGAGCTTCGCGGTCTCGTCGCCCACGACGCCCTCGCGGATCTCGGTCTCGCCGTCGCGTCCCGAGATGGTCTTCGACTCGACCTCCAGGACGCGCACCTCCACGTTGCGGCCGCGGTCGCCCGCGGCGATATCGACGAGGTCGCGGTCGCCGCCGACCTCGTGGTCGACCGCGACGGGCTCGTCCGCGATCGCGACCGTCGTCGACTCGTTGAGGTTGAGCTCGGGCTCGCCGTCCCACTCGCGGACGCCGGCGTTGCCGATCGTCAGTGAGTCGCCCGGCTCGAACCCGAAGTCCTGCCAGGCGGTGTAGGAGATCGTTCCGGTTCCGTCGGCGAGCTCCCCCTCCCGGATCGTGAGGTCGTCGCCCTGGTATCGGATCGTTCTGGTGCCACGGGTGAGCACGCGGACGGTGGCCGTGACGTTGCCGTGGTCGGTCGTGATCTCGACGAGGTCGACCGACTCGGGCGTCGGACTCGACCCGCCGCCTCCGCCGCCGTGCTTCCGGCGGACGCTCTGTTTGGCCTCGTCGATCGGAACGCTGTACTCGAGTAGGTTCTCCAGGTCCGCTTTGACCTCCGCCTTGTCTACGCCGAGGTCGGAGGCGAGCTCCTCGGCATGGCTGTTGACGTCCATCGGTCGCGAGTTCGACGCGACCGCACAAAAGGGTTCACCCGGGGGTTCCGATCCGCGACCGAGCGTCCGAACGTCCGGCACAGCTAAACCGTTCCCGTCCACAGAGGGGCACATGGCCGACATCGAGACGAGCGAGGTCGGGATCGACACTCGCGTCACTGCGGAGCGGACCGTCATCGAGGTGACCGGGACGCGTGACGTGGCCGTCGTCGTCCGATCGCCGGGCGGCGAACGGATCTACCTCCCGCCGGAGGACTTCGACGAGCCGGTCTCGGAGTCGTCGTACGCCTCACCGTACACCTCGCCGTATCAGGGCGCGGCGGCCCGCGAGGACGACGGAACCCCGTACCGCGGGGCGGTCGAGAGCACCCGCGGCGTGATCGAGACGGCGGACGGCTTCCGGGTTCGGCATCCGGAGCCGGTGACCGAGATCGACGTGTTCCGGGAGGAGTAGACGAACGCCGCTTGGCGACCGGATCCGAGCGCAGACGTCTCAGGGACCGCCTACGCGACGTCCTCGTAGACCGCGAGCGTGTCCTCGGCGACCGCCGACCAGTCGCGGCGCTCGTACTCCGGCGGCGACTCCCGGTCGAGCGCGGCCGCCAGCCCGTCGACGATCGACTCCGAGTCCGGGGTGACCTCGATCAGACAGCCCTCGGGGAGGATCTCCGCGGCCCCGCAGCGCGTCGAGACGACCTGCGTTCCCGCCTCGAGCGCCTCCGTGATCGTGATCCCGAACGGCTCGGCGAAGGAGGGGGAGACGAACGCGTCGCTCGCGGCGTAGTAGTCGCCCAGTTCCGCCTCGGGCACGTAGCCCACGAACTCCACCTTCTCCTCGATGCCCACCAGCTCGACGAACCGCTTCAGCTGTTCCGTCTGGTGGCCGGAGCCGCCCACGACGAGCGTGACGTCGCGTCCGCGGAGCTTCTTCATCGCGTACAGCAGGTGTGAGATCCCCTTCTGGTCTGTGTGTCGCCCGACGAAGAACAGCATCTCGCCGTCGATCCCGAGGTCCTCGCGGACGTCCTTCCCGGAGAACTTCGGCGTCGAGAAGCCGTTGTAGACGACGCGCGAGTCGGCTCCGTACAGCTCCCGGATGTCCTCGCGGACGATCTCGCTCACGGCGATGTTCGTGTCCGCGGCGTTCGCGAGCCGTCGCTCGGTCTCGACCTCGCGCGTGGGCGGGTCGATGTTCCGGTCGCTCGCCAGCGAGTGGAACGAGGACACCCACGTCGCGTCCGAGGCCCGCGACGCCTCCCGTCCCGGTCCGTATCCGAACCAGTCGTGGGTGTGGATCACGTCGTAGTCGGGGGCGAGCTCGACGAAGCGGTCGCTGAGACGCCCCACTCGGGTCGCGACGTCGCCCTCGCCGGTCTCGACGCCCTCCAGTCCCGGCTCGTCCTCGGGCGCCAGCTCCGCCGGCAACACCAGCTTGGCGTCGACGTCGAACTCGTCTCGCAGTCCGGAGAACAGCTCCCCGACGTGGACGTCCAACCCGCCGGTGACGTTCGGCGGATACCCCCATCCTAACATGAGTACGCTCGGCGGCATACGTCCACGATCGGAGACTCGCTACTTAGCTATGGTCCCTCGCGGCTCGCGGCCGAAACGGGAGTCGATAGAACGTGGGGGATCGGGGGAGAACGAGGCGACCGACGCGCTCAGGCCGCCGTGACGGCGTCGCGAAGCGCGGTCGTCCGGTCGGTGATCGCCCCTGCCGCCGCCTCGACGGCGTCGAGGGGGTCCCCGGACTCGGATTTCACCGTGAGCACGGGGTCGGTCTGGCCGCCGGACTGCTCGGGGTTCATGTCGTAGGTCGCGGCGGCGACGTCCTCGGTCTCCAACAGCGCGCCCTTCAGCACGTTCATGAACGTGTGGTCCTCGCCGGCGATCTCGATGCGGAGTTCCGTGTCGGTCTTCTCGATTACCCGCAGTTCCATACCCGTGATTCGCCCGAACGGCGTTTCAACGTTTCGTCTCCCGGATATCGTCGTTCGCCTCCGATCGCCGTCGAGCGTCGCCGTTCACGACCGAAATAATACAGTTGTTCTGATAGTATATGAGTAATACCAAGAAGTTTGTATATCGCACTAGTCCGTCTATTTCGAACTAATTGGAATATAAACCCGCTGAATGTACGATAGACGCGATCTCTAGTCGTCATCAACGATATCTCGAATCTCTGGGAAGCAGACCTCAAAGCAGTTTATAGTACTTTAGATGTAATTTATTCACGCCTCTTGGATAAATATCTTTCAAATCACATATTTTGTCTATACATACTGTTATTCCGATGTTTCTTTCCCGAGCGTCCCTGCCCGCCCTTCCGACCGGCAACCCATATATACGCGCCGGTCGGACGGTACGCACATGCACGTTCGCGACGAGGACGCCGTCAGACACGTCACGTTCGATCGCCCCGACTCGAAGAACGCGCTCACCGCCGACGTCGCCCGTGAACTGGCGGGCGTGCTGGAGGAGCTCGATCCCGATTCGCTCGACGCCGTCGTGATAACCGGCACGGGCGACGCGTTCAGTGCGGGCGGGGACATCCAGGCGATGGCCGAGCGGGAGGAGAGCGCCCGGGAGGCGCACGACCGCGTTCGCGCGACGCTCGGTCGGGTCGCCGAGGCCGTTCTCACCGCGCCGCTCCCCGTGGTGGCGAAGGTGAACGGCGACGCGGTCGGCGCGGGGCTCTCGCTCGTCGCGGCCGCGGACTTCGCGTACGCCGCCCCCGACGCGCGGTTCGGCGCGTCGTTCATCAACGTCGGCCTCGTCCCCGACCTCGGCGGAACCGTGACGCTCCCCCGACTCGTCGGGCTCAGAACCGCCAAGGAGCTCGCCTTTACCGGCGAGCTGATCGACGCCGAGCGCGCCGCGGCGCTCGATCTGATAAACGAGGTCGCGCCCGACGGCGAACTCGAGGCGGCCGTCGACGACCTGCTCGAGACGCTCGCCGCCCGCCCGACCGAGAACCTCGCGTTGGCGAAGGAGGCGATCCACGAGAACCTCGGACGGTCGATCGACGACGGGCTCCGGCGCGAGGCCCACTTTCAGACGCTCGCGTACGACACCGACGCCCATCGCGAGGGCGTCGAGGCGTTCCTCGAGGGACGCCGTCCCGACTTCGACTGACGCGCGGCGACGACGGACCGGTTCGTCCGTTCTCGGTCCTAGTCGGTCCGACCCTCGATCGGCTTCGGGTCGCCTTCGGTTCGGCTCTCCGCGTGTTCCCGACAGACGTACCCGCGGTCGACGGCCTCGCGGAACGGGGTTCGGACGTGACAGACGGGACAGGTCAACTGGACGTCGACGTCGACCTCGGCGGTCTCGCCGTCCACCAGTTCCCCCTTCGACGCCAGCGACCCGACCGCCTTCTCGGCCTTCTCCGCGGCGCGGTCGGCGGCGATCCGAACGCTCTCGAGTTCCCACTCCGACGTCGCCGTCTCCGTCGGCTTCGCTCCGTCGAGGCAGTCCTTCAGGTGGTGTCGCATCGTGCTCCACGAGGGCATGCTCGCGGTCAGCGCCTCGACGTCGATGCCCTCTCCCCGGAGGTCGTCGGCGACCTCCCGGCGGACGAGGTCGTCGTCGGACCGCAACGCCTCGTACTCGCCGTCGAGCCGAACCCCGGTCGCCGCGCGGTTGTGGTCGTCGTACACCCGCTTGAGCAGCCGCTTGTTGAACCAGTCGGTGAGCGTCCGGTAGCCGTCGGCCGGCCGACCGTCGTCGCCCCGCCACCGTCGGAGCAGATAGTCGTCGACGTCGTCGTATTCCGGCTGGGCGACGTCGATCCCGTACTCCTCGATCGCGGCGTCGATCTTACAGCTCATGCGGTGAGCGCTCGTCCCGTCGGACGTGTCGTTTCGTTCCCGGGAACGGGACGCCCGCCCGGTCGATCCGCCGTACTCGTGCCATCGGTTGTCCGACCGTCGGGTTCCGGAGTAGTAAAACTTAACGCGGCCCCTACGAAGGGCCGCTATGGGTTGGGAGCTCACGATCGAGAACGTCGCCGGCATCCGTCGGGGTTCCGCGAGGATCGCCCCGGGGAACAACGTGGTGCGCGCCACGAACTGGCAGGGGAAATCGAGCTTCCTCCAGGCCATCGAGACGGCGATGGGAACGGCGGCGCCGCTCACCGAGGGCGCCGACGCGGGCAGGGTCGAACTCGAGACCCCGGACGACTCCTACGCGGTCGAACTCCGGCGGCAGGACGGAACCGTCGTCACTCGCGGATCCGGGCTGCTCGAGGACGAGTACGACCGGATCCGGGCGGACCTGTACGCGTTTCTCGACGAGGACAACGCGATCCGGGACGCGGTCCGGCGCGGCGACGACCTCGCGGACCTCCTGACGAAACCGTTGGAGTTCGAGAACATCGAGGAGCGGATCGCGGAGCTCCGGTCCGAGCGCTCGAGCGTCGACGCCGAACTGTCGAACGCCGAGGACGCCGCGAACCGGCTTCCGTCGGTTCAAGAGGAGGTGACCCGGCTCGACGATCGGCTCGAGGAGCTGACGGAGCGCCGGAACTCCCTCGCGGACGCCGACGACGCGGACGGCGAGGAGGCCGAACGCGAGGAGCTGAGCCGTCTGCGAGCGGAACGCTCCCGAACCGACCGCCGCGTCGACCGCCTGTCCGACGCGGTCGATCGCATCGAGGGGACGCTGTCGGAGCTCCGGGAGGAACGCGAGTCGCTCACCGTCCCCGAGGAGGACGTGAGCGAGGAGCTCTCGCGGATCCGCGACCGTCGGGAGTCGATCCGGACCGACGTGGAGCTTCTGCGCGCCGTCTACTCGGCGAACCGGCGAGTGCTGACGGAGGGCCGCGTGGAGCTGCTCACCGACCGCGACCGGGGGCTTCTCGGCGACGACGTGGCCTGTTGGCTCTGCGGCACCGAGACCGACGAGGAGACCCTCCGCGAGCACCTCGAGGCGCTCAGCGACCGCATCTCCGAGCTCACGGCCGAGCGCGCCGAGTACGACGACCGCGTGGAGGAGCTCGAGTCCCGTCGCGACCGGATCCGGAACGCGACGCAGCGCCGCGACGAGCTCGACCGCCGGATCGGCGACCTCGAGGCCAAACTGGCCGACAGAGCCGAGAGCCTCGAGTCCGCGCGCGACCACCGCTCCGAGCTCGACGAGCGGATCGAGTCGCTCGAGGAGACGGTCGCGGAGCGCGACGAGGAGGTCGCCGACGTCGCGAGCGAGCTCGCGCGGGTGGAGACCGAACTCGAGGAGCGCCGCGACGAGCTGGAGGACCTGGAGCGTCGCGCCGACAAGCGCTCCACGCTGGCGGACGAGCGGGAGGCGCTGAGCGAGGAGATCGAGACGCTGCGGAACCGGAAGACGGAGATGAAACGCCGGACGCGGGAGGCGTTCGACGGGGCGATCGCCGACCTCCTCGACCGGTTCGACACGAGCTTCGAGACCGCGCGGCTGACGAGCGAGTTCGAGCTGGTCGTCGCGCGCGACGGCCGGACCGCCTCGCTCGACGCGCTGAGCGAGGGGGAGCTGGAGCTGCTCGGGATCGTCGCCGCGCTGGCCGGTCACGAGGCGTTCGAGGTCGGCGAGGACGTCCCGGTCCTGCTTCTCGACCGGCTCGGCGGCCTCTCGGCGGGGAACCTCTCGACGCTCGTCGAGTACCTCGACGGGCACGCGGAGTACCTCGTGTTCACGGCGTATCCCGAACACGACGCCCTCGAGGCGTCCGTCGTCGATCCCGCGGAGTGGGACGTCGTCAGCGCCGACGCGTCGACGTGAGGCAGAGGGCGGGCGGGAGCGGTGCCGGACCGTCTCGGTGCTGGACTGTCTCGGTCCGCTGGCCGGGTCGGTCCGCTGGTCGGGATCGGCGACGCCGGACAGGTTGACATCCTCCCCGCCCTGAAGGGCGAGGATTCCCGACAGCAATTGGGATATTAAGGTTTGCAGTCTACCACTTGTTCCCGCGGTAAGAATCCCCTGGACAAGTCGTAAAGGTAGACTCCGGGCTGTGCCAACCAGCCGGTACTCCTATCCCCACCCAAACCGGGTACAGACTCGGAGTTACTTTGAGTGATGTCGAGACGGATATTCTCCGCCCCATTCACGTCAGCGTTGAACGCAGCATCACACGCTTCACATACGTACAACCCACGCTCGACACGCTGACTCTCGTCTTCTCTACCGCAGACGCAACACGTCTTACTCGTGTCGCGCTCTGAAACTTCTACGACTTCGATGCCTTCGACCTCCGCCTTGTATTCGAGGATGTTCGAGAATCTGTCGAACGCCCAGCCATGCAGGTCGAGGTTGCCGTGTTTACCCCAGTTCTTCGACTTGCCGTTGTCGTCCTCGCGGACACCAGCGAGTTTTCCGACGTTGATACGGCCAACCCCCCGCTCAACACACTTCTCAACAATGTGTTTTGCGAGGCTGTGGAAGAAGTGGGTCCGGCGCTCCGACCATTTCGCGTGGAGACGAGTCGCTTCAGAACCGCCTGAATCATCGCACTTGGCGATTTCTTTCGGGAAGTAGTACCCGTCCTGCTTCAAGCGATTACCGGGGTAGAGGTCAGCTTCTTCGGTGCTGTACGCGACCGTGGCGAAGTTACAGATTCCAAGGTCGATACCCGCCGTCTCCTCGCCGGGTGCGTTAGGCGTCTCGATTTCGTCTTTGCAGACAAGGTGGAGTTCCCAGCGTCCCTTTGCCTTGTCGTAGACTGCACGAACTTGTTGCAGGTTCTCGACAGTGACTCCGGGCCGAGTTTCATACTCGACAAGGATGTATTCCCACGCTTTCGGGTGTTCCTTATGATTCGCGCCTTTCGAGAGACGGACGCGGTTGTTCTTCGAGTCGTGTTTGATGCCGTTCTGTTTCCACGTCACGGTTGAACGCGGGTGTTCTTCGTGGACGCGATTATCGTTGTCGTCGTAGTAGTTTTTCTTGCGGTAGCCGGGTGGATTCGCACGGTCATCGGATTTCCTCTTCTTGTACCATGAGTTGAAGGATTCAGCGAGCTCCTCCAGAACGCGCTGACTGGACTGACTGTGTAGTCCCTTGTATTTTGGATGGGTCTTCAACTCGTTTTTGAGGTCGCCGTGGTCGGGAATCTCGCCGGTTTCGTCCCACACGTTGCGGGAGTGGTAGTTGGCGACGTTCCAGAGTTTGCTGGTGCTCCACCCGTGGTGGTCGAGCGGTTCCTCTACTTGTGAGTGGTTGAGGATGTTCGCTCGGTGGGTACGGTGGACTTCCAGCATCTCGAAACGCCTGTATAATCACTTATACTCTCATATATGTATATGTTCGGGTTGAGAACGTGGAATATTCGGCCTTGCTATCGGCAGTAGGTTGTAGGGGATTGTCGGCTGTATCCCCACCCTGAAGGACGGGGTTTTAGCCTCGAATACTCAATAGTACTTTACGCGGGGGATTCGAGTAGGGACATATCTCAGCATGCCCGACGAATACGTCACGTCCGAGACCAACCTCCCGCCCGATCCCGAACGGGGGGAGGTCAGCATCCAGGTGACCGACGCCGAGACGAAGGAGATCTTCAGCACGCGAGCGTACGTGAGTCGGGACGCCGATGAGCTGTCCGACCCCGTCCCGTTGACGGTCGTCAGCGGTCCGCACGAGAACACCGAGGAGCGGTGGTACATCGAGGTGTTGGAGACCGACATCGACGCGAAGGGCGTCGACAGGGAGACGCTCGAGCGGGTGATGGAGGAGACGGCCGAGGGGGCGAACGTCATCAACACGCGCTCCGACGAGGTGAAGACGCTTCTGGCGTACCTCGTCGAGGTCGGCGTCTACTCGTCCATCTCGGAGGCCAGTCGAAAGGTGATGTACGAACACCTCTCCGAACGGTACCCGGAGCTCGTCAACGAGTACGTCGACCTGAAGGTACAGCGCGAGCAACGCGAGCTGACGGGCGGGAGCGACGGCGGATGACGGTCGACGGCTTCCGCGGATACCTCGGAGAGGTGGAGATGCGAGACGACCTCGTCCGGATCGACGACCCGGTGTCGTGGAACCTGGAGGCGAGCGCGCTCACGATGCTCGCGAACGAGAACGACGGCCCGATCCCCCTCTTCGAGTCGGCGGACGGCGCACGCCTCGTCGGCGACCCGTATCGGGGGTCACAGCGCCGGCCCTGGGACCGGATCGCCCTCGGCATGGACATCCCGCCGGACGCCTCGCGCCGGGAGTTCTACGACGAGACGATCCGGCGGCTCAAGGACCAGCGGTCGCCGGAGACGGTCGATCGGCGCGACGCACCGTGTAAGGAGGTGATCGAGACCGGCGAGGACGTGGACCTGCTCGATTACCCGTGGCCCTACATCCACGCGGGCGACGGGGGCCGGTACTCGAACCTCCACACCCTCGTGGCGCCGGACCCGGACTCGGCGTGGATCGACTACTCGTATCACCGCGTGATGGTCCACGACAGCCGGACCGCGAGCGTGCTCCTGCTCGCCGGCGAGCAGACGCCGAACCTCTTCTACTACAAGTACGAGCGGCGCGACGAGCCGATGCCGGTCGCGATCGTCGTCGGGGCCGACCCGGCGGTACAGTACAGCTCGGTGATGTGGATCCCGACGGGCCGCAGCGAGGCCGAGTTCGCCGGCGGCCTGAAGGGCGCGCCGATCGACCTCGTCCCCTGCGAGACGAACGACCTCCTCGTCCCGGCCGACGCGGAGCTCGTCATCGAGGGCGAGATCCGTCCCGACGTGCGCCGCGACGAGGGACCCTTCGGCGACTACTTCGGGTACATGCACGGGCCGCGGCGGTCGATGCCCGCCCTCGAGGTGACCGCGATCACCCGACGGACGGACCCGATCATCCCCTTCTGCGTCGAGGGGACGGGCGTGGGTCACACGGAGAACTCCACCAGCTCGATGGAGATCGGCTGTGTCGGGCCGGACGCGACGCTCGGGCTGCGCGCCGGCGGGTTCGACGTGGACCGCTGTGTCCCCTGGCAGTCGACGCCGCGGACCGTCTACGTCATCTCGACGGACGCGACGGCCCCCGGCGAGCTCCACGAGCTGGCGAACTTCATCTTCACCACCTGGGGCATGCTCCACGTCGACTTCTTCGTGTTCGTCGACGGCGACGTCGACCCGCTCGACCAGCGCGCCGTACTGGAGGCGCTCGCGCTGTACGCGGACCCCGACGAGGACTTCCACCAGTTCGGCGTCGCGTCGATGCCGAAGGTGCCGTTGAACATCTACCAGACGCCGGACGAGAAGGGGAACGCCCAGACGGGCACCTCGAAGGCGAAGACCGCCAAGGCGTACATCGACGCCACCCGCGACCGCGACGACGACGCGGAGGCGGCCGCGGAGGCGGCCGACGGGGAGACGCGGTACTGGGCGCGGACGCTGCTCGCCGGGGCGGGCGCGGACCCCGACGGGCTGCCGGGGATCGACCCGACGGAGGTCGAACCGTGACGACCCTCTCCGATCACCTCGACGACCTCCGCGAGCGCGGGGACCTCCTGGAGATAGGCGACCGCGTCCACTGGGACACCGAGGCGGCGGTCGTCGCGACCGAGGCGCTCCGGCACAACTGCGCCGCGCTCCGGTTCGACGAGACGGCCGGCCGGGTCGCGTACGCCAGCGGCGTCTACGCCGGCCCCGACCAGATATCCGGCCGGGAGAACCGCCCGTGGCGACGGATCGCTGCCGGCCTCGGGCTGGGTCACGACGTCGGCTGCGTCGACCTCCTCGACGTGCTCTCGCGGTGGGAGACGACCCCGCTCTCGGACGCGGTCCTTCTCGACCCGGCCGCCGACCGCGACGCGGGGGACGACCTCTACGCGCTCGGCCTCCCGGGCGTCGACGACGCCGGACGACAGGGCGTCACGCAGGGCGTGATCGCGGTCGAACGCGACGGGACCACGACGTGGGCGCCGGTCCGGGGGACCGTCCACCGGGGATCGACGCTCAGGGTGGTCGTTCCGGGGGCGGTCGACGAGTGGTTCGAGGGCGGGCGGGCCGCGAGCGTGTCGCTCGGCGTCGAGGCGGCGACGCTCGTCGCCGCGCTCCAGGGATGGACGCAGGACCGGACCGTTCCCGCCGTGCCGGAACGCGCCGCCGGGCTCGCCGACGTCCCGCTCGCGCGGGTCGACGGGCGTGTCGTGCCCGCGAGCGCGGAGGTACGGATCGACGGCGTCGCCGATCCCACCGACGCCCCGGTCTCCGGCCCGGAGGCGACCTGGGAACGGGCGACCGAGACCGCCACGCTCTCGTTCGAGGCGGAGGGGATCCGCCTGCGGGAGGATCCGACGGTGCCGTTCGTCCCGCTCGGCGCGCCCCTCGCGGACGACGTCCACCTCATGAGCCTCGTCGAGGCGGCGACGCTGTACCGCCGCGTGAACGGCTACTGGGGGGTCTCGCCCGTCTCCTGGGTACAGCTCCCCGTCGAGAGTCGGCTCGGCCTCTGTCTCGTCTCGAGCGAGATCCTGTACGCCGGCTTCGACTGGCAGCTCGCGAACGCGCTGTTCTCGTTCTCCGACTACTTCGACAAGGTGTTGGTGCTGGACGAGTACGCGCGGCCGACCGACCTCGCCCGCGCGCTCGACGACATGTGGGTGAAGGCGCACCCGGGCAACGACTGGGTGTTCAGCGACCCCAACGCCCCGGCGGCGACCGCGCCGGTCTACCGCCGGGACGGCGAGACCGGGTCGCGGCTGTACATCAGCGCCATCTGGGATCCACGGTGGGACGAGGACTACATCGCGCCGCGCGTCACGTTCGAGTCGTCGTTCCCGGAGGGGATCCGCGAGTCCGCACTCGAACGATGGGAGACGCTGACGGCGTCACGGGCCGGGGACGACGGGATCGAGGACCCGCCGCCGTACGACGACGCCGCGTCGAGAGGTGACGGCGCGTGACGGACGCGGTTCGCGTCGCCGTCGGCACGGGATCGCCGGAGGGCGTCAACGGCGCGTACGTCCTTCCCGACGCCGGCGTCGTCGTCGATCCCGGACCGCCGGGGGACGAGCCGTGGGGGGCCCTGCGTGCGGGGATCGCGGACGCCGACCTCGCGCTCGACGACGTCGAGCACGTCCTCGTGACCCACTGGCACGCCGACCACGCGGGGCTGGCGACCCGGCTCGCGGACGCCGCGGACGCCCGGATCGCCATGCACGCGGCCGACGCGCCGCTCGTGGCGTCGTACGCGGACGAACGCGCCCGCAGACTCGACCGCGACGCCGCCGCGCTCCGACGGTGGGGGGTGCCGAGGGACGTGCGAACCCCGCTCGTCGAGGCGGACCGCCCCTCGCCGCTCCCCGACACCTACGACGTTCACGAACTCTCCGACGGGGACGTCGTCGCGGGCGTCGAACTCCTCTCTACCCCGGGTCACACCGCGGGTCACGCCTCGTTCGTGTACGACGGATCGCGCGGCGACACGCTGTTCCTCGGCGACCTGCTGTTGCCGACGTACACGCCGAACGTCGGCGGAAGCGACACGCGGACCGACGACCCGCTCGCGGCGTATCTCCGCTCCGTCGACCGCGTCGCCGACGCCTTCGACCGCGGCGAGCCCGGTCACGGGACGACCGTCGACGTGGCGAGCGAGGCGGCGTCGGTTCGCGAACACCACCGCGAGCGCGCACGACGGGTCCTCGACGCGCTTCCCGCGGCGGGCGCGGCCACGCCGTGGACGGTCGCGCGGGAGCTGTTCGGCGAGATGCGCGGGATCCACGCGAAGTTCGGCGCGGGCGAGGCGTCGGCACACCTCCGTCGGCTCGCGGCGATCGGCGCGGTCGAACGGTGCGAGGACGACCCGGTCGCGTACCGGGTCCGCCCGGGCACTCACTCGGACTCGATCGGCTCGAACTTGACCCCGTAGCGGGGGACGCCCTCCTGCTCGTAGATCCGCCGGACCGTCGCCCGGACCTCGTCGCCGACGTCGACGTCGGCCGGGTCCGCGTCGGTGACCTGGGCGGGGAGCCGGACGCGTCCCGCCGCGGCCTCGAGCTCGACGATCGCCACGGCGTACGCGCCGTCGCGCTGCTGGAGCTCCGCGAACTCCGGCGGCGCGCCGCCCTGCCCGATGACGGTCAGGGCCCGGACCGTCCCGGTCCGGGGGGCCTCGAACTCCTCGAACTCGATCCGCGAGTGACACGACTGGCAGGCACCCTCCGGCGGGAACGAGACGCCGCCGCACTCCGGACAGACCCCCGCGACGAGCCGGTAGCGCTGGTCGAGCGACCGCCGCCAGTTCGGCAGGCTGACGTGGGCCCCGCCGCCGGCGACGTCGCCGCTCACGACGTATCCCCGCTCGCGGAGGTACGAGGCGTAGTCGATCGTCGTCCCGTCCTCGAGGTCGTCTATCCCCTCGACGGCGAGTCCGCCCCCGACGGCGACCGCGGCCGCGGTGCCGCCGCCGAAGAAGGCCGCGATCGACGTCCCGGCGCTCTCGGCGTCGCCCTCGTCACTCCCCGTGTCGTCCGCGTCGAGGGCGGCGAGCAGTCCGAGCGGGACCGTTGCGGCCCCGGCGTCGCCGATCCGGTCCACGACGGTCCCCGCCGCGACCGCCCCGTTCGAGACCGGGAGGTCCGCGGTCGCCCGGTACGGGAACCGGCCGTCCGGCTGGTGGACCGACGCGGCGTCGGCGTCCGCGGGGTCGACCGGAAGCGACGAGACGGCCTCCGTGACCGCCTCGCGGATCGCGTTCCGCTGATAGGTCGTGACGTCGAGCGACGCCACCTCCTCCCCGCCGCGCTCGCGGAACCGGACGCCCGGCGTCTCCTCGGTATACCAGGCGGTGCCGGTCACGGTCGCGGGCGCGTCGTCGTCGACGACGAACGCCGCCGCGCCGGCCCCGAGCGGGTGGTCGCCCTCGGCCGGCTCGCCCGCCGGACAGTCGGCGGCGACGACGAGCGCCGGCCCCTCGGCGTCGAGCGCCCGTGAGAGCGCCTCGGCTCCCGCCGCCGTGTGGCCGCCGACCGTCGCCGTCGCCACCGATCGAGGGAGGTCGAGCGCCCGCGCGAGCCGCGGGAGCAGCTCGCCCTCCTCGGCCGGCGTCGTCGTCGTCGCCACGGCCGCGAGCGTCAGATCGTCGCGGTCGACCGCGTCGCTCGACAGCGCGCGCTCGGCCGCTTCGACGGCCATCGTCAGGGCGTCCTCGTCGGCGGCGGGCACCGCCTTCCGCTCGATACCGCTCGCGTGGCTCGTCCCCCACGCCTCCGCGAGTTCGTCCGTCGTGAGCCGGAACCGGGGCACGTACGCCCCGGCGGCGGCGATCCCCCTCACGCGAACTCACCCCGTTCGAGCACGTGGACGGTAACGCCGCCCCCGCTCCCACCGACGTTGTGTGTCAGCCCGTACTTCGGGTCGTCGACCTGGACGTACGCCTCCCCGCGGAGCTGTTTGAACGCCTCGACGATCTGGCCGGTCCCGGTCGCGCCGATGGGATGTCCCTTCGATTTGAGCCCGCCGGAGGTGTTGACGGGGAGTTCGCCGTCGGGATCGGTGACGCCCTCCCGGAGGAGCCGGCCGGCCTCGCCGCGCTCGCAGAACCCGAGGTCCTCGTAGGCGAGCAGCTCGGCGATGGCGAAGCAGTCGTGGACCTCGGCGAAGTCGAGGTCGTCGGGGGCGATCCCCGCCTGCTCGTAGGCCGACTCGCCCGCGGTGACGCTCGCGGGGACGCTCGTCAGCGACTCCCGCTGGAACAGCCCGACCCGCCCGCTCGCCGCGCCCGCGCCGGCGACCTGGACCGCCGCGTCGCTCGCCTCCCGGGCGACCTCCTCGCTCACGACGATGGCCGCGCTCGCGCCGTCGGTCGTCGGACAGCAGTGGTAGAGGTTCAGCGGGTCGGCGACGCTCGGCGCCGACACGGCGTCCTCGAGCGAGCACTCGAACCCGAGGTGCGCCTTCGGGTTCTTCGCCCCGTTCGCGTGGTTCTTCACGGCGACGCGGCTCAGGTCCTCGGCCGTCGTCCCGTACTCGTCCATGTGCGCGCTCGCCATCTGGGCGTACACCCCGGCGAACGTCGTGCCGCTCGTGCGCTCCCACTCGGTCTCGCCGCTGACGCCGAGCCACCAGCGGGTGTGATCGGAGCTGGCGTCGGTCATCACCTCGTACCCTCCCGCGAGCGCGACGTCGACCACCCCCGACTTGACGGCGGTGACCGCCTGCCGGAAGGCGAATCCGCTCGCGGCACACGCGTTCTCGACGCGCGTCGTCGGCACGCCGTGGAGCCCGAGGTGTTCGGTCACCGCGGGGCCGCTCAACCCGATCTGTCGGCCGCCGACGCCGAGGGTACCGAGGTACGCCTCCTCTATCTCCCCCGGGTCGAACTCGCCGTCGACGCTGTCGAGCGCCGCGTCGAAGGCGTCGTCGAACAGCGTGAGGTACGTCTCCTCCGGAAACGAGCCGAACGACGACTGCCCGGCTCCGAGCACATACACGTCTCGCATGGGTCCCCGTTTCGGTCCTACAGTAAAAATCCATAGGGATCCGGACGAGCGGTTCCGACCCGCCGGCGGCGGCCCGGAGCCTGCCCGCCTACGGCTCGCTCACGCGAAGGACCGGCTTGATCGCCTCGCCCGCCTCCTGCTCCGCTATCGCCCGCTCGATGTCCTCGAAGTCGTAGTAGGTGACGAGCTCGTCGAACGGGAACTTCCCGGCGCGGTAGAGCTCGATCAGGTCGGGGATGAAGAGGTCCGGCATGGAGTTCCCCTCGATGACGCCCTTGACGTTCCGTCCGAACAGGACGTTGTTCACGTCGAGTTCGACCTCGGTTCCGAGCGGCGGCGCGCCGACGACCGCGCAGTCGGCGTTCTGGCGCAGGCAGTCGACCGCCTGTCGGAGGACGTCCGTGTTCGCCGTCGTCTCGACGCTGTAGTCCGCGCCGCCGCCGAGGTGTTCGTGGATCGCGTCGACCGTGTCGTCGACGCTCGTCGGATCGATCGCGTGGGTGGCGCCCAACTCGAGCGCCTTCTCGAGTCTGGACTCCATGAGGTCGACGGCGACGACGTCGGTACACCCCTTCAGGTCCGCGGCCATGACCGCGCTCAGGCCGACCGACCCGGTCCCGAACACGACGATGGAGGAGGCCGCCTGCGGGTCGAGCGTGTTGATGACCGCGCCCGCACCCGTCTGGACCCCGCAGCCGAGCGGTCCGAGTAGCTCGAGGGGGACGTCGTCGCCGACGGGAACGACGTTCCGCTCGGTGGCGATCGAGTGGGTCGCGAAGGAGGACTGGCCGAAGAACATCCCGCTCACCTCCTCGCCGTCGTCGCGGATCGGCGAGGAGCCGTCCGTGACCCGCCGTCCCGCGAAGTTGTGCGCGAAGAAGTCGTCGCAGTACGCCACGTCGCCCTCCCGGCAGTTCCGACAGGTCCCGTCGTGATCGAAGGTGAGCACGACCCGATCGCCGGCTTCCACCTTCGTGACTCCCTCCCCGACCGCCTCGACGACGCCAGACCCCTCGTGGCCGAGCACCGCCGGCAGCGGGGTCGGGTAGTACTGGTCCCTGACGGCGATGTCCGTGTGACACAGCCCCGCGCCCACGACGCGGACCAACACCTCCCCGGGCTGGGGGTCGTCCAGCTCCAGCGTCTCGATCTCGAACGGCCCGGACTCCTCCCGTACGACTGCGGCGTCTATCTCCATGTCCACGAACATCATGGGTAGTGTTACACATAAACGTTCGCTCATCCGCGAGCGTCCTCGCGACTCGATCGACTCCGAGTCCCCCGACCTCCGCCGTCTCCGCTCGTCTCCGTCTCCGCTCGTCTCCGTCTCCGCTCGCCTCCGAATCGGCTCGGTTCCGGAACCCCATCTCGATCCCATCGAGTTCCGGCGTCCACAGCGTTTTATCCGCGCGGAAGCGATCCCGAGCCGCATGAGCTACGCCGGCCCGACAGAGCTGTATATCGACGGCGAGTGGACCGCGGCCGAGGGAGGAACGACGTTCCACACCGAGGACCCCGCGACGGAGGAGCCGTACGCCGAGGTCGCGGAGGCGGCCGAGGTCGACGTGGACCGCGCCGTCGCCGCCGCGGACGACGCGATGGCCCGCGACGGCGAGTGGCGGTCGCTCGACCCGCGCGAGCGCGGCGCGCGCCTTCACGCGATGGCCGACGCCATCGAGGAGCGGCAAGACGAGATCGTCGCGGTCGAGTCCCACGACAACGGGAAGACCCCGTTCGAGGCGTCGCTCGACGTCGAGATGGCGATCGAGACGTTCCGCTACTACGCCGGCTGGACCGACAAGATCGAGGGCGATCAGGTCCCCGTCCCCGGCGATCGGCTGAACTACACCGTCCGCGAGCCAGTCGGCGTCACCGCCCACGTGATCCCATGGAACTACCCGTTCCAGCTGGCCGGCCGGAGCCTCGCTCCCGCGCTCGCCTGCGGCAACACCGCGGTTCTCAAACCGTCGAGCACCACGCCCCTCTCGGCGCTCTACTACGCGGTCGCGGCGGAGGAGGCGGGCCTTCCGGACGGCGTCGTGAACGTCGTTCCCGGCCGCGGGAGCGTCGCGGGGAACCGCCTCGCCGAACACCCGGACGTGGCACACGTCGCGTTCACGGGCAGCACCGGCGTCGGGAAGGGCGTGATGGAACGCGCCGCCGCGAACGTGACCGGCGTCACGCTCGAACTCGGGGGGAAGGGGCCGAACCTCGTCTTCCCCGACGCCGACCTCGACGCCGCGGCCGCCGGCTGTCACTACGGGATCTTCATGAACGCCGGACAGATGTGTTGGGCCGGCTCCCGGCTCCTCGTTCACGAGTCGATCCACGACGAGGTCGTCGAGTGCGTCGTCGAGCGCGCCGAGTCCATCCCGCTCGGCAGCGGAATCGACGACGACGGGCGGATGGGACCGACCGTCAGCGGGAGCCAGCAGGCGGAGGTGCTGGAGTACATCGAGGCCGGCCGTGAGGAGGGCGCGACCGTCGCATGTGGCGGAGGCGTCCCGGCGGGCAAGGAGGCCGGCCACTTCGTCGAGCCGACCGTCCTCACCGACGTGACCAACGACATGACGGTCGCCCGCGAGGAGATCTTCGGGCCGGTGCTGTCGGTGATCGAGTTCGCCGACCGCGAGGAGGCGATCGAGATCGCGAACGACTCGCCGTACGGGCTCATGGCGGGGGTCTGGACGAGCGACCTGGAGACGGCTCACACCGTCGCGGACCGGCTCGACTATGGGATGGTGAGCGTCAACGAGTACCCCGTCACGCAGCCCCAAACGCCGTTCGGCGGGTTCAAGGAGAGCGGACTCGGCCGCGAGCAGGGCACCGAGGCGCTGCGCGAGTACACCCAGACGAAGAACGTCAACGTCAACCTGGAATGACATCCTCCTCGCCGTAAACGGCGAGGTTTCCTCACGCTGGGGGTACCGTTTACCGGCCCACGGAGGCAACTTGCGGGTTCGTGCGCTCCTCGTTGGAACAAGAGCGTGGTGACTCTGACCATTCGTGGTCGTTCCACTTGAGGCGCACAGGCCGTGCCATCGGCCGTGTTACCGTCGTCTGCCGCTTCAGGAACGTCTCTGACGCCGTAAGGTCCGCGTGTCCCTCGAACCCGCACAAACACGTCAGCGTGTCTCGGTGGCGCGTCGTCCGGTCGGTTGACCCGCAGTTCGGGCACTCTTGTGAGGTCCATGCTTCCGATCGCACCTCCACCGAAATACCGTACTCCTCGGCGGTACACGCGAGGCGGTCTATGAACGCCCGGAACGCCCGGAAATTGTGCGTCTTCGCGTTCGTCTCCACCGACCAGTGTGTGTCGAGTACGTCCGTCAACGCGCCGACGTACACCGTGGCGACGCCGTCCTCGTACAGGCGTTCGATGAGGTCGCGAGCGAGTGCGTCTTGAGCGTGATCGCGTCGTCGCGTTCGCCGCCGATACAGCGAGCGTATCCGGTGGCTGCTGTACCGACCGTCGTCCAAGAGCGATTGTAGCCGGGCGATCTCTCGGGTCGTCTCGCGGAACCGCTCGAACAAGTCGCGCCCCTCGTAGAGATACCGCTGGCCGGTCGTAGTCGTACAGGCGACGAGGTTGTTCGCACCAATATCCAGCGCGGCCGTTTCGTCGGCCAGTGGGTGTACCAGTCGAGAATTGTCGATAGTGACTGGCTGAAAGGCCCTGAATGTCTGTGCGTTTTCGTCGTAGAACAACTCCAACCGACCCTGCTTGTCGTACTCCGTCCAGTTGGGCTCGCCTCGGACTTCGAGCCGCAGGCGCTCTTGACGCCCAAGCCCGTACTCGTCTTTCAAGTCTTTTCCGACCAGAATTTCGAGCCGAGAGTAGTCGCCCCACTCGACCGAGTATGACGTATTGCGGATGTACGTTCTGAGTTCCCGCCCGTCTTCGGCGTTGCCCAGAAACTGGGTTTGCCGTTGGCTTTGCCCTTCTGTTGGAGCGCGAAGAACGACCGCCACGCTTCGCGGTTCTTCCGTTCGATTTGCTGAACGGTTGACGCGCCGAGCGTCCCGCCGTAGCGGCCGCGGTACTCGCTTATCTCCCACACGTCGGCGTCGGGATCGGCGTAGTTCTCGCGACGCTCGTAGTTGATTTCGTTCCAGAGAGCGGCAGAAGCGTCCAACAGGCGTCGAAGCAACTCCTCGTCCTGCTCGGACTGAGGAACCACGTCGAACGTGTTGGTCCGCTTCATCGATCACTTCAACGGGAGAGCAAAACATAAATCTATGGTTATTCATAGATCAAAGTGTGACGAACATCCACATCGAAGTGCCGGACGAGGAACAGTACGAGCGGTTGAGAGACGTGAAAAACAAGTATGGGCTAACGTGGCGCGGGATGCTTGTTCACGCGGCCGACGACTTGGATACCCAGGACTGAGCGACGTCAACGGTTATTCTACAGTTGTCGGATTCACGCCCGTCGTAAACGGCGGGACTCTCTCCTTGATTCAGGTAGGCCCGTCCCGATCGGCGCGTACCGCTCCGGGAACCTTTATCCGCCCTGCCCGCGCGTGTAGGCCCGTATGAGCCTCATCGAGAGCGCGCTCACCGACGAGCATCGGGAGATACGCGACCGGGCCGCGTCGTTCGCGACGGAGGTCGTGGAGCCGGCGGCCGACCGCATCGAACGCACCGACGAGTTCCCCCGGGAGGTGATCGAGGAGGCGGGCGATCGGGGCCTGCTCGGGATCCTCCTCCCGGAGGCGTACGGCGGCGAGGGCTCCGACTTCCTCTCGTACTGTCTCGCGATCGAGCGGATCGCCGAGGCGTCCGGCGCGGTCGCCGAGACGATCCAGGGCCACACCTTCGCCGCGCTTCCCGTCGCCGAGTTCGGCACGGACGACCAGAAGGAGCGATACCTCGAACCCATGGCGCGCGGCGAGACGGTCGGCTCGATGCTCCTGACCGAGCCCGACGCCGGCAGCTCGCCGAGCGAGCTGTCGACCGTGGCGGCCGCTGACGACGAGGGGTACCTGCTCTCCGGCGAGAAGGCGTTCGGGACGAACGCGGGCGTCGCCGACCTCCACCTCGTCGTCGCCCGGAAACGCCCCGCACCCGAGGAGGGCCACGGCGTCAGCGTCTTCCTCGTTCCCGGCACCGACGACCGGGAGGGGTTCGACTTCGAGCGCGTCGAGTACATGGGGATGCGCGGGCACGTCACCGGGGACTCGACGCTCTCCGACGTGCGCGTCGGCGACGACGCGCTGCTCGGCGAGGTCGGACGGGGGTTCCGGATCGCGATGGGCACCATCGACATGGCCCGAACCGGGCTCGGCGCGATCGGCACCGGGATCGCGCGGGCGGCCTTCGACGACGCGATCGCGTACGCGGGCGACCGCGAGCAGGGCGGCCAGCCGGTCGGGAACTACCAGGCGGTCCAGGTGCTCGTCGCGGACATGGACGCCGAACTCGACGGGGCCCGGCACCTGGTGTACGACTCCGCGAAGCGGATCGCCGACGGCGAGGGCGACACGCGGACCTCGAGCAAGGCGAAGTACGTCGCGAGCGAGGCCGCCGAGTTCGTCACGCGAAACGCGATCCAGGTCCACGGCGGGAAGGGGTACCGCACCGACCTCCCCTTGGAGCGGTACTACCGGGACGCGAAGATCCTGAGCATCATCGGCGGCACGACGGAGATACAGAAGACGACGGTCGCGGGCGAGGCGCTCGGCCTCTAGTCGGTCCCCGCTCGTTCTCGGTCCGTCCGATCGACCCTCGCCGGATCGGTCGCCCTACTCCTCGCCGGGCGCGCCCGGTTCCTTGTCGCCGAGTTCGACGCCGAGGAAGTCGGGCTCGTGGTCGCCGAGGAAGGCGTCGACGCCCTCCTTCGCCACGTCGGAGCCGAGCAGGCGGTTCTGGAGCTCCCGCTCGTGTGCGAGCGCGTCCCAGAGCGGAAGCTCGAGACCCTCGTTGACGGCCAGCTTGTTGTGGCCGACGGCCATGTGCGACTTCTCGACGATCTGCGCGGCGAGCTCGCGGGCGGCGTCCTCGACCTCGTCGGGCGGGTGGATCTCGTCGAAGATGTCCCGGTCGGTCGCCTCCTGGGGCGTGAGCGTCTCGCCGGTGATCATCATCTTCAGCGCGGTCGACCGGTCGATGTACCGCGGGAGCAGCTGTGTGCCCGCCTCGCCGGCGATGAGCCCGAGGTGGATCTCGGGCATCCCGACGTTGTAGCCGTCGTCGTCGCCGACGAACCGGAAGTCACACGCGAGCGCGAGCTCCAGGCCGCCGCCCATGCAGTGACCGTTCACCATCGCGATGAAGATCGTGTCGGTCGTCCGCATCTTCATGATGATCTCCTTGCTCGTCTGGCTCGCGTAGCCGACCTGCTTGCCGGACTCGGTCTGGAGCTCCTTGATGTCGAACCCGGTCGAGAAGAACTTCTCGCTCGCGCTGCCGAAGAGGGCGGCGCGAACCTCCTCGTCGAACCGGACCGTCTCGACCACGCGCTGTAACTCGAGCAGTACGTCGATGTTGTGCGCGTTCGCCGGCGGGCGGTCGAGACGGATGGTTCCGATGTGGTCCTCCAAGTCGGTCTGGAAGTACTCTAGATCCAGCTCGCTGAACGATTTCATACGATCCACCGATCGAATTCGTCCTATATGTATGTTCTCATTACGATCGTTCGTGAGGATCCGATAGATCCGCCGATAGCGGGCGTCTCGGCGGTTCTCTCGCCGTCGACGGTCTTTCGTTCGAGTACCCGGGCAGCCGCTTCGGCCGCCCGCCGGGCCCTACTCGGGCTGTCGTCCGTCGTACTTGATCCGCTCGAAGACGGTGTGACAGCCGTTACAGTAGTACTGCGTCTTCGAGATCTCGCTGCCGAACGCGGACTCCTTGTCGACGTCGGCCGACCCGCAGTGCGGACACTCAACGACGGTGTCTTCGGACTCGCTCATGGGTCACTCGATCGCGAACTCGGCGTTCCGTTCGCCACGGATCTGGACGAGGTCCTCCTTCCGGATCCCGCCGCCGCCGACGCGGCGTCTGGTCTCGTCCCACGCGTCGGCGTCCGGCGCGTCCCAGTCGACGTCCTCGAGCGACACGTCCGTGTCGGCGAAGAGGTCGCGGTAGTGGTCGACGAACCGCTCACGGATCCCCTCGACCGACTGGCTCGTGAACCCGGCGTCCACGAGCGGATCGGCGTCGTCGTCGAGGTTCTCGGGACCGATCAGCGCGAGCGCCGACGGGAGCGTCTCCGCCAGCGTCGACCGGAGCTTCTCCGGGCTCTCGTCGGCCAGCGTCTCGAGGCGGGCGTCGTGATACTCCAGGTGGAAGTACTCGTCCTCGCCCATCTTCGTGATCATCCCGTCCATGTCGTCGCGGTCGACGGCGTCGAGCATGTACCACGCCGCGCGGTCGACCGGGGCGATCGTGGCCATGTACTCCGTCCAGTCGCCGTCGATGGCGTCGAGACACGAGGCGTTGGCGAACTCCTCCGGGTCGCGGTCGCCCCGGAGCCAGTCGCCGTCGCGGCCCTGTGACTCCAGCTTCCGGAAGAGCTGTCGGACGTGGCCGACCTCCTCCTGGGCGGCGCTGGAGCCGCCGATGTCGTCCTCGAGCGAGGGGCCGGCGAGGCTCCACTGTGCGTAGCGGTGGCCCAACACGAGCTTCGTGTCCGTGATCGCCTGTACGTAGTCGACCGCCGCCGCGGGCCACTCGCTCATTGTGGCACCTCCCGGCGGACGTTGCCGCCCTCGACCTCGAGTAGGTCCTCCTCGCGCACGACCGCGAGGTAGTTCCAGTCCTCCTCGTCGTAGGTGTTGTACGCGTACGTCTTCGCCAGCCGGTCGCTGTGGGCGGAGACGGTGCCGAGGTGGAGCGTGTCATCCCCCTCGTTTCGCCGCCCGAACACCGCGTACTTGGTGGTTCCCGTCATAGGCTGATCCCCGAGTTCCGCATTTTCTCGCGCACCGGCTCGGTGAGCATGTCCTTCGACCACACCGGGTCCCATACCACGTCGACGTCGACTGAGTCGACGCCGTCGACCACGCGGAGACAGCTCCGGACGTCGTTCTTGATCATGTCGTAGGCCGGACAGCCCATACACGGGAAGGACATCTCCACGTCGACGTGGCCGTCATCGGCCGTCACGTCGTAGACCATCGCCATCTCGACCAGGCTCACCGGGATGTGCGGGTCCGGGATCCCGTCGAGCTCCGTCCACAGCTGCTCCTCGAAGGTCGAGGCGCCGGCTCGACGCCGCTGGACGAACTCGCTTTCGTGGGACGGTCCCGAGGCGCCGCCGGTTCGTTGTTTCGCCGACATCGTTACACCTGCACGCTCACTTCACCGGACTGGATCATGTTCACGTACTTCTCGTTGGCCGGCCCGCGGTTGCGCCAGCGGTCGATCACGTCGTCCCAGGAGATCGGCTCGTCGAAGCGCCACTCCTTGTTCTCCTGGTCGAACGCGACCGGCATGTCGTACTCGAGGACGTACTCGTCCGCCTCCTCGTCGTAGTGGGCCGGCACGTCGAGTTCGAGCTCCTCCATCAGCGGGAGCGTCCGCGAGAGCCAGTCCTGTCTGAGCTCGTCGTTCGATTTGCCCTTGATGCGGTAGTCGAGCTGCTCGGTGTTGCGCTTCTGTTCGTCGGACATGCCGAACCACTCGACGCCCATGGGGAACATCCAGTCGACGGCGTCCTGGAGCCGCCCGTGGGTCTTGTCGCTCTTGTTGGCGAGTCGACGCATCCACGTCTCGCCGTGCCGGAGGTGGAACTGCTCCTCCTTCTCGACCTTCGTCAGCGCGCGCTTCCAGGGCGCGTACGACGTGTTCTCGTAGATGTCGCCGAGAAGCACCATCCCCGCGCGGTCGAAGATGCCGTGAGCGGTCACGAGCTCCGCGAAGTTCTCGAGGTGCTGGTCGAACCCGTACGTGTTCCGGAACTCGTGGGGCTCGCGCTCGTAGATCAGCTCCTGGCGGTCCTCGCCGAGGTCCTCCAGCAGGCGGTAGGCGATGTGACCGTGGCCGAGCTCGTCCTGGACGACGCTGATACACGACGCGCGGGCGTCGATCGACGGCGCGTTCAGCGACTGGTCGTAGTAGGCGGGCGCGCTCATCAGCTCGGTGTCCCCGGAGACGAGCAGGATCCGTTTGAGGGCCTTCTTGTAGCCCTCGGTCATCTCCGCCTCGCTCTCGATCATCTTCCCGTTTTGAAGCTGCTTTTTCAACTGTTTCTCTGTGGGCATGGTCGGATCGGCTAATTACCCGTTCGGAGGCCAGCATTATAATTGTTTTCTGTATACGATTCGCGTATCGATGACGCCCTCCGAGGCCGATCCGCCGATCGCCTCTCGAGGGTCGAGTGAACCCGTCGACACGATCTTTTTTATCAGTCGGGGCCGACGGAGCGCACATGGCATACGAAGTGCGGCACGCGACGAGCGAGGACGCGGAGGAGCTGATCGAGCTCTGGCACGGGTTCACCGATCACCTCTCGGAGTACGACGACCGATACCGTCACAAGGAGAACGCGGACGAGCGCTGGATCCGCTACTTCGAGAACCAACTCGTCGACTCCAAGTACGGCACCGTCGTCGTCGCGGAGGCGGAGTCCTCCGGGGAACTGATCGGCGTCCTCGAGGCCCGCGTGATGGGCGATCACCCGATCTTCCGGCTCCAGGACCACGGCTACATCAACGGCCACTACGTCGATCCCGACCACCGCGGCCAGGGCGTCGGGAAGGCGCTCCTTGAGGCGGCCGAGGAGTGGTTCGCCGGACCCCCCCACGAGGTGGAGTTCTTCCGTATCGACGTGCTCGAGGGCGACGACGAGGCCGCGGCGCTCTACGAGGAGCTCGGCTTCGAGCCGGTCGAGCACGTCTACGAGACGTCCGCGGGGAACCGGTAGAGCGCCATGGTGGAGACGTACACGGTCGAGCTCGCCGACCGCGGGAAGACCATCGAGGTCCCGGCCGACAAGTCGGTTCTCGAGGCCGCCGAGGAGGTCGGCATCGACCTGCCCTACCAGTGTCGAATGGGCGTCTGCGGCGTCTGCTCGGCGAAGTGTGAGGGCGACGGCGAGGTCGACCAGACCGAGGGGATGTTCCTCTCGGACGGCGAGAAGGAGGAGGGCTACGTGCTGACCTGTATCGCCCGGCCCCTCTCGGATCTCAAGTTAGAGACCGACGAAAGTCCCTGAACGCGCGCCCCCGTCCGGATCCGCCTCCTTCCTCCGATCTCTCTCCTGGCAGTCCGTGCCGCCGCCAGCGATGTCGCAAGCGACGCGGTCGCGAGCCGAGCGGGAGTTCGACGATGGCTCGACGCGGACCCTGATCGGTGAATCACGAGAGTGTATACGGTATCGTATACGAAAATCGAATACGGGTCCGGCCAATTGAAGACACGCCCTTAGTCCGTGTTACGAGTCCACCATCGCCGGCGAAAGTATAACACATACTTAGTCTGTGTTATTACTGGCCGGCGAACCACGTTCCGACGAGATCCCGCCTTCGTTCCAACCCTGAGTGTCGTTCGTTCACAAACGACTCGCCTGCCGATCACGATGTATACGAAAATGTATACGGCATCCTAGGGGATGACGACCCGGAATAACGGCGTTCTCTCGTCCGAACACGGGTCGATATCGACGACCTTCTCCCTTGGTTGGACGACGTGAACCGACGGAACGCGACCGTCGATCCGAGCGGTGGGATCTCTGTATACATGTTCGTATACGTCCGGTCGGGGGGACGGAACCGCGTCGGGGGGGATGCCGTCGCTCTCCTGGCTCCTCGGCGAGACCGAAAAGCGACGAAACGGCGGCGAGACGGAACAGTGAGGAAACGACGGCGAGAAGACAGCGAAGCGGCGGCGAGACGGCAGCGAAACGGCAGCGACTATTCGCGGAGTTCCTTGCGACGGATCTTGCCGGTCTCGGTCCGGGGCAGCTCCGACACGAACTCGACCGCACGCGGGTACTTGTACGGTGCGAGCGTGTTCTTCACGTGGTTCTGGATCTCCTCCACGAGCTCGTCGTCACCGGTCACGCCGTCGGCCGTGACGACGAACGCCTTCACGATCTCGCCGCGCTGTTCGTGGGGAGCGCCCACGACGGCGACCTCGGCGACGTCCTCGTGTTCCTCCACGACCGCTTCGACCTCCGGACCGGGAATGTTGTAGCCGCTGGAGACGATGAGGTCGTCCGCGCGCGACTTGTACTCCAGCCGACCGTCCTCGCGCTGGGCGAAGATGTCGCCGGGGAACGACCAGCCGTCCTCGACCGCGTCGTCCTGTTTCTCCGGGCGGTTCCAGTACTCGATGCCCGTCGGTCCGCGGACCGCGAGCATCCCGGGCTCGCCCCGGTCGCACTCCTCGCCGGTGTCCGGGTCGATGATCTTACACTCGTAGCCCGGTACCGGGAACCCCGTCGCCGTCGGGTCGACCTCCCCCTCGTGGTGGTGGCTCACGAAGATGTGGAGCATCTCGGTGGTTCCGATCCCGTCGAGCAGTTTGATCCCGTACTCCTCGCGGAACTGCTCGAACGTCGTCGGCGTCAGCGGCTCGCCGGCGCTCATCCCGACCCGCAGCGAGGAGACGTCGTACTCCTCGGGCCCGTCCGGGAACTTCGCGAGCATCTGGTTGAACGCCGTGGGGATCGAACACAGCACCGTGATCCCGTGGTTCTCGACCGACTCGAGCAGATCGCCCGGGCTCGCGTCCTGCGTCAGGCTCGTGCTCGCGCCGAACCGCAGTGGGAACGTGACGAGATCGCCGAACCCGTACGCGAACGGGAGCGGCGGGTTGCCGCCGAACACGTCCTCCTCGGTCGGCTCGAGGCAGTACCGCGCGTACGTGTCCGCCGTCGCGAGCATCTGCCGGTGGGTGTGGATCGCGCCCTTCGGACGACCCGTCGTCCCGCTCGTGTACAGCATCAACGCCAGGTCGTCGCGCTCGGTGTCCGCGGCCTCGAGCTCCGGACTCGCCGCGTCCGTCAGCTCGTCGTAACCGTGGTGGTCGTGTTCGATCCCGTTCCGTTCCGCGACGACGACGTCCTCAACGGTGTCCAGATCGGGCAGCGCCTCGTCCACCTCGTCCAGGAGGTCGTCGTAGACGACGATCGTGGTCGCCTCGGCATTGTTGACGATGTACCGCAGCTCCTTGGCGCGGAGCAGCTTCATCGACGGCATGGCGACGCCGCCGATCTTCTGGACCGCGAGACACGTGATCAGCGGCTCGGGCCGGTTCGGGAACCGGACCAGGACCCGGTCGCCCGACTCGACGCCGAGGTCCCGAAGGGCGTTGCCCATGCGGTTCACCCGCTCTTGAAGCTCCTCGTAGGTTATCGTCTCGTCCTCGAAGTGGACGGCGACGTTGTCCCCCCGTCCCTCGCGGACGTGCCGATCGACGAGCTGGTCGGTCGTGTTGACGTGCTTGGGATAGTGCGCCTCGGGGAGGGTGTACACGTAGTCCGGCGAGTCCGATTCGTCTGGCAGGTACTCCGTCGGGACGTTGGACTGCATCTGTGAGTCTATCCTCACGATCTTATATGGAACACTTAACGGTTGCTATCGCGTCACATCGTGTTCGAACCGCGTTCCGGGCGATCCCGATTCGCGGGACTTCGACGTGCGTGGTCGGCCCGCTTTCCCCGGGGTTCGGCCGGCCGCGTTCAGGTCCAGAACCCGTCGGGGTCGAACGTCCGGATCAGCTCGAGCTCCTCGTCGGTCGGTTCAGGCGTCGTCGTCACCGGTCCCTCGCCGATCTCGGGTGCGGTTCGAACGGTCCACGGGAAGTCCGCGAGCATCGCCTCGCGGTCGACGCCGGGATGGACGCTCCGGAGGAACAGCTCGCCGTCGGCGAACCCGAAGGTCGCCTTCGAGGTAACGAGCGCGTCCGGACCCCCGCCCGGTGCCGGGTGGTTCCCGCGCCCCGAGCCGTCGTCGGCGTGGCCCGGACTGGTGACGTAGTTCACCTCCTCGACGAACCGGCGGGACTCGTGTGGCATCAGGAGGACGGTCCGTCCGGCCATACAGGCGATGTCGCAGGCGCCGCCGCTACCGGGAAGCCGGATCTCCTCGTCTCCGGCCCGGACTCGCGTCGTGTTCAGGTTGCCGTATCGGTCGACCTCCGCCCCGCCGAGGAACCCCACGTCGACGTCCCCGCGCTGGAGCCGGCTCATGATGTCGATCATCCCGGTCGTCGAGACCGCGTGGTTCAGGTTCGGAAGGTCACACATCGTGTGGATGAACCCGTCCGCCGGGCCGTCCCGCACCACGCCGCTCTCGTAGACCGCCATCGAGTCGGGAGCGTGCGTGCTGACGGCGAGCTGGAAGGCGATGAGCGGGAGACGCATCCCCACGAACGCGGTGTCGCCGTCCTCGATCTCGGCGGCCGCCGCGCTCACCATCAGCTCCCGGGGCGCGTACGTCTCACTGGCCATAGCGCACCTCCGCGGCGACCGTCGGCTCGGTTATCGACAGGTCCGCGTCCACCAGTCCCATGTATTCCTCGCGGTCTTCGACCCCGTACACCCACTCGCCGGCCCACTCGTCGAAGGCCGCCTGGGTGTCAGTCGCGCCGTGATAGCGGAGGTAGTACTCGTTGTCGCGGTTGTAGTGGCCGGCGACCGGCGAGGGGTGAGCCCCCCACGGGCACTCCACCACCGCCGACACCTGCTCCCTGGTGATCGCGGTCCGGCTCGGGTCGCTGTGGATCACCGCCGGTTCGACGACCTCCTCGGCGGTCACGAGCACGTTCTCGGCCGCGCCGACCGCCGGGTCGACGATCCCGGTGTTCCCCCAGAGGTGAACGTCGCCCTCGGGGCTGGCCCGCTGGGCGTGGACGATCGTCCAGTCCGGTTCGATCGCCGGGACCAACGCGACCTCCTCGCCGCCGAACGGGTCGGTCCCACGCTCGAACAGGTCGCTCTCGGCGAAGACGTCGCTTCCGAGGAGCGACCTGGTGGGGAGGTACGGAACGCCGAGCGCGCCGGCCCGGAGCGCGAGCGCGACGCTGAAGTTCGAGTGGTTCTCGACGTCGATCCCGTCGTTCTCGACGGCCTCGCGGAACCGGTAGCCGGTACCCGCGCTGACGTTGCCGACCCACGCCGCCCGGACCCGCGAGACCGCGCCGCAGCCGATAAGCTGGTCGAAGAGGAGGTCGCTTATCGGACCGATCAGGGTGAGGTCGTCGGTCCCCTGTCGGACGAGTTCGTGTCCCGCCGCGAACGGGATCGCGTGTTCGAGCGCGAGACCGGTCGCGACGGAGCTCCCCGACGGGATCCGCGACACTGCGTCGGAGAGCGTCTCCGAGGGTTCTGTTGACATGTGATCCCTCCTCCACGATCGTTTCATATAAATCCTATCAGTATCGAACCGTCAGAAGCGATCATCTGTAACGAAAAATATAAACGTAACTTCGACGAGGGTGAGGACATGTCTCACGATTCAGGGACCAGTACGGGCAGTCGGGAACCGACGAACCGATCGGCGTCGACGACGTCGCGCCGCCGCTTCCTCGCCGGCAGTGCCGCGGTAGGGGCGACAGCGCTCGCCGGCTGTGCCGGTGACGGCGGCGACGACACTCTCACGGTCGGCCACGTCCTGCCGACCTCGGGGACGTACGCGCTGCTCGGCGAGAGCATCATGAACGGCTTCGACCTCTACCTCGAACAGAACGACGGTCAACTGGGCGGCTACGAGGTCGAGACCGTCCAGCGCGACACGAGCGGTGACACCGACACGGGCGTGTCGATCACCCGGGAGTTCCTCGTCGAGGAGGGCGTCGACGCCCTGGTCGGTCCCGTGTCGAGCGCGGTGGCGATCGCGATGATGCAGACCGTCCAACAGGAGTCGAGCGCCATCTGGCTCAACGCCAACGCCGGCGACTACCGCGTCACCCAGGACGGCTGTATGGACCTCCACTTCCGGACCTCGTTCAACGACTGGCAGACCTCCGCCCCGCTGGCCCAGTGGGTGTACGACAACGTCGCCGACAACGTCGCGTTGTCGTACGCCGACTACGCGTTCGGGCAGAACTCGAAGACCTTCTTCCAGGAGGCGTTCGAGGAGGTCGGCGGCGAGGTCGTCGACGAGGTCGCCGCTCCGCTCGGGACGGAGGACTACTCGCCGTTCCTCGGCGACATCGAGGACAGCGGCGCGGACGCCGTCTTCTCCTTCTTTGCCGGCGGCGACGCGGTCAACTACATCACCCAGTTCAGCGACTTCGGGCTCGACGAGAACCTCACACAAACGGGGAGCGGCTTCCTGCTCTCGGAGGACACCCTGCCCGCACAGGGGGAGGCGGCGCTGGGGAAGTACTCGCTTCTCCACTACACCGCGACGAAGGAGACCGACCGCAACCAGACGTTCGTCTCGAACTACAGCGGGGAGTTCGACCGCCAGCCGAACGTCTACGCCTGCCAGGGGTACGACTCGGCCCAGGCGCTCGACGTCGCCGCCAGCAACGCCGACTCGACCGACGCGTCCGACCTCGCCGCGGCGCTCTCGGGCGCGGAACTCGACAGCCCGCGCGGGGAGTTCAGCTTCGACCCCGGCACGAACGAGCCGCTCCAGAGCATGGACGTCCGGGAGGTCGTCGAGGGCGACGACGGGGTGGAAAACGAGGTCGTCGCCACCATCGACGACATCGAGCTCCCCGATTGGGGCTGCTCGCTCTAGATCGATGGAAGGACCATGGAATCGGGACGGCGACCCGACCGCGTCCGCACACGGGGGCGATCCCTGATGCTCGCCGAGTTCTCGAGCGTCCTCAGGGCGACCATGCTCGGCGTCCAGCTCGGCATGACGCTCGCGCTCGTCGCGGCCGGACTG
Source organism: Halobellus captivus (assembly GCF_003697845.1). Lineage (GTDB taxonomy): Archaea > Halobacteriota > Halobacteria > Halobacteriales > Haloferacaceae > Halorubrum > Halorubrum glutamatedens. Next base: position 29,153 of record NZ_RDQE01000005.1, on the reverse strand, counting down.
ACGCTGATCTTCGGCATGCTCGACGTGATCAACTTCGCGCACGGCTCGCTGTACATGATCGGCGGATACCTCGGCGTCACCGTCGCCTCGCAGTTCGGGAGCTTCTGGCTGGCGCTTCTGATCGCGCCGCTCGCGGTCGGCGTCGTCGGCGCGGCCATCGAGGTGTTCGGCCTCCGCGCGCTGTACGGCCGGAACCCGCTGTATCACATCCTGTTGACGTTCGGGATCGCCATCATGGTCCAGGGGCTGGTCGTCGAGATCTGGGGCGGCCAGTCGCTTCGGATCGAGGCCCCGGAGATGCTCTCGGGAACGGTCTCGGTCGGTCCGGTCCAGTACCCGGTCTACTGGCTGTTCGTGCTCGCGATCAGCACGGTCCTCATCGCCGCCGTCTGGCTGATGATCGACCGGAGCGACCTCGGGATCCTGATGCGTGCGAGCGCACACGACACCGAGATGGTCGACGCGCTGGGGATCGACGTCTCGAAGGTGTTCACCGGCGTCTTCGTCTTCGGCGCGATCCTCGCGGGAATCGCGGGCGTTCTCCTGGGAGCGTCCCGGTCCGTCAGCCCGGGCATGGGATTCGGCGTGATCATCGAGGCGTTCGTGATCGTCGTCATCGGCGGCCTCGGTAGCTTCAAGGGCGCGGTGTACGGCGCGCTGTTGGTCGGGCTCGTCACCGCCTACGGGGCGCTCATCGCGCCGTCGGTCACGGACATCTTCCTCTTCGCCATGATGGCCGTCGTCCTGATGGTCAGACCGAACGGACTCTTCGGCGCCACGGAGGCCGCATAATGGGGCTGCTCGATGCCTTCGACCCGCGCGAGGCGTCCCCGACTACCGACGGGATCCTCACGAACCGCGGGCGCTTCGGGATCCTCGCGCTGATCGCCGCACTCGCGGTTCTCGGGCCCATCGCCGCGTCCGTCCGGCCCTTCTGGCTGTACCTACTCGTCCAGATCCTGGCGTTCGCGCTGTTGGCGCTCAGCCTCGACTTCGTGTTCGGCTACGCCGGCCTGCTGTCGTTCGGCCACGCGGCGATGTTCGGCGCGGGCGGCTACGCGGTCGCGCTGTTGGTCACCCACGTCACCCCCAACGCGCTCGTCGTGTTGCCCGCGGCGGTCCTCACCGGCGTGGTCGTGGCCGCCTTCATCGGCTGGTTCAGCGTCCGGGCGCGGGGGATCTACTTCGCCATGTTGACGCTGGCGTTCGCACAGATCTTCTACGTCGCCGCCTTCGCGGACCTGCCGGCGTCGATTCTCGGCGTCGAGACGATCACCGGCGGCGACAACGGGCTCGTCGGGCTCGCGGCGCTCGAGGCCTTCGGCGTCGTCGACCTCTCCAGCCGGTTGAACTACTACTTCCTCACGCTCGCGCTGGTCGCGCTCTCGCTTCTGGCGATCGTGCGGATCGCGAACTCCCCGTTCGGCCGCGTGCTCCAGGGGGTCCGCGAGAACGAGGACCGAATGGCGTTCATCGGCTACGACGTCGAGCGCTACAAGGTGATCGGCTTCGCGATAAGCGGAGGGTTCGCCGGGCTTGCCGGCGGACTGTACGTCCCCTTCCAGAGCCTCGCACAGCCGCAGCTGCTCCACTGGACGCTGAGCGGAGAGCTCGTCGTGATGCTGCTCCTCGGCGGTCTCGGCACGCTGTGGGGGCCGATGCTCGGTGCCGGCGTCGTGATACTGCTCGAAGAACAGCTCAGCGGGTTCGCGGCCTGGGAGGTGATCCTCGGGGCCGTCTTCGTCGTCGTCGTCGTCTTCGCCCCGCAGGGGCTCGCGGGCGTGCTGGTCTCCCTGCGGGACGACCCGAAGGACGCGCTCGGGAACGTCCGTGACGCGCTGGCGAACTACCGCGAGAAGGTTCTGAAATGACGGGGAACCCATCACACGGAGGGGACCGGCGATGAGCGAGCCGCTCCTCCGAACGGACTCGGTGACGAAACGGTTCGGCAAACTGACCGCCGTCAGCGACGTGTCGCTGTCGATCCCGGAGGGCGGGATCAGCTCGATCATCGGCCCGAACGGCGCAGGAAAGACCACGCTGTTCAACCTCTTCACCGGCAAGCACGCCCCGACCGAGGGGTCGATCGAGTTCCGCGGCGACCCGATCGGCGGGCTCGAGCCACACGAGATCGTCGGGCGGGGGATCGTCAGGTCCTTCCAGATCACGAACTTCTTCGCGGAGCTGTCGGCGCTCGAGAACGTCCGGCTGGCGACGCAGGCCGACCGGACGGGGTTCGCTCCCGACGACTTCCTCGCACACCACGCCTCGCTCTCGGAGGCGACCGACGAGGCGGAGGCCGTGTTGGAGCGGATCGGCCTGCTCGACGTCGCCGACCGGACGGCGGCGAACCTGGCGTACGGACAGCGCCGGCACCTCGAGATCGGGATCGCGCTCGCGACCGGTCCGGACCTCCTGCTCATGGACGAGCCGACCGCCGGGATGGGACCGGAACAGACGGACGCGACCGTCTCGCTCATCGAGAACATCGCCGAGGACGCGACGGTCGTCCTCATCGAACACGACATGGAGATAGTGATGAACGTCTCGGAACGGATCGCGGTGATGAACAACGGCGAACTGATCGCCCGCGGAACGCCCGACGAGATCAGTCGAAACGAGGCGGTTCAGCGCGCCTACCTGGGGGGTGAGTGAGATGTCGGAGCTGCTCTCCGTCGACGGGATAGACACCTACTACGGCGAGAGCCACGTCCTCTTCGACGTGTCGATGTCGGTCGATTCGGGGGAGGTCGTCGCCCTCGTCGGCCGCAACGGGGCCGGGAAGACGACCACGCTTCGGAGCGTGATGTGTCTCACCCCCGCCGCCGAGGGGACGATCGAGATGGACGGCGAGGAGATACAGGACCTGGACCCGCACGACGTGCGACGACGCGGGATCTCGTGGGTCCCCGAGGAGCGACGAGTGTTCGGCGGGCTGACGGTCGCCGAGAACCTTCGGCTCGCCGCCCGCGGCGGTGAGGACGACCGAACGACGCAGATCGAACGCGTCTACGAGAGGTTCCCCCGGCTCGACGAGCGCCGCGACCAGCACGCGGGCACGATGAGCGGCGGCGAACAGCAGATGCTCGCCATCGCCCGCGCGCTCGTCGGCCCCGAGACCGATCTGTTGCTCCTCGACGAGCCGAGCGAGGGACTCGCGCCCCAGATCGTCGAGGACGTGGCCGACATCATCAGGGAGCTCAACGACGAGGGGGTCACGGTCCTCCTCGTCGAGCAGAACGCCGAGATGGCGCTCGGGCTGGCCGACCGTGCGTACGTCATCGAGACGGGCGAGGTGGTCCACGAGTCGCCCGCGGACGAGCTGTTGAACGACCGCGAGGCGATGGAGACCTATCTGGGGGTGCGGTGACGATGTCGCTCGACGACTACGAGTTCGAGACGGTCGACGTCGACGTCGAGGACGGCGTCGCCACGATCCGCCTCTCGAACCCCCCGGTGAACGCGATCAGCCAGGAGATGCGCGCGGACCTCGCGGAGGCGGTCGCCGTCCTCGACGAGGAGTCGGTCCGTGCCGGGGTCGTCGCCGGCGACGGCGACGTGTTCTCGGTCGGGGCCGACGTCGGCCTCTTCGAGACGGCCCGCGAGTGGACCACCGCCGAGTTCCGGACGAACTCCCGCGTGCTCGGCCGCGCGTTCGAGCGGATCGAGACGACGGAGACGCCAGTGCTCGCCGCAGTCGAGGGCACCTGCGTCGGCGGGGGGCTCGAGCTCGCGCTGGCGTGTGACGTCCGTATCGCGGCCCCCGACGCCACGCTCGGGTTTCCGGAGCACAACATCGGGCTCATCCCCGGACTCGGCGGGTGCTCGCGGTTCGTCCAGCTCGTGGGTCCCGGGCGGGCCAAGGACCTGATATTCAGCGGCGAGCTGATCGACGGCCAGCGCGCCCACGACGTCGGGCTCGTCGAGCGCGTCGAGGCGGATCCCGAGGACGCCGCCCGCGAGTACGCCGCGGACCTGGCCGACGGCCCCACGCAGGCGATCGGCCTGACGAAACGCGTGATAAACGAGGCCCGCGACAGCGACCTGCGGACGGCGGGGGTTCTGGAGTCGCTCGCCCAGAGCACGCTCCTGCGGACGGCCGACCACGAGGAGGGCGTCGATGCCTTCCGCGAGGACCGCGACCCGGAGTTCTCGGGAGAGTGAGCGTCGGGGCGGACGGTCCGCTCGCACCACTCGCCCCTCCGTACCGTTCACGTAATCCACCTTCCGCCGCATCGTCCGCCTCCGCCACGATAAAGGGAAAGACGCATGCGACCCCGACGTGACCCGTCTCCCATGAGCCAGGACGCGGATGCCGTCAACGGGGACGCGGACGACGCGATCTACTTCGAGGACGTGGAGCCGGGAACCGTCATCGACTGCGGGAGCACGACCGTCACCGAGTCGGAGGTGATCGAGTTCGCCGAGCGGTTCGATCCGCTTCCGATGCACACCGACCCCGATGCGGCCGCCGAGGGACGGTTCGGGGGACTCGTGGCCAGCGGCTACCACACCCTTTCACTGTCGGTCCGACTGCTCGTCGAGGCGGTCCGACGCGACCGCGCGGTGATCGCGGGACTCGGGATCGACGACGTGCGGTGGCACGCGCCGGTCCGCCCGGGCGACGAGATCGGCGTCGTCGACGAGGTGCTCGACACCCGTCCGTCGGAGAGCGACCCGGAAACCGGCATCATCCACGAGTCGATCACGGTCACGAACGACGCGGACGAGACGGTGTTGACCCTGGAGAATCACGAACTGATCGAACGGCGCGAGCGTAGGGACGGGAGAACCGAGCGTGGAGACGGAAGCACGGAGTCGGTGTAGGGCGCGCGGTTTCCGAGCCTACCGACCCTTCCACTCCGGCTCGCGGTCCTCGAGGAACGCGTCTATCCCCTCGTCCTTGTCCGCGGTCGCGAACAACTGGGCGAACAGCTCGGCCTCGTAGTCGATGCCGGTCTCGAGGTCCATCCGTTCGCTCGCTTTGACCGCGGTCTTCGCGAACTCGAGGGCGACCGGGCTCTTCTCGGCCATCGATCCGGCGAGGTCGTAGACGCGGTCGTCGAGCTCCTCCGCGGGATACGCCTCCTCGACGATCCCGAGGTCGGCGGCCGCCGCCGCGTCGACGAGTTCGCCGGAGCAGATCAGCTTCATCGCCTGTCCCGTCCCCACGAGACGGGGAAGCCGTTGCGTACCGCCGCCGCCGGGGATGATCCCGAGGTTGATCTCGGGCTGGCCGATCTTTCCGCCCTCGGCGGCGATCCGCACGTCGCAGGCCATCGCGAGCTCGAGTCCGCCGCCGAGCGCGTGGCCGTTCACGCGGGCGATGGTCGGCTTCGGGCAGTCCTCGACGTGCTCGAAGACCCGCGGCCGCTCGCTCGCCTCGCGCTGTCCGAGCGCGTCGCGCTCGCGGAGTTCGGTCACGTCCGCGCCGGCGACGAACGCGCCGCTCTCGTCGTCGCCGGTCAACACGACGACCCGGACCGCGTCGTCGTCCGCGATCGCCTCGAACACCGCGACCAGGTCCCCTCGAAGCTCCGCGTTGAGCGCGTTGCGCGCCTCCGGCCGCGAGAGCGTCACCGTCGCGACGCCCTCGACGCGGTCGCCCACCGAGACCGAGACGGTGTCGCTGTCGGCCGCCGCCGACTCGGTCGCCGTCGACGTCCCCGCCATCACTGCTCACCCCAGTCGCCGCTCACGCCGACGACCTCGCCGTCCTCCCAGACGTAGAAGCCCTCGCCGCTCTTCCTCCCGAGCTTGCCGGCACGGACCTTGCGTTTGAGCAGCTGCGGCGGGCGGAAGCGCTCGCCGAGCTCCTCGCGGAGGTACTCGAGGATGTCGAGCCGCACGTCGAGCCCGACCACGTCACACAGCTCGATCGGCCCCATCGGGTGGTTGTAGCCGAGCTCCATCGCGGCGTCGATGTCCTCCGGTCCCGCGACGCCCTCCTCGAGCATCCGGATCGCCTCGACCCCGACCGCGACGCCGAGCCGGGAGGAGGCGAACCCGGCCGAGTCGGTGACCGTCACCGGATCCTTGTCGATCGCCTCGACGAACTCCGTCGCCGCCGAGAGCGTCGCCTCGTCGGTCTGCTCGGCGACGACGACCTCGACGAGCCCCATGATGTGGACGGGGTTGAAGAAGTGGAGGCCGATCGCCCGTCCGGGCCGGTCGAGGACGCTCGCGATCTCGGTTATCGAGAGCGAGGAGGTGTTGGTCGCGATCACCGCCTCCGCCGGTGCGTTGGCGGCCACCTCCTCGAACGTCTCCCGTTTCAGGTCCATCCGCTCGGGGACCGCCTCGACGACGAACTCCGCGTCGCCGACGGCGTCGGGAAGCGAGGTCGTCGTGTCGATCCGCTCCAGGGTCGCCGCCTTCTCCGCTTCGGTCACTTTGTCCCTGTCGACGCCGCCCTGGAGGTTCGACTCGATCGCCTCGACGCCCGACTCGAGGATGGACTCCTCGATGTCGCGGATCGTCACGTCGTATCCCGCCATCGCGGCGACCTGTGCGATACCGTGGCCCATGGTCCCGGCTCCGAGTACGCTTACACGCATCGTTCACACCGTGAGTAACCACGTACATTAGCGTGTCGAGTGACCGTGGATCGTCGCGATCGCTCGACGGTCCTCGGCCGGGACGAGGCGGCTACGACCCCGATCCGCGTCCGCAGACTAGGACCGGTCGTTCGGTTCCGAGGATCACGTCCTGGGTGACGCTGCCGAAGAGCGCCTTCCCAGTCGGCGACCGCTTTCGCCCGCCGACGCAGATCTGGTCGACGTCCTCCCGCTCGGCGTGTTCGAGGATCTGCGTCGCCGGGTCGCCGCTGGTCTCCTCCGGATGAACCGTGATGCCGCGCTCTCTCAGCCGTTTGATCGCCTCGCGGGCCGAGTCGACCTGCGTGACCGACGCGCCGGTCGGGTTGTCGGTGAACACGTGAAGGAGGTGGACGACGACCTCGTCGGCTTCCTCCGCTATCTCCCCGATCGCGTCGATCTGAGCGCCGACTCCGTCCGCGTCCTCGTCTATCGCGGCCAGGATCTCGTACATACCCTCCGTTTTCGCGCCCGCACAATAATGGTTTCCGGCGATCCCCGATCCGCGGGGTTCCGCGGGCCAGCGTCTCCCTCTCTCTCCGTGACCGTCCGTGACCGCTCCCCGCTTCCGGACCGAACGCGTGAGGGATCCGGATGAGCGTCTCATAAGTATTTTATATCTGTTATGTTAGTGAAAACACTTGATAGTTTATCTATATTAGAGATCCGTCAAGGTAAGAATAATATCTCTATTTTCATTTCTATCGCTCTATATTGGATCTAGATCACTATTTCGTGCCGATAAATTCCGATATATGCCGTCTTCATCAACCACTCGATTCGATCTCGATATCTTATATATGAATAGATATATAAATGTATTTCTGATGTTTCCGTCGTGTCGATGGCGGATCGGCACCGTCGCTCACCGGGGATGATAAACGAAGGAAACGGGTGGTCGTCGACCGCGACCGCTCGTCGATCGCGACTACTCGTCGACCGCCACGTCGTCGGCGTCGACCTCGACGGCGGCCTCCTCCTCGGCGGCGATCTCCTCGGGGCGCGCCTCGAGGGTCAGCTTCTGGACCTCGACGCGGCGCAGCGGGTAGATAGTCTTCGCGTCGGCGTAGACCGCCGACGAGAGGTTTCCGTCGACGATCGCGTCGACGAACGACTCGAAGGTGCGCTCCTCGGCGGCGTCGTGGACCTTGTCGATCATGACGCGCCGGATCGCCTTCTCCTGGGAGCGGTCCGCCTTCTTGGTCGTCAACGCGACGGGCTGGACGCGGATCCGGTAGTCGTCGGTCGTCACGACCGTGATCGACGCCTCGACCTTCGAGGCGCCGCGGCGGACGAGAGAGCGCAGGTAGTCGCGCGTCAGTTCGTACTTGATGAACTCGGTGTAGGCCGTGTCGCTGCCCACGTCGGTGATCTTGAACGTGAGCTTCGTGTTGTTCGCGCTGGAGTCGCCGGTGAGCTCGCCCAGCGTGGTCGTGATCGTGCGGCCGATGACCTGATCGGGCTCCTCGGCGAGGGTCTCGCCGAGCTCCGCGCGGTCGAACTGTTCGGGTGCCAGTACGTCGTACCAGCGTTTCTGTTCTCTGCTCTTGGAAACTGATCGTTCGCTCATGTGTTGGTGTCGGTGTGTCGTGTGTCCGTGTCGGTGTCTCGTGTCTCCGCCGCGTCGGCGGTCGACTCGTCGGTAGCCGTTGCGTCGACGGCCGTCCCGTCGGCGGTTCGGTGTTCGCGTGCCCGTTCGATGACCCGCTCCGCGACCCGCAGGTTCACCACGTAGTCGCCGACGGTCGAGCGCAACCCGCCCGTCGTCGGCCGCTCGATCCGGCAGTCGATCGCGTCGCCGTCGACGCGTACCGCCATCGAGTCGGTGTCGTCGGGGGCGAGCGCGTCGGCGACGAGTTCGGCGTCGGCGTGGGTCGTCCGGACCGCCGCGGTCCGGGATCCGGGGCCGGCGGTGCCGGCCTCCGCTTGCTCGTCGCCCGTCATAGCGCCCCCCGGATCGCGGCCAGCGCGTCCGTCGGGTCCCCGTCGACGGCGATCCCGCCGCGGGTTCCGCCCCCCCAGCCGTCGCCGCCCGCCTCGTTGGCGGCCGACCGGCAGGCGTCGCCGATCCCGCGGTCCTCGGTCGCGGCCGCCGCGATCCGTCCCGACGACTCGTCGAGAACGATCGCGACGGGCTCCGGCGACCGGAAGTCCCGGAGTATCCGGGCGACCGTGGGGAGCGTGCTCGCCGGCGCGTCGACGCGGGCGACGAGACAGCCGTCGTATCGGCCGGTCGTCGCGTCGTCGAGCGCGCGGTGGGCGGCCGTTCCGTGGGACCGCCAGGCGTCGACCGCGGCCGTCCGGAGCCCGTCGCCCGGGTCGGCCGCGAGCGCCAGCGCGACGCCCGTTCCCGGCTCCTCGCGCGCGAGGGCCTCGAGGACGTCGGCGTGGCCGCCGACCGTCTCGAACGGGCCGGCCGACGAGTCGATCGCGTACGGTCGAAGCGCGCGCTCGACCGCCGACGCGCTCCGCGTGCTCGCGTCCTCCGCGCCGGCGACGTCCACGGCGACCAGCGAGGCGAGCCGCCTGTGGGCGTCCTCGTCGAGTTCCGCCGGGAGGTCGAGCGCCGCGAGGGCGGCCCGGGTCGCCTCGACGTCGCCGGAGTACGGCGTCCGGAGAAGCGTCGAGGCCGCGATCCCGTCCGCCAGGTCCGCGGTCGGTACCGCCACGCCGGGACGCCGGGTGACGGCTCCGACGCGTTCCGCGGCCTCGAGCACGTCGCCCGAGCCGTCGGTCCCGGGCACGGAGCCCGCGGCGACGACGCCGGCCAACGCGATCACCGGGTCGGGATCGACGCCCAACTCGCGGGCGACCGCGAAGGCGGTCGTGCTCGCGGGTCGTCGACCAGCCGGTATCGCGTGTGGACCTCGGTCGGCTCCGAGAGCCACTGCGACATCGTCGCCGGCGGCGTCGGTGACCGGATCGCGTGCGATCCGGACCTGAAACGGCACCGCACGCTCGCGGAGCGCGCGGGCGAGCGTTCCCGCCGCGGCAAGCGCGTCGCCGTCGTCGGTCGCGACGAGCCGGACGAACGGCGCGTCGGCGAGGACGCTGGCGAGCGCGTCGGGGGCGGGCCCGGGTTCTGCGGTGGTCTCGGTCACGAGCGTGTGTCGGTGAGTTCGGGTCGATGCGGGCCTTACTCCTCGAGGAGTTCGGCGGCGTTCTCGTAGGTGTAGACGAAGTCCTCGTCGATCTCGTCGCCGCGGTAGTAGTTCGCGAGGCGCCGGATCTTCGACTCCGTGTTCTGGAGCGCGCGCTTGTTCTGGTGGTCCTGTCCGTTCTCGGCCATGTGCTCGCGCAGGCGAACCGCGCGGGCCAGCAGGTGCCGCAGGTCCTCGGGTAGGTCGGACTCGGCGTCGTGTTCCTCGAGGATCTCGGTGATCTTCTTGCCGGTGGCGAGTTTGACGTCGGGTACCGGGACGCCCTTGACGCCCTCGTCGCGCAGCTTGATCCCGATGACGCTCGGGTCCTCGCCCTGTTCCGCCAGTTCGACGACGCGGGACTCGATGTCCTCGGCGTCGACGTCGCTCCACTCCGGGTTCTCGTCCGTCGCCGGCTTGTCCGAACCGGACGAACCGCGACGGCGCGTGTGCATTCGTGCCATTGTCTTGAAATTGGAACGGCACAACCGCGAGTACGTGACCGCGACTCCGCACGACCCGGACCTCGGAACGCTTGCGAACGCGAGCGGTTCCGGCGAGGGCCCGCGAAACGGGCGTCTCGGCCCCGGTCGTCGGAGGCGGCGGTGCACCGCTACGTTCCCAAGCCGTGGGTGAAGAGGCCCCGGCGAGTCGGATCCGCAGCTGTGCTGTTCCCACCTGGAGGTCGCCGTCGGGGTTCTTAAGGGTGTTCTTGTCCGCGCGAACGGGTTTCGTTACCGTCGGCGGCGAGGATCCGGGATCCCGCTCGTATCGGGGTGCTTTTTATCGACAGCCACGAACGTCCGGGCGTGCTATCGGTCGAGCTGCACTCCCACTCGGCGCTGTCCCACGACGGGCGTGACCCGGTCGACCTCCTCCTGGAGCAGGCCGCCGCGGTCGACCTCGACGCGCTCGCCGTCACGGACCACGACGAGATCGACGCGAGCATCGAGGCGGCCGAGAAGGCCTCCGAGTACGGGCTCGTGGGGATCGTCGGCATGGAGGTGACCTCCGCCGCGGGCCACGTGCTGGCGTTCGGGATCGACGAGCTCGTTCCCAGCGGACTCCCCTTCGACGAGACGCTCGACCGGATCCGCGAGGCCGGCGGGATCGCGGTCGTTCCACATCCCTTCCAGAAGACGCGCCACGGCGTCGCCGCGCACGTCTCCGACGATCAGCTCGCGCGCGCCGACGCGATCGAAGTATACAACTCCCGGCTCTTCACGGGCCGAGCGAACCGCCAGGCGGAGACGTTCGCGGTCCGCCGGAACCTCCCCATGACCGCCGGCAGCGACGCGCACATCTCCGAGATGGTCGGCCAGGCGGTCACCGAGGTCGGCGCGGACGAGCGCTCGGCCGACGCGATCCTCGAAGCCGTCGCCGACGGCCGGACCAGCGTCGTCGGGAAGCGCACCCCGTGGCGCGTCTCGTTGCGACAGTTCGCCGGCGGGGCGAAACGCCGGGCGTTCCGGACGATCGCCGAGTTCCGATGACTCCCGATCGAGACGGTGAGACCGGCGAGAGCCGCCTCCGCGGCGCGTCGGCGAGCCTCGTCGCCGGCGCGGTCCGCGACCGTGACCCGCTTCCCGGGACCCGCGGCTTCGCCGGCCTGCTCGCGAGTCCCCCGGCCTCGGAGGACGACGCCGACGATCCCGTCCTCGTCCGCGACGTGCTCGGCCGCCAGCCCCTGTTCGTCGAGGCCGACGCGACCGACCCGACCGATCCCGACGCGTGGAGCTTCGATCGGGGGTGCCTCCGGGATCCGGACCCGGTTCCGGCCGGATCGGTCGTGTCGGCGACGGAAACCGGGCGTCGCTGGTCGCTCCCGACGTTCCCCGCCTCGGATCCGGAACCCGCACGGGCCGCCGTCGACGACGCGATCGAGACGGCGCTGTCGGACCTCGCCGTCGAGGACGCTGCCACCTCGAGCGGTCGGCTCGCCGTGGCCTTTTCCGGGGGGGTCGACTCGGCGCTCATCGCGAGCGCGGTTCCCGACGTGCCCTGCTACGTCGCGGGATTCGAGGGGTGTCACGACGTCGCGGCCGCCCGAGAGGCCGCGGCAGCGATGGACCGTGATCTGCGGACCGTCGAGCTCACCCACGACGACCTCCGGCGGGCGATCCCCGAGATCGCGGCCGCGACCGGTCGACGGAACCCCATGGACCTCAACATCGCCGTTCCGCTGTACCTGACCGCGGAGGCGGCCGCGGCCGACGGGATCGAACGCCTGACGGTCGGCCAAGGGGCGGACGAGCTGTTCGGCGGCTACAGCAAGGTCGTCGACCCCGCGAACGACCACCGCGTCGAGGCCGACACCGTCCGGGGCGCGCGAGACGAGACGGTCCGGACGCTGCCCCGTCAACTCGAACGCGACGTGCTCACGCTGCGGGCCGCCGGGGTCGAGCCCGTCGCGCCCCTCCTGGACGACCGCGTCGTCGACGCCGCGCTCCGCCTGCCCGGTGACCTGCTCGCGACGGCCGACGAGCGGAAGGTGGCGCTCCGTCGCGCCGCGACCGGACGCGTTCCCGAGTCGGTGCGCACGGCCGACAAGAAGGCGGTCCAGTACGGCACGTACGTCTCTCGAGAGATCGACCGACTCGCACGGCAGAACGGGTTCAAGCGGCGGATGGACGACCACGTCGGACAGTACGTCGACGCGCTGCTCGAGGGGCACGCCGTCTGATCCTCGACTCCGTCGGAAAACCGGCCCGCGCGGGCCGGTCTGACCAAGCCGCGCGTTGGAGTACCAGTCCTGCGGCCGACGCCCGATCGATCCGGGCGTCGTCGATACGAAAGTCGGGTATCGTATAAAATACGCGCAGTGGTGTCAAATATATCCACCCGAATCGCGTGAAGTTCATCGATCGTCGAGTAGATATCGGGCTCTCCGGGACGAACGTCCGATATTGTCCTCGTATTCGAGTCGAAATTCGACGCTTCCGCGGCGGGGCTCGTGTCTCGCGTGTGGGAGCGTCACCTCCCTCGACTCATCTCACGACGCCCTCGACTCATCTGACCAGGTACGGGTCGCTGCCGGCCATGAAGCGGCCGAGGTCGCTCTCTCGCCGGAAGTCGGTCGACTGAAGCCGTCGGAGTGCCTCGATTAACTCGTCCGCGTCGCCGTCGTCCCACGCTGCGGGCTCCTTGATCGGGAGAACGAGCCATCCCGACCCGAGCAGCTCCTCGCCGTGGAGCGCGTCCATGTCGACCTCGGTCTTCCAGGCGCGGGCGGTGTACTGTCGAAGGACGTGGTCGGTGGCCCTCGCGCCCACCGGGAGGAGGACGTGGGCGGCGATCGCCCGAAGCTCCGCGTCGAAGTACCGTTCCATGTCGTCGTACGACGTGGGCGTCGGCTCCCCGTCCGGGAGACACATATGGAGGTACGAGAGGAACGTCCGGTTCGTCACGATCGGGTCGGAGTCGCGGTCCTCGCTCTCCCCGACGTCCTCGTCTTCAACCCTCCTGTCGCCCCCGTCGTCCTCCCCTATCGTCGCGAGGAGGTCGCCGTCGGTCAACGCGCCGAGGAACGCCGACGACCAGGGCTCCCCCGTGAACGGGATCCCTTCCTCGACCCCGCCGTGGACGCCCGGATGGTCGCCGATCACGTGGAAGTCGGCGTTGGCGTCCCCGTACCCCGGGACGAACGACGGACAGTCCGGTCGCATCCCGAACGGGTTTCGCGTGCGATCGGTGACGTTCTGCACGCGACCAGCTATGCGGTCGCCCCGTAATAGCCCGTTCGATACCCGGCGGTATCCATCGGTGAGGCGTCCACAGGTAGGCGCATGCGTCCCGGTGGATTCCCATAAGTTATGGAAACGAGCCGCGTTCGTCGGACTTGGGATACGCGTCCATCGCCGATCTCCGGCGGACGTTTCACGGATCGGGTAAGTCGGGAGAAATCGCATGACTGCGTCGGGGTAGTGACGAGGCGTCTGACACAAGGTATATATACGTCCCTCGACTGCGGGCTATCGAAGACCCATGTTCGACCGCATCCGCACGGCGGCCCTCTTCGGCCTCCACCAGGCGACCGTTGCCATCGGGATCTCCGCGTTCCCCGTGGCCGTCTTCGCCCGCAAGCAGCTCGGCATCAACATCCCCATCCACCGACTCGTCGAGACCACCGGCGAGGCGATCGAGGCCGTCGAGGAGTAACCCGAACGTTCGGTTTTTCCGCCGTCTTTCCGTCCGTCTCGTCACTCCTCAGCGACCGTCTCGACCCCACCAGCGACCGCATCGTCTCTCGACGGCCGTCCGCCCCGGATATGGTCGTCGGAACCGGCGGCGGGTCCCCGAAGGGTTGCCTTTATCAGCGCGAGGGGCCAACGAGGCGGTAATGCGAACACCGACCGACGATCTCTCCGACGGGGCGTCCCTCGAACTCGGCCGCGACCAGCCGGTCTTCGGGCCGGAGCTCGGCGAGTTCGAACACAGCGAGCGCCGCGCCGCACAGGCCGACGGCGAGGGCGAGATGAAGACCGGAACGACGACGGTCGGCATCCGCACTGCCGACGGCGTCGTGATGGCGACGGACATGCGCGCCTCCCTCGGCGGGATGGTCTCCTCGAAGGACGTCCAGAAGGTCGAGGAGATCCACCCCCGTGGCGCGCTGACCATCGCGGGCTCCGTCTCCGCCGCCCAGAACCTCATCTCCACGCTCAAGGCGGAGACCAACCTCTACGAGGCCCGTCGCGGCAAGGACATGTCGATGGAGGCGCTCTCGACGCTCACCGGAAACCTCCTCCGTACGGGCGCGTTCTTCATCGTCCAGCCGATCCTGGGCGGCGTCGACGACGAGGGGGCCCACATCTACTCCATCGACGCGCTCGGCGGGACCACCGAGGAGGAGTACACCGTCACCGGATCCGGTTCGCAGTACGCGCTCGGGGTCTTAGAACAGGAGTATCACGACGACGTCACCGTCGACGAGGCGAGGACCATCGCCGCGAAGGCGATCCAGTCCGCCGTCGAGCGCGACCTCGCGTCCGGCAACGGGATCAACGTCGCCGTCGTCACCGACGAGGGCGTCGACATCACCCGCCACAAGGACTTCGACGGTCTCCTGTAACGGCTTCCGCCTGGATCTGCTTTTTCGGCTATCGTCCGATCGCAGCCGTTAGCAACGGATCGTACCCGTTAGCGGTGGATGTTCACCCGTTGACGGCGAACGTCATCCGTTAGCGACGTTCAAGACGCGCGTCACGCCCGGTCAATGTCGTCCTCGGGCGGTCGGATGCCGTCACCCCAGTAGAAGTGCGGGCCCAGGAGGAGGTAGCCACCCGAGAGGAACAACAGCGCGAACGCGAACCCCTCGCCGATCCACGGGGGGAACACGTCCGTAAGCGCGTGCGCGACCGGCGTCAGGACCACCGCCGCCTGGACGAACCCCATCACGAGCGCGTCCTGCGCGTGGAGGTCGGGATACGTCACCGTCGACCCCATGAGAACCGCGAAGACCGCGGTCGCGACGACGAGCGGAACCGGGTTGGTGTAGCCCGCGAGCACCGCGGCGGCGAGTACCGTCGCCGCGAGCGTCGTCGGCACCCCGACGGTCTCGCGACTCCCGCTGTCGTACGCCGTGTACAGTCCGAGACGGGCGACCGCCAGCGCGACGAAGAGGGCGGCGGCTCCGATCCCGGACGCGACGAGGAGGGTTCCGTCTTCGACCGGCCCGGTTTCGAGGACGATCACCGCGACGAGGGTCGCGGGCGCGACGCCGAAGGACGCGACGTCCGCCAGCGAGTCGAGGTACGGCCCCGCCGGCGTCGACCCGCGGTGTCTGGCGACCACCCCGTCGAGCCCGTCTGCGATGGCGGCCAACAGGATCAGTCGGGCCGCCAACGCGGGATCGACGGTGGCGGCGACGACCGCGAGGAAGCCGACCGCGGCGTTGGCCACGGTGACCGCGTCGGCGAGACCCAACCGACCGACCCGCAGAGACATACCGGATCGGTCGACGACCCCGCTTTTAGGGTTTGTTATCGGCGGTCGGCGGCGGGCGGCGCTCGATCGTTCCGACGTTCGGTCACAGGCGAACTATTAAGCCTCCGATGGCCCAATCAACGCCATGGACCCACTTCCCCTCCAAGCCGGTTTCGGACTGGTGAGCGTCGGCCTCCTGTTTCTCATGTTGGTGGTCGTCACGCTCTGGCAGTCCGTCGCGATCGTCGACGCCTACGACAAGGAGGCGTTGACGGTGTTCGGCGAGTACCGGAAGCTGCTCGAGCCCGGAATCAACTTCATCCCGCCGTTCGTGTCGCGGACGTACGCGTTCGACATGCGGACGCAGACGCTGGACGTGCCGCGTCAGGAGGCGATCACGCGGGACAACTCGCCGGTGACCGCGGACGCGGTGGTCTACATCAAGGTGATGGACGCGAAGAAGGCGTTCCTCGAGGTCGACAACTACAAGAACGCCGTCTCGAACCTGGCACAGACCACGCTCCGGGCCGTCCTCGGCGACATGGAGCTCGACGACACGCTGAACAAGCGTCAGGAGATCAACGCGAAGATCCGCAAGGAGCTGGACGAGCCGACGGACGAGTGGGGGATCCGCGTCGAGAGCGTCGAGGTCCGCGAGGTCAACCCCTCGAAGGACGTCCAGCAGGCGATGGAGCAACAGACCTCCGCGGAGCGTCGCCGTCGGGCGATGATCCTCGAGGCGCAGGGGGAACGCCGGTCGGCCGTCGAGCAGGCCGAGGGTGACAAGCAGTCGAACATCATCCGCGCGCAGGGGGAGAAACAGAGCCAGATCCTCGAGGCGCAGGGGGACTCCATCTCGACCGTGTTGCGCGCGCGGTCGGCCGAGTCGATGGGCGAGCGGGCCATCATCGAGCGCGGCATGGAGACGTTGGAGGAGATCGGCAAGGGCGAGTCGACCACGTTCGTGCTACCCCAGGAGCTCACGAGCCTCGTCGGGCGCTACGGCAAGGCACTCTCCGGCTCCGACGTCCAGCAGATGGACGGCCTCGAGGGCCTCGAGTTCGACGACGACACCCGCAAGATGCTCGGGCTCGACGACATCGACGAGATCCTCGGCCAGATCGACGAGGCGGCCCAGATGGACGTCGAGGAGCTCGAGAAGGAGGCCGAGGCGGTCAAGTCCGGCGACGCGGGCTCGAACATCCGGTCGGCCGACGAGGTCATCCAGGAGATGGACGAGGAGGTCCCCGACGGCGAGGTCGAGCCGGCGGAGGAGACCTGAGCCGTCGGTCGTCGCAGACACCCCGGCGTCGATCCGAACGAAGCGCTTTTGCCGCGTACCCGCTTACCACGGGTGATGACCGAGGAGGTCGACGAACGGAAACGTCGGACGCTGCGGCGGTTCGCCGCCGTCGGAGCGGCCGCCCCGTTCGTCGGATCCGCGAGCGCCGCGGACGACGCGAACGAGACCCGGGAGGCCATCCGCGGGTACGTCCCCTCGACGCCGGGCGCGCACTTCTCGAAGCTCCGTGACGACCTCCGGCTCGGCACGGGCGAGGCGCAGTACCACCTCCGGAAGCTCGAGGAGGCGGGTGAGATCGAGTCGCGAAAGGACGCCGACTACCGCCGGTACTTCCCGGCGGGCCGGTTCGACGACCTGGACAAACGGGCGCTCGGCTACCTCCGCCGGGAGACGCCGCGGGGAATGGTCCTCGCGCTGCTCTCGGACCCCGACGTGACCGGCGCGGAGCTCGCCGACGCGCTCGGCGTCTCCCGGCCGACGATAAGCGCCGCGGCGGGCGAGCTGGCCGCGGCCGACCTCCTCGACCGCACCGACGGCTACGTCCTGACCGAACCGGAGCGGTTGTTGACGCTCGTCGTGCGCTACGCCGACTCCTTCGACGCCGACGCGGTCGCGTTCGCCGACGACGCGGCCTCGCTCGTCAGCTACGATCCCTGACGCGTTCGCGTTCGACGAGCGCTCCTCGCTAGGCCGTCACCATCCACGTCGTGCCCGAGGAGTACCCCCACTTCTCGACGTCTATCTCGCCGGCCGCGTCGGCGACGGCGCCCATGTTCGCGCCGACCTCCTTCGCGGAGAGGCCGAGCTCGTCGGCGATCAGCCGCGATTTGAAGTAGGTCCGATCGTCCGCGTTGGCCCGGAGATACTCGAGGATCCGGAGCTGTTTTTCCGAGAGGCCGGACGGTTCGACCGCGACGGACTCCACGCGTGCCGTGCTCATGTCACCACACAGGAAAGGCGTCCTCAAAAGGCGGTTGGTAGACCGAGTTAACACCGCTACGTCATGCGATTTCGACGCCAAACGGGTCCGTGTGGCCTCCGCCGGCGGTCCGTTTCGGTACGAACTCCGAATCGGCGCTCGATGTCACGTCCGAGGACGCCCCGCCGTCAGTACAGGTCGGAGACGAACGGGCCGAGCGCTCCGGAAACGGCCGCCGAGAGCGCACCGGCGCGGTCGACGCCGCCGTTCGTCAGCACTCCCGCGGCCCCGCCGCGTCTCGCGACGCCCGTGGTGTCGAGCACGTCGTCCATGACGGGGCCGAGCTCCGCCCCGCTCTCGACGCGGTCGGCGACGTCGTCCGGGAGCCGGAGGCTCGGTCCGCTCCCGCGGCCGACGCGGTCGCCGTCGTCGACGGACGCCCACATCACGAGGAAGAGCCCGTCGACGCCCTCGAACCGGGCCACGCCACCCTCGAGGCCGACGCCGAGGTCGTATTCACCCGACTCGAGGACAGCCGCGGCACGGTTCTCCGCGCCGGCGACCGTCTCGGCGTGGCCGGTCGGCTGCTCGCTCACGCCGGAGTCGACCCGGACGGACTCGACCGATCCGACGGTCCCGTGTTCGACGTCTCCGTCCGCCTCGAGCGCCCGTTCGACCGCGCGTCGCTTCACCGGATTTCCGCTGCCGACGCCGACTCGCATACGACGAGTCGGTCGCGGGGTCACGAGTATCCGTCGATGCCGAACAGTCCCGCGAGCCGCTCGATCCCGTCGATCAGCGCGGGACTCGGCTGGTTCAACAGCGCGTCGTCGATCACGTGAACCGGCGCGTCGATCCACTCTCGGTCGGCGACGCTCGCGGGGTCGACCCGGTCGCCGCGCCCGCAGACGTGGACGACGACGTGATCGGGGTCGGCGGCCGCGACGCTCGCGGGGTCGACCTCCCGGGAGCGCTCGCCCGCCTCGACGAACGGGTACCGGCCGCCGGCGGCGCGGACCGCGTCCGGGACCCAGTTGCCCGCGGCCATCGGCGGGTCCGACCACTCCTCACAGTAGACGACGGGACGGGGGCGGTCCCCGGTCGCGTCGGCGACCGCCTCGAGTCGCTCGCGGGCGTCGGCGGCCAGCCTCTCGCCCGCGTCCGGTCGTCCAACTGTCCGGGCGATCCCCCGGAAGTCCGCGAGCACGTCCTCGAGCGTCGCCGGCTCCCGGTGGTCGACGGCCAGTCCCCGCTCCCGGCAGTCGGCGGCGACGTCGGCCTGAAGGGCGTCGCTCGTGAACGCCACGTCCGGATCCAGTGCCGCGACCCGGTCGAGGGAGGGAGTGACCCACCCGCCGACGGCGACGGGGTCGGTCCCGTGTGCCGCCCCGGACTCCGGCGGCGGATCGCAGTGGTGGGTGACGCCCACCAGGCACTCGGCCGCGCCGAGCGCCGAGAGGGTCGAGGTCGCGCTCGGCGCGAGCGAGACGACGCGTGGATCCGACATACGTGACGGATTCACCCCGTCGCTCGAAAACGTTCGGATCGTGACGGGCCACGGCGAGTCGGGATCGGCGGGCCTCCGAGGGATCGCCCGGGCGATCGGCGGGCCTTCCCTCGAAACCCGCCGAAGTCGGTCGTGATCGATCGTGTCCATTCGTCGCCCGCACGGCGACACGTTCCGGGTCCTTTAAGTTACGTTCGCCCGTTTATCGGACAAGACTGCTCCCGGGCGTTCTCGATTAAACCGGGGGACAGAGAGCTATGACCGAACGACTACATACCCGGGGGAGTCGCACCCGTGGGGAGACGGAGGAGGAATCGGAGGGCACTGACGAGACGCTGAGCTGTCCGGAGTGTGACGGACAGGTCGTCAACGACGAGGAACACGGCGAGACGGTCTGTGTCGACTGTGGACTCGTCGTCGAGGCGGACTCGGTCGACCGCGGGCCGGAGTGGCGCGCGTTCGACTCCCGCGAGAAGGACGAGAAGTCCCGCGTGGGCGCGCCCACGACGAACACGATGCACGACAAGGGGCTGTCGACCAACATCGACTGGCGCGACAAGGACGCCTACGGCCGCTCGCTCGGCGCGCGCCAGCGCCAGAAGATGCAGCGGCTCCGCAAGTGGAACGAGCGGTTCCGCACACGCGACTCGAAGGAGCGCAACCTGAAGCAGGCGCTCGGCGAGATCGACCGGATGGCGAGCGCGCTCGGGCTCCCGGACAACGTCCGCGAGACCGCCTCGGTCATCTACCGCCGCGCGCTCGACGAGGACCTCCTCCCCGGCCGATCCATCGAGGGCGTCTCCACGTCGTGCGTCTACGCCGCCGCCCGGATGGCCGGCGTCCCGCGCAGCCTCGACGAGATCGCCGACGTCTCCCGCGTGGAGAAGGCGGAGATCGCGCGGACGTACCGCTACGTCGTCCGCGAGCTCAAACTGGAGGTCAAGCCCGCCGACCCCGAACAGTACGTCCCGCGGTTCGCCTCCGACCTGGAGCTCTCCGAGGAGTCGGAGATGCGCGCGAAGGGACTCCTGAAGAACGCCAAGGAGAAGGGCGTCCACAGCGGCAAGTCGCCGGTCGGGCTCGCGGCCGCCGCCGTCTACGCCGCCGCCCTTCTCACCAACGAGAAGACGACGCAGGCCGCGGTCTCGGAGGTCGCGGACATCTCCGAGGTCACCATCCGGAACCGCTACCACGAACTGCTCGAGGCCGAGGACGGCCTCGTCGCGTAAGTTCGGTTCGAACCGTTCGCTTCTACCGGCCGAACACGACACTACGACCATGCCCCGTTCCCGTGACCTCCTCTCCGGCGTCTCGCTCGTCGCGGTCGCCGGCTGGTTCCTCGTCACGACCGACGCCGGCGGGGACCGCGTCGCCCTCCTCGTCGCCGGCGCGGGATGCGGGTTCGCCGGCGTCGCGTACCTGCTCGCGGGGGCGGGTTCGACCCGGTCGGTCGCGGGCCGTCGCCTGACGCCCGACCGGTTCCGCGGGGTCGCGATGACGGCGCTCGGGGCCGCGATCCTCGCACTCGGCGTCGACGGGGTCGCCGGCGGCCTCGACGCGCTCTCTGCCGTCCTGCTCGTCGGGGGACTCCTCGCGGTCGTCGCCGGGTGGCTCCGGACGACACGCACCGGACCGCAAACCGACGAGCCCCCCGGCGGCGAGCCCCGCTCGGACGGGGAGAGCTAAGTCCCCGACCGCCGAAGACCCGAGCATGTTCGAGGAGTTCGTTCTCGCGGCGAGCACCGGCGACCTGTCCGCGGAGCCGCGCGCCCGCGAGGCCGCCGACGCCGTGGAGTTCCGCATGGACCTCGCCGCCGACCCGCTGGATCAGCTCGCGGCGTACGACGGGGCGCTCCCGCTCGTCGTCACGAACCGCGCCGAGTGGGAGGGCGGGGAGGCGGCCGACCTCGGCCGATACGACGCGCTCGCGGAGGCGATCGCACACGACGCGGTCGTCGCGGTCGACGTCGAGCTCGCCGCGCTCCGCGGGAACGCGCCGACGGGCGAGCGGTCGCACGCGACTGCCCTGCGTGAGAGCGCCCGCGAGGAGGGGGTGTCGGTGATCGCCTCGGTCCACGACTTCGAGTCGACGCCGGAGGTCGGGACGCTCTCGGACCTGCTCGCGGACGCGGCGAGCGAGGGAGACGTGGGGAAGCTGGCGACCACCGCGAACGCCCGCGAGGACGCGCTCGCGATGTTGCGGGCGACCCACGAGGCGACCGCGGCGGGCCACCGCGTCGCGACGATGTGTATGGGCGAGCCCGGTCGACACACCCGCGCGGTCGCTCCGGTGTACGGGTCGCGGATCGGGTACGCCCCGGTCGACGCGGCGGACGCGACCGCCCCCGGCCAGTACCCGCTCGCGACGCTCCGCGGGCTGGTCGACGGGCTGTTGGAGACGGACGCAGAGGCGGACGGGTAGCCCGCTCAGTCGTGGCGGAAGCAGCGCGACCCGGTGAACGCCATCGCCATGTCGTGTTCGTCGGCGGCGGCGATCACGTCCTCGTCGTTGACGGAGCCGCCGGGCTGGATCACGGCCTCGATCCCCGCCTCGGCCGCCTCCTCGATCGCGTCCGGGAACGGGAAGAACGCGTCAGAGGCCATCACCGTGCCCTCCGCGGACTTCCCCTCCGCGTCCTTCTCGGCCTTCATCGCCGCGAGGGTGACCGCGTCGACGCGGGAGACCTGTCCCATGCCGACGCCGACCGTCTCGGTGCCGGTCGCGAACAGGATCCCGTTCGACTTGACGTGTTTGAGCGTCCGCCAGGCGAACAGCATCGTCTCGACCTGCTCCTCGGTCGGCTCGCGGTCGGTGACGAACTCGAGGTCGGCGGCGGTCGGCGACTGGAGGTCGCGCTCCTGGACGAGTCTCCCGCCGACGATCGGCTTCTCGACGAAGCGCTCGGAGAAGCGCTCCTCGCCGTCGCCGAGCGGGCCGGCGTCGAGCACGCGGAGGTTCTTCTTCTCGGTGAGCACGTCGAGCGCGCTGTCGGTGTAGCCGGGCGCGACGACGACCTCCTTGAACGACTCCGCGATCGCCTCGGCGGTGTCGGCGTCACACCGGCGGTTCAGGGCGACGATCCCGCCGAACGCCGATTTGGCGTCGGTCCGGAGCGCTCGGTCGTACGCGTCCGCGAGGGTGTCGCTCGTCGCGCAGCCGGCGGGATTGGTGTGTTTGATCACGGCGGCCGCGGGGTCGTCGAACTCCTTGATCAGTCCGAGCGCGGCGTCGGCGTCGTTGTAGTTGTTGTATCCCATCCCCTTCGAGCCGGGATTCAAGCCCTCCGCGCCGACGACGCTCGCCTCCTCGCAGGCGGGATCGGCGTACAGCGCCGCGTCCTGGTGGGGGTTCTCGCCGTAGCGAAGCGTGTCGGCACGGTCCTCCGAGACGAACCGCCGGGCGGGGAAGGAACCGCCGGTGTCGCCGTCGATCTGCACCGACTCGGGGGTCCCGTCCTCGTCCGTCTCGATCTCGACCGCGCCCTCCGCGAACCACCGGACTGCTCGCGGGTACGCCGTGAACTCCGCCTCGTGGAGGACGCGCTCTTTCAACGATGCGGCGTCGTCGTCGTCGTAGACGGGGACCGGCTCCTGGGTGAGGATCGGGCCGTCGTCGACGGCCTCGGTGACGACGTGGACGGTACAGCCGGTCGTCCTGACGCCCGCCTCGAGCACCTGCTCGTGGGCGTCGGTGCCGGGGAACGCCGGCAGTAACGAGGGGTGGACGTTCAGCGTCGTCGGGGCGGCCGAGAGGAACTCGTCGGTGAGGACCCGCATGTAGCCGTCGAGACAGACGATATCGAAGTCGTAATCCGCCAACCGGTCGAGGATCCGACGCTCGTGGCTCTCCCGCGACTCGCCCTCCTCGCGGGCGACGACCTCGGTCGGGATCCGGCGCTCGGCGGCGGCCTCGATGACCGGCGCGCCCTCGCGGTTCGTCAAGGCGACCGACAGCTCCGCGCCGCCCGGCGCGACGTCGGCGATATGTCGCAGGTTCCGTCCCCGGTTGCTGGCGAGTCCGGCGATCTTCATGTCGGATCCCTCCGACCGGCCGCGTTTATCCGTTACGGTCGCCCGCGGCCGAGTATACACGATCGCGGACAGGTTCGCCGAGAGATCGCCGTTTACCGGGCGACACTATACACCTCTGTGGGTAGCGCCATCGACACGCTTTTGCGCGCTCCGGGGGCACTCGCGGACATGACCGACGATCCGATCTCGGGACTCTCGCGCGCCGATCCGCTCGCGGCCGTCTCGCCGCTCGACGGGCGGTACGCCGGCCGAACCGCGCCGCTCTCGCCGTACGCGAGCGAGGCGGCGCTCATGCGGGCGCGGACCCGCGTGGAGGTCGAGTACCTGATCGAACTGGCCGGCCTCGACGCGACTCCCGTCGCACTCGACGAGGCGGCCGTCGCGGCCCTGCGCGACCTCCACGAGTCGTTCGCCGCGGAGGACGCCCGACTGATCAAGGACCTGGAGGTCGAGGGCGCGGCGGGGTACGCCGCGACCAACCACGACGTGAAGGCCGTCGAGTACTTCCTGCGGGTTCGTCTGGAGGAGCTCGGCGAGGCCGGGACGCTCGAGGACCCGACGGCGCTGTTCCCGTGGATCCACTTCGGGCTCACGAGCGAGGACGTCAACAACCTCGCCCACCGGCTGCTCGTCGAGCCGGCGGTCCGTGAGGTACTCGTGCCCGCGGTCCGGGAGGTGCGCGACGCGCTCGTGGAGCTGGCCCACGAGCACCGCGACACGCCGATGCTCGCCCGGACGCACGGCCAGCCGGCGACGCCGACGACGTTCGGCAAGGAGATGGCCGTCTACGCCGCGCGGCTCGGCCGGACGCTCGGCCGCGTCGAGAGCGCGACCGACGACCTCTCGGGCAAGCTCGCCGGCGCGTCCGGGACCTACGCCGCCCACGTCGCCGCCTACCCCGACGTCGACTGGGAGGGCGTCTCGCGGTCGGTCGTCGAGGGGCTCGGATTCGATCACGTCGCGCTCGCGACGCAGGTGAACCCGTGTGACGACCTCGCCGCGCTCCTCGACGCGCTGTCCGGGGTGAACGACGTCCTTCTCGATCTGGACCTCGACGCCTGGCTGTACGTCTCCGACCGCTACCTCGGCCAGCGCGCCGTCGAGGGCGAGACCGGCTCGTCGACGATGCCGCACAAGGTGAACCCGATCGACTTCGAGAACAGCGAGGGCAACCTCTCGAAGGCGAACGCGGACCTGCGGTTCCTCGCCGACTACGTGACGACCTCGCGGCTCCAGCGTGACCTCTCGGACTCGACGGTGAAACGCAACGTCGGTGCCGCGTTCGCCCACTGTCTGATCGGCTACTCGAAGACCGCCGACGGGCTCTCGAAGGTGGTACCCAACGAGACCGTCATGCGCGAGGAGCTGGAGGCGACCCCCGAGATCATCGGGGAGGCGGTCCAGACGATCCTCCGGCGTGAGGGCGACACCGACGCCTACGAGCGAGTCAAGGAGCTCACCCGCGGCTCGCGGGTCACCCTCGAGGACTTCCGCGCGCTGTTCGACGATCTCGACGTCGACCCGGCGGTGCGCGAGGAACTCCGGGCGTTGACTCCGGCCGGCTACACCGGGATCGCGGCCGAACTCGCGGACGGCGTCGACGAAGACGACGCGTAACTGAAACCGCCGCCTGCGACGATCGGGCCGTCCCGTTCCTCACTTCTCGACGAACTCCACGAGCACCCCGCCGGTCGATCGGGGGTGAAGGAACGCCACCTCGTGGCCCCACGCGCCGGGCCGTGGCTCCTCGTCGACGAGGTCGACGCCGAGGTCGCGGGCGCGGTCGAGCGCTCCCGGGAGGTCGTCCGTCGCGAACGCGACGTGGTGGATCCCCGGCCCCTCGCGGTCGAGGTAGTCGGCGATGGCCCCTCCCTCGGTGGGCTCCAACAGTTCGAGGAATCCGCCGCCGTCGAGTTCGAGGAAGACGACCTCCATCCCGTCGAACGTCTCCTCGTGAACGACCGGGGCGTCGAGGAGGTCCGCGAACGGTTCGGCGAGGTCGGCGGCGTCGCGCGTGGCGATGCCGGCGTGATCGAAGCGCACGGCTCCCCGGTCGTCCCCTCACGACTTATAGGGATCGAGCGGGTCGATCCCCGGTCAGGGTCGTGGCCGGCGGTCGGAACCGCCCCGATGGAAAGACTTGGGTGAGCGGACGAGAAAGTCCGGACGAGCCGTGTCCGACCAGAGCGCCGACGCGTCGACCGAACAGAAGACCTCCCGGAGCATCCTCGACTCGATCCTCGAAACCGCGCTTCACGAGATGAACCGCGAGCGATCCGGCCTTCTGCTCTCGGGACTGTCGGCGGGGCTCGACATCGGGTTCGGGCCGCTGATGATGGCGGTGGTGTTGACGCTCTCGCCCGCGAGTTTCGGCGACCTCACGACCGAGCTACTGTTGGCCAGCGTCTACTCCATCGGGTTCATGTTCGTGATCCTCGGTCGGTCGGAGCTCTTCACCGAACACACCACCCTGGCGGTGATCCCCGTCCTCGACGGGCAGGCGTCGCTCCGCGACCTGGGCCGGCTCTGGGGGCTCGTCTACGCCGGCAACCTCGTCGGCGGGCTGTGTTTCACCCAGCTCGTGGTCCTCCTGATGCCCGGGCTCGGCGTCGTCTCGCCCGACGCGTTCGCGGAGATCGCGATCAAACTCGTCAGCCACGACCTACCGTGGCTGTTCGTCGGCGGCGTCTTCGCCGGCTGGCTGATGGGGCTTCTGGCGTGGCTGATCACGGCCGCCCAGGAGACGACGAGCCGACTGATCCTGGTCTGGGTGGTCGCCGGGACGATCGGCCTGCTCCACCTGCCGCACTCGATCGCCGGCAACGTCGAGGTGCTCTTCGGCCTGTTCGTCTCGCCCGCGGTCACCCTCACCGACTATCTCTGGTTCCTCGGGCTCGCGACCGTCGGCAACGCGGTCGGCGGGTCGGTGTTCGTCGCGCTGTTGAAGTACGGCCACGTCGTTCGCGGCGCGAACTGACCGCGACCGGTCACGGGCCGGTTCTCGAGTGGGGTTCGGAGCGGGCGCCGCCGTGAGTTAAGTGACGTCCCGACGTACGGAGTCCATGGAGCTCTCCAACACGGATTCGGTGGCCGGAAAGGAAGTGACCGAGACGCTCGGTCTCGTCCGCGGGAACACGGTCCGCGCGCGGAACCTCGGCCGCGACATCACGCAGGGTCTCCGGAACCTCGCGGGCGGCGAGTTGAAGGGATACACCGAGCTGATGACGGACGCGCGTGACCAGGCGCAAGAACGGATGATCGAGGAGGCGGAGGCCCTCGGCGCCGACGGAGTGATCAACGTCCGGTTCACCACCTCGTCCATCGCCGACAGCGGCGCGGAGATCCTGGCGTACGGCACGGCGGTACGGCTTCGATAGGACCTCGATCTCGAGGGTTCCGCTCCGAGAACCTGAGAAGGCCTCGATTTCCGTCCCGTCGCCGGCGGCGGTCGTTCAACAGTCGTACCACGGCTCGACCGCGTCCTCCCGGAGGGTGAGGCCGACGTCCTTCGGGTCACACTCGAACTCGATCGGCAGGTTCGGATCGTACTCCCACGCGTGGGAGACGCCGGTCGGGGTGAACGCCCGTATCCTTGCCGGGGTCACCTCCGTTCCTTCACGCGAGGCGATCCGCTCTGGTCCGAGCGCGAACACGTGGCCGAAGAGCGTCCCGCCGTCGGCGTCCGTCACGTGGACCGCGATCTCGGCCGCCGAGGCGGTGGCGTTCTCGACGATCACCTCGTTGGGGTCGTCGTCACCGTCGGAGTCGTCGGAGTCGTCGGAGCTGCGCCCCGGAAACCCGCCGCTACAGCCGGCGGTCGACGCCGATGCGACCGCCCCGAACGCCGCGAGAAACCGCCGTCTGGACGGTGGATCGTTCCGTTCGGTCGTCGCCGACTGGTCGGCTGCCGTCATCGACCCGGCTTATATTCGCCGAACTCGTCACGGAAGACGTCCGATATCTCCTGAACGGTCGCGTACGCCTTCACCGCGTCGACGACGGGGGGCATCACGTTCTCCTCGCCGCGGGCCGCCTCCCTGACGGCCGCGAGCGCGGCCTCGACGGCCTCGTCGTCGCGGTCGTCCCTCACCCCCCGGAGTCGCTCGCACTGTTCGGCCTCCTGTTCGGGATCGACTTCCTCTAGATCCATCTCGGGTTCCTCGTCCACCTGGAACTCGTTGACGCCGACGATCACGCGCTCGCCCTCCTCGATCTCCCGCTGGCGCTCGAAGGCGACGTCCTGGATCTGCCGTTGGACCCACTGGCTCTCGACCGCCTCGAGCGCGCCGCCGCGACGGTCGATCTCCTCGATGATCTCGAACGCCTCCGATTCGATCCCGTCGGTGAGATTCTCGACGTAGTAGCTCCCGGCGAGCGGGTCGATCGTGTCCGCCGCGCCCGACTCGTGGGCGAGGATCTGCTGGGTCCGCAGCGCGGTCCGGACCGACTGCTCGGTCGGGAGCGCGAGCGCCTCGTCCTTCCCGTTCGTGTGGAGGCTCTGTGTACCGCCGAGCACCGCCGCGAGCGCCTGGTAGGCCACCCTGACGACGTTGTTCTCGATCTGTTGGGCGGTGAGCGTGGAGCCGCCGGTCTGCGTGTGGAACTTGAGCTGTTTCGATCTGGGGTCCTCGGCGTCGAACCGCTCGTCCATGATCCCCGCCCACATGCGGCGGGCAGCCCGGAACTTCGCGGCCTCCTCGAAGACGTTGTTGTGGGCGTTGAAGAAGAAGGAGAGCTGCGGGGCGAACTCGTCGACGTCGAGCCCGGCGTCGAGGGCGGCCTCGACGTACTCGATCCCGTTCGCGAGCGTGAACGCCACCTCCTGGGCGGCCGTCGAGCCCGCCTCGCGGATGTGGTACCCGGAGATGGAGATGGTGTTGAACCCGGGGACCTCCTCGGCACAGAACGCGAAGATATCGGTGATGAGCCGCATCGACGGCTCCGGCGGGTAGATGTAGAGGTTCCGCGCGACGTACTCCTTCATGATGTCGTTCTGGATGGTTCCGCGGAGTTCCTCCCGCGGAACGCCCTGCGTATCGCCCATCGCGACGTACATCGCGAGCAGAACCGCGGCCGGCGCGTTGATCGTCATCGACGTCGACACCTCGTCGAGCGGGATCCCGTCGAAGACCGTCTCGAAGTCGTCGAGCGTGTCGATGGCGACTCCCGAGCGGCCGACCTCCCCCTCGGCCATCGCGGCGTCGGAGTCGTACCCCATCTGCGTCGGGAGGTCGAACGCCATCGACAGCCCCGAGGACCCCTCGTCGATGAGGTACCGGAACCGCTCGTTGGTCTCGGCGGCGGTCCCCATCCCGGCGTACTGCCGCATCGTCCACAGTCGCCCGCGATGCATCGTCGAGTAGACGCCGCGGGTGTACGGCTCCTCGCCGGGGAACCCGACGTCCTCTCGGTAGTCGTGGTCCGGGAGGTCCGCGGGGGTGTACAGCGGGTCGACGGACTGGCCGCCGGTGTCGGTCGTGAACGCCGCCTCGCGCTCCCCGAACCGATCGACGGTGTCGCCGTAGGTGCCCGCCTCCCAGGACTCCTTCGCCTCCCGGATCTCGGCCAGCTCTTCGGGGTCGTACATTACCTACACGGTCGACCGACCGCGACTTAACGGTTGACCCGCAGCCGTGGGCGGTGTTCAGATAAGGATTGAAAGGTGAGGCGGTGCGTTTTCAAAGTGATTTATGCCCAAAAACGCCCGCCTCGGCGGCTGTTTAGACGAGAT